>NZ_JABAEG010000003.1:0-653772 GCF_023701965.1 Rhizobium sp. CG4 | reverse complement strand
AACCATAGGGTGAGGTACCAGCCATCCACACCAGCCTTGTGGCACCCTGGCCGCGTGCGGAATCACCCCCCGCCGCCACCCCCGCCCCCCCCGCCGCCGCCTGACGAACCACCGCCACCGGAAAAACTGGACGAAGAACTGCTGACCGGTTGCGGGATGGTGGATGCAATGGTTGAGGCCATCGACGAGGAAAAACCTCCGATCCGATCGCCGAAGCCGCCACTATAATTGCCGCCATACCACCCCGGTGCATAGGCCGCCGTAGCGGCACCGGCCGCGGCCGTTGCCAGCCATGTTTCAAACGCCCTGCTCCACGGCTTTTCCACACCAAGAGCGACAGCATAGGGCAGCAGCTTCTCGAAATGCGATGGCGACATTTGCGGTGCGCCCGCCATGTTCATGCGGTCTTTTTCAGCCAGTGTGAGGTAGATGCGCAATCCCTCGATACCGTCCATCATCTTGCGACCCAATGGCGTTGGAGCGCCCATCAGGAAGATAAACAGGCCGTTCAACAAGGTTATGCCACCCAGAGCAAGAATGATCGGGAACTGCGCGCTGTGACTGAGATCAAACCACATGGCCGACAGGATGCTGGCGAACATGCTGATAGCGGTAAACGCAAAAATCGCACCCACCACAATGCCACCAATCTTTTTCGGAAGGCTGGCGCTGCCGCGAAAGTTCTTGCCAATGATGGTTGCGGCAATACTGAAAAACACGGCAAAAAATATCCCGATGATAGCCGCCGCAATAACGTTTTCATCGAGATCGCCGAGGATGAGAACGGCCGCGACAAAGGCAATGCTCAGGAACACGCCAAACAGCGTATATCCCGCATTGGAATGGTAATATTTGCCGCGATGTTCCTTCTCGATCGCCTGCCGGAATTCACGCCCCATGGCTTCGACCTTTGAGCCGTTGGTTTTGTTGATAGGAAATTCCGAGCCGGCCTTGCCGACTTTTTGTAGCAAAATCTTTTGACCACTTGGCAGGTCCGCATCGGCCGGTTTGTCGGTGCGTCGAATGACGATCGAACTTTTCAAATCGTCGAGAACAACAAAACCCTTGACCGCAAGATCGATGGCGCTGGCGGAAAGCGCTGTCCAGCCTGCACCTGAAAAGCCATTATTATCGATGTAGTTGACCAGTGCGGGCGAAATGCCCTCCGGCGCATCCCAGCGCGGCACGACCACGCCCTTGGAAGGATCGCGACCCACTGCAAACCAAGCCCGGAGGTAATATAGGGAAACGACAACCAGTCCAACGATCGACAGCAGATAACCGGCATTGTCACGAAAATACCATTGGCCTTCCTGCCCTGATGACGGCGCTGCGATGGCACCTTTGGGCAGTTTGACGGCGATGGTCATGCCTTCGCCCTCGTTGAAGGCGCGCGTGCTGGAGAAGAACACTTCGTTCCCCTCGGTCATGACCTGAGCATCCGTGCCCGTCTCTCCTGCCGCACCGGTAAAGACCGCCGTTTCGCTGGCTTTCACCGTCTGCGGAAGAACAACTGTTGCGGAAATCTCCTCGATCCGAAACTGCCAGCCATTGCCGGTCACGTTCCAGTAAAGCTCGTCATAACCGTCGAAGTAACGGATCTGCCGGTCTGTCTTATAGGTGATCTGGTAGGTGTGTTCGCCCGCCTGCAACAAGCGGTCAGCGCTGCCGGTGTAAATGCGTATACCGCCGGAGATATTCTCCGTGTGCCAATCTTCCGGCGCACCGTCACGCTCGACGGAGACGACACCAAAATCAACCTTGGTGCGCCGTCCTCCAGCGTTCTGCGCATAGAGTGGGAAGTCACGGAAGATACCGCGCTTGATGTCGATACCTTCGGAATTGACCTTGATGGTTTCCGTGACGGTGAGTTCACCGGCAGCGGAAACATCAATAACCGAATGGTAGGACTGGATATATTCTTCCGCCATTGCTGGCGAAACGGCCAAAAACAGCAGCAGGCCCAATAGTCTCGCAACAAGGATTTTCATCCGGACCTCCTGCAGTTTCAGCAACTTCAAGCTTCTGTGTATTCAACCCCGAGTGAAGCCAACGCCTTCCAGTAACCGGGATAGGTCTTGCCGACACACAACGGGTTCTGGATGGCGATGCCACCGGTTTTCAAGCCAGCCAGCGCAAAGCTCATGGCAATGCGGTGGTCGTGGAATGTGTCGATGGATGCCGTCACACTCTGTCCCGCCAATGCAGGATCAGAATGCACGATCAGATCGTCACCCTCCTCATGCGCCAGACCTTCACGAATATTGTTCAGCCCCAGTGACAGGGCACGCACACGATCGCATTCCTTGACACGCAGGTTGGCGATGCCGACGAAACGCACCGGCGTTTTGTTATAGGCCGCGAGAACCGCAATGGTCGGAATGGCATCCTGCATCTGGCTGCCGTCGATAACAGCTGGCAGATTGGGGAACTGCGCAATCACGGCGTAAGCGCGGGCATCTGGCTGTGAGAACTTGTCGGCCGGTGTGCCGATATCGATCTTGCCACCGGTCAGCACTTCTGCACCCCAGAGATAGGTTGCGGCAGATGCATCCGGCTCGATATGGAAGTCGGTTGCGATATAACCGGTTGGCTCAACACGCCAGACAGCGGCACTAACGCGTGTAACCTTTGCCCCAAAAGCTTCCATGGCAGTTACGGTCAGGTCAATGTAACCCTTGGCACCGATTTCCTCGCCGGCCAAAATGATGTCGATCGGCTTGCCAGCGCAGGCTGATGCCATCAGTAGCGCCGAGACATATTGGCTGGACAGGTTGGCGTCGATTGTCACCTTGTCGTTGAGGAAGCCTTTTTTGCCGCACACGGTGACTGGCGGGCAACCGGTTGGGGCATCGGCTTCAACGCCCAGCGAACGCAGAGCATCGACCAGCGGCGTGATCGGACGCTTGCGCATATGTTCGTCGCCATCAACGATGACGGCACCGTCAACCAGCGCGGCAGCGGCCGTCAGGAAGCGGGTGGCCGTGCCTGCATTGCCGAGGAACAGCGGGTTTTCCGGTTGGCTGAGATAGCCATTGCCCTCAACGACAAAGGTCGTTTCGTCAGGCTCGTTAATGGTCACGCCCATGGCGCGCAGTGCGTCTGCCATATAAAGCGTGTCATCGCTTTTGAGAGCGCCGGTCAGCCGGCTGACGCCCTTGGCCAGACCCGCCAGAAGCAGCACGCGGTTGGTTATCGATTTGGAGCCGGGAGGCTGCACCTTGCCGGTAAGAGGTCTGCCGGGTGGAGTAATCGTCAGTTCTGTCATTTGTATCTCATGGTTTCCCGTATCATCGGGATAACGCCGGGTTGTTGGCGTTTCAGAATTTCACGGAAGGAACGGCGCGGTCTGCTTCGTTGGTGATTTCGAAATAGCTGGCTTTGGTAAAGCCGAAATTGCGCGCTACCAGATTAGACGGAAAGCTTTCCACCTTGACGTTCAGGTCGCGTGCCGCACCGTTATAATACCGGCGTGACATCTGGATTTCGCCCTCAAGCGTTTCAAGGGATGCCTGCAAATCGAGAAAGCCCTGATTGGCTTTCAGGTCGGGATAGGCCTCTGCCAGAGCAAACAGTTTGCCCAGCGCCTGCCCCAGCATGCCTTCCGCCTGCGCACGGCCGGCAACGTCACCGGCGGGTACGGCCTGCGCCTTGTTGCGCAGGGTTATAACTTCTTCGAGGGTGCTTTTTTCATGGGCGGCATACCCCTTCACCGTCTCGATCAGATTGGGAATAAGGTCTGCACGGCGCTTGAGCTGGACGTCGATACCCGACCATGCCTCCTCGACCATCTGACGGGATTTGACCAGCCCGTTATAGACGATGACGGCATAGACAAGAACGGCAGCAATAATGGCAAGCGCAGTAAACATTCAGGATACCCCTCTCCTACGTGACCACTGAGAGCATGAAGTCCGCTGCCACCCGAGTGGTGCGGCAACTTCATGCTCCAGGTCATTTGCTGCCGGACAATATTCTCTCCTCAAAATATTGTCACTGCTTCTATGCATGCAAACGGTTCGCCCGATCAGGCGGCCTTATTCCAGTTTGCGCCGCCGGCATCCGTCAGCAGGAATGCTTCACCACAAGCCTTGGCCAGCGTGCGAACCCGCAGGATATAGCTCTGGCGCTCGGTGACCGAGATAACGCCGCGCGCATCCAGCAAGTTGAAGACATGGCTTGCCTTGATGCACTGGTCATAGGCCGGGAACACGCACTTGTGGAGCATATGGTTATCATGTTCGCCCGGTGCACCAGCGGCGAGAAGTGCCATGCACTCCTGCTCGGCATCGATAAAGTGGCGATGCAGCATCTCGGTGTTGGCGAATTCGAAGTTGTGGCGGGAATATTCCTGCTCTGCCTGCAGGAAGACATCACCGTAGGAAATCTTCTCGTCGCCTTCGCGGCCATTGAAGTTCAAGTCATAAACATTGTCCACGCCCTGCACATACATGGCCAGACGTTCAAGACCGTAGGTCAATTCCCCGGCGACAGGCGAGCACTCGATGCCGCAAACCTGTTGGAAATAGGTGAACTGCGACACTTCCATGCCGTCACACCAGCACTCCCAGCCAAGGCCCCATGCACCAAGCGTCGGGCTTTCCCAATCGTCTTCCACAAAACGGACATCGTGCAGCAACGGGTCGAGACCAATGGCGCGCAGCGAGCCGAGATACAGCTCCTGCAGGTTGGACGGGTTCGGCTTCAGAATGACCTGATACTGGTAATAGTGCTGCAGGCGGTTGGGGTTTTCACCATAACGGCCATCGGACGGGCGGCGCGACGGCTGGACATAGGCAGCCTTCCACGGTTTCGGGCCAAGGGCGCGCAATGTCGTAGCCGGGTGAAACGTACCAGCGCCCACTTCCATATCATAAGGCTGCAAAACGGCGCAGCCCTTGTCAGCCCAGTAGTTATGGAGCGTCAGAATGAGCGCCTGAAAAGAACGCTTTGGGTTCATATGATCTGGAACGTCGGTCATGGGATAGGCCAGCACTTGCTTATTTCGGATGCGGACAGGTGCCACGACCGGCGCGACGGGTCAAGGTTTTATGCGCGCCGGACAGAGACTGAACAGCTGATGGAGCCGGTTGCGCACAGGGACAGCCAGCTCTGTCTGTTCAACTGGCGGTAACCACGCGTCGATTGTCTGAAGATCAGGCCTCATCGTCCTTTTTGAGACGATATTCACCGGTTTCCGGGTCCTTGACCAAGGTGCCGGTTGCGCCGGTTTCCTTTTCCTTGCGTTCCTGACGCGAGCGTGCAGCCAGCTTTTCCGCATCGGAGATAAACCGCCGATACAAAAGAAGAGCCCCGCCAATCAGGACCACCAGAAATATAATTTGCGCCATGCTGCGTTCCCCTTGGCACGATTGGCCAAAAGCAGCGGATGAAATTGGCGTTTCCCGCTGCCTTGTCTTTTTGTTTGATGTTGGGCTTTTGAAACAGCCTCACGTTTCGACGCGAAGCGGATTACAGACCGAAACGTCCCCACAATGCCTTTTCTTCAGCCACCTCTGCAAGTCCTGCAACAGAGGCTGCGGCAATGTGTTCCGCGTTCAGCGAGACGCCCGGGACGCGTTTGCCAAAAAGGCTTCGTGCGCCGGTTATCAGCTCCAGCTTTACTTTCTTGCCGTAACGGCGACGCAGCACGTCCCGCATGTCGCCAAGCCCATCAATCAGGCCAAGGTCAAGACCACGCATACCGGTCCAGAACAGGCCGGAGAAAATATAGGGATCATCGGCCAGCTTATCGCCACGGCGCATACGCACCATGTCCATGAAAACCTTGTGAATTTCGATCTGCAGGGTTTTCAGATATTCGACATCGCTTTCCTTTTCAGGCTGGAAAGGATCAAGGATCGCCTTGTTTTCACCGGCGGTGTAAACGCGCCGTTCCACACCGATCTTCTTCAGCAGTTCCGGGAAACCAAAACCGCCGGAAACAACGCCGATCGAACCCACAATTGATGTCGGGTCGGCAATGATCTCGTCACCGGCAAGGGCGATCATGTAACCACCGGATGCGGCCACGTCTTCCACAAAAATCAGAACCTTCTTGTCGTTTTCTTCCGCCAGCATGCGAATGCGCTGATAAATCATGCGCGACTGAACCGGCGATCCACCCGGCGAGTTCAAAGAAATCGCGACAACTGGCGCATCCTTGCTGGCAAAGGCTTTTTCAAGCAATGGCGCATAGGTGGCAAGGTTAAGGGCGGGACGGAACTGGCTGCCGCCTGCCATGATAGCCCCATGCATTCTCACAACCGGGATAACAGTCTCCCGTTTGCGAAAACGTTTGGGCAAAAGCCGCCTCAATAAACCTGCCATACACTTGCCTCACTAGTAACATTTGCGGACGCCGCTCTGCGAAAACCGCACCGGTTTTCAGCAAGCATGATGCATCCTGCTCTCGTTTGGTGATGTATGCATCGAAGCGTCAAACGCAATGGCAATGGTTAAAAAAAGCGCAGTTTTTACGCGCCTTTCAGGGGCATGCGCGCATAGGCCGCACGGCCATTACTGAGATCATCCACGAAACTGGAGAAGGCGTGGCCTTCTTCTGCATGCATGACCAGCGCCGCACGGAAGGACAAACGAGCCCTTGACCCCTTGATGGCGGTCACCAGCACCCGCACGGCATTTTGGCCCGGACGCGGATGAACAAGCGTTATTTCCAACCCGCCAAAACGTTTGCCGCAGGCACTTATCAGCTCACCAACCGATTCCGGTCTGGCAATAAGGGAAAGCTGACCTCCGGGCATCAGCACAGCGGCGGCCGTTCGCAGCCAGTCCTCAAACAATGTTTCCGTCATGGCGTGGGCCTGCGCCTTCAGCCCATCCGGCGTGCGCCTGTCCGAGGCATCATTGAAGGGCGGGTTCATGATCACATGATCAAAATAGTTGTCCTGCAATCCGGCGGCTGCGCGCGCTTTGGCCCGCAAGGTGACATCGGCCTCATGCACGCAAACGCGGTCCGCAAAATAGGCGTTTTCGGGAAGTTTCAGGCTGCGCTCAGCAAAGGCAACCATTTCGTCCGAACGCTCGAACAGGGAAACCTCTGCTTTTGGCAACCGCGAAGCCACGGCCATGCCAGCGGCACCCGCACCGGCACCGAGATCCGCCACTCTGCACGGCCGCTCATCCGCGACCAGCGAGGCAAGCAACATAGCATCCATGCCGGAACGGTGGCCACGCCCCTTGGGCTGCACCACCAGAAACCGTCCGCGATGAAAAGCATCGATTGTGTCCACATCGACCTCAGACATCGCTTGCCTCAGGCCTTTTCGTCACGCAATTCAGCACCCAGCCCCGCATCACGCAGGATGGTACGCGCCTCTTCTGCACGTCCTTCCTCGACAAGAAAACGCCGAGGCAGAAGCCCTAGTGACCCTTCCAATATGCTCATGGATTGGTCTGCTATCATGCAATGAATCCCCGCTTCACTCAAAAGTGTTTCCACGAAGGACAGAAGAACCGCATCGTTTGTCCGGATTATTTCCAGCATATCAACGATAATCCCATAATTTTGAATGCCCAGTGGCAATTCGCCCCTTGCCGCGCAAAGCGCCCCTTTCTATTGTCCAATCGAAATTATGAACAGGAGTCCGGGCCGTTGGGCATCGTCATACCGCTTGAAGAGAGCAAAAACAAACATGCATCCGTAAAACCGCTCGTCGAGCTGACAAAAGCAGACATGGAACGGGTAAACCAGCTTATTCTTTCCAAGGCCGGTTCGGATGTGCAGATGATCCCGGAGGTTGCCAATCATCTGATTTCCTCCGGCGGCAAACGTCTGCGTCCCATGCTTACCCTCGCCTCTGCAGCGATGTTTGGTTATACGGGCGATCATCACATCAAGCTGGCAACAAGCGTCGAGTTCATGCATACGGCTACCCTGCTGCATGATGACGTTGTAGACGAAAGCGACCTGCGCCGCGGCAAGTCCACGGCGCGCACCATATGGGGCAACCAGGCCAGCGTTCTGGTTGGCGACTTCCTGCTTGGTCAGGCCTTCCGCATGATGGTGGAAGTGGGCTCTCTCGATGCTTTGGATGTTCTGTCTACCGCCGCTTCTGTTATCGCCGAAGGCGAAGTGCTGCAGCTTTCCGTTGCCAAGAACATGGAAACGACTGAGGACGATTACCTCTCGGTTATACGCGCCAAAACTGCAGCGTTGTTTGCAGCCGCCGCCGAAGTTGGTCCTATTGTGGCCAAGACCACCAAGGCTGAGCGCAATGCACTGAAGTCCTACGGCATGAACCTCGGCCTGGCCTTCCAGCTGGTCGATGACGTTCTCGATTACGGTGGCAAGGCTGCCGACCTTGGCAAAAACGTCGGTGACGATTTCCGTGAGGGCAAGATCACACTTCCGGTCATCCTGTCCTACCGTCGTGGCAGCCCGGAAGAGCGACAATTCTGGAAAAACGCCATTGAAAATGGCGAAAGCTCCAACGAGAACCTCGAAAAAGCCCTCGGCCTGATCGGCAAATATAACGGCCTTTCCGATACGATCACCCGCGCCGTCCACTACGGCACGATTGCACGCGATGCGCTCGCACCGTTGCCTGAAACACCCTGGAAGTCTGCGCTGATGGAAGTCATCGACTTCTGCATCGAGCGCGTGAACTGAACCGGAAAAACTACCCGGTGTGGTTTTGAACCACCGAGGTGCCTTTTCTCGGAACGTCATTTCTCTGGCAGCCCGCAACCAAAAATCGATTTGGTTGCGGGCCTGCTCCAAAAAAGCCATTCTGTTGTGACGAAGAATGGAAAGTTGTATTTTCAGTGCTTCGGCACCAATCAAGGGTTTCCACATGCGGCGCAAACCAGCATTTCGTTTTCTCTGTGGCGTGGCTTTTGTCGCCTCTCTCACCTTGGGGGCGGTACCGGGAACGGCCAGCGCTGAAACGAAACCTGCGGAAAAAGCCGAAACCTTCGATCCGGCCAGCGTCAACTCATTTTCCGGTGCGTTTCTGGCGGCCCGCACCGCTGACGTCGATCAGGATTACGACACGGCAATTACACTTTACACCAAGGCTCTTGACTTCGATCCGGCCAATTCGGAAATCCGTCAGCGTTTGATGATTGCACAATTGCTGAACGGCAATTTCGATGCAGGTGCAAAAATCGCAGAAAGCCTCAAGAACGATTCGTCCGTCGAGCGGGTGACCACCATCGTTCGCGCCCTTGATGCGATGCGCAAAAAGGAATTCACGTCGGCTGAAAAGCTGCTGAAATATACCGGCCCGAACGACCTCGACAAAATGGTCAATACGCTGCTGATCGCCTGGGCGAATGCCGGTGCGGGCAAAAGCAAGGAAGCCCTTGCCATGATCGATGGCATGAAGGGTCCCGGCTGGTACGCGATTTTCAAAAACTACCATGCAGGCGCCATGGCGCTGGTAGCAGGTAATGTTGAAGTTGCACGCAGCCGACTGAACGCCGCGATCACCGACCGCGAAGGCGGCGCCACCGCCAGCGACACCTATATGCGCGCCGTGATGGCTCTTGCCCGCCTGGAAGCAAAAGCCGGCAACAAACAAAAGGCACTGGATGCCATTTCGGTTGGCGATGATTTTGCCAACAACTATGCGCCGCTGAAGGCCCTGCGCGAAAGTATCGAAAAGGGTGAAAAGCCGGAACAGCAGGTCACCACTGCGACGGAAGGTGCTTCTGCGGTTCTGTTTTCCATTGCCGGCGCGTTGAACCGCGAAGGCGCGGAAGAGATTGTTACGCTCTACCTGCAGATTGCCCATGAACTGGATTCGAAAAGTGCCGATACGCTGATCCTGCTGGGTGGCCTTGCGGAGAACCTCAAGCAGCCGGAACGCGCTATCGAATTTTATTCGAAAGTGCCTGCGACATCGCCGATGCACCGCATTTCGGAGTTGCAGCTTGGTCTTACTCTTGCGCAGACGGGTAAGGTCGATGAAGCCCGCGAACATCTGAAGTCGCTGCTGGCATCTGACCCGAAGGATATTCGCAGTTACCTCGCCTATGGCAGCGTTCTCTCCGATGCCAAAGACTACAAGGCAATGGCTGAGAACTACGACAAAGCCGTTGAAATCCTCGGACCAGTGGCAAAACGGGGGGACTGGGCCGTCTATTTTCAGCGCGGCATTGCCTATGAGCGCCTGAAGGAATGGGATCAGGCCGAGCCGAACTTCAAGAAGGCTCTGGAACTTAACCCTGAGCAGCCGCAGGTTCTCAACTACCTCGGTTATTCCTGGGTCGATAAAAACCTCAACCTTGATGACGCGATGGACATGATCCGTCGCGCGGTCGAGTTGCGCCCGAATGACGGTTACATCGTCGATTCGCTTGGCTGGGCTCATTACCGTCTTGGCCAGTTTGATGAAGCTGTGGTCGAACTGGAGCGCGCCATTGAGCTGCGCGCTGGCGACCCGACCATCAACGATCACCTTGGTGATGTTTACTGGCGTGTTGGCCGCAAAGTTGAAGCCGTTTACCAGTGGAACCGCGCACTGATTGGCGACAGCGATGACGTCGATAAGGCAAAGGTCAAGGAAAAGATCGCCAACGGCCTGCCGCCGCTGGAAAAGGATGCCGAAAATACGGCCAAAAAGGATGTGAAACCGGAAGAACCGGTTGCTCCTGTACCTGACAAGAAATCCTGATCAACCGCATGCCAGTTCAGCCTTTTTCCGGAGCGGCGGAGTTTTACGAAACCGCTCCGGCCAAAATCAACCTTGCCCTGCACGTGGTGGGGCAACGGGCAGATGGCTATCATCTGCTGGAAACGCTGGTCACATTCGCTGATACTGGTGACCGGCTATCCTTTGCAGCCGACGATGCAGATCGATTTTCAATCTTCGGCCCCTTTTCCGCTGTACTCGCCACCAATGGCGGTTTGACCGATAATCTGGTGTTGCGTGCACGTGATCTTTTGCGTCAAGCGGTGATCGCCACTGGGCAGCAAGCACCGGCCGTGGCCATTCATCTGGAAAAGAACCTGCCAATTGCGTCGGGCATCGGTGGCGGTTCGGCTGATGCTGCAGCTGCGCTGCGTGGGCTTCTGCGGTTCTGGCGCTGCTCCATCCCCACTGAAACACTTGACACGATTGCCCTGTCGCTTGGTGCAGATGTACCTATGTGTCTCGCCGGAATGCCCCTGATGGCGCGTGGCATTGGTGAAGAGCTGACCCTGCTGCCGCAGCTACCGGCATTTGCCATGGTGCTGGCAAACCCTTTGACAGGTGTCTCAACACCGGAGATTTTCCGCAGGCTGCAGACGAAGAACAATCCGCCCGTGCCAAAATTCTTGCCGCAGAACAAAGACGATTGGCAGGCTTTCATCCATAATTTGCGCAATGATCTCGAGGCGCCTGCGATTTCAGCCCTGCCGGTCATCCAGGATGTGTCAGACCTGTTGAAACAGCATGGTGCCACGCTGGTGCGGATGTCCGGCTCCGGAGCCACCTGTTTCGGGATATTCCCTTCTTTCGAGACGGCACAACAGGTTGAGGCATCACTGGCAGCACAACGACCGGACTGGTACTTCAAGGCAACCATGACAAAACAGGAAGCGCAGCCATGAGCGACACGTCCCGCCCGTTTATCCCGGTCAATATTGCTGTTTTGACAGTTTCCGATACGCGCACGCCGGACAATGACAAGTCAGGTGACACGCTGGTTGCGAGAATAACCGAGGCCGGTCACAGGCTGGCGGACCGCGCCATCGTCGCCGATGATCGCGAGGCGATTTTCAACACGGTGCGTGACTGGACCCTGTCAGAGGGTGTCGATGTGGTGATTACCACCGGTGGCACAGGTTTTACCGGACGTGACGTGACACCGGAGGCTCTCGAGCCCCTGTTTGAAAAACGCATGGACGGTTTTTCAGAAGTGTTTCATCGCATTTCCTACGACAAGATCGGAACATCGACCATCCAGTCTCGGGCGACTGGTGGTGTGGCCAATGCCACCTATATTTTCGTGCTGCCTGGCTCTCCCGGTGCCTGCAAGGATGCGTGGGACGGCATATTAAAAGCACAACTCGATTACCGTCACATGCCCTGCAACTTCGTGGAAATCATGCCGCGGCTGGATGAACATCTGAAACGCGGGTAATTTTGCAGGGGCCGTTAGCGGCCTTTCCGCGCTTCCGTCACCACCCATGAAGGGATGATCTCCGCACTCAGACGGCGCAGCTTCTGGCCTTTGGTGAAATGCGCAAGCGCCATGCTGGATTTGGCCAGGCTGACCGCCTGCTTCTTCGGCAAAAGCAGCCCATATTCCAGCGGTTGCGGTTTCTGAAAAAGGCGTCGAAGAAATGGCCGCCGGTAATTGCGCGACGGCGTGAATTTGGCGGGCACCCTGTTCAGCGCCACGTATTCCTGAATGTCTTCAATCCAACCGGTTTGCGGACGCGCTCCCGGTTCCAGCAGCAACAGCCATTCGCCGCGTGCCGATTGCACGATATCATTGATGTCCCACTCGGCATGAAAGCGGCAACCGGCTGCATCGGCAACATGCGATGAGCCATCACGCGAACCATGATCCAAGATGACAACGTCGCTTACCAGTCCTTCGACCGCACCTGATACCAGCGTGGACAAGGTGTGAGCCAACTCAGGTTCTTGATCCCGGCATTCCATGATCACTGTCAGCATGGGTGGTCCCAATCGCCAGCGATTGTGGAAGGTCGTATCGAAGCACTTAAGCCCTGTGAAAGTCGGTCCGTTCTGTTTTGCAAAACCTTGATGGACATCATTTCCATCCGTGGTCTTGCTTCTGAAACCGAACGATCTTCCCTCATGCCGCAGTCCAAACCCCTGATGTCCTATGCAACCTAGCATTATCGTATCAGATCATAAATTGCCACAATCTGTTTGCGCATTTTGTTCTTGTAATGTTCTCATGAATGTTTTAGGAATTTAATCATCGAAGCGAAGAGTCGTTTTCGCACGGAGCAACCAGATGACAAACCATATGCTTTCGGGGCAAAGCGCATTCGCGCCTGCTCATACGGCAGATATTGCCAACGCACTTGCAAATGCATCCGGCCTGCGTATCGAAATTGATCGTCGCCGGGGGCGTGGTGCCGGGCTTAACCCGTCCGGTCGCTTTGAGACAGAACAGCGCGAAGCCTTTGATGATGGCTGGCAGACACTGGAAGACCTGCCTGCCTTCAAAACCGAGGTGCAGGTTGAAAAGCCACGTTCCATCATCACACGCAATGAATCGCCCGACATTCCCTTCGATCGCTCCATCAATCCGTACCGTGGTTGCGAACATGGCTGCATCTATTGTTTTGCCCGTCCGACGCACAGCTATATGGGGCTGTCAGCCGGTATCGATTTTGAAGCACGGCTTTTTGCCAAACCCGATGCAGCGAAACTGCTGGAGCGCGAGTTGGCGAAACCCGGTTACAAACCACGCACACTGGCCATTGGCACAAACACGGACCCCTACCAGCCCATCGAGAGAGAATGGCGCATCATGCGACAGATTCTCGAAGTTCTGGCAGAGGCGGAGCATCCGGTTGCTATCGTGACAAAGTCGGCTCTGGTAACACGCGATATCGATATTCTCGCTCCATTGGCAAAGAAGGGTCTGGCCAAGGTTGCCTTGTCCGTGACGACGCTGGACAAGAAGCTGGCGCGCTCGATGGAGCCGCGTGCCTCGACGCCTGAAAAGCGGCTTGAAGCCATCAAGGCACTGACCGAGGCAGGCATTCCGACATCCGTCATGGTCGCCCCGGTCATTCCCGCACTGAATGATCACGAGATCGAACGGATTCTCGATTCGGCTAAAGCTGCCGGTGCCACTGAAGCCAGTTATGTGCTGCTGCGGCTGCCTCTCGAAGTCAGCCCACTGTTTCGCGATTGGCTTCTGCGCAATTATCCTGACCGTTACCGCCACGTCATGTCGCTTATTCGCTCGATGCGTGATGGCAAAGATTATGACGCTGAATTTGGTAAGCGCATGAAGGGTGCCGGTCCCTACGCCTGGCAGATCGGCAGACGGTTCGAGATGGCCACCAAACGCCTTGGCATGGTGCGGCGTGGCATGCATTTGCGCGATGACCTGTTCGTTCCTCCGGGAGGTGCCGGCGTGCAGCTTTCGCTTCTCTGAACCGCGTTCCACCTCAGCACAGTCTTCAGCGACTTAAGGACATCCTGGGTCTCTGCCAGATCAAAGGTTGAATGTGTTTGAAAGATATCGTTCGCGTCGTCCCTGCCGCGAACCGATCCCCGGACCGCTTTGTGATGATCCCGCCGCATCTGTCATGACGACAGGGGCCGCCAGCAGAACCACCGTTGCCGCCGCTCGGGTACTTGCTGCAATTATCATCGCACCGGGGCTTGCAGGAGATCGGGTTGGCATGCGAGTTTCCGCCGCATGAAAAAGCGTATGCCTCCCGACTCTCCTGCTCTTTTTGATTTCCAGCTGACTGGACCGGATTTCAGCATTGAGACCGAATGCCAAAAACAAGGTTTCTGGCCAGTTGCCGGAACGGATGAAGCAGGACGTGGCCCCTTGGCCGGTCCGGTGGTGGCAGCAGCAGTCATTCTCGATCCCAACAATATTCCGCCGGGGCTGAACGATTCCAAACAGCTTTCCAAGAGCAAACGGGAAAGCCTTTTCGAACTTATCCTCGAAACCTCAATCGTCTCCATTGCCTCGTCCTCACCGACAAGAATTGACGACATGAATATCTTGCGCGCCAGCCTTGATGCCATGCGTCGGTCAATCCTTGGTCTGACGACATCACCTGCCATCATCCTAGCCGATGGTCGTGACGTACCGCCTGGCATAGCCTGCCCCGGCCGCGCCGTGATCAAGGGCGATGCACGATCCGTCTCGATTGCAGCGGCCTCCATCGTCGCCAAAGTGATGCGAGACAGAATGATGGAGCAGGCTGGAGAACTGTACCCGCATTATGGTTTCGCAGGGCACGCAGGTTACGGCACAGCAGCCCACAGACAGGCGATTGAACGGCATGGCGCCTGCCCATTGCATCGCATGAGCTTTCGTCCTCTGCGTCAGGATTGAGCTTTACCGCCTATGCCGCCATGTCTTGATTGAGCAAGGCCGACAGTTATGCCGTGGTGAGACGACCCAAGCCCGAGGTTGCCGGGCAACTCTGATCACAGCGCCAGTATTACTCATTGCAATCGGGAGCGAGCCGGTCAGAGTGGCACTGCCAGAAGGTGGCAATGCAAGACTGCGCAGCCAGCGTTCGGTGTGGCGGTGTTTATGCAACGCCGTGCGACCAACCCTTCTCGTAACCAAGACAGGTGCAGCCGTCGTCTAGATACAAAAAAGGCCGGGTCACCCCGGCCTTTCAAATTCAAACTGCAATCCGCTTAGTTCAGACGAGATTTGACTTCGCCTACGGCCGACTTGAACAGCTTACCCTGCACAGCAGCGGTAGACTTGTCTGCAAT
Source organism: Rhizobium sp. CG4 (assembly GCF_023701965.1). NCBI lineage: Bacteria > Pseudomonadati > Pseudomonadota > Alphaproteobacteria > Hyphomicrobiales > Rhizobiaceae > Rhizobium > Rhizobium sp. CG4. The sequence goes on along the minus strand of NZ_JABAEG010000003.1, from coordinate 638,356 downwards.
CAGCTTTTCAGAAGCAGCAATCGCGAGATCAACAGCTGCGGAACGAACTGCACCAATGGCGTCGTCTTCAGCCTGCTTGATCTTCTGTTCAGACAGAGCGGTACGGCGTGCGACGAATTCTTCCGTCTTCGCCTTGGCTTCAGCCGTCAGGGCTGCCGCTTCACGCTCGGCTGCAGCAACGATGCTTGCAGCTTCTGCTTCGGCATCCTTGCGCTTGCGCTGATATTCAGCCAGCAGGTGCTGGGCTTCTTCACGCAGACGCTTTGCTTCGTCGAGTTCATTGCGGATATTGTCGGCGCGCTCGTCCAGGGACTTCGCGATCATGCCAGGAACCTTGAGGTAGGCAATCAATACGAAGAAAAGAACAAGACCAACCAGTGCAAAGAATGATGCGTCTAAGGCCATGTTACGCCTCCTTCTTTTCAGAAGCGGCAGCAACAGCCGCCTTGGCATCGGTATCCTTGATTTTGGAACCAATCAGCTGATCAACGATCGCAGTCGTTGTTTCCTCAGCAATGGCACCAACTTCTGCAAATGCCTTTTCCTTGATACCGGCAATACGCTGCTCGGCAGCGGTCAGCTTTTCAGCCAGTTCTGCCTCTACAGCGGCGCGGTCAGCATCGGCCTTAGCCTTGGCTGCGTCACGAGCCGAAGAAGCGATAGAGCTTCCCTTGGCTCTCGCGGCTGCGAGTTCTTTTTCATAGCTTTCAATCGCGGCATCGGCTTCAGCATTCAAACGAGAAGCTTCATCCAGATCCTGCGCTATACGCCCGTGACGGTTTTCAAGAATACCGCCGACGCGGGGTACGATGACCTTTTGCATAAGCACGTAAAAAAGGCCGAACGTAATCGCCAGCCACAAAAGCTGCGAAGCATATGTAGACTGATCGAACGGGGGAAAAACGCCAGAACCGTGTTCAGCACTTTGTGCTACGCCGGTTTCCGTATGCGTTTCACCAGCAGCCGGTGTTGACTCGGCATAAGCCGGGGTCACAAACATGCTTACCTCCAGGTGTACTGCAAATACGAAAGATCACGGCACGCATAAAAAACGCGCCGCGATCAATAAACGTCACTGTCGATATTAGACAGCGAACAGCAGAAGAAGAGCGACGAGCAACGAGAAGATGCCCAGAGCTTCCGTAACGGCGAAGCCGAATACCAGACGGCCGAACTGGCTGTCTGCTGCAGATGGGTTGCGCAGTGCGCCGGAGAGGTAGTCACCGAAGATACGGCCGAGAGCGAGGGACGTACCAGCCATGCCAAGGCATGCGAGACCTGCGCCGATGTACTTTGCTGCTTCCGCTTCCATGTTAAGCTCCTTAGAAATGGTTGTTGCGGCTTTTATTGACGCCCGGGAACCGGGGCCAGCGACTTTACTTCTCAGTGACCACCATGCACGGCGTCGTTCAGGTACATGCAAGTTAGTACCGCGAAGACGTATGCCTGCAGGAAGGCAACGAGAAATTCCAGACCAGTCATCGCGACGGTCATGATCAGTGGCAGAATAGCGCCGCCAATACCGACTGCGCCCATAGCGCTCATCGTGGCAACGAAACCTGCGAAAACTTTGAGGGTGATGTGACCGGCCAGCATGTTCGCGAAAAGACGAACCGAGAGGCTGATAGGACGCGACAGGAACGAGATCACCTCGATGGACGACACCAGAGGTAACAGAACCTTTGGAACGCCAGCCGGCGCAAAGACGCCGAGGAAGTGAAGACCGTGCTTATAGAAACCGTAAACGACGACCGTGCCGATAACCAGGCACGCCAATGCGAAGGTTACGATGATCTGGCTGGTGATCGTGAAAAAGTATGGGAACATGCCGAGCAGGTTTGCGGTGAGCACGAACATGAACAGCGAGAAAACAAAGGGGAAGAACTTCATACCCTTGCTTCCGGCGCCTTCGCGAAGCATCGACGCAATAAACTCGTAGGACATCTCAGCAACAGACTGGAAACGGGTCGGGATAAGACCGCGGTTCGATGTTGCGAAATACAGGAAACCAGAAGCGGCTGCGATAGTAGCGACCATAAACAGCGATGCGTTGGTAAAGGAAAAATCGATCCCACCGATTTCGATCGGAATAATCGGCTGTACCACGAACTGATGTGTCGGATCGTTTGCCACCGGCTGCCCTCTTTGCCTTTGGCGCCATCAACGGCGCCTCTTCATCGTATTGAAAAACCAGCTTTAAGGGCTGTTTTTCCCATTCTGTTTCTTTGTCTGTGCATCGTCCGAAAATTGTGGCTGAGCCACGACACCGGCCGAACGCAGAACGTTCAATACACCTGCACAGAAGCCGAGAAGAAGAAGTATAATCATCCCCCAAGGCGACGTGCCAGCTAAGTAGTCCAGAAGGTACCCGAGCATGGCGCCAACCACGATCGCGGATATGAACTCAGAAGACAGCTTCATTGCCATTGCGAAACCCTTGCGTGTTTCACCGGCATTTCTCTCCGCCGCTGCTTCGGCCTCATCCTCCGTTTTCACCTTTGCCAACTCGTTGGCGAGGCGTTTACGGCGTTCTTCCAGACTATCGTCACGGTTGCTATTCATGTCCCACCTGCCTTTTCTTCCCTCGTTCCAGCACCGCCGGAACGCTTTGAGGTTGTAAACGGCAAGGGCTTTGACATGTTCCAGCCCGTTCTGAAGTCGCGCGCAACATAGTTTTGAGTGCCCGTATAGTCAAGGCGTTGAACACGCTTGATTAAATACAAATTAACACTGTAAAAACATAAGCTTAGACTTCAAAACCGGTTTTGGGCGTCTACAGCGCACAGGAATCACTGGATTTGTTCACACTAATCGTTGCCATCAGGCCACAATTTCAGCTCCATCCGCCGCCATATGTGCGGTAAAACACGTGCAATCCGATACGACCGACCTTTTTCATGCTCTTGCCCCAAGCCGGGCGCACGTAAACAGCATGGTAGTGGGTTGCAGAACCAACTTCAGGCAGCCAGATTTTGCCGGCTGTGGTGGCCATGGCGATTTCGCGCGCCATTTTCCAGTGACGCTGCGAGTTGACGCGGTCACGGATGTTGTCGCAGGCAAAGGAGAACTGGCAGCGATTGCGCCAGTCCTTGTTCTGATAGACAACACCACAGATCGTTGACGGGTAGGTTGGGTTGCGAACACGGTTGAGAATGACCTGCGCGACAGCCGCCTGACCCTTCACCGATTCTCCACGGGCTTCAAAGTAAATGCCGGAAGAGAGGCACTGCTGCTCCTCAGCAGAAAAGACTGCAGGCGGCAGTGGCGTTGCTGCCCATGCATGGTCGTCCGGCCCGATGTCAGGAATGAAACGTCCGGTCTGCGGCTTCTTCAAAATAGCGTCGAAAGGAGATTCGCGGGCGAAGTCCGGCTCTGCTGGTGCATAGGCGGTTGCCAGTACGTCCGCGTTACGGTTGGTGACCAGCGACGCCAGCATTGGCGAAACGCCATTGTCCATCTTCTTTTCATCACGACGGAAATAAAATGAGGCCAGTTCGACTGGCTTTTCCCGCTTTGACTTTACAAAAGACGGGCGCTCCTTGCGGCTCAGCGGTTCGACGTCGATCATGCTTGTGCGCTGCAGAACTGAGCCCGCTGTAAAAGCTGGCGGTGGCTGCATGATTTCCAGTGCGACAACGCGGCCCTTCTTGGCGGCGCGATTGACGCGCTCGCTGTCGGGCGTTGTCGGATGTTTTTCCTTGTCGTCGGCAAAAGCGATCTTTCGGCCGTCCGGCAGGGTCATGCCGGCACCAGATGAAGCTGAGGCGCTGTCGGCATTATTAAAGGCAAGTGAAGCAGAGTGGACCGAGCCAGCCGGCGAGTTGGTCAACACCATGCGCCACTGGCTATTGCCGCCATCAAGGCCGGCAAGCAGGGCGGCCAGATCGGCCCGCGATGCCAAAGTGGGGAAAGCCAGCCATGCAGCCAGGCCAAGAACTAAAGGCGAGGTCCATTTTCCACTCGAAATGAACGACCCGCGACGCATCACACCTTTTGAACGCAAAACCGGCACTCCAAACACGCAGACACACACAAATGACGCGACCAGAGGGGCCAGCGACACGAACTCGTATATGAGCAAAAATAGTTCGTTAACCTTGATGCTTGGTTAACGAGATGTCCGCCTGCGCAGCGGATTTAACAAAGTGACACATAATATCGGCACACGTTTTCGTGAATCGGTGCGGAACGACTTAGCGAGACGCCAGCCGTGAGCACAACACGCAGTGAGAGACATAAAATAAGGTGAGCAGAGTGGTCATCCACCCTGCCCGCTCCTTGAGGTTTTTCGGGCGTTTTCAGATCACCACGTGAGAGCCAAGTTCAACCACCCGGTTGGCTGGCAGGCGGAAATAGTCTGAGGGATCAGCCGCTGTTTCTGCAAGGCCAATAAACAGGCGGTTCTGCCATGTCGGCATTTCGGAGTTTTTATCTGGCACCAGCTTGCGACGTCCGAGATAAAAGGAGGTCGACATGATATCGAACTTGAAACCGGCTCGACGCAGATAGGCCAATGCCTGTGTGACGTTCTGGGTTTCCATGAAGCCAAAATGCAGCTCCACCACAATAAAGCGGTCGCTTAACCGCCGCATGGTGAAACGTTCCACCTGACTAACGCGCGGTTGGTCTTCCGTGCGGATCGTCAGGATGACATTCTTTTCGTGCAGGACGTGATTGTGCTTGAGATTATGCAGCAGCGCTGCAGGAGCGGTCTCGGGGTCACCGGTCAGGAAAATCGCGGTGCCGGGAATACGCAATGGTGCATGCGCACTTTCCTTCTCGACCGAAGCCACGAACAGTTTAAGCGGCACATCGGTGCGGCGCGTCTTGGCAAATAGGATTTTCGAGCCGCGCTGCCATGTCCACATTATAATAGTGAAGACAATGGCAAACATAACCGGCACGTAACCGCCATCATGAACCTTCAGCAAGTTGGCGCCTAGAAACACCATTTCCAGCAGGAACAGTGGCAGAAGCACCGCAAGTGCCAGCCACAACGACCAGTTCCAACGGCTGCGCACAAACTCAAAGAACATCAGGCTGGTGACGACCATCGCACCAGTGACCGAGATACCATAGGCGGTGGCCAGTGCATCTGAGCTCTGGAAGCTGAAGACCAATGCGATAACACCCAAAAGCAGAATGGTGTTGACCGACGGCAGATAGATTTGCCCGGTATTGGTTTCCGAAGTGAACAGGATTTCCATACGCGGCAGGTAACCAAGGTTGATGGCCTGTCGAACAAGAGAGAAGGCGCCGGTGATAACGGCCTGACTGGCAATAATGGTTGCCGCCGTCGCAAGGATTACCGCAGGCAGCAATGCCCATTGCGGGAACATCAGGTAAAACGGGTTGGACATGGCCTCAGGTGTTTTGAGCACAAAGGCGCCCTGCCCGAGATAGTTCAACGTCAATGCCGGAAAGACCAGCAGGAACCATGCTAGCTGGATAGGACGGCGACCAAAATGCCCGAGATCCGCATAAAGTGCTTCGGCACCGGTAACGGTCAGGAACACCGCGCCCAAAACGACGACACCCAGAAATCCTTCTCGCAGCAGGAACTCTGCTGCGTAGAGCGGATTGAACGCGGCAAGAATTCCAAAGTCATCCGAGATGTGCATGACACCAACGCCACCCATGACCAGAAACCACAGGACGGTGATGGGACCGAAAAATTTCGCGACCGTGCTGGTGCCGTGTGACTGGATGGCAAACAAACCAACCAGAATGGCAACCGAGATCGGGATGACAAACTCATCCATGGCAGGTGTGACGAGCTTGAGGCCCTCAACGGCCGAGAGGACCGAAAGGGCTGGTGTGATCATGGCGTCGCCAAGAAATAGCGCCGCACCCACCAGTCCAAGGAAAATCAATGTTGCCCGTCTGGAGCCGGCCGTCTTCATCAACATGGCAAGGAGGGATAATGTACCGCCCTCGCCGTCATTGTCAGCACGCAACAGCAGCGTCACATATTTAAATGTCACGATGATCGTCAAAGCCCAGATCATCAGGGAAATCAGGCCGATGATCTCGATCCGGGTTACGCCGTCCTCGGCGATTGGCTTCAGGGCTTCCCGGAAGGCATAAAGCGGGCTGGTTCCGATGTCGCCATAGACGACACCAACGGAACCTAGGGTCGCCGCCAACAAGCCTTCCGCAGACTTTGTTTCGCTGTTTTGGCTATCGTTAACTTCACTTCCAAATCCGTGAGACATGTCACCTCAGGCTCGTCAGAGCCACCCCTTCCAGCGGAAAAAGAGAAACGGAATTACTGCCGACAAGAGCATTACACACACCGCAACCGGGTAACCGTAGGTCCAGTCTAACTCCGGCATGATGTGAAAGTTCATTCCATAAATGGACGCAACCAGAGTTGGGGGCAGGAAAACGACCGACGCGATCGAGAATATCTTGATAATGGCGTTCTGCTCGACATTGATCAGGCCAAGTGACGCATCCAGCAAGAACGACAGGTTGCCGGAGATAAAGGACGCATGCTCCGAAAGTGATGGGATATCACGACCAATGGAGCGGCACAGCTCCTTTGCATCCTTGTCCTGCTGAACTGCCGGTACGCTGAACAAAAATGTCTGCAGGCGCGACAATGACATCAGGCTATCGCGTACTTTTGAAAGCAGGCGATGATAGGACGCAATGTCGCCCAAACGGTCTTCCAGAAACCGTGGCGCCTTGCGTTTGACCCTAGCCTGACTTCCAAAGATGCCTGCCGAAAGCTGATCAATGCCGGCTACGGATCGTTCGAGAATTTCCGCAGTGCGGTCGACAATCGTTTCCAGCAATTTCAGCAGGAACTGAAGGCCGTTGCGCTGTTCGCCGGAAACACGTGAAATGGCGGCAATGAACAGATTGAAGGATTTCGGCTCAGCATATCGGATGGTGACCAGTCTATTTCCAGCCAGAATGAAGGCGACATCCGTCAACTGGGGCACATCGGTTTCTGCCTTGCAGATCAAAGATGCCGTCATGAAGACATTGCCGTTATCAATATAAAGACGGCTGGACGGTTCAATATCTTTCAAATCTTCGCGGGTAGGAACCTCTATGCCCAGCAGAGTCTCTATATATTGCTCTTCATCCTGAGTAGGATTGAGCATGTCGATCCAGATTATATCGGGATATAGCTCCGCAATCGGCTGTTGCGCCGAGAGGGTTACTGCCTCGCAGGTCGAGCGATAGGCATTGATCAATCAGTTTCTCCGGTTTGCAAATCTGACTGTCATCAGCCTGCCGCCAAATCGTTCATTATCATGATCCGGGCGGAGGCGACAAACAAATGATTGCAGCAAGCCAGAACGGCAGGGGATAAAGTTAAGCCGCCCTACCGCTCTGTTTTTGTTCAAGCCTCGGACGCCCTGATCCAACGTCTGAACGGCGCAGGCATGTGCCCGTAAACGGATTTATAATCAAGCGCTATTTATCGGCTCACAAAACCGGAGTGTTATTCAAACACGATTTTTGGTGCAGCCTTGCCACTTCCAGCCTTCAGCGTATCCCAGACACGCAAGGCAATATCGCGGTAGATTCTAGCAACCGGAGCGTCCGGCTCCATCGCAACGATTGGCGTTCCAGCGTCGGACATTTCACGGACCGAAATGGTGAGCGGCACTTCACCAAGGAAAGGAACATTGATCCTTTCAGCTTCTGCCTTGGCGCCGCCATGACCGAAAATGTCATAGCGCGCGCCAGTATCCGGCGCGATGAAGTAGCTCATGTTCTCGATAACACCGAGCAGCGGAACCTCGACCTTGCGGAACATGGTGATGCCTTTGCGCGCATCGGCTAGTGCCAGATCCTGAGGTGTCGACACGATAACTGCACCGGACAGCGGAACCTGCTGCGCCATGGTGAGATGTACGTCACCTGTGCCGGGTGGCATATCAACGACCAACACGTCCAGCTCTCCCCATGCGACTTCGCGCAACATTTGTAGCAATGCTGACTGGACCATGGGACCACGCCAGATCATGGCCGCTTCTTCATCGACCAAAAAACCCATCGACATGGTTTTAAGGCCGTAATTTTCCATCGGCACGATGGTGCGACCTTCCAGCTGTTTCGGGCGACCGGAAATTTTCAGCAAACGCGGCAATGAGGGCCCGTAAATATCGGCATCCAGAATACCGACTTTTAGACCGATCGATTGAAGACCGAGGGCCAGATTGACGGCAGTGGTGGATTTGCCCACCCCACCTTTGCCGGATGCGACCGCCAGAATGGCACCGATGCCGGGAATGCCCGCCTTGGCAGGAGGCCGAGGTGCGGGTGGACGCAAACCGCCGGCAGGAGGAACCGGCCGCGATTGCGCAGAGGAAGATGGTTCGCCCGCCTTCTTGTCAGCCGTCAGGGCCACCATAACCGAGGCGACCCCGGGTATGGCTTTGACCAAAGTTTCAGCCTGTTTTCGCAGTGGCTCGAGATCTTCTGCTCGTCCGGCGGGCACGGAAATGGAAAAATATACTTTGCCATCGGTGACAAAGATTTCCGAAACCATGCCCATATCCACGATGTTCGACGGGCCGCCGGGCACCTGAACCTTCGCAAGAACTTCCAGAACTCTCTGTTTTTCGACCTGTGCCATGACTGCGCTGCCTTCCGGTTTCCAGCGTAGATAAACACGTCCGGGCCATTCGCCAATGCCCGGATTGCACTATCCCTGACATAGATCAAAGATCGTTGAAGGTGTCAAAACGCTCCGGATCGAAAATCCGGCCATCAAAAAACATGTCTGGACCCAAAACGAGACCCGAACGAGAGGAGCCGACATGAACCGGCTGGCGCAATGTTCCCTCCATTTTCAGATTGGCGGATGGTACATGCGCAAATAACGGTTTTAGGGCCTTGCGAAAAATATCCGGCCGGAACGCATCTCGCACCGCCTCGCATGTCGTGGGGTCATCGGCCAGTGTGGCCGGGCAATCGCCCCAGCGCATCATCTGGTTGAAGTACCACAGCGCCTGACTTTGCCATGGGAAATTGGCCGCCTTGCCACTGGTGACAAAAAACTCCTCGATTTCCAGCATCTGCAGATCGGATATCGACAGAAAGCCGGTGAAGGACGGCAGGATAAGATCACCATCTTCGCCCAGATATTTTGGTGCTGCCAAAATGCCGGTCAGTTCCTCGATATTGCTGGCATTGGCGCACCACTGGCCGGCACGGTAAAGGGCGCGCAACAAGGCTTCCAGATGCTGCATATTTTGTTCGGCCCAGCCCTGGCTGACGGCAAGCACCCTTTCCGGAGAGTTGTGCCAGATATTGGACTTGGTGGTGGCCATAAAGCCTGTGCCATTGAGGATAGACGCACTGCCAAATGGCTCCGGCGCATAAAACCCGTCAATCGTGCCCTCTTCCAGAAGATAGGGCATGGCCTGTGGTGACGAGATAACGATGCTGACGTCGGTCGGCACCGCGATGCGACAGTGTGCCAGCATGTAGCGCAGCTCATACCACGAGGTGCCGTATCTGCTTTCAACGGCAATCTTTAGAGGTGTTGCCAGACCTTGCGCTCTTCGGCGTCCGCACAGGCGCGACAGGGCAATGGATAAGGTGGACGGGCTCAAACCGAGCGCGCCAGCATCCTCCAGACGTTTATGCAAATCCGGAGAGACAACCAGACTGGCACCGCCGAGCGACAGCGTAAAGGGTGCAAAATACCCTTTGGGCATACCAGCCAGTTGCAAAGCAGACAAAACCGGGAATGTTGCAGGCAATTGACCCAATGACAGTTCGTCATCGCGCAGGGCTTCGACAATATCACCAACGAGGTTTTTACGAACGAGTGAAAGGCGGACGCCTTCATCCGCTGCAAAACCCTTCTCAGCTGCGATCGCAAGAATTGCGCTATCGACGGAAGGAGAGAAACCAACCGAGATAATGGGGTTGTCCGGCAAGCACGGGTCCTCCTGACGAATCGTATAGAGGATTGCGCATGGCGCGGCAGATAACAATCACCAAACAGCAAAATCGTCTTATTTTATAAGACCCACGCGCAACGCTTTTGCTACAGCCTGGGTCCTGTTGACGGTATCCAGCTTTTTGGTTGCCCGGTTGAGATAATGATTGACCGTGTGCTCGGAGAGAATGAGGATTTCCGCAATCTCAGCGCTGGTCTTACCAGCAGCGGTCCAGTTCAAGCAATCCAGTTCCCGGTCCGTCAATGTGTCCGGGACGCGGTTGTCGAGGCGCTTGATATACGCCAGTCGGTCGAAGATATGGGTGGCAATATAGGAAATTTCGGCAATTTCCTGATGGGAGAACGCTTCTCTGTTGCCAGAGAAGGACACGGCACCCCGCGCGCCAGAAACGTCATGCGCCGGACACCATATGGAATTTAACATTTCGAAGCGCTCAAACAGCGCACGCACGACTTTTGTGGTTGCCGGGTCTTCTGTTCGATTAAGAAAGTCAGCATCAACGAAAAAAGGAACAGTCGATTTTTGCAGCGCCGCCATGACCGTGCTGCCACGGATGAGGCTTTCGTTGTCATAGGACTGCAGCAGTTCGGCCGGCCAATTGGTGATAATCGTATATTGCGATAATTCAAGTCCTGCCTGGGTGGGCAAATTGACGACCATGAATGCCTTCATATCCCAGGTTTCCGTCAGATTTTTCAAAAAGCGGAAAACATCAAATTGTGTCTTCAGCGCTTCGATCTCAGTGACACGCTCTGCATGCGTCCTGACAGGTCTATCGTGTTCAGACATGGACATTCTGCTTTTTCTTTAGATGGATAAAACAAATAGACCGGCTTCAGAAAACGTGGTTCGAGTATCTACCCAAGACCGCATTTTTTTACAAACCATAGTTGAGCTAAAAAACCACAACCGCGCCGTTTGTGTAACCCCACAAATTGAAAATCAATGACCTAACGGGATGATGGAGATATTCTGACGGATATATCAGTTGCAATTTTATCGGCGATTTCACAAACAACCGGCGCGAGCTTTTCAAGATGCTCAAGCGTCAATCGATACGCCGGACCCGTGACGGAAACTGCCGCTGCAAAGTCATGACCGGTACAAAGAATTGGCGCTGCAACACAGTGGATACCGTCCTCATGTTCGGCCAGATCAAAGCCAAAGCCACGGGCTCTTATGGCATTGACCTCTTTCAGCAGCGCCTCACCATTTGTTATGGTGCTGGCTGTAAATGAACGAAATTTAATATTATCAACGATTTGCAAGAGCCTCTCCTGCTCAAGCGTGGCCAATGCTGCTTTGCCAACCCCGGTGCAAAAGACGGGTGATGCATTGCCGATTTGCGAGTGCATGCGAATGGCACGGCTACCCTCCACCTTGTCCAGATAGATGACTTCAGTGTCGCGCAGCATACCGAGATGCACTGATTCTCCGGTTACAGCCTGCAATTCTCGTAAATAGGGGGCGGCAACACTTCTGAAATCATTACGGGCCCATGCCTTGCCGGCAAACTTCAAAAGCCGCATGCCGGGCACATAGGCCTGATGGGCATCGAGCTCCAATAACCCTTCCTGCAACAAATGGGTCAATTGCCGGTGAACAGTGCCGCGCGGCTGGCCGACAATGTTCAATATCTCGGTGAAACGCAAAGGCTCGGGCGCCATCACAACCAATTCCAGCAGAGCCATGGCCTTGCCAAGTGTGCCGGTTGCTGATTCTTCCCCGGCTGTGTTTACTGATGATGCGACATTATGGTCGGGCATTTGCCTTGATATCCTTGGCCGCAAAGCTTGACAGCTTGCGAAAGAGCGACGAATAATTCCATTTAATTGAACATAGTTCCAAATAATGGAATTAACAAGACTTCAGGGATTGAACGTCTATGGCGAGGAACGATTAAGATGCAGCGGCCCGGTTTTTCCGATCTGAAAGATGCTGGCGTTCTGATTTCCGGCGGAGGCTCCGGTATTGGTGCGGCGCTGACTGAGGGATTTGCCCGCGCGGGCGCCCGAGTGACGTTTCTCGATATCGCCAAGGCGCCGAGCGAAGCCCTGGCAGCAAGGCTTTCGGCCGAATGCAGCCATCCGGTGAATTTCGTCCATGCCGACTTGCGCAATATCACTGAAACGAAAACAGCGATCGATGAAGCTGGGCGCAAGGCCGGTTCGTTTCGCGTGCTGGTCAACAATGCCGCATGGGACGACCGTCATGACATCGACACCGTGAATGAGGACTATTGGGACAATAATCAGGCGATCAACCTGAAACAGCTGTTTTTCGTCACGCAGGCTACCCTTCCCTATCTGCGCAAGGAAAGGGATGCGGCGATCGTCAATTTCTCATCCATTTCCTTCATGCTCAACATGGGTGATCTACCATCCTATGCGGCGGCGAAGGCTGGCATCATCGGCCTGACGAAAAGTCTCGCCGGACGGCTTGGGCCGGAAAACATTCGGGTCAATTGCATCCTACCGGGCATGATCGTGACGGAGCGGCAAAAGGAACTTTGGCTCACCGAACAATCAATCGAGGCGACAATGGGCAAGCAGTGCCTCAAGCGCGTCTTGACTGCAGAAGATATTGTCGGCCCGTGCCTTTTCCTATCTTCAAAGGCGGCAGGGGCCATTACATCACAATCTATTATCGTTGACGGAGGAATTTTCTGATGGCGCAACCCGCATTCGTAGCCGTGGACTGGGGAACCACCAGTTTCCGCATGTGGCTACTCGACAAGAGCGGAGCCATTCTTGCTGAACGACGCAGCAACGAAGGTATGACCACGGCAGCCCGCACCGGCTTCGCCGAGGTACTGAACGCACATCTGGCGGCGACGGATGCACCTGACGATATTCCAGTGCTGATATGCGGCATGGCTGGTGCGCGCCAAGGCTGGATCGAAGCCGGTTACATTGACGTACCTGCACAAATCGAAGACGTCCTGAAGGGCGCTGTTCGTATTCCCGGCGAAAGCCGGGACATTCGTATTTTGCCGGGTCTTGCCCAGCGTGCAGAAACGGCACCAGACGTTATTCGCGGTGAAGAAACCCAGCTGCTCGGCGCGTTGGCCTCCGATGAGGTCAAAAACAATTGCCTCGTCTGCATGCCGGGAACCCATTCCAAATGGGTGACCGTACAGGACGGCACTGTTGAAGGTTTCTCCACCTACATGACCGGTGAGCTTTTTGAAGTTATCGCCAAACATTCGATCCTTGCTCACGCCGTTTCGGAAGGTGAAGCAACGACGGGCGAGAACCCTGAATTTATTGCTGCTGTGCGCAAGGCCGTTGAGAACCCGCAGATGGCGACACACCATGTGTTCACTGTCCGCTCCGGTCAGCTGCTGCATGCACTGTCCGCCACCAACGCCAAGGCACGCCTCTCCGGTATTCTGATCGGTGTTGAAATTGCCGGTGCCCGTTCACAGGTATCCAGTGACACGCAGGTTGTTCTGGTCGCATCCGGCGGACTTGGCGAACTCTACAAGGCCGCATTGGCGGCTCTGGACATTTCCTACACGCTTATCGATGCCGATGCCGCAGTACGCCACGGTCTTTACGCCGCCGCTACGACCATCTGGCCGAATTTGAAAGGTTGATACCCATGCGCATTCCATTTCCATCCATAAAATATCCGCTGGTCGCCATTCTGCGTGGCCTGAAGCCGGAAGAAACCCATGATGTGGTCAGCGTTCTGATCGAAACCGGTTTTCGCGCCATCGAAATTCCGCTGAACTCGCCAGAGCCGTTCAAGTCCATCGAGATAGCTGCAAAGCTTGCCCCTGCCGATTGCCTGATCGGTGCAGGCACCGTGTTGAGCGTTGACGATGTAGAAAATCTCGACAAGGCTGGCGGCAAGCTGATGGTTAGCCCGAATGTCGACGTTGAGGTTATCACCGCCGCACGCGAAAAAGGCATGGTGACATTGCCGGGCGTGCTGACACCAACTGAAGCACTGCTGGCCGCCAAGGCCGGTGCAACCGGTCTGAATTTTTTTCCGGCCAGCATTATGGGCCCCGCCGGTATTGTTGCCATCCGTACCATTTTGCCAAAGGATCTGCTGGTTGCAGCCGTCGGCGGCGTATCGGACAAGAACTTCTCCGATTACACCAAGGCAGGCATCACAGCTTTCGGCCTTGGCACAAGCCTTTACAAGCCCGGCCTCACGGCTGCGGAAGTCAAGGAACGCGCCATCCTCACCATCAACGCCTATGACGCTGCGATCAAGGAGGCATAATGGCAACCTTACATCCGTTCACTGGTAAAGTTCTCGACGAAACTGCACTTCGGTTGGGTGAAGGCCCGACCTATGACGCAGCGACCGACACTGCATGGTGGTTCAATATTCTTGGAAAAGAGTTGCATGAATTGCACCTCGCTTCCGGCCGAAAGAGCGTTCACAAACTTCCCTTCATGGCCAGCGTTCTGGCCAAGGTGGATGATGACCGTCAGTTGATTGCATCCGAAAATGGCCTGTTCCTGCGCCAGATCGCAACCGGTGAGCTGACGCTGCACACCGATTTCGAGCCCGGAAAACCGGCAAACCGCTCCAATGATGGACGCGTGCATGCCTCAGGTGCCCTGTGGATCGGCACGATGGGTAAATCAGCTGAAGACGGCGCTGGCGGCATTTATCATGTTGCCAACGGTACTGTGACGACGTTGTTTGATAATATCAGCATCCCCAACTCCATCTGCTTTTCACCGGATGGAGCCATCGCTTACTACACCGACACAAGGGTCAACAAGCTGATGCGTGTTGCGGTTGATCCCTCGACCGGCCTGCCGCTGGAGAAACCATCCGTTCTGGTTGACGCAAGCGATGACGATGCCGGTATAGATGGATCGGTATGCGACAAGAACGGCGATATCTGGAACGCCAAATGGGGTGCCGGGCGCGTTGCCCGTTACAACGCCAATGGACAGTTGCTTGAACAGTATTCCGTACCGGGTCTGCAAACCACATGCCCGGCGTTCATCGGCAAGACTGCAAATCGGCTCCTGGTCACGTCAGCTTTTGATGGCATGGCGGATGCAGGTCTGTCGCCTGATGCCCTGCAGGGTGCAACATTCGATCTCGGTATCGACGTGAATGGCGTTCAAGACTTCGCGTATCGGCTCGCCTAAAAGAAATGAGCGGTGGAAACAGTTCCGCCGCTCAAATTCTGATTTAACCCGGACGTTTTCAGGCGCCCACTGGTGCCAAATCGCGGAAATTGTCGCGCAGATAACGTAGTGTTGCATTGGCATCTGCTGGGCGGCCAAAGAAAAAGCCCTGCCCCATTTCGCAACCAAGCCCACGCAGTTTTTCAGACTCGTTGCGGTTCTCAATCCCTTCAGCAACGACCTCGAGATCAAGACCATCACACATGGCGACGATTGCCTTGACGATGTGTTCCGACGGGCGATCCGTTGAAATGCGCGACACGAAGGCACGGTCGATTTTGACCTTGTCAAAGGTGAAGTCCCGCAGGCGGCCAAGGCTCGACTGACCCGTGCCAAAATCATCCAGTGAAATACGCACACCGGCCTGCTTGAGGTCCGAAATAATTTTGGTCGCCGTTTCCGCAGAGGTCATGACGGCGGTTTCGGTAATTTCCAGTTCCAACCGGCTGGGATCGAAACCCGCGCGGCCAAGGATGGAGAGAATATTGTCTGCAGTGCCCGGATCCATCAATTGTGCCGAAGACAGGTTGAACGACAGGAACAGGTCGCGTGGCCAGGAGAGTGCAGCCTCAATTGCCTTGCGCAGCAGCGTTTCCGACAGTGCATCGATAAACCCGCGTTCTTCCGCCAGTGGCACAAACACGGCTGGAGATACAAAACCGAGATCAGGATCGTGCCAACGCGCCAAGGCTTCAAAGCCAATGACCATTTCATCGGTCAGGCGAACGATAGGCTGGAAATGAACTTCAACGGCATCGGTGATAATGGCATTACGCAACGCCTGTTCCAGCTGCGTCGCCCGCTTCATTTCCTGCGCAATTTCGCTGGAATAGACTGTAATCTGCCCGCGACCACGGCGTTTGGAACGATACAAGGCAGTTTCGGCGCTTTTCAGCAGATCTTCGAATTCCTGCCCCGCGAAGGGATAGACGGCAAAACCGAAGGACGACGACAGACGCACATTTCGGTCCCCTAGATCATAAGGCGCCGACAACACATCCTTGATCATATGACCAATGCGTTCGGCGCCTGTACGCTCGAAGACAAGTGGTAAAATGAATGCAAATTCATCGCCCTCGTGGCGGGTAACGGTCGCACCATCGGGGATACAGGCTTTCAGGCGATGGGCGACCTGGCACAAAATTTCGTCACCGGCAGCCGCACCAAACAAGTCATTTATTGGCTTGAAGCCGTCAATATTGGCAATACCGATGGTAAAGGGAGCAGGATCATTGGCGCGTTCCGCAGCTAGCTGACGCACCTTGTCTCGCAGGCGATAGCGATTTCCAAGACCGGTCAATGGGTCACTATAGGCCATGGCCTGCAACTCATGCTGACTGATCTGCGGGTAGTTTGCTTCCGCCGACTTCATGTTCGCGTCCTAAGAAATCTGCAACGATTTAGCGCACAATGATGGCTATGTCTTAAGAAACATATAGCGTATATTTAACAATGGTTAAATACCGACGATTATCGATGGCCCGTACTTGGCCGACCGTCATACACTCATATCGCTATGCGTAGCGGTGTTGCTGGATGGCAGAAATCGTCTGAGAACGGTTTCAATCATGTCCGGGCTGACCGGCTTGAGAATCATATCATCCATGCCGGCATCAAGGCACGCTCGGCGATCACCATCAAAAGCATGGGCGATCACACCGATCAGCGGGATCTTCTTACTATCGCCTTCGGCGGAGCGAATACGTCTTGCCAATTCAAACCCGTCAAAGTCAGGCAATGTCGCATCAACCAGCACCAATGACGGTGAATGGGCGTCGATCATCCGCAATGCCTCTTCACCGGAGCCCGCGACCTTGTAGCCGACATTCAGGCTTTCGAGGATCTGTGAAAAAACGATCTTGTTGACTTCGTTGTCCTCGACGACAAGCACATCTATAACCGACGTCTGGGTCTTGGGGCGAGCAGTCTTGATGGCATTGTCCGCTGCGGTTTCCTTGACGCTGGATAATGTGTTGGCCTGCGATGTCGTGGCCAAGAAGTTATAGATATGGCGGACAAGGTCTTGCTGGATCTGGAACGCATCCAGTGTCAGCACCGACAGCCCATATTGCTTGGCAATATCAAGGCTGGCGTGGCTCATGTTGGAATCAACAACCACGAGATCGATTGCCACACCTGATGATGTCGCGACATCAAGGAAGGTCACCTGCTCGTCAAAACTACTGGCTGCCGCATAATCCGCTTCGACACAGGCAAAGACGTGCGAGGCATTATCCCGCACGCCCTGATCTGGCGACACGAAAAGAATGCGGCATCCCTTCAGGCGGGCGGCGAAATCCGGCTCCTCGCGCTTCTCAACCGGCCTGCCCTTATGCGATGTTTTGACGAAGGGCAGGTGCCTCATTCCCGGCAGAACCGGTTCACCGGTTTCATCGGTCACGGACAGAGCCGTGACATCTTCCATTGTTGTGACCAGGAAATAACGGCCGGGTTTGCCCACACGCTGCTTGCGCGTGATCAGCAATGCATGTTCGCCGTCAATTTTGGTAAGGTGTTCGGGAATCGTACTGCTTTGGCCGGTCTCCAGAATCCGGCGATCCATCGCATCGATCCGGCTTGCCAGTTCATGACTGTGAATATCAAAAACCGTGCGGCCCAGCATTGCTTCCGGGCCGACTTCCATCATATCGCAGGTCGCCTTGTTGACGGCGACATAGGTCAGGTTGCGGTCCTTGACGACGACCGGGAACGGAATGTTGTCCAGTATTTCCTCGGTCAACTGCAACCGCTCGAGATCAGCGCGCCATTGCTCCTCGCGCTTCTTTTGTTCGGAGACATCTGTGATCACACACATTCCGATGCCGGATGGCAGCCGTTTCTTGACGTAACGATACCAGCGGTCGCTACCGCGTTTTTCAAGATGTTCGGATTTTTCTTTCCAGTGGGCGGCAAGCCGTTCGGCGATCCATTCCTCGCGGCTGCTTTTGCGGCCTGAAGCGATATTCTGACTGGAAACGTCCTCACAGTCGTAACGTGTATTCAGGAAGTCCCGCAGGCGCATACCAACGAAAACACGTTCTCCAAGCGATGGCAGATAATTGGTAATGTGGCGACTGACGAAGGTAATGATGTCGTTTTTGTCATACACAATGACGGCGGTCATCAGTGCATCACACACGGTTTCCAGCAGTGATATTTGGATGTCTACGTCTTGCGACGTCACATCAGTCATTGCTGCTCCCCACGCCTATCCTCCAGCCACAAGGGCATTCCGAAAATTGATAAAACAACTGATGTCGAGCACGGGGCCGTTACTGTTGCAATCGCTGAGAAAACATACCGGGCAGACCTTGAAACAAAGCACATATTACAAATTGGCGACCCTCCGGTTGGCCACCCAATGCTTTGACGGAATTACTATCCCGTAATCATTTCAAGTCTTTGCGAGATTACAGTTTTTGTCTTAAGCGTTGCTTAATGGCCGGGTTTCATCCGTGAATAAGGCGCGGAAAACATACGATTTCTCTTTTCCCATCACAACAAATCCACGACAATAGAATCATGTCCATAAAACAGCTTTCAGAAACGCTCATCAACCAGATCGCCGCTGGCGAGGTTATCGAACGACCGTCCAGCGCGGCCAAGGAATTGATAGAAAATGCTATCGATGCCGGTGCGACGCGTATCGAAGTTGCGACATCCGGTGGCGGCAAAAGCCTCATTCGCATTACCGACAACGGCACTGGCATGAGCCCTGACGATCTGGCGCTCGCCATCAAGCGGCATTGCACCTCCAAGATCTCGCAGACACTGGACGATATACGTACACTCGGCTTTCGTGGCGAGGCACTGCCATCGATCGGTTCGGTGGCAAAGTTGACTATTACAAGCCGCCAGCATGGCTCGGAACAAGGCTCCGTCGTTGCCGTAACTGGCGGTAAAGTGGCAGATGTCCGTCCTGCAGCCGCCAATGTCGGCACCGTCGTTGAAGTGCGTGACCTGTTTTTTGCGACCCCTGCCCGTCTGAAATTTCTCAAAAGCGAGCGTGCGGAGACGGCTGCGATTACTGAAACCGTCAAACGCATGGCGATTGCCTTCCCGAATATCCGCTTTGTCCTTTCAGGTACGGACCGGTCCACGTTGGAACTGCCCGCGACTGGCAGCGATGCGCTTGCACGCATGGGCCAGATCCTAGGTGTGGAATTCCGGGACAACGCGATTGCAATCGATGCGGCACGTGAGGATGTTGCGCTGTCCGGTTATGCCGGTGTGCCGACCTTCAACCGCGGGAACTCCGCCCATCAGTACATGTTCGTGAATGGGCGGCCGGTTCAGGACAAATTGCTGCTGTCTGCCATTCGCGGTGCCTATGCCGAGACCATCCCGCATGGCCGTTATCCGGTTGCGGTGCTCTCATTGACGCTCGATCCGGCACTGGTGGACGTCAACGTGCATCCGGCCAAGTCCGATGTGCGGTTCCGTGATCCCGGACTTGTTCGTGGCCTCATCGTCGGTGCGATCCGTGAGGCGCTTTCGCGCGAAGGTGACCGCGCCTCGACAACGGCGACCAGCGGCATGATGAATGCGTTCCGTCAGGGTTTCCAAGCCGCTCCGGCAGCCAGAGCGCAGGCGGCAACCGCGTGGAGTGCTGCTGCATCACCATCCCGTCCCTTTTCCTATCCGCCATCCGCTGGCTTTGCAGAGAACACGCAAGCCGAGTTTCTGGACGTCACAGCACCTGCAGCCCGGCAGGAAACAGCAACGGTTTTTGCCGAGCAGCCAACTGAAAGCCTATCGAGCGCGCAGTACCCACTCGGTGCAGCCCGCGCGCAAATTCACGAAAATTACATTGTTGCACAAACCGACGACGGACTGGTGATAGTTGATCAGCATGCGGCGCATGAACGTCTGGTGTTTGAAGAAATGCGCAAGGCGCTGCATTCACGGCGCCCGCCATCGCAGGTGTTGTTGATTCCTGAAATCATCGATCTTCCGGAAGAAGATTGTGACCGGCTGATGGAGCATGCCGAAGGTTTCGACGCTTTGGGGCTGGCAATTGAACGTTTCGGCCCCGGTGCAATTGCAGTGCGCGAAACACCTGCCATGCTCGGCAAGGTCGATGCTCAAGGCTTGGTGCGCCAGTTGGCGGATGAAATTGCCGAATGGGACACTGCATCAACGCTGAACGGTAAGCTGGAGTATGTGGCGGCCACAATGGCGTGCCACGGTTCTGTCCGTTCCGGTCGTCGTTTGCGGCCAGAAGAAATGAATGCGCTTTTGCGACAGATGGAAAACACTCCAGGCTCTGGCCAGTGTAACCATGGGCGGCCTACTTACATCGAACTGAAACTGTCCGATATTGAGCGGTTATTCGGCCGAAGCTGATGCTAAATGCTGGTATTTCATACCTGCAACGATTATTGGATAGAGATGATCGGACCTGCAATTGGCAGTGCTTGACCTCACGAAATTGAATGGAGACAGCGGATGAACCGGTTTGAAGGCAGCGGCAGCCGCGAAGCCAAAATCAAATATCTGGATGGTGATTTTCAGATCGTCACCAATGGATCTTATGTGACCTGCGCCATGACAGGGCAGCAGATCCCCGTCGATGAACTGCGTTACTGGAGCGTTGCGCGACAGGAACCGTATGTCGATGCCGCTGCATCGCTGGAAGCAGACAAGATTGCAGGCATTTTGCCGAACCAGAAGCGCCCGACGGCCTGATTATCGTCAGTTGCCCTTGAGCACACGCGTGCGGCAGTTCTCGATTGCCGCATGAATGATATCGGAAGCCGTGTTTGGGTCATCAAACACCATTTCGATTTCAATGACTTGGCTCCGCTGCAGCAACTCTTCTGCCTTGCCGTGAACACCCTTCAAACGCACGAAGTCCTTGGCGGTCGTGACCAGTTGCAGCTGCTGTTTGTCAGCGAGCGCCAGCAGATCGGAAATCTCATCCTCTTCGAACGTATGGTGATCGCTGAACGAGCGACGCTCGACGATATTGCCACCGAGACTTTCGACCGTTCTGTAAAATTTATCGGGATCAGCAATGCCGGCATAGGCCAGCACCCGTTTGCCGACAAAATCTGGGGGCACGACCGGCTGAATGGCAGAGACATAGATTGTCTTGCCCGCCCTCGCCGCTTTGCGAACCAGCGGGTCGGCGGCGTCACCAGCGCCAACCTTGAGAATGGCGGAAAGCTGCTGCATCTGTTCCTGGATTGGCGCACGCACCGGCCCTGATGGCACAAGGCAACCATTGCCAATGCCGCGCACGCTATCGATCACCACAAGCGCATAATCCAGCGTCAGACGAGCGCTTTGAAAACCATCATCCATGATGATGAGATCGGCGCCTGCCTCCACCAGACGACGTGCACCTTCGATTCGCCGCCGTGAGATGACCGTCATGGCGTGGCTGACCAGCAAAAGCGGTTCGTCACCGACATCGGCGGCGCGATGATGCGGCTCTACCAACGTCGTGACATCCAGCGTTCCACCGTATCCACGGCTGAGGAAGCCAGGTTTCAACCCGTTTTCGACCGCAGCTTTGGCAATTGCAATCGCAGTTGGCGTCTTGCCGGCACCACCGACGGTAAAGTTACCGATGCAGATCACCGGAACAGGCACGGATGGCCGGTTCTCACGGCGCATTCTTTTGCCCGCAATCCAGCCGTAAACCCATGAAACGGGTTTGAGTGCATATGCCTGCCAGCCCGGTTTTTTCCACCAGAAAGGCGGCGCTTCCGAAATCATCTCTCGCTCCTGCCGAATACGCTGTCTGCCAATATCCGATTGAAACGATAAAATATACTAAAGTGGCAAAACGTTAGCCCGGCTTACTGTTTAAAGCGGGTTAGATTGCAGCCCGTTGCGGCAAAAGCGGCTCTAGCGCGGTGATATCGGACAGGCAATAGTCGCTGTCGTCACTGAGGCTTTGCGGCGAGCCGGTTCCGGTGAGAACGGCAACCTTCAAGGCCGCCCCGGCGCTCTTTGCCATATGCAGATCATGATTATTGTCACCGACCACGGCAACCTGCGAAGGCGACAGTTTTACCGCCTCACAGAAACCGAGCACCATACCCGGCTGTGGTTTGGTACCAAATCCACTGTCATAACCGGCAATAAAATCAATGTGCTCTTCAAAACCGAAACGGCGCGCCGTTTCACGGATCGAGCGCTCATTGTCGCTGGACGCGATACCGATGCGATAACCGCGTTGGCGCAGGCGCACGAAAAAAGCCCGCAGATCCGTGACCGGAACGGAATGGGCAGCGGCTTCGGTAAATAGCGTGTCCAGACGTTTCGTCAGTTCTTCCTGATCGCAAGGGGAACCAGCAGCGACCAGACCGGCCGCGATCTCCTGCGTATTGCCGGCCGCCAGCAAGCTATCCGGCATGACCTTTCCGCTGACTGGGTCCATGCCGCATGCCAACAGCAGCCTGTCTGCCAGTTCAGGATCGTCCATTGAGGCAATGCGGGCCAGTTCCCGGTTTACCGGGCCCCAGCTTGCGTCATAACCCAACAGGGTTCCGTCCTTGTCGAAGAGGATACCGGCAATCGACTGTGTGTCTTTATTCACGGGAAAGCACCAATTTTAAAACATGTTACCGGAAACCCGACAGCTGTCCCGCTGTCAGGCCACGGCACATCATCATGATGGAAAGCAATGTGGATAGACAGGCTTCGATGCGACATGCTTTGGTGGATATCAACCGGCAGCCACATTTCTTGGCATCAGCTTTGCAGTCACGGTCAGCGGTGCGATGTAGGGTTCAAGTCCCTTAATCGTCGAGGACAAGGCGCCACGCATTTCCTGAATGACCCGGTCGCCCGCATCCATCATCTTGTAACGCTCGTTGTCGTTGACCATCAGATAATGAACGGCCTTGGCCAACATTTCGACGTCACGAATGATACGTCCGCCACCGGCCCGCAGCAGCTTCTGATAGGCCTCACGGAAATTCTGCACATGTGCACCGGACAGCACTGCGCAACCGAGCATGGCCGGTTCCAGCGGGTTCTGGCCACCCTCACCGGTCATCGAGCGACCGACAAAGGCGATTTCTGTCAAACGAAGATAAAGCCCCATCTCGCCAATGCTGTCACCGAGGAATACATCCGTTTCCGGCGCAATGACATCGTTGCGGCTGCGACGGGCAACAACCAGACCCATTTCCTTCAGCTGCGCTTCAATGGCGTCGGCACGGTCGGGGTGGCGCGGAACGATAATCGACAGCTGACCGTTGCGCGCCTTGATGGCGTTATGAACGGTGCCGGCAATCTTCTCTTCGCCTTCAAAGGTCGAGATGGCCGCCCATGTCTTGCGGGTGCCAATCTGCTGACGATACCGATCCAACAGTTCCTGATCCACTGGCGGCGGATCCGTGTCGCCCTTGAGGTTACCTGAAGTCATCACCGGCCAGGCGCCCAGATCACGGAAGCGTTCGGCATCGAGATCCGACTGCGCGATAACCAATGACATCTTGTTGAAAATGGTTTCGGCAAAATCGGCATGCGATTGCCACCGGGCGAAGGAACGGTCCGACATGCGGGCATTGACGCGGATTTGCGGAATGTGGGCCTGTTCCAGTTCCATCATCGTCACCGGCCAGACCTCAGACTCCGCCGTGATGGCTGCATCCGGATGCCAATAGCTGATGAAACGTTTTACCGCGATTTTGATATCAAGCGGCACATATTGGTGAATGACGTCACTACCAAGTCTGGAGCGGCACAGCTCTGCCGACGTCACGGTTCCGGTTGTCAGCAGCACATGAATTTCGCGTTTGCGGATTTCGCGGATCAACGGAATAAGCGCCATTGTTTCGCCGACGCTTGCGGCATGAAACCAGATGAGCGGGCCTCTAGGGCGCTCTACGCTGGCATAACCGAAGCGCTCCAGCTTTCGGCTTCGGTCTTCCTTACCCTTGATCGCACGATAGGTAAGGTAAGGACCGGCAAATGGATAGGCTGCCATGCCTGCCAACCGGTAACCGGAAAGTGCCACCCGCGCAATTCGGCTTTTCATGACGGTATGCCTTCAATCCGTGCGCCCAATGGTGCCATCCCCTTGTCAGGTGTTTTCTTGAACTTTCTGTCTTATCGAAATGCGTCAATAATTGAGCCGACGTGAATCTTTTTGTTCATTTGCGGCAAAAAACTTTGGATGCGGCACGGATGTTTTTACACCCATGCCGTGCGATTCTACGATATATATTATAGCATAAATCGGGGTCTTTAAGTCTAAACCCGGTTATTTCGTGGTTTGTGGATCAAGAAGTCTGTGCATATGCACTATAAAGTAGCGCATGTGAGCGTTATCCACAGTCTGCTGCGCCTTTGCTTTCCAAGCTGTCAGTGCAGAGGCATAGTCCGGGAAGATACCAACGATATCCAACCCGTTCAAATCCCGGAATTGCACGTCTTCAAGACTTTCAAGCTCGCCGCCAAAAACGAGGTGCAGAAGTTGTTTTTTTTCACTGGATTCGGTCATTTTCTTTTATCTCTTGCCATGTGATCTGGTCCCTTTCCTGTGCGGGATTTCCGCCAAAAGGTCAACCATTACCTGACTTCACAAAGCGTTCAGAAGACCGCCAAGCGCTCCTTCGCTGGCTGCACATAATGACGGATGACTGACCACCGGCTTGTTGTAAACGATTGGTGAACCATCAAGGTTCACAAGGCGACCGCCGGCACATTGCAGGATAAGATCTGCTGCGGCCAAATCCCAGTCATGTGAACCTGTGCGTACCAGCGTTCCATCGATACGGCCATCGGCCACCATCGCCAGACGATAGGCGAGCGACGGCACATGTTTTATGCGATTGATGATCTGAGCGGTGTTTTTCTGCAGATCCGCCACGACATCTTCCGGGGCTGCAATATTGAGCACCGAGGACGGAAATGACACAGTAATCGCCTGCCCGTTTCTTTGGGCGACACCACCTTTAACAGCCAGAAATTCTTCCCCGAGCGCCGGTGCAACAAGAACGCCTGCGACCGGCAACCCGTCGTGGACGACAGCGACGCTGACGCACCATGTGGCGAGACCAGAGATAAAGGCCCGTGTGCCGTCGACAGGGTCGACAACAAACGCTGTCTTGCGGCTCAGCCGATCATGACCGTCTTCGGTTTCTTCCGAAAGCCAGCCATACTCTGGCCGAGCTGTGCGAAGAACCTTTTCCAGAACAGCATTCGCCGCATAATCCGCCGCACTGACGGGAGAGCGGCCTTCATTCTTCCACCAGACCTCAGGCTTATTACCGAAGTAACCGAACGCGACCTCACCTGCCTGCCTTGCCGCAGCAAGAATAAGGTCGAGATCGGCCTGCCAGTTGTTTTGCTCTGCCGTCATTGTTTAATCGCTATCTGCTTTGCCGGATCAGCGGCCGGCAAGCGTCATGCCCTCAATGGCCAAAGTGGGCGCTGCCACGCCGTATTTGCGGTCGACATCATTGGCCGGAGTGACACGCATGAACATGTCCTTCAGATTGGACGCAATCGTCACTTCCGATACCGGGAACGACAATTTGCCATTTTCAATCCAGAAGCCGGTTGCTCCACGGCTGTATTCACCCGTGATCATATTGACGCCCTGACCGATCAGTTCTGTCACGTAAAAACCGTTGCCGACGCTTGCGATCAGCTCTTCCGGCGAAACGTCACCCGGTTCCAGCGCCAGATTGGTCGAGGCAGGGCTAACTGTGGTGCCACCACGAACGCCGCGCCCGTTGGTCTCGAAACCGCCAATTTCCTTGGCTGCCGATGTGGACAAGAACCAGTGCTTCAACACACCGTCCTCGATCATGACAAGACGTTCGCCCCGGACACCTTCACCATCGAATGGACGGGAAGACGAACCACGCACGATTTGCGGATCATCGGTAATAGACAGGCCGCTTTTCAGAACCTGCTGTCCCATCTTGTCACGCAAGAAGCTGGTCTTCCTGGCAACTGAAGCACCATTGATGGCACCGGCGATATGACCGACGAAACCACGCGCCACGCGTGGATCAAAGACAACGGTAACGTTTTTACCCGTATCGACCTGACGCGGGTTCAGGCGTTCAACCACCCGTTCACCGGCACGACGACCAATGTCCTGCGCACTGTCGAGATCGGAAAAATACAGGCGGCTGTCGAAATCATAGTCGCGCTCCATCTTCGTGCCTTCGCCAGCGATAACACTGACGGAACGGCTGAAACGGCTGCCCATGTAGCTTCCAGCAAACCCGTGCGAAGTGACAAGCACAAGACCACCCATGCCGGTAGAGGCGCCGGCGCCGGATGAATTGGAAACACCCTCCACTGCGAGAGCGGCCTCTTCCATGGCCAGGGCTGCTTCCTGCAAGGCAGCAGATGACACTTCGGTCGGATCGAAAAGATCAAGATCATCATATTGACCAGCAAGGTGTGCTTCGTCCGCCAGGCAGGCGAAGGGATCTTCTGGTGAAACCTTTGCCATGGCGACAGCACGCTCGGCCAAGGTTTTCAGGTCGAAGCCCGGATTGGCAGAAACACTTGCGACCCGGTTGCCGACAAAAACACGCAGGGCGAAATCATCGCTTTCCGAGGACTCGGTATTTTCAACCTTGCCAAGACGCACGCCAACAGAATGGGAGCGGGAACGAACTACAACAGCGTCGGCCTTATCCGCACCTGCCTGTTTTGCAAGGTCCACCAACTGGCTTGCGCGATCAATGAGAGCGGAGGAATTGATTTCAGAGGACATTATTTCGCCTTTCGTTACGCTCCATTTATTGACCGGTGCGCCTATCATCAAGGGTAAAGGGAGAACTGGGTCGCAAAATCAGGCAAAGAACTGAAGCTACTTTCAAAGCTCGCACAGATTTGACGGGATTAAATTCGCCCTTCCCGACGGCGATGGTACAATTCGATCTGCGTTTCGATCTGCCGTTTGAGATCGTCCTTCACGGACGCCGTTTCTGCCAGAACCTCTTCAGCTTTCATAAAATCCATGACGCGGAAACGGTTTACCGGTGGACGCAGGAAGATATGTGGCGGATTGAGCTTCAATTTTGCAGCAATGGCAGAATGCATCATCAACTGGCTTGCACCGAACAAGCTATCGATACGGCTGGGAATTGTGGTGCCGTCACCTTCCGGTCCGCCCACCACATCGACGCCGATCACAATATCGGCATCATCGAGAAGCGGTTCATAGGGAACGGGATTAAAGATACCGCCGTCGATCATCACCCGACCGTTAACCCGGACCGGCATGAACAGAGCCGGGATAGCTGATGATGCAGCAAGCGCCGTGCAAATGTCGCCCTCTGTTACCACAGCCTCGCACTGGCCGTAATAATCCGTCGTCACCACCTTCAACGGGGTTGGCAACTTGTCGAATGTCTTCGGAATCGCCTGGGGCAGCAGTGCATCAAGGATAAGTTCCAGATTAAACTGGCCGAGACGAAAACCATCGACGGGATGGCGCATGGTGGCGGGCCCGAGGCTCCACAGACGGTTTGCCACACTGCCTTTTTTGCCCATCAGGTCGATCGTATAATTGCGGATATCCGCGCCGGTCATTCCGGCGGCATAACCAGCACCAAAAATCGAGCCGATTGAGGCACCGGCCACGGCGACTGGCTTCAAGCCAAGCTCATCCAGGGCTTCGATGACGTTGATGTGACAGATGCCGCGCGCGCCACCGCCGCCGAGGGCAATGGCAAATCGTGGTTCGCTATGGGTAAGTGCTGGTTGCGAAGGTGTGTCCTGCATTTCGAGAGCGTCCTTCACAACAGCCATTACATTCCCTGTTTTCTCGTCAGAGTGAAGACATCTTCAGGGACATTGCGAACCGCATCATGATTACGGCTCGTAACGATAGAAATGCATCTTCGTATCGCCAAAGGTTCTCTGCTCCAGCGGCTTGAAGACGGGAGCAACACTGACCATGACGTCGCCACGCTCTTCGAGAATGGCCAGAGCGCCTGGCACCAACCAGCCGCCCTCATGCGCGGCAACAAAAGCCTTCTCACCCTGTCCCAGCCCATAGGGCGGGTCGGCAAAAAGCACATCGAAAGGTTCGATATTGTTGACGCTGCCAAGTTTGGTCGCATCCCGCCGCAGGATACGCGCCCGGCCGTGCAGGCCCAGCGCGTCGATATTTTCCCAGAGCAGACCACGGCCTTCAACGCCGTTTTCCACAAAAAGCGCAATACGACAGCCTCGGGACAATGCCTCAAGGCCGACGGCACCGGTGCCAGCAAACACATCGAGAATGCGCGTGCCATCCAGTGCTTCCGGATAGGCGTGGCTCAATATGTTGAACAGGCTTTCCCGGGTCCTATCGATTGTCGGGCGAATGCTGTTTGATTTTGGGGCCGCTAAACTACGGCCACGAAACTCACCGCCTACGATCCGCATTCCGTGTCATCCCTTTGCCACCTGAAGACTTGCCGCCGGGTCCCTTGCCAGGACCTTTGCCGCCGGGTTTGCCTCCAGACCCATTACCATCGAATTTGCCGCGTGCGCCGCCTTCGGAACGTTCACCGCGCGGTTTTCCAAAACCAGGTTTGCCGTCCGGACGTCCGCCGCCAGGTTTGCCACTGCGTGGCTTGTCACCAAATGGTCGCTCGCTGCGCTCGCCACGGGCCGGGCGATCACCAAACGGACGGTCACCGCGTGCCGGACGCTCAGAACGTTCGCCACGTTCAGCACGATCTCCGCGTGGCGGACGATCGCCATAAGGTTTATCGCCGCGTGGTGGGCGGTCACCGAAAGGTCTGTCGCCACGTGCTGGACGATCACCGTAAGGCTTATCACCACGTGGTGGACGGTCGCCAAAGGGTCTGTCGCCACGGGCTGGACGTTCGGAACGTTCCCCACGCTCCGGTCTGTCTCTAAAAGAACGCTCTTCGCGCGGGCGATCCCCAAACGAACGTTCGCCAGCGGGACGATCTCCACGTGGAGGCCGAGCACCGAACGGCTTGTCGCCACGGGCTGGTCGATCCGAGCGGTCGCCGAATGGTTTGTCACCCCGTGGCTTGTCACTGCGTGGGCGGTCACCGAATGACCGTTCGCCGCGTGGTCGGTCGCCACGCTCACCACGGCCACGGCCTTGTTCTTCGTCACGCGGTGGAGAATCGGAGCGAATCCACTCACCCTCTGCATCTGCATGGCGCACGACGCTACGGCGTGCTTCTTCCTGTGCAGATGGCTGCTTGAACAGGCTTTCAGCCTCAGCGCGCGCTGATGTCTTACGTGCCTTGCCATCGCGGGTCGGCTTTGCACCGGGTGCCATCCAGACATTGGCAGTACGGCTGCTGCCCAAAGCAGGACGGGATGGACGGCGATCGTCGCCTTCGTTTTCGTCGCGGCCTTTCGCGCCAAATTTCGAACCGGGCTTGGAACCAAATTTCCCGGCGGGCTTGTCAGAACGTTTTGTATCGAGGCGTCCTAGCGAACGTTCACGGTCGTCGCGCTTATCGCCGGATCTTGCTGGACGTGAATTGTCATCGCCGTCCGAGCGCTTTGCCCACTCACCCTTTGCAGGACGGGCAGCTGGTGCCTCATCGTCTTCTGCACCGGCATTGTCGTTATAAAGCGGCGCTTCGAAGTTGGCGCCAGCAGCTTCAATCAGGCGTGGACCCAACTGATCGCGCAACATGCGTCCACGAACTTCCACAACCTTGCCTTCCGGCAGGTCACCCAATTGGAAAGGACCGTAGGAGATACGGATCAGGCGGTTAACTTCCAGACCGAGCGCACCGAGAACGTTCTTGATTTCACGGTTCTTGCCTTCACGCAGACCCATGGTAATCCAGACATTGTGGCCCTGCTTGCGGTCCAGCGTCGCATCAATTGCGCCGTAGAGAACGCCGCCGACGGCAATGCCTTCCTTCAGCTTGTCCAGTTCTGCCTGATCGACCTCACCATGGGCCCGCACGCGGTAACGGCGCAGCCAGCCAGTGGTGGGCAGCTCCAGTACACGAGACAATCCACCGTCATTGGTCAGAAGAAGCAGACCTTCGGTATTGATGTCCAGGCGGCCGATCGACAGAACGCGCGGCAATTCTTCCGGCAGGTTGTCAAACACTGTCGGACGACCTTCAGGATCGAAATTGGTGGTCACCAGACCGGCAGGCTTGTGGTAGAGCCACAGGCGGGTGCGTTCTGCGCCACGGATCGGCACGCCATCCACTTCGATCTGATCGGCAAGTGTTGCATTCACGACCGGCGAATCAAGCTTGACGCCGTTCATTGAAACACGACCTTCCATGATCATGCGCTCGACATCACGTCGCGATGCGACCCCTGCCCGTGCCATGATCTTGGAAATGCGCTCCGGCTTGCCGACCGGCGCGTCTTCAGCTGCGACCTTTGCGGCGGCCGCCTTGTCATAGGACTGTTTTTTCGCCGCCGGCTTGCCTTCTGGCTTGCCAGGCTTGCGATCACGGTCAAATTTCTTGTCACCACCGCGCGTCGGCTTGTCTTTGAATGTCATTTGTTGTTTGCCTGTTGTTTGCCGTGTCCTATCAGGTCAAACGGCCGTGGTTAAGAGGAAATTGCAGACAATGGCGGAAACAATGCATTTCATGGACCTTGCCTTTGCGGCTGCGCAAGAGGCTGGAGAAAAGCAGGAAGTTCCTATTGGCGCTGTGGTCGTCCTCGATGGTTATGTTATTGGCAGTTCCGGAAACCGCACACGTGAACTAAATGATGTCACGGCACATGCCGAAATCATGGCGATCCGCATGGCATGTGAGGCATTGGGGCAGGAACGGCTAAGCGGCGCCGACCTGTATGTGACCCTTGAACCATGCACGATGTGCGCTGCCGCCATATCATTTGCACGTATTCGCAGACTGTATTACGGCGCCGAAGACCCCAAGGGCGGCGGCGTTGACAATGGTGTGCGTTTTTACCAGCAGCCGACCTGCCACCACGCACCCGATGTTTATTCCGGCATAGGCGAAACTTCGTCCGCGCAGCTGCTCAAAGATTTTTTCCAGAGCAAGCGAGAGGATTAAAACGCTGCGATCTCATGCCGTCGCGATAAGGGCAACGGCATGATACCTCAACCGGTCATTATTGGAATGGCATCCACCACTTGCTGCCCTGCTTGGCAGCTGCGGCCTCTTTCTTAAGGCGCTTGGCCTTTTTCTGTTCCGGTTCGCCCAGATCATTCAACTCTTCTTGTGAGGCTGAACGATAGCCGGTTGGCGGGTCTGTCAGGTATTTGCGCTGGCCGTTGACGGCGTTGCCGCCTGAGGCTTCCGCCTTGGCCTTACGGAATGCTTCCCACTTCTGGCTTTCGGTCATCTGGCCATTGGTGCCATTGCCTGCCAGGAGTGGCGAACGGTAGTTCGGGTTGTTCTTGTTGGCTTCCGCCTCTTCACGCAGGCGCTCGCGGGTTTCTTCCGGCGCTTCCACCCATTGCGGGTTGTTTTCGCGGCTGGCAAGAGACTGCTGCGGCTGGTTGAGCTGACGTGTGTTGGCGTTGGCAGGCACAACGAGACCCGGACGCGGCGTGTATTTCAGATTGCGATTTTCCTGATTGCCGGTCAGCGAAACCGACGAACCCAGATCTTCGACAAGCTGCTCCATGGAGGATTTGCCCGTGCCATAGGTCGGACTGCCGGTACATGCACTCAAGGCCAGGCAAGCGGTGAGAACACCTGCGATACCGCCGGACATGCGTAAACCTTGCATCATCTTCATCGAACCCTTCAAGCCAAGCCAGAACAAAAGACATAGCCAATTTCATTTGGCAATGCTGGGAAAATCCGGCCAATTTCAGGCAGGTTTACCGGATGAAGCACCAAAGTGCAATTCATCCGGTCATTTTCCTTAGTTTACTGCGGCCAATTCACGCAACGCTGCTGCATCACGCGCCGATACGTCAGGATATTCAGGATCGGAGCCGACATCAGCCGTAATCCGCCAGGACCGTGCGCACTTCTTGCCTTCGGCCAGCTTCTGCTCAACCGAAACCTTCTGTACTTCGTTCAGACGGAAGGCATCAGACGCACCCTCACCCGTCACCACCGAGATGGCAGAGGTGATGCAGATTTCTGCGAAATCCTGGCCTTCAAGTGCCTTTAGCAGTTCCGGATCTGCAATGTGCACAACCGGAGCGGCTTCCAGCGAAGAACCGATACGCTTTTCACGGCGCTCGATTTCAAGCGCGCCGGTGACAACCGTGCGAACCTTGCGGATCTTGTCCCACTTGGCGGCAAGCGCATCGTTTTTCCATTCACCCGGCACAGTTGGGAACTGCTCCAGATGAACCGATTCGCTTTGTGGATAACGCGAGAGCCACGCTTCTTCTGTGGTGAATGGCAGCATTGGCGCCAGCCAGCTCACCAGGCAATCGAACAGCTTGCGGATAACCGCAAGCGATGCACGACGCTTGAGCGAAGACGGAGCGTCGCAATAAAGCGTGTCCTTGCGAACGTCGAAATAGAATGCCGACAATTCAACATTCGAGAAATCGATCAGGGCACGGGCGATCTTCTTGAATTCGAAGGCGTCGTAACCTTCGCGGACAACCTTATCCAGCCCAGCCAGACGGTGCAGCATCAACTGCTCCAGTTCTGGCATGTCGGCATAGGCAATGTCTTCACCGGTGTCATGCGCGAGCGTACCAAGCATCCAGCGGATGGTGTTACGCAGCTTGCGATAGGCATCGATATTGGTTTGGATGATGGCCTTGCCGAGACGCTGGTCTTCCCAGTAGTCGGTCGTCATAACCCACAGACGCAGGATGTCAGCGCCGGATTCCTTCATGACGTCCTGCGGAGCGACAACGTTTCCAAGCGACTTGGACTGTTTGCGGCCCTGTTCGTCCATGGTGAAACCGTGGGTAACGACAGCCTTGTAAGGCGCACGGCCACGCGTTGCGCAGCTTTCCAGCAGCGACGAGTGGAACCAGCCGCGATGCTGGTCAGAACCTTCCAGATAAACATCGGCTGGCCATTTCAGGTCAGGGCGATCTTCCAGCGTGAAGGTGTGCGTGCAACCACTGTCGAACCACACGTCAAGGATATCCATGACCTGGTGCCACTTGGCATGATCGTGCTCGTCGCCGAGGAAACGATCCTTGGCGCCATCTGCAAACCATGCATCTGCACCCTCAACCTCGAACGCTTCAAGGATGCGGGCATTGACGGCGTCGTCCACCAGCACTTCGCCCTGCTCGTCTGCAAAAACAGCGATTGGAACGCCCCAGGCGCGCTGACGCGACAGCACCCAGTCAGGGCGGTTCTCGATCATTGCGCGCAGACGGTTTTGGCCGGACGCAGGCACAAAGCGGGTGTCGTCGATGGCCGAAAGCGAGCGCGAGCGCAGCGTGGTGCCGTCACCCAGTTCCTTGTCCATGTAGACAAACCATTGCGGCGTGTTGCGGAAGATAACCGGCTTCTTGGAGCGCCAGCTATGCGGGTAGCTGTGCTTCAGACGGCCGCGTGCAAACAGGTTATTGCCGGCGATCAGCGCCTTGATGACACGATCATTGGCATCACCCTTCTTGCCGTTATCGTCCATGACGCGTGCGGGACCGCCTTCAGCCGACGGACCGAAGCCCGGAGCATCCTCGGTGTAAAAACCGTCATCACCAACCGGGAACGGGATTTTGGGCGAGATGCCGCGCGCTTCCAGTTCGCGAACACTGGCCATCCACGCGTCAAAGTCTTCGCGACCATGGCTTGGTGCGGTGTGCACAAACCCCGTGCCGGCATCGTCAGTGACGTGATCGCCGTCCAGCAGCGGAACCGCAAAGTCGTAACCCAGGGATGCCAACGGATGGGCGCAGGTGACCGACGCCAACTCCTCCGCTGTGACACCACGCAGCAACTTGAACGTAACCTTGGCCTTGGCTGCAGCATCATCCGCCAGGCGGGTGGAGAAGATGAGCTTTTCGCCGGGCTGTGGTCCAAAATCATTGGTCGCCGTTTCAACTTCGTACAGGCCGTAAGGGAAACGCGACGAGAACGAGATCGCGCGGTTGCCTGGGATTGTCCAAGGCGTTGTCGTCCAGATGACAACAAAGTTGCCCTTCAGGTCAGCCGGGCCTTCGACAACCGGGAACTTCACCCAGATCATGTCGCTTTCGACATCAGCATATTCAACTTCGGCCTCAGCCAGAGCCGTGCGTTCGACAACCGACCACATGACCGGCTTGGAGCCGCGATAAAGCTGACCGCTTTTGGCGATCTTCAACAGTTCGCCAGCGATCCGCGCTTCCGCGTGGAAGTTCATGGTCGTGTAAGGGTTTTCAAAATCGCCTTCGATGCCGAGACGCTTGAATTCCTCCGACTGCTTCGCGATCCAGCCAGCTGCAAAATCACGGCACTCCTTGCGGAACTCGTTGATCGGAACTTCGTCCTTGTTCTTGCCCTTGGCGCGGTAGGCTTCTTCGATCTTCCATTCGATAGGCAGACCGTGGCAATCCCAGCCAGGAACATAGTTGCTGTCGAAACCGCGCATCTGGAACGAGCGCGTGATAACGTCCTTGAGGATTTTGTTGAGTGCGTGGCCGATGTGGATATTGCCATTGGCATAGGGAGGGCCATCATGCAGCACGAACTTCTCACGTCCTGCGGCCGAAGCACGAAGGCGCTTATACAGGCCCATTTCCTGCCAGCGCTTTACTGTTTCCGGCTCTTTTTGCGGCAAACCTGCACGCATCGGGAAGTCCGTCTGCGGCAAATAGAGCGTGGAGGAATAGTCTATTTTTTCTGCGGTGTCGTTCATAACCGTACCGTTACTGAGGCGCCCTCATGGGGTCGCGTCGTATTGATTTTGATAAACAAAAGCGGAAAGCGCCTCGACAAGCGCCAACATCCCGGACCTTCCGGCTGTTACAGCGGGCGGAAGGCCGGGCCAATAATTCGGGATATGAACGTCGACCGATATTGGAACATAGTGCCGGTTCTTTAAGGCGTTTCAGCCCGTTTGAAAAGAGAATAGATGGTGATAGCGCCTCAATAGCCCGCCACCCGCCAAAAAAATGCAACAAAATCGCCCTCCTGCCTTGCAATCAAGCATTGTCCGCTCGAATTTTCCGGCCGGATGGCAAGACTTGTCAAAAAGCGATTTTTGCATCCAGTTCGCCCAGCGGACGAATACCTGACAGAAGCGCCCTAGCCTCTTCTTCGTCGCGCTTGATCTGGGCGACAAGTGGCTCGAGCCCGTCAAACTTCAACTCATCGCGCAGATGACCAAAGAACGATACGGAACAGGTTTCGCCGTAGAGATCGCCCGAAAAATCGAACACAAATGTTTCCAGCAATGCGGCGCCATTTTCCGTGACGGTCGGGCGGTAACCGAAGCTCGCCACACCATCATGAAGCGTGCCATCGGCACGACGGAAGCGCACGGCGTAAATGCCGGGTTTCAGTGCAGTCTCCGGAGGAAGCGCCATATTGGCGGTTGGATACCCCAAGGTGCGGCCAAGTTGCTGGCCTTTGATAACCACTGCCTCAACCGTATAACGATAACCCAGAAGTCCGGCAGCGCCGACAACATCGCCCTGGGTCAGCAATGCCCGGACACGACTGGACGATACCACCTCTGCACCTTCATCCCGGAAGGCATCAATCAGCGCGACATCAAAACCGTAACGTTTGCCCGCTTCCATCAGGAATGCAGGCCCGCCTTCACGACCTTTGCCGAAATGAAAATCAAAACCTGTCACCACTGCACTGGCACCCAACCAGTCCGACAATATGGATTTGACGAACTCATCGGCAGAGCGCTGCGAAAAATCATGGTCGAACGGATATTCGATGACCGACTGGAAACCTTCGGCTTCCAGCAAACGCGCCTTGAGCGACGCAGGGCTCAGACGGAAAACAGGTTCATCCGGTTTGAAAATCGTGCGCGGATGCGGCTCAAACGTCAGCACCAGCGCAGGTACGCCACGCGACCTGGCCAATTCCAGTGCCCGCTCAAGCACAGCCCGGTGGCCGCGATGCACGCCATCGAAATTGCCGATGGCAATGACCCCACCGCGAAGATTTTCCGGCAGCGGCTCTTTTTTTTCGTTGCGATGAAATACTGTCATTTCCGCCAATTCCTGTTTACGCCAGACGTGGCATCCACCAGCCAGGCGCCGCACCCTGCCCCTTCAGATAGGCATTGAGCAATGCCTCATCCGTCTGGCCGTTCAGCGTATATTCCGCAGCGTGAATGCCACCGCTTATATAGAGCAATTGCAGGCCGTTCGAGAGGGCGCCCTTGACATCTGTCGGCATGCCGTCGCCGATTGCCAAGATCCGCTCCTGCGGAAACGGGCCACGAACCTCTTCGGCCGCAGCTAGGCACGCCTGATAGATTGGCGTGTGCGGCTTGCCAGCAATACGGACCTCGCCGCCAAGCTGCCCATAATAGGCAGCCATGGCACCTGCACATGGAATGATGCGCTCGCCGCGCTCAACCACCAGATCGGGGTTTGCACAGATCATTGGTACGGAGCGGGCAATAAAGCCCTTCAGCATATCGGTGTAGTCTTCAGGTGTTTCGGTTTCATCATCGAAGAAGCCGGTGCAGACAACCGATTCCGCGTCGGCTTCTGGTACAATTTCAACGTCCAGTCCGTCGAGCAACGGCAGGTCACGTTCCGGTCCGAGCAGGAAAACCTTGCTTGGGCCTTCGGCGATCAGTCCACGTGTCACGTCTCCTGAGGTGATGATGCGGTCATAGGCAGTATCGGGAATGCCGAGCACGCGCAGCTGAGCAATCACACCGGGCGCCGGGCGCGGAGAATTGGTAATCAGCACCACGGTCTTGCCCACCTTGCGCGCTTCTTCCAAGGCAACGGCCGCATCCGGAAATGCCGAAACGCCGTTGTGCAAAACACCCCATACATCAGACAGAATGACGTCGAACTGCTCGGTAATGTCGCCAAGAGTGGTTATGCGGTGGGCCATGAGTACTTTCCGGGTAAAAGACAATTGAGGCTGACATTGCAAAGCGCAACGTCGATGGCAAGAAAAAAAGCCACCGGATTGAAAGGCAAGTTGACGTTACGGCGGTTAACCGCCGACCCAGAGGCGGGCGAAACCGGCGGCGATGCACAACGCCAAAACCGGCACCATGCCAAGCTTGAAGCGAAACAGCATCAGTGTTGAGGCCACAAACAGTGCGAGCGCAACCGGATCCAGCGTGTTCCACACCGGCACCGACAGGTTGAGATTGATGACAGGGACGAGCGCCACACGCTCGACATCCCGAAACAGCACATGCAGGCCAAACCAGACAGAAAGATTGAGAATGACACCAACGACGGCAGCGGTGATTGCTGACAAGGCGGCAGAAAGCCTGCGGTTGTGGCGCGCACTTTCCATGTAAGGTGCACCAAGAAAAATGAAAATAAAGCTGGGCACGAAGGTTGCCCATGCCGCAACACTTGCCCCCATGACACCTGCCAAAAGCGGATCAAGCAGGCCGGGATTTCTGAACGCTGCGAGAAAACCGATGTATGACAGCACCAGCACCAGCGGACCAGGCGTCGCTTCCGAGAGGGCCAGACCATCAAGCATTTCACCTGCTGTCATCCAGCCGTGGGTTTCGACAGCAATCTGCGCCACATAGGCCAGCACCGCATAGGCACCGCCAAAGGTCACAACGGCCATCTTTGAGAAGAAGGTTTGCAATTGCGCCAGGGTTTCAGGTGCCGCAAAAATCCAGATCAAGGCAAAGGGGATTTGCCAGATAGCAAGACCACACAGCAGGCCGACCGCTCTTTTGTGCAAAGGCGGCACGTCGATCTTTGGCGCGCTTCCTAAAGAAGGCGATTGCTCACCAGCTGCACTGGAGGTCATGGCTCTTCGCGCCACAAACCAACCGACAGCACCGGCGATTAGGATCACCAACGGGAATGGCAGACCAAACAGAAACAGAGCAATGAATGCTGCGCCAGCGATATACATAAGAGACCGACTGACAAGGGCACGTTTTGCCACCCGCAGCAGTGCTTCAATGACGATGGCGAGAACGCCAGCTTTCAGACCTGACAACAATGCTGGCAGCCAGTGGGTATCCTGATAAAGCGCGTAAGCTGCCGCGAGCGCCACGATGACGATAAAGCCAGGCACAATAAAAAGTGTTCCGGCAATGATGCCACCGCGCCTGCCATGTAAAAGCCAACCGCAATAGGTGGCAAGTTGTTGTGCTTCTGGACCGGGCAGCAGCATGCAATAATTCAAAGCATGTAGAAACCGCTCCTCAGAGATCCAGCGGCGTTCATCAACCAAGATACGGTGCATCATGCCGATCTGACCGGCCGGACCGCCAAAGCTAAGCAGGCCGATCCGGGCAAAGGTCGCAGTCAACTCAAAAAATGAGGGGCGGGTAGTCGGAATGTCGGGGCGCAAAAAATCTGTCATGCAGACGCAGTAACCATTTTACATGAAATTTTTCCGACAGGCCGTCCTTGACTCGTACAGGTAGCCTGCTTATCTCCGTCTCGCTGGCACTCACATACAGGGAGTGCTAACACTATCCAGATGGATCACAAGATCCATGAATGTCATTTGATCGAGGGATTAGACAATGGCAAGCACAACTTTCCGCCCGCTTCACGACCGCGTTGTCGTTCGTCGCGTTGAGTCCGAAGCAAAGACCAAGGGCGGCATCATCATTCCTGATACCGCTAAGGAAAAGCCACAGGAAGGCGAAATCGTCGCCGTCGGTTCCGGCGCTCGTGACGAGTCCGGCAAGGTCGTCGCTCTCGACGTCAAGGCTGGCGACCGCGTTCTGTTCGGCAAGTGGTCCGGCACCGAAGTCAAGCTCGACGGTGAAGACCTTCTGATCATGAAGGAATCCGACATCATGGGTATCATCGGCTAATCTGCCGAACCCGTCGTTTCCTTAAATTTTAAGCCGGACACCGTCCGGCAATTCGAAACCAGGAGTTTTGAAAATGGCAGCTAAAGAAGTAAAATTCGGCCGCAGCGCACGCGAAAAGATGCTGCGCGGCGTAGATATTCTTGCAGACGCAGTGAAGGTAACTCTCGGCCCTAAGGGTCGTAACGTTGTTATCGACAAGTCCTTCGGCGCACCGCGCATCACCAAGGACGGCGTTTCGGTCGCCAAGGAAATCGAACTGGAAGACAAGTTCGAGAACATGGGCGCACAGCTCGTTCGCGAAGTTGCATCCAAGACCAACGACATTGCAGGTGACGGCACCACGACCGCTACCGTTCTGGCGCAGGCCATCGTTCGCGAAGGCGCAAAGGCCGTTGCAGCTGGCATGAACCCAATGGACCTGAAGCGCGGTATCGACCTCGCTGTTGCAGAAGTCGTCAAGGACCTGCAGGCAAAGGCAAAGAAGATCAACACGTCCGAAGAAGTTGCACAGGTCGGCACGATCTCTGCAAACGGCGAACGTCAGATCGGTCTCGA
Source organism: Rhizobium sp. CG4 (assembly GCF_023701965.1). NCBI lineage: Bacteria > Pseudomonadati > Pseudomonadota > Alphaproteobacteria > Hyphomicrobiales > Rhizobiaceae > Rhizobium > Rhizobium sp. CG4. The sequence goes on along the minus strand of NZ_JABAEG010000003.1, from coordinate 598,911 downwards.
CATTGCTGAAGCAATGCAGAAGGTTGGCAACGAAGGTGTTATCACCGTTGAAGAAGCCAAGACTGCTGAAACCGAACTCGAAGTCGTTGAAGGCATGCAGTTCGACCGCGGTTACCTGTCTCCTTACTTCGTAACCAACCCAGAAAAGATGATTGCGGATCTCGAAGACGCATACATCCTTCTCCACGAAAAGAAGCTTTCGAACCTGCAGGCTATGCTGCCAGTTCTCGAAGCTGTTGTTCAGACCGGCAAGCCACTCGTCATCATCGCTGAAGACGTAGAAGGCGAAGCTCTTGCTACGCTCGTCGTCAACAAGCTGCGTGGCGGCCTGAAGATCGCTGCTGTTAAGGCTCCTGGCTTCGGCGACCGCCGCAAGGCCATGCTCGAAGACATCGCCATCCTGACCGGTGGTACAGTGATCTCCGAAGACCTCGGCATCAAGCTCGAAAACGTTACGCTCGACATGCTCGGCAAGGCGAAGAAGGTTTCGATCTCCAAGGAAAACACAACGATCGTAGACGGCTCCGGCCAGAAGTCCGACATCGAAGGCCGCGTTGCCCAGATCAAGGCTCAGATCGAAGAAACTTCTTCTGACTACGACCGCGAAAAGCTGCAGGAACGTCTTGCCAAGCTCGCTGGCGGCGTTGCCGTTATCCGCGTTGGCGGTTCGACAGAAGTTGAAGTTAAGGAAAAGAAGGACCGCATCGACGACGCTCTCAACGCGACGCGCGCTGCTGTTCAGGAAGGTATCGTACCAGGCGGCGGCGTTGCCCTGCTGCGTTCCTCCACGAAGATCACTGTCAAGGGCGAGAACGACGATCAGGAAGCTGGCGTCAACATCGTTCGCCGCGCTCTGCAGGCTCTGGTTCGCCAGATCGCTGAAAACGCTGGTGACGAAGCATCTATCGTTGTTGGCAAGATCCTCGACAAGAACGAAGACAACTACGGCTACAACGCTCAGACCGGTGAATACGGCGACCTGATCGCACTCGGCATCGTTGACCCTGTCAAGGTTGTTCGTACAGCTCTGCAGAACGCAGCTTCGGTTGCTTCGCTGCTGATCACCACTGAAGCCATGATTGCTGAACTGCCGAAGAAAGACGCTCCTGCAATGCCAGGCGGCGGCATGGGCGGCATGGGCGGTATGGACTTCTAATCAGTCCTACTCGTTTCGTATACGAAAGGGCGATCTTCGGATCGCCCTTTTTTGTTTGCGCCAATACTATTCTTGTAACGTTAATGCGCGCGGTTAAGCAAAACGGTCAGCACACAGGTCTTATCGGTTTTGCCAATCTAAATGTGAGATTGGGCCTTTCGCGCCCCCGGCGCCTTCACAACGTGCGCATCCTTCACAGTTTTGCCTCAGATCTCAGCAAAACAGTTTTGACGGCAGTCACTATTTTATGTTTCAAATGCCGTTTGCAACAAATTAGAAATACAAAATTATCTAATATGAATCATTATGGGACAGCATTGATGTTAGAAAATACTTGTCGCGGTGGAAAAATAGAGTATGAGGACTTTCTTCTTCCGTCCCTGAGCTTACCGGATGGTAGATGCTGACAGACGAACACCCTTGAAAACCTAGCAAATTGTCGTATTTTCGAGTTATCGCGGAAAAAACATAGTATGTGATGTTTTTTAGCAAAAATGCATTGCCGTTTAAAAAAAAGAAACTATAAATCCTGCGCGAATAGCAGATATTTACAACTCTAAGATAAAATTTCAGAGCGCGTCTAAAACGAAAAGCATTTATCAAGACTCGCCGACATTCGTATGAGTGAATACTTTGCGCATTCGCAATATTCACGATTTCAGGTTTCTCATGATGAGCAACCAGCATCGCAATGCCACATGCTTCAGCGAAAAACGCAATCTGAAGTGTGTCACGCGCAAGTGTACCGGAACTTTGCGATAACGATACGTAAAACAACAGCTTAAACTACGCCAGCAAATCGGGGTCATCGCGACGTGTTTGAGTATGGGAATTGTTAAAGTGCCATTTTGCATTCCAATATCGTCAGGTACGAGAGACCAGCGAATGCATTCCGGCATAAAATTCGGGGACTACTGTGTTTAAGATTTCGCGAAACAACAATGCCGAATTTTCCCCTTCATGGAGCCACGAGGACCATGGAATTTTTTCGCAGCTCTGCGTTTCGGAGAAATGGACCGGCAACCTGTCAAACGGCATCATTGAACTTGGCAGCCTGTCGTCGTCACTTCATGGTCTTGAAGGTAAAGAATGCGGCTTGCTTAGCCTGATGCGTTGTTATGATCCCCATGATCGCGCCAGCATTCTGGCCCTGTTCGAGCAAGCTTCTATGGCTGCATCACGCTTTTGTTTCACAACAACGGTGAAAATAGACGGCAACAAACGCCAACCAGTGTTCTGTGCAGGCGAATCTCGCGGCCAAGAAGAGCGTTTTTACGGCAGCATAACCGGCCTCTTCATGTTCCCACGCTTTCAGGTGCCTGTTGGTCAGAATGCATTTTATTCGACCCGTTTCGCGCAATAAGCTCCAACTCCGACCGATATAGGGTATGGGACCGTGGAAGGACAAACCAGCCCTTTCCTAGGCCGGAACTTTTAGGCCCTTTATGCTGGCTGGGCGAGATTCTGCTTTATGGTGCCACGCTGCAACAGCGGGATAACGTTCCAATTGCAGAGCCTCCCTCGCGCCATAATGGACTTCCAGGCCCCGCACCCAAGGAAATGTCGCGATGTCGGCGATCGAATAGTCATCACCTGCCAGCCATTGATTGTGCTCCAGCCATTTTTCCAAAACACTCAGCAGGCGCTGGGTTTCTTCACGATAACGGTCCGTCGCGTATGGATTATTCGCGACCTTGTCGGAGGCATACTTAAAGAAATGGCCAAACTGGCCGAACATCGGGCCGACCCCACCAACCTGAAAAAATAGCCATTGTATCGCAAGATACCGCTTCTCCGGATCGCGGGGCAAAAGTTTCCCAGTTTTTTCAGCGAGATACAGCAGGATGGCACCGGACTCAAAAATACCAATGGGCCGTTTGTTTGGCCCATGTGGATCTATGATTGCGGGTATGCGACCGTTGGGATTGAGCGACAAAAACTCCATCGATTTCTGGACATTGGTTCCTATATCGATCTTGTGAACCTCATAGGGTAGCCCCAATTCCTCCAACGCAATTGCAACCTTCACGCCATTGGGCGTGGCAAGTGAATAAAGCTGTATGATGTCTGGATTGGTGGCCGGCCATTGAGTGGTCACAGGAAAAGCAGAAAGATCGATCACGGCACATCTCCTCGGTCGTTATGAGACTGTATGCGCATTGCAAATATTTTAATGCTTGCAACTAAACCCGAAAGTCATCGCTTCGGATCTTTATTGTTCATCAATTGCGAACAAATCGTCTTTGTTCGTCTATCTTTCGTAAACAGACAAACTGATCCAAATATGGTTGCAGAATTCAGCATCACACACAATCGCCTACACGGCGCATGGAGCCTTATATGTCTGCAACAAATTCCAATACCAACAGCCTGATCTTGCTTGGCGCACGCGTACTTCTTGCCGCCATGTTCCTGCTCGCAGGTTTTCCTAAACTCATCGATCCGTCCGGCACCGCTGGCATGATCGCCGGCGCTGGCCTGCCTGCCGCAACCGCGCTTGCTTACATTGCCGGCATCTTTGAAGTCGTTTCCGGTCTTGCGATCCTTCTCGGTTTCCAAACGAAGATTGCAGCATTTGCTCTCGCGCTCTTCTGCTTGTTCACCGCATTCGTCTTCCATAATGGCCCGATTGTTGTCCCCGACTTTCCTGAAGGCGCAAACAACCTCCTGACCATGTTCAACGGCTTAATCTTCTGGAAAAACATTGCGGTCGCAGGTGGTTTCCTCGGCCTGGCAGCAGCTGGCGCTGGCGCCTATTCCATCGATGGTCGTCGCGGCTAATAAGCCCTTCTTGAAAAACACAAAAACCGCCGGATTGTTCCGGCGGTTTTTTATTCCACATAGTCTTTCTCATGGGATGGAAGATCATCGATCTGCGACAGCCATGCCACTGAGGAGCGCGCCCATATCTGGGCTTTGGGAGCCAACACATCACGCTCGTTGATGCTGCCCCATCGAATTCCCCATTCCTTCTCGTCCTCGCCCTCGCCGCTGGTAAACAGGGGCGAACCGCACTCTGGACAAAAATATTGCCGGCGGGCACGGCCGTTATCACCGACCTTCCGGTAGAGCTTGGGTTGGTTATCGAGAATTTTAAGATCGGCCCTCGGAACGAGCAGTGTGACGCGGAAGGGTGAGCCGGTTAGTCTCTGGCAATCAGTGCAATGGCAAATGCCCACACGGCTCGGATCGGCTTCCGCTTCAAATTTGACATGGCCACAGTGGCATTGCCCGCTAATATGCATGATAGCCTCCCTCTTCAGGCAGGCCATCATAAATGAACAGTACAGAAACCGACAGTCTAAAGGGCAGACTGCACGCGGGTGATGATATCTTTCACTACCGCATCGCCCTCATGTTCAGGCTTGCGTGCCCGCACAAAGCAGGCCTCGGAGCGCAGGATGACGCCATCCGACAAGATCTTTAGGTGGTTTGCCTTCAGTGTCGAACCCGTCGAGGTGATATCAACGATGATATCTGCTTGACCTGCAGCAGGTGCGCCTTCGGTGGCACCAAGGCTTTCGACAATGCGATAAAGTTGAATGCCATGGCTGCCGGAAAAATACTGCTGCGTCAGACGCCAGTATTTCGTGGCAATGGCCAAACGACGTCCATGGCGCGCACGAAATTCGGCCGCCACATCACCAAGATCCGCCATGCTGTCGACATCCAGCCAGATCTCCGGCACGGCCACAACAACATCCGCACGACCAAAACCGAGGCGTGCACAAAATTCGACACGTCCATCGGCATTATCAAGTCCTTCGCGCACAAGATCTTCACCGGTCACGCCGAAGTCTACGGTGCCATTGCCGATCTCACGAGCAATCTCAGAGGCAGACAGATAGGCGATCTCGATGTCGTCGCGTCCGTCAACACGGGCGCGATAGGAACGATCATTGCCTATGGCAGAAATCTTCATGCCTGCCCGTTCGAGAATGGCAGAGGATTCCTCTTTCATGCGACCCTTGGAGGGCAGGCCAATGGTGATGGTCATTTGGAAGCCCTCGCCATTTCAATACGGTCCAGCCACAGGGAGAAGCCAACGGCGGGGATACGATCCGTTGCGCCGAGCAGCGTCATGAGCCGGTCAAAACGTCCGCCACCCGCCAGCACTTCAACACTGCCAGTTTTGGTGATTTCGAACACAAGGCCGGTGTAATAGTCCAGCGGACGCCCGAAGGCTGCCTTGTACTGAATGTTATCCAAGTCGGCACCGGAATTTGCCAGCGCAGCCACACGGCCATCGAAGGTGGAGAGAGCTGCGCCGAGCTGCAAACCGGCCTCCTGCGCAAAGGCGGCAAGCGCCTCGGATGCACCTGACAATGGCGCCTTCAAGGACAGGAATGTCTTCAGGGTGTTGAAATTATGGTCGGAAAGACGGGTGGCCGCCAATGCCAGCTTTTCGCGCAGACGTCGGGCAATTTCTGCCGGTGCGCGGCTTGCATTGGTGGAATAACCGGTCTGCTGCATGACGGTATCGATGTAACCGACAAGCTCCGTTTCATCGCCTGAGGCAAGCAGGCCTGCTACCCGCGAATCCAGTCCCGTTACCGGTTTTGGATTGATCAGTCCCTCGAGCAGGGCTTCCAGTTGCTGGATATTGCCAAATGCCTGCACAAGCCGCTTTTGCCAACCGGATGGCAGGCCAAGGGCTGCAACAACCGCTTCGAAAACCTTCTGGTCGCCCAGCGTTATCGACAGCGTCTGCGATGGCAAAAGTCTGTTAAGGACCGCCGTTGCGTCAACGATGGCGCGGGCGTCAGATGCAGCGATATCCGCATCGCCCAAATCCTCGATACCGGCCTGGTAAAATTCGTTGGCGCCTTCACGACGCTGGCGAAATACCTGCCCCATATACGAATAACGTTTCGGCGTCCCGGTTGCCGTTTCGATGTGGCGAAGGCAAACGGGAATGGTGAATTCCGGGCGCAGGCAAAGGCTAGCGCCGGTTTCGCTTTCGGTCAGGAAAATACGGCGGCGCAAATCTTCGCCCGCCATATCCAGAAACGGTTCGGCGGGCTGAATGACAGGCGTATCGATGCGCACTGTCTTGCGCTTGGCAAATTCATCCAGCAGTTCACCGGCAAAATCCGGCATGTCGATGAAAGGCATGTTACCCTGCCCGCGCCCGGTCGTCAGCCTGTGCGGCCAGAATTTCCTTTACCTTGGCAACGAGTTCAGCTTCCGGAACGGTTTCCTGCGCCACACGTGCTTCACGCCAAGTCGCATTGTCCTCGATCTCGCCGGAAAGTCGCTTACCCTCGATCAGATCCTTGATCTGAACGACGCTCTGCGCACGCTCATCACCGCCTTGAATGATGGCGACAGGAGAACCTAGGCGGTCGGCATATTTCAGCTGGTTGCCGAACTTCTTCCAGTTGCCCTGATACATTTCGGCGCGGATGCCTTCGGCGCGCAGTGCCTGTGTGAAACGCTGGTAACGGCCCATGCTTTCCACATCACCGTCCATGACGGTAATCAACACAGGCGCCAGTGCCTTTTGCTGGCCAAGCTTGCCAAGGTTCTTCAGCGCCGTCATCAGGCGCGAAACACCAATGGAGAAACCGGTCGCCGGAACAGGCTGGCCCATGAAGCGGGATACCAGACCATCGTATCGGCCACCGCCGCCGACTGAACCGAATACGACCTTGTCACCCTTGTCATTGGTAACGTCGAAGGTCAGTTCAGCTTCGTAAACCGGGCCAGTGTAATATTCGAGACCACGCACGACGGACGGGTCGATCTTGATGCGGGTTTCATCGTAACCGGCACTGGTCACCAGCGCGCCGATGATATTCAGTTCTTCGACGCCTTCTTCACCCTTCGAGGTGCCGGCAACGAGTGCTGCCAGATCAGCGGCGCTTTCCGCGTAATTCTTGATACCTACGAAGAACAGAACCTTTTCGATCTGTCCGTCATCAAGGCCTGCGCCCTTGGTGAAATCGCCTGACTCATCCTTGCGGCCGGGACCGAGCAGCAGCTTGACGCCTTCAGGGCCAAACTTGTCCAGCTTGTCGATGGCACGCAGAACGTTAAGACGGCGGGCAGCATTTTCGTCGCCACCCAGACCCAATGCTTCCATAACGCCGTCGAGAACCTTGCGGTTGTTGACGCGAATAACGTAATCGCCACGCTTGATGCCCAACGCTTCCAGCGTATCGGCCATCATCATGCACATTTCAGCATCGGCCTGCACACCGGCAGCACCAACCGTGTCAGCATCAAATTGCATGAACTGCCGGAAACGGCCGGGACCCGGCTTTTCGTTGCGGAACACATAGCCAGCGCGGTAAGTGCGGAATGGCAGCTGAATTTCGTTGAAATTTTCTGCGACATGACGGGCGAGAGGCGCGGTCAAATCGTAGCGGGCGCTCATCCACTGTTCATCATCGTCCTGCAGCGAGAACACGCCTTCATTTGGGCGATCACTGTCGGGCAGGAATTTTCCAAGCGCATCGGTGTATTCGAACAGCGGTGTTTCGATCGGATCGAAACCGTAAAGTTCGTACACCTTGCGGATTTTTTCGACCATTTCATTGGTGGCATGAATGTCGGCAGCCGAACGGTCCACAAATCCACGCGGCAAGCGTGCTTTCAGTTTCTGCGGTTTCTTCTGCTTTTCACTCATTTTTACCATTCCGGTCTTCTTCAGGATAATGCCGGTTCTTAGAGGATCGGGCTGCATGCGGCAAGCACGAACACGACCAATCTGGCCTCAGAGAATGGGCCAGCGGTCGATAAATCAGCACAAGTCCTGCCGATTGGATTTTGTCGCAGCAAGGGATCGACCCAAAGCCGCTTTTATCAGTACGGCTTCCCGCATCCTAAGCGCTTGCGAAGCGCCATACCATCTGTTAGTCGCTTGCCCGTTGCATGCAGCAACCGTAAGCGTCTGACGTCAAGCAACGCACCTAACCCTTCGTCATCCGGAGGGCGCTTATCCAAGGTGCTGTCCATGAAGACGAATTTCCAGAAAGCGAAGCTTTATGAAACTGTCACGCTTACCCGCGAAATATGGTGCGCTTCTGACACCTTTGATCCTGTCGATCATCATGACCTTCATCGTGTCGCTGATTGCCACCGTCAAGGCGGTCGGTATCAGCGATTTCTCGGCACGTGAATGGATGTCGGCATGGGGCCTGTCGTGGATGGTTGCCTTCCCGACGCTTCTTCTTGTGCTGCCGCTGGTGCGCAGGATCGTCGGGCTTTTGGTAGCCCCTCACCGCGCCTAACGTGTTACGCCGCGCTCAATACGAGCGCGGCTTCCGCCAGCAAACTCTTTCAAACACCCTGCAAAAAACCGATAAAGGCATCATGATTCTCGAAGCCATCCATTATGCTGCCACGTTTGCCGTCACTCCACGGGAGTTCCGGCCTTATATTCGTTACAGCATAAACCTGTGGGCGCGTGCCAAACGCTGCACACAGGATTGGAAGGTGCATGAAGAAAACTGTAAGCGCACCATACTGGAACGCGCTGCTAAACTGCGGCAACGGCGAACCGCTGTCGTGCTGGGCTCCGGCCTTTGGCGCGATGTGCCCGTCAGAGAGCTCTGTCGACTGTTCGACACCGTCGTGTTGATCGATCTTGTCCACCCGGCCAGCGTGAAGCTCGAACAATCATTCCGCAAACTGAAAAACCTGCGATTCGTTTACCGCGACCTCTCCGGTTATGAAGACGCAGCGGAAGATCGACCCGGTGAGCCACTAGGGTTTCTGCGGCTGGTGCCCTATCTCGATTTTGTCGTTTCAGCCAACGTGCTTTCACAGATCGGCACCGGTGCCCGCGACCGACTGTCGAAACACGGGCTGGAAACCAGAGAACAGGACGTTCTGCCCCGGCTGATCAAGGCGCATGTCGAGGGGTTGGAAAACCTGCCCTGCGCAGTCTGTCTGCTGACCGATACCGACTACACGGTTATCGATCGTAACGGAAACACCCATGAAACCGTAGATCTGTTGTATGGCGTGGAAACGCCAACACCTGTTTCAGACTGGGTATGGCCGGTGGTGCCATTGGGTGAAGAGAGCCGCGATTACAAAGTCGTGCACAAGGTGATTGCTGTTGACGTGCGCTGATCGCCAGCTTTAAATCAGCCTATGCGATTTGCGGCAAAAGCATTGATGATCTTGGCATGGCTGTTTTACGGGTTGATCCCGGCACAGTCTGCTTTTCTCATTCAGCCGATGAACGTTCGCCCCATCATGCAGGACATGATAGGCGATAAGTCCTCTCATTCAGATCATAAAAAGGTCGACCACACTTCCGCGCATCAGCAGCAGGCGGCCCAGAAAGGCGAACCCTGCCCGCACCGCGGAGACATGAAACACAGTGGCTTATGTACCGCCTGTCTGACGACAGCACCGCACATCACTGTTTTCGAGAGCGGAAAACACATCTTCGTCTATCCGGTACCGGATTTTGGTGACGTTTTCCTGACCTCCGGCTCTGCGCCACCGATCCCGCCTCCCCGATCCTGATTTCTTATCGTTCAAAATCAAAACCGCGGATCATCCGCTTTACCCTGAAACAATGAGAACTCAGGATTTATACTCATGACCAAAACACTTCTTTTGACGGCGGCCTTTGCTGCGATGCTCGCTGGCCAACCCCTGGCGCAAGACACCAACAGCCATGCCGGTCATGGCGCGGCGGCTCAAACGCAAGAGAGCCCATCGACCAAGGCGTTCATGGAAGCGAATGACAAGATGCACGGCGACATGTCGCTGGAATTTACCGGTGATACCGACGTAGATTTCGTACGTGGCATGATCCCGCACCATCAGGGCGCTATCGATATGGCCCGCATTCAGCTGCAATACGGCAAGGATCCTGAAATTCGCAAGCTGGCCGAAGAGGTCATCAAGGCGCAAGAAGGCGAGATTGTCATGATGAAGGAATGGCTGAAAAGCAAAGGCCACTAAACAATAAAAAAGGGAATGCGCCTGATGGGCGCATTCTCCCTTATATCAGTAAAGACGCAGGCATCGGCGTCAGTTTTTCTCGATACGTAAATCGTAATGAGCACCCAACCCGCGGCGTGGTGCACTGAGGATAAGAATGGGACGGATAAGCCACCAGCTATCCTTGTTAGCCTTTAGAGTGGCGACCTTCACCCCGGCATCGCTGAAAAAAATTGCGTCGTCATCGGGATCGGCCATATCGAAAACCGCAAAATTCAAGAATTCGCTTGAGGACGTAAGTGTGATCCGCATGGCGTCGCCCGCCTTGACATTGAGACGGTAGACATTGCCTCTGCCTTGACGCGTCCAGCCGCCGACATGCAGACCTTCCGGCGTAAAAGAGCCAAGATCTTTCAGCACTTCGCCAGGGTTGAGCCATGACGGCCTCTCATCTTGTGCCACTGCCGTGATTGGCGCGGCACATGATGCAAGAAGCAACATCAGAAAATGGCGTTTTTTCAACTCGTCGCTCAAGGACGTACAAACTCCGCGCGCAGTTTTTTCACCCGGTTCCGGCAATAACAACCCTCGATATGATCATTGACCATGCCCATGGCCTGCATGAAAGCATAAACGGTGGTCGGGCCCACAAATGTCCAGCCACGTTTTTTCAGGTCTTTAGATAATCGCACCGAGGTTGGTGTTGTCGGGTTGGCTCTCAGTTCCTGATAATCGAACACCGCCGGACGCTGGTCCGCAGACGGTTCATAACTCCAGAAATAATGGGCCAGCGTGCCAAATTCCTGTTTCAGGTCCAGCGCACGCCGCGCATTGTTGATGGTGGAAACAATCTTGCCACGATGCCGCACAATGCCTTTGTCGGCCAGGCACCTGTTCACATCATCCTCGGTAAAAGCTGCAACGATGGAAAAATCGAACCCACTGAAGGCGGCGCGGAACGCCTCGCGCTTGCGCAGGATGGTCAGCCAGGACAGGCCAGACTGAAACCCTTCAAGACAGATTTTCTCAAACAGCCTGATATCATCGACCACAGGCTTGCCCCACTCTTCATCATGGTAGTGACGGTAATCTTCAAGCCCCTGATGCCACGAGCAGCGCACTTGTCCATCCGGACCCGTCAGAAGCCCATTTTCACTCATCTGATGCCATCCCTCGTGCAAATCACCATGGAATTACCATTGATTCACCCTGTTTCAAAACCCCGCAGTAACCTTACGACAAGGTTTCCATGATCCCGCCTGTTTTAATTAATCGGCATTTACCATTCGCTTGTCCGAAAGTGAGAACGTCAAAACATGTTTCGGTGCATGTAACGAGTAGATCCGATGACGATGAAGTCTCTATGTCTGGCATTAAGCCTTGTTTCTGTCTTTTCTTCAGCCGCTTTGGCAAATGACCGCTATCGCGAACGGCCTCCGGTTATTGTCAGCCCCGATCTTTCGGCACCGTGGCTAATGCAGCTTGGTGGCGGCAGTGCACGTCCCGTGGTGGTACCGCAGCGCCAGACTGTACGTCAGCCAGTTTACCAGCGCCAGCAGGCGGTCAATGTTCGTCCAACCCGCCAGTATAACGGCGTGACAAGCCAGCGTCCGGCCGGTGTGCAGCAGGTTGCTGTACGACCAAATTCACCGGCCAAGGCACAGATCGCGCCGCAGTTCCTGCCACAGATCGTATCCTACCAGACACAGCATCCGGCCGGCACAATCGTTATCGATACGCCGAACCGTTTCCTCTATCTGGTTCTGGCCGATGGCAAGGCACGTCGTTACGGCGTTGGCGTTGGCAAGCCCGGCTTTGAATGGGCGGGCACCCACCAGGTTACCCGCAAAGCGGAATGGCCAAGCTGGACACCACCGAAAGAAATGATCACCCGCGAAGCGGCAAAGGGTCATTATCTGCCGGCATTCATGGAAGGTGGTCCGCAAAATCCAATGGGTGCACGCGCCATGTATCTCGGCTCGACCCTGTACCGCATTCACGGCACCAACCAGCCATGGACAATCGGCAGCAACAATTCTTCCGGCTGCATCCGCATGCGCAATGAGGACGTGACCGACCTCTATGAGCGCGTCAATGTCGGCACCAAGGTTATCGTCATGTAAGGCTTTAAAGCCGACAAACAGAACATGACATTCCGGCAGTATAGCGTGTATTGCCGGAACAGATGCACGTTAAGACTTGCGTTCACGGGCGGCTTGGCTAACTTCAGCCTGTATCAGGTTTGAGGGGAGCATAGATGAACCGAAGAGATCTTCTTGCATCAGCCATGGGGATGGCAGCGCTGACTGTGATTTCCGTACCATCCGCGCAGGCAGTCACACTCGCCGACAAGGCGTTGAACGTACCCGCAGGCACCGATGTCCAGCCGGTGGCAATTCAGAAAAAGCAGGTTGAGGAAAAATACAAACGCCGCGTCGTTCGTCTTTCCACCAGCGAAACGCCCGGCACGATCATCGTCGATACCAACAACAAGTTTCTCTATTTCGTTGAAGGCAAGAACCGCGCGACCCGCTACGGCATTGGCGTCGGACGCGATGGTTTCGGTTGGTCCGGTGTTGTGAAAGTCGGCCGTAAGGCGGAATGGCCCACATGGACCCCGCCTGCTGAAATGCGCCGCCGCGAAGCCGCGAAAGGCCGCATTCTGCCAGCCGTTCAAAAGGGTGGCGAAGACAATCCGCTGGGCGCACGCGCGCTTTATCTCTATCAGGGCGGACGCGACACCATCTTCCGCATTCACGGCACAAACCAGCCGTGGACAATCGGTCTGAATATGTCATCCGGCTGCATCCGTATGATGAACAAGGATGTCGAACATCTTTATGCCCGCGCCGATATCGGCACGAAGGTCATCGTTGTCGGCCCGGGCAACAAGCAGGGCAACGTATCGTTCAACGATCGCGGTATTGATATTCTGCGCACCATTTTCGGTGGCTGACACACCATCCATGACAGGGTGGATGACGCCCTGTCATGGTTTTGCGATTTTGTCGCCGGTTGAATGATCCGTCAGATCAACCACTTGTAGGGATCAGCGATCGGTTCCTGATTACCGGCTTTCTGCAGTCCCACGACACAACGGACAACGACCCAGATAATCGTGGCCAGCATGCCCAGAAAACCGATGAAAACGACTGTCAGCATCAGTGATATGAAGCCGTAGAGAATGCCTATCCAAAAGGTCCTGATAGCCCAGATGTAATGCGACTGCATCCAACCGGTTGCCTTTGTCTTGTTCAGATAGGCGATAACAACTCCGACAATGCTGGTAATGCCGACAACGAAGCTGAGCAGATACAATATGTAAACCAGCTGGATGTTGGTTTTGCCCGGTTCGAGCCAGTTATCGTCAGGGGAGCGCACAGGTTCGTTGGACATAGGGTCTGCCATGAAATACCTCCGCTATTCATAACATTTACTTCCGCCTTCAACATTTAGGGCGTGTTTGGAATTTTACCAGATTGACCTGCCAGGAACGTCTTGCCTGACCCATGACGTGGCTAGCAATTGCTGCTATTGGATTGATGACCGTTCCGGCATAAATGGAAAAGATTTTGACCAATCTGGGTGACCTTGAAGTCTTCAATCTCGTGGCGCAATGCGGCAGCATGTCAGAAGCGGCGCGTTCCCTAGGATATTCGCCAGCGGTTATTTCCAAACGCATCAAACGACTTGAAGAACGCCTTGGGGTCCGTCTTTTCCAGCGCACCACACGTCAGCTTTCATTGACCGAAGCGGGTCAGGGGTTTTATGAGCGGGTTCAAGGCATTCTCGTCAGTCTGGGCGAAGCAGAGGATTTTGTCGCCGGACGCGCCAATGCCATTTCAGGGTCGCTGAAAATTTCGGCCCCCACCTCTTTCGGGCGCCTCCATATCGCACCCCACCTCAAACCCTTCATGGATGCCAATCCCGCCCTTGCCATCAACCTGGTGCTAAGCGACGAGTTCACCGATCTTGTGGCCGGCGGTTTTGATCTGGCCATCCGCATCGCCGACCTTAATGATTCAAGTCTTGTGGCACGGCGCCTAGCCCCGGTTCGCCGCGTATTGTGCGCCTCTCGCAGCTATGTCGAGACACATGGACTGCCGAAGGACATCAGCGACCTTGCCAACCATCGCTGCCTGCCGGCCCATAACAATGACAGTTGGCGGCTGGAGGGCCCCGATGGTGCCGTGACATTGCGGCCCGACGGCATGCTGGTCACCAACTCGAGTGAAGTTATTCGTGAAGCTGTCATCGCCGGTCTTGGCATTGCACTGCGCTCGACATGGGATATCGGGCAGGAACTGCGTGACGGTTCGCTCGTTCAGGTTTTGCCTGATTATGAGGGATCGAAAAACGTCTCGCTCTCGGCGGTTTATTCCAGTCGCAAACTGTTGCCTGCAAAAGTGCGGCTGTTCATCGACTACCTGACGACACTTTACGCACCAGTCCCCTACTGGGAGCGATGACACCGTCGTTTTTCAGTCGAAATACAGAAAAACCAGAAACTGCACCATTCCGATGGAACTTTTTCAACGAAGTCGCATTTGCATTCATTAGTTGAAAAATTATACCAAGATGGATGTATATTTCCCATGACCGATCAGGATCGCTATCCAAGGATTGCACTCGTTTCGACCCATGGCTATGTGGCCGCCCATCCCCCCTTGGGCGCCGCAGACACCGGTGGCCAGGTTGTCTATGTGCTTGAACTTGCCCGAAAACTTGGGCAGCTCGGCTACACTGTGGACCTGTATACACGGCGCTTTGAAGATCAGCCGGAATTCGACGAGGTTGACGAACGCGTGCGCGTGGTCCGCATTCCCTGCGGCGGCGGCGATTTTATTCCCAAGGAATATCTGCACCGCCACATGATGGAATGGTGTGAGAATGCGCTGCGGTTCATCAAGAAAAACAACCTCACCTATTCCTTCATCAACAGTCACTATTGGGACGCCGGTGTCGCGGGTCAACGCTTGTCCGAAGCGCTCAAGGTGCCGCACCTGCATACGCCGCACTCCCTCGGCATCTGGAAAAAACGCCAGATGGAGACCGACTACCCGGAGAAGGCAGACAGTTTCGACCTGGAGTTCAACTTCAAGGAACGCATCCAGCACGAACTGATCGTCTATCGCAGCTGCGATCTGGTGATCGCCACGACCCCAATACAATTGGACATGCTGCTTGAGGACTACAATCTCAAGCGTAAGCAAGTGCACATGATTCCGCCGGGTTATGATGACAATCGCTTTTTCCCTGTGTCAGAAGCATCCCGCCAGATGCTGCGCAGTCGTTTTGGCTTCGAGGGAAAAACCGTGCTTGCGCTTGGTCGGCTGGCGACCAACAAGGGCTATGATTTGCTGATTGACGGCTTTTCGGTTCTTGCGGAACGCGAACCGGAAGCTCGCCTGCATCTGGCCGTTGGCGGCGAGAACATGGATCCGCAGGAAACAACAATCCTCAACCAGCTCAAGCAAAGGGTCGAGGATCTTGGTTTGCAGGACAAGGTCGTATTCTCCGGTTACGTGTCAGATGAGGATTTGCCGGATATTTACCGCGCAGCCGACCTGTTTGTTCTCTCCAGCCGTTACGAACCTTTCGGGATGACCGCCATCGAGGCGATGGCCAGTGGCACACCCACTGTGGTGACCATTCACGGTGGTTTGTTCCGGGCGGTCAGTTATGGTCGTCACGCACTGTTTGCCGATCCTTTCGACAAGGAGGATCTGGGCATCACCATGATGAAGCCCTTCAAACATGAAAGGCTGTATGGCCGCCTGTCGCGGATGGGTGCCCACAAGGCTCGCAGCCTGTTTACCTGGACCGGCATTGCACAGCAGGTGCTGGCACTGGTGGAAGGGCGAAGCATGATGCCTGTGCTGGAAGAAGCCGATTGGGCAGAACCGTGGAATGACGGCGATTGATGCGGCTTTTTTCGACTGACCTCGACGGCACGGTTGTCGGAAACCCAGAGGCGACCCGTCGCTTTGCGCGTTTCTGGCATTCCCTGCCTGACGATATTCGCCCGGTACTGGTTTACAACAGTGGTCGTCTGGTGGACGATCAGCTTGCGCTGATTGACGAAACCGGCCTGCCCGAACCGGACTTCATTATCGGTGGCGTCGGCACGATGTTGCACCACAAGACAAATACCAGTCTTTCCGACAACTTCAGTTCGGCCATCGCCGACGGCTTTGATAGCCATTCCGTCGAACGCGTCATGTCCGGTATAGACGGCATAAAGAAGCAGCCGGATGAGTATCAGCATGCGCTGAAATCAAGCTGGTATCTTCACGATTCAACGCAGAATGCGCTTACCGCCATTCAACAGCGGCTGGAACATGCGGGGCTTCAGGCCCAGATCGTGTATTCCAGCAGTCGCGATCTGGACGTGCTGCCACGCAATGCCAACAAGGGCTATGCCGCCCTTTGGCTTGCAAAATCGCTGGGCATCGCACCAAGCGATATCATCGTGGCTGGCGATACTGGCAATGACCGCGCCATGTTTGAAATTCCTGGTGTGCGCGGCATTATCGTCGCCAATGCACTGGATGAACTGCGCCAGCTTGGCAACACAAATGATCGATTGATGATTGCGAAATTACCGATGGCCGATGGCGTTATTGAGGGGCTTACCCGATTGCTGGTGCGTGAAACTTAAATTTCCGGTGGAACGTCGCCGGAATGCCGCAAACAGGATATTGACGGTCCTTTTTGAAGCGCAGACTATCGAGAATAATCATATTTTCATGATTTGCACATAATATTCGACATCGCTTATATTTAAGCATGCCCAAATGGAAGGAAACTCCGTTATTGAACCTGCTCAACCGATTGACCAATGACGTTTATCTCATGCTGCGCCGTCCACCGCGTCAGCAATATGCGGCTTTGTGCTATCGGATCAAGAAAAAGCAGGGCGACGTTGAGATCCTGGTCCTGACGAGCCGCGATACCGGACGTTGGGTTATTCCGAAGGGCTGGCCGATGGACGGCAAGCAGGCTCACACGGTTGCCGCGCAGGAAGCCTACGAGGAAGCTGGCGTAAAAGGTAAAGTCGAAAAGGAAATTCTCGGCTTCTACGAATACCAGAAAAAACTATCCAACGGCATGAATGTTCTTTGCAAGGTACAAGTCCATGCACTGGAAGTTGAAGAGTTGATCAAGAACTTCCCTGAAAAGAACAGCCGTAAACTTGAATGGGTTTCCGTCGAAGAAGCTGCAAGCCGCGTCAATGAACCGGAGTTGAAAACTCTCATTCGTTCTTTCGGAAAGCGTATTTCTACAGTCATTCCAGCCAAAATCTGATAATAATACCGACTTTGGGGGCCGTCCATATTGATTTTGCGGGCTCCATAAACTAACCGATATTCCCCATCATGATAACGAATGCTTTATCCTCGCGCTCCGTTCGCAGGCCTCGTGTTATCATGAGTTTTCCTACCCTCCCTTAAGCCGCCTGAACCACGGATGAAAGGATACCCGGCATAGAGGTGACGATGGCTATGGAATTGCCAGACTTAACAAAACGTACACTGGACAAAGACCTAGACAAGCTGACCAATGTCGAGGCGGCGACGCATTATCTTGCCAGGCAATTTGCGAATTATGCCACTGCAACGCTGTTTCTGATCGTTGCAGGTTTCTTTGCGGGTGCGTCGGTCAGCAATAGCCCGGGGGTCTGGATCATTATCGCGGCTGGTGCTGTCGGAGCCTACATGGCCGTCAATATCGGCGCCAACGACGTGACCAACAATGTTGGACCGGCGGTAGGCGCAAAAGCCATCAGCATGGGCGCAGCACTTGTGCTTGCGGCCGTTTTCGAAATTGCTGGCGCGCTTTTAGCGGGCGGCGGAGTTGTGCACACGATTTCGAGCGGAATTATCGACACGTCCGACGTCGCCAATGCCGACGTCCTCGTGTGGATCATGATGTCCGCCCTGCTAGCGGCGGCCTTGTGGGTCAATCTCGCGACTTGGCTGAAAGCACCAATTTCCACCACGCACGCGATTGTTGGCGGTGTTGCCGGTGCAGGCATTGCAGCGTCCGGCCTTGATGCCGTTGACTGGATTGCCATGGCGCGCATTGCCGCAGGATGGATGGTCTCTCCGTTGCTGGGCGGACTGGTTGCCATCGCATTCCTGGCCTTCATCAAGGAATTCATCATCTACCGTACCGACAAGGTTGCAGCGGCACGTTTCTGGGTGCCTATCCTGTCGGCAATTCTGGCCGGTGTATTTGCGAGCTATCTGGCCCTGATCGGCGTACAGCAAATCGTGCAGATTTCTGTTGGCAACTCTCTGTTAATCGGATTGCTATGTGCGGGTCTTACCTGGCTTGCCAGCGCGCCATTTGTCAAAAAGCAGTCGATAGGGCTTGAAAACCGCAATCAGTCCCTGCGCCAGTTGTTTCAGATACCGCTGATTTTTTCTGCTGCGTTGCTGTCTTTCTCTCATGGTGCAAACGACGTATCCAATGCGGTCGGCCCCTTGGCTGCAATCGTACAGGCCGTGCAGAACAACTCGATGAGCAATGACGTTGACGTGCCGTTGTGGGTCATGCTGATCGGCGCATTTGGGCTGTCCTGCGGTATCCTGCTGTTCGGGCCGCGCCTGATCCGGTTGGTTGGTGAACAGATTACCAAGCTTAACCCGATGCGCGCTTTCTGCGTTTCCCTCGCAACAGCGCTGACCGTTCTCTTGGCATCCTGGCTCGGCATGCCGGTCAGTACCACACATACCGCCGTCGGAGCGGTGTTTGGGGTCGGCTTTTTCCGCGAGTGGTACACCCGCAATTCCAAGCGCCGTAAACTTACGGTGCGTGCACAGCCGATCCGCGCAACCGACAATGTGTTTGAAACGGACACCGTGGAAATGCGCAGACGTTATCTGGTGCGCCGTTCGCATTTCATGACCATCATTGCGGCCTGGATGATAACGGTTCCTGCAAGCGCCACTCTTGCAGCCTGGCTTTATTGGGTTATGTTCCGGCTCTTCATATAACGGAATGTAAGAGCAGAAAATGCGCGCCAATTTTCGCATGCAACGTCTTTATGTCGAGGATGCCATTATCCTCGGCACCGGCATTGCCGCCAGCAGTGAACAGTTCAACTATCTGGCCAATGTGCTGCGCATGACGGACGGCGCAGAGGTGCTGATTTTTAACGGCCGTGATGGCGAGTGGAAAGCGCGTCTGGCGTTCCCATCGAAAAAGAAAATCGTGCTGGTGCCACAGGAACAGACCCGGTCACAGCCAGCGCCCTGCGACCTGCATTATCTCTTTGCTCCTTTGAAGGTTGGACGTATCGATTACCTGATCCAGAAGGCTGTCGAAATGGGTGCAGGTATTCTACAACCGGTCATGACCCAGCATGTACAGGGCAAGATCACCAATCTGGAACGCTTGCAGGCCAACGCAATCGAAGCCTCCGAACAGTGCGGCATCTTGGCCATACCGCAGGTGCAACAGCCGGTAAAGCTGCGCGACCTTCTGGAGAACTGGCCATCGTCACGCCGCATCATTTATTGCGATGAAGGCGACGAGGGCCAGAACCCCCTGCCCGCTCTGTCACGTATCAAGGAGCGCCAACTTGCGCTGTTGATTGGCCCGGAAGGCGGTTTTTCCGAAGAAGAACGACAGCTGCTCCGCAACCACCAAAGCGTGACGCCGATACCACTCGGCCCACGGATTTTGCGGGCGGATACGGCTGCTGTTGCCGCACTTGCGGTTATTCAGGCGGCCATCGGAGACTGGCAATAATCAATCCTGGTGATGGCGATTATCGGCATTAAACCATGATTGAAAGAAATTCATTTGCAGAGGCTATCGTCCCGCCCTATCTGGCTTTTTGAATGACAGACAGACGTTGCGCAGTAAGGTTACATCAATGGCTCGCGATACTACCGATCAGACCCCGATCTCCTCAAAACAGGAACTGACAGACTATCTGGCAGGCGGCAACAAGCCGGTTGAGAAATTCCGCATCGGGACTGAACACGAGAAGTTCGTGTTTTTCCGCGACACACATAAGCCTGTGCCCTATTTTGGCGACGCAAGCATTTCCGCCCTGCTCAAGGGCATGGAATCCCGGCTTCGCTGGGAGCCGATCATGGACGGTGAAAACATCATCGGCCTTGCCGAACCCACCGGCATGGGCGCTATCTCAATCGAACCCGGTGGCCAGTTTGAACTTTCCGGTGCACCACTGGAAAATATTCACGAGACCTGCAAGGAATCCAACCAGCATCTTGCCGTGCTACGTGACATTGCAGAGCCGCTGGGCATTCGTTTTCTGGGTATGGGCGGTACGCCATCCTGGAGCTTTGCCGACACACCGCGCATGCCTAAGTCCCGTTATGCCATCATGACCGACTATATGCCGAAGGTCGGCAGCAAGGGTCTGGACATGATGTACCGGACCTGCACCATTCAGGTGAACCTAGACTTCTCGTCGGAAGCGGATATGCGTCGCAAGATGCGCGTCAGCATGAAGTTGCAGTCCCTTGCAACCGCCCTGTTCGCCTCCTCGCCATTTACCGAGGGCAAGCCGAATGGCCAGCTTTCATGGCGTGGAGATATCTGGCGCGATACGGACAACAACCGCTCCGGTATCCTGCCCTTTAGCCTGAAAGAAGATTTCGGCTTCCACCACTATGTCGAATGGGCGCTGGATGTGCCGATGTATTTCGTCGTGCGTGACGGAAAATATCACAACTGCACACACATCACCTTCCGTCAGTTCATGAATGGCGCATTGAAGGGCGAAATTGCGGACTGGCAACCGACGCTCGGTGACTGGACAAACCATCTCTCGACGCTGTTTCCGGACGTTCGCCTCAAGCGTTTTCTTGAAATGCGTGGTGCAGACGGTGGCCCATGGCGCAGAATCTGTGCGTTGCCGGCTTTCTGGGTGGGTCTACTTTATGACGACGAGGCCCTGTCCGCTGCCGATGA
Organism: Rhizobium sp. CG4; assembly: GCF_023701965.1. Lineage (NCBI taxonomy): Bacteria > Pseudomonadati > Pseudomonadota > Alphaproteobacteria > Hyphomicrobiales > Rhizobiaceae > Rhizobium > Rhizobium sp. CG4. The sequence goes on along the minus strand of NZ_JABAEG010000003.1, from coordinate 577,895 downwards.
ACTGACCAAGGACTGGTCGTTCGAGCAGGTCAATCAGTTGCGTGACGATGTGCCGACCAAGGCACTGAAGGCAGAAATTACCGGCCATAGCCTGCTGGATATTGGTCGTGAAGTTCTGAAAATTTCTCACCTTGGCCTGAAAAACCGCAACAGACTGAACGCGGACGGTCAGGACGAAACAGTTTTCCTGTCCACTCTTGATGAAGTTATCGCCAAGAAGACCACACTCGCAGAAGACATGCTGTCTGCCTATAACGGCCGCTGGAACCAGTCGGTTGATCCGGCTTACGAAGAATACCAGTACTGAATTTGCGTCAGCAGTGTTGGCTCATTGAACCCATTGAACCGGCAAGACAATTTGCTACACCGGGCACAAAAAAAGCCCGGTGCGGCATAGCCTGGCACCGGGCAAAAGCAGGGCTATTGGCAATCACCCTGCGGGGAAAACTCAAAAAATCAGAGCGTCTTGCGAGCGAACCGTTGGGTCGCGTGCACTTCCGCTGCCTTTATTAACTGCTGAGCGGGGTCATCTAGCAAGCCCACATTCAGGGCTTTTAGTACGTCCTGACGAACAATACCGATATCTGCCAACATTCGATCATCGAGATCGGTCAGGCGGTTGACCTGGAAACGGGTCACGAGGTTGCGCCAAACCATATTCACGCGCATGCCGAAGCGGGAAACATTGCGTAGTTCGACACGCTTTTCCGGCTGGCAAATACCGCTTGCAATAATCTGGTCTGCCGTGCTCATGATGAGATCCTTTCCTTGGCACGATTGCGACCATCAGGCTTACTGTCCTGATCGTCATTGAGTTGCACCTTTAATGACGCAGCCCCATTGATCAGTCCAACGAATGTTTTTAATGTTAGTCATCAATGGTTCTTATGGGATGCACCATGTCCGCCCCGCTTGATATCGATCAGCTACACACATTTATCGCCATCGTGGATACAGGTAGCTTCACCAAGGCTGCCGATCGTATTTTCAAAACGCAATCTGCGGTGTCCATGCAGATGCGCCGTCTTGAGGAGCGGATCGGCAAACAGCTGTTCACCAAGGACGGGCGCGGCAACCGCCTGACCAACGAAGGTGAGAAGCTGATGAATTATGCGCGGCGCATCATTCGTCTGAATGATGAGGCAATCGCAGCTTTCGATGATAATCGTCTGGAAGGCACATTGCGCATCGGTACACCCGACGACTACGCCGACCGGTACATGCCGGAGATTATTGGCCGTTTTGCCAAGACACATCCCAATGTCGAACTTTACATCGTCTGCGAACCCTCCGTCAGCCTGGCGGAAAAGATGGCCCGTGGCGAACTTGATATCGCACTGGTGACGCATAATCCCCGCGCCCGTGTTTCTGACGTGGTTCGCACCGAACCGCTTTGCTGGGTGGCATCCGCCAATCACCCGTTGCGTGACAATGCACCGGTACCGCTTGCCGTGGGCCGTCGTGACTGTCACTGGCGCCAGCTTGCCTGTTCAGCGCTGGATGCCGACGGTCGCGATTATCAGGTTCTGTTTACCAGTTGGTCGTCTACGGTTATCGCTTCTGCGGTTCTGGCAGGCATGGCGGTTTCGGTCCTGCCGGAATCGGCCTTAAGGACCGGCATGAAGGTGCTGACCGCCAGTGATGGCTTCCCGCCACTTCCGCCTGTTCAGATCGGCCTGATGAAACGTCCGGGCATTTCGCCGTCACTTGCCAATGCCATTACCGACCATATCTCGGCCTGCCTCGACAATATTTCACTGACGGCTGTGGCAACCGATGATCTGGATAGTGACGTCAAAAGTTATCCGAAAATGCCGAGGCTGCGGGCCGGACATATGCTGCCGGGTTGGTGAGCGACGGTCTGAACGGTGTTAGATACTTTCACCGATCAGCACCTTGCACTCCGCCACCAGACGTTGTGCCTCATCCTGATCACTCAGCAGCGACAAGCGCATGCAGGAGCCGAGAAAATAGCTGAGTAGTTTACAGCGGGCTTCATAATCTTCGCCCGGACGTGGACTGCGCAATGATGAGGTGTAACGGATGAAAATCTCTGCCAACCGATAGCTTTGGTCGATGTTCAACCTGGCCAGCGCCTTGTCCATCTCCATGCTCAGCCAGATGCTGAGATAGATGGGGTTTTCGCGGCACTCCTGATAATACCAATCAATTAAAACGAAAACGTGCTGTTTCAGTTCATCCAGTGACGTCGCCTCGTCCAGCGACCGAATGACATGATCTTCGACACGGTTCGAGATCATGTCGAACAGCGCACGCAGGATGGCGGCTTTTTCAGGAAAATATTGGTAGATCGACCCAATTGGAATACCGGCCTCTTTGGCGAGAGCGGTCATGGTCAGGGAACTGACACCGCTTTTGGTAATCAGTCTGGTTGCCGATTCAAGAATGGCATTGACGCGCTGGATGCTGCGATCCTGTTGTGGCGTTTTTCTTGGTTCAATGCGTTCTGGCGTACCACGTCTTGGCATATTGTTTCCCGTCCTGAAACACATGCGGGTAGCTCCCTTGCCACCACAATGGTTGCGATATGGCATGAGCTTTTTTGACGAAAGTTGAACTGCGTTGCGGGCTTTTTAATGAAAACAGCAAAAAGCCGGACAAAAGCCCGGCTTTCCGTTTTCAACTGGCAGTTTAGTCTCACTCGGCCGCGCTGATCGTATCGGCCTGATAACCGTGAGCGGCCTTGAGGGCAGCTCTTACACCGGCTTCATAGTCCGGATGAACCTGGCGGAAATGCGCAAGCTGGCGCTCAACGATAAAGCCGGGTACACCACCCATGGCTGCAGCAATGTTCGAGAACAGGCGCTGCTTCTGACCTGCATCGAACAGGTTGAAGAGCGCGCGCGGCTGGCTGTAATCGTCGTTGCCGATACGGTGGTTGTAACGAGCGGCATCACCGGAGATACGCAGTGGCGGCTCTTTTGCAGCCGGCTGTTCTACCGGGCCATTAAACGAGTTTGGCTCGTAATAGGCATCCGGGTTACCGGTCTTGATACCACCGTAAGTATTCATCTGACCATCGCGGTGGTAGTGATGCACGGGACACTTCGGAGCGTTGACCGGAATGTTCTCGTAGTGAGTACCGAGGCGGTGACGGTGTGCGTCCGCATAGGAGAACACCCGAGCCTGCAGCATCTTGTCTGGCGAATAACCGATGCCTGGCACGATGTTGGACGGCGAGAAGGCAGCGTTTTCGATTTCGGTGAAGTAGTTGTCCGGGTTACGGTTCAGCTCCATCACGCCGATATCGATCGGTGGGTACTCGGCATGTGGCCAGACCTTGGTCAGATCGAACGGGTTATAGGTTGTCTTTTCGGCTTCCAGTTCCGGCATGATCTGAACCTGTACAGTCCAACGCGGATATTCACCGGCTTCCAGCGCGTTGAATAGGTCTTCCTGCGTCGACTCGCGGGTTTTACCGATAACGGTTTCGGCCTCTTCATTGGTCCAGTGCTTGTGGCCCTGCTGGGTCTTGAAGTGAAACTTTACCCAGTAACGTTCACCGGCATCATTCCAGAAGGAATAGGTGTGTGAACCATAACCATTGATGTGACGAACGTCGGTTGGCAGACCACGGTCGGACATCAGGATCGTCACCTGGTGCAGGCTTTCAGGCGACAGCGACCAGAAATCCCACATGGCAGTTGCCGAACGCATATTTGTGCGCGGATGACGTTTCTGCGTGTGGATGAAATCAGGGAACTTGACCGGATCGCGCACAAAGAACACCGGCGTATTGTTGCCAACAAGATCCCAGTTGCCTTCTTCGGTGTAGAACTTGATGGCAAAACCGCGCACATCACGTTCGGCATCGGCAGCGCCCTGCTCACCGGCCACTGTGGAGAAGCGCAGGATCAACGGCGTCTCAGCGCCCGGCTGCAAGGCCTTGGCCTTTGTGTAACGGGAGATATCGCCAGTGATCTTCAGCGTGCCATAGGCACCCCAACCCTTGGCGTGAACGGCACGCTCAGGAATACGTTCACGGTTCTGATGTGCCAGTTTTTCAATCAACTGGTAGTCCTGCAGCAGAAGCGGGCCACGCTCGCCTGCACTCAGGGAATTCTGGTTATCAGGAATTGGTGATCCTGCGCTGGTTGTCATTGTCGGGCGATCAGCCAAGATTTCCTCCTTTTGGGTTCACTCTCGATGGCAGCAAGTCACCGGCAATTGGGCCGGACGCTTGTCTAGAATACTTCTAACACTGGTTTTTGGCATCCCCTTTCCATAATTTCCAATTGTATTTACGTTCATTTTCGATAGGATTTTCCTATCATGATTACACTTCGGCAAATGCGGTATTTTGAAACTCTGTCCAACACACTTCACTTTGGAAGAGCGGCCCGTGCTGCCAACATCAGTCAACCAGCGCTATCGGCCCAGATTATGGAGATGGAGAACCATCTCGGCGTAAAACTTGTAGAGCGGAGCCGCAGCGGGGTCATTATAACCCAAAAAGGCACGGATATTTTACAGCATGCTCGGGCAATTCTTGCTGAGGTCGATCGGCTTGAGGCAACGGCCCGCAAGGGGTCGGGTGTGCTGGAGGGTCCGGTTCGGATCGGCATCATTCCAACCATTGCACCTTATCTTGTGCCACAACTGATACCGCGACTGCGCCAAACCTATCCACGCATTGAAATCGAATTGAAGGAAGCCGTCACAGACCGGCTGCGCAGTGATCTGCTTGAAGGTAAGTTGGACGCGGTGATTGCTGCCCTGCCGCTGGATGACGAATCACTTGCCAGCCAGGTGCTGTTTACGGACCGCTTTTACATGGCCGTTGCCAGCAATGAAGACAGCGTGCTCTCCTCCCCGATGACCGAAGCGCAGGTCGACATGAGCAGGTTGCTGCTTCTGGAAGAAGGTCATTGCCTGCGCGACCAGGCACTGGCGGTGTGTGGCACAGCCGGCAAACGTAGTCTGGTGAATTTTGGTGCAACGTCGATGACCACGCTGCTGCAGATGGTGTCCCACGATATGGGCATGACGCTTATTCCCGAGATCGCGGTACCCTTGGAAACCAAACGCAACAATCTGAGGATCGTTGCCTTTGCCGAGCCGCAGCCATCCCGGCAGATTGGCCTCGCCTGGCGACGCTCCAGCGCCCGTGCGGACGACATGGCGGCACTGGCACAGATGATAACAGCCTGTGCTTCGAAAGAAACACAGGCTGTCGGACATGTGAAAGACTAGTTCAGATCGACAACGATACGGCCGTCGATCTTGCCTTCCTCCATGCGGTGGAAAATATCATTGATGTTTTCCAGCTTGTCCCATGAGAAGTGGGCGGCCACCTTGCCCTCACCTGCAAAGGTCAGGGATTCCTCAAGATCCTGTCGCGTACCGACAATCGAGCCGCGCACTGTAATGCGCTTCAACACCGTATCGAACACCGGCAGGGAAATGTAACCCGGTGGCAGACCGACCAGCGCCATCGTGCCCTTGGAACGCAGGAAACCAAAGGCCTGCTCCATAGCCTTCGGCGAAACGGCTGTTACCAATGCACCGTGAACACCCTTGGTTGCTTTCTGCACTTGCTCAATCGCATCCGGCGCCTTGCCGTTAACGACGATATCCGCACCGAGCTTTTTCGCCAGTTCCAGCTTGTCGTCAAAAATATCAGCGGCAACCACATGCATGCCCATGGCCTTTGCATATTGCACTGCCATGTGGCCAAGACCGCCGATACCCGAAATGACCACCCATTCACCGGGTTTCACCTCGGTTTCCTTCAGGCCTTTGTACACGGTCACACCGGCACACAGCACGGGAGCCGCAGGACCGAAATCGAGATTGTCAGGCAGACGCCCAACATATTTCGGATCGGCAAGGCCATATTGCGCAAAGCTGCCATTCACAGAATATCCGGAGTTTTTCTGTTCGGCGCACAATGTCTCCCAGCCGGTGCGGCATGGAACGCAGCAACCGCAGGCACTGTAGAGCCAAGGCGTGCCAGCACGGTCACCTTCCTTGATGCCGGTTACGCCAGCGCCAATCTTGGCGACATAACCAACGCCTTCATGGCCGGGAATAAAGGGTGGATTGGGCTTAACCGGCCAGTCACCGTTTGCTGCGTGCAAATCCGTGTGGCAAACGCCGGTCGCCTCATATTTCATGAGGATTTCGCCGGGGCCCGGATCGGGAATTGGCACCTCTTCAATAGAAAGCGGTTTGCCAAATTCCCTGACGACTGCGGCCTTCATCATTGCTGCCATTTGTCTTGCCTCCTTCAACCATAGAACGGTCAAAGGATAGAACAACAACATTCAGTAGAGTTGATCTATCGCAAGAGAAAACGGTTTCGTTTCGCACAGTGTCGCAGTTTTGCGGCAGTCGCGACTATTCAAATGCCAGCCAGATCACCATCCAGCCCCACATGCAGACCAACGCGGCAAAGCCGATGGCAAATGCCGGTGCACGATAACGCAGGCGATTGCTGGTGACATGAAAGTAAGAATGGGCGTAACGCGAAAGCACAAAAATCCATCCCAGCACGATAGTAACGATATTGTCCGCATCAGTAATGTAGAGCAACAAGCATGCCGCGTGGAACAGCACGGGAAGTTCGAACTGGTTGGCAATATTCTTGTTGACCAACTGGCTCTCGCGCGCCTCCTCATCGGCATCCCTGAAACGGCGCGCCGCTTCCGCGTTGAGGAAGGTGTATTTTTTCCGTCGAATGAACAGCAAGCAATAAAGACCGAAAACAAGGAAAGCATGCGCAATCATCGGCCAGAACATTGCGGTTGTGGGTGACATGCGGGTTCTCCTTAATCGGTATTCATAGTTACGCTCCCTGACCCGATCTGGATCAGGGAGCGCACAAAAATTCAATTGGCCGTCAACCTAGCCTGCGTAAGGATCAAACGCTACCCGGGTAATTCGGGCTCTCGCGGGTAATCGTCACGTCATGGGCGTGGCTTTCGCGCAGGCCGGCACCGGAAATACGAACAAATGTCGCGCGGTCCTGGAATTCAGGAATGGTTGCGCCACCGACATAGCCCATAGCAGCCTTCAGGCCGCCTGCCAGCTGGTGCAGAACGCCGGAAACCGGGCCCTTGTACGGAACCTGACCTTCAATGCCCTCAGGAACCAGCTTCAGAGTGTCGCGAACTTCGGCTTGGAAATAACGGTCTGCGGAACCGCGTGCCATGGCGCCAACGGAGCCCATGCCACGGTAAGCCTTGAAGGAGCGGCCCTGATAGAGGAACACTTCGCCTGGGCTTTCATCCGTACCGGCCAGCAGCGAACCAATCATCACGGCAGATGCACCAGCAGCGATAGCTTTGGCGAGGTCGCCGGAGAACTTGATACCACCATCGGCGATCACAGGAATGTCCAGGGACTGTGCCGCATCAACGGCCGACATGATGGCTGCAAGCTGCGGAACGCCAACACCTGCGACAATACGTGTGGTGCAGATCGAACCTGGGCCGATACCAACCTTGACGGCGTCAGCGCCTGCATCGATCAGCGCTTTGGTGCCGTCAGCGGTCGCGACGTTACCGGCGATGATGCGAACAGCGTTCGACATCTTCTTGACCTGTGCAACAGCGTCGAGAACACGCTGCGAATGGCCATGGGCGGTGTCGACAACGAGGATGTCCACGCCGGCATCGATCAGGCGTTCTGCACGGTCACGGGCATCATCGCCAACGCTGATGGCGGCTGCGGCACGCAAGCGGCCCTGCGCATCCTTTGTCGCATTCGGGTTGAGCTGCGACTTTTCGATGTCCTTGACAGTGATGAGGCCAACGCAGTTGCCCTGGGCGTCTACCACCAGCAGCTTTTCAATGCGGTGCTTGTGCAGAAGGCGACGCGCTTCCTGCTGGTCAACACTGCTTTCCTTGACCGTCACGAGGTTTTCGCGGGTCATCAGTTCGTAGATTTTCTGAGCTGGATCGGAAGCAAAACGAACATCACGGTTGGTGAGGATACCAACCAGACGGCCTGTTTTGTGGCCGCCCTGACCGCCGTTTTCGACAACCGGAATACCGGAAATGCCGTGTGCCTTCATCAGGCTCTGGGCTTCAGCAAGGCTGGCATCCGGACCGATAGTGACCGGGTTTACAACCATGCCGCTTTCGAATTTCTTCACCTGACGAACTTCTTCAGCCTGTTCAGCAGGGGTAAGGTTGCGGTGGATAACACCGATACCACCGGCTTGTGCCATGGCAATCGCCAGGCGGCTTTCCGTGACGGTGTCCATTGCGGAGGAAAGAATAGGCAGGTTCAGGTCGATATCACGTGCGATACGCGTCGAAATATTCGTCTGGCCCGGCATCACTTCGGAGTGTCCCGGCTGCAAGAGCACATCGTCGAAAGTGAGGGCGTCCAAACCTGTGGGCGTTTGAATAATGCGTGCCATGCCAATTTCCTTCATTAAAGAATAGGGTATCCGCCGGGAGGAATCATCCACCGGTGGTTTCACAAGGAGTTCTTGGAAGTTGGCGAGGGCTGGTAACACGTCTATGACAGGAAGGAAATAGCAAAAACCCGGATTCATTAATCCGGGTCTGCTGATCAGCTCACACTATTATGCATAGCTCGTTGTGTTTCAACCAAAACGGGAGGCTATTACAGGTCAAATTGGTAGGACTTCGGCACGAACCTGTAACCCTGGTCCTGCTTTTCGACATAACCGACTGATGGGAATGGCATGTGGTAACCGAGAAATGCCAGCTTGTCGGTCGCAATCATATCAAAGACTTTTTTTCGGGTTGCCGCAGCGGCAGCCTTGTCCATGTCGAAACGCACTTCCCATTCCGGACGCTGCAACGACAGCACATAATGGTTGGCCGTATCAGCGGTTAGAACAAGTTGGCGACCTTCCGACTCCACCCGGAAAATCATATGGCCGGGAGAGTGGCCGAAAGCCTCGATACCGGTAATGCCTGACACAACTTCAGCACCTTCTCCGATAAAGGTCATCTTTTCTGCAAGTGGCTTCACCTTGCCGAGCACACCCTTGTGGCCGTTTTCAGCTGGGGTTCCGACGCGGGCATCGCTGGTCCAGAAATCATATTCAACCTTGCCTGCCACATAACGGGCGTTGGGGAATGCCGCTGCGTCCTTCTCCGTCAGGCCGCCAATATGGTCGCCGTGCATGTGGGTCAGGACAACAACCGAGATATCCTCGGGCTTGTAACCGGCCGCAGCCAGGCCCTCCTGCAGGCGTCCATTGCCGTTGGCGCGGCCAGCCTCACCAAAGCCGGTATCAAACAGCACGCGCTCCGATCCGGTATTGATCATGACGGGTGCAAAGCTGTTGACGAACTTGTCTTTGGGAAGAAAGTTCTCTTCCAGAAGTTCGCCGACGGTTTCCGCAGACTGGTTGGTGCCGAAGGTTTCGTTTGGCGGTCCCGACACGGCTGCACCGTCCTTGATGACCAAAACCTCAAAATTGCCAAGCTTGAAGCGATTTGTTTCCGGCCCCATAGCGTGGTTTATCTCCATGGATGTTTGTGGTTGCGCGGTTTGCGCCATCGACGCACGCGCCATGATAAACGGAGCAGCCAGTACACCTGTTCCGGCAGATCCCAGAAGTACGCGTCTGCCGATTTTTGAAATCTCAGCCATTGTCCTGTCTCCTCAAAAAAATGTCCGTTTTCATTTGGCAGGAGTATGCAGACAAGACTAAGACGTTGATACCACTTAGATGAAACATCACACACACGTGATGGATGTCAAATCCACGACAAAGCAATTGGCATTGATCCACATAGAAACTAAACACACACCGTGTGAACCTGATCACAAGCGCAGCGCAGGCATTTCCCATGAACCGCATCATACCGCTTATCCTTGCCGTGGCATTGTTCATGGAGCAGATGGATTCCACCGTCATTGCAACAGCCTTGCCGACTATTGCCCAGGACCTCAATGTCGGGCCGATTACTCTTAAGCTGGCCCTCACCTCCTACATGGTGGCGTTGGCAATCTTCATTCCGATCAGCGGATGGATGGCTGACAAATTTGGCGCCAAGACCATCTTCCGCCTGGCCATCGGCGTCTTCATGGTAGGTTCGCTGTTCTGTGCGGTATCCGGTTCACTGGCAGAATTCGTGCTTTCGCGCTTCTTGCAGGGCATGGGCGGCGCAATGATGACGCCGGTTGGTCGTCTCGTCCTGTTGCGCACAACAGACCGCAAGGAACTTGTATCGGCCATGGCCTTGCTGACCATTCCGGCGCTGCTGGGTCCACTGACGGGGCCACCGGTTGGCGGCTTCATCACGACCTATTTTTCCTGGCACTGGATTTTCCTGATCAACATCCCGATCGGTGTCGCCGGTATCGTGCTGTCCAGCATCTACTTGCCGGTGATCGAAACCACCAATCCGCCGGCCATGGATGTGAAAGGTTTTATTCTGTCATCCGTCGCCGCATCGGGCGTGGTTTTCGGTGTTTCGGTTATCAGTCTTCCCGCTCTGCCGCCGACCATCGGCATCGCCTCAATTCTCACCGGTATCGTCGCTGGCGTGCTTTACGTGATCCATGCCCGCAGGCACCCGGCTCCGATCCTCGACTTCAAGATTTTCCAGAATACGACATTCAGAATAACCTCGGTCAGTGGCACGATCTTCCGCATCTCGACCGGCGCCATTCCCTTCTTGATGCCGCTGATGTTGCAGATCGGGTTCGGGTTGAATGCATTTCAGTCTGGCATGGTGACCTTTGCGGGCGCGATCGGCGCCATCACCACGAAGTTTATTGCAAAGCGGATGTTCGCCGCGACCGGCTTCAGGACCACATTGATTGTCGCCTCGGTAGTTGGCGCGTTTACAACAGCGGCCAATGCGCTGTTTGTGCCGGAAACACCGCACTCGATCATCATCAGTGTTCTTGTCGTGTCCGGTTTTGCCCGGTCGTTCTTCTTCACCGGTTCAAATGCGCTGAGCTATTCGGAGATCGACAACAATCAGGCCAGCCAGGCAACATCCATGTCGTCGGTTCTGCAACAGATCAGCCTTGCATTGGGTGTGGCGTTCGCCGCAACCATTCTGGAAGTCAGTGCCGCATTGACCGGTTCGCACCTGCAACTTGCGGACTTCCATCTGGCATTTGTGATTGTCGCGGCATTTTCGCTTCTCGCCCTGATACCGCTGTTCCGCTTGGATAAAAACGCAGGTGAAGCAATATCCGGGCATCGTCCGAAAATCAGATAACAGCGGAAACAAGACTGCGCAGCGCCTTATAAAGGGCTGCGCAGCCATTAAAGATCGAAACGTTGTCGCTTAGACGTCTTCGTCGGCGTCCTGCTCCAAAGTATCGCGCTCGTCGGCATGGTGGTCGGCCGCACCTGTATCTTTGCGGCCCTTGAAGCCCTTGGCCAGCAGGAACATTTCTACCGACTCAGAGCGCGATGACGCAGGTTTGATATGCAGGACCTGTTTGAAGTTGCGCTTTAATAGATCAAGCAGCGACTTTTCCGTGCCACCCTGGAAGGTCTTGGCAAGGAAGTGTCCGCCTTCTGCCAACACCTCAATGGCGAAGTCCGCCGCGACTTCGCATAGATGCATGGTGCGAATATGGTCGGTTTTCTGATGGCCCGTGGTCGGCGCCGCCATGTCCGACAGGACGAGATCCGGCGTGCCGCCGATTGCTTCCTTCAGCTTTTCTGGCGCAGTCGGATCAAGGAAGTCGAGCTGCAACAGACGAACGCCCGGAATAGGATCGACCTCAAGGAAGTCGATCGCGGCAACGCGGATATCGTCTTCGGTCGAATCCGTAACCTTGGCTGCAATCTGCGACCAGCTGCCCGGAGCGGCACCCAAGTCGATAATGCGGGTCGCACCCTTCAAGATCTGATGTTTGTCGTTAATCTCGAGAAGCTTGTAGGCTGCGCGGGCGCGGTAGCCTTCCAGCTTGGCGCGTTGCACATAGGGGTCATTGATATGGCGTTCAAGCCAACGGCGCGATGACGCCTTGAGCTTGGTTTTTTTCACCTTCTGGCCAATTTTACGGCCGGTGCGATTGCTTCCGACTGGAGGCTTACTCATAAACTTTATTCCTTATCTCGCACCGTTTTGCTGGCGGCGCAGACGATTGCGTCGCCACGCGCCATCATCCGCCATCATATCGGTCAACAAGCCTTCACGCAGCCCGCGGTCCGCGACCCGCATACGTCGAGCTGGCCAGCGGCGACGGATGGCCTCCAGAATAGCGCAACCCGCCAGCACCAGATCGGCACGATCCGGGCCAATGCAGGCATTGGCGGCACGGCCGGCAAAATCCCAATCCAGCAGCTTGTTCTGCATGGCTGTCACTTCGCGGTCCGACAACCACAAGCCATCCACCTTGCGGCGATCATACCGTGGCAAATCCAGGTGGACACCTGCCAGTGTGGTGACCGTGCCTGAGGTGCCGATCAGATGGAAATCTTCCAGTACGTCGCTTGCCGCAAATGGCGGGCACACGAACGAATCGAGAAGGCCTTCGACTTCGGTCACCATCGCGGAAAACACCTGCGGTGTAACATCGCGACCACCGTGACGTTCCGACAGGGTGACCACGCCAACTGGCAGCGATGTCCAGTGGGTGATGTGGTTGGCAAGACGGTTGGAGCGATTTTCACCAACGCGGATCACGGCAATTTCCGATGAACCGCCACCGATATCAAACAGCACAACCGAGCGAGCATCACGGCCAATCAACGACGAGCAACCGGAGACAGCAAGACGCGCTTCAGTTTCACGGCTAATGATTTCGAGGTCTAGGCCGGTCTCGCGGGTGACGCGGGAAAGGAACTCCTCCCCGTTTTCGGCAGCGCGGCAGGCTTCGGTCGCAATCAGGCGCATGCGCCGGATGGGACGCCCCGACAGTTTTGCAGCACAAACGCGCAGTGCTTCCACGGCACGGTCCATCGCTTCATTAGAAAGGCGGCCGGTTGAAATCAGCCCCTCTCCCAAGCGCACGATACGCGAAAAGGCATCAACCACACGGAACTGGCCGGGACGCGTTGGCTGGGCAATCAGCAGACGGCAATTGTTGGTGCCGAGATCAAGCGCCGCATACATATCGGCGGCCTGATCAGCATCACGGTCATGGCTGTGCTGGCGCTGGCCATGCCGGTGACCATCACCACGCGATGTCGATCCCGTTCCGTCCTGCCCGGACGACTGGCCTTGCGGCTTGCCGTTCTTGGCAACATGCGTCGGAACCAGCGGCCGGCCTTGCGGCCCGCGGTGTCCACGGCGACGGTCGCGAGATTTGCGTCCCTCGGGTGAACCGGCATTTGGTCCCGCCGCCTTGGCGGCCGGGCCATTGGCTTGAGCACCATCGTTGGCAGATTTTGTTTCTGGATTGGAATTTTGTCCGCTGCCGCGCGAACGCCTGCGCCGTTTGCGCTTGCGCTCACCGGCATCCTGGCCGGGTGAGGTTTCATGCTGAGAATCAGCATGGGAACCGACGACAACAACCGGCGTAGCAACTTGGGCGCCACGGTTAGTACCGTTGCGCTTGCCTTTACCACGTCGAGAGCGTTTCGCTCTGCTCTTGTTTACCGTCGACGCCCCTGATTCTGACGGCTTTTCGCCGCTGCCGGGGTCAGTCACTGTCTTGTCCATTTCGCCGCGCAAAGCGAGAAGCAATGCCGCAGGCGTTTAAAGGTTTCGTTGGGCAGAACATACCAGCACACGGCATTTTAGCCAACCGTTTTTTGTTTTGCCCAATGGCGGCGGCAGCCTGACACCACAACCGCAATCACAAAAAATCAGTGCACCCACTTTGCGTGCGAACTGGACAGAGAGGTCGCGGTTTAGAAATCCCAGTCGTCATCCTCAGTCGCAACCGCTTTACCAATGACGTAGGACGACCCAGAGCCGGAAAAGAAGTCGTGATTTTCGTCTGCATTGGGTGAAAGCGCTGAAAGAATTGCCGGATTAACCTTGCATGCTTCCGGCGGAAACAGGGCCTCATATCCCAGATTCATCAGCGCCTTGTTGCCGTTGTAGTGCAGAAATTTCTTGACGTCTTCGCTGAGGCCAACACCATCATAGAGTTCCTCGGTGTATTTCGCCTCGTTGTCATAAAGCTCAAGCAGCAAATCAAAGGCAAAGTCCTTGATCTCCTGTTTCCTGGTATCGCTGAGACGAACCAGCGCCCGTTGGAACTTGTAGCCGATGTAATAACCGTGAACGGCTTCGTCGCGAATGATCAGGCGGATCAAGTCAGCCGTGTTGGTCAGCTTGGCGCGGCTGGACCAATTCATCGGAAGGTAAAAGCCGGAATAGAACAGGAAGCTTTCCAGGAAGACGCTGGCGACCTTCTTCTTGAGAGGGTCATCGGAGGCATATTGCTCCATGATCAATGTCGATTTGCGCTGCAGGAACTCGTTTTCTTCCGACCAGCGATAGGCATCATCAACATCAGGTGTCAGGCACAGCGTCGAGAAGATGGAAGAATAGGAGCGCGCATGCACCGCCTCCATAAAGGAAACGTTGGATAGCACCGCCTCTTCATGCGGCGTGATGGCATCTGCCATCAGCTTTACCGCACCGACACCGTTCTGAATGGTGTCGAGCAGTGTCAGTCCGGTAAACACACGGATGGTGAGCTGCTGTTCCTGCGGGGTCAATGTTGCCCAGGACGGGATATCATTGGAGAGCGGCACCTTTTCCGGCAGCCAGAAATTGCCGGTCAAACGGTTCCAGACTTCCAGATCCTTGTCGTCCTCGATGCGGTTCCAGTTGATTGCACTCAGACGGCTGGCCGTCTTGATTTGCATGCTCATGTTGCTTGTCCCTCAAATTTACAGCGTACAGGAAACGCAGCCCTGAACCTGCGTGCCTTCCAGCGCCATCTGGCGCAACCGAATGTAATAAATGGTCTTGATGCCCTGCTTCCACGCATAGATCTGGGCGCGGTTGATATCGCGGGTGGTGGCGGTGTCGCGGAAGAACAGTGTCAGCGACAGTCCCTGATCGACATGTTGTGTGGCCGCGGCATAGGTATCGATGATCTTCTCAGGACCGATCTCATAGGCATCCTGATAATATTCAAGATTATCATTGGTCAGATAGGCTGCGGGATAATAGACGCGGCCAATCTTGCCTTCCTTGCGGATCTCGATTTTCGAGACAATCGGATGGATCGAAGACGTCGAGTGATTGATGTAGGAGATCGAGCCGGTTGGCGGCACGGCCTGCAGGTTCTGGTTATAGAGACCAGATGTCATGACCGCTTCTTTCAATTCCTGCCAGTCGTCCTGGGTTGGAATGTGAATACCGGCCTTTTCAAACAGTTCCTGAACCCTCTCAGTCGCAGGCGTCCATTCGCGCTGTGTGTATTTGTCGAAATATTCGCCGGACGCGTATTTGGAGTTTTCAAAGCCCTTGAAGCTTTCACCAAGTTCCGTAGCCAAGCGGTTCGATGCGCGGACTGCGTGGTAAGCCACAGTGTAGAAATAGATATTGGTGAAATCGATGCCTTCTGGCGAACCATAATAAATGCGCTCGCGGGCGAGATAACCGTGCAGGTTCATCTGGCCGAGACCAATCGCGTGGCTTTCCTCATTGCCCTTTGCGACCGATGGCACGGACGAAATATGGCTCATCTGCGAAACGGCGGTCAAAGCGCGAATTGCAGTCTCGATGGTGGTGCCAAAATCTGCAGAGTCCATCGCGGCAGCAATATTCAAAGAACCGAGATTGCAGGAAATATCCTTGCCCATATGGCTGTAGGAAAGGTCATCATTAAAGACACTTGCGTCGCTGACCTGCAGGATTTCGGAGCACAGATTGCTCATGGTGATACGACCGGCAACAGGGTTTTCCCGGTTCACCGTATCCTCGAACATGATGTATGGATAACCGCTCTCGAACTGGATTTCGGCAATGATCTGGAAGAACTCGCGGGCCTTGATCTTCTTCTTGCGAATGCGGCTGTCGGCAACCATTTCGCGGTATTTTTCAGTCACCGAAATCTCGGTAAACGGCACACCGTAAACCCGCTCCACGTCATAAGGCGAGAAGAGGTACATATCCTCGTTGTTCTTTGCCAGCTCAAAGGTGATGTCGGGAATGACCACGCCGAGCGACAGGGTCTTGATGCGGATTTTTTCGTCGGCATTTTCGCGCTTGGTGTCGAGAAACCGCATGATGTCAGGGTGGTGCGCATGCAGATAAACCGCCCCTGCCCCCTGGCGTGCGCCGAGCTGATTGGCATAGGAAAATGCGTCTTCCAGCAGTTTCATCACCGGAATGACGCCGGATGACTGGTTTTCGATGTTCTTGATCGGTGCGCCCATTTCACGGACGTTGGTCAGGGACAGGGCGACACCGCCGCCACGCTTGGACAATTGCAGGGCGGAATTGATGGAGCGGCCAATGCTTTCCATGTTGTCTTCGATGCGCAACAGGAAGCAAGACACCAGCTCGCCGCGTTGCTTTTTACCGGCATTGAGAAATGTCGGCGTTGCCGGCTGGAAACGACCGGAAATCACCTCATTCATCAGGTTGCGGGCCAGCTGCTCATTACCGCGCGCCAGCGTCAGCGCCACCATGCAGATACGGTCTTCGTAGCGCTCAAGGTAACGCTTGCCGTCAAAGGTTTTCAGCGTGTAGCTGGTGTAATATTTGAACGCACCCAGGAAGGTCGGGAAGCGGAATTTACGCGCATAGGCTTCGTCGAAAAGATCACGCACGAAATTGAAGGAATACTGGTCCAGAACCTCCTGTTCATAATAGCCTTCCAGCACCAGATAATCGAGCTTTTCCCGCAGGTTATGGAAAAAGACCGTGTTCTGGTTGACGTGTTGCAGAAAATATTGCCGTGCCGCCAGCTTGTCCTTGTCGAGCTGGATTTTGCCATCCTCATCATAGAGGTTCAGCATCGCGTTCAGCGCGTGATAATCCAGCGCCGTTTCACCCGCCTTTAGTGGGCGCTCGAGTGTTGTGACGTCCAAAATCGTTCCAATCCATGTTTGGCTTTCGCAACATCTTCCCCGGTACCCAACAGCTCGAATTTGTAGAGAAAGGGCACGTCGCATTTGCGGGATATGATGTCACCGGCAAGGCAGTAGGCCTCGCCGAAATTGGTGTTTCCAGCGGCGATAACACCGCGAATGAAGCTTCGATTTTCCGTAGAGTTCAAAAACTGGATAACCGGTTTCGGCACCGCACCTTTTGCGCCGCCGCCACCATAGGTCGGCACGACAAGCACATAAGGCTCTGTCACCAGCGGCGGGACCTGATCTGCCGCAACTGGTAGGCGCAGCGCCCGAAACCCCAGCTTTTCAACGAAGCGACGGGTGTTTTCCGATGTCGATGAATAATAAACGATCAGCCCCATGCCGATCGTCCGTCACGACAGCGTGCTGATCATATCCGGCCTGAAACCGGCCCAATGGGTGTCACCCGCCACAACAACCGGCACCTGACGGTAACCGAGATTCTGCACATGCATCAGCGCCTGATCATCAACGGAAACATCGATGACATTGTACGCAATACCCTGTCGCTCCAGAGCGCGTGTCGTGGCCGTGCACTGTACACATGCAGGTTTGCTGTAGACGGTGATATTCATGACGTTCCTCGTTGGTCGATAAAATTGGGCAAGCGGATGCATTCGGTTACGTCTTGGGGACAAAACCGTTGGTTCTTAAAATTCTCGGGGGTCTGAAATCACATCAGATTAAATACCGCGCGCGCATCATGACGAACGGAACACATATTTTATACAGCATGCTTTCACCCCGAAGCTTTGGCAGGGGTCAAATGTGCGCATGCCAAGCTATGCCTGGGATAACACGCACCCTTCGGACACCCCGCCCGTGGATTGTCTTGTTCGAGGCAGGTCTCCTGGCTCGCGGGTCACGGCATCATACCCAGTCTTCCCAAAGCACACATGCTTCAGTGACGGAATTAAGTAGACGCTATCCGCTTACAGTTGCGGGGGCAGCTATGGCATCGCCTGACTACGCTGGCTCACCATATTCCCATCTTAGCCTCCATGTCTTGCGACCGGAAGAACCTAGAACGCTACATATAGTATGGATAGCGCGTGATTCGTCAATCATGCACAATAGGCTGAAAGGCAATTTCCACATGTCAGCATGCATTGGTTTGATGCATGCTGTGTGACGGAACGTTTGTCGGCCTGCATTGCGGGCCTTTCCCCATGCTGCACCGACCCAGCCTCACGACCGAGATATCCTGTAAAAAGCGCATGACAAGGTAACTTCACTTGAAAATCACCGCAATATTGGGATGCTGCCTGCCAACAGTGCTAAGCACGTGATTCGAAATTGAAATTTCGCATAATTTAAAAGGCGGACGTCATGGTTTCCCATCAGGAAAAATCCGAGATTTATTGGAAAAACACCAGCAATTCACATCTGGCTGCACCGGAATATTACGAGAAAAAGAAAAAGATTCTCGAGGTTATTATTTCACATATTCCAGCCGCACATTCGACTTTGGATATCGGATGCGGCAACGGCGAATATACCGCAATGTTTTTGCCGAAATCTGAGAAGATCGTCGGCTACGATATCTCGCCCGGCCTGCTGGATGTTGCCAGACAAAATTTCGCGCACGAACCCAAAATGACCTTTCACTGTGCAACGGTGGACGAAATTTCTCCAGACCAGGAAAAGTTCAACACCATCCTGTGCATGGGCGTAACGAGCTGCATCATTGACGATGAGAAATTTAATGCTCTCGTCAAGAAAATGGTCCATCTGGCGTCCAACAACGCATTCATCATCATGGGTGACTCACTGTCTCACCACAATACTCTGTCTCTCGAAGACCAGTCCGGTTACGTGGCCAAGTACAGAGACCTGCATCTTTACCAAAACACCTTCATCAGCGAGGGTTTGCGGCTCGTCAGCGATATCAAGGTGATGGACGGCTACGGCGGCAAGACGACCAACAATCTGATGTTGTTCTGGAAGAAATAAGCGTGACAGCGCTGCTCGAAATCGCCGCCTCATCTCAAACATAACAAGCCTCCCGTACGTCAGAATGCGGGAGGCTTCTCATTTGGACGTAATCAGAAGCGTCGCGACCGGTAGGGTGCAGAACGTTCTTTTTTGCGACATTAAGCTTCGGCTTGAGCTCATCTGTCGCATTTTCAGTCGCGCCAAAGTGATTGCCTGAACGACAAACAGATGCAGTTAGAATGTTGAGATAAAATCGCGTTTAAGCGAATCAATGTGCTGCTTTAGGCGTAGTGCGCCACAAGTCGCGTTTCAAAGCCGGTGATTTCGATCTGAACACACAAACCGGGCGCACCGGACGCAAATTTGCGAAAACTCCAGAAAGCGGTCACATGGTGAGAAACCATAGCAGACAGGGCAACCGGGGCTTTTTACATCCCTAGCGTCTTACAACTGTCTGAATTTATGTGGAAAAATGGTACGGTTGAGTGGAGTTGAACCACCGACCTCAGGTGCCACAAACCTGCGCTCTAACCAACTGAGCTACAACCGCACACGACCGGCCGCAAGGCCGCTATGGGGGTCACATACGGGGTGTTTTCCGTTTTTGCAAGACCCTTTGAACTTTTTACAAAAAAAGACGTGGAATAGCAAATGCCGATCATTGACCGCAGGCCCACCAACAACCAAACTTCTGGCAATTAACTCTGTTTGCCAATTCCCTGCTGGTGATTATGGACCGCCGTGCGCTGGGAAGTTATTTAATATTCTGTTAACATGCCCTGTACGCATTAATGCTTGGCTTTTCATGAGGAAAAGCGACAGAAACATGCTGGGGTCAGCAGTACCAGAATAGGTTTCGAGATGCCCGCCGTTCAATATCCTTTCATAGATATAGCTGTTCATGAGCGTGTGCGTGACCGTTTTGGCCGGGGCGAAGCCCTCGTGTTGTTTTCTGTCGATCTCGAACATGTCCTGTGGGCAAACGGTCGCGGCGCCTCGCTGTTCGGCACGCCTTCAATCTATGATTTTGTGGATCATGGCCCGAAGCCGCAGGATATCACCTTCCGACAGATTTCGATGGCGGCGAGCAAGCTATCCGCCGTTGGCGATTCCCAGTTTTTTACCGCGCGTATTGCCTCGGGTTTCAGAACCTTTCCGGTGAAGGCAATCGTCGAACTGATCGAGGTCGATAACAATACCCAGGCCATTCTTTTTGCATCGCCCGTTGATGTGCAACAACCGTCGGCGCAGGACTGTGCAAATCGCATGATCGAAGGTTTCAGCGATCCCGACATTCATTTGGCGGTGCTGGATGAGAGTGGGCTGATCCTTGCTGCGTCGGATAATTTTCGCAATCTCGGCATCACGCCTAATACCGTAAAAACGCTGACAACAATGACCCAGCATCAAGCCGGGCATCTGGTTAAGCGCCCTATTCCAACCGGCAAGGGTTATTTGCCAGCTGCGACCGGCCAGCTTAGCCAGACACCGATCATGAACCTGTTGTTTGTGGTGGAAACTGCAATCGGGACACTCGACCCGGTTTTCGACGGCAGTGAGCAAGACGATGTCGCTCCGGCAGCGCCCGTGGCAGCTGTAGAGGTGACAGAACAGGTTATTGAACCAACTGAAAACAAATTCGAGACACTGATCAACGACATCGCCACCATTGAAGATCTGCCGCAGCAGGACGAAGAGTTTGATGCGTCGGAAGCACTTGATGCGCAGGCGTCGCTGATCTTCTCTGACGTTGAAGCGCCTGAACGGGCTGAGGCTGAGGCTGAGGCTGAGGCTGAGGCTGAGGCTGAGGCTGAGGCTGAGGCTGAGGCTGAGGAAAACATTGATGTTGCAGAGGAAGAAGTACAGCGCTCTGTTACCGAAAATTATGATGAGCGCTCCAAGGACCTCGACTTTCCTGTTTTTGACGACATCGAACCAGTTACCGTCGCGGATGTAGCTGTAGAAACTGTTTTAGAAACAGAAGCTGTGGCCGAAGAAATTGAACAGGCTGACGACGCACCATCTGCGGCGGCGGGCACATTCATATTCAACCCATCGGCCCGGGCTTCCCGGTTTGTCTGGAAAATCGATGCGAATGGTTGCTTCAGTTCGATCTCGCACGAATTTGCCGAAGCCGTCGGACCGCGCTCTGCCGCTGTCGAGGGCATGTCCTTTGCGGATGTTTCGAGCCTGCTGAACCTCGACAAGGACGGCAAGATTACCGAACTGCTCAGCAAACGTGACACATGGTCCGGCAAAACGATTTTCTGGCCGGTCGAAGGCACATCACTTGTTGTGCCGATCGATCTGGCAGCCCTGCCGACCTATACGCGCACCCGTGAGTTTGACGGCTTCCGTGGTTTCGGCATCGTGAGACTGGCCGATGCCGTTGAAGACCCGCATGCTATCGGCCTGACACTTGCCGAAACCGATATCGCTCCTTTGGTAGACGTGGTCGACACGACGCTGCCAGAGTCCGAGACTATTGTGCCGCAGGAAGAGCCACAGGCAGACGAGGCGCCAGTCGCCGAGGTCGAAGACCATGAGCCGGAAACCAAACTGACCGACGAGGCGGTTATCGTCGCGGAGGAGCAGAGCGAAGCAGAGCGCGAAAAGCCTGCCGCTTTGCAGCCGCCGCACGAAGAAGTTCCTGTGCTTCGGATCAGCGAAACCCCAAATCGTCGTTTCTCGGACAAGATCATTCAGCTGGAAGAACATCGTTCTCGCGGACGCGATGGCTTGAGCCCCGGCGAACAGGCTGCATTCCGTGAAATTGCGCGCCAGTTGACGCCCAAGGACGAATTGGAACCTGCGCCGGTGTCCGAGCCTCTGTCACCCGTGCAAGAGGTTGAGCTGGAAAGCCCAGTTGCTGATGTCTCGGACGTTTCTGAAGAGATCGCTGTTGAAGCGCCCATCTCGCTCACTGACGAGCTGACACCGGCAGAAGAAGAAATCACAGCCACGGCAGAGGCTGACGAACCGGAAGCGCCTGAGGTAACCGACGTAGAACCTGAGATCACCGAGGTGGAACACGAAGTGCCACCTGCCCGTGAGGTCGGTACATTGACGGAAGAAACCGTTGATGCGCTGCCGCTGGCGCTGCTCATCCATACAGGCGACGACCTCATTCACGCCAACCCGGATTTCCTGCGTCTGACTGGCTATAGCTCTGTTGAGGAACTGGCTTCGGTTGGTGGCATTGACGCGCTGCTGCAAAGACAGGATCTGGAGAATATCGGCGAAGGCAGCGGCGGCATGGTTGCCGTAAGCGCCGAAAACGATCTCATTCCTGTCAATGCCCGCCTGCAGTCCATTCGCTGGCATGGCGCCGCCGCACTGATGTTGTCGCTGGTGCCGGTCCACAAGGTCGTGGAGCCAGCCCCTGTCACTCCAGTGGCCGAGGTGATCGAAGCTCCTGCAAACACCCTTGCGGTCGAGACATTGCAGGGTGAAGTCGATGAGTTGCACTCGATCCTCGAAACGGCAACTGATGGCATCGTCATCCTGGACGAGGAAGGCACCATACGCTCCCTCAACAGGTCTGCCAGCGCGTTGTTCAATTACGACAATGGCGAGATCAGCGGCAAACCCTTCGTGGTTCTGTTTGCCCATGAAAGCCAGAAGGCCGTTCTCGATTATCTTTCGGGCCTGTCGAACAATGGTGTCGCCAGTGTTCTGAACGACGGCCGTGACGTTATCGGCCGCGAAGCAAGCGGTGGTTTCCTGCCACTGTTCATGACCATTGGGCGGCTCAAGTCTTCCAGAGGGTTCTGCGCGGTCATCCGCGACATTACCCAGTGGAAACGCACCGAAGAAGAATTGCGCAATGCCAAGCGTGTGGCGGAAACCGCCAACGCGCACAAGACCGACTTCCTTGCCCGCGTCAGTCATGAAATTCGCACGCCGCTTAACGCCATTATCGGTTTTGCCGACATGATGGCAACGGAGCGTTTCGGGCCGATTGGACACCCGCGTTATGTGGAATATGCCAATGATATTGGCCGCTCTGGACGCCATGTGCTGGATATCGTCAATGATCTGCTCGATATCTCGAAAATCGAAGCCGGCCAGATGGATCTCGATTTCGTGGCTGTTGAACTGAACGAAACGATCTCCGAAGCGGTATCGCTGGTGCAGCCACAGGCCAACAACCAGCGCGTCATCATCCGCACGTCGCTGTCGCAGTCGGTTCCCGCCATTGTGGCCGATCTTCGTTCGATCAAGCAGATCGTGCTCAACATTCTTTCCAACGCCATCCGCTTCACACCCGCTGGCGGACAGATTGTTGTGTCAACCGCCTACGAGCCGAATGGCAGTGTCAACCTGCGCATTCGCGACACCGGCATCGGCATGAGCCGTTCGGAACTGGAACAGGCGATGAAGCCTTTCCGGCAGGTGGCGTCCAGCAACCGCATTCGTGGCGATGGTACCGGCCTCGGTCTGCCACTGACCAAGGCGATGGTTGATGCGAACCGGGCGAATTTTTCGATCAGTTCTTCGCCCAATGAAGGCACGCTGGTTGAAATCAACTTTCCCTCGCAGCGGGTTCTCGCCACCTGAGTGAATGAATTTTTGAGAGGGCGTTGCATCCCGTCACAGGAACGCAATGCCCTTTTTACGTTGTTTCGGCAGGCAAATCCGCGCCCACTTTTGCCAGCGTGCTTTTGCCGCGGGATTTTCACATGATGCTTTATGAAAGCAGTTCCTGTTTGAGTAACGATGCTGTAAACAGCGGACTTCTTTTGCAGTAACGGATTTCTGCCGGACAGCCGGTGGAAGGATCAGACAATTGCAGTCAGCCGATACCAGTCTCCAGCATGTCTCCGGGCCAAGCACACGCTTTAACCTGTTGAGCCTCATTGCAATTCTTGTGGCGCTCGTGGTCGCCATTCCCATCATTGCGGTTTTCTGGATTGCCATGAGCGGCGGTGTTGGAAACTGGGAGCATTTGTTTGCCTATGTGTTGCCACGCGCCGGTGGTAGGACGGTATTGCTGTTGTTGTGCACCGGCTTACTGGCAACTTTCTTCGGTGCCTTGACCGCCTGGCTGGTCACGACGTTCGAATTTCCGCTGCGGCGTGTCCTGTCTCTGGCGCTCGTTCTGCCGCTCGCCATCCCCGCCTATCTGGCGGCCTATGCCTTCGGCGAATTTTTCGATTTTACCGGGCCATTGCAGACGGCAGTGCGTGGCCTGTTCGGCTATCACAGCATCAAGGATTACTGGTTCCCGGACATTCGCTCGCTGGGTGGTGCGGTGCTGGTGCTCAGCTCAGTACTTTACCCTTACATCTATCTGTCTGCCCGGTCGGCGTTCAGTATGCAGGGACGGTTTGCGGCCGAAGCTGCGCGTACCATGGGCGCTTCTTCCTGGCGGATTTTCTGGCAGGTGCAATTGCCGATGGCGCGCCCGGCGATCATGATCGGCCTGACACTGGTGCTTATGGAAACACTCAATGATATCGGCGCTGTCGAATATCTCGGTGTGCAGACACTTACCTTCACGATCTACGAAACATGGTTGAACCGTGGCAGCTTGGCTGGCGCCACGCAGATTGCTGCGGTGGTACTGCTGATTGTTGGTGCGCTGATCCTGTTGGAGAGAACAGCGCGTAAACGTCAACGCTTTTCCACCCAGAAAACCACGATGATGGCGCAACGGTTTCTGCGGAAACCTCTGACGGGTCCCAGAAAATGGCTGGCGACCATCACCTGTTTGATACCGGTTTTGACCGGTTTTGCCATTCCCGTTCTGGTGCTTGGCACCTATGCGGCCAAAAGGCTTGACGGATTTCTGTCTCCCAAGCTTCTGAAAGCGCTATGGCATAGCCTGTCTGTTTCAGGCACCGCTGCCTGCCTGACACTCGTCATGGGTTTCGTGCTGTCTTACGCTGCCCGCGCCAATGCATCGCCTGTAACGCGCACAGCTGGCCGGGTCGCCTCGCTGGGTTACGGAATACCCGGCACGGTTCTGGCGATTGGCGTGCTTATTCCGCTTGCCGGCTTTGACAATCAGGTCGACGCTTTCATGCGCAGCACATTTGGCTATTCAACCGGTCTGATGATGAGCGGAACGGCCTTTGCGATCATCTACGCAAGCACAGTGCGTTTCATGACCATGGCAGAAGGATCGCTGGATGCCGGCTTCCAGAAGCTTTCACCACATATGGATATGGCGTCACGCACTCTGGGCCGCACAAAACTGCAAACGCTTGTCTCGGTGCTCATTCCCAATATGCGGCCGGCAGCACTGACCGCATCGCTGTTGGTGTTTATCGAGTCTTTGAAAGAACTATCAGCGACAATTCTGCTTCGCCCATTCAGCTTCAATACGCTGGCAACACTTGTCTATGAGGATGCGTCGCGCTCGAAGGTACAGGATGCATCTGTCGCGGCCATCATCATCATTGCAGCAGGGCTTATTCCGGTGGCACTGGTTTCACGATCGCTGGAACAGCGACCGTCTGAGTAATCACCCAAAAAGAAAGGCAGCTAACGCTGCCTTAAAAATTAATGCTGTTCAACGAAAGGAGGAGTAGGCCGACATCATGTCTGTAGGACCAGAGGTCCTTGCGCCATCCACTCATCGGATGGCCCCACGTTGGTTTACTTTTGTCAAACGCCTCTTAACAGTGTGTTAAAAACCGCCCCAATCTATCAATGGCAAAAACTCGCGCATGTCTTTTGACACATGCCTTAAACCGACACCGGATTGCCTTAGAGCCGAATGCAAAAGCGCGCCAGGGTTTGCCCCCGACGCGCCTGATAGCTTCAAACCTACAATGCCGTTCAGCCTGCAGCAGCCTTGGCCGCCGCGTGCTCATCACGGATGCGTTGCAGTTCGGTCCGTTTCGAGGCAATCGACGCAAAGATCACACCCATAGTGACCAGACCGATCAGGATCGTACAAATCGCATTGATTTCCGGCGTCACGCCAAGGCGAACCTGCGAGTAAATCTTGATGGGCAGCGTCGTGGCTCCCGGACCTGTCGCAAAGCTGGCAATAACCAGATCGTCAAGTGACAGGGTAAATGCCAGCATCCAGCCAGCCAGAACCGCCGGGAGAATAAGTGGCAAGGTAATGCGGAAGAAGGTTTTGACAGGTGGGCAACCAAGATCCTGCGCCGCTTCTTCAAGGCTGCGGTCAAAGGTCAAAAGGCGTGATTGCACGACGATTGCCACGTAACACATGGTGAATGTGGTGTGGGCAATGACCACCGTCCAGAAACCTCTGTCGACACCAACCGCCACAAACAACAGCAACAGCGAAAGACCGGTGATGACTTCTGGCATGACGAGCGGTGCATAGATCATACCGGAAAACAGCATGCGTCCCGGAAACCGGGCAAAGCGTACCAGCGACAGCGCTGCCAATGTGCCGAGGATCGTGCCAAGGGTGGCGCTCAACACACCGACCCGGGCTGTCACCCAGGCGGCATCCATCAGACCCTGATTTGACCACATGGCACTGTACCATTGCAGGGAGAAACCACCCCATACAGTGACTAACTTCGAGGCATTGAACGAATAGATCACCAGAATGATGATCGGGATGTAGAGAAACGCAAACCCGAGGGTAAGGACGGTTACGTCAAACTTTCTGTTTTTCATCGCCCTGCCCTCACGCTTTCTGCTGCTGGTTTTGGAAGATGGCAATTGGAACCACCAGCACCAGCAGAAGCAGAACGGCAACAGCCGAGGCAATTGGCCAGTCACGGTTACCGAAGAACTCGGTCCACAATGTCTTGCCGATCATCAATGTTTCCGCACCACCCAGCAGATCAGGGATAACAAATTCACCGGTAATCGGGATGAAGCAGATCATGGAGCCGGCAATCACACCCGGCATGGAAAGCGGGAAGGTAATTTTCCAGAAGGCTTTCCATGGTGGGCAACCAAGGTCGGTTGCCGCTTCCAATAGGGTATTGTCAAGTTTTTCCAAGGCTGAATAAAGCGGCAGCACCATGAATGGCAGATAGGAATAGACCATGCCGATAAACACGGCCGTTTCCGTGCGGAAGATATGGACCTGCTGATCAGGTGCCATAAGTCCCAGCCATTGCAGGAACACCGTCAACAGCCCCTCCGGTTTCAGAATTCCGATCCATGAGTAAACGCGGATCAGGAACGAAGTCCAGAATGGCAGGATCACCAGCATCACCAAGGTCGGGCGAATAGTGGACGGTGCACGCGCCATGGCAAGTGCCATCGGATACCCGATCAGCAGCAACATCAGCGTTGAAACGAAGGCAATTCTTACCGAAGAAAAATAGGCATTAACGTAAAGTGCGTCTTCGGTGAGAAAGAGATAATTGTCAAAATTGAGTTGCGACAGAAAATCGCCGATAGCGCCGAAACCCTCAAAAACCGGCGTATAAGGCGGCATGGCAATCGCGGTAGCAGACAGCGATATTTTGACAATGATAAAAAACGGTACTGCAAAAAACAGCAGCAGCCAGAAATAAGGAACTGCTACTACCAACCAGCGTGCAAGACTTTGTTTGTTTTCCGAAGAGGCCGTTGCCATGAGAACCTCCCTTAGTTGGTCAAAACCATACCGGAATCTGGTCGCCAGTTGAGCCACACCGTATCATCAAAGGTGATCGGGCGATCAACAAGGCGGGACACGTTGGCTTGAGCCGCACGCATGATGCGGCCATCCGCCAGCTTGACGAGGAACACCGAGAAGTCCCCAAGATAACCGATGTCCCAGACCTGCCCACTGACTGCATTTGTCGTGGTATCTGCTGGTGGATCGATAGTGATACGGACCTTTTCCGGTCGAATGGCAAAAGCAACCTTGTTGCCGACTACGGCCTTGCAATCCTGCTCGACTGTCACACCCAAACCTTCACAATCGAGAAGGACGGTTCCGGGTTTGCCGACACCTGCCACATTGGACAACACGCTTGCCTCGAATATGTTGATATCGCCAATGAAGTCCGCAACATAACGGCTGTTGGGTGCCTCATAGATTTCCGCAGGCGTGGCAACCTGAACCACATTACCCTTGTCCATGACTGCGATACGGTCGGAAACGGTCATCGCCTCTTCCTGATCGTGAGTCACAATCAGGAAGGTCAGGCCTAGGCTTTGTTGAATATCCATGAGTTCGAACTGGGTTTCTTCGCGCAGTTTTTTGTCGAGCGCGCCAAGCGGCTCATCCAGCAACAGAACCTTCGGGCGTTTGGCAATCGAGCGCGCTAGAGCAACGCGCTGTCTTTGACCGCCCGAGAGCTGACTTGGTTTGCGTTTTGCAAATTCTGTCAGCTTGACCATGCGCAGCATTTCTTCAACGCGCGCCGATATGTCGGCTTTGGGCAAACCATCCTGCTCCAGGCCGAACGCAATGTTCTTTTCGACCGTCATGTGCGGGAAAAGTGCGTAGGACTGAAACATCATGTTGGTCGGTCGTTTGTGCGGCGGGGTACCGGAAATATCCTTGCCTTGCAGCAGGATACGGCCTTCCGTTGGCTCTTCAAAACCGGCCAGCATGCGCATCAGCGTGGTCTTGCCACAGCCGGATGGTCCCAGCAGTGAGAAGAACTCACGTTCATAGATATCAAGTGTCAGATTGTTGACAGCGACAAAATCACCAAAGCGTTTGGTGATGTTTTCAAAGCGGATGAAGGGTACGGATGCGGGATCGTCCCAGGGACTGAATTTTCGTTTTACAGGTCCGAGAGACTTCGCCATTCGCAATCCCCTAAAAATAACAATGAGGCGGGCAAATGGTAGCTGCCAGCCCAACAAGCTGGCAACCAATGGTCAGAAACGTGCCCGCCGGCCGTTTCTGAACCAGCGGGCCCAAAATCAGCTACCGGTTTTTATCTGTGTCCAGACGCGGTTCAGAACGCGCTGTTCTCTCGGTCCATAAGGCGAGATGGTGAAGAGCTTCTTCATTGTCGCTTCGTCAGGATAAACTGCCGGGTTCTTGGAAACGGCTTCATCCATCAACGCCTGTGATGCCAGGTTACCGTTGGCGTACTGAACATAATCAGACGCCTTGGCGATGACTTCCGGCTTCATCAGGTAGTTGATGAAGGCATGAGCTTCGTCAACATTCTTGGCATCCGCAGGAATGGCAAGGTTGTCAAACCACATGTAGGTGCCTTCCTTCGGAATGACGTAGTCGACAGTCACACCGTTCTTGGCTTCTTCAGCACGCGTCTTTGCCTGAAGAATATCGCCGGACCAACCGATGGTGATGCAGGTATCGCCATTGGCAAGTTCGTCGATATAGGCAGACGAGTTGAAGGTCTTTACCGATGGACGGATCGCCTTGTAGACTTCACCACCAGCTTCCAGATCAGCAGCTTCCTTGCTGTCCGGATCCTTGCCGATGTAGTTCATTGCAATTGCGAAGGTTTCGTCCGAAGCATCAAGAATGTTGATGCCACAGCTCTTCAGCTTTTCGGCATTTTCAGGCTTGAACAGAATGTCCCAGCTATCGATTTTCACGTCACCGAGAGCTGCTTTAACCTTGTCGACATTGTAACCAATGCCTGTTGTGCCCCACATGTAGTTCACGGCATATTCATTGCCGGGGTCGTACTTGGCGAGACGCTCGCTGACTTCCGGCCACATGTTGCTGAGGTTTGGAATTTTCGATTTGTCGAGCTTCTGAAACACGCCTGCCTGGATCTGGCGGGCGAGGAACGGTGCAGTTGGCACGACAACGTCGTAACCGGAGTTACCGGCCAGCAGCTTGGTCTCAACCAGTTCGTTGCTGTCAAAAACGTCGTAGACAACCTTGATGCCGGTTTCCTTGGTGAAATCGGTCAGGATCGATTCGTCGATATAATCGGACCAGTTGTAAACATGGACCACTTTTTCCTGTGCGAGGGCCGTACCGGCCATCAACATTGCGGCGAAGGCGACAGACATACCAAGTGAGCGCTGCGTCATGATTTCTCCTGTTAATACGCCTTTCGAAGCAGGCGGCATCCCCTTTTTGAATGAGACTAGAAAGGAAAAAGATTATCGGCAAGCGGGAAATGTGCAGTGCAGAATTTCCCACTTCACTTTTTTGGAGTTACTGAAAATCAAAAACACTCAATCCTGTAACCATTTCATCCAAACCCAATGGACGGGTTACCGGCGCTTGCGCTCTTGAGAGACAACCGGAGCGTTCACACAGGCGACAGGAAACACCGATGCCAACGGTGCCACTCGTTACTCTGGCAACATCACCATAGATTGTCTCGGCGCCTTGAGTGATATCGCAGGCCAGCAAAATCGCTGTGCGCCGCACCCTTTCACCAAAGGCTGTTTTGGGACCCTCGATCGTTCTGGCGATTGTTAAAAATGTGTCCCCATCCAGCACCTCGGCCGCTTCGGCCATAAGTTGTCCCGGCTGACTGAAGGCGGCATGGATATTGAGCCGCGGACAGTGGCCACCAAAGCTTGAATGCGGAAAGCCATGCGCTCCTATCTTGCGAAAGCGATTGCCCGCCTGATCAATCTCCATCAGGAAAAAAGCAATGCCAGACGCACCCGGCCGTCCCAAAGAGACAAGTCGATTGGCGACCTGCTCGAAGGACACCTGAAACCGTGACGCGAGAAGATCCAGATCATATCTGAAACGTTGCGCCGCCGCGAAAAATGAGCCGTAAGGCATGATCAGGGCATGAGCAGCGTAGCGGGCGAGTTCAAAACGCGCCAGGCGTTTGGCTTCTGGGCTACTGAGGTCCAGGGTTTCCAGCGACGCCTGTATCTCCGGCTGGAGCATCAGAAGGCATGCCTCCATCGCCATTTCCTGCAGCCGGTCAAAAGGTGACAACCGCTCGGACAGAAACAACCGCATGGAATGCCTGTCATACCGTCTGCGAAGATTTGGCATCGCATGGATGGGCAAGGTGCGCACCACGACGCCGTGCGTTTTCTGCAGCCAGGTTTTCAAGGCTGCCGGCAGGTCGTCACCCGGTTTCAACTGCTCATGGAATGTTTCGGCCGCGTCATCGATCGCCGCAAAATAATAGCTGCAATGTTCAAAGGCATCGCGGACCTCATCGATCGGCAACCGCGCCGATGAAAGAGACGATCCTTGACCATCCCTCGCCATCAGGCCCGCGAGATCAGACAGCCGTTCTGCCTGTTCGCGGTAGGCCCGATACAGTTTCATGATGCCACCGGCCACATTGGGTGCAGCATCTGCCACCTCGACCAGCTCCTGTGGAGATGGCACCTCCCCCGTCAGCAGCGGATCGGCAAACACTTCCCGTAACTGCGTGGCAACACCGCCGCTTTCACCCTGTAATTCATCCAGGTCAATCTTGTACGCAGACGACAGCTTCAATAGCAGCTGCACGGTCAAGGGGCGCTGGTTGCGTTCGATCAGGTTGAGATAGGACGGCGAAATGCCCAACCCCTCCGCCATGGAGGTCTGTGTCAAACCAAGGCCATTGCGCACGCGCCGCACACGCGGGCCTGCAAAAATCTTATTCTCCGCCACAGGCTCCTCCCTTTGACAAGAATATTACAAGATCGAGTTGTCGTTGTTTTTACAATTTTTACAAATTTACTACAGCCGTCAGTAAATGATACTACATCCTAACCTCTTTCAAGTCACTGATTTTATGTTTCCAATAGAACTAAACGGAGTGATTATGTAAATTCAGTCATAGAAAATCTGAGACATCCTTTTAGGAAGAAACGTCTCCTTTTCTATTTTTACATTCGGGAGAGAGATATGACTGATTTTTACAATCTGGTACCAAACGCACCCAAAGGCCGTTTTGACGGCATCGAGCGAACATATACCGCTGAAGACGTGAAGCGTCTGCGCGGGTCTGTGGACATTCGTTACTCCCTGGCGGAAATGGGTGCAAACAGGCTGTGGCAGCTTCTGGAGCAGGATGATTTTATCAATGCGCTGGGAGCACTGTCGGGCAATCAGGCCATGCAGATGGTTCGCGCCGGCTTGAAGGCCATTTACCTCTCGGGTTGGCAGGTTGCCGCCGACGCAAATACTGCATCGGCCATGTATCCTGATCAGTCTCTCTACCCCGCCAACGCGGCACCGGAGCTGGCAAAACGCATCAACCGCACCCTGCAGCGGGCGGACCAGATCGAAACATCTGAGGGCAAGGGCCTGTCGGTGGAGACATGGTTTGCACCAATTGTTGCCGATGCGGAGGCCGGCTTTGGTGGCCCGCTCAATGCGTTTGAGATCATGAAGGCCTTTATCGAGGCGGGTGCCGCCGGTGTTCACTACGAGGACCAGTTGGCATCGGAAAAGAAATGCGGACATCTGGGCGGCAAGGTGCTGATCCCTACAGCGGCCCATATCCGCAATCTCTCCGCTGCGCGCCTTGCCGCAGACGTCATGGGTGTCTCCACGCTGGTGATCGCCCGCACCGACGCCGAGGCTGCCAAGCTTTTGACATCCGATATCGATGAACGCGATCAGCCCTTCGTCGATTACGATGCTGGCCGCACGGTTGAAGGTTTCTACCGCGTCAAAAACGGACTTGAACCCTGCATCGCACGCGCCAATGCCTATGCGCCTTATTGCGACCTGATCTGGTGTGAGACATCAAAACCGGACCTCGAGCAGGCACGCAAATTTGCCGAAGGCGTGCACAAGGTTCATCCGGGCAAAAAGCTCGCCTATAACTGCTCGCCCTCGTTCAACTGGAAAAAGAACCTGGATGACGCAACCATTGCCAAGTTCCAGCGTGAGCTTGGAGCAATGGGTTACAAGTTCCAATTTATTACACTTGCCGGTTTCCATCAGCTCAACTACGGCATGTTTGAACTGGCACGCGGATACAAGGACCGGCAGATGGCCGCCTATTCGGAATTGCAGCAGGCTGAATTTGAAGCCGAGATCAACGGTTACACGGCGACAAAACACCAGCGTGAAGTTGGCACCGGGTATTTCGATGCGGTCTCAGTGGCGATTACCGGCGGGCAATCATCCACAACCGCCATGCATGAATCGACTGAACACGACCAGTTCCGCCCTGCGGCTGAATAACTGGCACTGCAAAACCTCGCATCAAAAGTCCGGTCCGGACCGATGCGTCAAAGGAGGAAAAGGAAATGGCTTCTATTTCGAGAGTTCGTGAGCGGGCCGAGGAACAGTCTTCGGCCATGACACAAGACCAGCAGGCCGCCATCCGTATGTTGGCCAATGATCTGCATCGCCTCAATCAGGCGGTTATGAATGCGGTTGAGGCGGGTGTTTCGGTTGAGCTGGTTCGCTCGGCACGCCACCACAGCGGCGGCGGCAATTGGGGTGATCTTTTGATCCCTGTTATCGTTGCCCAGAACAACGCGGCAGCCTGACCTTAAACTGCACAAAACAAGCCGGGCGGTCCACTGCCCGGTTTTTCTATTTGGATTGCGAGAAATTACGCCAACAACAGCGCGCAAAGCGAGGCGAAAGCACCAGCAGCAATAAGCGTCAGCCTGAAGATGAGGAGCTGCTTACGGTCCTCTGCGCGGGCCATAGCAATTGCGCGGGCACGTCTGCTGTTGTTTTTCATAAGCGGTTCCTAACGAGAAACATAACCGGCATGCCGCTTGGCGGCGCCCAGCAGCACATCATGTAACGGCATAAACCGCGCTGGTATCAAGGAGGATGCCTCGACGCTTGTTAACAAGTCCTTAATGAACGTGGTGTTTCACCATCGCTATTAAAAATGATTTAACTCGTTGTTTTATTACAGATCAGGCCGTTTCGCCTGCCGCATGGCCACTCGCCCAGGCCCACTGGAAATTGTAGCCGCCAAGCCAGCCGGTTACATCAACACATTCACCGATAAAATACAGGCCCGGGACTGTTTTTGCCTGCATATCCCTGGAGTCGAGACCGTTTGTGTCAACGCCGCCGAGCGTGACCTCGGCGGTACGGTATCCTTCCGAACCGGAGGGCTTTATCTGCCAGTTCTGGATAGCTTCAACCAGGGTCGCTAACTTGCGATCAGCCATATCCGCCAAAGGCCCGGTTATGCCGGAAGCTTCGACGGTATACTGCGCCAGACGTTTCGGCAGGATATCTCCCAGCACCGTCTGCGGTGACTGTTTGCCGTTGCTTTTGCGGGCTTCTTTCAGCCGTTCCAGGATATTGGTGTCCGGTTCCAGCTTCAGGCGGATGGTTTCGCCTTCCCGCCAATAGGATGAGATCTGCAGGATCGACGGCCCGCTCAAACCACGATGGGTAAACAACAAGGCTTCCCGGAAACTCGTTTTGCCTGAGGATACTTCAGCAGGCACAGCAACGCCTGAAAGTACGGACAGCTTCTCCAGCATGGTCGGATCAAGCGTTAAGGGCACAAGGCCGGGCCGCGTTTCGATGATCGGCAGGCCAAATTGTTCGGCCACACGATAGGCGAACCCAGTCGCACCCATTTTGGGAATGGATTTGCCACCGGTCGCAATAACCAGACTTTGTGCCTCGATCACACCTGATGAGGTGGAGACACTAAAGCCACCCGCCGTTTTTTCCACACCCGAAAGTTCAGTCTGCAACAGAAGCTCAGCGCCAACGCCGCGCATCTCTTTTAACATCATGGCAATAATATCTTTGGCGCTATTGTCGCAAAACAATTGCCCAAGGGTCTTTTCGTGCCAGGCAATGCCGTGTTTTTCGACCAGCGTCAGAAAATCGGCGGGCGTATAACGCGCCAGTGCCGACTTGGCGAAATGAGGATTTCCCGAGAGGTAGTTTTTGGCCGTGGCATGAATATTGGTAAAGTTGCACCGCCCGCCACCGGAAATTCTGATTTTTTCACCCGGTGCCTTGGCGTGATCGACAATGATGACCGAGCGTCCACGCTGGCCGGCGCGGATGGCACACATCATGCCCGCAGCCCCTGCTCCCAGCACCAGAACATCGCATCGCCGAACCATTTTTCATCCTTTGCTATCTCCTGCCTTCTCTTTTCAGAACATGGAGCAATGTCAATGCGGTTTCCCCCTCGCCAATTGCCAAACTCTGGTTATGATAGCGCCATTCGAAACAGACCTTCGGTGATTTATGCCTGCAAAGAGAACCATGCTCCGCCCAAAAAAATCGGCAACCATGGCAAAACCGGCAGCTCCAGACCTTTCCTCTACTCGTGGTGTTTCCTCCTGGCGTGAAGCCGCACAATGGTTGCGGGCACGGGGTATCGAGGACATTGAGTGCATTACACCGGACCTTGGCGGTGTACCGCGCGGCAAGATGATGCCGACCTCGAAATTTACCGGCGATACATCGCTGGCGCTGCCATCGGCACTTTATCGCCATACGATTTCCGGCGAATATCCTGACGAAACCGCGAACTTCCGTTATGAGCCACGCGACAGCGACCTCAAGCTCGTCCCTGATCTTTCGACACTGTCGGTTGTGCCATGGGAAAGCGATCCGACCGCACAGGTTATCTGTGACGTGGTTGACGCCGAAGGACAATCCGTTCCCTACACTCCACGCAACGTGCTGAAAAACGTGCTGTCGCTGTATGCCGACAAGGGTTGGAAACCGGTTGTTGCACCGGAAATCGAATTTTATCTGGTCGCCATGAATGATGACCCGGATTACCCGCTGCACCCACCAAAGGGACGTTCGGGACGTTCGATTGTCGGCGGACAGAGCTATTCAATTGCCGGCATCAACGAATTCGACGAGCTGATCGACGATATCTATCACTTCTCGGAAAAGCAGGGTCTTGAGATCGACACGCTGATCCACGAAGAAGGTCCGGCACAGCTTGAAATCAACCTTCGCCACGGCGATCCCATCGAGCTTGCCGATCAGGTTTTCCTGTTCAAGCGAACCATTCGCGAAGCAGCCCTCAAGCACGGTATCTATGCAACCTTCATGGCCAAGCCCATGCAGGGACAGCCAGGCTCGGCAATGCATATTCACCAATCGGTTCTGAATATTGAAACCGGCAAGAACATTTTCTCGACCGATAGCGGCGACGCATCGAAGGAGTTCTTCCATTTTGTTGGTGGCATGCAGCGTTATGTTCCCAATGCACTGGTGATGCTGGCGCCTTACGTGAATTCCTATCGCCGTCTGACGCCTGACATGGCCTGCCCGGTGAACAATGCGTGGGGATATGACAATCGCACCACCGCTTTCCGCGTACCGATTTCCGGTCCGTCGGCAAGGCGTGTTGAAAACCGCTTGCCCAGCTCTGACGCCAATCCATATCTGGCATTGGCCGCATCGCTGGCGTGTGGTTGGCTTGGCATCGTCAATGAAATACAGCCGACAGAACCAACCTATGAAACTGCCAATGAAGGCTCCATCGAGTTGCCGCGCGGTCTGCTGGAAGCGGTTGCGCTGCTGGAGGGAGAACCGGAACTGGAGCGGGTGTTTGGCCATGAGTTCGTTGGTCTTTATGCTGGCCTGAAACGGGGGGAGTTCGAAACGTTCATGCAGGTTATCAGCCCGTGGGAGCGGGAATTCCTGTTGCTGAACGTTTGATCCTACGGCATCGCTGCCATGGTCGAGGCCGACCTTTGGAACACGATGCGTAGAATTGAGTAACTTGGAGCACGCTCATGTGTCTGGCCGAAGGGTGGGCGCTCCAACACCGTCAAGGAATGTGCAATGACATGGCAAAGCCCGATAGCTCCCGGAATTTCCTGGTATCAGGCAACAATTGCTGACCGACCTGAATATCCCGCGATGGATGGGTCGAGAGAGGTTGAGGTCGCCATTATCGGTGGCGGTTTCACTGGCCTGCAAGCCGCCTATAATCTGGCTTTGAAAGGCATTTCCGTTGCCTTGATTGAAGCGAACCGCTTTGGTGACGGTGCATCCGGACGCAACGGTGGCCAGTTCGGCACCGGTCAACGGTCATGGCCGGATGAACTGGAAGACGAGATCGGTTACGAACGCTCCAAGGGCCTGTTCGATCTGGCAGAAAATGCCAAACATTACGTGCTGGATTTCGCCGCAGCCCATGGCATCGACATGGAGTATCTACCGGGTCAGTTGAATGTGGCCCACAAACAGGCCTATGAAAAACACTATCGTAAAAGTGTCGAGGCGGCGGTCGAGCGTTATAATTACCCGCACATGTCCTATATGGACAAGGCAGAGGTCGAAGAGCGCCTTGGCTCCACACATTATTATGGTGGCGTTCGCGACACCGGCACCGGCCATATCCATCCGCTGAAATTGTTGGTCGGACTGGCAAAAGCCGCGAAGGCTGCTGGTGCTGAAATCTACGAGCTGACACCTGCGACCAGCCTTCGCCAGTCAAGCGGCAAAACAATTATCGAAACACCGAAGGGCAATATAACAGCCCGTCGCGTGTTGCTGGCGACCAACGCCTATATCGGCAATCTGGAACCGGTTACTGCTGCCCATGTCATGCCGATCCGCTCCTTTATTGGTGCGACCGCGCCACTGGACAAGTTCCCGAGCATTCTGCCGGGCAAGGAGGCGGTTGCTGATTCACGTTTCGTGGTTCGTTATTTCCGTATGACGCCAGATAACCGGTTGTTGTTTGGCGGGCGCGAGGCCTATACGGCCGATACGCCACGGGACATTTCCACCCATATTCGCAAGCAAATTGCCGAAATCTATCCAGAGCTTGCCAATATCGAGATTACCCATGCATGGGGCGGCTCGGTTGGTATCACCATGCCGCGCCAACCTTTCGTGCGTGAGGTGATGCCTGGCGTCATGTCGATCGGTGGTTACTCCGGTCACGGAGTGATGCTTTCCAACTACTGCGGCAAGCTGTATGCGGATATGCTGACGGACAAGGATCGAGCGCTCGAGCAGTTCTCCTCCTTGAATGTCCCAGGTTTCCCCGGCGGGGCAACGTTGCGTGCGCCTCTGCTTTTCCTCGCATTGTCATGGTTTGCGCTGCGAGACCGTTTTTAATCGCCCGCTTCTGTCAGTGGGCATAACAATAGATAAACTTTCATTTTCGCCGGATAAAAGCGAAGTGACATCAAAATAATAATTCCCGACAACAAACTCTGGCGTTTTTAAATCGATTAGATTATCAATGCCCCCAACCCGTGAAGATCGAGAGAATCGGTATGAGCAGTCAAATTATTCCTGTTGACCCCTTTGATTGCGTCGTTTTCGGCGGCACAGGCGACCTGGCAGAGCGCAAGCTTCTGCCTGCGCTTTATCATCGTCAGGTAGAGAACCAACTCACGGACCCGACCCGTATTATCGGCGCGTCACGTTCGGTCATGACACATGAAGAATATCGCAAATTTGCCAAGGATGCTCTGAAAGAGCATCTGAAGGCAGGTGAATATGACGAAGCGCAGGTCACAAAATTCTGCGAACGCCTTTTCTACGTGCCAGTCGATGCGAAGTCCAACAATGGCTGGGATGCGCTCAAGAAGCTGCTGGAAGAAGGTAAAGAACGCGTTCGCGCATTTTACCTCGCCGTTGCACCGGGCATTTTTGGCGACATCGCCGACAAGATCCGCGAACACAAGCTGATTACCAAGTCGACACGTATCGTTGTCGAAAAGCCGATCGGCCGTGATCTCGCATCCGCTCTCGACCTGAACGACACGATCGGTCATGTCTTCAAGGAAGAGCAGATTTTCCGTATCGACCATTATCTGGGCAAAGAGACCGTTCAGAACCTGATGGCGCTGCGTTTTGCCAACGCTCTCTACGAGCCGCTGTGGAATTCCGCGCATATCGACCACGTACAGATCACCGTTGCGGAAGCTGTCGGCCTTGAAGGTCGCGCAGGTTATTACGACAAGGCTGGCGCGATGCGCGATATGGTGCAGAACCATATCCTGCAGCTTCTTTGCCTTGTTGCGATGGAACCTCCGTCTTCACTCGATGCCGAAGCCGTTCGTGACGAAAAGCTGAAAGTCCTGCGTTCGCTGAGACCAATCGACAGCTCGAATGTCGAAAAGGCCACCGTTCGCGGCCAGTACCGTGCCGGCGCATCTGCCGGTGGCCCAGTCAAGGGTTACCTGGACGAGCTTGAAGGTGGCGTTTCCAACACGGAAACCTTCGTTGCCATCAAGGCTGAAATCGGCAACTGGCGTTGGGCCGGCGTTCCTTTCTACATCCGCACCGGCAAGCGTCTTGCCACGCGCGTTTCGGAAATCGTCGTTACCTTCAAGCAGATCCCGCACTCGATCTTTGACGACGCAGCCGGGAAGATCGAAGCCAACAAGCTGGTCATCCGCCTGCAACCGGATGAAGGCGTGAAGCAGTCCCTGCTCATCAAGGATCCAGGTCCAGGTGGCATGCGTCTGCGTCAGGTTTCGCTGGATATGAGCTTTGCAGAAGCCTTCAGCGTGCGCAGCCCGGACGCTTACGAGCGCTTGCTGATGGACACCATCCGCTCCAATCAGACCCTGTTCATGCGCCGCGACGAAGTCGAAGCCGCATGGGAGTGGGTCGATCCTATTCTGAAAAGCTGGGAAGACATTGGACAGGGCGTGCAGGGTTACACGGCTGGCACATGGGGTCCAAGCGGTGCGATTGCTCTTATCGAGCGCGACGGCCGCACCTGGCACGACGCCGACTAAGGAGATATGCTTATGGACGCACAGATGCATGTTTTCGAAAACGGCCCGGCGCTTGCTGAAAAGCTGGCGGACGATGTTGCCGAACGCCTCAAGGCAGCGATCACCGAGAAGGAAACGGCCAGTATCGCCGTTTCCGGCGGCTCTACGCCAAAGCTGTTTTTTCAGGCGCTGTCCAAGCACGATCTGGAATGGAGCAAGGTCAATGTGACGCTGGTCGATGAGCGTTTTGTTGCCGCAGACAGTGACCGGTCCAACCACAAGCTGGTTGCCGACAATCTGCTGCAGAATAACGCAAAGTCCGCATATTTCATTCCGCTTTATCAGGCGGCCGCAACACCGGAAGATGCTGCGACTCTTGCCACAGTAAAGACGGAACCGTTCTGCGATCCGTTCGACGTGGTTATTCTCGGCATGGGAACCGACGGGCACACCGCTTCGTTTTTTCCCGGTGGAGACAATCTCGAAGAAGCACTCGACCTCGATGAACCGCGCAGTGTTCTGACAATGGCGGCGGAAACCGCAGGCGAAGAAAGATTGACCTTCAATCTGTCCAGCCTGCACGATGCCCGCTTCCTTGTTCTGCACATTGAAGGTGCTGCCAAGAAGGAAACGCTTGAAAAAGCGAAGGCCGATCTGGACGAGGACGAAATGCCCATTCGGGCCGTGCTGAACAGGGCAGATTCGCCCGTAAACATCTATTGGGCGCCCTGATTTTTCCGGCCGGATCGTGACCGGCTAGAAACCGGGTTTACCCCAAGACTGACAACAACATGAACATCGGCCTGTCCGTCCCAAGCGGAGGCCGGTGGTCACCAACAGACAGGATGAACGCCCATGGCCGCCGATTCCCGTATTCAGGCAATCACAGACCGTATCGTTGAACGCTCCAAACCTTTCCGTGAAACCTATCTGGAGCGACTTAGGCTTCAGGTTTCAAAGGGTGTTCACCGCTCAGTTCTCTCATGTGGTAATCTGGCGCATGGATTTGCGGTCTGTTCCCCCGCCGACAAGGACATCCTTGCCGGCGACAAGGTTCCAAACCTCGGCATCATCACTGCATATAATGACATGCTCTCGGCGCATCAGCCCTATGAGATCTACCCGAACATCATTCGTGATGCGGCGAAGGAAGCTGGCGGCATAGCGCAGGTTGCCGGCGCGGTTCCAGCCATGTGTGACGGTGTTACTCAGGGGCAGCCGGGCATGGAACTGTCGCTGTTTTCGCGTGATGCCATTGCCATGACTGCCGGCATCGGCCTGTCGCACAATATGTTCGACGCTGCCGTCTATCTCGGCGTCTGTGACAAGATCGTACCCGGTCTGGTGATCGCCGCTTTGACCTTCGGTCATCTGCCCTCGATCTTCATTCCTGCCGGTCCCATGACAACAGGCCTGCCGAATGACGAGAAGTCCCGTATTCGCCAGCTTTACGCTGAAGGCAAGGTCGGTCGCGCCGAACTGCTCGATGCGGAATCCAAGTCCTATCACGGCCCTGGCACCTGCACCTTCTACGGCACAGCCAATTCGAACCAGATGCTGATGGAAATCATGGGCTTCCATATGCCCGGTTCTTCCTTCATCAATCCCGGCACCGAACTGCGCGATGCATTGACGCGTGAAGCGACGAAGCGCGCACTGGCGATTACCGCACAGGGCAATGAATTTACCCCAGCGGGCGAAATGATCGATGAACGCTCTATCGTCAACGGCATCGTCGGTCTGCACGCCACTGGCGGTTCGACCAACCACACCATGCACCTTATCGCCATGGCGCGCGCTGCAGGCATTGTCCTGACTTGGCAGGACATTTCTGATCTTTCCGACGCTGTGCCGCTGCTGGCTCGCGTCTATCCGAACGGTCTTGCCGATGTGAACCATTTCCATGCTGCAGGCGGCATGGGCTTCCTCATCAAGCAGCTTCTCAAGCATGGTTTCCTGCATGATGATGTGCGCACGGTGTTCGGCCAGGGTCTCGAAGCCTACACCGTTGACGCAAAACTTGGTGAAAACGGCTCGGTCATTCGTGAAGCATCCCCTGAGGTCAGCCATGACCCCAAGGTTCTTGCCAGCATCGAAACACCGTTCCAGCCCACGGGCGGCCTGAAAATGCTGACCGGCAATCTCGGCAAGGCCGTGATCAAGATTTCTGCCGTCAAGCCCGAGCGTCATGTTATCGAGGCACCGGCTGTGGTGTTTAACGATCAGCAGGAACTTCACGACGCCTTCAAGGACGGCAAGCTCAACCGCGACTTTATCGCAGTCGTGCGCTTCCAGGGACCAAAAGCCAACGGCATGCCCGAACTGCATCGCCTGACACCGCCATTGGGTGTGTTGCAGGACCGTGGCTTCAAGGTGGCGCTGGTGACTGATGGTCGTATGTCTGGTGCATCAGGCAAGGTGCCTGCCGCCATTCACGTGACCCCAGAGGCCGTTGACTGCGGTCCGATCTCGCGTGTTCACGATGGCGACATCCTGCGCCTCGACGCCGTCACCGGCACGCTGGAGATTCTGGTGAGCGCGGCAGAACTTGCTCGCCGCGAACCGGCCACGGTGGACCTGTCTGGCAATGAATGGGGCATGGGCCGCGAGTTGTTTGCGACATTCCGCCGGAATGCCGGACCGGCAGACCAGGGCGCCAGCGTTCTGTTCAACTGAACCAGTTTCTCTAAATATAAAAAGCCGCGTTGGTGACAACGCGGCTTTTTCATATCCAGACGATGGACATGCTCCTGATTACCAGGATCGAAGATCAAGGGTTCTATCGCGATGCGCCGGATGCGTGCTGAACACAAAAATCCGGTCCAGCTCCTTCTGCGTCAACAGACGGAGGAAACGTACCTGCATGGTGTTGTTGGCGTGGACTCGCATCAACACGCAGCCAATCTTGCTGATACGAGCGTCAGGGATATCCAGATAAAATTGCTGCGGCAGGTTATACTGTGTCAAAAGAGCAAGAACTGCTTCCGACTGTGAAATCTTGATAACATCACAACGACGGGAAGCCATATTCATGACTGCTTTTTCAGTATATTCGATGCGCGCCGCATTCATCGTATCTTCCATCTTAAACCGCCCCTCGCGGTCATACATGAAAGACTCTTCCCTGCTGAAGTAACTGCTTTTTTGAATATTAGGACGGGCGTTCACAATATTTCCCCACTGAATTTATGGGTTCATACTAAGATCAGAATCTTTAAAAGTTTGTTTGCGCGTTTCGATATGAAACACTTCGGTAAATGCAGTGTAACCGGCCGAAAATGGCTTGATTTTCAGGCACTCCGCACCCATCAAACACTTGAATTTGCCTCACCTTTCGCCTCCAGAAACCAACCTTCAAACCGCAAATTACGCAATTTGAAGGTTAGCAGAGGGTTTACAAATTCATTCTATTTGCGATAAGTCGCCCCGTTCGCGTCAAAGAGATGCAGTTTTTCTCTCATCGCATTAAACTTCAACGTCTGACCTTTCTGGACATTCGCGATGCCGGGGATTTTTGCGATGACCGGCTCCTGAACAAAGCCACTGTCGATATAGAGAAGCGTGACCTCGCCCAAGGCTTCGACAATGGAAACCTTGCCTTCAAACAGGTAATCTTCACCGTCCTTGGCAATGTAAAGATCCTCGGGGCGAACACCAAAACTTGCCGGTTTACCAACCTCACTTTGCGCGGTCTCTATGGCAATGCGCAGGTTCTGGTTGCCGTTGAGTTCGAGCGCAGTTTCCGGACCAGCAGCGGTTATCTTGACTGGCAGGATGTTCATGGCCGGCGAGCCGATGAACTGGGCGACAAACAAGTTGGCGGGGCGTTCATAGAGATCAAGCGGTGCGCCGACCTGCTCCACACGCCCGGCATTCAGAACAACGATACGGTCCGCAAGCGTCATGGCTTCCACCTGATCATGCGTCACATAGATCATCGTGGTGTCGGACATCTGTTCGTTGAGCTTGGCAATCTCGATACGCGTTGCAACACGCAGCGCTGCATCGAGGTTGGAAAGCGGCTCGTCAAACAGGAAGACCTTCGGGTTACGGCAGATGGCGCGACCAATTGCGACACGCTGACGCTGGCCACCGGACAGCGCCTTTGGCAGGCGTTCCAGATACTGAGTCAGCTGAAGGATGTCTGCAGCGGCCCTCACCCTCCGGTCAATCTCCTGCCGGCTTTCCTTGGCGATCTTCATGCCGAACGCCATGTTATCATACACAGTCATGTGTGGATAAAGCGCATAAGACTGGAACACCATGGCAATGCCACGACGGGACGGAGGGATTTCGTTGACCAGTTGGCCATCGATAAACATTTCTCCGCCAGTGATGTCCTCAAGCCCGGCAATCATGCGCAACAAGGTCGATTTTCCGCAACCGGAAGGACCGACGAATACGATGAATTCGCCCTGTTTGATATCGAGATCGATACCATGCAGAACCTTTACCTGCCCATAGGACTTGCGAATGTCTTTAAGTGTCAGACCCGCCATTCTACCCTCCCCGTTTTCTCAGGCATAACGCGCGAAAAAAGCGCCCCATGCAGGCAATTCAATATTGCGTCCGTTCAGACTGCTTTCAAAGCCATGGCCTTCCAGAACTTCCCAGTTGCCGTCAGGCAGTGCGGCCGTGGCAGCTGCCGGAGACAGGTTGAAGAAGCAGACGATGGTTTCATTGCCCTTGGAACGGGTGTAACCAACGACGCTGTCGCTGACCGGCAGAAACTCGATCCCGCCCTTGGCAAAAGACGGGTGCTGCTTGCGGAACGAAAGGAAGCGACGATAATGCTCCAGAACCGAGGCGTCGTTGCCTACCTGCGTGCTGACGGCACGGGCCTTGTGCTCGGCAGGAATAGGCAGCCAGGTCTTTTCAGAGGTGCTGAAACCTGCCTGTGCATGACCGGCATCCCAAACCATTGGTGTGCGGCAGCCGTCACGACCCTTGAATTCCGGCCAGAACTGAATGCCGTATGGGTCCTGCAGGTCTTCGAAGGCGATATCGGCTTCTGTCAGCCCAAGCTCCTCACCTTCGTAAATGCAAACCGAACCGCGCTGCGTCAACAACAGGGCTGAGAGCACCTTGGCATAGGCATCCTTGTCGGCCACATCTGCACCCCAGCGGCTGACGTGACGGACAACGTCGTGGTTTGAAAATGCCCAGCACGCCCAGCCTTCAGGCGCGGCCGTCGCAAAGGCTGCCTGAACATCTGCCACCCGCTGCGGGGTCAGCGCATCCGGAGCCAGGAATTCGAAGGCGTAGCACATCTGCATCTTGTCATCGCCGGAGGTATATTCCCCGACAATTTCCAGACCACGCTGACTGTCGCCGACTTCACCGACGGCGGCAATATCCGGGAACTCGTCCAACACGGCGCGGAAGCGCTTGAGGAATTCCAGGTTCTCCGGACGGTTCTTGTCGTAGAGATGTTCCTGGAAATTATACGGGTTAACGGCTGGCGCAGTCGAAGCATTGCGGCGCTCTGGTGCAAGAGCCGGGTTGTCGCGTAGT
Source organism: Rhizobium sp. CG4 (assembly GCF_023701965.1). NCBI lineage: Bacteria > Pseudomonadati > Pseudomonadota > Alphaproteobacteria > Hyphomicrobiales > Rhizobiaceae > Rhizobium > Rhizobium sp. CG4. The sequence continues at coordinate 533,029 of NZ_JABAEG010000003.1, read as the reverse complement.
TCCAGATCGTGGAAGTAGAAGTTGACGGTGTCGAGACGGAAACCGTCCACGCCACGCTTCAACCAGAAACGGGTGGCATTCAACAACTCGTCCTGCACCTGCGGGTTATGCAGATTGAGGTCTGGCTGCGAGGTCAGGAAGTTGTGCATGTAATACTGCATGCGGGTCGGGTCCCACTGCCAGCCCGGACCGCCGAAAATCGACAGCCAGTTGTTGGGCGGCGTGCCATCCGGCTTACCATCCGACCAAACATACCAATCGGCCTTGGGGTTATCAAGGCTGGAGCGGCTTTCGACAAACCACGGATGTTGGTCGGACGTGTGCGACATTACCAGGTCGATCATGACCCGTACGCCCAGTCGGTGGGCTTCGGCAATCAGACCATCGAAATCAGCCAGCGTGCCAAACATCGGATCGACGTCGACGTAGTTCGACACGTCATAACCGAAATCTTTCATCGGCGAGGTGAAGAACGGCGAAATCCAGATCGCATCTGCACCGAGGCGGGCAATATGTTCGAGGCGGTCGGTGATGCCTTTCAGGTCGCCGATGCCGTCTCCATTGGAGTCCTGGAACGATCGCGGATAAATCTGATAGATGACAGCACCGCGCCACCAATCCTTGTCAGACTTAAGAGCGGATGTAACCGAAGACGTCATAGCATTATCCTTGGTATAAGCATTCATAGAATATCAGCCTCCCTTGACGGAGCCGGCCAGCAGGCCGCGTACGAGATAACGTTGAAGGGCGAAGAAAACGCAAAGCGGCACGATGATGGTGACGAAGGCCGATGCGGTAAGAATTTCCCAGTTGCCGCCGCGTGAACCAAGCAACGCATTAAGGCTGCCGGTCAGCACCAACTGATCTTTCTGCGTGCCAAGGAACACCATGGCGACAAGCAGGTCGTTCCATGTCCACAGGAACTGGAAGATTGCAAAGGATGCCAGTGCCGGGAACGACAGCGGCAGGATGATCTTGACGAAAATCTCGAAATCGCTGGCGCCATCAACGCGCGCCGATTCAATGATTTCCTTGGGCAGACCGGAGATGTAGTTGCGCAACAGATAGATGGCGAGCGGCAGGCCGAACGCCGTGTGCGCCAACCAGATGCCGGCATAGGTTTTGGATGGCACGCCGAAGATGTTGCCGATCTCGTTGTAAAGCCGCAACAACGGAATAAGCGACATCTGCAACGGTACTACAATCAGGCCGACCACCATAGCAATCATCAGGGAACGGCCGGAAAAGCGCATCCATGACAGGGCATAAGCGGCAAAGGCGGCAATGAGGATCGGGATGATCGTCGCGGGAATTGTCACCGTCAGCGAGTTGACGAAGGATTGTCCTATGCCTTCTGAAAACAGCACGGTGCGATAGTTGTCGAAGGTGAAGACCGGTGGAGACAGAACGGAGATGTAGATACGTTTGCCGCGAGAACCCTCAAAGCTGGCGTTCTTGCTGTACTCATAAGCGCCGTCCTTCTGTAGCAGAAGGTTTTCGCCATCGCCGAGATCGACAACTTCATCGGCCGGATAGGCAGCAGGGTCCTGAACGCGCACACCAAATGCGGAGACCTGACCACCCTTGCCATTCTCGAACACCGAGCCGGAGATGATGAACTTGTCACCCTCCTGCCGTTGTGTTGATGGATCAGCCAAGCGCACCGCTTCCGTTTGCGTTGAACTGGCAAAAGCCGTCCACCAACCGGAGACGGTGATCTGATCCTTGTCACGTAGCGAGCTGACAAGGATGCCGAGTGTTGGCAGCAACCACAGAATGACGATGAACAGCACACTGGCATGAACGATCAGTCGTGGAAGGCCGACACGGCGAATACGTTTTACAATATCCATATCAGCGACCCTCCATTTCCTTGTTGGCCTGGCGAATATTCCAGATCATGATCGGGGTCACGGCTGCCATGATGACCAGAGCTATAACGGCACTTCGGCCGCTGTCGCCGCCGCCGCGGAACATCCAGTCAAACATCAGGTTCGCAAGAACCATGGTGTTCCACTGGCCGTTGGTCATGGTCAGCACGATATCGAAAACCTTGAGAACGAGAATGGTGATCGTTGTCCACACAACCGCAATTGTGCCCCAGATTTGCGGCACCAGAATTTTCCAGAAAATCTGCCAGCCATTGGCGCCATCAATGACAGCAGCTTCAACTGTTTCTTCGGGAATACCACGCAGTGCTGCTGACAGAATGACCATGGCAAAACCGGTCTGGATCCAGATCAGGATCACCATCAGGAAAAAATTGTTCCAAAACGGCATGGAGATCCATACTTCCGGATTGCCACCGAAAAATGCGACAACAGCATTCAGAAGACCGATCTGGGTTTGCCCCTCACCGCGATATTCATAAATGAATTTCCAGATAACCGAGGCGCCTACGAAGGAAATCGCCATCGGCATGAACACAATGCTCTTGGCAATATTGCCCCACCAGATGCGGTCGGTCATCACGGCGATAACCAGCCCGAAGAAGGTGCAGGCAGCCGGCACAACGGCAAGCCAGAGGATGTTGTTGAAAATCGACTGTCGGAAACCGGCATCAAAAAACGCCCAACGGTAATTCGCCAGGCCGACAAAATTCACGCCAGTCCTGTCATAAAAAGACAGATAGAACGTCGCGATGACAGGATAGACGAGATAGACCAACAGCAGGATAAGCGCTGGCCCGACGAATAGCCATGGACGCACAGCGGCTCTTCGATTGAGATTGCGAGAGGCGTCGATGACATTTTTTGCGCTTACAGGGAACAGAACCTGCAAAAATTTGTCGGAAAGCCAATAATAGGCGGCACAAGCAAATACACCGACAATCATGACGCCGATTGCCGAAACGATCTGAGCGATCACATTCCCCTCCCTTATTCCCGGTCGTCCGACCTTTTGCCGATCACGAGAACGAAAAGCTTTAGAAACAACCGCCCGGCAACGATGTTACCGGGCGGGGCAGGAAATGATTACTTCAGGCCGTCCCAGGCCTTCTGGATATCAGTCGCCACGGTTTCGGCAGACTTACCGCCGACGAAATCCACCATACCGGTCCAGAATGCGCCAGCACCGATCTTGCCCGGCATCAAGTCAGAACCGTCAAAGCGGAATGTCGTTGCGGAGGTGAGAATTTCACCCTGCTTCTTCATCTGCTCATTGCCGTAGGCATCGGTGTTCACACCCTTGAAAGGTGTGAGGAAGCTGGACTGCGCCATCCATACTTCGTGTGCGATTGGCGTCTTCAGGAACTCGACAAATGCCTTTGCAGTTGGCGATTCCTTGGTCACGGTCACCAGCGTACCTGCACCGAGAACCGGTTTTCCAAGCTCAGGCTTTGCAGCATAAGTTGGCATGTAGAAGAAATCGACATCGGTTCCGACCTTGGTGCCCTCAGGGAAGAAGGACGGAATGAAGGATGCCTGATGGTGCAGGTAGCACTTCGGTGGAATATCAAATAAACCCTTCGGGCTGTCACGGAAGTCGGTCGATGCAACGGCCGCGATGCCACCGCTGACATATTTTTCATTCTTGGCAAATTTGCCGAATTCATCGATAGCGGCAACGACGGCCGGATCATTGAACTTGATTTCGTTCTTGACCCACTTGTCATAGGTTTCCGGGCTGTGCAGGCGCAGCATCAGGTCTTCCACCCAGTCGGTGGCTGGCCAGCCGGTTGCACCACCTGAACCCAGACCGATGCACCATGGCGTACCGCCATCGGCAACAATCTTGTCGGACAGAGCTAGCAGGTCTTCCATGCTCTCAGGCACTTCATAACCGGCTTCTTCGAAATTTTCCGGCACGAACCATACCAGCGACTTCACATCAGCCTTGAACGGGAATGCGAAATAAGCAGGCTTGCCGTCCTTGCCATTATAGGTGCCGTAGTTCACCCAGGATTCACCGGCGCCGTAATTGTCCTTGACCCAGGACGCGACGTCATCGCCGAGTGGCACGAGCAGGCCCTTGGCGGCGAGGTCAGCCAGCAGACCCGGTTGTGGCAGAATTGCGATATTGGGAGGAGAACCAGCCTGTGTATCGATAACGATCTGCTGTTCGTAATTTTCAGAAGAAGAATATTTTACATTAATACCGGTCGCATCGGCGAAATATGCCAGGACCGTCTGGAACAGGGCTTCATCTTCACCGCGCCATGGTCCGAAAATCGTCAGGGTCTGGCCCTTGAGATCGGCATGCGCTGTTTTGAAATCTTCGTAGCTTTTCCAGTTGAATTTTGCGTCTTCGCCAGGGGCGAACTTCAAATCCGCAGCCATTGCGGAGTTCATGAAAATGGCCATGGCTGCTGTTGTTGCCAGGAATGTCTTAAGCATGTGACTTACCTCCCATCACATCAAGATTTAAACCTATACAAACACTTCAAAGCGCTTTGGACGCTATTAATTCCCCGCACAAACACGAGGAGTCAAGTGCCTTATCTAACTGTAACGTTGCAGTTATCTTGCTTCAATAGGTTTTGCAAAGAAATTGCAGTTTTGAGCTGTATTTTCCATTGAGCAAAAAGGAATCTGGCATTACACAATTCAAAGCGCTTTGGAGTAGGATTTTTGAGACGTTGGTTCGTCTCGTTAAAATTTGGAAGCGTGCGGAGGAGGAACAAAGATGAACCTGAAGCAATTGTCCCAGTTGCTCGGTCTGTCCCAAACGACAATTAGCCGCGCCCTGAACGGTTACCCTGAAGTCAATGCCGAAACACGCCAGCGCGTGCTTCAAGCAGCCAAGGATACGGGTTACCGTCCCAACCTGACAGCACGTCGACTAGCAACAGGCAAGACCGGCTCGATCGGTCTGGTCATGCCGACTGCCCCCGCCCATCAGTCCGACATGCATTTTGGCGAGTTTCTAAGCGGTCTCGGTGAAGAGGCTGCCCGGCATTCATTTCACATGCTGATCATGCCTGCCGATCCCAGCAACGAGGAAGACGCTTTGCGCTGGCTAGCCGGCAGCGGCAATGTCGATGGAATTTATCTGGCCTATATGCGGGAACGCGATCCGCGCATCGCGCTTCTCAAATCGTTCAACATCCCATTCATGGTACATGGGCGCTCGTTTGGTGCAGATGCCGATTACCCGTTTCTCGATGTCGACAATGAAGGTGCCTTTTACGATGCCACCAAATTGCTTTTGCAGCTTGGTCACAACCGGATTGGCCTTCTGAACGGCCCGGAAGGTCTGGATTTCACCTACCGACGCAAGGCCGGTGTCGAAAAGGCATTGACGGAATATGGCCTCGCGCTGCGTGCCGACTGTCTGCGGCACAGTGCCATGACCGACGAGATCGGTTTTCTGAATATGGAAGAGTTGCTTTCGCAGAAAAATCCACCGACTGCCATTCTCTGTGCCAGTACCACACTGGCGCTCGGTGCCATTCGCTCCCTCAACCAGCGGGGATTGAAACCCGGCAAAGACGTTTCTCTGATCGCTCATGACGATGTTTTGCCGCTGCTGAAGCCTCATAATTTTTCCGTGCCGCTGACCACCACCCGTTCATCGCTGCGAGCTGCCGGCATCCGGGTGGCACAACGACTGATCAATCGCATTTCGTTTGATGAGGTGGACCCGGTGCAGGAACTGTGGAAAGCAGAGCTTGTGGTGCGCGCATCGACCGGACCTGCCCCGGCCTAATTCGGCGGTTCAAGCACGCTGCATTTGTCAACGATTGCAACGTGCTTCTACGCTTAAGTCAAAGCGCGTTAGAATGTCGGCGCAGTCTTTCCGCATTTTCTGTAGGCGGTGATCACTGTGTTTGCCATCAGCATGGCAATTGTCATCGGGCCAACGCCGCCGGGAACCGGCGTAATTGCACCAGCAACCTGACTTGCTTCTTCAAACGCAACGTCGCCGACCAGGCGGGTTTTGCCCTCGCCTTTTTCCGGCGCGTCAATCCGGTTGATACCGACATCGATCACCGTTGCGCCAGCTTTGACCCAATCAGCCTTGACCATCTGCGGACGACCAACGGCGGCCACCAGAATATCTGCGTTACGGCACACGGCTGCAAGGTCCTTGGTGCGTGAATGTGCCATGGTGACAGTCGCGTTTGCGTTCAGCAAAAGCTGCCCCATCGGTTTTCCAAACAGGTTGGAACGGCCAATGACAACGGCATTCAAACCCGACAGGTCTTCGCCGTTAATATCTTTGACCAGGAGCATGGCGCCAGCCGGTGTGCAGGAGATCAGGCCCGAGGCCAGATCACCAGTGGCGAGCTTACCTGCATTGACGACGCTCAAGCCGTCGACATCCTTTTCCGGCAGGATCATCTGAATGACCGGTTCGGAATCAAGGTGTCTTGGAAGCGGTAACTGCACGAGGATCCCGTGGATAGAAGGGTCGTCATTCAAGGATGCGACTAGTGCCTCAAGCTCAGCCTGTCCGGTTTCCAGCGGCAATGTGTGTTGCACGGAGTTAAAACCGCACTGCTTGGCCATTCTGCTCTTGGAACCAACATAGGCATGGCTGGCGGGATCGTCGCCCACGATGATGACGGCTAGGCCCGGCTTTACGCCAGCGGTCTTTTCCAGCGTCTCAGCAGCAACACGAACTGCCTCCGTTACCGATACCGCTTTCGCTTTTCCGTCAATAACCTGAACCATGTGCCTGCCTCCAATAACAGCCTGCCAGCAGAACACCGGCAACGACTTGCCCTATCACACCGGATAGCCGTGTGAGTTTCGCCCCTAATGCTGCTGAATGATATCGATTGCAAGCAAAAAGGCTGCGACAGAAGCGACAATAATCTCAGGCTCAGGATGCCGCCCTGCGGTTTGCGTAATCGTGCAAACGTTGACGGAGGGCGGCGATGTCGCGGCGGACCTCAAGCACTTCATCAAGCTCGTCATAGACTGGCTGGCTGAAAGCTGGTTTGTCGTAGGACTGCACTTCGAATTGGCCTTGTAGGGCCGCTGCCAACACAGGCGGCAGATCAGCGATGTCTTGTGGTGATGCCTTGATACTTCTGCGCATCAACACTTCGCGGACACGTTGATCGAGCGGAATGTCATTTGCTGCGATGTCGTAGGCCAGATCGTAGGCATCAGCGGCTTTAGGGGTTGCAAAGTCCTCTTCAACATAATCCAGAGCGTCATCGCTTTCCGGCTGCGGGAAAATGGCATCCGGCTGCGGCGTATCCGTATAAAAGCCAATGTCTGGACCGTTGGCGGACTCGTGAGCAGGTATTGACACCTCACGCTTGCGGAAACGGATGTACAAGGCAACAAGTGTCAACACGCCAAGGCCAAGACCGCAGCCACCACCAATCACCGCCATTGAAATCATCTGGCGGAAACCAGCCGGAATATTGACCGCAAGCGGTGCGTTTGCGACAGCAAATGGAGCAGCGGCCTGTGTCGATTTCGGGTCACTATCAGCCAGCCCGTTGAAATAGGTTTCGCGGGCTTGCGACAGCTCTGCTTCCAACCTGTTTAGCTCCGCAGGCGCATCGCCAAAAACCGCCAATTCCTGTTCAAGCGCCTGCTGTCTGTTTCTGGCTTGTGCAAGCTCTGTCTTGGCCGCCTGCTCCTGCTGCTTCAGTTCGCTGGTGATGCTTTTCAACGCACGGGCAGCATTTGCCTTGGTTTCCTGCTGGGTCTGCGTTGCCGCAATGACGTGCGGATGTTTCGGGCCATATTGCACAGACAGTTGGGCGAGCGCTTTGGACGCGCCGACATATTGCCGAACAGCATCCTGAAGGGGAAGAAACGTCGTATCATCTGGAATTTCACGGGCAAGCGCCTTGTCGCCCTGCAACAGCGTCAGATTTGACAGCTTATGGGTCACGTCCGCCAGACGGGATTCCAGCTCGGCTACCGATCCTGAAACAAGCGCCAAATCCTGTGTCGCAGCTTCCATCTTTGCCATGGCGTCGTTGCCATGCCGGACCTGAAAACCAGTAACGGCCGCTTCCGCGTTTTCAAACAGTGCACGGTTGCTGTCGTTATGTCCCTGAATAGAACCAGTCGCGCTGGCATTGATATGAGTTACGATGCGATTGGCGGCATGTTGCGCAAACCGCGCGCTTGCACCTGATGTTTCGGCGTAGGTCGTTACAAAAATTGCACTGCCATCAGCGGCTTGCGACAGAGAAATACGTCCACGCATATCATGTCTGGCGCGCAGAACAGGGTCCGATGGCGTTGGCACCTTGCCGAGCACCACTTCACCAAACAGGCCCCACCATGTCGCCTCGTGAGCGGATGTCAGGACCAGGCCGTCATTGATGATCTGTTGTGCAAGCTCGGCCTTTCCCTCATCGGACAGCACGGCATTTTGTGCTACCGTCATCAATGTCTTGGAATCAGACTGCTGTGTTGAAGCGACATTGAACTGGATACGGATCTGCGTCAGCTTTTCGGGCTCAGATGACGGCGTCATCATCAGGCCAAGTGCGATACCCGCCAGCGTAAAAAGTACAGTGCAGCTGACTGCGAACCGATAAGGGTTTTTCTTGAAAACGGTGCTCAACCAACCCGTCGAGGACCGCGCCACGGCACTTGCTTCACCGCGCGTTTGTGCTGGCACACCAAATCGATCCGACAAATGCGAATGTTCAATATTTTGCGCGTGATCTGCCACGTCAAGCCACCTCAATATTCCGGGTCGGAACTGGTTGGAGCCCCCGTAATATTAATGAAACCTAAATCAACAAGGCAAATAAACAGTTAACAAAGGCCAATATAGGCGGTTGTCGGCCCAAAATGCCGGATAGGTTTCCGGCGGCGCGTTTCAGTGGCGAATGATGCGATAAAGCCATTCAAACCCAAGGCGCGAAAACACCTCTGGTACCGGTTCCTGGTCAGTGGAATAGTGAACCTGCGAGGTCTTGCTGGCTTGCATATTGCGTGCACGATTCACGTCAACGCGATGCGCCAAAGGCGTGGTTTTTTCGGGTGATTCAAATGCAGAAAAAGAAAATCCAGAAAACTTACTCACACCCACACCCGTCCTGCGCTAGCAGTTCCTCTTAAACAGCAACTTTGCTGTTCAGGCATATTATTTGACAGAATTGAATTTACTTTCAAATAGCGTTTTCGAATATGAAGCATTTTTTTAAGAGAATATTAATCATTTCAAAATGCACGAACAACAAGGGCCGCAATAGCGGCCCTTTGATTGGTGTCTGGACGAACTTTCCTGACTTAATGTGAGGGTGCTGCTTCGGCTGCCGGAGCCGCTTCGACCTTTTCACCTTCAACAATTTTGACAGACTGCGGTTCACCACCACCCTGCTGGGCGCGAATGTCTGCTTTGGAAAGATAATCGAGTTTTTCGATCAGTACTTCCTGCACGACGTCATCACCGAGCTTCTTGTTCAGTCCATCGCGAATGCGTTTCTTGAACTCATCCGCATCAAAGGTCGAAACATTGGCAATGTTGATCATGTTGGAACCAGCCAAAAGCGTGATCAACTCGTCGGTCATCAGTTCTGTTCTTGGTCCTTCGATCAGGTTGACCTTTGTCTTGTCGACATTCAACGAGATCAGCGTGAGGAAATAACCATTTACAGCCCCTTCACTAATAACCGGGACTGTAATCTGCTCTCCCTTGACCAAAGCCAGCGACGCCTTGCGGGCCTCCTCCTCGCTGACCGGCGCCGGTGGCATTGCCATCTGCACGGAAAAATACACTGCGCCGAGCGTGATTGCGCAAACCCATACGCCGGTAAGGAGAAGTTTTAACATCAGGTAGCGCCGTAAAGAAATTGTTCCTGCGAGTAAGTGCCGTCGGTGTCAGCTTCGCGGATGGCGTTTTTCAGCAGGTCGGCAACCGCACGCACTGCATTGAGATGTGCCTCGACGCGGCGGGCATTCGTTGCCAGCTTTTCCTTGATGCCACGAACCTGGTTGATGTAACCGGCGGCAATTTCTTCATGCGGTGTATCACGGAACAGCATGGTCAGTTCATAAAGGCAACGGCTTTTGTGGGCGTTGGAGACCTTCAGATCGAATTTCGGGTCTTTGCCAATTTTTTCGTTTTCATTATCAATGATCGTTTCCAGACGTCCGAGAACCGACTGAATACGATGATCGTTCGACACTGCTTCCATGACTTCTGTTCCGTTATGATTATACATTTCTAGCCTCGTCGTTCATGTCACTGGATACACCGAGAATCTTGCGTTCGAACTCTGCAACCATACGCAGGGCCGCATTGTTATCCTTGTCTTCGACGGAGGAGACGCTTTCGAAGCCCTGGCTTTCAGCCTTGCGCAGCGTGTCCTTGTAGACCTGCTCAGCAATACCGATGCCACCGTTCTCAGTCATACTGTTGGCCAACTGCTCGGCCAGCATACCTTTCCAGATTTCGCCAGCGTTACCCTTGCCATAGACTTCCTCGCTCTCCTGCGGGAGCATGGAGCCAATGAAGGTCCGCAGCACGGATGCTTCAAACTGACGGAAGGTTTCCGGAATTTCTTTACGCTCAGCGCGCAGATTGGTGTCTCCCAATCCGGCTTTGGATGCGGCATCGTTCAAAACGCCGACAGCGGCATCGAACCCCTTACCCGCATCCGCAAGGCTGGACGCTGCAAACGCCGCCTTGTTTGCCTTGAGCTTATCCTGCGCAACCTGCACGTCCGTTGGATCGGCTGCACGGACAACGTCCATGACAAGGTCGCTAACAATCGATATCGCCACGCAATTACCTCCTGAAAAGAATGCAGCAGGTTTTGACCCACCACATCTGCATTTCATCAATCACGAATATTCACCACCACTTAAGGGCGATGCATGATGTGGCGACGACTATGTATCGCGAACCTTGCTGGAGGCTGGTGCTGGTGTCGCATTCATGATTTCCAATAGATCATAAATTGCATTGTCATCGGTTTCGCGATCTTCATCATCGCGTGCTTCGTACATTTTGTCTTGCAGGCGATCGCCTTTGGTTTTCTCTTTGAGAACAGCCATTTCCTGCAATTGCTGCGCGCCGGCCAACTGCCGGTCCTTGACGGTGAGACGTCCGAAACGTTCCGAATACATTTTTGAGAACTGATGATGCACCGGGTCCATGGAGCTTAAAGCACCGAGAATACTATCCATGGAATCTGCGACTTCCGCACGCTGGCGGGTGGTATCGGCAAGCGTCACTTCTGCCATTTTTTCCATATGGCGTTGAACTGTGACAAGCCGCTTGAGCTTGCGGGAGCGTTTATCCTGCGCCATGGCGCTTCTCCTTCACGGCAGGTCTTTATAAAGACCACTTACCCAACACATCACTCAATAACCGAAGAATATCGGTCCGAATCCACCCGCGAACTGTCGAATCAGCGCTGCGATGGAAAGGTAAAGCATGAAAAGACCACCCATCAGCAAATAGGGGGTGGAAATGAAGTAGACAGGAACCTGCGGAGCCAGCTTGTTGATCAAACCAACCGCGACGTTGAACATCAGGCCATAGATCAAAAACGGGCTTGCCAGACGCAACATAACATTGGTGGTCGCGCGTAAGGTATCGGTCATGGTGATCAGTGTTTTTTGCGAATCCAGCACAAAACCGACGGGCGTTGAACTGTAGGAATCGATAACCGCTTTCAGAACCACATGATGAAAGTCGAAGATGAACAGCATCAGCAGGCCACCAAAGACGATCATGTTGGTCAACTGACTTTCCTGGCTATCTTCCAGAACGTCCGCACCGCCGGGCGCGTTGAAGCCGATGGCGTTACCCACGATAGCGCCGGTAAATTGCAGGCCGAGAACATATAGCCTTGCAATCATGCCGTAGACGGCGCCGATAATGGTTTCTGAAAAGATCAGCGCAACGTTGGCGCCGGGTGTTGCGCCCGCTACTTTGGGATAGACCGAATCCCACAGAATCGGCGTCAAAGCCATGGATACCGCAGCGGACAGAAGCAGTCTGATGGTCATGTTAAGACGGGCACTTGAGAAGCCCGGCATGGTCATGAAACAACCACCGATGCGGCAAAATGCAAGGAACAATGCCAATATTGTCCCTTGCGGGTCGGTTATCATGAAATAGCGCCTAGAATCTTGATCTCAAGCCCCTTGGCCAGTTCAACATGCGACAGCACAGGCAAGGTGGCGAAGAGTCGCTCGATAATCATGCGCACATAGGACCGTGTTTCAGGCGACGTGACAAGAACAAAAGGTAGGCCCCTGTCCATGAATTCACGGATAACTTTCGATGCCTGCTCACTGAACTCTTCCAGATGGCGCGGATCGATGTCGAATTCGACGATTTCGCCCTTTCCATCACGCTTCAGTGCCTGATGGAAAATCATGTCCCATTTGTTGCCAAGGCGCAAAACACGCAGGACGCCGTTGTCGGCAAGGTCACCACACAGCTGCTGGGCAATACGGATACGAACATGCTCAACGATCTGTTCTGTCTTGCGAACATGCGGTGCAAGTTCTGCAACGGCTTCTAGAATGAGGTGCAAGTTACGAATGGACACACGCTCGGCCAACAGCAGCTTCAGAACAGCCTGAAGGCCGGAATAGGACATGTGTGACGAGCAGATTTCATCTGCTAGCTTCTTGTACTCCGGATCAAGACGATCGATCAGCACCTTCACGTCCTTATAGGAAAGAAGCTGCGGCAGGTTGTTGCGAATAACTTCGCTCAGGTGGGTCAGAACCACCGAGACGTTATCAATCGGGTGGAAACCTTCGCGACGCAGGTCGTCAGCAAACGCTTCGAGGATAGAGACAGCCGGCATGCCAAAGGCCGGTTCGCGAATGTCGTCGCCGGGAATGGTTGGCTTGCGGCCGGAACCGGTCACGACAAGAACGTCGCCGACACGCAGTGAGCTGGAGGCAATCGTCGTTCCATGAATACGAATTTGGTACGATTTTTCGGGGATCATGATGTCGTCGGACACCTTGATCTCGGGCACCACAAAACCATACTGGCTGGCGAATTTCTTGCGCATCTTGCCAACGCGGAACGCCAGCTCCTGATGGGCACCCAGCAAGCGTGTTGAAACCTGCTTGCCAAGGGCAAGTTCGATTTCTGCGGTTTTGAGCACCAGCTTGACGGAGTCCTTCTCGGCTTCCTTACTCTGGATAACCTTCTTTTCTTCCTCTTCGCGGCGCACGAGGTTCATCGCCTCGACCTGCTTTGGAATGTACCAGGCACCGAAGGCCATGACGCCACAGAGCGCCATAAAAGGCAGGAAAGGCAGGCCAGGCATAACAGCAAGCAGTCCCATCAGAAGGGACGCAACGAACAGCGCACGCGGGTAGGCGCTCAACTGATCGACAACTGTTTTATCGGTGGTGCCGGACATGCCGCCACGTGAAACCAGAAGGCCAGCGGCCAGAGAAACGATAAGAGCCGGGATCTGGGTAACGATACCGTCACCAACCGACAGCTTTACGAAAACGTCAGCAGCTTCGCCGATTTCCATGCCATGACGGAAATAACCGATGATGATACCGCCGAAGATATTGATGGCGGTGATGATGAGGCCGGCGACGGCGTCACCACGCACGAATTTGGACGCACCGTCCATGGAGCCGAAGAACGAGCTTTCAGCTTCCAGCTCTTTGCGGCGGAGCTGGGCTTCCTTTTCATCGATAATACCAGCAGAGAGGTCAGCGTCGATCGACATCTGCTTGCCCGGGATCGCGTCGAGGGTAAAGCGCGCGCCCACTTCCGCGATACGCGTCGCACCCTTGGTGATAACGATGAAGTTCACCGTGATCAGGATAAGGAAGACGATCAGACCGATAACGAAGTCGCCGGACATGATGAGGCTGGAAAAGCCTGCAATCACGCTACCAGCGGCGTCATGTCCCTGGTGACCATGAGAAAGAATAACACGCGTCGTGGCCACGTTCAGTGCCAAGCGCACCATGGTCGCAATCAGCAAGATTGTCGGAAACGACGAGAAGTCGAGAGGGCGTTGGATCCACAGGGATACCATCAGGATCAGAACGGACAGCGCAATGGAAAACGCCAGCCCCATATCCACCAGAATAACCGGGATTGGCAAAAAGAGAATGCAAAGAATTGCAACGATACCAAGGGCAAATCCAACATCACGCGTGCTGGGAGTGACCTTCGGTATTGATATTGCAGGTGGTTGCGCCATCGATAACGTCCTGTCTCTTCATGAGAAGGGGCGACCGATAAGGGCCGCCGCATGGTTTCACACCATCACTAGCGACCGAAGCTTGCGCGAAAATGGTAACCGCGCATTCCTGCAACAAAATTCAGAACCCGGTTTGCACCCGAGAAAAAACGAGATTTGTAAAAAGAGAAATCTGGGCGCCAATAAAAGGCGCCGCAATTCCAATCGTCACCATGATGGCAACGATTTTAGGAACGAAGGTCAGGGTCATTTCCTGGACCTGGGTAAGGGCCTGGATGAAGGCAATCGTTACCCCCACCACCATGCCCGCAATGACGCAAGGACCGGATGCGACCAGAATGGTCCAAACGGCTGCCCGCATGATATCAAGCGCATCCGCCTCGTTCATTGCAAAACCTCAGAACAACAATTGTTGACCTTAGGTATCAGATTCGCTGCTCGAATCCGAAGTGGAATCTGTGGTGTCCGATGTGGAAGTCCCACTTTTCTCACCGAATTTGACGCCAACCTGCAGCAGGATGCCCTTGCCCTCTTCCGTGATGGCGATAATGCCGTCGGAATAGATTTCGACTTCCTTGACGATACCCGAGGTCTTGTCATCGGCGCTGGTGATATGTTTGCCGATAAGATCTGTCGAGCGCGTCAGGGCTTCAGCCTGCAGCATGCTCTTGAGGTGCGTATTCGTCTTGATCGACTGCTCGACCTGCGAGAAGCTTGCCAGCTGAGACATCTGCTGGCTGGCATCCATCGGTTCTGTCGGATCCTGGTTCTTCATCTGTGCGATGAGGAGCTTCAGGAAACTGTCATAATTCAGTGACGCCTTGTCGCTTGCCGAGGTGTCGGAACCTGCATTTGCCCAAGGGTTTGATGCAGCTGTGGAGCCGACAATGTCTACCGCCATGGTGCAATCTCCTTGCGAATATGTTCGATAGTCGCTGGCGTCATTTCCTGGTTGCTCAAGATCTGCTCTTCAGTCGCATACATGGAGCGGATAGCCTTGAGTGCATCAAACGCCTTGCCCGTTGCGACCAGCGCATCAATACGCTTCAACTCGGCCAGAATTTCGTCATTCTGGAAGCATGACAACAGCATCGTCACCGACTTGCGGAACATGGTCGTGGACTGTTCACGGCCTTCCGGGTTGATGAGCATCATCTGAGCGATGAAGTAGAGCTGACGCAGTGGAGTTGTCGCCTGCTCTGGCTGGAGAACATGGTTCTCGAGAAGGAAGGTAACATCATTCAGGAATTCGAGTGCAACCTTGCGGTCAACACGCAACACCGCCCCGTTAATAAAGATTTTCTCGCCGGATTTGAGCGAAATGCGCAGAGTACTTTTCATTTAAGTCCATCCCTGATGATGGTTGTTACGTCAATTATGCCTTGGAAGTTGCTCGATTCCCTCTTTCTGATCCGCTCGCATTCCTTCAAAATCCAGATTGCGATGGAGATCAGATTGGCACGAAGTTCGTTCGGCAACTGGTTCTCCGGGTGTTTGAGATCTTCTATGAACCTCACCCAAACCCGTCGAGTGTAATAGAGCGCTTCGACCGTCAGACGGTATTGCCCGGAGTCTTTTTGCGCGGCGTCCAGTAATTCCAAAGATTTGGACAAGGCCTGCCGCTCGCGATCCTTCGCGTCGGTGACGTCGTCCTCCATTATCTCCGCATAGGAAAACTGGTACATTCATTGTATCCTTTATCTACGGCTACCTTTAATCATCAAAGGTAGTTTACAAGGCTCATTTGTTGCAGCCGTGCCGTCAAGCTGTAGGCAATTTCTATTTGAGACTTCAGCAGATCGAGGCGTGTCTTTGCCTCGTATGTATCGATGCCCTCGAGATCAATGAGGTGCGTTTCGATGATCTTTTTCTGTGCTGACAAAGCGTCGTTTGCCTTGGAAACACGCTCTTCAGAAAGACCGAGTTTACTGGCCTGCTGGTTCAGTCCGTCAATTGCGGACTTGATGTTATTGACCGCGTCCATGGAAACCTGTTCGCGGATTTCAGGAGCGATATTGTCCTGAAGGAAGGTCATGGTGGTCATTGCCGTGAAGGCGAAGTAACGCATGCCCTTGGAATTGGCGTTTGTCGATGTTTCGACGACTTCCGTCTGGCTGATACGGCTTGTCATGTTTACATCGCTGGAATCCGAGCCAAAGGCGGTCCAAAAATCGTAGTCCGTACCAGCCGTCAACGTGGAGTGCGGTGGGTTGGTGACCTTGGTTTCGCCGTTGAACTTCTTTTCCATGTCGGACATGAACGTCGCGACCTGTTCCTTGGTCAACTGCGAAGCATCGCCAACTGCAGGCGATACCACGTTCGTCATGTAGTAGTTCAACTCGTCGTCATAGGCCTGCTTCAACTTGGAATCGTCAGCGAAGTAATCATCGACCGGCTTCACATCGGTGTTGATGCCGGAGAACAGGAACTCGCCGTTGACGGACGTATTGGCAAAGCCAATGAAGTTGTTGAATGCATTGGTGATCGTGTTGCGAACAGTGCTCAGCGTCGGTTCTTCCGCGCTGGTGTTCGGGACAAGCACCTTCTGAATTTCATTTGCCGCTTCCGACATGTTCTTCAGTGCCAGCTGCGATGCTTCCAGACGTTGGGTGGCAATCGAGTTTACGCCGATGATCGAAGTCAGGCGCTGCACATCACGGTTGAGGTCCAGGCTGCGTGCCGTGTTGGCACCCAGAGCCACGCCGAGATCAGCGTGCTTGCCTGTTGTCAGTTCCGTGGTCAGATCCGTCATCTCAAGCTGAGCCTTCAGGATCGTGCTACGCATGCTATTCTGCATTGCCAGTGAGGATATGAAAGATGTCTTCATGTTACTTCACCATGCTCATCAGAGATTGCAACATTTCATCAATCGTCGAGACCAGCTTCGTGGCAGCCTTGTAGGATTGTTCGATATCGAGCAGCAGAGACAGTTCCTCGTCCAGGCTGACGCCAGTCGTGTTTGAATAAACCTCTTCTGCGCGCTCATAAGCTGCAGTCTTCACATCGTTGGCGTTGGTCGCGCCCTGACGCATCTGCTCCAGCCAACCCATTGAGTTGGAAGCGTATTTTAGAAGGCTCGTGTCCGTGTCGATACGGGTCGTCGGATCGAAATCGATCGATGTGTCGAGTGCCGTTACATAGCTGCGGATAAGCGCGGAGTAGCCCGTGCCACCGCCATTCGACAGATCATTCTTGACGTAAGCTGCACCATTGATACCTCCATCACGAAGAAGTTCCGGGTTGCCACCTTGGGAAATAATCAGATCCGGGTGCACTTTAATGGCAGCCGCAAGACCTTTGGTGATGGTACCAGCGGCCGGGACCGTGGCTGTAGCAGGATCGTTGTAGGTGAACAGACCTGGCAGATCCGGATCAGTACCGGTGCTGTCTGCCTGCTTTTCAGCAAAAAGAGTGATCAGACCGCGAGCAATTTCGTCCAGCTGGTTCTGCATCGTCGGAACGACGTCGTCACGCAACTGCAGCAGACCGGAAAGGCTGCCGGATGCCGTAGTGTTGCTACCCTCACCGGCTTTGACTGCAACGCCGTCAATATACAGCGAATTGCCGTCCATCGATGCGGTGTAGCCGATCTTCGGTGTGAAGCTGACCTGGCGCGGAATGGTTTCGAACAGAGTGATACCCTGATCGCTGGTGTAAAGAGCCATGTCATTGTCACCGCGCGTCACAACGGACACGCCGACAATGCTTGAAATGTCTTTCAGGAGGCTGTCGCGGATATCAAGAGCGTCGTTTGGATCAGCACCGGATGCTGTTGCCGACTTCACCGCATTGTTTGCGACTTCAAAACGGGAGAGCAACTGATTGAGGCTGTCGACCTGAAGTGCCATTTCCTTGTCTGCACGGGTACGAATAGCCTGCAGTTCATTGGAAGCGGTGTTCAGAGAGGTCGCAAGGTCGGTTGCTGCGTTGACAACTGTTGCTGCGAGCGCAGAGTCACCGGGTTTGCCAGCATAAGTATCGAGGCTCTTCTGGAGCGCTCCGAGATATGCACTCGGAGAGCTTTCGTAGTCATTTCCACCAAAGATACTCTTTACTTCTTCGAGGCCGGTCAGAAGGACATTCTGACCGGAAAAAAGTGAGGACGAAGCAAGTGTCTGCCGCAGAAGACTGTCGTTCTGAACGCGGGCCGTCGTAACAACCGATGCGCCGTAAGCTGTTGCGCTCAGAATTGCAGTTCTTTTAACGTAATTTTTATTACCAACATTAGCGATGTTGCTTGAGACAACATCAGTTTGCTTGCCGGTATTATTAAAAATTGACTGTGCAGTAATCATTGCTGACGAAAGTGACATTCATCTGTCCTCGTGAGATCTATTATCTCTTCAGGTTGACCAGGACATCCAACAATTCGGAACCTGTCTGGAAAACCTTGGAGTTAGCACTGTAGATGCGCTGCGATTCAATCATCTCGGTCAATTCATTGGCGATATCGACGTTCGAGGTTTCCAGCGTCTTGGTCATCAGGTTACCAACGCCCTTTGTGCCGGGATCATTGGCGATCAGAATGCCAGACGTGTTGCTGGCGCTGTAAGCATTGCCGTTAACTGGATTGAGGTTATCTGGGCTGGTAACGGTCGCAAGCATCAGCCTGCTTTCCGTCAACACCTTGGAGCCGTTCTGGTACTGGATGTAGATGCTGCCATCTGTTTCGATGATGACATCCTTGACCGCCGAAGCGCCATTCCCGTTCAAGCCACCGCTCATGATGGTGCTGCCGGTGTTCTGTGTGACAGAGCCCGCGAGATCAACGGTGATGACACCGTTCTGATCAGCGACAGCAGGAATATCAAATGTGCCGGTCGGAGAGGTCAACTCACCAGTGACTGGATCGAACTCAACAGCGATGTCGGGCATAACTGCAGTGCCGGTCTTCGAATTGGTGACCTGCAAGGTCCACTCATTCGCAGCATCCTTGGTGAAGGTGAAATCATAAACGATTTCAACACCCTGGTAACCGAAGCCGGTCATGGACGTCTTCCATGTTGCACCGTCAGCTGTCTGGTTGTTCAGGTTGAACTTCATCGTACCAGCCGTTGTCGGTGTCGACTTGATATCGTTGCCTGGCATTTCAACAACACTGCCCGAGAAGCGGTTGCTGGACGCTGTGGCCTGAGAAGGCGTGAACAGGTAATAACCAGCCGCATTCTTAAGGAAAGTTTTGTAAACGCCCGAGCCTGATGGCTCTTCCACGGTTTCGCGAGCAAAGTTACCTGCACGGGTCAGGAACTGGGCTGCGTCCGGATCGCGGGATTCAGCGACGATAAAGAAGCCACTACCTTCAATGGCCATATCCGTAGCAGTCGTTGTGTAGGAATAACCGCCAGATTCAGAAATGCTGTAGCGAATGTTGGAGCTGACGCCACCGGAATTGTAGTTTCCACCCGAGGACGGAAGAACCATGGACGAGAACGCGGTCGAAGCGCGCTTGTAACCAATTGTGCTGGAGTTGGCGATGTTGTCACCGACTGTAGCCAAGCGGTTAGCCTGCGCATTCATACCGGAAACGCCGGTCTTCATCGTTCCAAAAATACTCATTAAAAGAACCCTCGTGGTGGTCGTTGAATAGCAACTTAAGAGATGGGCCTTGCGTGAAGCTGTCTCATTTGCCGCATTCCGATGAAATGCGGCAAAGGTTCAAAAAATCATTGCCAATCAATGCAATAGCCGAGGAAGCGCTTGGAATCGACAGGGTCGTAACCAAGCTTCTTACGGAGCTTTTTGCGCAGCTTGCTGATGTGGCTTTCGACGACGTTTTCTTCGACGTCATCATCAAAAATGCCGTAGATGGCATTGAAAATCTGTGTCTTGGAAACGCGACGGCCACGGTTGGCGACCAAATATTCCAGAATGCGACGCTCACGGCGTGGCAACGGGAAGACTTCGCTGTTGATTTCAGGATCACGACCATCCGAGAAAACGCGGATCGGGCCGATGTCCGTAAAATTGTTGATGACCTTCAGGCGACGGCGAATAGCCGCTGCACGTGCTAGGATCTCGCGTGGGTGAACCGGCTTACGCACGACATCGTCGACTCCGCTGTCGAACAATGCGAGAGTAGCCTCCAGCGAAGGCTGATCGCTTACCGCGATAACCGGCGCCATGGTTCTGTCGCGAATTGCCCGTGGCAAATTCGCGTACGCGTTACCTTGGCCGATGAGGAATGCCTCAACAGCTGCCAGATCTGTGTCTGCAGCCGTCGTGACCCATTCGCCAAACTCGCGCGGGTCGAAACCCGTCGAGGGAATGCCCTCACGCCCAAATAAAGATGTGTATCCGTTCTTAACAAGCTCGCGCTCATCAACCACTACGATCATTCGTCCGCCTCCGAATCAGTGTGGTGTTGCCAATGTTGGCATTGGTACGAATCGGGGGAATCAGCGACAACTGTGGAATGTTAACTATAGAAATTAATAATTGATTAACTTTTGAGTGCCGATTTGATCTACATTTAGTAGGCATTTTAACTAATCGGCACTATTTTAATGTGGAGAAAGGTACGATTCAATAAGAATCCCTCTTGCCGGACCATATTTGCGGCAAACGATCGCCACAATTCCAGATTCCGGCCACATATAGGGCAACTCAATTTATAGTTGTTATTGGTCGCAAAAATTCTTTGCGTTCGTGGTCCATTTTCCGTACCCGGTCGCGACCAGATTCGATATCACGCGGCACACATATTTCTTCTGTGCCGGATCGTTGTTTGGTCCTGCGTGATATCTGGCAACTGCCATCGTCCAGGTTTCATGCCTGTCGTGCAGATTTTTAAGGAACATCGCCGCATATTCCACGTTGCGCTTCGGGTCAAACATTTCCTGCGGAGAGCTGAAATTTTCTCCATGGAAGTACTGGTTGATCTGCATGCAGCCAAGGTCAATCAGTTTTGCGCCGTTACGTTTTGCCTCTTCAAATGCCGCCATTGCCTCATTGCGCGACGCGGAAAACACTGATTTTCCTTCGATATTCATCGCGTTGGGATCAAGGCGCCCCTTGCGGCCGGTTTCGGTCAAGCCAACGGAATACAAGATCCCCTCGGGCACGCCGTATTTGGCAGCCGCAGAACGGATCTCATTTTCACAAGCACCCTGCACGCCAACCGCTAATGCGTCAGAGGTAAATGCCAGAACTGTGATTACCGGAAGCGAGACCAGAATTCCCTTCAGCAATGACATCAAGTTCCCCTTCGTTGCCCTGTCCCGCGAACTGCCCGCGCTGGCTGCCTGACTCGCCCTGGTTGCGACCACTCAAAGCCTGCTGATTGTTTTGCTGACCTTGCTGTCCATTATTTTGCGAACTCGACTGATCACTTTTTTCTGTCGAAGAAATATTTAGCGTGATTTGATCGACCTGAAGGCCCTGAGCACGCAGCGCATCGACGATGCTTTTGCTGTCGTCACTCAATTTTCTATAGGCGGCAGTGTTCTGAACGGTCACATGGACGTTCAATTCGTCGCCAACCATGCGCAGTGACATCGTCACCATGCCGAGGTCGATCGGCGTCATTTGCAGCTTCAGCGTATGGACGACCCTACCTGTGCTGCTCTGTGCGGCTGCATTCGACAACTCGGAGCCGGGCTGCATGGCGCTGACCCATTCAGGGTCACCAGCGATCAGGCTGGTCAATGCGGACGCATTTGTCGACATGGAAAGGCCGATGAACCGGCGTGAATCGAGAACCGTGACGTTCTCCATCGCTCCACCCTTTGCATCACTGACCTTGAACTCGATACCATCGCTGCCCGAACGGATGGACATGTCCATGTCACGGCCGGAACTGGCGCGCGAGGAGGAAAAGCGAACTGTCAGTGGGTCGGCATTCACATCAACATCTTCGGCGTCACTGTCTGCCTTGGCCGAAGACAGCATGTCGATAGCATTGGATGCCTTTGACTTCGTTGTCGATTTTTCATCGCTGCGCGAGGTTACGCCGGGATTTTCCTTGGCAATGGCTTTTGCCAGCTCGTGCACGGCTGCATCGCCCGCATCAAGGACAGAAAGAACTGTCGGTACTTTCGTGTCGTCGGCAGCAAGATCAGCGTCGGCGACAGTCGCACCCTTGAGCGCGTCGCCTTCATCCATGTCCTTGAGGCGTTTCTTGACCTGGTCGGCCTTGCCCGGCTTGGCAGTCGATGTGTCATCGGCTGTTTTGGTCATCTTGTCATAGGCAGACAGATGGGCACGGAGATTTTCTGCCGAACCATTCAACTTGTTCTTCTGGCCATGTGCACTCACCTGATCTTCCTGCAGCCGGCCATTTGCCGAGTTCGCATCGTCTTCCGATGCGGCATCATCAGATCCACGGTCATTCGCCTGACGGTCGTACGCGTGCGGCCCGGAACGGTCGTTCCGTGCACCCGACATCGCGTCGTCAAACCCGCTCGGCCGAGAGTCGCCCTTGCTAACGCCCGCGCTCGCAGGTTTTGCGTCAGATACTGGTGGCGTCAGTGTAAATGCGCTCGTATCGATCATTGCAAGGAGCCTTCTTTCTTAAGCAGTGCGTCTATTTCATCCAGCTTTGACCGTCCGCTTGAGACGGTGCTCTTGTATTCAGGACTAAGGTCTTCCATGACAGGCGTCGGATTGCGCCAAACGCCAGTGCCCTCGGTGACCTGCGGTTCGCTGCCAGGCGCTTCCGCGACCGGCAGGGTCGCCTCTCCTTCCCAGCCGGCCGTACCGGGCTGCAAGGACACGGCACTCGCCACAGGTGGGCGCACGACCTCTTCAGCAATGGCCTTTGCAGCGTCCCGCAAAATCTTGTCGCGGTCAGATAGATGTTCGTCCGGGATGCTGGTGATGGTTTTGATCGCGCTGACGATATCCGGAGTACCGATGTTTGCGAGACTTTCGTAAAGATTTGCTGGTGCCCCATCCACAACAGGTAGACCCGTTGAAAGGTCCTTGGCTCTGGTTGCCGCCATGCGGGCCAGTTTTTCCTTGCCCGCGACTGTCGCCATGCGTGCCATACGCAAATATGTCTCGCGCTGCCGGTCTGCATCCATCAGGGCGACCGTATCGGTAATCGTCGCCTCTTCAATATGCTCATAACGACGCACAGAAAGGGCCACGATCAAATCAGCGAACTGGCTGGCATAGGGCGAATGCAGAAAACGACGTGCATAACGCTGGGCGTATTTGAAGCCCTGTGTTGCATCTCCGTCCTCCACGGCAATGGCCAGCGAGCGGCGCAACGCCGCTTCTTCAACAATCGTACCGGGCGCTTCAAGCCGGGCGATATCATAGAATTTCAACGCGGCTACCGGATCCTGCGCCAATGTCACGTTACCGCTGATCAAAGCCAGATAGGGTCCGATACGGGTCTTGCGATATTCCGGCACCATGGCGCCCAGACCCTTGGCGATCAGTGTACCTCGGCCGCTGAGATATTTCCTTAGCGCATCTGCAACGCGCGTGTCGAAATTGCCATCGACGTCCTTCGCGACCAGCAATTCCAACGTCGCTGGATTACCACCACTCATCGCATAGATCAGTGCGGCGTCCACGTTGCGTGGGTCAGCGAAAATTGACGGCGGTGCATCTCTTAGACGTTCATCGATGGTCGTCAGCATAAAGCGCTGCATCTCGGCCGCCGAATGGTCACCAAGTACAACGGAATCCTGCACGAACTGCAGTGACCGCAGCATCGAATAGGGCATCAGATTGTCAGGCGACTGGGCAAAGCTTTCGGCAGCACCAACAAAGGTGCTGACCGCAGCCAATAGAGATACCCAGCGTTTTGGAAGCCGCATCCGCATCATCCCCGATCCGCTTCCAGAAGAATTTCGATACGTCGGTTGGAATCAGCCAGAGGATCTGACGGAATCTGCAGTCTACGATCAGCAAAACCGGATACCTGCTTCACGCGGTTTTCCTCAAGACCGCCACGCACCAGCATGTAATAGGCGCTGTGGGCGCGGTCCATGGACAGACGCCAGTTGTCGTTTGAACTGCCCTTGAACTGGCGACCATCGGTATGGCCGCGAATGACAACGCTACCACCCTTGTCCTGCAACAACTGACCGATCTTTTCCATCGCCAGAACCATTTCACGGCGCGGGACCGCAGAACCGACATTGAACATCGGCGCCTGGCTCTGATCGGAAATCGTCACGAGCATGCCACCTTCGGCTGGCGTCACGATCAAGCCTTCTGCAAGCTTACCGCTGACACCACTGATCTGCGCCTCGATCTCGTCACGAAGCTCCTTGGCTTCCTTTTCCTCGAGAGGGGTTGGCTTGTGCTGAGCCTCTTCCGGATCCGGTGTTGGCTTGATCTCATTCGGATCAAAACCAGGTTTCTGCTGCGGGATAACCGCGGCAATTTCTTGCTGCTCGTGGTCATTCTGTTTCTGCTCGTTGAGTTTGGCGACGTCAGCAATGATGTCGTTGGACTGCGGAGCTTCGTTTTGCTGCTGGTTCTGCTGCGATGCAGCCGCCACCTGCTGGTTCTCGGTCGCCTGAGTTTCCTGCTGTGTGTCCTGCGGCTGGGTTTCGGAACGTTGATCAGCGCGGGTTATGCGTACCTGCTGTGTCCAGAAATCAGGGTCGAACGGATCTCGATATGCCTCACCACCGCTTGCACCGGTTGCCGGGCCGGAATCGGCAGCACCGCCCTCACCCTTCGCGCTGACATTGGCCTGCTGACCAACTTCCTGCGCGATTTCAGCAAGAACCGAATAGGGGTTTTGGAAGAAGTCGGCTTCCGAGTAGTTGGCCTCTTCACCGGTTTGCGATGTCTGATCTTCGCCGGTTGCGGCCGCAGACCCGACTGTCGCATTCTCCGCCTTAACCTTGGAGCGTTCGTTCTTCTCCAACCCATCCTTTTCATCGACAGGCTTTTCCAGGCCTTTCGTCGTCGGCTTTTCATCAGAGAGCTGAATCGGGTTGAAGTAACTTGCAACGGATGCCTTGGTTTCTTCGTTTGCGGCGTTAACCAGCCACATAACAAGGAAGAACGCCATCATCGCGGTCATGAAGTCAGCGTAAGCGATCTTCCATGCACCACCATGCGCGCCGTCGTGATCACCACCGCGGCGCTTGACAATAATGACCTCGTTTTTGCCGTGGTGGTGATTTTCGCTTTCACTCATTTCAACACCTTCCGGACGCTAGACGCCCACGCAGACATGCGGGTCACCAGCACGCTGTTGTCCATCTCAACGGATAGATCAACATCCGCGTTTTCAACAAAACGAAACGCCTTTTCATTGCCGCCAAGGACTTCAATCAAACGGTCGTAAAGTGGCTTTGGCCCTTTCACGGTCAAAGTCACGGCCTCTCCATCGGTCAATGATGGGCGAATAATGTCTGCCAACCCGGCCACAGCCTTCTGCGCCAGGGCATCACTCAGGACCGGTGCCAGCACAGCCGAAATCTGTTCATCGAGGTTACTGACCACCAGGTCGTGATTTTCCTGCAGACGGCTTGTGATGAAACCGGCCATCTCGGTATGATAACGCGCCTGAAACTCGGCAATTTCCGCCGCATGGCTTTCAAGCATGGCGCGTTTTTCAGCCTCGAATTGCTCGGTCAATGCCGCAGTCGCCGCTTCGTGGCCTTCGGCATAGGAGATGCGCTTTTCTTCATCGACATCGACAGGTGCAGGCATGGCAAAACTGTCGTCCTCGCCCATATCAAAATCTGGAAATGAGGACGGCAATGCTACGGTCTCATCCATCGCATGCAGGACAGGCTGGCTTTCGCCAAAGTCTTTCAGATAACGGGCAATGGACGCGCTCATCGTCTTCCTCCGCTCATGGCCATGAGTGTGGAGGCACAGTGCTGCCTCCAGAAGCCATGTTTTTTATGCGGTTGTGAAATCATTCCCGTCACCATGTTCGAAGATCGTCAATTCAAGCCTCTGCCTGGAAAAAAGCCGAGGATACTCACTCGAAACGCTAGAACTTCAAACTTGTGCGAGGATGAAGGAGCTCCCTCCTCGCCCTTAAAAATCACCGAACGCCAGCAAATACTTACTTGAAGAGCATCAGGATATTTTCAGCGTTGGAGTTCGCAATGGACAACGACTGGATACCAAGCTGCTGCTGGGTTTGAAGGGCTTTCAAGCGGGTGGATTCTTCGTTCATATCGGCGTCAACCAGACGACCGATACCCTTATCGATCACGTCCATTAGTGCCGACACGAAGTCGTCCTGCATGCTGATGCGGCTTTGCAGCGAACCGAGGCTGGATGCGGCGCTGGTCATGGCTTCTAGCTGGGTGTTCACGAACTGAACCATCACATCCAATGCTTCCGCATCGGTATAGCTTCCGCCTGTGACCATACCGTTCATGACGCCAGCAACCGAGTTGAGCTCGTTGATGTTAAGGGTCGTTACGGAGAACGAGAGCGAGCGGTCCGTCGCCAGAACCGGTGTCGCGCCAATATCGTAGTACCAGTCAGTGCCGGAGCCATCGGTATAGGCCACTTCAGTGCCGGCACCGGTAGACGGCGTACCGGCCATCTTGACCCAGCTGTTGGTCGCTACCTGATAATAGGTGTCCGTACCATCGCTGTAGATATTCGGATCAGTATTGGTATCCGGTGTTGCGGCATTGAGTGCTGCGATCTGTGTGTCGTTCAGCTTCTCGACAACGTAACCGGTTGTTGTCGTTGTGGTGCCTGCGGTGACCTTCACATTGACCTGCGCCTCGTTCGGGCCAACAAAGATCGCCTCCTTGTCCAGAATACCGAACTTGCCGCCGCTCAAATCGAACAGAACGGTCTTTGAATCGAGACTGTAATCAACGGTCGTAACTTCAACGCCACCTGATGATGTACGGATGAAAGACGCCACGATTTTTTTGACGATCGGCTCTTCGGCCGGCAGAGTGCCGCTATTGCCAATGCGCTCCTGGAGCCAGTTTTCACCGGAGAAGGACGCGGATTCGGAAATGCTCTTCAATTGCTCCTGCAACTGCTGCATTTCTTCCTGAATTTTCACGCGGTCGGCGCCAACGCTATAAGCAGCCACTAGCTTCTTCTTGATTTCCTTGACCACTTCAATGGCGCTCTCAAGCGCCTCATAGGCGGTATCAACCTTTGCTGCACCCAAGCCGAGCGCATCCTGCACAGCCGACAAGGCGCTGTTATCTGAGCGCATTGTGGTGGAGATTGACCAGTAGGCGGCGTTATCGGCTGCGGTTTCAACGCGGTATCCAGACGATACACGGCCTTGCGTTGTTTCCAGATTTCTGTCGATCATACGCAGGGTTTGCAGTGCTGCCATAGCGGCGGCATTCGTCATAATACTGGTCATAAATATGGCCTCGGTCGATATGCGTGGGAAATCCGGTTGCGAACCGGAAACGACCAGAGGGCATCATGCTCACCGCGGCGTAAACTCGCCAGGCGGCCTGTCGTTCGTTAACAAATCATTAACGAACAGGTAACAAACATCTGTGCCGTTATGCAAGCACTTGCCACATGCTAAATTGCACTTCCCGCGCGCATGGCAGGTTTCACGCAAGCTACATGGCATTTTCAAACGATTTCACCTGACTTAAGCGGCTCTTTCCATATCACACACGCCGGTCCTGGTGCCTCTTGGTCCGGTGGTCGTTAGTTTAATCGCCGCTGAAGATGCGAAAACCGCGCTCCTTGCGAAGCGCGGTTTCGTTTGCCTGTAACTGTTTTGCCAGGGCGGGACGAAGTCGTCCCCAGCCGGGACGCCGCTTACTGACGGAACAGTTGCAGGATGTTCTCTGCGGTGGAGTTGGCGATAGACAGAGCCTGAATACCCAGCTGCTGCTGTGTCTGCAGGGCCTTGAGACGCGTGGATTCTTCGTTCATGTCCGCATCGACCAAGCGGCCGATACCGCTGTCGATGGATTCCTTGAGGCGGTTTACAAATTCTTCCTGCAGGTCGATACGCATGGAGATCGAACCAAGTGCGGCCGCGGCACTGGTCATCGACTTCAGCACGCTCTCAACGTGGGTCAAAGCACCCGTCAGGTAATCGCCGGTGGTGCTTTCAACGTTCAGCGTATCGAGAGAGTAACCGACGGTGCCGATGGTCGATACCAGTCCAACCAGACCGGTTGTCGTCACGATTGCACCTGCAGTGTTGGTGCCGAACAGAACGTTACCCTGGGAAGATGTCGGGTCGAGGTAATAGCTGGTTGTTTTAACCGAAACATTGCCCGAGGAGTCGCGGATAAATCCGGTTACAACTGACTGCGTTCCAGCATTGCCAGCTACCCAGTTTTCGCCACTGAAAGACGCACCTTGTGCAATCGAGCGAAGCTGCTCTTGCAACTGGCGAATTTCTTCCTGGATCTTCGATTTGTCGACTGCGTTTTCGGTTGCAGCAACGACCTTCTTCTTGATTTCCTTAACGACGTCGATGGCGCTTTCCATTGCAGCGTAGGCGACGTCAACCTTGGCGGCGCCAAGACCAATTGCGTCGGATACGGCATCAAGAGCCATGTTGTCGGAACGCATGGTAGTCGCGATCGACCAGTAAGCGGCATTGTCTGCGGCTTCGCCAACACGCAAACCGGATGCGACACGCTCCTGCGCACCTTCAAGGTTCGTGTTGATACCACGCAGAGTCTGGAGTGCTGCCATTGCTGCGGTGTTTGTCAGAATGCTTGTCATTTTCGTTGCCCCTAAATTGGCTGATAAACAGGGACATTCCGGATTTCACCGGGAACAATGGAGCGGCTTGATGCCCGTTAACCATTTCTTCGTCTTGGTTAACCCATCGTTTCGATGTGGCCATTTAAGGAAGAAATGGTTAACAAAGGTTAAACGGTCGTTTACTAAAGTTAATAAAATCGTAAAAAATTGCTAGAGCAGTTGAAGTCGAAAAACCACGCGCTCGCGTGACAATATATTGTTTTATTAGAATAATTTTGAAATCGACAATGACTCCTCCAAAGAACCAATAAAAAAAGCCGCGCTTTTGGCGCGGCTTTCTTTTTGTGAGCGTTGCTCCGTTTATTAACGGAAGAGCGACAGAATGTTTTCCGAGTTGCTGTTTGCAATCGACAGCGACTGGATGCCGAGCTGCTGCTGTGTCTGCAGAGCCTTCAGGCGGGTAGATTCTTCGTTCATGTCAGCGTCAACCAGACGACCGATACCGCTTTCGATGGACTCGTTGAGCTTGGCAACGAATTCTTCCTGCAGGTCGATACGCATGGAGATCGAACCGAGGTCAGCAGCAGCGCTTGTCATCTGCTTCAGAGCGGTTTCAACGATATCCAGAGCGTTCTTCAGGTAGTCAGTTGCTGTGTTGGTAACATCCAGTTCGATAACCGAGAAGCCAACGCTGCCAACGGTCGTAACCTGACCGAGAATACCTGCTGTTGTTACCAGGCTGCCAGCTGTGTTGACGCCGAACAGAACGTTCGCATCCGTACCAGCGTTATTCAAAACATATTCGGTATGCTTGACGGTAACATTGTTGTTGCTGTCACGGACGAAGCCGGAAACAACAGACTGCGTGCCGGAGCCGATGACCCAGTTTTCGCCGCTGAAGGAAGCAGCTTCCGAAATCGACTTCAGCTGGTCCTGCAGCTGGTCAATTTCTTCCTGCACCTTCTTGCTGTCGACAGAGTTTTCCTGCGCAGTAACGAGCTTCTTCTTAATTTCCTTAACAACGTCGATGGCGGATTCCATCGCGGTGTAAGCGGTGTCAACCTTGGCGGCGCCCAGACCGAGTGCGTCGGAAACGGCGTCCAGAGCCATGTTGTCAGAACGCATGGTGGTCGCGATCGACCAGTAAGCGGCGTTGTCGGATGCTTCACCAACACGCAGGCCGGACGAAACGCGGCCCTGGGTTGTTTCCATGTTGGAATTGATGTTGCGGAGAGTTTCCAGCGCAGACATGGCTGCGATGTTTGTCAGAATGCTAGTCATTGGAAGTTGCCCCTTGAATTGGCTGATTTTAGGGAGGGGACATTCCGGGTACACACCGGTGAACAGCCGTCAGCATCATGCTTACTAACTTATTAATAAATATAGTTAACTGGCCGTTTCGTTGGCCACAGAAAACACCAATATGGTTAAAGAAAACCTAAGCGGATTTTAAAAAAGCGCTTCGGCAGAAAACACAGCATTCTGTTTGTGTGAAAGCAAACGCTGACATGCCTTTCACGCCAAGGCGTTACAGCCTTTGAGTGTATCTGCTATTTTTGGAGATTATTTTTTTGCGACCGCCTGCAGAGTAGCAAGACTTTGCTCTCTACACTTGGTGACACGCAGCGCCAGCCGGAGAAATTATCAAAATACAACGCGGCTCGAAAATCCCGTTCACGTGTCTAAAACTCAGCGAGATAATCACGGGTTTCGGTTTATACCCTAGTGTCAAACTACGAGGTTTTGGGGCACAAATCCGGTAACTGCTTCCGGACCAAGTTCCATCGACTACCGCAAACAGCATTTTTGTCAGCATTGTAGGCCGCGGCGGCTTTTTGTTGTAACTGCGCGGGAGCCGAATTCCACAGTGCAAACCGGCCGAGAATAATATTCTCCTCGGCTGGAGCGAGTTGTCGGGACAGCGATATCGAGTGCGCCAATTCGTCCAAATTTGACGTTCTGGCATAGCGAACCATTGCGAAACGTAACCAGACATTGCCATCAACAGGCAAACACTTCAGAGCATGACGGAGATATCGTTCGGCAAAAATCAAGCCGTTGGATCTGCTCGCAATTTCCTGCAATTGGTAGCGGTAGTCCAGATCCTTCAAAACGAGCGACATACCGGCCTTGACGATGTCAGAGCGGCATACATTGTCATCGACAATTTCTGAAAGACTGTCCATCGAAGCAAGCAGCGTTTCATTGGGAACGCTGCCATAGGTATCCACATCCTGCGCGATTGACAAAACATTCGCAAACCTGGAACTGTACCAAGTCTCCTTAAATGCATAGCTCAGCACCAATAAAGATGCCGCCATAACAATGGCGGCAGCAAAAATAGTCGCTCTCATAATCAGGTCTTTTCCTGGTAATATTCTGAGTAGCGCGAATAATAATATTCGGTCGAGCCGTAAGAGCGGTAAAGGTTCATCTTTTCCTGATCAACCTTATTCAGGATGACACCAAGGCACTTCTGGCGGATCAAAGGCTCAGTCTCGAGTGTCTGGCGTACGACACGCCGTGCCGTTTTGCCCCACTCTGCAACATAGACAAACCCATCGATACGGCTTGCCATGGCGCGTGCATCCACAACGGGCCCAAGAGGCGGTAGATCGATGATAATGTAGTCTGCACTGGAAGAAAGCGTGCTCAACAGCTTCCTCATCGCGACAGATGAGAGCAACTCAGAGGAATGCGGAACGCGATGCTTGACCACTGCTGGCAAGAAAGCCATACCTGTGCGGGCATTATAAAGGAAACAATCTTTCGGGCTCTTCCCGTCCAGCAGGGTTTCAAGAAGACCTTCCTGCGCGTGGCGACCAATGGCGCGCGTCGCACCTGGATTGCGCAAGTCGGCATCAATCAGGATAACACGGGATCCCTGGCTCGCCAGCAACTCCGCGAAATTGACTGAAACCGTGGACTTGCCCTCACCCGGCAACGTCGAAACAATACCTATGACCTTGCATTCCTTCTCAGAAATTCCAAGGTCAGCTGCAATCTTCGCGCTGCGAAGCGTCTCAGCGAACGATGATAGCGGATGGTCAATCACGTAATTGGTGACTTCAGTCGCCTTGCGAATACTGCGAGGATTGCTTTCCGTTGCGTTATCAACAACCCGCAGACCATCATTCATCAACGGAGCGATGCCAAGGAATTCAAGGCCAAGGATATCACGAACCTGCTCTCCCGTACGGAAGAACCGATCCCTGAATTCCCTGAATGCGCCAATACCAGCACCGATACCTGCACCCATTATACAAAATGCCGCCAGCAGAAGCATTTTGCGTGGTTGGCTTGGAGATGATGGCGGATTGGCACTTGAAATCACGCGTGCGTCGGTGACTGGGAACGACTGTTGCTGAACAGCTTCCTGGTAGCGCTGCAAGAATGTTTGGTAGAGATTCTTGTACGTCTCGGCCTCACGCTCCAGTTCGCGCAATTGAACCTGCGTTTCGTTGGCGACAGCGCTTACCCCAGTCGCCAACGAAACGCTATTTTGAAGAGAGGTTTCTCGTGCTTTTGCAATTGCGAGGTCACTCTTGTAGCTCTCAGCAATACGCCCCAATTCTTCAAACATCAAACGTCGATACTCTTCCATCTCTTTTCTGAGACGGATCGCCTGAATATGTTGTGCACCGAGACGAGAGGAAATTTCTGATTCAAGCTTGGATGCCGCAAGATACTTTTTGCGCATTTCGTTGACGATAGAACTATCCAGCGCGTCAGTTACAATAGCATCCGACTGCCCAGCGCTGATTACTTTTTGAATACCATCGAGTTTGGCAGCAGCTTTTGCAGAATCAGACTGTGCAACAATCAACGCACTATTCAACTCAGATAATTGCTGATCTGACACCAGCGAATTACCTGCAGTCACGAGGCCATTGGCCGATCTAAACTTCTGGACCGCCAAGTCCGTTTCCATCGCCTTCTGACGCAGTTCGTCAATTCGGTCCTGCAACCAAACACTTGCACGACGCGTGGCGTCATATTTTGAGTTCAATTTGTCTACGAGATATTCAGAAGCGATGCCGTTAGCCACCTTTGCCGCAAGTTCGGGAGATGGCGAGGTGTAGTTGATTTCAAGAACATAGGTCCGGCCTACACGTGTAACACGGATGTTCTTCAGTACTTTGCCGAGCGCGGAACGGCGCTTCGCCTCAATGGCAACGCTGTCTTCTGCGGCACTGGAAAACCACTGCGAAACGTTCACAACCGACCGGACAAAACGAACGACACTACCCAGGAGCGACGATTGATCCGCCATGAACTGAGCATCATTCGAAAGATCGAGTTTATCCACAACCGCCAATCCGATCGTTTCGGACTGTAACAATTCGACTTGACTGAGGACACTTGATTCATCGTCAAGCACGCTACCAATGGCAGATAACTGCTGGACCACCTGATTAGTATTGCGGTCCATGAGAACCTTGGCCGTCGCGGTATACAAAGGCACTGATGTTGTCGCGACGACAAGGCCGAGCAATGCGGCAAATGCTACACAAACTGCAACAACGATCCATTGACGACGCGCTGCGCCAAGCAATGCATCAATCTGAATGACATCGACACGGCCGTTGTCATCAACGTTCTCATGAGAAATGTTTTCTGAAATGTGTCTATTATGAAGCTGCAAACTTTCACCTCTGAAATACGATACTTCAGGATAATTCAGGCGACGAGAATACCATCCCTGACGTCTTAAAGCAGATGCCGAAAGTTCAAGGCCTAATTATGCCCCATCTTATAACTCGGCCTTTAACAGGCCAAAAGACGGGACATAATTTCAAATTTAGCCTGGGCTCACATCAACAACCGTCGTGGTATTGCCATCAGCAAAACCAGTTACGGTGCTGCCACCAGTTGGAGCAGTTGTCGAATTGGTCTGAGTGACCGGTGACGAGCCTTCGCCGAGACCACCAGTCCCGCCACCGACAGCACCTGCCGCACCACCAATTGCACCGCCGCCACCAGCGCCGGCACCACCTGCTCCTGCGCCACCGCCAGCTGCGGTCGCCGTGAAGTTATCAGAGAATGCCTGAGCGAGTAAACCAGCAGCACCTTCAACGCGAACACGGATCATTCGAGCAAGAGCTGCGTTGTTTGCGTTACTTGCCGCATTTGCAGCCAGCGCCAACCCGTCACCCACAGCTTCGGCAGATGGCGAATTCGCTTGGGCAAATGCAAGAACCTCGTCCACAATTGCACGCGTCGCGTCCGTTACTGTGGTTTCAGGTGGCAACAGCAGTGCAACCTGCTCTGCCATAGCTTCCTCTTGAACGCTTCCGCCAGCGATACCAGCCTGAATACGAGCGAGGAACGCACCGATAGCCTCGCCTTCCGCTCTTGAAACAGCAACTGGCGCCGGAGCACCCTGCTCAGCAGCAGGAGTATTAACTTGCTCAACTGCAGGAGCTTCAACTTGCGGTGCAGTTGCCTGAGCGATTGCCGAAGACTGCCCAGCCACTACAACGATGGCTGCAGCTGAGAGCAACCCAAGCATATGCTTGACAATAACCATGCAAATATCCCCGAAACAAATGGCTATAAGTATCTGTTTTCAATCCATCACACAGACGGACGATTAACGCAATATTAATAAAGAAAGCCTGACCGGCTTCCATTATTATGTTTAATTTTTAAGTGCCCGAACCGAAGTGCGGGTGGCAAGAACGTCACTCGAAACATCAGCTGCAGTTGCAGGTACAGAACCAACCAGATCAAGAACCTTGTACAGTTCGATTGCATCCGAATTGGTAACGTAGACAATGTCCTTGTCCTGCATCGGGAACTTCTGAACGGCAAAGAACGTGGCTGGATCTCTCAAGTTTGCCCGGAAGATCACAGGAACCTCGTCTTTGACGAACTTCGAAGTATCAAGGCCAAGCTTTACCAGCAGGTCGCGATTGACGACGCGGTACAGGAAGACCTGCGCCGGATCGGCTCTTGAATCCAGCAAGCCACCGGCCTTGCCGAGTGCATCAGACAATTTCAGTTCAGACTCTTCGAAATCGAAACGACCGTTCAGACCAGAAGCACCAAAGGCCATGAATGTACGACGTTCACGATCAACCATCACCACATCGCCGGGCATCACATAGATGTTTTCCTGCGGATGGCTGGTCAGATAGTCGTAATGAACCTTCGCAGAGCGACCATTACGAATAAGTGTGACATAAGATTCAATGCCCGGCGAACTCAAGCCCCCAGCTTCAGAGATCACGTCAAGAATACGCTCGCCAGCATCTGTCAGGTCAATTTTAGCTGCGGATTTGACATCCCCCAGAACGGAAACCTGCGCTGAGCGGCTACTGATCTTGTTGATCATGACCTGCGGCTCGATAGCACGGTTTGCCAGGCGCTCTTCGAGATCAGCTTGAACTTCTTCTACCGAGCGACCTGCTGCGCGTACACGGCCGGCGTATGGCACGCTCACGGTACCGTCGCGCGCAATCGTCTGGTTTGGAAGAGAAACATAGTTGCCTGGGCGGCTACCTGCGTCCTGTGGAATGAAAAGACCACCGGCTTGGGATTCAAAGACTGAGACTTGAACAACGTCGCCTACGCCAAGCGGCAGAGATGGAGGACCGCCGCGTCCACCGCCGAAGCCGGTCGCCATGCTACCACCCGTTGCACCACCGATATAACCAAGCACTCGGCTGTTGATTTCAATCAGCGCATAATCGATGCCTGCAACGCCCTTATTGCCACCCTTCTTGTCAGAGACAAGTTTGACGGATGCCTGAGATTCGATCGACCTAAAATCCGGCCCCGAAGAAGAGGTCACAGTGCAGCCAGAAAGAACTGCTGTGCTTAAAAGCAACACACTCGAAAAACGCATAATATAATCAAGTCCCTTTAAATCACAAACTCCATAAGCCACACGGCGTTATGGCGCAATACAGTAGGCTTAAAACA
Source organism: Rhizobium sp. CG4 (assembly GCF_023701965.1). Taxonomy (NCBI): domain Bacteria; kingdom Pseudomonadati; phylum Pseudomonadota; class Alphaproteobacteria; order Hyphomicrobiales; family Rhizobiaceae; genus Rhizobium; species Rhizobium sp. CG4. The sequence goes on along the minus strand of NZ_JABAEG010000003.1, from coordinate 497,427 downwards.
ATAAACGCAGGCCTCTCCAACCCCTGGAAGCCGTCACATTTATATCACTCAATTTACCTGCCGAGCAGAAAATTCAATAAGCAAGCAAACTGTCGAGAATCCTTATGGCACTTATATGTCCAGATTGAGTAATTAAATTACAACCATTAAAATTTTAAATACACACTTAACTGGCCCGCAAAAACTACCTGATATCAAGCATCCAATAAAAACAATTCAGGTTGCAATGAAACGGGGCAAACATGCTTATCAAGAAAACAGCAACTGCAACATTCCTGTCTTTCGCTATGTTAATGACAGGTACCAGCAGCCTCGCTGCGGCACCCTTAAGTGGATTGGCGCGCAGCGCTGCACCGAAGCCGGATCAGCATATTTCGACCCGCCGCACAACCATTGCTCCATTTTCTTTCGCGAGTTTCTGCACAACCAACTCTGCAGATTGCGATGTTCAGGGCAGCGGTAAAAAGGTATCTTTGTCACCCGACAAGATGAGCCAGCTGAAAAACATCAATAGCAGCATCAACCGCGCCATAAAATACACGTCAGATCAAGATGATAATGACGCATGGGAGATTAATGTCACCCAAGGCGATTGCGAAGATTACGCACTGACAAAACGCCACAAACTGCTTGCTGCTGGCTGGCCCTCCGGCGCCCTGCGTATCGCGGTCGCTCGCCTGCCAAATGGCGTCGGCCATGCCGTACTTGTCGTGACAACAGACCAGGGTGACTATGTGCTCGACAACCGCACCAATGAAGTAAAGCCCTGGCACAGAGTCAATCTGAAGTGGCTGAAAATCCAGTCACCGGATTCACCGCGCAAGTGGCTCGCCATTTGAAATACGTGAAATTCCGTGACGATTGCGGCCCCGCATCGGGGCCGTTTTTATTTGAGTTGATCCTACCAGAAAAAATATACCAAAATGTCATTTTTTCTAATTATTCACCCAGCAGCACCATATGAGCTCAGGAGTTTGACGGCTGCGAACGCATGTTGTGGCAATAAACTGTGGTAGGCCATTCCATTTCTTTTGTTTTGCCGCATTCCACACCGCTTACCGCCTTGCAGCCGGAAAAATCGCTCCTTATATACGCCCCAGAACAGCAAAAATGCTGAACAGATATCAAGACAATCCAAGTCAAGGAGTTGTCAATGGAATGCCTACCGGGGTTCCGACAACTCGCTTCAAGGAGAGAGTAGAATGGCAAAAGTAATCGGTATCGACCTTGGCACGACCAATTCCTGCGTCTCAGTTATGGACGGCAAGGACACCAAGGTCATTGAAAATGCAGAGGGTGCACGCACCACCCCTTCTATGGTTGCGTTCAGCGACGATGGTGAGCGTCTGGTTGGCCAGCCTGCCAAGCGTCAGGCTGTAACGAACCCGACAAACACACTGTTCGCGGTAAAGCGTCTGATTGGCCGTCGTTATGACGACCCGACCGTCGCCAAGGACAAGGGCCTCGTTCCTTTCGAAATCGTCAAGGGCGATAATGGCGACGCATGGGTAGAAGCCCAGGGCAAGGGATATTCCCCATCGCAGATCTCCGCGATGATTCTTCAGAAGATGAAGGAAACCGCAGAAGCTTACCTTGGTGAGAAGGTCGAAAAGGCCGTTATCACGGTTCCGGCCTACTTCAACGACGCACAGCGTCAGGCAACCAAGGATGCTGGCCGTATCGCCGGTCTTGAAGTTCTGCGCATCATCAATGAACCGACTGCGGCTGCTCTCGCTTACGGCCTCGACAAGAAGGACGGCAAGACGATTGCTGTTTATGACCTTGGCGGGGGCACCTTCGATATTTCCGTTCTGGAAATCGGCGATGGCGTTTTCGAAGTAAAGTCCACCAATGGCGACACGTTCCTTGGTGGTGAAGACTTCGACATGCGTCTGGTCGAATATCTGGCCGGTGAATTCAAGAAGGATCAGGGCATCGACCTGAAGGGCGACAAGCTTGCGCTGCAGCGTCTCAAGGAAGCTGCCGAAAAGGCTAAGATCGAGCTTTCGTCTTCGCAACAGACCGAAATCAACCTGCCATTCATCACGGCAGACGCTACCGGTCCAAAGCACCTGACACTGAAGCTGACCCGCGCCAAGTTCGAAAGCCTGGTTGATGACCTCGTTCAGCGCACCGTTGCGCCGTGCAAGGCCGCTCTCAAGGACGCTGGCGTATCTGCCTCCGAGATCGACGAAGTCGTTCTGGTTGGCGGCATGAGCCGTATGCCTAAGGTGCAGGAAATCGTAAAGCAGTTGTTCGGCAAAGAGCCGCACAAGGGCGTAAACCCTGACGAAGTTGTTGCCATGGGCGCTGCCATTCAGGCTGGCGTTCTGCAGGGCGACGTCAAGGATGTTCTGCTTCTCGACGTAACTCCGCTGTCGCTGGGCATCGAAACACTGGGTGGCGTCTTCACCCGTCTGATCGACCGCAACACGACGATCCCGACAAAGAAGAGCCAGACCTTCTCGACCGCTGAAGACAGCCAGTCTGCCGTAACCATCCGCGTCAGCCAGGGCGAGCGCGAAATGGCACAGGACAACAAGCTTCTCGGCCAGTTCGACCTGGTTGGCCTGCCACCGGCACCACGCGGTGTTCCACAGATCGAAGTGACCTTCGACATCGACGCCAACGGTATCGTTCAGGTATCCGCCAAGGACAAGGGCACAGGCAAAGAACAGCAGATCCGCATTCAGGCATCTGGTGGTCTGTCCGACGCGGACATCGAGAAGATGGTCAAGGACGCTGAAGCCAATGCTGAAGCCGATAAGAAACGCCGTGCAGGCGTTGAAGCCAAGAACCAGGCTGAAAGCCTCATCCACTCGACCGAAAAGTCGGTGACGGAGTATGGCGACAAGGTTTCGGAAGCAGACCGCAAGGCTATTGAAGATGCAATTGCATCGCTCAAGACAGCCGTTGAAGCTTCCGAGCCGGATGCAGACGATATTCAGGCCAAGACCCAGACACTCATGGAAGTCTCCATGAAGCTTGGTCAGGCGATCTACGAAGCGCAGCAGGCAGAAGCCGGTGAAGGAAATGCTGAAGGCGCCAAGGACGATATCGTCGACGCAGACTACGAGGAAATCAAGGACGACAAGAAGTCTGCTTAATGATGGCTTCTGAACGTACTTGATTGAATGACTAAAATCCGGCTGCCTCGTGCAGCCGGAAATCCATTTTGGGGCGTGTTATCTTCATGGCGAAAGCAGACTTTTACGAAACCCTCGGTGTGAGCAAGTCCGCCGATGAAAAGGAGCTGAAAAGCGCCTTTCGCAAACTTGCAATGAAGTATCATCCGGACAAAAATCCAGATGACGCCGAATCTGAAAAAAAATTCAAAGAAATCAACGAAGCCTATGAAACGCTGAAGGACCCGCAAAAGCGCGCGGCCTACGATCGTTTCGGTCACGCTGCCTTTGAACAAGGCGGCATGGGTGGCGGTGGCGGCGGTGGTTTCGCCAATGGCGGTTTCTCCGACATTTTCGAAGACATCTTCGGCGAGATGATGGGTGGCGGTCGAGCACGCCGTTCATCCGGTGGCCGCGAACGTGGCGCTGACCTGCGCTACAACATGGAAATCTCGCTTGAAGAAGCCTTTACCGGCAAAACGGCGCAAATCCGAGTTCCGACCTCGATCACTTGCGACGTATGCACTGGTTCTGGCGCCAAGCCCGGAACGCAGCCCAAGACCTGTGGCACCTGCCAGGGTTCCGGTCGGGTACGCGCAGCGCAAGGTTTCTTCTCGGTCGAGCGTACCTGCCCTACCTGTCATGGTCGTGGTCAAACAATCACCGACCCGTGCGGCAAGTGCCATGGCCAGGGCCGTGTCACGGAAGAACGTTCACTTTCCGTCAACATTCCGTCGGGTATCGAAGACGGCACACGCATTCGCCTGCAGGGCGAAGGCGAAGCTGGTATGCGCGGTGGCCCAACCGGTGACCTGTACATATTCTTGTCTGTAAAACCGCACGAGTTTTTCCAGCGAGATGGTGCCGATCTTTACTGCGCCGTGCCAATTTCGATGACTACGGCAGCTTTGGGCGGTACATTCGATGTGACGACACTGGATGGCACAAAATCGCGTGTCTCCGTGCCTGAGGGCACACAGGCTGGCAAGCAGTTCCGTTTGAAGGGTAAGGGCATGCCGGTGCTGCGTTCTGCGCAGACGGGCGATCTCTATATCCAGATCCAGATCGAAACGCCGCAGAAACTCAGCAAACGTCAAAGAGAGTTGCTACAGGAATTCGAGCAGCTTTCGTCGAAGGAAAACAATCCAGAATCGTCGGGTTTCTTTGCCCGCATGAAGGAATTCTTTGACGGCTAAGCGTCTGACGTAACGGCATAAAATTGAAAGGCTGGAGATTGTGACAATCTCCAGCCTTTTTATTATCCGGCAAATCCACCCTCATCGAGAAACGCCTGTTCTTCTGGCGTCGTGTCGCGGCCGAGAATTCTGTTGCGATGAGGAAAGCGGCCAAAGCGCTTGATGATGTCACGGTGCTCGATGGCGTGGTGTAATGACGGGCCACCAATGATCTCTATCAGGCGGCAGCAGAACTCCTGATCATCCAACTCTTCCGAGTGCATGAGCGGCATATAGAAAAACACGCACAGCGCCTCATCGACCGCCGTATCAAGACCTTGTGCGATGGACTTATGGGCAAAATGTCGAGCAAGCGAATCCGTCGCATACATATGGCCCGTTCCGCGGAAACAGTTGCGTGGGAACTGATCCAACAATAGCAGAAGAGCAAGTGCACTTTCCGCATTGTTCAACCAGTCATCCAGTTCACGGGCAGCCGCTGCAAAATGCGCAGCTTTAAATCGATCATGGAACTCCTGGTCGAAATCCTCATCCTTGGCAAACCACTTTTCAGGACCTGCATTTTTCCAGAAGGTGATGATTTCGGCTGCTGTTGCTATCAATGCTGTTACCTCTGCAATGTGGGGATTTCAGTAATGTGGCGGCTTGGTAATGGCGGGCGCGTCCAATGACTGTTCTTCCAGGCTCAAAAACCGCTCAGTCAAACGGTCCAGTTTGGCACGCGTTTGTTCCACGACGCGCCATTGCTCCGCCAGTTGATCCGAGAGTTCATCAATAACACGGCTTTGATGGGCGACCGTTTCCTCCAGTGACACTACCCGTGCTTCCATATCAGTCGGCATGCATATCCTCATTTATTCCACAGTGCTGCATTCAACCCACACCGGCAGAATGTCAACCGACGGCATGATGTTACCTCACCTTTCCTTACGCCGTTTATACGGCATCAACATGATTGCGGATGCCGTCACGGCACCGGCAAAGGTTGTGACAAGAGGCAGAGAAATCAGCAACATCGGCAACAGCGGATTTTGGGAATGTTCAATCCGGGTTCCAAGACCGCCGATATCAAAGAACATCAAACCAGCCGCGATAAATAGGCCAAGGCTTGCCCCAAATCCGGCATTACGCGCTAGAAACCATAACATGTCCCAATGATCCTGCCGGGCTTCTTCCGGCGTCATCTCAAGGTCGTCGTCGTTTTTCATGGCGCATCCCTTCTGCGGGGTATTTTCAAGATTGTACAACAGCACCCACAAAATCGGAATTGATTTTCAGAATGCGCGCTATGACATGACGGGGCGGACGACACACTCACCAACGAAAAACCCGGCAAGGAATGCCGGGGTTGCGAGTAATGGAAGCTGATGAGGATTATTCTTCTTCCTGAAAAACCTGCTCACGCTTTGCCTTGACGCTTGGCAGGAAGACGACAACCAGAACCAAAGCTGCAATAGCCAACAGGATGGCGCTGATCGGCCGTGTGACGAATGTTGTCGGATCACCACGCGACAAGATCATGGCACGGCGCAGGTTCTCCTCCAACAGCGGCCCAAGCACGAAGCCGAGCAGCAGCGGCGCTGGCTCACAGCGCAATTTCACCAGCACGTAACCAATGAAACCAAAGAAGGCGACGGCGTAGAGGTCGAAGACATTGGAGTTCACGCTGTAAACACCGATAGCACAGAAGGCCATGATGATCGGGAACAGCACGTAATAGGGAATGGTCAGTAATTTGACCCAAAGCCCGATCAACGGCAGGTTCAACACCACCAGCATCAGGTTGCCAATCCACATCGACGCAATGATACCCCAGAACAAGGCAGGCTGTTCGCTCACCACATTTGGGCCGGGCACAATGCCCTGAATGATCATCGCACCAATCATCAGCGCCATAACGGGATTGGCGGGAATGCCAAGCGTCAGCAGCGGGATAAAGGATGTCTGCGCACCGGCATTATTGGCAGATTCTGGACCAGCCACGCCCGCAATCGCGCCGTGGCCGAATTCCTCAGGGTTTTTCGACACACGTTTTTCAACAGTATAGGACGCGAACGAGGCAAGGATTGCGCCACCACCGGGCAGAATACCCAAAGCCGAGCCAATGACGGTGCCACGTAGAATAGGTGCAATCATACGTTTGAAATCATCCTTGCTTGGCAATAGGCCGCTGACTTTGGACATCAGCACCGAGCGGGAATGTTCATCTTCGAGATTGCGCAGGATTTCCGCTATGCCGAAAACACCAACTGCTAGCGCCACGAAATTCAAGCCATCGGCATATTCACGGATGCCGAGCGTGAAGCGCGGTGTACCGCTGTAGATATCGGTGCCAACAAGACCCAGAAGCAGGCCCAGCACCACCATCGCCAGTGCCTTCACGATGGAGCCATGCGCCAGGGCAATGGACGACACCAGGCCGACGACCATCAGTGAAAAATATTCGGCAGCACCGAACTTTAGTGCAATCACCGTCAGTGGCGGCGCAAAGATCGCCACCAGGAATGTCGCAACTGTCCCTGCAAAAAAAGAACCAATTGCCGCTGTGGCAAGTGCTACACCCGCCTTACCTTTGCGGGCCATCTGATAACCATCGATGGCCGTTACGGCAGATGAGGATTCGCCGGGCATATTGATCAGGATAGCGGTGGTTGAGCCACCATACTGCGCGCCGTAATAAATTCCGGCCAGCATGATCAGTGACGAAACCGGCTCAAGCTGGAAGGTGATCGGCAACAACATGGCGATGGTTGCCGTTGCGCCAATGCCCGGCAACACGCCGATCAAGGTTCCCAGCAACACGCCAATCAGGCAGAAGAACAGGTTTCCAAGCGACGAAGCCGTGCTGAAACCAAGTGCGAGATTATCGAAAAGTTCCATCGAAACCTCTTAGAACTTGAGCCATGGACCAAACCGCTGGAACGGCAGGCCAAGACCATAATTGAACACGACGACCGAAAAGACAGTCAGCCCGGCCGCCAGAAGAACGGCGGTGTGGACTTTCATTTTACGGGAGGCGAAGGCGGCTATCAGCGCCGTGAAAAAGATTGCCGGCACAAACCCTAGCCCGCGAACGGTAAAACCGAAGAAGACTGGTGCGGGCAGAATAAGCAGCATGCCGCGCCAGGCGATAGCGCCCAGCGGTTCATGTGCCACCTTGCCGGAACGCAGGAAGATGACCGCACCTAACACGACGAGAACCAATGACAGGACAAAGGGGAAATACCCCGGCCCCATCCGAAATGTCGTGCCGAGATCGAGCTCGAAAGCCTGCCAACCGAACGCCACGCCGAGACCGACAAAGATCAACCCGCAAACGGCTTCGGACATATTGAAGGAAACTGATTTCATAGAAGCTCCGCTTCCGCGCATGCATCAGACGCTAGCGCACCATGGAAAGGGCTAAAGGGACCGGCGGCCTTGCCGCCGGTTCTTTCAGATAGAGGTATCAGTCGGCGTATTGGCCAGCAGACTCGATGACCGGCTTCCAGCGGGCGATTTCGCTTTCAAGCTTGGCCTTCAGCGCGGCTGGCGTACCATCTGCTTCCGGGGATGGGATGGTGCCAAGTTCAGCAAAGCGCGCTGCAATGTTCGGGTCCTTCAATGCGACCTGAAGCGACTTCGAGAGACGATCGACAGCCTCCTGCGGTGTGCCCTTTGGTGCATAGACACCATGCCAGATACCCACTTCAAAGCCGGGCAGGCCTGCTTCAACAGCAGTTGGTACGTCAGGCAGAACATCAAGACGATTTGGCGAGGTCACTGCGAAGGCTTTTACTGTTTTACCCTGGATCTGCTTGGTGGTGTTGGTTGTCTGGTCGCACATGATATCAACCTGGCCGCCGAGAAGGTCAGTCATCGCTGGACCAGTTCCCTTGTAAGGCACAGTCACCAGCGGTGTCTCAATCGCGCTCATGAACAGCATACCGCACAGATGCGAGGCGGCACCGATACCGGCATTGGCAACCGTTACTGTGTCCTTGTTGGCCTTGGCATATTCAATCAGGCCCTTGAGGTCCGTCGGCTCCAGATCCTTGCGTGACAGGATGGTCATCGGCACTTCAGTGACGAGGCCAACATATTCGAATGCATTGAGCGTATCATAGGCCAGCTTGCGATAGAGCGTGGCGCTGGTTGCCATGCCGATATGGTGCAGCAGGATCGTGTAACCATCAGGATCAGCAGCGGCGACGCGACCGGCACCAAGCGTGCCGCCGGCACCGCCAACATTTTCAACGACGATTTGCTGGCCAAGGTCTTTGGACATGGATTCCGCAACCAGACGGGCTACAGTATCGGTCGGACCACCGGCTGCAAAAGGCACCACCATGGTGATACCGCGATCGGGATAGGTCTGCGCAGAAGCAGACATCGCAATCAGCGAAACGGTTGCAGCCATGACGGCAGACGACAGTGTCTTAAAAAAATTCATCGGTTCCTCCCAGAATGTGACGATGATGTTCGCAAGAACCGACTCCTCAATCGGAACCTGCGGATACGTCATTTGCAGCGGGGGGAAACGAAACTGCAATCGGCTTCGCATGACGCCGCAGCATCTTTTGCTATGAACAAATGATAAATGGGTGGAATTCGAAACATTGCGGAAAAATGACGGGTGGAAATCCACCCATCTGGCCAGCTGGCGTTACAAAGCTTCTTCATCAAGTTGGGTCATACTACCCAAATGGCGTTTATCGAGGCCGTATTTCTGCATTTTTTCGTACAGCGTTTTGCGTGAAATGCCGAGCGCTTCATAGACAGCCTTCAGATTTCCGGCATTAAGGGCGATTGAACGGGCAATCAGATCGCGCTCATAAGACGCCACTTTATCCGCCAGACGATGTGGTTGCCTGTTATCATCATCGGTGACCACCTGCTCGGCATTTTCAGATGAAAGGCCAAGCACAAAACGGTCGGCAGCATTGCGCAGTTCACGCACATTTCCTGGCCATTCCCGCGTCGCTATATCCGCGATAACACTTTGCGGAACTTCCCTATCCTCGCGGCCATAACGAGCCGCCGCCTCACGCACCAGATGCAGGAACAGCAGCGGAATATCGGACCGCCTTTGTGCCAGCGATGGCACGTGCACGGTTGCGACGTTTAGCCGATAGAGCAGATCAGGCCGAAAACGGCCGGCAGCCACCTCTGCCTCAAGATCGACCTTACTGGTGGCAATAAAACGGACATCCAGTTCCACAATGTCGTTGGAACCAAGACGGGTAATAACCCGCTCCTGCAGTACGCGCAGGAATCTTGCTTGAATGTCGATTGGCATCGAACCAATTTCATCCAGCAGAATGGTACCGCCACGAGCGTGTTCAAATTTGCCGTAGCGGGCACGAATGGCCCCGGGAAAGGCGCCTGCCTCATGGCCAAACAATTCGCTTTCAATCAGGTTCTGTGGCAAGGCCGCACAATTGATCGCCACGAACGGACGATTGGCGCGGTTGCTGACATCATGCAGGGCACGCGCCACGACTTCCTTGCCGGCACCGGTTGCGCCAATAATCAAGGTATCGGCATCGGCGGCACCAATCGCTCGGATACGATAGCGAAGATCCACCATGACTTGGGTGCGCCCGGGAAGCCTCGTTTCAAGATCATCACGTTTGCCAGCGACGGCGCGCAGGCGTCTGTTTTCCAGAACCAGCGACCGTTTATCCATGGCGCGGTGAATGACACCTGACAGATATTGCGCAGTGAAGGGCTTTTCCATGAAGTCGTAAGCGCCATTGCGCATGGCATTAACGGCCAGCTGCACGTCCCCGTGGCCTGTTACCAGAATAACCGGAATTTCCGCATCAAGCTCCCGGACCTTTTGCAGCAATGTCATGCCATCCATGCCAGGCATTCTGATATCGCTGACGACAACACCATCAAAACTGTAACCGATCAGTTCAAGGGCATGTTCGGCACTGGACAGCATGGTCACGGAAAATCCGGACAGTTCCAGCGCCTGCGCCGTGGAAAGGCGAAGCTCTTCCTCATCATCGATCAGCAAGACACGGGCACCATTCATTCCGCAGCGACCTCCGCAATACGCTCAGCCACCGACAATTCGATAACGAACTCGGCACCGCCGCCGTCGGGGTTCCGTACGCGCAGTTCTCCGCCAAAATCCTTGATAATGTTGTACGAGATGGACAGGCCAAGTCCCAAGCCACGACCGACGCCCTTGGTGGTAAAAAACGGATCGAAGATACGTTCCATGATCGCGGCTGGCACTCCCGGGCCATAATCCCGCACCGAAATCAGGACCCTGCCATCATGCTGTTTCGCAGTAACAAAGATCCGGCGGTCTTCCAAAGTCTCCACCGCATCCGCAGCATTTGAAATGATATTCACCAGAACTTGCTGCAAACGGACGAGGCCCGCCTTGACGCTCAAGGGGTTGGTCCCAAAATCCAAGATAAGATCGGCGTTGGCGGCCCTCAATCGCGCATGCAGAATTTCCAGCGTGTCCTGCATTGCCTCTTCAAGCGAGACAGACGTCATCTTTTCATTCGGCTTGCGGGCGAAGTTACGTAAGTGGCGACTGATTGACGCCATGCGATCGATCAAAGCCGAGATCCTCTTGAGGTTGTCGCTGGCCTCCTCCACCCTGTCACGTCCGATAAGGAGGGCCGCACTGTCGGCGTAGGTTTTTGCTGCCGCCAATGGTTGGTTGAATTCATGCGACAGGGCGGCCGACATCTGGCCGAGACCGGCCAGCTTTCCGGCCTGAATGAGGTCCCCTTGCGTTTTTCGCAGCTGTTTTTCGGTTTGCCGGCGTTCGGCAATTTCACGCTCAATATGGCGGTTGACCCGCGCCAGATCTTGCGTGCGCTCCGCCACCCGTCGCTCCAGTTCTGCCTGTGTTTCAGCCTGCAGCACCATTCGTTCCTGCAATCGCGCCCGGCGCTGCAAAACTGCGGCAAGGATGAACCCTGCAAGGCAAAGGCAGAGCACCACCGCAATGACCGTCGTGCGTACCTGGTTGCGCACTGAACTGGTGTCCATCAACACCCGCACGGTCCAGCCGGCTTCAGGCATCAGTTGCGACAGGGCGAGATATTCCTGCTCCCCCTGCCCGCTGGCGATCTTGAATAGCCTATGTCCGTCACTGCTTTCGATGCTCAATGGCAATTCACGCAATGTCGCATCGGAGTAGCGGCGCGATGTTTCGGTCCGCAACAACCGATCCTTGGTTAGTGGCAGCAGCGAGGCATAGAGCCACTCCGGCGTACCAGTCATGAAGATGATGCCTTCAGGATCAGACACGATGATCCGGTTTTCACCATTGCCGAAGGAAGCCTCAATGCCTTCAATATCGACCTTAAAAACGATCACGCCCTTGATGGCATTCTCGAACAAAATGGGTGAGGAGAAATAATATCCACGCTTATGCGAGGTGGTGCCAAGAGCAAAGAACCTCGATTGCTGGCCTTTTGCTGCCTCTTGAAAATACGGCCTGTAGCTGAAGTTCTGGCCAATGAAGGTGGCCGGTCCATCGAAGTTGCTGGCAGCAATCGTTTCACCGTCCAGCGTCATGACATAGATGTCCGACGAGTGCAGAAGCGTATTGATCTCTTTCAGATAGATATTGGCGCGGTCACGCAGCAACTGGTTGGAAGGGTTGCTGACCAGTTCCTCAATATCGTCGTGATCGGCCATCAGGGCGGGTAAAGGCTCGTAGCGGCTCAGATGCCCACCGAGAGCCGAAAGGGCCAGCCTGAGCGTTGTATGAGCCTGGGAGGAGGCTTCATTCATGAAATGGCGGGAAACAAGTTCGCTGCCCTTGGTCATGGCGACAAGGCCCAGGACCAGACACACGACAGCCACGGGTATCCAGCGATGCTTCACCGGTCATTTCCTCCAATACAGTGCTTTCACGCAATCCCGAACAGTCGCCCGGGTCTCCATCCTCGATGGGAGTGTATGTGGAAGATTGCCGATTTCCAAGATGGCCAATACGCACTGTGCTGCCGTCTGAGTCGTCGGCCAATTGCAGGCACAAAAAAAGCTGGCACAAGGCCAGCTTTTTTTAATCAGTCAGTCAGAAAACGCTTATGCGCTTTCCTTCGGCGTCAGAACCTGACGGCCACGGTACATACCGGTCTTCAGATCGATATGGTGTGGGCGACGCAGTTCGCCGGAGTTCTTGTCTTCAACGTATGTCGAAGCCTTGAGAGCGTCAGCCGAACGGCGCATACCGCGCTTGGACGGGCTTGTTTTTCTTTTAGGTACAGCCATTTGTGTTACTCCACTTAACGGACGAAACGGAGCATGTTGCCACTTATGGCTGAATGCCGCATGTTTCGAAATCGGAAATTTGGCGCGCTTATACATGCCTTACTGGGTCTTGACCAGTCCCCACGCATATTTTTTCAGGTTTTGCAGGGTTATGCCTCACCCTCGGGAACAGTCCACGGCTCAACAATTGCCGCCTGATACCACTTTTGCCATGCAGGATGCGCCTTCATCACCTGCATATACTCCAAAGTATCTTCATTGGAAACCAGATCATAGACATCAAAACGGCAGACAACCGGTGCAAACATGGCGTCTGCAGCCGAAAAAGTCCCGAAAAGATAGGGGCCGCCAGAGCGGGCTCGCAATTCACGCCAGATGTTTTCAATACGCTCGACATCCTTACGAACCGCGTCGGATACCTCAAGTTTACTCTTTTTCCTGCGCATGTGCATTGGACAGGCATGTCGTAAAGCGCGGAAACCGCCCAGCATCTCCATGGAAACAGAGCGGGCGACTGCCCGGTCTTTTATATTTGTCGGCCACAGCTTTTTTTCAGGGAAGAGATCAGCCACATATTCGATGATCGAAAGTGATTCCCAGACACGCAGATCGCCGTGGTGCAGGACAGGAACCAGTTTGGTGGGCGAGATATCCTTGAACTTCGGATTGCCTGCCGCAAAGTCGAAGGGAATCAGAACTTCCTCAAAAGGGATTCCTGCTGCTTCCATGGCAAGCCATGGCCGCAAGGACCATGAGGAATAATTCTTGTTGCCTATATAGAGCGTCAATTTTTCCATTCGCTACTCCTGTCACAACGCTTTTAAAACACGCCTGTGGACAGGCGCGTTTTCAGCTTCTTCCATGACAGATACGCGATCGACTGACGATCCTTTGACGGTGATCCGGTTGATGAAGTTTTTTGATGGATGCCCCAGAACCGGGATTAGTGCGCCTCATCCCAGTTGGTCGCGGCTCTCGCATCAACCTTCAGCGGCACGGCCATGGATACCGCAGGCATTGCCGCGTTTTCCATGACAGACACGACAAGCCCCAACGCCTTGTCGATTTCCGCGTCTTCAACCTCGAATATCAATTCGTCGTGCACCTGCAACAGCATCCGCGCCGAAAGCTTTTCCGCCAACAGTGCCGGTTCGACACGCACCATGGCGCGGCGAATGACATCCGCAGCAGAACCCTGAATAGGCGCATTTATAGCCGCGCGTTCGTTAAAGGCACGGACAGACGGGTTGGACGAGCGGATTTCAGGATAATAGGCCCGGCGACCAAAAATGGTTTCCACATAACCCTTGTCGCGTGCAAAGGCTTTGGTCGCTTCCATATAGTCCTTGATGCCGGGGAAACGCTCAAAATACTTTTTGATGTATTCGCCGGCTTCCGAGCGGCCAATGCTCAGCTGATTGGCAAGACCGAAAGCGGAAATGCCGTAGATGATGCCGAAGTTGATGGCCTTGGCGCGGCGGCGCACTTCTGAAGGCATGCCCTCAACCGGCACGCCAAACATTTCAGAGGCGGTCATGGCATGAATATCGACGCCATTCTCAAAGGCCTGCCGCAGCTGCGGAATATCCGCCACATGCGCCAGCACACGCAATTCAATCTGGCTATAGTCGGCAGACAGAAGCTTGTGACCGGGCGTGGTGATAAATGCCGTTCTGATCTTGCGACCTTCGGCTGTACGAACCGGAATATTCTGCAGGTTCGGTTCGGACGATGACAAACGTCCTGTCGTTGTCGAGGCCATTGCGTAAGATGTATGAACACGCTTTGTCTCGGGATGAATGTAACCCGGCAGTGCATCTGTATAGGTTGACTTCAACTTGGTCAGCTGACGCCAGTCAACAATCTTCGAGGGCAGTTCCGCACCCTCGGCGGCCAGATCTTCCAGCACCTGTGCAGAAGTAGACCATTGTCCGGTCTTGGTTTTGGAACCACCGGGCAGCCCCATCTTGCCGAACAGGATGTCACCAAGCTGCTTGGGCGAACCGACGTTGAACCGTTCACCTGCCAACGTATAGATCTCTTCTTCTGCGGCAGCAGCCTTTTGCGCCAGCTCCCCAGAGAGACGCGACAGGATTTGCCGGTCAATGGTGATGCCGCGCTCTTCCATGCGGCACAGCACAGCTACCAGCGGCCGCTCCAGCCTTTCGTAGACTGACGTCAGGCCCTCAGCAGCCAGACGCGGTTTCAGTACGAGCCAGAGGCGGAGTGTGACATCCGCGTCCTCACCGGCATAGGCGGTGGCTTTCTCAATGTCGACGAAATCGAAGGTGACGCTGGCTTTGCCAGAGCCCGCAACGTCCTTATAGGCAATCGGCTTGTGACCAAGCCAACGCTCAGACAGAGCATCCATGCCGTGCGTGCCTTTGCCCGCCTCCAGCACGTATGACATCAGCATCGTGTCGTCATAACCGTCAATCACCACGCCGTGGCGCTTCATCAGCAGGTAATCGTATTTGAGGTTCTGTGCGACCTTCAGGACGGAAGGGTCTTCAAGCAGGCGCTTCAGCCGCTCAAGAGCATCACGGAAAGGTATCTGGCCTTCGCTCAACTTGATGCCATCGCTGAACAGATCACCACCAGACCCAGTCTTGTGGGTCAAAGGCACATAGGCGGCGCGAATGGTTGTTCCGGAACCATCCTTGTTGTTATCAGCGAGTGCCAGCGAGAAACCGACAAGCTCGGCCTGCATCGGGTCAAGAGACGTTGTCTCGGTATCGAAAGCAACAACGCCTGTCTCGTACGCATCCGCTATCCATCTATCCAAACTCTGCACGTCACGGATCGTCGTATAGCCGGTCGTGTCGATGGGCGATGATGCAAACAACGCAGCACGCGATGCTGCCAGATCAGACGGCGCAAAACCGTCCTTGTGGACGACCTCTACAGCGTCTGCCGACGCCGCTGCCTGCGATGGCTGTGGTGCAGCTGTTGTGCCAGCACCGACATCAGGACCATGGGCATCCGCGCCCCATTCGACGGGTACGACTGCAGCCTCAATCTCGCCGGCTTCCGCACCTGTGGCCTCTGCCACACGGCGGGTCAGCGTCGTGAACTCCATGGCCTTCAGGAAGGCAACCAGCTTGGGTCCGTCCTGCGGCTCCAGCACCAGCTGGTCGAGCTGCATTTCAAGCGGTACGTCTGTGCGCAACGACACAAGCTGGCGGGAAAGCCGGGCAAGCTCGGTATTGGCAATGATGTTTTCACGCCGCTTTTGCTGCTTTATTTCGCCCGCACGCTCAAGCAACGTATCGAGATCACCATACTCTTCCAAAAGCTGGGCCGCCGTTTTCGGACCGATGCCTGGAATGCCCGGAATATTGTCGGTCGAATCTCCCGTCATTGCCTGCAGGTCGATCATCTTTTCCGGCGGTACACCCCATTTTTCGATGACTTCCGGGATGCCGATCTGCTTGTCCTTCATGGCATCGTACATGTGCACGTTGGCCGTGATGAGCTGCATCAGGTCCTTGTCAGACGAAATGATGGTGGTGTCGGCGCCCACCGCCTCGGCCTGCCGGGCGTAGGTGGCGATCAGATCGTCGGCCTCAAAACCTTCCTTTTCAATGCACGGCAGGTTGAACGCACGGGTCGCATGACGGATCAATCCGAACTGCGGGATCAGGTCCTCTGGCGGTGCAGAGCGGTTTGCCTTGTAAAGGTCATAAAGCTCGTTGCGAAATGTCTTTGAGGAATAGTCAAAAATGACGGCAAAATGCGTGGGCGTAACGCCAACATCGGTGTTGCGTGCATCCCTGAGCAATTTCCAGAGCATGTTACAGAAGCCGGAGACTGCATTCACCGGCAAGCCGTCAGACTTGCGGTTCAATGCTGGAATTGCGTGAAACGCCCGGAAAATAAAGCCGGAACCGTCAACGAGGAAGAGATGATCGCCTTTTTTCATGGTGCCATCGTTACCTTGCGCCTCATCTTGCGTCCACAGAAAGTTAGATTTGGCCCGGTTTCATGCCCAGAAAGATTCAGTCAAAATCCGTGCTCACCGCTCACCTTAACGTTACCGATTTGTAATAGTTTCTTCCCTTGAAAAGCCTCATTTGCAGCCACAATTATTACTCAACGGCGCCTGATCACGCCGTAGTCTGATAGCTGGCTCGTCCCCCGCCGCGTCAGACCGGACAAAGGCCTTCCCCCCTCTCCGGGCCTTTGTCCCTCGATAAGCCGCCATGGCCGACCCCCTCCCGGCCGTGGCGGTTTTTTTATTGGCCTCACCCCGCAAAAATACCTCAGCTTTGACGCCTAAAAATGTCGCCGCATGTTTGGGGAAAGAATGGACCATTATGCGTAAGCCGCCCTGCCGATGCCATCGACCAGTGCGAGACTTGTTTTCAGGACCTCAAATCGCATGCGCTTTTCAAGAACCGATTCTGCTGCCTATCTGACTGCCCAGCTGGCCAAGGCCTTTTCACGTGCCTTGCATAAAAAAGCCTCGGCACTTGGCTTTTCTCCAGGCCAATTTCCGATCTTGCTCGAGCTCTGGAATGAAGATGGCATCACACAACGGCAATTGCTTGATCGGCTGGATATCGAGCAGGCAACGCTTGCCAATACATTGGCCCGCATGCAGCGCGACAGCCTGATCACCCGCAAGCAGCACCCCAAGGACAAACGCGCCCAGATCATCGAACTTACCGCGCAGGGTCGCTCGCTCGAGGAACAGGCTATTACCGCTGCCAAAGAGGCGGATGAATTGGCATTTTCCGGCTTCCGTCGCTTCGAGCGCGAGTTGCTGATCGAGTATGTACAGCGCGCACTCAAAAACACTTCCGCGATGTAGGTCGATGCGATAACGTTGTTATCGGCAACTGACTGCGCATTTCGACTAAATGCGCAAGCCCGGCTTCGAATTAAAAAGGCAGCATTCCCATCAAACCCCGCGGGTTTCAGAATGCTGTCCAATGGCAGGATACCCAATGACTGATATTTCCAACGTTTTGGCCAAGGCCGATGAAAATCTGACGTCGAGCCTCGACAGGTTGTTTGAACTTGTCAGAATAAAGTCCATCTCTACCGACCCGGCTTTCAAGGCTGAATGCCGCAAGGCCGCCGAATGGCTGACAGCCTCGCTGTCGTCGATTGGTTTCGACGCGTCGGTTCGTGATACCGCAGGCCACCCGATGGTCGTTGCGCACCATGCGGCAGCGACAGCGGATGCTCCACACGTTCTGTTTTATGGCCATTATGACGTACAGCCGGTCGACCCGCTGAACCTGTGGGAAAACGATCCGTTCGAACCTGCGATCAAGGATCTTGGCAACGACCGCAAGGTCATCACCGGCCGTGGCACATCTGACGACAAGGGTCAGTTGATGACCTTCGTTGAGGCATGCCGCGCCTACAAGGAAATTCACGGCTCGCTGCCGATCCGCGTGACCATCCTGTTTGAAGGTGAAGAAGAGTCAGGCTCCCCGTCCCTCAAGCCATTCCTCGAAGCCAATGCCGGCGAGTTGAAGGCAGAGTTTGCACTCGTCTGTGATACCAGCATGTGGGACCGGGAAACACCGGCGATTGCGGGCGCATTGCGGGGTCTGGTTGGCGAAGAAGTCGTCATCACCGCTGCGGACCGCGATCTGCATTCCGGCCTGTTCGGGGGTGCCGCCGCCAACCCGATCCACATTCTGGCCAATATCCTGGCCGGTCTGCACGACACGACAGGTCGCGTGACGCTTGACGGTTTCTATGACGGTGTTGAAGAAACGCCAGCCAATATCAAAGCTTCCTGGGAAACGCTCGGCCGCACCGCAGAGGCTTTCCTTGGCGAAGTTGGCCTGTCCGTACCTTCAGGTGAACAAGGACGCTCGGTTCTCGAGTTGACATGGGCCCGACCCACCGCCGAAGTGAACGGGATTATCGGCGGTTACACCGGCGATGGCTTCAAGACCGTTATCGCCGCGCAGGCATCGGCAAAAGTCTCCTTCCGTCTGGTTGGCAAGCAGGATCCGGCCCAGGTGCGTGAAGCATTCCGCGCCTATGTTCGCGCCAAAATTCCAGCGGATTGCTCGGTCGAGTTCCACGAACATGGTGGCTCACCGGCTATCCAGCTGTCTTATGATTCTCCGGCATTGACGAAGACAAAAAATGCGCTCTCCGACGAATGGCCAAAGCCTGCCGTTGTCATCGGCATGGGCGGCTCGATCCCGATCGTTGGTGACTTCCAGAAGATGCTCGGCATGGATTCGCTTCTGGTCGGTTATGGCCTGACCGATGACCGTATCCACTCCCCGAACGAGAAGTACGACCTGCAGTCCTTCCATAAGGGTATCCGCTCCTGGATCCGGATCATGGATGCGCTGGCCGCGAAATAAACAAAAGCCCCGCTTCGGATCACCGGAGCGGGGCTTTCTAAAATAAAGGCGTCTTAAAAAATATCAGACAAAGGCCAAAAAATCAGAAGCCTTTGCCACCCTTGAGTTCGGACCACAAAGTTCCGAAAATAATTTTGATATCCAGCCACACCGAGAAATTGTCGACGTAGTAGATATCCGATGCGATACGGGCTCTTGCCTTGTCCGCACGGTCCGTCGGGCCACGAAGGCCACGCATCTGCGCAAGGCCGGTAATGCCTGGACGCACAGTGTGACGCTTGTGGTAGTTTGGTACGAGATCCTCATAAAGACGGCCGCCTGCAAACATGCCAATGGCATGGCAACGTGGTCCGACCAGCGACATGTCACCCTTCAGGACATTGATCAGCTGTGGCAGTTCATCAATGTTGGTCTTGCGCAAAATTGCGCCCATCTTTGTAACACGAGGATCATTTTTCACGGTCTGCGCGACACCCGTTGCGTCGCACAGATCTGTTCTCATTGAGCGAAATTTATAAACGCGGATTTTCTCTCCATTCATTCCCCAGCGAATCTGGGAGAAGAATACCGGCCCCTTGCTATCAAGTTTCACAAGAAGAGCGACGACACCAAAGAGTGGAGACAACATTAAGAGAGCAGAAAAAGCACCAAAGACATCAATAAGGCGCTTAACTGCAAACTGCAATTTCAGCATAGGTGTTTGTTCAACCTGATCATTCTCAAATAAAATATTTTGTGGTTCTAGAACAATACTACCAGACTGCTGAATCTCTTCGAACCCACCTGCGCGAGCCTCGCCAAGTCTAAACATCTTAATCCTCAATTAAAAAAATTTAGTACAGCAACTAAGCATTCCAATAATCATAAGTAATAATTCATTTACCCTGGAAAGTCATCAGAAATGGGGCAGCCAATGAAAAAACAAGCCTTAGGGTTAATTGAAACGAGCCGAACGGGCGTTAGAAATTAGATATTATTGATAAAAATCAGAACTTTAGAAAAACGATTGGAAAAATCAACCAAAACACGAATTCCAAATTTTGAAGGCCGAATGAACGAATTCTGCCCAAGGCGTCGGTAACATCGCTGGCAATCGCCCGGCACCAGGATGTCGCATTAAGAGACAAGACTCACCTGCAGCCTCCTGCTCGTCAATTTCCCATCAGAAAATCGAGAAGCGTCGTCTGTCTTGCCGGCTGAGGACCGCGTTGATCACTTGCTCCAACATCGGCGGGCGGCACCGGCCCATTTGAATAGGATGGCTCGCCCGGATAAGAGCGCTGCGGAATATCCATCGGCTGACCATTGCCCGAACCAACCTGCTCAGGCGGCATGCCTTGCGATGACAGACGGTCACCGAAGGCGCCAGAGATAATGTCAGTTATAGACCCCGGCTGGTTCTCGTTGGGACGATCGGGTGGAAAAACCGGTTCATCGGTCACATAACCCTGACCAAACAATGGTGATGGGGTCAGGCCCGAATGCGCGGCGGTCATGAAGTCATGCCATACTTTTGCAGGCAGGCCACCGCCGGTCACCTTCTTCATGGGCGTACCGTCATCATTGCCGAGCCAGATGCCGGTCGTCAGGTTGCTTGTGTAACCAACGAACAGCGCATCGCGGAATGACTGGGTTGTGCCGGACTTACCAGCAACCTGCCAACCCTTCAGCCTGGCGGCCTTACCCGTGCCTTCATCGACAACACGCGTCAGCATGCTGTTCATGGCGGCGACGATCGCTTCGCTTAGCACACGAGGTGGATTATCATATTTGTTTTCATAGAGGACGTTGCCGTCCATGTCAGAAATGCGTTTGACGATATGAGGCGTGGCCTTGTAACCGCCATTCATGAAAGGCGCATACGCGGCCGTCAGTTCTGTCAGAGAGACTTCCGAAGTACCGAGCGCAATGGAGGCATTGGCTTGCAACTGGGATTCGATGCCCAGCCGATGCGCCACCTTGGTCACATGGTCAGGACCGACCTCCATCACCAATTGCGCAGCGATGGTGTTGAGCGATTGTGACAGAGCGGATGACAGCGTTACCTCGCCCCTATATTTCTGGTCATAGTTCTCAGGCGTCCAATTGCCGATGCGAACCGGACCGTCATTACGGATGGAGTTGGGACGCAGACCGGCTTCCAAAGCCGCCACATAAACGAATGGCTTGAAGGCCGAACCGGGCTGACGCTTGGCTCTTGTTGCGCGGTTGAACTGGCTGTCAGCGTAGCTTGCGCCACCGACCACTGCACGAATGGCGCCGGTGCCATCGATCGCCGCCAGAGCGGCTTGCGAAACGCCTAGCTTCTTTCCTTCGGCAGCCAATGCCTTGGTGATGGCCTCATCGGCCTTTTCTTCAAGGCCGAGATCAAGGGTGGTATCGACAACCAGATCCTGCTTCACCTCACCGACCAGCGATCGGACCTCATCGATCACCATGTCGGCAGCGTAGTGCTGGGCACCCGACCAGAAATGTTTGGCCTTGGTTGGCGGCTGCGACATAGCCGTCGCACTTTCGCTATCGGTGATGTAACCTTCCTCGCGCATGGCAGAGAGAACGATCTGCGCTCGTTCTTCGGCGGCTTGCGGATCTCGCGCAGGCGACAGACGAGACGGCGCCTTCAGGAGGCCAGCCAGAAGAGCCGCTTCTCCAAGATTTACATCCCGTGCAGACTTGTTGAAGTAACGGCGGGATGCGGCCTCGACACCATAGGCATTCGAGCCGAAATAAACGCGGTTCAGATACATCGCAAGAATCTGGTCCTTGCTGTATTTTTGCTCCAGCCAGAACGACAGCAGCACTTCCTGTACCTTGCGCTCAAGCGTGCGCTCTTGGGAGAGGAACAAGTTCTTGGCAAGCTGCTGGGTTAGTGTGGAGCCACCTTGGACCATACGCCCTGAGGTCACGTTGGTGACCACGGCACGCGCCAAACCGAGCGGGTCAACACCAAAGTGCGAATAGAACCGCCGGTCTTCAATGGCCATGACCGCCTGCGGTATGTAAGGAGACATGTCCTCAAGCGCGACAGCTTCACCGCCGGTAGTCCCGCGGTTGGCAATGACTTCGCCATCAACGGAAACGATCCTGACGTTCGGTGGTCTCTCAGGAATAGACCAGGTGCTGGCAGCAGGCATGCGTGCACCATAATAAAGAACCAAACCCGTGACGGCGATGCCGCCCCAGATGCCCAGCACCACACACCAATAAAACAAGCGCCTGACCAAGCGGACCAACCCTCCTGATTTCGCGACTTTTACAGGTGCTGCTTTGCTCTTTCTGGATTTCTTGGGTGCGGCCGCAGTAGCGGCGGTTTTGCGGCGAACGGCGGAATTTCCGGCAATGCGGTCGCCAGCATCAAGGCGCATCTCTTCATCTTCGAGCTCATCATCCTCGAATGAAGGTTCTATTCTGCGACCTGATTTGCTTTTGCCTGCCATATGGCCGAGACCACTCCTGATACGATAAGCCCTTGCAAACGGGCGTGTTTCGACGCTCGATCTGCATTTCATTCGAATGAGAATAAAATACGGCGATTTAAGGTGCGGTTAAACTCACGGGCCTACCAACTTTATGTTATTGGCAGACATCAACCCATTGTGCGTTGGTGAGCGATGCCATCAGGTCCGGCGAGATGCGGACCGCAGCATTGGTGGCGCCAGCGGCAGGCACAACTTCCTGATAGTTCTTCAACGAAACATCGCAATAAACCGGAACATCCGTGGCAAGGCCAAACGGGCACACACCACCGATCGGATGACTGGTAACAGCCACCACCTCTTCCCCATCCAACATGCGGGGTTTAGCTTGAAACTGCTCCCGGAACTTCTTGTTATCAAGCCGCCTGGTTCCGGCTGTTACAACCAAAAGAACAGTCTCACCGGCACGCAGGCAGATAGTTTTAGCAATCTGATCTGGCTCCACACCATGCGCCTCAGCAGCGAGCGCCACCGTTGCGGAGCTTTTCTCCGTCTCGATGACGGTGATGTCAGGGGATCTGGAAGCGAAATATGTACGGACCGATTCAATGCTCATGCTTAAATGATAGGCGGCCGATTGAGTAATGGCAATAGAACAGCCCCAAGCCATGCACTAACTGCAAAGCTGCGCTGCAATCATGTGGCTGTATTTTGTGCGGGTTTCCGGTACATTTAAATCATCGACGCGGCGCACTCCTCCTCCCAGCGCCCGCCGATTTGGACTGACAATACTCCTCCTCCCAATTGTCAGTCAGTTTCAAGAACCCGGTGCACCTCCTCCCGCACCGGGTTTTTGCTTTTCAAGCCTTTGACAAACTTTCCTGTCTCTTGACAAGCAACTGCAAAGCCAATTATGTCGGCGCCATCGATATTTGTTTGACGACCAGACTTCGGCGCCGCATAGACGCAAACGACGATCTTTTTTCTGCAAATTCGACCAACTGCTCTCGAAAGGACTATTTTTCGAGGCTAATTCAATTTGCCAACGGAAGGAAATCGTTATGGCAACTGGTACAGTTAAATGGTTCAACTCGACCAAGGGTTACGGATTCATTCAGCCTGACGACGGCACACAGGACGTATTCGTACACGTTTCTGCTGTTGAGCGCGCTGGCATGAACGGCCTCAAGGATGGCCAGAAGATCACCTACGAACTGGTTCAGGACCGTCGTTCGGGCAAGATGTCTGCAGACAACCTGCAGGCTTAATAAGTCTTCAGTTTTTTGCACACGATTAAAGGCCGGTTTTACCGGCCTTTTTTATTTGCGTTATATTTGAGGTTGCAAAAGCTGTTTTATTTTAGCAGGCCTTGAAAAAGCCCTTATGCGACAGCATATAGGGTTCACATGTATTTCACACGTCGCTCACGGCACAAGATTACTGCATTCGCTGCCTTGACGTTAACTTGATGTTAACCAATTGGCGCGAGGATGTGAGCAACGAGACGAAAACCTCAGGTTGTCGTCCAGAAATACAAAATCGCTTCGCCATGACCACGGATGTACTGGCATGAACCAAAGCGGTTGTGAAAGGTCGGGCTTGCCCGGCCTTTTTGTTTTATGTGCTTTCTGCATAGACAAACGGGGCCTTCGGATATCATCCTGAAAGCCCCATCTACATAATCCCTTATTCACTCGACTCTATACCGAGGCCTCAACGGCCGTAGCGGGAAATCGAAAGATCGGCCGTCTCAATGTCTGGTTTTTGACCGCTGATCAAATCAGAAAGAACGCGGGCGGAACCACAAGACATGGTCCAGCCGAGAGTGCCATGACCGGTGTTGAGATACAGGTTTCCATAACGGGTCTTACCGATAACCGGCGTACCATCTGGTGTCATCGGGCGTAGGCCCGACCAGAACAGGGCCTGCGACTGATCTCCTGCCCCGCCAAACAGATCTTCCACGGAATGGGTCAGAGTTTCCTTGCGTGCCTGGGGCAGATCGTTGCTGAAACGGGCGATTTCCGCCATACCGCCGACACGGATGCGCGAGCCCAAGCGGGTAATGGCAACCTTGTAGGCTTCATCCATCACGGTCGAAACAGGTGCCCGTGCTTCATTGATGATCGGCACGGTAATCGAATAGCCCTTCACTGGATAAACTGGCAGATCAAGGCCGAGTGGCTTGACCAGTGCCGGCGAGTAACTGCCAAGGGCCGCGACAAATACATCAGCTTCAATCCGACCCTTGGAAGTTTCAACTGCCTTGACGACCGAACCTTCTGTAACCAGACGATGGATGGCCGTATCGTAGAGGAAGGTCACGCCAGCCTGCTCCGCCAGCTTCGCCAACTCCGTGGTGAACATGTAGCAATCGCCAGTCTCGTCGCCTGGCAGGCGCAGACCACCCACGATCTTGTCACTCGACGGCGCAAGGCCTGGCTCAACTGCCACGCATCCCTTGCCGTCGAGTATTTCAAACGGCACGCCGCCCGCCTTCAGGACGGCGACGTCCTTGGCAATACCATCAAACTGCTTCTGGGTGCGGAACACTTCCAATGTGCCCTGCGTGCGGTGGTCGTACTGAATACCGGTTTCATCACGAAGTGCAATCAAGCAATCGCGGCTGTATTCGGCAATCCGCACCATGCGACCTTTGTTGGTCGCATACCGGGCTGCCGTGCAGTTGGACAGCATCTTCAGCATCCAGCTCCATGTTGCCGCATCCAGCGTCGGGCGCACGATCAACGGGGCATGTTTCATGAACAGCCATTTCAGCGCCTTCATCGGAATACCTGGCGCTGCCCAAGGCGATGAATAGCCGGGAGAAATTTCGCCGGCATTGGCAAAGCTGGTTTCCAGTGCCGCGCCCGACTGCCGGTCAATAACCGTTACCTTATGCCCTGCCTTGGCGAGGTACCACGCAGATGTCACGCCGATAACACCGGCTCCAAGGATCGTAATGTTCATGCCATTCTCACGCATTGGGGGCACGGTCAGTCAATGCTGCTGCGACGTCCCGAGGTTGGATGTATTTTCTCTGATAACGACGGCCAAGGCTCGTCAGAATTTCATAGGCAATGGTACCGGCATCATCGGCCACGTCTTCGAGACTCTGCTGCGGCCCAATCACTTCAACGAGCGAACCGTGCTGCAAGGTTCCCTCAGGCAAAGCGGATATGTCGACAATGATGCTGTCCATCGACACGCGTCCGACAATCGGCAAGCGCTGGCCATCAAACCACACCGCTCCGCTGTTGCTCAAAGACCGTGGCAAGCCATCCGCATAACCGGCCGCCAGTGTCGCCAGACGCATCTCTTCCTTCGAAACGAAGGAACCGCCATAACCAACCTGTGAGCCTGCGGGGACAATGCGGGTTTGCACCACAGCGACCTGAAGTCCGACAACCGGCTTCATCGGGTTTGGTCGCAGCACCGACGGTGCACCGCCGTAAAGCGCAATACCTGGCCGCATCAGGTGGTTGTGATATCCGCTACCGAGAAAGATACCGCCGGAATTTGAAAAACAGATCTTGGCGTTCGGCAGGCCAAGTGCCGCTTCCAACATGACAGCCAGCTGCGCTGCATTGGCGAGGTTCTCCGGCTCATCAGCGCAGGCAAGATGGCTCATGATATAATCAATGCGCAGGCCCGAAAGACGGCTTTGGTCCTTCACGAGAATTTCAAGTTCTTCCGGCGGCAGGCCAAGGCGGCACATGCCAGTGTCGACCTGCAGGATTGCTGGCAGCGTCTTGCCGATGCTGGTTGCGAAGTCGGACCATTGCGCGACCTGCGCCAAAGAATTGAGAACGGGTGTGATATCGAACGCTTCACAGCTTGCTTCATTGCCGGGCTGCAATCCATTCAACACGTAAAACCGTGCGTCCTGTGCAATCAGTTTGCGAAGGCTGATAGCCTCGTCGATATGCGCAACGAAAAAGTCGCGACACCCGGCGGCGTATAGCGTGGTCGCGACATGGTCTGCGCCCAGCCCATAGGCATCTGCTTTTACCACGCCAGCCACGGCACTTGCTGGTGCCTGCGCCTGTAATAACCGGTAATTGTCGAATAGAGCGCCCAGATCGATTGTCAGCCAACCACTTGCATTACCGCTCGCATGTGTGCGGCTGATTTGCATGTTCATTGTCGTTCACCCTCATTATTAATGAAGGATGGTAATGCACGTATTGTCGAATTTTCCGGCGATGATGTGTTGATTATTCAGATTATTGCTATTTATTGAAACAATCTGCGACGAAATGAAAGAAACCACATGTCAGGACTCGATGCGATAGACCGGCATATCATCAGGGCGCTACGCGCCAATGCGCGCATCAGCAACACCAAACTTGCAGAGGCCGTTGGTTTGTCACCCTCGGCATGCCTGCGCCGTATCAATATTCTGGAACAGTCCGGCGCAATCCGTGGCTACACGGTACTGACGGGCAATACGTCGGGCGAAGAAGGTATTGCGGTCATCGTTCAGATAACCCTTGATCGACAGACGGAAGACTATCTCAACCGTTTCGAAGTGGCAGTGCGCAAACACTCTGAAATTCGTGAGTGTTTTTTGATGACCGGTGGCGCCGATTATTTCGTGCGGGTGGAAATTGAAAGCGCCGGAGACTTTGAGCGTGTCCACAAGGACATTCTGTCAAAGTTACCCGGCGTTTCACGTATTCATTCGAGCTTTGCGATCCGCAATGTGCTGGCATCGCAAAAAGTCAGAAAGTCCTGACATCAAAAATTCCGCAAAACCATTGCTTTCGGTTTTGCGGAACATCTTTTTTGTCTTTTACTTCTGTGCACTCAGGATCTTGAAGCGGGAGTTACGGCATACTTCACCGCTTGTTTTGAATTCGCCGGCAAGAATGGTTTCATAGGGAAGACCACGGTTGGCAACCATCAGCAGCTTGCCGCCATTACGCAGAGCACCTGCCGCTGTCTTGATCAGTGCCTGACCCAAGGCAGGCTCAGCCGCTTGTCCACCTGCATGGAAGGGCGGGTTCATGATGATCAAGTCGTACTTCTCTTTTGGTGGCTCAGCAACTAGATCCTGCCAGAAGAAACGTGTCGTCAGTTTCGGGCAGTTTTCTTCGAGATTGGTCTTGGCGAACTCCAATGCATTCCAGTCTGCTTCGAACAAATCGATGCGGGCGGTACGCGGAGACTTCTCGGCGAGCATGACCGAGAGATAACCCCAGCCAGCGCCAAAATCTGCGGCATTGCCATCAAAATCGGTTGGCAGGCGCGATGCCAGCAATTCGGAGCCATCATCGATACGATCATGCGAGAACATGCCCGGCATCGCCGTGAACCGTCCATCGACCGTGACGGCGTCATGCTTCAGTTTCGCAACGTAAGCAGTCACCTCTTCGGGGCGCTTAAACCACACTGCAATGCCATGATATTTTGGTGTGGATTCGACTTCTACACCCAGCTTCAGCAGCATCTTGCGCATGGTGGCGATGCCATCTTCTTTCGAACCGGCAATCACGATTGTGCCACCTGCCTTGACGCGTTCAAGCGCTTCGGCAACGCGGTTTTCATTTTCACCACGGTGTTTGCCGCACAGGATAAGCGCCGCATCGAACGCCTCGCCTGACAGGTCAGGTGTGACATTGGCATGTTCGGCCTGCAAGGCGCGGTAAAGCGGACGAAGGCTCTGAACCGCAACAATCTCGGCATCAAATCCTTCGAGCCTTGGCGCACCGGATTCGGCTCCAAGAAACAGTACGCGTTCACCCTGCACAGGTGCTTCGACCATGCCTGCGGCGAACGGGTGGAACAGGGTTTTGACGGCGTCACGGCTCATATTTGCGACCTTTTTGAAAATAGAAAAAAGGCGCGGAAATCTTCCGCGCCTCGATATCGGAAAGAAACGAAGGCCTTATTCGGCTACTTCGCCGTCCTTCTTCTCCGCTTCCTTGCCAGTTGCCTGATCGACAACCTTCATGGACAGGCGAACCTTGCCACGCTCGTCAAAGCCCATCAGCTTGACCCAAACCTTGTCGCCTTCCTTGACGACGTCGGAGGTCTTGGCAACGCGCTCGGAAGCGAGCTGCGAGATGTGAACCAGGCCATCACGTGCGCCGAAGAAGTTGACGAACGCGCCGAAGTCAGCGGTCTTGACGACTGTGCCTTCGTAGATTGCGCCGACTTCTGGCTCTGCAACGATCGAGTGGATCCACTTGCGAGCAGCTTCGATTTCCTTGCCGGAAGAAGAAGCGATCTTCACGGTACCATCGTCTTCGATGTTGATCTTTGCGCCGGTCTTCTCAACGATTTCGCGGATGACCTTGCCGCCCGAGCCGATAACTTCACGGATCTTGTCGACCGGAATGTTCATCACTTCGATGCGTGGAGCAAATTCACCAAGCTGGCCGCGGCTTTCTGTGATGGCGTTGGCCATCTCGCCGAGGATGTGCTTGCGACCGCCCTGAGCCTGCTCGAGAGCAACCTTCATGATCTCTTCGGTGATACCGGCGATCTTGATGTCCATCT
The DNA here is from genome assembly GCF_023701965.1 of Rhizobium sp. CG4. Classification (NCBI taxonomy): domain Bacteria; kingdom Pseudomonadati; phylum Pseudomonadota; class Alphaproteobacteria; order Hyphomicrobiales; family Rhizobiaceae; genus Rhizobium; species Rhizobium sp. CG4. The sequence continues at coordinate 468,610 of NZ_JABAEG010000003.1, read as the reverse complement.
GAAGCGAGGTGATGCCGTCCGCAGTACCAGCAACCTTGAAGTCCATGTCGCCGAGGTGATCTTCGTCGCCGAGGATGTCGGAGAGAACCGCAAAACGGTCGCCTTCGAGGATAAGGCCCATGGCGATACCGGCAACTGGCTTGGCCAGAGGAACGCCAGCGTCCATCAGAGCAAGCGATGTGCCGCAAACGGTTGCCATCGAGGAAGAACCGTTGGACTCGGTGATTTCAGAAACCACACGCAGTGTGTACGGGAACTGCTCAGCGGTTGGCAGCATTGGGCGGATTGCGCGCCATGCCAGCTTGCCGTGACCGATTTCACGACGGCCTGGGGAACCCATGCGACCTGTTTCACCGACCGAGTAGGGCGGGAAGTTGTAATGCAGCAGGAAGCGTTCCTTGTACATGCCGGTCAGGCTGTCAACATACTGCTCGTCTTCGCCGGTGCCGAGTGTGGCAACAACAATCGCCTGCGTTTCGCCGCGTGTGAACAGCGCCGAACCATGCGTACGTGGCAGAAGGCCAACTTCCGAAATGATCGGACGAACGGTGGACAGGTCGCGGCCGTCGATACGGCTCTTGGTGTCCAGAACGTTCCAACGAACGATCTTGGCCTGCAGGTGCTTGAACACTGCGCCAATTTCTTCGGCTGTGTACTTTGCTTCGCCTTCTTCCGGCAGGAAGTGAGCCTTCACCTTTGCCTTCACTGCGTCGACAGCAGCGTAACGTGCAGCCTTTTCAGTGATCTTGTACGCGGTGCGCAGTTCTGCTTCGGCAAGGCCGAGCATTTCTGTTTCGAGCGCGGAGAAATCTTCCGGTTCGAATTCGCGTGGTTCCTTGGCAGCAACTTCGGCCAGCTTGATGATGGCGTCGATAACTGGCTGGAAGCCCTTGTGGCCGAACATGACGGCGCCGAGCATGATTTCTTCGTTGAGTTCCTTTGCTTCGGACTCAACCATCAGAACTGCGTCCTGCGTACCGGCGACAACCAGATCGAGAACAGACTCGTCCATCTCGTCAAGGTGTGGGTTCAGTACGTATTCGCCGTTGATGTAACCAACGCGCGCGCCACCGACCGGGCCCATGAAAGGAACGCCAGAAAGTGTCAGCGCAGCAGATGTTGCGACCATCGACAGGATATCAGGGTTGTTTTCCAGATCGTGCTGGATAACGGTCACGACAACCTGCGTGTCGTTCTTGTAGCCTTCCGGGAAAAGCGGACGGATTGGACGGTCGATCAGGCGCGAAACCAGTGTTTCGTTTTCGCTTGGACGACCTTCGCGCTTGAAATAGCCGCCTGGGATTTTACCGGCAGCATAGGTCTTTTCCTGGTAGTTTACGGTCAGCGGGAAGAAGTCCTGGCCTGGCTTTGGAGCCTTGGCAGAAACGACTGTCGCGAGAACCATGGTCTCGCCGTAGGTTGCGATGACGGCGCCGTCAGCCTGACGGGCAACTTTGCCTGTCTCAAGCTTGAGCGGGCGGCCTGCCCATTCGATTTCCACGGAATGTTGCTTGAACATATTTTGTCCTTAACTGTCGCTGCGAAATTGTTTCGTCTTCGCAGCTACGACACATCACGGGCAAGACAACTGGAGGCTTTGTTCATTGCAACGTCATCGGCGTTGCAAAAGCATCCGGCAATCCTGCCCCATGACAGGTCATCGGTTGTTTCAGACGGTACCGGCCCATCCGGCCCATCTTCCTGTTCCCCGGCGATACCTGTGTGGTATTCGGGGCATAGTCCGGCAGACTGCCGGATAGAAAAACCGGCGGGCATCGAACCGATGACCCGCCGGATTTTTTTTAGCGGCGTACACCAAGGGCTGTGATCAGCTTTGTGTAACGGGCTTCGTCTTTCTTCTTGAGATAATCAAGAAGCGAACGGCGGCTCGAAACCATGGTCAGAAGGCCACGACGTGAGTGGTTGTCCTTCTTGTGACCCTTGAAGTGTTCCGTCAGATTGTTGATCCGCTCCGTCAGAATTGCGACCTGAACTTCAGGCGAACCTGTGTCGCCTTCAACGGTTGCGTATTCCTTGATAAGGGCGGCTTTGCGCTCTGCAGTAATCGACATCGTACGATCCTTTCTATTGTCTAAGGAAAATCGGGACGCCTAGAGCCGGGATGTCGTCCAGCTCTGGCCATTCATTGGCAAAAGGCAAAAGCCTCAAGCTGGGGCTGCCTATAAACCATCTGCAGCACAAAGAAAAGGGGCGATTACTCGCCCCCTCCTGCATGGTCTTATCCGAAAACCCGCTTGGGCCTGAACTCTCCCTGCCCGATTTCACCGATGGCAACCAGTTTGCCACGTGCCATGGCATAGGCCTCGGGGTGATCGGCCGGGGCATCACGGCCGCGCAGCAGAATTGGATTACCCATCTTCAGGCGATGCGCCTGGTCATCACTAATGACCAGCTGTGGCAGCGACGACAGGGCTTCCGCCGTATCGATCAGGAAGGCATCGAGCGCTGCAAGTCGCTCGTCACGATCTTCAACCGCCTCAAACTCGATAAGCTTTGCAAGCGGCACCATGACGTCTTCACCAAATGGTGCAACCATGGTGCGACGCAGTTCAGAGATATGCCCGAAACAGCCAAGGTCGCGGCCCATATCGCGCGCCAGTGCACGCACATAAGTACCCTTGCCACATTCGACTTCAAAATGCGCATGGTTGTTATCGGTAACAGCAAGCAAGCTCAGACGATTAATCTCGACTTCGCGTGCCGGAATTTCGACGGTTTCGCCTTCACGTGCCAGATCATAAGCGCGCTCGCCGGCAATCTTGATTGCCGAGAACTGCGGCGGTGTCTGAAGAATGGTACCGGTGTACTTCGCCAGAAGGTCACGGATCGCCTGTTCTTCCGGACGAGCCTCGGAACTTTCGACTACTTCGCCTTCAAGGTCGTCGGTCGCGCGTTCTTCGCCCCACGTCACCGTGAATTCATAAATTTTCCGGCCATCCATGACATATGGCACAGTCTTGGTTGCATCACCGAGGGCGATGGGCAACATGCCGGACGCCAAGGGATCAAGAGTTCCCGCGTGACCGGCCTTCTGGGCGTTAAACAGCCACTTGATTTTGGAAACAGCCTCCGTCGAACCGAAATCCAACGGCTTGTCGAGAATAAGCCAGCCGGAAATCGGGCGGCCCTTGGGCTTGCGGTGTTGTGGTTTACGCTGTTTGGACATGCCGTATTTCTATTCTTCGTCTTTATCTTCGGAGACCTTGCCTGCAGACGCTCCAAGATCACGACTGACTTCCGGCGAGCGCAACAGCGCATCGATCTTCTGGTAATTGTCAAAACTCGTATCATCCCGGAAACGCAGTTCCGGCATGTACTTCATCTGACGCAATTGCGCGCCGAGACGACCACGAATATATTTCGCGTGCCGGTTCAAGGCGTCAATCGTCTGGGTGTGATCAGCAACGCCAAGCGGCGTCACATAGGCAGTTGCCATTTTCAGATCAGGCGACATCCGCACTTCTGAAATCGACACGACCGTCTTTTCCAAGAGATCGTCGCGGACTTCACCACGTTGCAGGACCTGAGTTATTGCGGCGCGCACCTGTTCGCCAACGCGCAACATGCGCTGTGACGGGGCGGAAGAAGTTGCTTTTACCATTTTATTAGCCTCAAACGGAGCGAGCGCCGACTAACCGGCGCCCGTCACATTTTCTAGTCGTTTCGAGCAGCGAACTTAGAGCGTTCTGATGATATGCTCTACACGGAAGCACTCGATCGTATCGCCTGCACGGATGTCTTCGTAATTTTCGAAGGCCATACCGCACTCCTGACCGACCGGCACTTCGCTGACTTCGTCCTTGAAGCGCTTGAGCGTCTTGAGCTTGCCTTCGTGGATAACAACGTTGTCGCGCACCAGACGTACACCGGCACCACGCTCGACCTTGCCTTCGACAACACGGCAACCGGCAACCTTACCGACCTTGGTGATGTTGAACACTTCCAGAATTTCAGCGTTACCGAGGAAGGTTTCGCGACGTTCTGGCGAGAGCAGACCGGACATTGCTGCCTTAACGTCATCTACCAGATCGTAGATGATGTTGTAGTAGCGAATCTCAATGCCAGCACGTTCCGAAGCCGTACGGGCCTGGGCATTTGCGCGGACGTTGAAGCCGATGATCGCGGCGTTGGATGCCTCGGCAAGCGAGATATCCGATTCCGTGATCGCACCGGCGCCTGAATGCACGATACGGGCACGCACTTCGTCGGTACCGAGCTTGTCGAGCGATGCGATAATCGCTTCGACCGAACCCTGCACATCAGCCTTGATAACCAGCGGGAACTCTTTCAGTCCCGACGTCTGCAGCTGGCTCATCATCTGTTCGAGCGAACCGCGCTGACCCGTCTGACGGGCAACAGCCTTGTCGCGTGCCAGACGCTGACGGTACTCGGAAATTTCACGAGCACGGCTTTCGTTTTCAACAACCGCGAAACGGTCACCAGCAGATGGCGTACCGGACAGGCCGAGGATTTCGACAGGCATAGCCGGACCGGCTTCCTTGACGTGTTCACCCTTGTCGTTGACGAGAGCGCGGACACGGCCCCACTGGTCGCCAGCCACAATGATCTGACCCGGACGCAGTGTACCCTTTTGAACCAGAACGGTAGCCACGGCACCACGGCCACGGTCAAGTTCAGCTTCAATAACGGTACCTTCCGCCGTACGGCTTGGATCAGCCTTCAGGTCAAGAATTTCGGCCTGCAAAAGCACGGCTTCCAGCAGCTTGTCGAGGTTGAGCTTGTTCTTGGCCGAAACTTCGACGTCCAGAACTTCACCACCCATGGATTCCACGAACACTTCATGCTGCAGCAGCTGCTGGCGAACCTTTTCAGGATTTGCCTCGTGCTTGTCGATCTTGTTGATCGCAACAATGATCGGAACACCAGCTGCCTTGGCATGGTTGATCGATTCAATTGTCTGCGGCATCACGCTGTCATCAGCAGCAACCACCAGGATGGCGATATCGGTTGCCTGCGCACCACGTGCACGCATCGCGGTAAATGCGGCGTGACCGGGGGTGTCGATGAAGGTGATCTTGTGACCGTTCTGTTCAACCTGATAGGCGCCGATATGCTGGGTAATACCACCGGCTTCGCCAGCAACAACGTTCGCCTTACGGATCGCGTCGAGCAACGAGGTCTTACCATGGTCAACGTGACCCATGATGGTAACGACCGGAGGACGTGGCAGCATTTCACCTTCGTCATCAACCACGTTGAAGATACCTTCTTCAACGTCGGATTCCGAAACGCGCTTAACCGTGTGACCGAATTCGCCAGCGATCAGTTCTGCCAGATCGGCGTCAATGACGTCACCCGGCTTCATCATCTGGCCTTCCTTCATCAGGTACTTGATCACGTCAACGGCCCGTTCGGACATACGCTGCGACAGTTCCTGAATGGTAATGGTTTCCGGCAGAATGACTTCGCGCGTAATCTTTTCGCGGGTTTCCTGCATCTGGCTGCGACGGAACTTTTCCTGACGACGACGCATCGAGGCCAAGGAGCGGCCACGCTTTTCTTCGTCAAGACCGGCAGCAGTCACAGTCAACTTGCCACGACGTCGTTCATCTTCTGTCTTCAGACGTGCAGCAGGCTTGGCGGGAACCGGCGTGGCAACCTTGCCACGGACAGGCATACCCGGACCACGGCGCACACCACGATCATCATCGTCGCTGGTGTTTGGACGACGGACACGTGCTGCAGCATTCGGAGCTGGTTCTTCATTTGCAGGAACAGGGCGTGAGCCTTGCGGACGAGCGTCCGGGCGGGCTGCCTGTGGTGCAGCGGCAGAGCGTGGAGCAACAGGCTGCGGCTTTTGTTCAGCCACGGCAGCCTGTGCTGCTGCGGCCTTGGCAGCAGCAGCTTCTTCAACTGCACGACGTGCAGCCTCTTCACGCTCTTCAGCAATACGGCGTTCTTCTTCCACCTTGCGGCGGGCTTCATCTTCAGCGCGCTGCTTGGCTTCAACCACGTCGCGAGCCTGCGCTTCTATCAGCGCGCGGCGACGGGCTTCCATTTCACCGGCTGACAGATCGTGGAGAACATTGCCACGCGGACGATCAGGCTGGCGCGATGGCTGGCTCTGCTGACCCGGGCGGTTCTGCTGCTGGTTCGGACGGTTTGGCTGCTGTCCAGAAGATGGCTGGTGGATGCGTGGCGCAGGCGCCGCAGGCTGCTGCTGCGGACGTGCGGCAACTGGTGCTGCCGGTGCCGCGGGCTTTGGAGCCGGTGCAACCGCTACTGGAGCCTGCTTTTCGTCTTCAGGACGCGAGGGACGACGCTTGCGTGTTTCCACTACAACCGCGTTGGTGCGACCTCGACCCATATCCTGACGCACAGTACCCTGACTCATCCCGCTCGGCTTGAGAGTGAGAGTCTTTTTGGGCTGTGCGTTGAGTGTCTTGTCGTCGTTGTTGTCGGTCATTCCGTTCCCGTTCCTTCGGACGCGGGCCGGATGACAAACATCAGGCCCCGTCGTTCAATTGCTGTATCCGAAACACAGCGTCGACCTTAGCCGATAACCGCGTCATTCTTCATTCCGGCCAGCGCCGCCTTCTGCCCCGGACTGACCGCCATCGCGATACCTTAGGAGCATGTTTGCGCGCTTCACTACACCCTCACCTGCCTGCCCTGCAAGCACGCAAGCGTGGATAAAAGCATTCTGACCCATCAACTCGTCCATTTCTGCCGCAGTAAACGGCCGAATGGACGGTATTGCTGCCTCGGTTTCCATTCCGAGATGCCAGGCCGTCCGGGCCTGATTTATTTTTCGAACGCCGTCCGGCGCCGCATCGGCGGCATGGAAGACGGCAAGGGCTGCACCGGAACGCACAGCCGCATCGACTTTTGTTGCGCCGGTAATGAATTGGCTGGCCTTACGGGCCAGGTTCATCATTCCGGCAAGCTGTTGCACCAGAAGCCTGTCAACCATGTCGACAAGCTCAGGGCCAGCCTTCACTTCCTTTTTGAAAGCGCGCGCGAAGAGCTTCTTCGCGATTGCTTTCTCCACATATTGCCGCTCGGCCTTCACCCAGCAGCCGCGACCCGGCAGTTGACGCTTGATATCCGGGACGACAACGCCGTCAGGACCAAGTGCAAACCGGATCAAATCATCTGGCTTGTCGCTCTCGCGGGTCACAATGCACATGCGACCGTTGATAGCGCCGAAGCCGTCATCCTCGATGACGGCATCCGACTGGCGTAACTTGCCACTCATTCCTGTTCAGCGGCGTCTGCCTCCTCCTCAGCAGGCTGCTGGGCATCCAGGTCTTCCTGGGTGATCCAGCCAGCGAGCAGACGAGCCTGAACAACCATGTTTTCAGCTTCAACGCGCGAAACATCGAGCTTCGAGAAGATACCCTCGAACTTCTTGGTCTCACCGTCCTTGCGTTCGCTCCAACCAATCAGGTCGTCAGCAGCGCAACCGGCAAAGTCTTCAACGGACTTGATGCCATCTTCACCGAGAGCAACCATCATCTGCGATGTCAGACCTTCGATCTGCAGCAGTTCGTCGGAAACGCCGAGTTCCTTGCGCTTGGCATCCATTTCCGCTTCGACGCGCTCAAGATATTCGCGTGCACGGGTCTGGATTTCGTTTGCAGTGTCTTCGTCGAAGCCGTCGATAGAGGCGATTTCGTCGAGGTCGACATAGGCAAGCTCTTCAACCTGGGCAAAGCCTTCGGACGCCAGAACCTGACCGACCATTTCGTCAACGTCGAGTGCATCCATGAACAGGTTGGTGCGCTCGTTGAATTCCTTCTGGCGGCGCTCGGATTCTTCCTGCTCCGTCATGATATCGATATCCCAGCCGGTCAGCTGCGATGCCAGACGTACGTTCTGACCACGGCGACCAATGGCAAGCGACAGCTGCTCATCAGGAACCACAACTTCGATACGCTCTGCATCTTCGTCGAGAACGACCTTGGCCACTTCAGCAGGCTGCAAGGCGTTGACGATGAAGGAAGCCGGATCCTGGCTCCACGGAATGATGTCGATCTTTTCGCCCTGCAGCTCACCAACAACCGCCTGAACGCGGGAACCGCGCATACCAACGCAGGCGCCGACCGGATCGATCGAGCTGTCGCTGGAGATAACGGCGATCTTGGCGCGCGAACCCGGGTCACGGGCAACCGACTTGATCTGGATGATGCCGTCGTAGATTTCCGGCACTTCCATGGTGAAAAGCTTGACCATGAACTGTGGATGGGTACGCGACAGGAAAATCTGCGGGCCACGCTGTTCGCGACGCACGTCGTAAACATAGGCACGAACGCGGTCACCGTAACGCATGTTTTCACGTGGAATCATCTCGTCACGACGGATGATGCCTTCGCCACGGCCCAGATCAACGATGACATTGCCGTATTCAACGCGCTTCACGGTACCGTTGACGATCTCGCCGATACGATCCTTGAACTCGTCGAACTGACGGTCACGCTCGGCTTCACGCACCTTCTGCACAATAACCTGCTTGGCAGACTGCGCAGCAATACGACCGAAGTCCATTGGTGGCAGCGGATCAGCAATGAAGTCACCGATCTTGGCATCCGGATTGCGATCACGCGCCAGTTCCAGCGGGATCTGCGTGGAATAGTCTTCGGCCTTTTCGACAACCTCGAGAAGACGCTGAAGGCGAATTTCACCGGTCTTGGAATTGATATCCGCACGAATGTTGGTTTCAGAACCATAACGCGAGCGGGCAGCTTTCTGGATGGCGTCTGCCATCGCGGCAAGCACGATTTCGCGGTCGATAACCTTTTCGCGTGCCACAGCATCGGCGATCTGCAAAAGCTCAAGCCGGTTTGCACTCACTGCCATTTGTTCGTCTCCGTAAGTCGCATGATTGCGTTAGCTGCCCCCTCTTTGAAGGGCATTACGTTGGAATTATTCTTCGTCGTTTTCTTCGTTCTGGTTGGCTGCAGCCGCTTTCGCCTGCTTGTCAGCCTTCAATGCGTCACGAATGAGATCATCGGTCAGCACCAGCTTTGCGTCAGAAAGAGCATTGAACGGAATAACAACCGTCGGCTCTTCGCCGTAGGCAATCTGATCACGCTCTAACGTAAAATCGTCCGCACCGATTTCGGCAATCTTGCCACGGAACCGCTTGCGGTTATCAACCAGAATCGATGTTTCGATCTTTACCAGATGACCCTGCCAGCGCGAGAAGTCGGACTTGCGCACCAGCGGCCTGTCGATACCCGGTGAGGATACTTCCAGATGATACGCCTTTTCAACCGGGTCTTCTACATCCAGAACCGGAGAAACCGCCATTGAAACTGCTTCGCAGTCCTCAACGTTCATCATTCCATCCTGACGCTCAGCCATAATCTGGAGCGTTGAGCCATTTTGGCTGGAAAGTCGCACTCTGACAAGAACGAAACCCATGCCAGTCAGAACAGGTTCGACAATGTCGGCAATCCGACGATCAACCCCTGTTTCAACGATAAGCCGTGGCTCGGTAGTGTATTCCGACATATGTGTCTTTCTGGTCCGTTTTCTCAACTGGGACCACTTAACGAAAAAGAGCGGAGCCTTGCGGCTCCACTCTTCATCAAGTGATCAAGAATTTGAACCGTATATAACCCGTCATCCCCGCAATTGCAAGGACGGCGGCAGAAAGGCAGTGGATATTGCCATTTGTCACAATTTAACCGCTTCCACACTTCAAACGGTGGCATCCTTCATTTGTGTGTTTATACTCGCACAAAACAACTCACATCAAAATTACTGGACAGGCCGTGCCGGACCGGAAATCGCCTCTTGCTCCCCTTAGACACCAGACCTATCGAACCATCTGGATAGCCAGCCTTGCATCCAATTTCGGTGGCCTTATTCAGGCTGTCGGTGCGGCCTGGATGATGACGTCCCTGTCCAGTTCGGAAAACATGATCGCGCTGGTTCAGGCCTCGACCTCCCTGCCTATCATGCTGTTCTCACTGATATCAGGCGCGCTAGCCGACAGTTTCGACCGTCGCCGCATCATGATCTCCGCCCAGTTCCTGATGCTTGTTGCTTCGGTCATGTTGACGGTGTTTGCCTGGCTTGGCTGGCTGTCACCATGGCTGCTGTTGTTTTTCACCTTCATGATTGGCTGCGGTACCGCCCTCAACAACCCGTCCTGGCAGGCATCGGTTGGCGAAATGGTGCCGCGTGAAGATTTGCCGGCCGCCGTGACGCTCAACAGTGTGGGTTTCAACATTACCCGCAGCGTCGGTCCGGCAATCGGTGGTGCCATCGTTGCCGCAGCAGGTGCTGCAGCAGCCTTTCTTGTCAATTCACTCAGCTATTTCGCGCTGATTTACGCCCTGATGCAGTGGAAGTTGCCAGCACCGACCTCACAATTGCCGCGGGAACATCTGGGCGCTGCCATCTCTTCGGGTATGCGTTATGTGGCGATGTCACCCAATATTGGCAAGGTGCTGGTACGCGGTTTTCTATTTGGCCTGTCAGCCAGTGCCATCCTGGCCCTCATGCCCGTTGTGGCGCGTGACCTGGTACAGGGCGGCGCCTTGACCTACGGCGTGATGCTGGGCGCATTCGGTCTCGGCGCCATTGGCGGTGCGCTGATCAGTGCGCGGTTGCGCGAGGCACTTTCCAGCGAATGGATCGTGCGTGTTGCCTTCCTCGGTTTTGCCTTTAGTTCCGGCATGACGGCCATCAGCACCAACGCCATACTCACGAGCCTTGCGCTTACCATAGCTGGCGCCTGCTGGGTGCTGGCGCTATCATTGTTCAACACCATCGTACAGCTTTCGACGCCGCGCTGGGTGGTTGGACGTGCACTTTCGCTCTATCAGACCCTGACCTTTGGTGGCATTGCACTGGGCAGCTGGGTCTGGGGTGCGCTGTCGGAAATCCACGGTGTTTCCTTTGCCCTTCAGCTTTCCTGTCTTCTGATGCTGTTTGGCGTCCTCGTCGGCTATTTCCTGCAAATGCCAGCCTTCGCTTCGCTGAATCTCGATCCGCTGAACAGGTTTGTCGAACCGCCTCTGCGCCTCGACATCAAACCACAGAGCGGTCCCATCGCCATTCTCATCGACTATGAAATCGACGATTCGGACCTTCCGGAGTTTATGGCGCTGATGACCGAGCGCCGGCGTATCCGCATTCGTGACGGCGCGCGTAACTGGAACCTGATGCGCGATCTGGAAAACCCTGACATCTGGACGGAAAGCTACCATGTTCCGACGTGGGTGGAATATGTGCGGCATAACCACCGTCGCACCCAGGCGGATGCCGAGGCCTGGGACAAGCTGTTGACGCTGCATCGTGGCGCCAAACGTCCTCGCGTTCATCGCATGATCGAACGCCAGACCATTCCGCCAACCGATGACATCTTTCACAAGGCCCACACCGACCATCATTGATGGTCGGCTTGATGGGTCAGCGCAGCTTGGTTTTCAGGGTTTCGTCCGGAAAACAGGTCGGCGCGATATTGGATTTCGATTGCCAGTCACCGAGAGAGCGACGGGTTTTGAAACCAGCCAGTCCATCCGCCTTGCCCACATCATACCCCTTGGCAACCAGTGCTTTCTGCATGGCCAGCACATCTGAGCGCAGCATCGAACCAACCGCCCCCCATTCACCGCGGAACGGACCGGCATTATAAGCGATGCGGTCTGCAAGATTACCAATGAACAGGGCGTAGAGGTCGGAGTTGTTATATTCCTTGATGACATAAAAATTCGGCGTCACCAGAAACTCCGGACCGTGACGACCGGCCGGAACCAACATCATGCCAGCGGCATCCAGATCGTTCGACGGGAAGCCTTTGCCGCTGATGCGGGTGATACCCATCGATGCCCATTGCTTGACGGGTTTGGCCAGATCCGGACCTTCCTGCGCGCAACTGACGTTGGCGGGGATGGAGACCTCAAAACCCCAATCGCGGTTTCGTTGCCAGCCCTTTTTGGCAAGGTAATTGGCAATTGATGCCAGGCTGTCGGGCACCGAGTTCCAGATATCGCGACGGCCGTCTCCGTCAAAATCGACCGCGTATTCAAGGTAGCTGGACGGCATGAATTGCGGCTGTCCAAGGGCTCCGGCCCAAGACCCCATCATACGGTCGGCAGCGACATCTCCGCTATCGACGATATGTAAGGCGGCAATCAATTCATTGCGGAACATGTCCTTGCGGGTCGACATGTATGCCTTCGTAGCCAGCACGTCGATGACGGAATGTGGCAGCTTGGCACGGCCAAATCCGGACTCCCTGCCCCAGACGGCAACAAGAACTGAAGCAGGCACCCCATAGGTCTGCTCGATACGGCGCAGTGTCGTGGCATGCGTTGAAGCTAGCCCGCGGCCGGTTGATGCCAAGGCCTGCAGGCGTTTTTCCGAGAAATAAGCTCCCGGGGATGAAAATTCGGCCTGGCTCTGGCTTTGTTCCTTCGGCGGTTTTTGTCCGGGGATGACCAGATCCGGCAGCTGCCAGTTGATGGAGATGCCGTTCAATGTGCGTTCAAGCGTCTTTTGGGAGACCCCAGCCTTGCGGGCTTGCGGCCAGACCTCCTTTTTCAGCCAGGCATTAAACTCCGCGTCATAACGGGCCGCAGCAGCAGCTGGCGGTTTTGCCGTCTGTGCATTGGCAGCCGATGACAGAACCAATGGAAAAACGGTGGCGGCAAGCATGGAAAGCCATCTGGTTTTCATTTTCTCTCCCAATAAATCAGCTCCGATGCTTCTCGGAAATTTACGGCATATATGTGCCTGAACGCAGGATTTTTACCCGCCGGGACCGGATTTCAGATCGTCGTGCGCGCCCTGAGGGCTGCAGTCAGCGTACCCTCATCCAGATAGTCCAGCTCTCCACCCACCGGCACGCCATGCGCAAGGCGCGTAATCTTGACGGGCAAACCCGCCAGTCTATCGGTGATATAATGCGCAGTTGCCTGCCCCTCGACGGTGGCGTTTACGGCAATGATGATCTCACGAACTTTTTCATCATTGGCGCGGTCGATGAGACCGATAATGTTCAGGTCTTCCGGACCAACTCCGTCCAGAGGCGAAAGGGTACCGCCTAGAACGTGATAGGCAGTGTTCATGGCGCTTGCACGCTCCAGCGCCCACAGGTCAGACACATCTTCGACTACGATGATGACTGAATGGTCGCGGCGATCGTCTGAGCACACGGTGCATGGATCAATCGTATCGACATTGCCGCAGCACGAGCAGATCTTTACCTTGTCATAGGCCTCACCCATGGCATGCCCAAGCGGGCCGAGCAGTTGCTCTTTTTTCTTGATAAGATGAAGCGCTGCGCGACGAGCGGAACGCGGACCTAGTCCCGGCACTTTTGCCAGAAGCTGGATCAGTTTTTCAATTTCAGGACCAGTGACTCGTTTTGCCATAAGCATTCTCTACTGCATAAAAGAGACAACGGGAATCAGGAGCGAAAGCATCCCATGAAAATTCAGGCCATTTGCCTAGCCGATGCACAGATCCTGCCGGGCAAAACCAGCAAGACCGGTATATTCAAACACCCAGTGAACGGCGCCGTCATGGTCGATCGCGAAGGCCTTGTCGGTGATGCTGTCTGCAACCGCAAACATCACGGCGGACCGGATCAGGCCATTTATGCCATGGGCTCGGCCGATCTCGATTACTGGTCTCGTGACCTTGGTCTGACCGTTGAACCGGGATTTTTTGGCGAAAACCTCGTCATCGATGGCATCGACAGCGCAAAACTACATGTCGGCGACCGGTTGACGATGCAAGAGGTCGAGTTGGAAGTGACCGCAGCGCGTATTCCCTGCGCCACCTTGTCTGCCCGCATCGGTGATCCAGACTTTGCACCACGCTTCAAGGCAGCAGGCCAGCCGGGGTTTTATTGTCGCGTGCTAAAAGGTGGATTTCTGCAGGCTGGTGAAGCGGTGGAATTCACGCCCTACCAGGGCACGAAACTGCCCATCCCCATTGTGCTTCAACGTTTTCGGCCCAGTCGCCTGAGCGAACAGGAACGGATTGCCTATCGCGACACGCCGCTTGCATCCCGTTTCCGCGCCATGCTGGAAAGTTGAAGCGGCTTTTGCAAAACCGCTTCAAACATGTCGGATCAATGAGCGCTTAGAACGGGAACTTCATGCCGGGCGGCAGTGGAAGACCGGCGGTGAGGCCAGCCATCTTTTCCTGCGCCTGGGCTTCACCCTTCTGTTTTGCATCCTTGTGGGCTGCAACAATCAGGTCTTCAAGGATTTCAACTTCGTCTTCCTTGAACAGCGAAGGATCAACCTTCACACCACGCATTTCGCCTTTGCCGTTCAGAATAACGGTCACCAGACCGCCACCGGATTTGCCTTCGATTTCAAGGGCGGCAATTTCTTCCTGCACCTTTTCCATCTTGGCCTGCATTTCCTTGACCTTGCCCATCATACCCATGATGTCACGCATGTCGTAACTCCTTGAATTGCGTACTTTCAGAATTCGATGTCGTCGCCCGGCAGAATATCACCTTCACTGGATTCAACGACCGCTGGCGGTGGAATATTCTCGTTATCGTCAGGCAATGGGGCGCGAATGCGCACGTCGGTGATTTTTGCACCGGGATATTGTGAAAGGATCGCCATGATGTCCGGATCCTGGCGTGCGTCGAGCATACGAGCCGTGCGCGCATTGCCTTCGGCTTCAACCAGCGTCGGTTGCCCCTGCTCCTTGCTGAGGCTGACAATCCAATGAATGCCAGTCCATTCCTTGAGCTTTACACCCAGTTCACCTGGCAAGGTTCCCGGCGCGCCCTCACCCAGACGGATATCGAGCTTGCCCGGCTCCAGTCGTACGCCGTGCACGAAGTTGCGCACCTTGGCTTTCATCACCGGATCGCGGTTCTTGCCGCAGAGATCAGCAATATCCTGAATGGAATTGACGGGAACGCTTGGTTCCGGACGTTCTTCCGTGCGGGGTGCTACGACCTGCATATCCTGCGGGCGGCTATCCGGCACTGCACGCAGCATTGCGGTTGGTGCGGGTGATGCCTGCCGCTGCGGTGCCGCCATCGATTGGGCCGAGGCGACCGCCCGGACGGATGAATAGGACGCACGTGCGCCACCACCATTGCCGCCGCCGGATGGCATTGGCGAACCATTGCTTTCGCCAGCAGCGATATCCTGCAGACGGCGCGCAGCATCCTCCGGTGATGGAAGATGCGCAGCGTGGGTCAGGCGGATCAAAACCATTTCTGCCGCACCGGCAGGCCGCGAGGAGTTTTCCGTTTCCGGAATGCCCTTGAGCAGCATCTGCCAGATGCGCGACAAGGCAGATACGGCAACGCCCTGCGCAAATTCGCTGCCGCGGACACGTTCGATTTCCGACAGCGACGGATCGTCGGCGGCATCGGGAATGTATTTCAGTCGCGTGACGAGATGAGTGAAATCGGCAAGATCATTCAATACTACGACCGGGTTTGCACCTGCTTCATACTGGCTGCCAAATTCCGACAGAGCAGCAGCGACATCGCCCTTCATGACGTGGCTGAACAGATCGACGATACGGGCACGGTCGGCAAGACCCAGCATGCCACGGACAGCGTCCGCCTCAACACGGCCACCGCCGTGGGCAATTGCCTGATCCAGCAAAGACAAACCATCACGCGCCGAGCCTTCGGCCGCGCGCGCAATCATTGACAATGCCTCCGCTTCGGCTTCGATGCCTTCCTTGCCGGCGATGGTCGTGAACAGGCCGACGAGATCTGCTGCACTGATTCGGCGCAGGTCGAAACGCTGACAGCGCGACAGAACGGTGATCGGTACCTTGCGGATTTCCGTCGTCGCAAAAATGAATTTTACATGCTCAGGCGGCTCTTCAAGCGTCTTCAACAGGCCATTAAAGGCCTGCGTGGACAGCATGTGAACTTCGTCGATGATGTAAACTTTGTAGCGCGCCGAGACCGGGCGGTAACGCACCTGCTCAATGATTTCTCTGATGTCGTCGATACCGGTATGAGAGGCGGCATCCATTTCAATCACGTCAACATGGCGGCCTTCCATGATCGCCTGACAATGTTCGCCGGGTAGGCGCAAGTCGATTGTCGGGCGGTCAATTTCCGGTGTCTTGTAATTCAGCGCGCGTGCCAGAATGCGGGCCGTTGTCGTTTTGCCAACCCCACGAACGCCGGTCAGCATGTAAGCCTGCGCAATGCGGCCGGTTTCGAACGCATTGGTCAGCGTGCGAACCATCGGCTCCTGGCCGACCATCAGGTCAGAAAAATCCTTGGGGCGATATTTTCGTGCAAGAACGCGATAGCCAGCCGTTGGCTGCGAATCGGTTCCTGCTTTTTGTTCGCTATCGCTCATTGCCCTCGCCAGCTTTGCGTTTTGGCCTGTTTTACGGGCATAGCTGCCCGGCAAAAGCTGAGGCACAGGAAAAAAGGGTGGGAGGCTGGCACGGCGACCCGTGCCTGGCTCGTTAGGGCTGCTTCCTTCCGGACCTGACCCGGTTGGCGAGTGGCTCGTCCACCACCAACCTCCCGAAGGCACATATCGGCAATATCGAAAGCAAATGCAAGCCAAGCATTCAAAAAACTGCTATCACAATGAAAACATCCTATGGAGGAACCACTTGTCCACATTCAAACTGGATGAACGGATCGCGCGCGACAGCGAACTGATCACGACGCTTGGCCTTTGTCAGCTGCGCTTGCAGAACGACAAAAGGTGGCCATGGCTGGTTTTGGTGCCGCAGCGCAACGGTCTGAGCGAAGTTTTTGAGCTGACGCCGCTCGACCAGGCCATGCTGACCTTCGAAACCAACATGGTCGCCGAAGCGCTCAAGACTGTCACCAAAGCCAAAAAGATAAACATAGGTGCACTTGGCAATATCGTCAGCCAACTCCATGTTCACATCATCGCCCGCAATGAGGGCGACACGTGCTGGCCGGGGCCAATCTGGGGTCACGGTACGGCGCAACCCTATGACCATGCTGAAAAACGCGATCTCATCAAAAGATTGACCGGTGCTCTTTAATGAACAAAGCGACTATTTTCGATACTGACGCCCCGCATCCCGAAGCAAGTAATCTCACTGCATTTTCACAAAACGCCCTCGACCGCCAGGCCGAGAAACGCGACGATGATTGCGTCTCAACAGCGCTCGCCATTGAAGGTACGCATATTCTCGCCTTCACCACTGGAAAACTCGTTCTCAAACATGACGATCAGGTTCTCGATCCACTGTTTGCCGCCTATGAGCTGGCTGAACTGAAGCCCGATTTCGACAACGCAATCCTGCTAGGCTACAAGCAGAATGGCGAACCGAGAATTGCCGTACCGGTGCAGACAACGGAAGAAGAACTGGCAAGCCACTTCAAACCCGTGGATGCCCGTGCGCTGTACCGCGATCAACTGCTGGACGAGGACCTGTTGGGCGAAACAGCGCAGGCTGTCAGTCTGTTGCGCTGGAATGATGACAACCGTTTTTGCGGTCGTTGCGCGTCGCGCATGGATTTGAAAATCGGCGGTTACAAGCGAGTTTGCAGCAGCTGCGGCCACATGATTTTCCCACGCACCGATCCCGTGGTTATCATGCTGACAATCGATCTGGAGCGCGATCTTTGCCTGCTTGGCCGTGGCCCGCATTTTGCGCCGGGCATGTATTCCTGCCTGGCCGGTTTCGTGGAACCTGGTGAAACCATCGAAAATGCTGTTCGTCGCGAGACGCATGAGGAATCCGGCATTGCGGTTGGTCGCGTGCGTTATCACGCATCGCAGCCATGGCCGATGCCGCATACGCTGATGATTGGCTGTTTTGCTGAAGCAACCTCATTCGACATTACCCGCGATGAGGCAGAGCTTGAGGATTGCCGCTGGTTTACCCGTGATGAAGTGGCAGCACTTCTGGCTATGACTGGCGCGGACGGTCGCTCACCGCCGCCGAAGGGTGCCATCGCGCACCGGTTGATG
This sequence comes from Rhizobium sp. CG4, assembly GCF_023701965.1. Taxonomy (NCBI): domain Bacteria; kingdom Pseudomonadati; phylum Pseudomonadota; class Alphaproteobacteria; order Hyphomicrobiales; family Rhizobiaceae; genus Rhizobium; species Rhizobium sp. CG4. The sequence continues at coordinate 450,695 of NZ_JABAEG010000003.1, read as the reverse complement.
CGCGACTGGCTGGAATGGGATCCGCGTGAGGATCAGACCTGACCGTTTTGCAAACGGCCACGCATCGGATGGCCTTTGTAAACGCCGAGAATGCGAACTTTTTCTGAGAAGAAACGCAGTTCCTCGAGTGCATGACGAACCGGGGCATCATCCGGATGCCCTTCAATATCGGCATAAAACTGCGTGGCCACGAACTTGCCACCAATCTGGTAGCTTTCGAGCTTCGTCATATTGATGCCGTTGGTCGCAAAACCACCCATTGCCTTGTAAAGGGCGGCCGGAATGTTGCGTACATTGAAGACAAAGGTGGTCACGATCACCTCGTTGTCGTCCTTGCGCTCTTCCCATTTTTCATCACGCGAGAGAATGACGAAACGGGTGACATTGTTTTCCGTATCTTCGACATTTTCCGCAATGATATCGAGACCATAAAGCTTGGAGGCCAGTCGTGGCGCCAAGGCGGCCATGGTTCTGTCGCCCTTCTCGGAGACCAGCTTGGCGGCACCCGCCGTATCGCCCGCGACAACCGGTTTCCAGCCATTGTTGCGGATAATCTTGCGGCATTGTCCCAGCGCATGAATGTGGCTGTGTACGGTGAGAATTTCATCACGCTTGACGCCCGGCAGCACCATCAGCTGAAAGCGGATCGGCATGAAATATTCGCCGATGATGTTGAGGCGGGACTCCGGCAGCAGGTGGTGAATATCGGCAACGCGACCGGCAATCGTGTTCTCGATCGGGATCATGCCGAGATCGGCCTCACCGCTTTCCACGGCCATAAAGGCGTCTTCAAATGTCGGGCATGGCAGTGGCTCCATGTCCGGGAACATGTCCCGGCAGGCCATATCCGAATTTGCGCCGAAATCACCCTGAAATGCTATGCGGTTGGTTTTCATTGTCATGGACAGTCCGATCAAAGAGATTTTGCTGCCAGAATACGTCTGGCTTTTTCCAGATCCGCTGGCGTGTCGACGCCCAGCGGAACAGATTTCACGATTTCTGCGTCAATGCGCATGCCATCCTCCAGCGCCCGCAACTGCTCAAGTGATTCGCGGCGCTCGAGAACGGACGGCGGAAGTGACACGAAGCGCTCAAGTGCGGCGCGGCGATAGGCATAAAGACCGATATGGTGGTAGAGCGGCCCCTGCCCGTAAGGTGCAGTGGCGCGGGTAAAATACAAAGCGCGAAGGCGGGTGTCCGATAGCGGACTGCCCACAACCTTCACCACATGTGGATTGACCTTTTCTTCCTCGCTAGCAATTTCCACCGTGAGGGTGGCGATATCCACCTGCGGATTTTCCAGCGGACGCATCGCGGCCAGGATGGTTTCTGGCTCGATGGTTGGCAGGTCTCCCTGCACATTGACCACGAATTCAGCCTCGCGATTCGGGTCAACCTTTTCAAGGGCTTCAAAAATACGGTCCGAACCGGACTGATGATCGTCGCGCGTCATCATCACTTCAAATCCGGCAGCGGCCACAGCGTCGTAAACTTGATGATCATCAACGGCTACGACAATGCGTCCCAACCCCGCTTCACGGGCGCGAAGAGCCACTTGAACGATCATCGGCTTGCCACAGATATCCGCCAAAGGTTTTCCAGGCAGTCTAGTGGATGCAAGCCGTGCCGGGATAAGCACCAAAGCTTTGCCTAAATCCGTATTCTTCATTTCGAGACCCTTCAAATCCCGCCCGAAAAGTGTCAAAACGTCACGGAGTGGGGAGCATATTCAAGTTGCGCAAGCTATGCAAAAGCCATAGCTTTCATGCAATTTCAAGATGGCCCGTTTTGTTATCAAACGGCTGTGAGGGAGCGATTGTAGATGAATTCATATGTAAACATGGGCGTGGGGGCTCTTTTGGGCACCGTATTCGTCCTGATGTCTGTTTCGATAGCGTCGGAAGGGATCTTCCATTCTGCTGCTCCTGAAAAGGAAGGCTTCGCGATCGTTGCAGAAGAAAGTGCCAGTGCCGGTGGTGAAAGCGAAGCAGCAGTTGCAACGCCAATCGCGACCCTCCTTGCAAGCGCCGATGCCGCAAAGGGCGAAGTGGTGTTCAAGAAGTGTCAGAGCTGTCACACCTCGGAGAGTGGCGGTGCCAACAAGGTTGGACCCAATCTCTTCGATCTCGTTAATCGTCCAATCGCCGCACATGAAGGTTTCAGCTATTCGGCTGCACTCAAGGATTTTGCTCAGGGCGGCTCAGTCCATTGGGATTATGACCACCTCAATCACTTCCTGGAAGGTCCAAAGAAATACATCAGCGGCACAGCCATGGGCTTTGCAGGCGTGAAAAAGGAAACGGAACGTGCCGATCTGATCGCGTATCTTCGTACGTTGTCGGCGAACCCTGCTCCGCTGCCGGATCCGGCGGCTGCACCGGCCACCAACTGATTTTTTCTTCTGTCGTTCAAAAAAAGCCACCGTCACGCCAGTGCCGGTGGCTTTTTTAATGGGTAATTGCAACTTCGGTCTGTTGTCAGCCCAGCAGCCATGCCCACAGCGAAACCGAGAGAACACCCAGCAGCGTTGATATGCTGATGGTGGATGCTGCGAGGCTATGGCCGGTGCCAAAGCGGTTGGCGAGCAGCCATGCATTGATGCCGGTCGGCACAGATGCCGTCAGTACCAGTGCAGCTGTCCATTGCGGGCTGAGGCCCAACAGATGCCCGGCAATCCACACACAGCCCGGCAACAGGAAAAGCTTGAATGTTGTCATGGTGGCAGCGATGCGTACATTGCCGCGAATGCTGTATTTGTTGAGTGCCATGCCAAGAGAAATAAGTGCTGCCGGCCCGGCCATGCTGGCAATCTGGTCAATTACCGATTTCAAAACCACAGGTACCGGCACATCGATAGCATGCACTGACATGCCGATGATCAGACCAATGATCAGCGGATTGGAAATGAGATTGCGGCCAATCTGCTTGAGGATTGCGCCGGTAGAGCGCTTTTCACCACCGATGGCTTTATGGGTAGCATTTTCCATCAGAATGGTGCCGGCAATCATCATGACCGGCAGATGGATGGCAAGAAGAATGGACAGAGCAACAAGACCCTCGTCACCAACCGAACGACCGACCAGCGGCAAACCGATGAAGATATTGTTGGCAAAGGATGACGAAATACCGGCAATAACGGCAATGCGCAGATCCTGTTTGAAAACATATTTCGCCACGATATGGCCAACGGCCCAGGTCACGGCGACACCGCTGAAATAGGCAATCCAGAGTTTGAACGGCGAAGCTCCGTGGAAATCAGCCTCCACCAACGTGCGGATAATCAGGGTCGGCACGGCAATCTTGAAAACGAAATCCCCCAGGACATCACCGACATCGACCTTGAACCAACCTACTTTTACAATCAGCCATCCGGTGAGGATGAGAATAAAAATAGGGGCAACATTCAGTGCTATCGCGGACATTGGGAGGGAGCTTTCGCGAATATGAGGCGGGAGAATCCAGCTGTAACGCAAATCCCATGGGGGGACAATTCTTGCGCGGCAATTAGCCGAACAGTCACTCACGCGCAGAAATGAAAAAAGCGGGGATCAATCCCCGCTTCATCATCACGGCAAATGCCTGCACCAGTACATCCGTGGTGCGGTTTCGCCGAAAAGCCGGAGAACAATCATGTTTTCCTTACACCGTTCTCTAAAACCGAGAACTATGAATTGGCTGATCCCCGTATAGCCACACCAGATGACAGCGCCATGACGAAGGGGTAAGTTTTTAATCCCTCAAACAACCGGCGCTGCGCGGTTTTTCCTTTCCATGCGGGCAGAAATCGGTATGACGGAATCCCGGATGAACTCTCTCCGGACTGGATATATGGCAAAATATGACGTTCTGACCGTCGGCAACGCTATCGTTGATATTATTTCACGTTGCGACGACAAATTTCTCAATGAAAACGGCATTACCAAAGGTGCGATGAACCTCATCGATGCCGAACGTGCCGAACTTCTGTATTCGCTGATGGGCCCGGCTCTGGAAGCCTCCGGTGGCAGTGCCGGCAACACCGCCGCGGGCGTTGCCAATTTCGGTGGCAAGGCCGCCTATTTCGGCAAGGTCGCGGAAGATCAGCTCGGTGAAATTTTCCAGCACGATATTCGTGCGCAGGGCGTCTATTTCGAAACCAAGCCGGAAGGCACCTTCCCGCCAACCGCCCGTTCCATGATCTTCGTGACCGAAGACGGCGAGCGTTCGATGAACACCTATCTCGGCGCCTGCGTTGAGCTGGGTCCTGAGGATGTCGAGGCCGAGGTCGTTGCCGAATCCAAGGTGACCTATTTCGAAGGTTATCTGTGGGACCCGCCACGCGCCAAGGATGCAATCCGTGAATGCGCGCGTATTGCCCATGAAAACGGTCGCGAAGTTTCGATGACGCTGTCCGACAGTTTCTGCGTTGGCCGTTATCGGGAAGAGTTTCTCGACCTGATGCGCTCCGGCACGGTGGATATTGTTTTCGCCAACAAGCAGGAAGCGCTTTCGCTGTACGAAACCGACGACTTCGAGCTGGCACTGTCCAAGATCGCGGCAGATTGCAAGATCGCGGCCGTGACGATGAGCGAAGAAGGTGCCGTGATCGTACGGGGTACAGAGCGCGTCAAGGTTGATGCCTATGCCGTTCACGATGTCGTGGACACCACAGGCGCTGGCGACCTGTTCGCATCAGGCTTCCTGTTTGGTTACACCACGGAACGTTCGCTGGAAGATTGCGGCAAGCTGGGCTGCCTTGCAGCCGCTGCTGTTATCCAGCAAATCGGCCCAAGGCCAATGAGCTCGTTGAAAACAGCAGGCAGCAAAGCCGGTCTTATTTAAAGGCCTCACCCGGGTAAGCGCCCCAGATTTCCCCCTGGGGCACCCAACCATTTGCCTGGCCGGCTTCGGCGCGACACCAGTCGCCATTGCACTCACCGATTCTGATCATCACGCCGGGCTCGAGCTTGGCGATGACAGACGCAGATGACTGCGGCTCACGGCGCATGTTCACGTAAATGCTTTCACCCTTGCCGCGCATCCATGGAGCGGCAACGGCTGTGCGCTCTCCCGACAAAAGAGCCTGGTTCACCCAGCCTTCGGTACCATCCGCATCGCGGATACGGCGCCAGTTTTCGTATTCCTGCACGATTTCAACCGGCATACCTGCCTTTAGGTACATCCATGACACCGCATAATCGGTGCTTGGGCCGATTCGCATGTTAACGCGCTTCGATTTCAGGCTGACAAAACGGGGAAGCGGCAAACCGCTGGCTCCCTTGGCTGCACCTTGCGCGTGGGCAATCTGCCCCAGATCGCCGACAAGCGCCAAAGATAAAGCCATGCAAAAAACAAATGCAGATCTACGCATGCATGCCTCCGTTTTCTTAACCGGAGCCCTTGCCATCAAAGGAAACCCGGTTTTTGATCTCTAGAATACGCTCATCTCCAGATCGGCGATTAAGGCCATCGAAACCGGAACTCGGTCGGACTTGTCCTGACGAGTTCTGTTGTCTTCCTCGAACGGTCTGGTAGAAACGCGTGAATGAAAGAAATTATCGCTCTTTCTGGTTAACGACCTCTGAACAAGGCATCGGACACATCATGAGCAACAAGAAGAGACCCTCCGTTTACCTCACCCGGAAGCTGCCGGACATGGTTGAAACGCGTATGCGGGAACTCTTCGATGCAGAATTGAACATAGACGACGCCCAGCGCAGCGAATCAGAGCTGGTTGCCGCCATGCAAACGGCCGATGTTCTGGTGCCGACCGTGACCGACCGCATCACCGCTGCGATGATCGAAAAAGCCGGTCCACAACTGAAACTGATCGCCAGCTTTTCAAACGGCATCGACCACATTGATGTCGACGCTGCCGCGCAAAAGGGCATCACCGTCACTAACACACCCAATGTACTGACCGAAGACAGTGCCGACATGACCATGGCGTTGGTGCTGGCCGTGCCGCGCCGACTGGTCGAGGGCACACGGGTTCTGGCCAACAATGCCGATGAATGGGGCGGCTGGTCGCCAACTTGGATGCTTGGGCGCCGTATTTCCGGAAAACGTATCGGGATTGTCGGCATGGGGCGCATTGGCACAGCCGTTGCGCGCCGCGCCAAGGCGTTCGGCCTTTCCATCCATTATCACAACCGCCACCGGGTAAACCCCGCCACGGAAGCAGAGCTTGAGGCAACCTACTGGGACAGCCTCGACCAGATGCTGGCGCGTGTCGACATTGTTTCGATCAACTGCCCGTCAACGCCTGCAACCTACCATCTGATCTCTGCCCGGCGTTTGGCGCTGATGCAGCCGACCAGCTACATCGTTAATACCGCACGCGGCGACATCATTGATGAGGCAGCGATGATCCAGTGCCTGCGCGATGGCAAGATCGCCGGTGCCGGGCTTGATGTTTATGAAAATGAGCCGGCGGTTAATCCCAAACTGATCAAGCTGGCACGTGAGGGCAAGGTCGTGCTGTTGCCGCATATGGGATCTGCCACAATCGAAGGTCGCATGGATATGGGTGACAAGGTCATCATCAACATCCGCACCTATTTTGATGGCCACCGCCCACCGAACCGGGTTCTTCCGGGCAAAAACTGAAGACTCTTCAGAAAAGCGGTTTTTGCATTTCGATGTAGGTTATGCGCTGATAACCTGCATGCGAACGCTCTGCAGTCTTTACAAAACCCCAGCGGCCGAACGTCCCATGATTGCCGACCAGTTCGATACGCGTTTGCAGCCGTAGCGCTTTCAGGCCAAGTTGTTGTGCCGTTTGTTCTGCCACCGCACACAAGGCAGCGCCGATGCCCTTGCCCTGCGCCAACGGGCTAACAGCCAACTTGCCGATGTAGAGGGTTGCAGGTTCCGCCTTGCAGAAAATACAGCCCAGCAGTGTTCCGTTCTCATCACAGGCGACAAAACAGACTTCGTCATTGGCCTTCTGACGCAGGTTTTCAAGCGTCAAGGCATGGGCGGACGACGGTGGGTCGATGACGCCATCCATATAGGCAAATGCTTCGCAGATCAGTTTCAACAGTTCATCCCAACGGCCAAAACCGTCATCGACCTTGCTGATATCAATCACATCACGCCTCTTTTTTGCGTCGTCTCTTGTAGCGCACGGTTTCAAAACGCGCTGACAAGGCATCGTATAACAACAACCGCCCGACAAGCGGCTCTCCGGTTTGCGTTATGAGCTTGATAGCTTCCATGGACATGATGGTGCCGATGACCCCTGTCAGGGCGCCGACAATGCCGGTTTCTGCACAAGATGGAACAAGTCCTGATGGCGGCGGTTCGGGAAACAGGTCGCGGTAGCCTGGATAAATGACACCATCGGGGCCGGTCTCATAGGGCTTCAGCACAGTGACAGAGCCATCGAACCGTCCGACAGCGCCAGTGACCAGGGGAATTTTTGCTTGTTCGGCACTGTCCGCCGCGGCATAGCGCGTATCGAAATTATCCGACCCATCAACGATCAAGTCAAAGCGCGACAAATGCTGATCCGCCCATACGCGTGAATACCGCTCTTCAAACACCACGGTGCGGACATTCGGGTTAAGCCTAGATATCGCATCAACGGCGCTGGCAGTTTTCATTTCTCCGATCGTACCGCTGTCATAGATGACCTGCCGCTGGAGATTGGAAAGCGACACCGTGTCATCGTCAATCAGGCCTAGTGTTCCGACACCGGCCGCGGCGAGATAAAGCAAGATCGGCGCGCCCAGACCGCCGGCACCGATTACCAGTACTTTGGCGCGCTTGAGCCGCTGTTGGCCGACACCACCAATCTCCGGCAGCAATATGTGCCGTTTGTAGCGTTCGATCTCTTCGTCAGTCAGCACGTCCATCACGCTTATCCCCGCATAACCTGCCCGATATTAGGATGAGATCCGTCCATTGGAAACATTGAAGAACTGGGCACGGGAACCCAGCGCTTCAAACATCGAAACATCGGTCCCGGTCATGAAGCTCTGACCACCAAGCACATGGATGAGATCAAACAGCGTGGCGCGTCGACCCTCATCGAGATGGGCAGCAATTTCATCCAACAGCAGGACAGGCGCGTAACCGGTCATGTTTGCAGTCAATTGTGCATGTGCCAGCACCAGCCCCACCAAAAGAGCTTTCTGTTCGCCGGTTGAACACCGTCCTGCGTCCATATCCTTTTCACGGTGGCGCACGAACAGATCGACACGGTGCGGGCCATCCAACGTGCGTCCGGCGGCAGAATCTCTGTGTCGGCTGTCGCGCAACATGGCGAGGTACATGTCCTCCTGCTCGACGGCTGGGCGCAATGGATCGTCATCCATGAAACCGGACAGCTGCAAGCTTGCCGTCGGGAAAGCGGCACTCTCTGCCCGGTCGGCAATCAGTGCGGTGAGAAGACCGAGAATTTCCTGACGCGCCGATGCCATGGCAATGCCGAGAGCCGCCATCTGCGTTTCGATACCATCCAGCCACACCGGGTCAAACCGGCCATCGGACAGCAAGCGGTTGCGGCTGCGCATGGCTTTTTCAAAGTCGCCTGCCCGGCGGCCATGTGATGGATCAATAGACAACACCAGCCTATCGAGAAACCGACGACGGTCTGCCGACGGGCCGCTGAACAGGCCGTCCATAGCCGGCGTCAGCCACAGAACACGCAGGTGATCGGTCAATTCATCTACGGATTTAACACTGGTGCCATTCAGGCGCAGGCGGCGGGTAACCGTATCTCCGGTATTTTCAATGCCGGTGCCAATGGCAACGTCGCCTTCCATGCCTTCAGCATGGGCAAAAATTGAAAAGCCATTGTCTTCGGCACCCACTCTGGTGACTTCCGGCAGGGTCGCACGTCTTATTCCCCTTCCCGGCGACAGGAACGACACGGCCTCCAGCAAGTTGGTCTTGCCGGATCCATTATTGCCAGTGAGCACCACATGGCGGTCGTCCATATCCAGGGCAGCATGAGCGTAATTTCTGAAATCCGCCAACTTCAACTGCGAGAGAAAAACCTTCGATGTCATGTGCATGAGCTAGGACGAAGATGGGCCAATGGCAAGTTTTGAATGATCAAAGCCTGCAAAAGCCCACCAAAAATATGGGCAGATAAATCCGGATACCCAAGCTATGTTGCAAATTACGAAAATCGCTTCGCAGTTCGGTTTCTCGTGTTTATATGAGGGATTATATTTTAAACGCAGTTGCAGAGGCCTCAACTTCTCGCCTGCAGGCATTGTTTAGGACACGTGCTGGCTGACACGCCGGTGCATAATTCAGGTGGTTGATGGCACGCGCATTTCTACTCGTTCTCGATTCCTTCGGCGTTGGCGGAGCTGTCGATGCGATACGATACGGCGATGATGGCTCAAACACTCTGGGTCATATTGCCGAATTTTGTGCGGCCGGTGCCGCTGACCGACCCGGTTTGCGTTCCGGTCCGCTCGATTTGCCCAACATGTCATCGCTTGGCCTCGTGCACATATCCCGCCAGGCGACCGGTGAGTTTCCTTTGGGAATGCGCATTCCCTCACGAATTTTTGGCCTTTACGGCAGCGCCAGTGAAGTCTCCAATGGTAAGGATACCCCATCCGGTCACTGGGAAATCGCCGGCACACCGGTTTCGTTCGACTGGGGATATTTCCCTGGCGAAGGTGATGCATTTTCCCCGGAACTGGTCGAAGCGATCTGTCGCAACGGCAACATTCCCGGTATTCTCGGCAACTGCCATGCCTCCGGTACGGATGTAATTGCCAAACTGGGTGCCGAACATATCAAGACCGGCAAACCAATCTGCTACACTTCGTCGGACTCGGTTTTTCAGATCGCAGCACACGAGCGATATTTCGGCCTCGAGCGCCTAATCGAGCTTTGCAAGGCGGTCCGCGTTTTGCTGGATCCGCTCAATATCGGGCGCGTCATTGCACGACCCTTTGTGGGCGAAACCGCAGCGACCTTCCAGCGGACCGGCAACCGGCGAGATTTTTCCGTTCTACCACCAGAGCCAACCCTGCTTGACCGGCTGGTTGCGGCAGGTCGCAACGTACATGCCATTGGCAAGATCGGCGACATCTATGCCCATCAGGGCGTCAGCCGCGTCATCAAGGCCAATGGCAACGAGGCGTTGATGCAAGCCACACTCAAGACAATCGATGAAGCCGAAGACGGTGATCTCGTTTTTACCAACTTCGTTGATTTTGACATGCTGTACGGCCACCGGCGGGATGTTGCCGGATATGCGGCAGCTCTGGAAGCTTTCGATCTCCAGTTACCAGAAATACATCGCAAGATGCGGCCCGGTGATATTGCTGTCATCACCGCCGATCACGGCTGTGATCCGACATGGCGCGGAACCGACCACACACGCGAGCGAGTGCCGATCATGGTGTTTGGTCCGGGCATCCGTTCACGCAGCATAGGAATTCGCAGCACCTTTGCCGACATTGGCGAAAGCGTTGCTGCACATCTGGGAATAGAGCCGGGAAAATACGGCAGGAGCTTTATGTGACGACGAAACTATTAAAAGCAGAAATTCATTGCCACCTTGAAGGTGCAGCCCCGCCTGCCCTTGTTGCAAAACAGGCCGAAAAATACGGTATCGACAGCAGTCCCTTCCTGCGGGACGGCGCTTATGTCTGGTCAGATTTTGCAGAGTTCATTCGCTGTTACGATGCGGTGGCCGCGGTATTCCGCACTGAGGAAGATTATGCCCTTCTGACCGAGACCTATCTTACAGAACTGGCGGCCGTCGACACGATCTATAGTGAGCTTATCATCTCGCCGGATCATGGTGACCGTATCGGTCTGGGTGCTGACGCGTATCTTGCCGGTGTCGTCGCTGGTATTGAAGCGGCCAAGGAAAAGACGGGCATCGAAGCGCGCATTATCGTGACAGGTGAGCGTCATTTCGGACCGGAAAAGGTTATTGCCGCTGCGGAATATGCCGCACGCGTCAAACATCCGTTGATCACCGGCTTTAACATGGCTGGTGAAGAACGCATGGGCCGCGTCGCCGATTATGCCCGCGCCTTCGACATCGCCCGTGATGCTGGTCTTGGCCTCACGATCCATGCCGGTGAAGTGTGTGGCGCATTCAGCGTCAGCGATGCGCTGGATCTGGTCAAGCCATCGCGCATCGGTCACGGTGTTCGCTCGATCGAAGATGCGGCACTGGTCGAACGACTGGTGGAAACCGGCACGGTGCTTGAGGTTTGCCCTGGCTCCAACATTGCCTTGGACATCTATCCGGATTTTGAAAGCCACCCGCTGCGCCGCCTGAAGGAAGCCGGTGTGCGTGTCTGCATCAGTTCGGATGACCCGCCATTTTTCCATACCTCGCTGCAGCGCGAATATGACCTTGCCGCCGGTGTTTTCGGATTTTCCAAGCCGGAAATCGATCAACTGACCCGCACATCGCTTGAGGCGGCCTTCGTTGACGAGGCCACCCGCACTGCACTGCTTGCCCGTCTGGACGAGAGTGCTGCGTAAAAGGCCATATGACAAGGTAAAACCTTCTGAAACCCTTGCGAAAGCAAGGGTCGGTGACATAGAAGAGCAAGATAACAAACAGAGGGAAGGTCATTTCTCCATGAACGGCGTCACAGTCATCAAGCATCCGCTGGTGCAGCATAAACTCACCATCATGCGCAAAAAAGAAACCTCGACGGCAGGCTTTCGTCGCCTGTTGAGGGAAATCTCAACGCTGCTTTGCTATGAGGTCACACGCGATCTCGAAATGACGATGGAAACCATCGACACGCCGATGGAAACCATTGAAGCACCGGTTCTGGAAGGCAAGAAGCTTGTTTTTGCGTCCATTCTGCGCGCTGGCAACGGCCTTCTGGAAGGCATGCTGGAGCTGGTGCCTTCGGCCCGCGTCTCGCATATTGGCGTTTACCGCGACCACGACACGTTGGAAGCGGTTGAATATTACTTCAAGGCTCCGGAAAGCCTCGATGCCCGCCTGGTCATCGTTGTTGACCCGATGCTTGCCACCGGCAACTCCTCGATTGCAGCTGTTGAAAAGCTGAAGGAACGTGGTGCAAAGAACATTCGTTTCCTTTGCCTGCTGGCCGCCCCTGAAGGCATCAAGAACTTCCAGGAAGCACATCCGGATGTTCCGATTTACACGGCCGCGATTGATCGCCACCTCAATGAACAGGGCTATATCGTTCCTGGTCTTGGTGACGCAGGCGACCGTATGTACGGCACGAAATAATAGAGCCTTCATCGTCTCTTAACCAGAACGGCCATTTGTCCTTATAAGTCAGGACAAATGGCCGTTTTATTTGCATCCAGCAAAACATAACGGACTATATTTACCCGACGATACCTTGCGAAAGCTTGTCCGGTTAAAACGAGATTGTCCCTATGTTTATGCGCAGCGTCTTTTTACTGATCAGTCTTTCAGCCAGCGCAACGCAGGTTCCGGCAATCGTCAAGATGCTGACTGAAAAGCCGCAGGAAACACCCACTGTATCGGCCCCCGTTCGCGAGGTTGCCATTACACCAGGTTCGGTGGTGCTGAAACAGGATGCGCGCGGCCATTTCAATGCGACACTCAAATTGAATGGCAAGGCGGTCGACGGGCTGATCGACACCGGCGCATCGGCAATCGTCATCAACGAAGCAACAGCGCGGCGCTTGGGTTACGGCGTCAACAGCCTCGATTTCAAATATCCGGTATCAACGGCCAACGGTCGTACAAAGGCCGCCTATATCAAGCTGGACCGGGTGGAACTCGGCAATATCCGTGTGCGCGACGTTGAAGCCTATGTCATGAAAAACGAGGCGCTCAGCACAACGCTTATCGGCATGACATTCCTTCGCAAGCTGTCATCTTTCAAGGTTGAAAATGGCACCCTGAAGCTGGTCAGGTAATGCGTGCCACGATTTCGGTCGTTGGTTCCGGCTTTTCATCACTGATCGTATAAAGACCGGCCAGTTTCCCAGCCATATGGCGTGCCTGATCTTGGTTAGCGGCATGAACCAGCGCAATCTCGTCACCGACTTCAACGCGGCTTCCCAGCGGCTTTATAGCGGACAGTCCAACACGATGGTCGATCGCGTCTGTCGCCGCGACACGGCCACCACCGAGTTCGACCACGGCCATGCCGATATCACGGGTTTCACAGGCGGCGAGCCAACCGCTGTCGTTCGCCAGAACCGGATGAACGACAGGCGCTGCGACAAGATATTCGCCAGAGCGTTCGACAAAATCAGCTGGCCCGCCAAGCAAGGTGACCATCCGCGCAAAATGTTCCAAGGCCCGACCGGACGACAGGGCATGCATGGCCTGATCATGGGCGTCAGCTACACCGGAGGCCACACCGGCCTGCAACAGCATTTCGGCAGCAAAGGCCATCACCACTCGCTCAAGCCGGGTGCCCGCTTTCTTTCCCGCCAGAAAATCGAGGCAGTTGATGATTTCCAGCGTATTGCCGGCCGCATCGGCCAACGGCTGGTTCATGTCGGTGATCAAGGCGGATGTGTTGACGCCGGCGCCATTGGCAACCTCGACCAGCGAACGAGCCAGTGTTTCCGCATCCTGCTTTTTTTGCATGAACGCGCCATTCCCGATCTTCACATCAAGAACGAGAGATTGCAGACCAGCCGCCAGTTTTTTGGACAGGATAGAAGCCGTAATCAGTGGCACAGATTCAACGGTCGCGGTAATGTCCCTGATGGCGTAAAGCCGCCGGTCTGCCGGCGCGAGATTGGCCGTTTGGCCAATGATAGCGCAGCCTGCCTGTCGCAACACATCACGAAACAGCGCAGCGTCAGGGGCGATATTATAGCCCGGTATCGATTCCAGCTTGTCCAGCGTACCACCGGTATGGCCAAGACCACGCCCGGAAATCATCGGCACGGCGACACCACAGGCCGCAACAATGGGAGCCAACATCAAGGAGACATTGTCACCGACACCACCAGTCGAGTGTTTATCGGCAATCGGCAGGCCGATATCGCTCCAGTCCAACACTTCACCGCTATCGCGCATGGCCAGTGTCAGGGCGACGGTTTCATCACGGGTCATGCCGTTGAAATAGACAGCCATGGCAAATGCGGCCGCCTGGCCTTCAGAAATTCGCTCTTTGGCCAAGCCATCGATGAACGCTGCTATGTCTGCAGCGTCCAGAATTTCCCCATCACGTTTACGGCGGATGATTTCTTGTGGCAGCAAGATCAGTATCCGTTGGAAACTTTGGCCGATGTGCCGCCACCCAGCACGTTCAAGATGTCATCCAGCAGGCTGGAGGCACCAAAACGGAAGGTGGATGGCATGGCCCAATTTGGCTGCATGATCGTTTCAGCCAGTCGCAGGTAGAGCGTTGCATCGTCGACGCTGGAAATTCCACCCGATGGCTTGAAACCGACCTTCTGTTTGCTGTCGCGAATAGCCTGCAACATGATGTCTGCCGCCTCTAGCGTGGCATTGGTGGATACCTTGCCGGTGGAAGTCTTGATGAAGTCGGCACCTTCGGCGATGGAAATTTCAGACGCGCGGCGAATAAGAACGCGATCCTTGATTTCCCCGCTTTCCAGAATGACCTTCAGCAGAACAGGTGCCGGGCAGACCTTGCGCACTGCAGCGACCATTTCCGAAACGGCCGCCTCATCGCCGGCCAGCAGTTTTTTGTAGGGGATCACCAGATCGATCTCGTCGGCGCCATCGGCAACCGCACGTTCGGTTTCCCTGACCACTGTTGCAACGTCGAGATCACCCGACGGAAAATTAACAACTGTCGCGATTTTCACGTTGTGGTTTGAGCCGAAGGCAGCCCGCGCCTGTGCAACATACCGTGGCCAGATGCAAATCGCAGCCGTGTTGCCATAGGAGGTCTGTGCGCGATTGATCAGTGCGGCAATCTGTTCAGGCGTGCAGTCATCATTCAGGTTGGTGAGGTCAAGCAGTGACAATGCGAGAGCCGCAGCTTCGCGAGAGCTCTGGAGTTCCATGTTATTCTCCTCCTGAAATCATTTCGCGCACGATAGCAGCAAGGCGCTTTCCACCGATCGGTGCCATGTCCTTGGTTTCTTCGTGGCTGAGTTCAGCCCCTGTCATGCCTGCACCGTAATTGGTAATAACCGATGCAGCGGCAACGCGCATGCCAAAAAATCTGGCGAGGATAACTTCCGGCACGGTGGACATGCCAACGGCATCTGCACCGAGAATACGCGCCATCCGGATTTCTGCAGGTGTTTCAAAGCTTGGACCGGAAAACCACATGTAAACGCCGCTCAACATGGGCACACCAGCGCGAATGGCAGCATTGCGCATCGCAACGGCCATTTCCGCATCATAGGCGGTGGTCATGCCCACGAAACGCCGATCACTTTCCTCGCCGATCAGCGGGTTCATGCCAGAATAGTTGATGTGGTCAACGATCTGCATCACCGAGCCGGGCGGCATATCTTCACGCAGCGACCCGGCCGAATTGGTCAGAATCAGCGATTGCACGCCAAGACCGGCCAGTGCCTCGATCGGAACACGCATGGCAGCGGCGTCGCCTTTTTCATAATAATGCACACGGCCAGACAGCATGATGACCGGTTCTCCACCGAGGTAACCGGCAACCAGCTCACCGGCATGACCGGAAACGCCGCTCGCCGGAAAATCCGGCAGTTCTGAAAACGGGATCCGAACCGCATCGGTCAATTCTTCAACGAGCGAACCAAGGCCGGAGCCCAGCACGATGGCGACGCGCGGCATCATGCCTTGCAAACGATCTACCAGCAGATCGAAAATAGCTTGTGACATCAAGGCAGCTCGGTCTTGAAGCTGAAAGGCAGAAGTTCATCCATCGACATGACCTTCTGAACGCCGGTCTCATCGCAAAGATAGACCTTGGTATCCGCATTGGCGAATTCCGCAATCTTCTGACGGCAGCCACCACAGGGCGGGCAGAGCGCCAGCTTTTCGGCAATCACGGCGATTTCCTTGATCTGTTTGGCTCCGCCCATGATCATGGCGCTGATGGCGCTAGGCTCAGCACACCAGCCCTGCGGGAAGGACAGGTTCTCGATGTTGGCGCCCTTGTAGATCTGCCCATCCTCGGCGCGGATAGCCGCGCCGACAGGGAACTTCGAATAGGGGGCATGGGCAAATGACATGGCATCGCGCGCGGCTTCAAAAAGATCGTGAGACATGTTCAGCGTTCCTTCGAATAGGCAACACCACCGGCCTTCGGCGGTTTTGCGACACCAATAAACCCGGCCAGCAGGACGCAGGTCAGAATATACGGCAGTGCCTGGAATATCTGTACCGGTACTTCACCGATCAGCGGCACGGATTTGCCCTGCATGAAGTTGGCAACCGCATCCAGGAAACCGAACAACAGACATGCAAACATGACAGGAACAGGCTTCCATTTGGCAAAGATCAGGGCGGCAAGCGCGATGTAACCCTTACCCGCCGACATATTGGCAATGAACGCAGCCGACTGCGCAATTGCCAGGTAGGCGCCCGAAAAGCCGCACAGGAAGCCGGCAACGATCACCGCACGATACCGCATCCATGTAACGGAAATACCTGCGGTATCGACGGCGCCGGGATTTTCACCCACTGCGCGAAGGCGCAGGCCAAACCGTGTGCGGTAAAGCACCCACCACGACAGTGGTACGGCGAGGAAAGCGAGATAAGTCAGGATATTGTGGCCGGAAATAACATTGGCATAGAGCGGCCCAATAAAGGGAATGTCCCTGACCAGATCAACGCCCGGCAAGGTAATGGGCGTGAAACGGCCACCACCAGTCAGCTGTGGTGTACGACCGCCCTGCCCGAACCATGCCTGCCCCAGCACCACTGTTAGACCCGCTGCAATGAAGTTCAGCGCGACGCCGGACACGATCTGGTTGCCACGATTGGTAATCACGGCAAAACCGTGGGTCAGCGAGAACAGGATCGAAACGGCAATACCGGCAAACAGACCAAGCCACGGGTTGGCCGTGACATAGGCCACACAGGCCGATGCAAAGGCCGCAGCCAGCATCTTGCCTTCAAGGCCGATATCAAACACCCCGGCACGTTCAGAAAACAGACCGGCAAGCGCTGTAAACAGCAGCGGAATTGTCAAACGAACGGTCGAACCAAGAATGCTGACGACGATATCGAAAAAATCCATGGTTTCTCACCCTTTCGTAAATTGCTGGTAGATGCGCACCAGCGCGGGGCGGTACATATATTCAAGTGCACCGGCAAACAGGATCACCAGACCCTGGATCACAACGATCATTTCGCGGGTGATATTCGGCATTTCAAACGACAGGTCGGCACCGCCCTGGTAGAGAATGCCAAACAGCAGCGCGGCAAATAGAATGCCAAGTGGATGGCTGCGCCCCATCAGGGAAACGGCGATGCCGACAAAGCCCGCCCCACCCACGAACTCAACCTGCAAACGTCCCGAGGCGCCCATGACCGGGTTCAGCGCCATCATGCCGGCCAGTCCACCGGAAATCAGCATGGCGATGATCACCGTACGTGCGTAGGGGATGCCGGCATAGACTGCTGCCGAAGGGCTGATACCGAGCGTGCGCATTTCATAGCCAAGTTTGGTGCGCCAAATCAGCACCCAGACAAGGAAACACATGACCAGCGCAATCAGGAACGACACGTTAAACGGTGCCGGGCCAAGCTTCATGCCAAAAATCGCCATCAGCCAATCCAGCTTGGGCAGTTGGCCACCGGGTAGGAATGTGCGGGTTTCCGGCGCCATCTTGCCCGGAACAATAAACACATTCACCAGCAGGTAGACCATCAAGGCTGCACCGATGAAGTTGAACATGATGGTGGTAATAACCACGTGGCTGCCGCGCTTGGCCTGTAGCCAGGCCGGGATGAACGCCCAGGCCGCACCAAACAATGCCGCGCCGATAACGGCGAATGGCATCGTTACATACCACGGCACATAGTGGTCGAGAGACATGGCAACGATGGCCGCACCCAGACCGCCAACATAGGCCTGACCTTCAGCACCGATATTGAAAAGACCGGCATGAAAGGCAACGGCCACGGCAAGACCGGTGAAGATGAAGCTGGTGGTGTAAAACAGCGTAAAACCGATGGCATCACCACGGCCCAGTGCGCCCTGCACCAGCAGATTAAGGGCGGCGAACGGATCTTCACCTATCGACCAGACAACAAGGCCCGAGATCAGAAAAGCCGTCATGATGTTCAACAACGGCATGAGGCCGTAAGAAATCCAATTCGGAAGTGGTACGGAAGCAGTGCTCATAAGGCCCTCATGCGGCGATGCCGGCCATCATCAGGCCAAGTGTCTGTTCTTCGGCATCAGCCGTTTTTTCTCCCACGATCTGACCATCGAACATCACGATGATCCGGTCAGAGAGAGAGCGTATTTCATCCAGTTCCACGGAAACGAGAAGGATGGCCTTACCGGCATCCCGCATTTCAATGATGCGACGATGAATGAATTCGATCGCACCAATATCAACACCGCGGGTCGGCTGGCCGATAATCAACATCTTCGGGTCGCGCTCGATTTCGCGCGCAACGACGATTTTCTGCTGGTTGCCCCCGGAAAAATTCGCGGTTTTCAGATGGGCATTCGGCGGGCGAATATCGTATCTCTCGATCTTCTCTTCGGCATCCTTGCGCATGGCTTCGGGATTAAGGAACGGGCCTTTGCCGTACCGCTCATCGCGGTGGTAACCGAGGATGGAGTTTTCATATTCCTCGAACTTCAACACCAGACCCATGTGGTGGCGGTCTTCTGGAATATGGGCAAGGCCAAGATCACGAAGCAATGCCGGATCGGCCTTGTCGATCGTCTTGCCATCAAACAGGATTTCTCCCGAATGCGGTTTGCGAATGCCGGCGATTGCTTCTAGCAATTCCGATTGGCCGTTGCCAGCAACGCCGGCAATGCCGACAATTTCGCCAGCACGAACGTCGAAGGATACGTTCTTGACCATATCGACGCCGCGGCTGTCCTTGACCGTCAGGTTGCGGACCGACATCAGTGTTTGAGCAGGAGATGCCTCGCCTTTTTCTACACGCAGAAGAACGCGGCGGCCAACCATCAGTTCAGCCAATTCCTCGACCGAGGTTTCAGCGGTTTTGCGGGTCGCGACCATTTCGCCCCGACGCATCACGGATACCGTGTCGGTAATGGCCATGATTTCGCGCAGCTTATGGGTGATGAGAATTACGGTTTTGCCCTGATCGCGCAGCACGCCGAGAATCTTGAAGAGATGGTCGGCCTCGGCCGGAGTCAGCACGCCGGTAGGCTCATCGAGAATGAGGATTTCAGCGCCACGATACATGGCTTTGAGGATTTCAACACGCTGTTGAAGGCCCACCGGCAGTTCTTCGATTACTGCATCGGGGTCAACTTCAAGACCGTAATCTGCCTCAAGACGTTTCAGTTCCGTGCGGGCTGCGTTAACGCCTTGCTTCAGCAGGGGTCCGCTTTCCGCTCCCAGAATGACGTTCTCAAGCACGGTAAAATTTTCAACCAGCATGAAGTGCTGGTGCACCATGCCAATTCCAGCACTGATCGCAGCCTGGCTGTCCTTGATGGACACCGGCGCTCCATTCATTTTTATCTCACCGGAATCGGCCTGATAAAATCCATAGAGGATCGACATGAGTGTGGATTTGCCAGCACCATTCTCACCAATGATGCCGTGGATGGATCCTTTGGCAACCGCAAGATTGATGTTTTTATTGGCGTGAACGGCGCCGAATTTTTTATCGATGCCAACAAGTTCGATTGCAAGCTGCGTGCTCAAATCGGAAAATCTCCAAATCTGGATATGGAAAGGGCGTATGGCACAAAGCCATACGCCCCTCAAATGTCATATCATTTCGGGCAGGAGTTATCCGACATATAGTCGTGGACCTTTACGGTACCGGCAATGATGTCAGCCTTTGCCTTGTCAACGGCCGCAACCATTTCAGGCGTGATGAGCGCCTTGTTGTCGTTGTCGAGCGCATAGCTGACGCCGTCTTGAGCAACGCCGAGCGCCTGAACACCACCGGTGAACTTGTCGTCCTGGGTGTCCTTATAAGCATTGTAGACGGCCAGATCGACGCGCTTGACCATCGAGGTCAGCACGGAGCCCGGATGCAGGTGGTTCTGGTTGGAATCCACACCAATCGAGAACTTGCCATTGTCAGCAGCTGTCTGGAGAACGCCGAGACCGGTTGCACCGGCTGCCGCGTAGATGACGTCCGCACCCTGGTCGATCTGGTTCTTGGTCAATTCACCACCACGAACTGGGTCGTTCCATGCAGCACCGGTGGTGCCGGTCATGTTCTGGAAAACTTCGATCTTGTCGTTGGCAGCCTTTGCACCCTGGACATAACCGCAACCGAACTTGCGGATCAACGGAATGTCCATGCCACCGATGAAGCCGACCTTGCCGGTCTTGGAAGCCATGCCAGCCAACAGGCCAACGAGGTAAGAACCTTCTTCTTCCTTGTAGACAACCGAGCGGACGTTCGGCAGCTCGACAACCGAGTCAACGATCACGAACTTCGTGTCAGGATATTCTGCAGCAACCTTCTCCATGGCCGATGTCCATGCGAAGGAAACGGCAACAACCGGGTTGAAGCCCTTGCTTGCAAAGTTGCGAATGGCCTGCTCACCCTGCGTGTCGCTGGTTGGCTCGAAATCGCGGAATTCGATGCCTGTGTCGGCCTTGAACTTCTCAGCGCCGGCAGCGGCAGCTTCGTTGAAGGATTTGTCGAATTTACCGCCGGTACCATAAACCAGCGCCGGCTTGATATCTGCTGCCAATGCAGATGCAGACATCGCAGCCATGGCGAAGAGAGTCAAAATGGATTTTTTCATTCGTGCAGCCCTGTTGTTGCAATTGATCTTATCAGGTCCTCCCGCAAGCCCTTAACAGGCATGTCTGCGGAACCGCCAGCCCTTTTTGGAGGCTGTGCTTGTTTTTATCCTTGCATGCCTGCACGAAAAATTCATCCGGTTTTTTTACCCGGTGGAAAAACTCGTAAACGTCTGTTTTTTGAGCTTTCCGCCGGGCATTTTGATCAAAAACTAGCCGATATTGCAGCTGACGCCAGTGCCGCGAAGCCCGCAATATCCACCGGGATTTTTAGCAAGATATTGCTGATGATAGTCCTCGGCGTAATAAAACGTTTCTAGTGGCTCTATCTCTGTTGTGATAGGCGCCGGTTTTCCCGCATCCGTCAAAGCTTGCTGGAAAACGTCGCGCGCATGCAATGCTTCATCCAGTTGTTCCTGCGTTGTGGCGTAGATCACAGAACGATAGGTGGTACCGACATCATTGCCCTGGCGCATGCCCTGTGTTGGATCATGTTCTTCAAAAAACAGCTTCAACAGGACGGAAAGCGGAACGACGGACGGGTCGTAAACGACCTTCACCACTTCAGCATGGCCGGTGCGGCCTGTGGTTGTTTCCTGATAGGTCGGGTTTGGGGTCAAACCGCCGGAATAACCAACAGCCGTTACCCAGACGCCGGGCACTTTCCAGAAAAGACGCTCTGCGCCCCAGAAGCAGCCCATGCCAAGATAAATAACCTGCGTCCCCTCAGGGTATGGTTCTTTCAGCGCATGGCCATTGACGAAATGGGTTTCCGGCACCGGCATAACCGTGTCGCGGCCGGGCATGGCCGAATCAATTGTCGGCATTGTTGTTTTCGATGCATAGCTATCGAACGTGAACATATCTCTTCTCCAGCGGATCAAACGATCCGTTTGCTTGAGGTTTCACATGCAGCGTGGAGCGGGACTGTCAGCCAAAGCGGCTGCGGATTTGCGGTTTGCGATAACCGACCATCCAAAACAGCAATGCCAAAGCAAGAAACAGTGCGAAGGCAGGAAGACTGTTCAACCAGGCTACCAGCCATCCCCAGGCGTCGGGATGAATATAGTGCGTCACCGTGCCTTCTGCCATGGTCAGCGATGACGGATAAATATCCTTCCAGGCAGCAATTGTGCTGGTCATATCAACCGAAGAAGTGGCGACGGAGCGGATAGAATCAAAGGTCCCCGCAACAATGGCCACACACAGGAGCACGAAACTCAGGATTCTCGCCAAAGATTTCAATGCCGTATATCCTCACAGGCTGCACAGGGAAAATCATCTCGTCAGAACCTTAGAATTAAAGGCCGAAAAGGCGATTTGCAATCGCGCTATACACAGGCTTTTGCACCGCGATAAAAAAAAGTGTCAAATTGCGGTTGATCCTTTGAGATTCATCGGTATATATCGCGCCGTTCCAGTTGATTTGCAGGTTTCCAAAACATGCAGTCTCTCATGAAGGACAGGTGGCCGAGTGGTTTAAGGCGCACGCCTGGAACGCGTGTGTGCGTGAAAGCGTACCGTGGGTTCGAATCCCACCCTGTCCGCCATATTCTCTTCAAAAACTTCCCTTGAATGCATGCCAAGCGATAGATCGCTCTCGCTCCAATCAAGCTGCCGGCAGGATAGATTGGTTTTCTGAAAGCTCTATGACAGACCTTCTCCGTCTCCCGATTTGAGGCTACGCGCCACCCTTGTGAAATTCAGGGCCGATTGCGATGGCCGTGTCTTGAGATGCGCGACCGCAAGATCGACGGTTGGCTGTTCGTTGCGCAGCGTCAGGAATGCCACGCCCACGACATTGAACTGAGCCATGGAAGCCGGGACAAGCGAAAAACCCAACTCAGCGGAAACCAGAGACAGGATAGAAGCAATCTGCGGCGCAAACTGTCCGAGCAGCGGTTCAAACCCGGCGCTACGGCAGGCGGCGATGGCGGCCTCATGCAGGCTGACGCCGATTTCGCGTGGTGTAACAATCAGCGGTATTGTGGACAGTGATGCCAGTTCAACATCGGAACCTGCCGTAACCGCCGGATGCGCGACAGGCAGAACTGCGACCAGCGGCTCACGTTTCAGCAAATATTCGCGAATTTCTGGCGGATCTGCACTGTTGGGTCGCAGAATGGCGGCATCGAGCCTGCCTTCTATCAGGCCTGCGGTCAGGGCCACAGAATTGGCTTCCTCAAGCGTCAACTCCACCTCGGGATAGTTGCGATGAAAGGCACGAATGGTTGCCGAAACGATGGGGCTGAGCGCCGCCGTGCCGGTAAACCCGAGCCGCAACCGTCCGGTTTCCCCTCGGGATGCCCTCTGCGCTGCACGAATAGCAGTGTTTGCCTGCGCCGGCATTGTATGCACCGCGTCCCAAAAAGCCTGGCCCGCCTCGGTCAGTTCGGCACCGTGCGACAGACGATGGAACAACTGAGTGCCGACTTCAGCTTCCAAATCCCTGATCTGGATACTGAGCGGTGGCTGGCCTATGCCCAACTTGGCAGCGGCGCGGGTAAAGTTTCCTTCCTCGGCGATGGCGAGAAAATAGCGGATGTGACGAAGCTCCATGGTATTTACATAACATATCACAAAAGCCATTTCCATATATTGGACACATAACGGGTAAAGTCGGACAATGCCGGCAACAAAGAAAGTTGCATGTCATGTCTCAAGCTTCTGCACTCCAACTTGATGTTGGAACCGACCTATCTCCAAGAAATCCACCAGTTGAAATTCAGGAAATTCCGCCCGCATGGATCCGGCGCGGAACGCGAGACTATCGCAACGCCGGATACGCGCTGTTTTTTCTCGGCTTTGCGAGTTTTTCGCTGATCTACTGTGTGCAACCGTTGTTGCCAGAATTCGCGCGTTCATTCGGTGTCAGTCCGGCTGAAAGTTCGCTGGCCCTGTCTTTGACCACCGGGCTGCTCGCCGTTTCAATCGTGCTGGCTGGCGCATTTTCGCAGGCGATTGGACGACGCGGCCTGATGTTCGTTTCCATGTCGCTGGCCGCATTGCTTAACATCGTGGCCGGACTGGTTCCCAGCTGGCACTGGCTACTTGTGGCGCGCGCATTGGAAGGTGTGGTGTTGGGTGGCGTACCTGCCGTTGCCATGGCATGGTTGGCAGAAGAAATTGATCCTGCTCATCTCGGCAAGGCAATGGGCCTTTACATTGGCGGTACCGCCTTCGGGGCAATGATGGGCCGTGTCGGAATGGGCCTGGTGACCGATTATGCCTCCTGGCACATCGCCATGATTGTCCTCGGGGCTTTGTGTCTTGCCGCTGCGATTGCCTTTCTGAAGTTGTTACCGCCATCACGAAACTTCGTGCGGCAGCCAGGCTTTAATCCACGCTTTCATATCGAGGCCTGGGGCATGCACCTGCGTAATGGACGGTTGCTTAGGGTCTACGCACTTGGCTTCACGCTCACCAGTATCTTCAGCGCCTTGTTCAACTACACGACCTTTCGTCTTTCCGGCACGCCCTATGCACTCAGCCAGTCGCAGGTCAGCCTGATCTTTCTTGCCTTCGCGCTCGGGATAGTCTCATCCTCGGTGGCCGGTGGTCTTGCGGATAAGTTCGGCCGCAAACCATTGTTGCTTGCCGGTTTCGCGATCATGCTGGTCGGAGTGTTGCTGACCGTTTCAACGTCGCTCGTCATCATATCAGCAGGCATTGCGCTTGTCGCAACCGGCTATTTTATCGGCCATTCGGTGGCGAGCGGTGCGGTTGGTCCGGTCGCAGGCCGCCATAAGGGACATGCGGCATCACTTTACCTGCTGTTTTATTATCTCGGCGCCAGTGTTACCGGTTCGGTCGCCGGCTGGTTCTGGCAGCATGGCGGCTGGTCTGCCGTTGCTGCATTGACCGGTGGCTTTGCCTTGCTCGGCACGGTGCTCGCTCTGACCCTGCCTCGCGCGAATGTAAAACCTAGGCCGAACCAGTTTTCACAATAAAAGTACCATATCATGACGGTCGAGACCGGGGCCGTAACTGTCCTTCTCGACCTTTTCAACGGAAAAACCAAACCGCGAATAAAAAGCGTGAGTGTGCTGGCTGGTATCGAGGCGAACGCGCTGGGCGGATGGCTGTTTGCGGATGGCCTGCAAACGTGCGTCCGTCAGCAACCGGCCAAGTCCTTGGCCATGCATTGATTGATCGACCATGCCCCAGCAGAGGCTAGCGGTTTGGCCTTCATCTTCCATTACATGGCCACCGCAGGCGATGATCACGCCGTCGTTTTCGATTACCAGAAAAGCAGTCCTCAATGAAGGATCCTGCAGGAAAGTTGCAAAAGTCCTCCGCTCGGAAGGGTCGAAAAACTTCGGCACATTGCCGTCGAACAGACGCAGGCACGCCTGCCGGTCCAATGCTGTATAAGGCCGGATATTGGTCATGCGTTTTTTTAACGTTGGCCTGAGCTCGTGTAAACGGCATGCCCTTCCCTGCCGCGTCTTCCGGCAGCCTGTCCAGTCCAACGCAAGCTAGACAAATTAGGGAACGCTGACGACCTGTTACCAAATTCAAGCACTTTCAGTCTGCTTGCCTGTTGTGGAGTACTCATGTCCAACGATCCAGCTCTTGCATCCGATGGCGCAGCAGCTCTCACAGGCGCTTTGCACAAGGCACGCCACGGGCAGCTTTCACTGCTCGAACTGTTCCAGATTACCGAAGCGTTGAATGCCGCCGGTCATCACGGGGCAGCCGGTGATTTCTACAAGACATGGGTTGCCTTTAACGACACAAACCCGCTGCTTCATCTTGCCTACTTCAACTATTCGGTCACGCAGAGCCAGATGGGCGATATTGCCGGTGCCGTGCAGTCATTGCGCGCCAGCGTCAATTTCAATCCGCAATTCGGCGCAGCCCACATCAATCTGGGCCGTGCACTGGAAGATTCCGGTCTTGCCCGTCAGGCGATTGAACAGTGGCGAACCTTTACCGAAGCCACCAACGACATCACCCCTGAAAGGATCAATCATCGCCTGATGTGCCTGCAACATATTGGCCGCGTGATGGAAGGGGCTGGCCTGCTGGAAGATGCAGAAACCACCCTGTGGCAGGCAATGGAATTGAAGCCTGAAAGGACCGAGGCCGGTCAACATTGGTCGTCGCTGCGTCAGCGCCAGTGCAAATGGCCGATCCTGACGCCATCGGAACATGTACCTGTCGACCGGCTGATTGATTCCATGTCTCCGCTGACACTGGGTTGTTATTCCGATGACCCACTATTCCAGCTGGCCAAGGCCTACCGTTATCACAAGTCGCTTGTCGGACGCCCCGATACCAGTGGTTTTGTTCGCAAACAGGTAAAGCAGAAAACCGGTACCGGGCAGCGTTTGCGCATCGGTTACGTATCGTCGGATTTGCGGGAACATGCCGTCGGTTTTGCGCTGTGTGAAGTGCTGGAACTTCACAACAAGGACAGTGTCGAAATCTTCGCCTACTATTCCGGCGACGACCGCCCGCTTGATGCCACCCAAAACCGTATCAAGGCAGCAACCGACAACTGGCGCGACATCACAGCCATTGCCGATGTTGACGCAGCGCGGATCATCTACAATGACGATATCGATATTCTCATCGATGTGAACGGCTACACCAAAAACGCCAGAACGAAGATTTTTGCATATCGTCCGGCACCGGTCATTGTCAATTTCTGCGGTTATCCCGGCACGATGGGCAGCCCGTTCCACAACTACATCATCGGTGATGAACACACCGTGCCTCCATCGAGTGAAATCTATTACACCGAGAAGGTTCTGCGCATTGCCTGCAATCAGCCGGTAGACCGCAAGCGCGTTATCGCACAGCGTCCGGACCGCGCGTCCACCGGCCTGCCGCAGGATGCCTTTGTCTACGCGTCATTCAACGGCATGCAGAAAATCACCGAAAACTGCTTCGGCAGATGGATGGCCATTCTCAAAGCCACACCGGGAAGCGTATTGTGGTTGCTGGCCGGAGACGAGCCCGTCAATCAGCGCCTGCGCCAATTGGCAGAGCAGCAGGGTGTGGACCCGCAGCGTCTGATCTATGCACCAAAAGCTGCCAATCCTGATCATCTTGCCCGGATCGGTCTTGCCGACCTTTTTCTGGATACGTTCCCTTACGGCGCACATTCCACCGCCGCCGACGCCATCACCATGGGCCTCCCGGTCTTGACCATGCCGGGTAAAACCTTTGCCTCGCGTTTCTGCACAAGCATTATCAGCGCAGCGGGCATTCCAGAACTGGCATGCGCATCTCCCGACGACTACGTGGCGCGCGCCATTGCCTTTGCGCAGGATCCCCAAAGCCTGGCAGCAGTCCAAACATCACTGCAGGAACAGCGCGAAACAAGCACACTGCGCGACATGCCTGCACTGGCCGCACGGCTTGAGGAATTGTACTGGCAGATGCAGGTTGCAGGCGAGCGCGGTGAGACACCGGTTCCGGACCTAACAAATCTCGATCTCTATTATGAGATTGGCAGCGAAATCGTGGCTCAGCATGTGGAATTCGAGGACGACGAAAGCCTCAGGAATCGCTACCTCGAAAAACTGGCAACACGCGACAACTACAGCCCGGTTGCCCATGATTGCCGTTTGTGGCTACAGACGAAATAAAGACGGATGGTCCTGCTTTTCAAACACCTTCTGCGGTTGTCGCAATGCGGCAACCGGCCAGTGTCCCATGCCGCCGTCTATCAGCCCCTGTGAATAATAAAACCGTGGGTTTTATCAATCGCCTCAGATCAGCCTCAGGCAAGCATGTTTCAGCATAAATCGCGGCAGTGTGCAGGTGTCAAATCGCATGCATTTTCAGGCTGAACAGGCGGCAGATGATATTGCCAGCCCGAAACTCACGAAAATGACAGTTACTGTTCTGACGTTTTCCTTTCGAAGGCCTGCAAAGCAGCACCTCAAGCGGTGAGATACATCAAAAGGCTTCGTTTATGATTTCGAATATTTCTTCACTGACCGTCAGCCAGATCAAGTTGCTCTCGACTGCCGATATTGCGGCGCTAAAAACAGACGATATTGCCGCCCTGTCGACGACACAGATCAAGGCTCTTTCCTCCACACAGATTGCTGCGCTGGAGACCGAGGACCTGGCAGCGTTTTCGACAACCCAGGTCAAGGCGATTTCTCCCTCTGCCATTGTTGGATTGACGCTGGACCAGTTGGCTATCCTGTCGTCAGACAAGATCGAAAGTCTCGTTACTGCACAGGTCGCGGCACTTAACACCCAACAGATCGTCGGGCTAGATTCGATCCAGATCAGCGCCCTGACCTCCACACAGATTGCCGCCTTGACGGCGCTCCAGGTTGCCAGCCTGTCAAGTGAAGATATTGCCACATTTACACCGGCGGAAATTGCCGCTCTCAGCACATCGGCGCTTGCCAGCCTTTCAACCGCCAATATTGCCGCTTTGAGCTCCGAGCAGGTTGCTGCCCTCAAGACCAACCAGATTGCGGCGCTCAAGACCACGCAGATCGCCGCCTTAAGTTCAGTCCAGCTTTCAGCCCTTTCGACCACACAGGTCGCCGCATTCAATTCTGCACAAATCAAGGTTCTCTCCACCGACAATGTGAAGGCTCTTTCCGCCGAGCAGGTTGCGGCGCTAAACGTCAAGACCATTGCAGGCCTGACGACCGACCAGATTGCTGCGTTTTCGACAACGCAGGCAGAGGCGCTGACCTCGGCGCAGGTCGCAGGGCTCAGCTCCGCGCAGATCGCCGCGCTGTCCAAGGAAGATCTGGCCACCTTCTCGACGGCCGATATTGCGGCAATCAGCACCGCTGCCATTCTCGGTCTTTCCACAGCAAATATTGCGGCCCTGACAACCGCCCAGCTGGCGGCACTGAAAAAGACACAAGTGACGGCGCTGAGCGCCGCACAGATTGGCGCACTGACCTCAAGCCAGATGTCAGCCCTATCCTCGACACAGATTGCCGCTCTGACCTCCACGCAGGTCCGCGCGCTGTCGACGGAAAGTGTGGCGGCTCTGTCGACCGACCAGCTGGCCGCGCTCAGCAACAAGGCAACACCGGGCTTTACGACGGACCAGTTGCATGCGCTATCGACAGCCCAGACGGCTGCCATGAAAACGCTGCAGGTCGCGGCACTGACAACCGCGCAAGTTGCGGTTCTAAGCTCCGCACAGCTTCATGCATTGACATCTGCCCAAGTGGCCGCGCTGACCGCTGCACAGGTCAAGGCAATTACCACCGAGTCCCTCTCAGCTTTGTCGACGGAGCAGGTCGCTGCACTCGCAACAAAGGCAATCCCCGGCCTGACCTCGTTGCAGATCAAGGCACTGTCGACCGCCCAGGTTGAAGCCTTGAATTCGGCGCAGATTGCCGCACTGACCAGCACGCAGACGGTTGCGCTGACGGGCGAATATCTGTCGAAATTCACAACAGCTGAAATTGCAGCTCTCAGTACATCTGCCATCTCGGGTCTTTCGACCGAAGCCTTGGCGTCGTTGAGCACGGCTCATACCGAAGCCTTGAAGACTACACAGATTGCTGCCCTGAAAACATTGCAGATCGCAGCCCTGACATCACATCAGATCGATGGGCTGTCGACCGCGCAGATTGCAGCATTGAGTTCCGCACAGGTGCGCGCACTGACAACGGAAAGCATAGTAGCACTGGATGCCGATCAGATCCTTGCTCTGTCTGCCAAGGCTATTGTCGGCCTGTCGACCGCTCAAATCCAGACACTGTCGACGGCTCAGGCTGCGGCGTTGAACTCGACGCAGATTGCCGCCCTGACGGCTGCGCAGGCTGGCGCCCTGACCGGCGAATATCTGGCCACCTTTACAACGGCCGAAATTGCGGCCCTTAGTACAGCCGCAATTGCTGGCTTGTCGACCTCTGCGGTTGCCAGCCTGCGGCAGGAACATCTGAGCGCACTCAAGGCAACGCAGATTGCAGCGCTGACATCCGGACAGATTACCGCGCTGACATCAGATCAGGTCGAAGCATTTTCGACGACGCAAATTGCCGCTTTGACATCGACACAGAGCAAAGCCTTGTCGACGGAAAGTGTAGCGGCACTGACTGCCGAACAGATTGCCGCGTTGAATGTAAAAGCCATTGCAGGACTGACATCGACACAGATTGCAGCGTTGTCGGCCATTCAGGCGGAAGCGCTGACGTCGTCGCAGGTGGCAAGCCTGACCTCCGCGCAGGTTGCCGTCCTGCCGGGCGAATATCTCGCGACTTTTACCCCGGCCGAAATCGCCGCGCTCACCACCTCAGCCGTGTCAGGTATTTCCACCGACAGTCTTACCGCACTCAGCTCGGAACAGATCGCCGCCCTCAAGACCAGTCAGGTTGCAGCCCTCAATACAAAACAGATGGCCGCGCTGACCACGGGCCAGCTCGCAGCCCTATCGTCTTCACAGGTCGCGGCCTTCTCCTCGACACAGGTCAAGGCGCTCTCGACAGAGGCCGTCACCACGCTGTCGACGGACCAGATTGCAGCCTTGAGCACCAAGGCGCTTCCGGGCTTGAGCTCCGCGCAAATGACCGCGCTGTCCTCCACGCAGCTTTTTGCGCTGGGCACCGCACAGATCAACGCGCTCGGCTCCGCACAATTGGCCGCATTGGCAACCGAAAAAATCACGGTTCTGTCGACAGACCAGATTGCCGCACTCAACACCAAAGCCATCTCCGGTTTGAGCTCGCAGCAGGTTGCGTCACTGTCCACAGCCCAGGCTGAGGCCCTGACATCGGCGCTTGTTGGCGCCATGACATCGACACAGATTGCCGCACTTTCCAGTGAAGATCTGGCGACCTTCTCGACGGCTGACATTGCCGCCATCAGCGCATCCGGCCTTGCCGGACTGTCGTCGGCCAATATGGCTGCACTCAGCTCTGAGCAGATTGCAGCACTCAAGACCACACAGATTGCCGCACTTAATTCTGCACAGATTACCGCACTGTCTTCGGAGCAGATTGCTGCTCTCGCCACCACCCAGATCAACGCATTAAGTTCGACCCAGATCGCAAACTGGTCGAACAGCATGATTGCGGCCCTGTCGACAGATCAGGTTGCGGCGCTTAACACCAAGACGGTCGCTGGCCTGTCAACCGCACAGATTGATACGCTGTCGACCGTCCAGGTCGAAGCGTTGACGGCACTTCAGGTGGCAGCTCTTAGCTCGACACAGATTTCGATACTGACGCCTGAGGATCTCGCAACATTCTCGACGGCAGATATTGCTGCTATTAGCTCGTCGGCATTGGCTGGCCTGTCGACTGCCAATATCGCAGCGCTGAGTGCCGATCAGGTCGCAGTTTTGACCACCGCGCAGATTGCAGCACTGAAAACCAACCAGATTACCGCTCTGACCACCGGGCAGTTCAATTCACTGTCGACCAGCCAGATATCGGCGCTGACCTCAGCGCAGGTTGCTGTTTTGCCAAATGACCGGATTGTCGCCCTGACAACCCAGCAAATCGAGGCACTGAACACCAAGGCGATTGCCGGCCTGACAACGGCGCATATTGCCGCCCTGTCGACCAATCAGGCAGAAGCCCTGACATCTGCGCAGGTCGCAGCCTTGAGCTCGACACAGCTGGCAGTGTTGTCGAAAGAAAAGCTGGCAACATTCTCGACCGAGGACATTGCAGCCATCAACACCGGTGCCATTGCAGGCATTCCGACATCCAACATCGCATCGTTGAGCGACGAACATGTCTCGGCGCTGACCAGCGCACAGATCGCCGCACTGGGTTCGACACAAATTTCTGCCTTGTCAACCGG
This sequence comes from Rhizobium sp. CG4, assembly GCF_023701965.1. Lineage (NCBI taxonomy): Bacteria > Pseudomonadati > Pseudomonadota > Alphaproteobacteria > Hyphomicrobiales > Rhizobiaceae > Rhizobium > Rhizobium sp. CG4. The sequence continues at coordinate 419,159 of NZ_JABAEG010000003.1, read as the reverse complement.
CCAGCTTTCAGCCCTAACCAATGCGCAGATCAACGCGTTGAACTCCACGCAGATCAAGGCACTGTCGACGGATAGCATTGCGGCGCTGACCCCGGACCAGATTGCAGCGTTGAACGCCAAGGCAATTCCGGGCCTCACGACCGGTCAGATTACCGCCCTGTCGAGCGAACAGGCTGAGGCTCTGGTGTCTTCACAGGTCGCAGCGCTGGGTTCCGCGCAGCTCGCAGCGCTTAGCACGGAAAAGCTGGCAACCTTCTCCACAGAAGATATTGCCGCCATCAATGCCAGCGCCATTGCCGGTCTTTCGACCGCCCATATCGCGAAGCTGAGTGGCGACCAATTGTCAGCTCTGACAAGTGCACAGGTTGGTGCGCTCAGCTCTGCACAGATCACCGCACTGTCCGCAAGTCAGGTCTCTGCCCTGTCGACCGCACAAGTGAACGCGCTCGGATCGGCCCAAGTGAAGGTTCTGACCAACGAGAGCATCAGCGCTCTGTCGGCTGACCAGATTGCCGCTTTGAACACCAAGGCTATACCAGGTCTGACAACGGCACAGATTGCTGCCCTTTCGATTGTTCAGGCCGAAGCGCTAAGCTCTGCGCAGGTGGCAGCCCTTGCCTCGACACAACTGGGTGCATTGTCCAAGGAGAAGCTGGCGGTATTTTCGACCGATGACATTGCCGCCATCAACGCCTCTGCTATCCCAGGGCTTTCGACAGCAAATCTCGCCTCACTGTCCGACGACCAGATTGCAGCGCTGGTCACCGCACAGGTCGCGGCGATGACCTCGACACAGGTCGGCGCCCTGACCACCGGCCAGCTAGCAACCCTGTCTTCGGCGCAGATCGGTGCCCTTACCTCGACCCAGATCAAAGCGCTTTCAACCGAAGGCATCTCCGTGTTAACGACAGGGCAGATTGCCGCCTTGAATGCGGCGGCCATTCCGGGTCTGACCACAACCCAGATTGCGTCACTGTCTACCGCACAGGCCGAGGCGCTGACCTCAACCGTTGTGGCGGTCTTGAGTTCGGCACAAATCAACTCACTGTCTACGGATGATATCGCCACGTTCTCGACTGCCGATATTGCCTCGATCAGCACAACAGCCCTTCCCGGCCTGTCGACCGCCAATGTCGCGGCTCTCTCAAGTGAACAGATTGCGGCACTGACATCTGCGCAGATCTCAGCCATGAGCTCAGCACAGATTGCCGCGTTGACTAGCAGCCAGATCGGCACATTGTCCTCCGCGCAACTTGGCGCCTTGAGCTCAACGCAGATCAAGGCATTGTCGACGGCGAATATCGCGACACTGTCGACCGATCAGATTGTGGCTCTGGGCACCAGCGCCATTCCGGGCCTGACCACAGCGCAAATTTCCGCGCTGACGACCGCGCAGGCAGAGGCACTGACCCCGACGCAGGTCGCGGCCATGCGCTCAACCCAGCTCGGCGCCCTGTCAAGGGAGGCTCTGGCAACATTCTCGACAGAAGATATTGCAGCGATCAGCGCGGCCGCACTGCCAGGAATTTCAACCGCCAATACGGCGACGCTGAAACACGACCAAATCGCGGCACTGACAACCGCACAGATTGCGGCGCTCAGCTCTTCGCAGGTCTCCATTCTCAGCAGTGAGCAAATCGACGCCCTGTCCTCGGCGCAAATCAACGCGTTGACCTCGACACAGGTCAAGGCGCTGACAAGCGAACATCTGGCAGCCTTCTCAACGGCAGACATTGCGGCGATCAATCCGAATGCCATCGCCGGACTGACCTCTTCCAGTATTTCCGCCTTGTCATCCGATCAGGTCTCTGCCCTCTCCTCGTCGCAGATCGCTTCGCTGACCGCCTCGCAGATGGGCGCCATTTCGAAAGAAAAGCTGGCAACCTTTTCGACAGCCGATATGGCAGCGATCAGTGCAAGCGCAATTTCCGGTCTTTCGACAGCAACGATTGCCTCGCTGTCCAATGAGCAGGTTGCCTCGCTAAGCACCAGTGCCATTTCCGGTCTGACGCCTGCGCAGATTGTTGCTCTGTCCACCGCGCAGATCGATGTGCTGTCGTCGGCGCAGATTTCTGCACTGACGGCATCGCAAGTTGCCGCTTTGTCCAGCGAAGATCTGGCAGTGCTTTCAACGGGTGACATTGCGGCGATCAGTGCGTCGGCGATCTCCGGCCTGTCGTCAGCGACAATAGCAACGCTGTCGAACGAACATGTCGCGGCTTTGACCACGGCGCAGATGGCGGCATTGAGCTACCTGCAACTGACATCGGTCACCTCGGCCCAAATCAGCGCCTTGAAGACTGGCCAGATTGCAGCGTTGAATGCCATTCAGGTTGCGGCTTTGGGAACGGCGAACATTGCCCAGTTCTCGACCGAGCAGATCATGGCCATCAGCCCCAAGGCGATTATCGGTCTGACAACGGCACAGATCGGCACATTGAACACCACACAGGTTGAGGCATTGACGCCGGAACAGGTGGCTGGATTGAGCGCTGCGCAGATTGCCGCGCTGAAGACTGCGGATATTGCCACCTTCTCGACTGCCGATATTGCCGCCATCAGCACGGCTGCGCTGGCTGGCCTGTCGACCGGAGATATTTCCAGCCTGTCGACCGACCAGCTCAAGGCAATCACCACATCGCAGATCGATGCGCTGGATGCCGGACAGATTGCAGCTGTTGTGTCCGCCTATCACGCCATTCAGTACGGCTTTAAAGCCTGACAAAAGCTCTGGAACTTAGAACTTTAAGCCCCGCCCACCCGATTAAAGGTGGGTGGGGCTTTTTCATTCGAGATATGGGCTGCGCCTCGCAAGCCTGAGAAAAGCTCGGCATGCCACGTGTAGAGCAGCTAAACGGGATTTTTTCGGTTACCTTCAACCCGGCCGAATGACCTTTTGATACGGACAAGCAGAAACCATGCATGATTTTCAGAATGTCGATCTCATCATTGTCGGTGCCGGATTTTACGGCGCAACAATTGCCGAGAGGGTGAGCAACGAGCTTGGCAAAAATGTTCTGATCATTGACCGTCGAAGCCACATCGGCGGCAATGCTTATAGCGAGTTCGATCAGGAAACCGGTATCGAAGTGCATAAATACGGGGCGCATCTTTTCCATACGCCGAATGCAACCGTGTGGAACTACCTCAACCGTTTCACCTCTTTCACCGATTACCGCCACCGGGTCTATTCCAGCTATCAGGATCAGGTCTATGCGATGCCGATCAACCTCGGCACGATCTGCCAGTTTTTCGGCAAACGCATGTCGCCGGCGGAAGCACGGGCGCTGGTAAGTTCGCAAGCTGCCGAACTGGGCGACCGCGTTCCTGAAAATCTGGAAGAAAAAGCGATCTCACTGATTGGCCGTCCGCTTTATGACGCCTTCATCAAGGGTTATACCGCCAAGCAATGGCAGACCAACCCGAGGGATCTTCCGGCCAGCATCATCACTCGCCTGCCGGTCCGCTACAACTTCGACAACCGTTATTTCAACGACCCCTACGAAGGTTTGCCGACAGACGGTTACACCGCGATTTTCGAACGAATGCTTGATAATCCGCGCATCCAGCTTTTGCTGAACACCGACTTTTTTGAAGTGAAGAGTTCGCTGCCGGCTGGCGTCCCCATCATCTATACCGGACCGATCGACCGCTACTTCGATTACAGCGAAGGTGAACTGGGTTGGCGGACAATCGACTTCGAACAGGAAACGCTTGCCACCGGTGATTTTCAGGGCACCGCCGTCATGAACTATGCAGACGAAGCCGTGCCCTATACCCGTATCCTGGAGTTTCGCCACTTCAATCCGGAGCGGCAATACCAGAATGAAAAAACCGTGATCGTGCGGGAATATTCTCGTTTTGCGCAGCGTCAGGACGAGCCTTACTACCCAATCGACACCCGAGGCGATAAGGAACTGTTCCTGCGCTACAAACAGCGTGCAGCAGCTGAAAAGAACATCCATTTCGGTGGACGTCTTGGCACCTATCGTTACCTCGACATGCATCAGGCAATCGGTGCCGCGCTCAAGGCATATGATACCGTCGTCGTTCCGCATTTCGCATCCGGCAATCCCTTTGAGGCGACGCCGGACGCATGATACGTAAAACCAGGGGCCTGTGATTTTCACAGGCCCTTTTTTTATGGCGATTTTTCCTGATCTCTGGACATAAAAAAACTGCCAGGAAAACCCGGCAGTTTTTGTTTTCTGTCTCTGATCCTGTCAGATCTTGGCTGGTGGCGCGAAGTTGCCTTCGCGTGCCGGGAATGCCGGTACGTCAAAGTGCTCAGGTGCACGACCTGCCTTGGCTTCTTCGACCATCATTTCGTAAGCGCGTTCCAGATGCTGGCAGAAACGCTCGGCATCGAACAACGGTGCTACAAAACGGTTGTCCGTGAGGCGCTGTTTGTACTCAGCAGCCTTCTCGCGGTTTTCGTAGAGAGCAATTGCCTTTTCCAGATATTCGGCATCGTCCTGCGCAACCAGTTCCGGAAGGCCAATTGCATGCAGCAGGCTTTCACTGACGCGCGAGGCAAAGTTGGTGCCGACACGTGTCAGAACCGGCAGGCCAGCCCAAAGCTGTTCCGAGGTTGTGGTGTGACCGTTAACCGGGAATGTATCGAGACCGACATCCGCGAGGTTCAGACGGTCAAGGTGCTCTTCGTAGCTTACCTTTGGAGAGAACAGCACGCGCTTGGCACTGATGCCACGGCTGTCCATTTCCTTGAGGATGTTGGTGCGTGCACGTTCATTGTCCACCATGATCCAGAGCAGGCTGTTTTTGCAGCGCTCTAGGATCGTACCCCAGATTTCGATATATTCTGCGGTGATCTTGCGGTTAGCGTTGAACGACGCGAAAATGAAGGCATCTTCCGGCAGACCGAAGTCCTTGCGCGTTGCGCCACGCGGCGCAGGGCGATGAACTGGATCGTTCGGCTGATAGGTTTCGGGCAGACGGCAGAATTTTTCGTAGAAGTAAGGCTTGGAATATTCCGGAAGCACAAACCTGTCACCGATGATGTAGTCGATATCCAGATTGATCGATGTACCAGGAAAGCCGAGCCAGGACACATGAACCGGGGCAGTCTCGTGATTCATGATCTGGGTACGGTTACCCTTGGTGTGGCCCTTGAGGTCAACGAGGATATCAATGTTATGCGCGCGAATGGTGTTTGCTGCTTCTTCATCCGTCATATCAACGATACGAACCACATTGCCCCACAGGCTGCGGTCGAACTTGTTGAAGCCGAGGTGTTCTTCCGGTGTGTAGCAGAACAGGGTGATTTCGAAACGGTCACGGTCGTGACGCTCGAGAACATTGCCCAACAGCTTCATTGTCGCGTGTGCATCCCACAGGTCGTAGGACAGGTAACCAACGCGGATCTTTTCATTCGACCAGTCGTGTGGCCGCGCACGACGGCGCTCTGGTGTACCCGGCTCGTAAGCGCGGGTTGCCATGGCTGCAATCTGGTTCAGCTTTTCATCGCCACACCACATAAGGCTATAGAACGGGCTGCCCGCACGGATGATATCGAGGTTACCACCGGCAACTTCGGCGTCCAGAATTGGCTGATGCTTGCGCATGGATTCGAATTCGCAGAACTCACGCGAGTGAATGAGATGCAGCAGGCGCACACCCTGATTGTCCGGGAAGAGTTTCAGCGTGCGGCGGATGGTTTTGAAGTTATCTTCATCGTGAGGCGCGTCGGCCAGCAGATGCAGCGCAACGGCAAGATGATTTGGTTTTGCGCTTTCGATCAGAGGCTTTCTCAAGGCGCCCAGAATGTCCTTTTGGCCGCGCTTGATAAAGATGGACGCCATGACAAACGCCACGTCGGCATCCTTGTGAGCCTTGTGAAGGAATTTCTTGGCGATAACGAGCGCTTCATCCTCGTTGCCGCATTCGTAATGCAGCATCATGGCATTGTGTAGATGCCTTTCGGCGTCGGTACCGCCAGCATTGCCAGCAAGCGCGAAAGCAGAGGCAGCCTCTTCCTTCATATCAAGCTTCAGGAATGTCCGTCCCAGCAGCGCGTAGGTTCTGGTGTCCTGTCTGGTGTCCAGCAATCCGTTCAGAACATGCAAGGCGCCGATATAGTTGCCTTTCTGGTATTCTTGGTTTGCAGTGAGAAAACTTGAATTGATATTCACGTTCAGGACTCCGATGAAGCGATGCTTCGTAAATAGACGGGCGATTCCTTCCAGTTTCCACCATGAAGCTTGCCTGTGGCGGGTGTGATTAACTGTTTACGCTTTGATAACCATAAAGATTGAGTGACCGGCATTTAGCTCAAATTTTAATAACTCAGCAAGTTTTGACTGCCAAATTACTTCCACACACAGCAGGTTTGGTTCTTCTGAGTAAATAGAAAGACCGAGTAGCATGATGTATAACTGCTGTGAACCGGTGAATATTTAAGTCCGGTATGTCCCCCAACTAGTATTTCGTATCAAAGGGACAATTCTACTATGGCAAGCATTCTGACTAACGTTTCCGCAATGTCCGCACTGCAGACTCTGCGCTCTATCAACAGCAACCTCGAGAACACGCAGAACAACATTTCTACGGGTCAGCGCGTCTCACAGGCTTCCGACAACGCCGCTTACTGGTCGATCGCAACAACCATGCGTTCTGACAACGGTGCTCTTTCTGCCGTTGAGGATGCTATCGGTCTTGGCGCCGCCAAGGTTGATACCGCTTACTCCGGTATGGAATCCGCTATCGAAGTCGTTAAGGAAATCAAGAAGAAGATCGTTACGGCCCAGGAAGGTTCCGTTGACGGCAAGAAGGTTCAGGAAGAAATCGATCAGCTGCAGGATCAGCTGAAGTCGATTGCAGAATCTGCTTCCTTCTCCGGAAAGAACCTGATCGCTGGCGCACGCACTGAATCGGTTGTTTCCGGCTTCGTTCGTGACAGCAGCGGCAACGTAACTGTCAAGAAGACCGACTACGTCATGAAGGACAGCGGCACCGACGCCAACGTTCTGTTCGGCACCAACACTGCCGGCGCTCTGGTCACGACAGCAGGTATTCTCGGCGCAACCAGCGGTTCGCTCGGCATCTCGGTTATCGAACTGGACGTTACCAACACCTCGACTGGCTACCTTGATCAGGCTCTGAGCGCTGTTGAAACTGCTCTGACTGCAATGACAAGCGCCGGTGCTGAACTCGGTTCGATCTCCATGCGTATCGATCTCCAGGAAGACTTCATCTCCAAGCTGAGCGACTCGCTCGAAAGCGGTATCGGCCGTCTGGTTGACGCTGACATGAACGAAGAGTCCACTCGCCTGAAGGCTCTGCAGACACAGCAGCAGCTGGCTATCCAGTCGCTGTCGATTGCAAACTCGGACTCGCAGAACATTCTGTCGCTGTTCCGTTAATAGAAAAAAAGAGCGGCGTACGAAGGCTGATCGTACTGCAACTCTTGAAAGAAGGCCGCTCCGCAAGGGGCGGCTTTTTTTCGTTTTAAACAAATTTTCGCGCAGTTAGGTTTTCTTTAACCATATTGGTGTTTTCTAGCGTCAACGAAACGACAAGTTAACCATAATTATTAATATGTTAGCAAGCATGACGCTGTCTGTCGTTCACCGGTGATACCGGAATGTCCCTTCCTTAAATCAGCCAATTCAAGGGGCAACTTCCAATGACCAGCATTTTGACAAACATCGCAGCCATGTCTGCGCTGCAGACCCTTCGCAACATCAATTCCAACATGGAAACAACCCAGGGCCGCGTTTCGTCCGGCCTGCGCGTTGGTGAAGCATCCGACAACGCTGCTTACTGGTCGATCGCAACCACCATGCGTTCTGACAACATGGCTCTGGACGCCGTTTCCGACGCACTCGGTCTGGGCGCCGCCAAGGTTGACACCGCTTACACCGCGATGGAATCCGCCATCGACGTTGTTAAGGAAATTAAGAAGAAGCTCGTTACCGCGCAGGAAAACTCTGTCGACACCAAGAAGGTGCAGGAAGAGATCGACCAGCTGCAGGACCAGCTGAAGTCGATTGCAGAAGCTGCTTCCTTCAGCGGCGAAAACTGGGTCATTGGCTCCGGCACGCAGTCTGTTGTTTCCGGCTTCGTCCGTGACAGCAACAACAATGTTACCGTCAAGCACACCGAATACGTTCTGGACTCCAGCACATCTGGCACTGCAAACGTTCTGTTCGGCACCAACACAGTTGGTGGCATCGTCACTTCGACCGGTATTCTTGGTAACATTGGCACAGTGGGTGCAGGCACTGCATCTGTCTTCACGCTGGACGTTACCAACACATCTACCGACTATCTGTCCGACGCACTCACAATGGTTGAAACCGCTCTGAAGCAGATGACAAGCGCTGCTGCTGACCTCGGTTCGATCTCCATGCGTATCGACTTGCAGGAAGAGTTCGTTGCCAAGCTCAACGAGTCCATCGAAAGCGGTATCGGTCGTCTGGTTGACGCTGACATGAACGAAGAATCTACCCGCCTGAAGGCTCTGCAGACACAGCAGCAGCTCGGCATCCAGTCGCTGTCGATTGCAAACAGCAACTCGGAAAACATTCTTCAGCTCTTCCGTTAATAAACGGAGCAACGCTCACAAAAAGAAAGCCGCGCCAAAAGCGCGGCTTTTTTCATGGTTTATCCAGCGCTGTAACTACCCTGAAAACATGATGTCATTCAAACTCGGCGGAGTTTACCGTCACAACCCAGTTGAGACTTGCTGGTGATGCGCTTTCGCTGCCGCGCATACGGAATGCACGGCATGCACTGTAACTTTCACCGGCCGCTATTCTGACATTGCTGCTCTGATAACCATCATAGGCGACTGAGGCACGGAATGCCGGCTCGAAGCCTTCAAGTGTATAACCTAGTTTCAGGATGGCGGAAGAATTGTCGTTCTTGAACGTGATCCGCAGTGGTAATTTCGGATCGGTACAGGTGGGATCGATTGCCGCCGTCGCGACAATCCTCGTCAGGCGCTCGCTGGCTTTCACAGTTTCCCAATAAATCATTGCCGCACTTGCCACCCAGACGATTACCAAGGCCGTCAGGACAAGTTTCATTCTCTGCGGGAATACGAAGGCAAAACCTGCCAACACAATGCTTGCTATGATTCCGACGATCATCTGGTTCTCCTCATCCGTGTGTTAGTGCCACGAACAAGCCGAAAATCATACCTTCTATCTGCCGAGCAAAGTGGTTGGGTGGGTTTTTCCCCTCAAAACAATGTTAGAACGTCACGTCATTTGGAGCTTTACAAAAGCTATTGCGCAGGTGTTGCTGCCGTCTCATATCTATCAATCACCGTCAGCAGATCTTCGCGCACCGTCTCGATATGCCCGCGCAAGAAATGTGCCGCCTTGTCAAATTCCCTGCTGCGACAAAGGTTTATCATGTCCCGGTGCTCACGCATGGCGCGGCTCATCGCTTCAGGATTTGACAGTTGCAAGGTGGTATAGCGCTCACTTGTTTGCAGCAGTGAGGTGACGATTTGTCGGCTTTTGGGCAAATTGGAGCGACGGTAAAGTGCCATATGCAGTTGAGCATTCAACTGGCCATATTGTTGTACGTCACCATTGGCAGTTGCCGTCATGAAAGCTTCGTGGATCTTATCGAGAGTGATGAAATCCTGTTGATCCAATTGTGGAGCCGAACTCAGCAATAGCCTAGGTTCCAGCAACGCCCGCAGTTCAAAAACATCATTGATTTCCGCGACGGAGAGTTCCGACACCACTGCGCCCTTTTGTGGCACAATGCGAACCAATCCTTCTGCTTCGAGCTGAAAAAGCGCCTCACGCACCGGAATTCGGCTTACGCCATAGGCGTCCGCAAGCGCATCCTGCCGTAACTGGCTTCCGGCGGGATATTGCCCTGCCAGAATTCCCTGGCGTATTTTTTCGACAATAGCACCTGAAAGGGTGCGCGGCTTCAGTGATGTCGGCATCAGGGTTGCCCCCTATCAAGTGAATTAAAAATTATTCAGTCTGACAATGCGTAAAACAGAAATCAGTTGCCGCATAAAACGCAACACAACCAAAAAGATGCAAGAGCTCACGGCCAATTGATACAGGAGGCAATCTTCCCCCTCGTGAAAGATCAGATACCCTGAATTTCGACCGCGTTATTCATATCACGGGCGACGTATTCCTGTATCTGACGGACAATCTGTGCGGCATGGGCAATCGCCAGTTCATCGGCCTTTTCAACATCACCGGCGGCAATAGCTGCAATCATTTCTTCGTGCTCATCAACATATTGGCGCGGCAAGCGGTCATCAAATGTCGAATAATAAAGCCGCAGTATCCGGCGGCCTTCATCCAGCAGCCTGGCAAAAAACGCGGTGTAATAGGCATTGCCGCCGAGCGCTGCAATTGCCACGTGGAATTCACGGTTTGCCTCGATCATCGCGTAGGCATTCCTGGCGTCCACGGCTTCGGCAAACTGTTTCTGGTAATCCAGAATGGTCTTCATGCCTTCAGCATTGGGATGTTTTGCTGCCTGCCGGGTGGTGACGCGGTACATCAAGGTCAGCGCATCGAAGTAAGTCGGCAGGGAGGCGAAATCAATCGTTGACACAATGGTGTTGCGGTTGGGAAGCGTGGTCACCAGACCATCAGCCGCCAGGCGCAACAAGGCTTCGCGCACCGGTGTACGTGACATTCCAAAACGTTCGGACAGACGAACCTCATCCAGCGGACTGCCCGGTGGCAGGGCCATGGAGAGAATTTCATTGCGCAACGTGCTGTAAACCGTCTGCGTGCCTGAACCTCTCACCTTTGCTGTATCGGCTGGCTCTTCAAGGTCTTTGGGCTGCATCGCAATCAAACTCGCCGTTTGCTGGTTGTCCGGGTAATGACTTCATCAAAATATGCTGTTCGACGCCGCTTGGCAGCCTCAATCCAGATGTGTTTCCACTCAGACCAGATTGTTACAGCTTTTTCTGGAACGTTTTCAAGAAAACGATCGTATCAGACTGCCAACAAGCAGGTTCCAGCCATCAATCAGAACGAAAAATAATATCTTGAATGGCAGGGAGATCGATGTCGGCGGCAACATCATCATACCCATGGCCATGGTAATCGTCGCCACGATAATATCGATCACCAGAAACGGCACGATAATCAGGAAGCCGATTTCAAAACCGCGTCTGATTTCCGAAAGCATGAAGGCCGGCACCAGAACACGGTAATCGATCAGGTTTTCGGCCATGACTTCCTGCCCTCGCTCACGGGCAATATCCACGAACAGTTTCAAATCCTTGTCGCGCGTATTGGCTGTCATGAATGTGCGGAAGGGTTCGGCAATCTTCACCACAGCTTCCTGTTCGGTCAGCTGGTTTTGCAGCAATGGCTGCACGCCTTCTGTCCATGCACGGTCAAAGGTCGGCGACATGACGTAGAACGTCATGAACATCGCCATGCTGACAAGGATCATGTTGGAAGGTGTTGTTGCCAATCCCATGCCGGAACGCAGGATGGAGAACGCGATCACGAAGCGCGGAAAGCTCGTGACCATGATCAGGATGCCCGGTGCGACGGACAGAACCGTCAACAGGCCGAATGTTCTGATGATCCATGCTGCGACAGAACCGTCAATCTGCGTATTCAGCAAATCAGTCGGAAATTGCTGGGCGTTAGCAAGGCCCGGCAAAACCAAGAGGACAGCAATGGTCAAAAAAAATCGAATCATTCGATCACAAAGGTTCGGAACATAACCTTCGATACTCGCCCTTCCGAACGCAGGTCAACACGTTCCTGTACGTCATCCCGTAGATATTGAAAGCCACGCGGCCCTTCGAGCTGCTGGAGTGAAACGGTGCGCAGATACGCCATCAGATCCTGATGGATATCTTCAGCCATTTTCACGTCCGGTTCGCCGTTGAACATCAACGCGACTTCAAGCCGGATCCAGTTGGTCGAAGGATAGGCTAGATTTGCCGTGACCGGATCAAGCTGCAGAATACCGTTTACCTTGGGATCGATCTTTGGAAGTCCGGTCTCTTCTTTGCCGCCTCCATGGGCCGCGGCCGCAGCATGTTCTTCCACGACCTTGCCGATTTTCGGCGCGATGAAGCCACCCAGGAACCAGCCACCACCGGCGCCAACCAGCGTCAGGATCGCAACGCTTGCTATCGTCATGACAAGAGGCGACTTCTTGGGTTTTTCCTCGCCGGTCTGTGCGTTATCCATGACCTTGTCTTACTCCGGACTTTCTATTTGCTTTGAGCAATAACCGACACCGCCCAAAGGCCATGCCGGTTTAGGACTGCATCAGATTGGCGAGAACAGATCGACGATCTGCTGACCGACCGGTGGCTGCTGTACTTCCGTCAGACGGCCACGGCCACCGTATGAGATACGTGCTTCGGCGATGCGCTCATACGAGATCATGTTATCGGCATCCACATCCTGCGGCCGCACGATACCAGCGACGTTGAGGATACGGATTTCATGGTTCACGCGGACTTCTTGCGAACCGCTGATGATGAGGTTACCGTTTTCGAGAATACCAGTAACCACGGCAGCGACGAGCAGTGTCAGCTTTTCAGAGCGCTTGGTCTTGCCCTTGCTCTGGGTGTCGGTATCGGAACCGTATTTGATGCTGGAGTCCGCGTTCGGCGTCCATCCAAGGATTTCTGCCTGTGCCTTCCAGTTCAGACCGCTGGCATTGGTGCGGTTACGCTCGGTTTCGTTATCGAAATCAGCCTTGTCGTTGATCTGGATATTGACCGTGAGAATGTCACCGATGTTCAGCGCGCGCAGGTCCTTGAACAACGCACCCTGGGAATCGCTCCAAAGGGAGTAACCGCTGGCCATATGCTTCGGCTGCTTGGGATACATGCCCATCTGCGGCGTCTGGCTGAATTGCAGGCCGGTGCCAATCGGGCTCATGGCCGGCGCATTGCCAATTTCCTTCAGCGTCTGGCTGTTCTGGCAGCTCGCGAGCAAAATCAGTGGCAAGATCAGGGCCGGAATACGCATTGTCATGACGGATCCTTCGAGGTGTTCGGATCGGTTGCGCTTGACATGATCCCCGCGACAATCGCGGCTTTCTGCGCATCCATTTCACTTAAAATCAGGCCGGACTGACGTGCCGGCAATTGCATGATGATGGCGGCCGCGATTTCGACATGCATTTCGGCAAGCTGAGGAGCAGCGGCATCCGCCTTCATCGTTTTGTAGATATCGACCAGATTGGCCTTTGCCTGGGCCAGGAAGTGGTTACGGCGCGCCAGCCAGTCCTCGTATTCCGTCTTGCGGTTTTCGAGGGTGGCGATGCGTTCATTGACTTCCGCCTGCAGCTTTTCCAGTTCCTGCTTCTGCAACAGGTAACGCTGGTCACGGGCTGCATCGGCAATGTTCGTGCAGAATTTCTGAATTTCTTCCTGCGTGCTCATTTCCGTCAGGATGGCCTGCTGGCTTTCGGCATTTGCGACCGGAACGAGCAGGATAAGACCGGCGACGGCGGCAAAGCGGCCAAGGGTCTCGAACAGGGAGCGTTTTGGCGTTTCAGATAACATCGTCATTGCAGAACAAGCTCCGCCTGGAGAGCACCAGCCGATTTGATACCTTGCAGGATGGCAATGATACCGTCGGCTTTCAGCCCGATATTGTTGAGACCGGACACCAGCGTGCGCAAATCTGGACCTTCGATGATGGCCACCTGTCCACCTTCCTGCATCGCCATGATGTCGGTCTGGGGCTGGACAGCGGTTTCACCTCGTGAAAACGGCGCTGGCTGAATGATCTGCGGTGTTTCGGTGACCTGAACCGTCAGCGTGCCGTAGCTGACCGCCACTGGCGAGATGCGAACATCCGCGCCGATGACGATGGTGCCGGTGCGCTCGTTGATCACGACCTTTGCAGGCGTATCGGTTTCGACCAGCAGGTTCTCAATTTCGGCCATCAGCCGTGTGAGATCAGCCTCACGCGGCTTCTGCACGATGATTTCCTGAGAATCGCGCGGTTCTGCCACCGTGCCGCCGTAACGGGTGCGGGCAAAAGCGTTGACGACATCGGCCACACGCACGGCGGTCGAGAAGTCAGGATTGCGCAGCTGCAGAACGAGATTGACGCCATCCTTGAACTTGGATGGCAGTTCGCGCTCGATGATTGCGCCATTGGGCACCCGCGCAGCGGTGGTTACACCCTGCGTCAGCGTTGCCGCGTCACCTTGCGCCGAAAAGCCGTTGACGATCACAGCACCCTGCGCCACCGCGTAAATCTGGCCATCGGCACCGGAAAGCGAGGTCATGATCAGCGTGCCGCCGCGCAGCGACGTGGAATCACCCAGCGAGCTGACCGTTACGTCAACGCGGCTGCCGGGGCTGGCAAATGGTGGCAGGTTAGCAGTGACCATGACGGCAGCAATGTTCTTGGCATTTGCCTGGCCACCTTGTGTTGTGATGCCGAGGTTCTGCAACATGGCGCGCATGGACTGTTCGGTGAACGGCGAGGAACGCAGGCTGTCACCCGTTCCCTGAAGACCAACCACAAGACCGTAACCAATCAACTGGTTGTCACGACCCGACTGCAAGGACGCGATATCCTTGATGCGCGATGTATTGGCATGGGCCGGCACGGTGGCAAGCACCTGCGTCATCAAAGCCAGAAAGAGTATCGCAATCGACTGCAAGGCTTTCATTTCGCCATCACCTGAATAGAGCCGTCCCGCATGACCGTGCCGTTGACGATCACGCCGGAATCAATGTTACGCACACGCACCACGTCACCCACGCCACCATCCTGCATGGGAGTACCCGCTGCAGAGATCGTCATATGTCCGATCGTAAAGGTCAGACGGACGCTTGCACCGCGGGTCACAGCATAGGGGATACGCAAGGCGGCAACCGGAATGGTGCGGCCTGGAAGCAGTGTCTGCTTGGAGATCAGGCCTTCGATCTGGCCGACTTCACTGGCATAACCGTTCGAAATATTGGGGTTGGTGACCTCAACCTCTTTCAAGGCATCGGCAGAAATCACCTCACCGGGATAGATAATGCGCGTCGGCACCAGCGCAACTGGTGCCTGAGCAACGGAGGATGTGGCGACCACGGACAAGACGGACGCGATGCATAACCGGACAAGTCCGTTATTAAATCTGCTATTTTTCCGGCTAAACCTCATGTTCGCCCATCCTTTCCCGTTTTTACTTCAGGTTCTTACTGACCACCGAGGCCATTTCGTCTGCGGTGGTGATAACCTTGGAGTTCATTTCGTAGGCACGCTGAGCCGTGATCAGGTCAGTGATTTCCTTGACCGGATCGACGTTGGAACCTTCGAGGTAGTTCTGCTTGATGTAGCCGTAGCCTGGATCTTCCGGCACGCCGACGATCGCATCACCGGACGCCGGTGTCTGAGCAAACAGGTTGTCGCCGAGCGGCTTCAAGCCGGCTTCATTGACGAAGTTCGCAATCTGTAGCTGGCCAACTTCGGTGAATTCGGTGGCGTTACCCAGGCGAACTGTCACCTGACCGGTACGGCTGATCACGGTTTCCGTTGCATCGATCGGAATGATGATGTTCGGGATAACGTTGTAACCATCAATGGTAACGAGCTGGCCGTCAGCGTTCTTGTTGAAGGCGCCGGCGCGTGAATACAGTGTCGAACCGTCAGCAGCTTCAATCTGAAACCAGCCGCGACCAACCAGAGCCACATCGAGATCGTTACCGGTTTCGATGAAGTTGCCCTGTGTGTGAATGTTACGTACCGCAGAGGTCTGTACACCGAGACCAATGTTGGCGCCTTCAGGCACGATAGCCTGGTTGGCGCGGTTGGCCACACCCTGCGCACGCTCTGTCTGGTAGAGAAGATCGGTAAACTCGGCGCGGGCGCGCTTGTAACCGGTCGTGTTGATGTTGGCGATGTTGTTCGCGATAACTTCAAGGTTTGTCTGCTGCGCATCCATACCGGTCGCGGCGATAGCAAGTGCTCTCATGTCTACGTGTCCTTAATGGTGCTAAATCTGCATCTTCGATACTTCGAGATATGCGCTGACAATCTTGTCACGCAACGCAATGGCAGTCTGGAGGGACTGCTCGGCACTCAAAACCGCATCGACGACTTCACGTGTGTTGGCTTTGCCCTGAATACCTTCAAAAGAGGCCACTTCGGCCTTCTTCAGGTTGTTCATGGCGTCGACAGACATGTTGCCCAGCACGCTGGCAAAGCTCATGCTGGTCTGTTCGCCAGGGGTCTTTTCACGCGTTGCACCGGTCAGATCGGTCGAGACGGAAGAAATACCGTCGAGATCACGCGTCAGCGAAAGAGAGCTTAATTGATTAATTTTATCGATCATTGCGAAGCTTTCAGAAGGTCAATCGTCGCGCTGACGAGTTCACGCGTTTGTTTGATCATTTGCAGGTTGGCGTCATAGCTGCGGTTTGCTTCGCGCATATCGGCCATTTCGATGAGGATGTTGACGTTTGGCATTTTGACGATGCCATTGGCGTCTGCCGCAGGGCTGCCGGGATCGTATTCCTCGATGTACTTGCCACGATCCTCGCCGAGCTTCTTCACGGTAACGCGTTCAACGCCCGAAGCGCGGTCCAGCTCAGTACCGAATGTCACCGTCTTGCGGCGATAAGGGTCAGCACCCGGAGTGTCGCCGGTCGAACGCGCGTTGGCGATGTTTTCCGAAACGATACGCAGGCGGGTGGACTGAACTTCCAGACCGCTTCCTGCGATCTTGCTGGCAGCGCTTAAAGGATCCATGTTCTTTACCTCTTCACAGTCATCAGCATCATGCGATGGAACGTCTTCACCAGATTGGCGTTGAGTTCGTACTGGCGCTTGATTTCACCGGTTTTCGTCATTTCTTCCGCAAGAGCGATCGTGTTTCCGGACTCTTGAACGCCGATTTCGTTGTTCACCTTGGAATTGCGAACCTCGATATTGTCGCTCAGCGTACTTGAGCCGAAGTGCGCAGCATGCGTCTTGGCCATTCCCATCGTGGTTCCGGTCGACTGCATGACTGCTTCGAAAGGACTGACGTCCTTGCCTTGGTATTTAGGAGTGTTGGCATTGGCGATGTTGGTCGCCACGACCTCCTGACGAATGCTGAGCCATTCCGCTTGACGGGATGCCAGTTCGAACAGTTGAATCGGTTCCATAGATTTCTCCATATTTTATGGTCAAAACCTATGCTGCTAATCTTGCGTCAGACTTACGGGAAATCCGTTGCGACAGCGGTTATGGCAAATCTCACGCCTTTGCGATTGGGGTTGCCAAAAAACAACAGGCGCAGCTGGTCAGCCGCGCCTGTATACGTTGGAGATTATAGGTCTCCAGAATTGTGATCAGTGACTTTCGTTCTCGTAGATCTCGCCATTCGAGGTCACGATGACCCAGCGGCCGTCGCGCTGCTCGATCTTTGCCAGCTTGGTATTATCGGGCAGGACAGAACCAACCTTGACCATATACATGCCAGCACTGTCTTCGATCAGCGCACGACCATTGGCCACATGCAGCAGGCGGTAGTTGGCGCCGTGGCCAGGGAATGGTTGTTCCTCACGTGCCGCGATGTTATTCTGCCGTTCCTTACCGGAATCCGATACTGTCGCGGTGGTCAGTGGATCAAACGGCAACGGTGGAATATCCGGACGGTCATCCTTGTTGCGGTTGACCATGGCCAGTGGCGAAACACTAAACACTTCCTTCGGGCCGGTGTGAGGAAGGTCACGGGTCATGTCGAAGTTTGGCGTCGTGACGCCAAACTTGTCTTCATTGAAAAAAACGTACCATGGGAAAAACGCAGCCGCCGCGGCAAGCGTCACACCACAGGTCGCCAGAATGCGATCGGTGCTGGTAATGGATGCCTTTACCTTCTTGTCCATCTCGATACGTTCTTCTTGTTGCTTGTCGAGCATGGTTATCCTCTTGGTCTTTGATTATTTGCCTGCTGCGGCGCATTGCCGGTAATTGCATTGCGCAAGGCAATCGCAAGGTCGGCATAGGCATCTGCGGCTGGCGGTTCTGACGGCGTCTGTTTCAAGACATCGTAAATGATCGGGACCTGCTTGATCGCCATATCGAGATCAGGGTCTGTGCCGGGTCGATAGCCACCGATCAATCTCAAATCGCGGGTTTCCTCGAAGCGGTGCACCAGTGCTTTGAGGCGTGAAACCAGCGTTTCCTGGTCCGGTGTCCATGCTTTTTTGGCAAGACGCGAAATCGAGGCCAGCGGGTTGATTGGCGGGTAACGGCCTTCTTCGGCCAGACTGCGCTCCAGCACGATATGTCCGTCAAGAATACCACGGGTCGAGTCGGCAATCGGGTCGTTATGGTTGTCACCATCGACCAGAATGGAAATGATTGCGGTGATGGTCCCGGTGCCTTCGACGCCCGGCCCTGCCCGCTCCAGCAATTTCGGAAGTTCGGTGAAAACAGATGCGGGATAACCACGTGCCACCGGCAATTCACCCGAGGCAACTGCGACTTCACGGATGGCATGGGCAAAACGGGTCACGCTGTCGATGATCAACAGCACGTTGTCGCCCTGATCGCGGAAATGTTCGGCAATGGTCACGGCAGACAGCGGCGCCATCTTGCGCAACATCGGGCTTTCGTCACTGGTCGCAACAACGGCGATCGACTTGGCCATGTTCTCACCAAGTGTATCTTCAATGAATTCGCGCACTTCGCGTCCGCGCTCGCCAACAAGTGCAATCACAACCTTGTCGAAGGCATCGGCTTTCGCCAGCATCGACAGCAGGGTGGACTTACCGACACCGGAGCCCGCAAAAATGCCAAGGCGCTGACCAAGACACAGCGGTGAGAAAATATCGATGGCGCGCACACCGGTCTTAAAGGCTTTTTCCACACGGCTGCGGGTCATCGACGGCGGGGCGGTGTTGGAAATGGAACGCCGATCAGTGCCTGATGACAATGGACCCAATCCATCGATCGGGTCGCCCAGAGCATTGATCGTACGGCCGCACCAGCTGTTCTCGGGCGCCACGCGGAATGCGCCCTTGTAGATGACCGTGTCGTCAATGCCGATCGGTTCACCCGGTTCAATGGGGCACACAAAGATCAGATCGGACTCAACGCGAACGACCTCACCGAGATGAATGCCGGTTTCGCTGCGATGGGCGACAAATTCTCCCAAACGCACGTGCCGGGACAACCCGGACACCGTGTAATGGCCAGCCGCAATAGCCGTCACCCGCCCACCATGTGCAACGGCAACATCTGGGTCGGCATAACGTTCAACCAGGCTGGCAAGTTGTGCCAGCTTGGAGGTCGACGGTTTGGAAGGGGAACCTGCGTCAGCCATCATGGCCTTGATCCTTAACGGCTACCGCCGAGTGTCTTGATTGCTTCACCGAATGTGGATTCGGTTTCGCGCATTACGGAGGAGATGCTGTCGAAGGCCCGGTTGACCTGAATGAGCTGCATCATTTCAGAGATACCGTTGACGTTCGATTGCTCTGTGTAACCCTGCATGATGCCGGCATCACTGCGGTTCACTACCGGCTGCGGCGCGGCCACGGTGGTGATACCACTGTTGTCATGGCGCAGATAACCTTGCGAGATATCAGCGGTATAGAGGCCCATCAGAGCAATCTGGCGGTCATCCTGAACAATCGCACCGTCAGCGCCGATCTTGATCTCACCACCAGCGCGGTTGAGTTCGATCTGACCACCGCCGGCATCCAATACAGGGTATCCATTCGTCGACACCAGAATACCATCTTCACGGATGGTCAGACGACCGTCACGGGTCAGAACCTGTCCATTCGGCGTGTCGATTGATAGCCAAGCATCGCCCTTTACGGCGACATCAAGCGGGTTGCCGGTTCTGTCGAGGGAACCACTGCGTGTGGAAAGGTAATCGTTACCTTGCGACACGAAGGCAACTTTTGCATTCATGTCGTTGCGGGTCTTGCTCAGCACCTCGTCAAACTTGACTTCCGTCGCACGGTAGCCAGCGGTGTTGATGTTCGCCATGTTGTCAGCGATGGTGGTGATACGACGCTCAAGCGCCATCTGTGACGACAGGGCCACATACAGTCCGGACTGCATATCATTTGCCTCCGAGTTTCAGGGTGTTGATTGAAAGAAGAAGGTCGGAAGAAATTCCAAAACCGGCGGACGAACCAAGAATGGTCGTTGAGGTATTGACCTGTGAGGGGTTTTCCATCTCCCACATGATCGTGAAACGCTCGAGCAGCTTGCCGACTTTGACCGGATCCTGCAGATCCTCCATCTTGATGGCCTTTTCGACCAGCGCTGCCTGCTTGTCGATGTCGGTGCCGGCAAACTCTGCCGGAAGCTGGAATGTGGTGCGGAAAACCTGCGCCATTGCGTCGTCGGCAATAATGCCCATGCCGGACGTGATGGATGGCGCCATGCGTTCGAAGTAGAGCGCCAGACGCACACCGGTATTGTCGGAACCGGCTTCCTGCTCAAGCGTCTGACGGGTGTATTGAGCAACAACATCCTTTTGCGCGCGGTCGAAAGACGTCGCAGCTTCACCGTAAGCGGCAAAGTTCAAAGAGGTTGCCAGTTCCTTGTAACGGGTATCCGACAGCTTGTTGGCAAAGGCGTCATCCTTGGTGACACCTTCCGTCAACACCTTGCGAATAAAGGCTTTTGCGTAAGCCATGTCTTCAAGGCCGTGCGCTTTCAGCGCGTAATTATAAAGCCTTGAATCTTCCATGAAGGCGTCGATGGATTTGATCGAGCCGATCTTGGAAAGGTAATATTCCGTCTCCCGCGCAACATCCGGTTGCTTCGATATACGATCAAGAGACTTGCCGATATCCTGGCTGATAAGCCGATAACTGGTATAGGTCGTTGTCACGCTATGTCCGCCGTTGCCGAATCCTGTTGCGCACGGATGTGCCTCGACAAGATGATGACGGTCATTGCTTGCGCGAAACTGTTTGTTCTGAATGTATTTTCCGCGGCTATCCTACAGGTTCACGCAAGCCACATTTTCTACAACTCGGCCACGAGACAACGGTCAGGTGCGAGTGTTCAATGAATATCATTATCGGGTTAATCATCACCTTCGGCTGCGTTATTGGCGGCTACATGGCTATGGGCGGCCACTTGGACGTTCTCGTTCAGCCGTTTGAGCTTGTCATCATCGGGGGTGCAGGTCTCGGTGGCTTCATCATGGCTAACCCCATGAAAGTGGTAAAAGATTCAGGCAAGGCACTGGGCGAAGCCTTCAAACATTCCGTTCCAAAAGAGCGCGATTACCTCGATGTTCTCGGCGTTCTCTACTCTCTGATGCGCGACCTGCGCACAAAGTCCAGAAACGAAATCGAAGCGCATATCGACAACCCGGCTGAATCGAGCATTTTCCAGACGGCGCCTTCTGTTCTGAAGAACAAGGAACTGACTGCATTCATCTGTGATTACGTGCGCCTCATCATCATCGGCAATGCCCGCTCACACGAGATCGAGGCGCTGATGGATGAAGAAATCGACACCATTCTTCACGACAAACTAAAGCCTTATCACTCGATCACGGCGATGGGCGATTCATTCCCTGCTATCGGTATCGTTGCCGCGGTTCTCGGCGTTATCAAGGCGATGGGCAAGATCAACGAATCACCTGCGGTTCTCGGTGGTCTTATCGGTGCGGCGCTCGTGGGCACCATGCTCGGGATCATCCTGTCCTACTCGATTGCCAACCCGCTTGCAGCGCAGGTCAAGATCGTTCGTACCAAGCAGCACCGTCTCTATATCATCGTCAAGCAGACCCTGATTGCCTACATGAACGGTTCCGTGCCGCAGGTTGCTCTCGAATATGGCCGTAAGACCATTTCCAACTACGAGCGCCCGTCGATCGACGCCGTGGAGCAGGAAATGATGAACCCTGGCGGCGAAAACAAGGCGGCTTGATAAATCATGACGACACCAGACACAGCTCCCGCAATGGACCACGCACTTCTTGCCAAGCTCACAGGTGGGCTTGGCGACCAAAAGACGATCCTCAAGATCGGTGCCGATGTCGGGCATCTCTACAGCGAGTTTCTGCCGGACATGTTCCACAGCGAAACCGGCATCCCCATTGAGGTCGATTATATCGGCTGCCAATCCGGCCTGATGACCGAACTCGTTCGCGGCATCGGTCCTGAATTCGCGGTGGCCGATTGCTCATTGCGCAACTGGTCTCCGAACTTCATTCTGGCCTGTGGCAATGCATTCATCATGACTTTGATGGAACGTATGCTTGGCGCGCTGCCAGAGACGATTTCCGAACCGGAAGTACGCTCGCTGTCACAGATCGAGCTTGATCTTGCAGCTCTCGTCATTGGCCGCATGGCCGGCGTTCTTCGTTCGGGCGTCAACGCACCGGGCGGTTTTGAAGCCGCGATTGACCCGCCCTACAATTCGAAGGGCAAAAGCGGTTTCGATGAACAAATCACCGGTCAGTACGGTGTACTGATTCGTCTGAAGGTGGATCTTGGTAAGGTTTCCTCGGAGTTTGCGCTGGTGATCCCGCAACGTGTCATGCTCAAGACGCAGATCGTTGCGCCAAAGGCATCGGCAAGTGCCATCAAGAAGCACGAGGAATGGGTTGCTCTGATCAAGGAACAGGTCAAACGTTCGCAGGTTACACTCGAGGCACGTATTCGCCTTCAGAAGATGACTCTGCGCAACCTTGCCCGCCTGACAGAAGGTGATGTGGTTCCGTTCCGTGATATCAGCCGCGACGATATCACCGTCGAGGTGAGCGCCAATGGCAGCGACATCTACAATTGCGAGTTTGGAAAGGCGGGAGACCGCTACATGGTTCGCGTGAAAAACAACGTCAGCACAGATGATGAGATATTGAGACATCTGATGGGTTAAATCTTGTCGTGCTCAAATTGAGCGAAGGCAGTTTGACGCAAGTTTCAAAAGGAATAATTACGGCATGGCTACGAAGAAAACACCTTTGACTGAAGATGACGCGCTTTCCATCGGCGAACCTGCCGATCTGGATCAGGCGATTGGCGACCTGCGCGGTGTCCTGAAAACGGATGCAGACGGTGGCTTTGGCGATTTCGGTGATTTTGCCGACACGTCCGCGACAGATGCCGTCGACGCTATGAGCTTCGGTGGTGCTTCCAACGATTTCGGCATGGACGATTTTTCGGCAGCACCAGCTGCTGGCGCGCCAATGCAAATCGGCAGCGGCCTTTCCGACAATCTCGACCTGATCATGGATATTCCAATCGATGTTCAGATTGTTCTTGGCACAAGCCGCATGCTGGTTTCCGGTCTTATGGGCCTGGAAGAAGGCGCAACAATTGCTCTGGATCGCAAAATCGGCGAACCAGTTGAAATAATGGTAAATGGCAGACGCATTGCACGCGGTGAAATTACTGTTCTTGAGAATGACGACTCACGTTTTGGTGTTAAACTCATTGAAGTGATGAGCATCAAGAAAGCCTGATCCCGGTTTTGGGGCAGAGAGGAAAGACCATGATGGACTTTGAAGATTTCGGTAACCCCATTGAAGGGAAACCGTTGTCTCAGGCAGATAAAGCTGCCGCCGTGCTGCTCGCCATGGGAAAAGGTGTGGCGGGCAAATTACTTAAATTTTTTACGCAGGCCGAACTGCAGCTTATTATTGCATCTGCGCAGACCCTACGGGTTATCCCACCGGATGAGCTTGCTGCCATCGTGAACGAATTCGAGGATTTGTTCACTGAAGGCACAGGCCTGATGGATAACGCCAAAGCGATTGAAAGCATTCTTGAAGAAGGCCTGACACCGGAAGAGGTTGACGGTCTGCTTGGACGTAGAACTGCCTTCCAGGCTTATGAAGCATCGATCTGGGATCAGCTTCAGGATGCCAGCCCCGAGTTCATTGGCAAGTTCCTCGCCAAGGAACACCCACAGACCATCGCATACATTCTTTCTATGCTGCCGTCCGCTTTCGGTGCCAAGGTGTTGTTGACCATCCCGGATGAGCAGCGCGCCGACATCATGAACCGTACGGTCAACATGAAGGACGTCAGCCCAGCCGCCGCCCAGATCATTGAGAAGCGCGTTATGGCCCTGATTGCCGAGATTGAAGCGGAAAGAAACGCAAGTGGTTCTGCGAAGGTTGCAGACCTCATGAACGAACTGGAAAAACCACAGGTCGATACGCTGCTGAGTTCGCTGGAAACCCTCAACAAGGAATCCGCAAACAAGGTCAAGCCGAAGATCTTCCTGTTCGAAGACATGCTGGTCATGCCACAGCGCAGCCGCGTCCTTCTGCTCAACGACGTCTCCGGCGATGTTCTCACCATGGCTCTGCGTGGTGCGACCAACGAAATCAAGGAATGTGTCCTTTCGGCGATCAGCCCGCGCCAGCGCCGCATGATCGAATCCGACCTGGCCGTTCCGGTTGCAACGCTCAACACACGCGAAGTCGCTATCGCTCGTCGTGCTGTTGCGCAGGAAGCAATTCGTTTGGCAAGCTCCGGTCAGATCTTGCTGAAGGAAGCAGATGCGAATGCCGCAGCGGCGTAATTGCCAAAGCAGCGGTTGAAAACCCTGGCGGGGCAGGCTTGCGCTATTGCCCCGCAACGCACCACAGTCTAGCCTGACCTGACTATCCCGCCATTCTGGCGGGTTTGTTTTATGTCGGGGACCGACGTCTTGTCAGACGATCAGGATAAAGAGAGTAAAACAGAAAGCCCCACGGAGAAAAAACTTCGTGATGCGGCCGAGAAAGGCAATTTGCCTGTCTCGCGTGAAATTCCGCTCTTTGCGTCTGCTCTCGCTTTTTATCTGTATCTCGTCTTTTTCATGCCGACCAGCACGGCCCATATTAGCGAAACCCTGAAGGATCTGTTCGACCAGCCGGAGCAATGGCAATTGCTGAACCGACCGGATGCGTTTTCGCTGTTTACCCATTTGGGTCTGGCCATCGCATATATGCTGCTGCCAGCGATGTTGATGTTCATCATCTTTGGTATTTCCTCGTCCGTCTTCCAGAATATGCCGTCTTTTGTGCTTGAGCGTGTGCGCCCGCAGGCCTCCCGCATTTCACCGATGAAGGGTTTCAAGCGGATATTCAGCGTTCCCGGTTTCGTGGAGTTCGGCAAATCGATCTTCAAGATCATGATTGTCTCGATCATCATGTTCTTCGCGTTGCGGGGCGAGTACTATAAATTGATCGATGCGATGTTCTCGGACCCGCAGACGATTTTTGTGCGACTTGTCACGATCGTCAAAAAAATGATGATCGTCATTTTGATCTGCACCGCGCTTTTGGCTGCCGTCGACCTTTTCTGGACGCGCCATCACTGGTTCTCGCAATTGCGTATGACCAAACAGGAAGTGAAGGACGAACACAAACAGACCCAGGGTGACCCGATCGTCAAGTCACGCCAGCGGTCGATTGCGCGCGACCGCGCTCGCCGACGCATGATCAACAATGTGCCGCGCGCCACCCTCGTCATTGCAAACCCGACCCACTATGCCGTCGCTCTGCGTTATGTACGCGATGAAAACGACGCGCCGGTTGTTGTGGCAAAGGGACAAGACCTTATCGCGTTGAAAATACGTGAAATTGCAGAAAAAAACGGAATTCCCGTTTTTGAAGACCCACCACTCGCTCGCTCCATGTTTGCGCAAGTCTCGGTAGATAGTGTGATTCCACCAGCCTTTTACAAGGCTGTTGCAGAACTCGTTCATCGGGTCTTTGCACAACGGTCAGCGAAAAAGCGGGTCTAGTAATACGAATGAAAAAATGCCCCTACACAGAACAACGAGAACAAATTGTTGCTGAAGCCCTTAGCCCGGTCGCTTCGGAACTACGGCTCCTCGATCCAGCGGACTTGATCTCTCTGCTGCGTTTCGAATGCTACGGGAGCCTTGCCGATCTGGTTGCTTCTGCGGCTGAACTGTATTTCCATCCAGGCACAGTCAATTTCGGCGCGGGCGGGGAATACAAGCTCGAGTGGGACGGCGTTCCTACAGTCGTTCTTGATCTTGAGCTTAAACCGCTTGGAGTGACAATTTACGCGCAACTGCATCTTGCTGATGAGTTTGCGGCGATCGATATCAACCATATATCGTTCCAGAATGCGTCGGATAATCCGGATATCAATACGGAGTTCCTGAAACGCAGCCTGCGTGAGGCACGTTTTGTGACGCGCAAAACCGGTCAATTGGCTTAACGCGGTTAAGCCCCGGTTTATCAACCGTTTGAAAGTGCCCTGACAACGTCTTTTTGGACATGAAACAGCGGCGCCCTCACCTCTAAACCTTTTTACGACCCGGAAATCATAGCGATTTCCGGGTCTTTTCGTTTTCTCTGGATACTCTCCAGACTGCTGGCATAAAAAAACCTGCGCGAAGCTCCTCCGCGCAGGTTTTAATGTCTGAAAGATCGAAACGATCAGCCGAATTGGGCGATGTATTCTCGGATATCGAAGATACCGTCCTTCGGGCCGGGATTTTCCGGGAATGCCGGGTTAAAGCGCAGATAGGCGCGTGGCTCCTGCGACTTCGCCGCACCTTCAACCGGGTAGGTCATCCGTGCGCGAATATCCTGCGGCAGCAGGTTCAGCGTCGTGGTTTCGATCATTGGATCAAGAATGATCGGTTCATTCGAAAACTCTGTTGCTTCACGCGCCGCCGTGACAACGCCGGCCAGTTTACAGATCTGGCCAAATGCGTCTGGCGACAAAGGCATCTGCTCATGCGCCGCCATGCGGTGGTACATGATGTAGGCTTCCGGCCAGTTTCCTGCCTCGACATGAAGGCGCAGCGCAACGGCCTGACGCATCATCATGAATTTCAGAATACGGGCATTCAGCGATACCTTTTCATCCGGGCTGAACGGATTGACCTGTGCAGCGCGTGACACCAGATATTCGATGCCACCGCGATAGGTATCCCACAGGAACATGCATTCTTTGTTGCCCTGTTGCTGGCGCGGATCATCGGAGACAGCCGTTACGCGCGCAAATGGCTCTGGCACGAACATGATGTCGCCGCCTTCGAGCGCGCGGGTGGTGTAGAGGAATGCCCAAAAGATAAATGGCGTCGGGCTGGAAATCGCCTTTGCCAGCACACTGCGACGAATGATCATGAATTCCGGGAAGACATGATAGTTGAGGATCATGTCCAGCATCGACAGGAAGTTGCCCTTGCTGTGGCGGATCGGGCCAGGCAGACGGTAGAATGGGCCAATGTCGGTGTTGGCGTTGTTACGGCCATCAACCAACATCCACGGTGCCTGTATAACACCGAGCGCTGGATCCTGCTCCATCAGGCGCACATATTCGACAACCTTTTCCGGGATCAACAGATCGTCGTCGCCGAGGAACACGGCATAACGACCGCGGGCGCGCTGCATGGCGAACGAATAGTTACTGACAAAGCCAGAATTCTTCACACGCCGGAAAGCGTTGATTTCCGGATTTTCGGAAATCGAGGCGATATAAGCAGGTGTATTATCCGTCGAGCAGTCGTCAACGATGACGATTTCAAACGGAATTCCCAGTCTGCGAAACGAATCCAAATGGAATGTTACGTTGCGCTCAAGCAGAAACTGCCGGTTATATGTGGGGACACAAATCGACAAGATGATAGGTTGTGTCGAGGACATTTTTTTCTCCGCAGTCGCTCACAGTTCCAGCAAACGCACTGCATCCAGATGCAATACGCCCAAAGTTATCATTGTTAGCTACACCTATTCGCTTTCCCGAAACTGTACTGTTCCATAGCTTGTTATTGAAATTGACCGCTCCCGCGTCTGAAGCAAAGATATCCGCTTATTGTCGACAAAATGCGCACAACCATCTAATCTTCGCCGCATCTAACTACCCACCTGAAAATCCTGCCGGAATGGAATGTCATGTTTCAGAAAAACCCACCCGCCTTCATTCAAGATGACGAACGCCTGTCGAGATTGAAAAAACTCCGTGAAACCATGGGTGCGCACGGCATTTCCGCTACTTTGCTCGGCGCGTCCGATAGCCTGCTATATTTCACCGGTTTGCATTGGCACCAGAGTGAAAGACTGCTCGGCGCATTGGTGACGCGGGACGAGCTTTTCTACATCGTACCGGGCTTTGAAAAGAGCCGTGTTGAAACGCTGCCTCATCTGCCCGGCGAAATCCTGACATGGGAAGAAGACCAATCACCGTCAGAACTTGTTGCTGCACAGCTGAAGCCATCAGAAAAACTGGCACTGGACGATGCTCTGCCGCTGTTCATCTATCACGCACTGGCCAAGGCTGTTGGTGCCGAGCGGCTTGCCGATGGCGGACGGCTGATCCGCAAT
Source organism: Rhizobium sp. CG4 (assembly GCF_023701965.1). NCBI lineage: Bacteria > Pseudomonadati > Pseudomonadota > Alphaproteobacteria > Hyphomicrobiales > Rhizobiaceae > Rhizobium > Rhizobium sp. CG4. The sequence goes on along the minus strand of NZ_JABAEG010000003.1, from coordinate 390,938 downwards.
CTGCGTCTGTGCAAATCGGCCGCTGAAATTGCCATCATCAAATATGCGATGGATCTGACGCTGGACATTCACCGGCAGGCCCATGCGATCATGAAACCGGGCATTCGGGCCTCGGAAGTCATTCGGTTCATCGATGAGCGGCACCGCGAACTGGCCGGCTCGTCGTCTACCTTCTGCATTGTCTCCTTCGGCTTGGCCACCTCGCTGCCGCATGGTGCCGATGGCGACCAGACGCTTGCAGCTGGCGATGTCATTCTTGTTGATACCGGCACGCGCATTGACGGCTATCACTCCGATCTGACACGCACATACATGATCGATGAGCCAACCAAGGAATTTGCCGCGGGCTGGGCAATCGAGCGTGAGGCACAGCAGGCTGTTTTCGATGCGGCGAAGCTTGGCGCTTCCTGCGCTAGCCTTGATGACGCAGCCCGCGCTGTGATGTCCCGGCATGGCCTTGGACCAGATTATCAGCTTCCGGGTCTACCCCACCGAGCAGGTCATGGACTTGGGCTTGAAATTCATGAAGAGCCCTACATCGTCAGAGGCAACCAGACCAAACTGGCAACCGGCATGTGTTTCTCCAATGAACCGATGATCGTTTTCCCCGGCAAGTTCGGCATTCGGCTTGAGGATCATATCTACATGGCGGACGATGGTGCCCACTGGTTTACGCAGCCGGCCAAGGGTCCAACAGAACCGTTTGCGTAAACGCAAATCAACAGGGAATGTGTTGCCGCTTCGCTTCCATTTGTGTGGCGAAGCGGTAGTGTACGGGCGCGAAAAACCTACCAAATTTTAGTCTGCAGGAGTGACAGATGACCCAAGCGATCGAGTATATTTCTTTTGAAGAAGCCCGTGCCCTGAGCCTGGAGTTGCTCACCCTTGCAGGCTTTTCGAAAGGTCATGCAGAAACGATTGCTGCTTCTGTCCTGAAAGCGCAGCAGGACGAGTGCCACTCTCATGGCCTCTACCGCCTGATGGGCTGTGTCAAAACCCTGCAGGTTGGCAAGGTAGATCCGAATGCCGAGCCAACAGTGGATACGGAAACGCCCGGTATCGTGCGAGTCAATTCCCATTACGGGTATTCATTGATGGGCTTCCATGCCGGCCTGCCGCATTTCATCGAGAAAACCAAAAAGCAGGGCGTTGCCGCCATGGCGATCAACAACTGCTTCCACTTCTCCGCACTTTGGCCAGAGGTTGAAGCGCTGGCTGACGCGGGTCTGGTGTCCTTTGCCGTTACCCCCAGCCACTGCTGGGTGGCGCCGGCTGGCGGCACCAAACCGTCCTTCGGCACCAATCCATTTGCCTTCGGTTGGCCACGGGCTGGCAAACATCCGTTCATTTTCGACTTCGCGACCAGCGCGTCAGCGCGTGGTGAAATCGAATTGCACCGCCGGGCCGGAAAACCGATCCCGCTTGGCTGGGCCATCGACGCAGAAGGCAATCCAACCACGGACGCGGAAGCTGCCCTCAACGGAGCCATGTTGACCTTCGGTGGTCACAAGGGCTCTGCACTTTCGGCGATGGTCGAGCTGTTGGCCGGTCCGTTGATCAACGACATGATGAGTTCGGAATCGATGGAATTTGACGATGGTGCGGGCGTAACCCCGTGCCACGGCGAATTGCTGATTGCGCTTGATCCGCAGTCTTTCCTCGGCGCGAGCATGACGGAAAGCATGGGGCGGGCTGAAAAGCTGTTCAGCTCGATTACCGATCAGGGCGCACGCCTCCCATCGCAGCGTCGTTATGAAGCCCGCGATCGCAACAAGGACAAAGGCCTGCCTGTGCAAGCTGCTCTGTTGGTGGATCTGCGTGCGATGCTTTCCGAGCTGAAAGCCGCCGTTTCGGCCTGACAATGTAACCAACGGGTAGCCTGTTTCGCAGACTACCCGTCCATGTCATTCCCTGCCGGTGATGCTGTAGGCAAAGCTTTCAAAATCAGCCGGCTGTCCGCGACCAGATGTATCGAAAGCGAACATGCCGACAAAAGCGCCGGTGAACGAGCCATGTTCACCGCGCCCGCCCTCATCCGAGACGACACCGGCATCAAGAACAGGCCCAACCGGCTGCCAGGCAGGAGCCGAATGGCTGCGCCAAAAGAACAGCAGATCGTTGCCTTCCACTTCCATCGCCAGATGAATTGGCCCCTCGGGAACAGTGACACCGCCGCCAATCGGAAAACTCAAGCGACCGTGTGGAAAGTCGCCCGGGCATGACAGGATGGTGACGACCCGTCCAAGCTTTTCATGGAGCGTGACAGCAAGCGCGTGAAACTTGTGGCGATTATAATAATGGGTGAGACCCGCCACCTGCTGGTAGGTATCGGGTGAGAACTCCACCACCGTTTCAGCCCGGAAGGAGTGATGTTGCTGGCGCCGAGCCACCAGCGACTGGTCAAACCAGGAGCCGATGCTTTCACGTCCGAACAATCGCAAATGCCCAGCACGCTCAGTCAGGCTAAAAAGCCGCTCAGGATAGGGCGACCGCAGCCACTGGAAATCCTGTGGCAATTGCGGTGTTTCAAAGCTGTAGTGAATATTGGCCTCTTCCCGCTTGCGGGTGGCTGAAGTGGGAGACGCCACCTCGACAGCGGGTACGACACCGCCCTGCGCCAGATAGAGCCAGTCATCGCGCCATACACATTTTTGGATTGCCGTTTCACGGCCAAGTGTACAGCGCCGTTTCGGCGGTACAGGTCTGCCGCAGAGATGCGTGTGATAGGCCTCGCCATCTGGCGTTTCGACATATTGCCCGTGCCCTGCCCTTTGCAGCACCGCCTCCGGATTGTCTTTTGAGGTGATCAGATGGACATTCGGGTGCATCTCATAGGGACCATCCAGCGAACGGGACCGCGCCATGGTGACAGCATGGTCGTAGCCTGTGCCACCTTCTGCCGTGGTCAGGTAATACCAGCCATTGCGCTTAAAGATGTGCGGCCCTTCCACAAGCCCGAGCGGGCTGCCGGGAAAGATGTTTTTGACCGGGCCGATCAACTTGCCACTTGCAGCATCCCATTCCTGCAACAGGATGCCATCAAAGGCCGGATGTTTCGGTGCGCCACCGTAACTTTCGGTGCGGTGGTTCCACTGCATGTTGAGGAACCATTTGCGCCCGTCATCGTCATGAAACAGCGTCGGGTCAAAACCGGAGGAGTTGACGTAAACCGGGTCAGACCATTCGCCCTCAATGGTGTCAGAGGTGACGATGTAGTTATGGGCATCCTTGAAGTTGCCGTCGTAACGTTTGACACCAGTGTAAACCAGCCAGAAGCGGCCATCCGCATAGGACAGACACGGCGCCCAGATGCCGCAACTGTCCGGGTTACCGCGCATGTCGAGTTGGCTGGCACGTTCCAGCGGTCTGCGTACCAGGGTCCAGTTGACCAGATCGCGTGAGTGGTGGATTTGCACGCCCGGATACCACTCGAAAGTGGATGTCGCGATGTAATAATCCTCACCGACACGGCATATGGACGGGTCGGGGTTAAACCCCGACAAAACAGGATTGCGGATCATGTCTTCCTCCCCGCGAATTTAACGCAACAGCTTTTGCGCTTCCTCGATACCAAGAGCAGCCGGTTGCGTGCATGTCGTTGTCATGTCAATGAAACGACCTTCCTCTCCCGACTTCAGGATAGAGGTCATGACATCGATGCCGTGCAGCGCACGCTCCAGCGAGCAGCGTGCGTCCCGCCCCTCGATCAGCGCCATTGCCAAATCGGCAAGACCTGCGGTGCGATAATTGGCACGTGGCCCCTGCGGACTTTCCTGATTGGCTTTACCGAATGGATGCTCCCAATCTTCAAGCGGCTCGATATCCTTGTTCTGGCCGCTGGCTTCCACCACTCCGCCGAAGAAGTTGGGGTCCGGCACGTAGAGCGAACCTTCGGTGCCATAAAGCTCCATATTGGCGTGACGGTGTGACCAGACATCCCAACTGGCCGACAGCGTGATGGTCGCACCGCTGACGAATTCCAACAGCGCATGAATGTTGGTGGGTGTTTCCACCGGTATCGTCTGTCCGGCCAGCGGCTGGCTGGTAATCGTGCGGGTTTTGTTCGCCATCGATGTCAGGGCCGCAACGCGTTTTACCGGACCAAGCAGGTTGATGAGGTTGGCGATGTAATAAGGGCCAAGATCAAGGATCGGCCCGCCTCCGGCCACAAAAAAGAAGCCGGGATTGGGGTGCCACATTTCCATGCCGGGGCTCATGACATGGCATGTGCCTGAGGTGATGCGCCCGACACGACCTTCATCGATATATTTGCGGGCAAGCTGATGTGAACCGCCCAGGAATGTATCCGGCGCGCAGCCAACAGACAGTTTTTTCTCAGCGGCAACTTTTCGAAGTTCTTCGCCTTCCTCAAGCGTCAAAACCAGCGGCTTTTCGGAATAGACGTGTTTGCCCGCTTCAAGAATGGCCTTGGAGACCGAGAAATGCGCGGCGGGAATGGTGAGATTGACGATGACGTCAATCTCATTGTTGGCAAGCAGTTCGGGAATGGACTGTGCCTTCACACCGTATTCTTCGGCTTTCAGTTCGGCTGCGTTGCGGTTCAAATCCGCGCAGGCAAGAATTTTCAGCCCCTTGAACAGCGGAGCGAGAGAAAAATAGGTGGTCGAGATATTACCGCATCCAATGATGCCGACGCCAAGCTCTTTGGCCATGATGATGCTCCAGTATGAAAATCAGTAGGCATTGAAAGATGCAATCGACCGTTCCATCAGGCGGTCGATATCGGACGGATTGTCGTGCTCCAGCACGAAATGTTTGACCGAGGTGTTCTTCAGCGCCGCAATGAGCTTTTGCCATTCCACAGTGCCGTGGCCGAGGTCTGCCCAGCCGTCCTCATTAGCGTTCTGTCCTGACGGCGCGATGTCCTTGACGTGGACAGCCGTGATGCGTTTGCCGTAGCTTTCGATCCACGCAAATGGGTCAGCCCCACCCCTGATAATCCAGGCGATATCGGCCTCCCAGCTCAATTCAGGGCCACCGGCGAGAATCTGTTCCTGCGGTGTCGAACCATCCGCCAGCGTGTGAAACTCGAAATCATGATTGTGCCAGCCGAAGGTCAGGCCAGCATCACGGAATGGTTTGCCAGCTGCCTGCAAACGCTGCCCAAAGGCAAACCAGCCAGCCGCATCACTGGGGCGCTGGTCGGGCAGCAGATAGGGGCAATAAACGGCTTCAATGCCCAGAATGCGGGCAACAGCGAGCGCCCGGTCGGTTTCCTTTTCGAGCATGTCGATGCCGAAATGGCCGGTTGGCATGGTCAGCCCGTTGGCATCCAACTCCGCGCGGAATTGTGTGAGCGCTGCGTCATCCATGCTGGCGTAAATGCCACCATATCCTTCGACTTCACGATAACCGGCCTTGGACAGCTTTTTCAGCGTTTCGGAAAGCGGCGGAAAATTGCGGGCGCTGTAAAGCTGAAAGCCAAGAGTTGTCATTTCCAAGTCTCCTCAATGTCATCAATATTTTCGGGTGTCAGGAAAGGGATCAGATGCGGTTTTCAGTGGCCGCGTCGAATAGCGATGCCATCGACATATCCACACCAAGTCGCACCTTGCTGCCCGGTGAGTAACGGCGGTGACCACCGATCCGCACCGACAGCGTATGATCGGCAAGTTTCAGCCAGAGCAGATTGTCGGCACCCATCGGCTCCTCGATGTCGACAATTGCTTCGTGAACTTCGCCGCCGGATATCTGCTCATCAACACGGATATGTTCAGGGCGAATACCCAGAATGACCGGGCGGCCAGCGGCGAGTGGTTCCGATGTCTGGTAACCGGCAAGACTAAAGCTCACGCCGTTGGTGACGAAGGCCGTGCCTCCATCTTTTTCCACCAGTTCGCCACGCAGGAAGTTCATGGAGGGCGAACCGATGAAACCGGCTACGAACAGGTTTTTGGGTCGGTTATAGATGGCAATTGGATCATCAAGCTGCTGGATAACGCCGCTTTTCATGATCGCGATACGATCTGCCAGCGTCAGTGCCTCGATCTGGTCGTGTGTCACGTAGATCATGGTGTTCTTGAGCGACTGGTGCAGGCGTTTGATCTCGACACGCAATTCTGAGCGCAGCTTGGCATCGAGATTGGACAGGGGTTCGTCGAACAGGAACACATCAACATCGCGCACCAATGCACGACCGATCGCCACACGCTGGCGCTGACCGCCTGACAGGGCCGATGGTTTGCGTTTGAGTAGCGGCTGTATCTGCAGAATTTCAGCGGCCCGCGCCACACGCCGGTCGATTTCTGCCTGCGGTACCTTTGCCACTTGCAGACCAAAGGACAGATTCTTTTCAACCGTCATCTGCGGGTAAAGCGCATAGGACTGGAACACCATGCCGATGCCACGATCCTTTGGTTCCTCCCAGGTGACGTTGCGCTCCTTGATGAAAATCTGCCCGTCGGTCGGTTCCAGCAAACCGGCAATGCAATTCAAAAGGGTTGACTTGCCGCAACCGGAGGAACCAAGCAGCACCAGAAATTCACCCGCGTGAATGTCGAGGTTGAGATTTTCCAGCACAGTGACAGCACCGAAGGACAGAGAAAGCTCTTGGATGGAAACACTATAGGTCATGAAATTCACCCTTTGACTGCGCCTGCGGCAATGCCCCGCACAAAAAGCCTGCCTGAAATGAAATAAACGATCAGCGGAACGGCGCCGGTGAGCAGTGTCGCGGCCATGTTGACGTTGTATTCCTTCACGCCCTGCACCGAGTTGACGATGTTGTTGAGCTGAACCGTCATCGGGTAATATTCAGGTCGCGTGAACACGACGCCGAACAGGAAGTCGTTCCAGATGCCTGTCACCTGAAGGATCATTGCCACCACAAAGATGGGCAGCGACATGGGCAGCATGATGCGGAAATAAATCTGCCAGAAGCCTGCCCCATCGATACGCGCTGCCTTGAACAATTCCTCCGGCAGCGACGAGAAGTAATTGCGGAAAAGCAGTGTCAGGATCGGCATGCCGAAGATGGTGTGCACCACGATCAGGCCAGTCAGCGTGCCGTAGATACCGACTTCGCGCAGCACGATGACAATGGGATAGATCATCACCTGATAGGGGATGAAGGCACCGATGATCAGAATGGAAAAGAAAAGTTCCGATCCCTTGAACTTCCAGTTGGCCATGGCGTAACCGCTGACGGATGCAATAAAGATCGACACCAGTGTCGATGGTACCATGATGCGCACGGAGTTCCAGAAACCCCGCGAAAGGCCGTCGCAGTTCAGCCCGGTGCAGGCACTTGCCCACGCCTTGGCCCAGGGTTCAAAGGTAATTTCCATCGGTGGCGCGAAGATATTGCCCAGACGGATTTCCGGCATACCCTTCAGCGATGTCACAAGCATCACGTAAAGCGGCAGCAGGTAATAGAGTGCTGCGACAAACAGCGTGCCGTACAACACGATGTTGCGGCGAGAGAGGGTTTTTCGCGGCTTCTTTCCACGTGGTCCCGACAATTGCCGGGCAACCGGATCCACGCCTGCTGCGACTGTATTCAAGGTGCTGATATTAGCCACGTTTGCGCCCTCCGAATTCAAGATAGGCCCATGGGATGATAATGATGGCGACGGTCAGCAGCATCATCGACGATGCCGCAAATCCCTGGCCAAGATTTTGCGCCTGGAACATGTAGTCGTAGACATATTTCGCCGGGACTTCGGATGCGATGCCGGGGCCGCCGCTGGTTTGCGCAACCACCAGGTCGTAAACCTTGACGATGCCGCTGGCGATAATGACGAGCGTGGTTATGAAGACTGCGCGCATCATCGGGATCACCACAAAAATATATGTGCGCCACATGGGAATGCCGTCGACGCGTGCCGCCTTCCAGATATCCTCATCGATACCACGCAGACCAGCCAGCATCAGGCACATGACAAGGCCCGTTCCCTGCCATAGACCGGCAATCAGGATGCCATAGATCACGATGTCAGGATTATAGAGCGGGTCGAAAGTAAAGCTGGTCCAGCCAAATGAGCGGACGACGGATTGCACACCAAATTCCGGATTGAGAATCCACTGCCAAACAAGACCAGTGACGATAAATGAAAGTGCAAAAGGATAAAGAAAGATCGTACGGAATGTATTTTCGAAACGGATTTTCTGATCCATCAGCGCGGCAAGCAGAAAGCCGATAACCAGACTGAAAATCAGCGATAGAATGCCGTAAATCGCCAAATTCTGAATCGAGATAATCCAGCGGGGTGCAGCCCACAGCCGTTCATATTGCTCGATGCCGACAAAGGTGGCGCGCGGCAAAAGCTTGGAGTTGGTGAAAGAATAAACAATCGTCCAGATCGTACCGCCGAGGAAGATGACAACCGCAGTGAGGATCATGGGTATGGACGCAATCTTCGAATTAAGATTGCGGAATAGCTGATTGGGGCGCTTTGAACGCGTTTGACCCGCCATGGATCACTCCTCATCAAACGTTGCCGTTGATCGCAAGGCGGGTGGCCCAATGGCCGCCCGCACCCGCGTGGTCACCGGTAATGTGAGAAAAGCACTCACATTACCGGTAGGAGTAAAGCAGCGGTCTGCAACTCTATACGAAGTTCAACAGACCGCCCGTCAGATCAATCAGCCGAGCTGATGATACTTGCAAACCGCTTCTGCGCATCTTCGGCAGTCATCGACGTGCTGGCAAAGAACTCTGCCATCAGGTCTTCCTTCTGCTTTTGCGTATCGGCGGACACAAGCTGGTCGGTGCTGGTGAGAGCATGATCCTTGGCCAGAATTTCCAGGCCCTTCTTCATGCAATCATTTGCGACGCCAAGGTCCACGTCTCCACGGATTGGCAACGAACCCTTTTTCAGGTTGAAAGCAACCTGTGTCTTTGGATCGACAATCGTTTCGGCCAGAACGTCCTGTGCCTTGGTTTTTGCCTCATCCTTCAACAGCGGGAAGTAGAAAGCGTCGCCACCTGTGGTGATGTAGTCGCTGACGCCAAGACCCGGCAGGCAGGAATAATCTGTTCCGGCCGTCTGGCCAGCCAACTGGAATTCACCCTGCGCCCAGTCACCCATGACCTGGCCACCGGCCTTGCCTGTGATGACCATGTTGGTTGCCTGGTTCCAGTCCTGCACATTTGTGCCGCGCGACATGTCGCGTGCCTCTACGGCAGCAGCAAAGATTTTGGCCATATCAGGTCCGGCAGCGGCTTCCGCATCCTTGTCCTTATAGACCTTTTCATACAGTTCCTTGCCACCCAGTGACAGGACCAGTGTGTCGAACAGACCGTTGGCCTGCCAGGCCTGGCCACCCAACGCAAGCGGCTGAATACCGGCCGTCTTCAATGCAGGTGCCGCAGCGACAAATTCAGTCCAGTTCTTGGGAACCTCAACACCGGCCTGCTTGAAGGCAGCGTTGGAAAGCCACAGCCATTGCCATGAGTGAATATTGACGGGTGCGCAGTAAATTTTCCCGTCGATAGTGCAGCTGTCGAGCAGGCTTGCGGGTTTGATAACCTCTTTCCAATTGCCTTTTTCAGCAACGTCGGACAGGTCACGCATCAATCCGGACTGAACAAGCTCTTCTGCCTGTCTGCCGTGGTTGAATTGGGTTGCAGCCATCGGGTCGCCACCGGTGATCCGGCTGATCATGATCGGTCGAGCGGTACTGCCGGAACCGGCAATCGCACCATCCACCCATTTGTTACCGGTCGCATCGAACGCCTTTGCCAGTTCGGCAACCGCGGCAGCCTCCCCGCCCGATGTCCACCAGTGTGTTACTTCAAGATCCGTTGCACCAGCCATACCTGCAGGCAACAAAACACTAGCCGCAAATGCAGCCACAATAGCACGCGTACGCATGAGTCTCCTCCCTCACTGAAACGTTGCAGGAGGAACGTAAGCGAATATTTTTAAACACGCAACGGCCTATTGCTTAAAAAGTCCTTACGACTTTTGGCTGTATAAATGCCGCTAAAGGCGGGAGAATATTACCCGAAAACAATCATGAGCAGAATTCAGCAAGTTATTGCTGTGATTTCACTTTCCAGAGAAATCGTCCACGGCCTGGAACACACAACAACCTTAATTGGTTGCGGTTTTTTCCTTGTCGGCAAGCTGCTTCCATGAACTTTGTTGAGACAACATGCCGCGCAGGTAGCTAAGATTTGCTTCTGCCTGCTGCTGGGTCAATTCCTGCCGGGCGATGTTATCGGCCTCGGCGAAACGTCCTTGGAGCCCCACGACCAGCGCCAGATTCTGGCGGATACGGCTGTCAGCGCCCGGTTGCTGTGAGGCTGATCGCAGATAGGTTTCGGCCGTTCTTGGATCACTCGACAGGACGTAGGACATTCCGAGGTTGGACAGAATACTGGGTTCGTTGGGCTGCAAGTCCAATGCCATGCGGTATTTGGTGCGCGCTTCTGGCGAGCGGCCGAGTTGATCCAGTACGGCACCTTCAGCGGAATACAGGCGCCAGTCCGGTCTATCCGGTGTCTGCGCGCGGGCGATTGTCGATAGAGCCTGCTCCAGCTGACCAGCACCGGCCTGCGCCTTGCCATAGGCTGCCAGCACATTGCGATCTGCCGGGTTGGCAATGGCGGTCTGCTGCATCACGGCCAGAGCCTGTGTGCTTTTGCCAGTCATCATAAGAAGATTGGCATAGTTCATGCCCGTGCGCGCATCCTTGGGATTGCGTTCATAGGCTTTGCCAGCTGCTTCTTCGGCCTGCCGCAGTTGAGACTGGTTGAGATTATCGTATGATTGCGCGGGCGCCGTCGTCGGGATAGAGCCTGTTGTCAGCCTGTCATGCTTGTTGGTAGAGGCGCATGCGGTTAATGCTACCGCCAAAGCCAGCACGGCACCGCCATTGATTATGGCTTTTCGCGATGCAGATACAGAGTGAACAGCAGTCATGGCATTGCCCCTGCGTGCGTTGAACGGCTTTTGCACCTATAAGCGGCGCAATCTTCGCTCCAGCAATAATCTGTTAACCCTAACAGAGTGTTAATTTACTGATTCTCCAAGTTTACGAAAGCAGATCATGGCCCCGTATCAGTTCATCGAAAGAGCAACACCGTTCAGTGCCAAAGCGGGCAACACCCTGCCGGTTTTTGCGGTAACGCCAGCTCATATCGAGCAAGGTGCCATCGACCCCATAGCGCTCGATTGGGCGCGCAAGGCCGGTTTCAAAGCGGAAAGCGGCGCCATTCTGCTCATCCCTTCGGCCGATGGTTCGCTGGGTGGGGCGCTTTTCGGACTTGGCAGCAATCCGTCCGAACTTCCTTTCCTGACCGGCAAACTGGCCCGCGAACTGCCAGAGGGTGACTGGCACATTGAAACCGCACCCTTGACGGTGAACCGTCTCGCACTGGGTTTCGGTCTCGGCAGCTACAAGTTCGACCGCTATCGCACCGTCAAATCTTCGTCGGCCAAGATGCTCATTCCGCAGGATGCCGACGCAACCGGCATCAAGCGGACACTGGCTGGCGTCTTCCTGGCACGCGACCTCATCAACATGCCAGCAAACGATATGGGGCCGGACCAGCTTGAAGTGGCTTTCCGTGCACTTGCTGCCCACTACAAGGCGGAAGTTACCGCCGTGACCGGCGACAAGCTGTTGAGTGAAAACTTCCCGCTGATTCATGCGGTGGGTCGTGCTAGCGAAGGCGAGCCGCGTCTTCTGGAAATGCGCTGGGGCAAAAAAGGCAATCCTGCGATTACCCTAGTTGGCAAAGGCGTGTGCTTCGATACCGGTGGTCTCGACATTAAACCTGCCTCTTCGATGGCGTTGATGAAAAAAGACATGGGTGGCGCGGCAAATGTGCTTGGCCTTGCATTGATGATCATGGAAGCCAAACTCAAGGTGAACTTGCGCGTCATCGTTCCTGTCGTCGAGAACTCGATTTCCGCCAATGCTTTCCGCCCGGGCGATATCTACCTGAGCCGCAAGGGTCTGACGGTACAGATCGACAATACCGACGCCGAGGGCCGGCTTATTCTGGCCGACGCATTGGCCTACGCCGATGAGGACGAGCCGGACCTGATGATTGACATGGCAACACTGACCGGTGCTGCCCGCGTGGCGCTCGGTCCTGACATTGCGCCCTATTACACCGATGACGAAGATCTCGCCCATGACATCGCCGAAGCGGGCATGGACATGGACGACCCGATGTGGCGCATGCCGCTTTATATGGGATATGACAAGGATATCCGCTCCCGCGCTGCCGACATTACCAATGCGCCGGCTGGCGGCATGGCAGGCTCCATCACAGCCGCCTTGTTCCTCAAGCGCTTTGTGTCGAAAACCAAGAAATGGGCCCACTTCGACATTTACGGCTGGTCGCCGAGTGAACGTCCGCACTCGTCGGTTGGCGGTGAAGCGCAGGCCATCCGTGCGCTCTATCACTACATTGCCAGAACCTACGGCTGATTGGCAAAAACTAAACCGCTCAAAACAGACCTTCACAAACGGCAAAACAACGGTGCGCAAACACCGTTGTTTTCTTTTGAGCCAGTGTGGCAAGTGTGACTGTCGGTGTTCAGTCGGCGTGTTTGTGCTGTGCCAGCATTCGCACCACGATGCTCGTCGCGCCAAGCAACACCACGGCAGTGATCAACACGGCCGCAAATGCATTGCCAAAGGCCGTTTCTGCAGCGCTGCGAACTGCAATGGCAAGATTGCCGCCAACCCGTTCGGCCAGAAGCAGTGCTGCATCAAGACCATCACGGGCGGAGGCCGCACCGTCGTTGATACCGACAGGTGCTTCAAACGAGGTGCTGTAGACCGCAGCAAGGACACTTCCAAGTGTGGCGATACCGATCGCACCGCCCAGTTCAAACGAGACTTCCTCGATCAACGCTGCCATGCCACCATGATGATCCGGCGCGTTGAGCATGATGGCGGTGGAAGCGGCGGTCATTGTCGCACCGAGACCTATGCCCATCAGAAACAGGGCAGCAACCTGCAAGGCGAGGCCATCGCTGATGACACTGTAGTAAAGCGCGAGGCTGGCTGCCGCGATTGCCATTGACAGCCACATGACGGCCCGTTCGCCCACTTTTGCCACCAATATGCCTGCCAACGGGCCGGCGATAAATGCACCAAGCGGAATGGGCAGCACCATCAGACCTGCCTCCAGAGGCGACATGTCGAGCACAAGCTGGAAACGTTGGGTCACAGCCAACTGAAAGCCCAAAAGAGCAGCCGAGGCGACGGCAGCAGCAATCACGCCGGCCAGGAAATTGCGGTTGGCAAACAGGCTGAAATCAATCAACGGCGATGCAATGTGACGTTGGCGACGGGCAAACAACACCAGAAACACCAGACCCAGCAGTGCCGAGGCCGAAAATGACGATAAAGAAATGTCCTGTTTTGCCAATTCCTTGACGGCATAGGTCGAAGAAACCAGACCGATCATGATCTGTACGGCCGAAATGATATCGAATGATCGCTCCGGATTTCGCAAGCCGGGGCCAACAAACAGGATGGTTGCGACAAAGGCAACCGCGACGATGGGCAGGTTGATCAGGAAAACCGACCCCCACCAAAAGTGTTCCAGCAACACGCCGCCGATGACCGGTCCAAAGGCCGCACCGCCAGAGGCAACGGCTGCCCAGACGCCAATAGCGAAGGCCCGTTCACCGGGCTCCGTGAATGTCTGGCGGATAATCGACAGCGTGGCTGGCATCATCATCGCTGCGCCAACGGCAAGCAGCGCCCGTCCGGCAATCAACATCTCAGGGTTCGGTGAAAAGGCGGCGAACAGTGATGCGGCACCAAAAATAATCAGACCGATCAGGAACAACAGACGTGCGCCGAATTTGTCACCAAGCGCGCCGGATGCCGGCAGTAAGCCGGCGACGGTCAGCGCATAGACATTTACGATCCACAATTTTTCCGAGGACGATGCCATGAGTTCATGTGTCAGACGCGGCAATGCCGTGTACAACACCGTCATATCGATCACGATCATGAACAAGGCACTCGATACAATCGCGAGAATACCCCATCGTGCTTTGGCCTGCATAAAAACTCCATGGTCGCTAAGGGCGAGCTGAACGATAGCTGTGAATTATTTAAATACATACGTATGGAATTAAAAAGAGGCAAGGCATGGGACGAAAGAAAACCATCGATCGGGAGATCATTCTGAATGCCGCCGAAGACATTGTGCGCTCGCGAGGAGCGGCCGCACTGACAATTGATGCGCTGGCAAAGTCACTTGGCGTAACGAAGGGCGGTATCCAGTACAGCTTCGCCAGCAAGGATGCGATTATCGACGCGATGGTGTCGCGCTGGTTTGTGACCTATGACCAGAAGTTCCAGGAAATTGCCGGAGAGGCTCCCGACCCGCAGGCCAAGGTCTGGGCCCATGTGGAGGCGACACGGCAGGCTGACGAACCGGCAAACTACAAGGCCGCCGGATTAATGGCGGCGCTGATGCTATCGCCAGAATATCTGGCCTCGACCAAGAAATGGTATGAGAGCCGCACGGAAGGTCTTGACGTGACGACGCTTGAAGGGCGCGCCGCACGGCTGGCATTTCTTGCGACCGAAGGGGCTTTCGCATTACGCTGGTTTGGCCTTATGGATATTTCCGATGACGAATGGGCTTCAATCTTTGCCGACATCAAAACAGTCCTGAACAAAGAGCCTAAAGATCCCTAAAAACGTCGGCCGACACGTGCCATGATCTTCGCTTATGACTTGGAGACCCTTACATGTCCTCTTTCATTGATTTTCGTACTCCAAAAACCTTACCGCCGACCGCGAGTTACTCGCACACTGCCATTGTCCCGGCCAGCGCCAAGACAATTTTCATTTCCGGTCAGGTTCCCATGGATGTGACTGGTGCACTGATCGGTGAAGGTGACTTCAAACGTCAGGCCGAAAAAGTGTTTGAGAACATTGAAATTGCCCTTGCTGACGCTGGCACCACCTTCGACAATGTCGTGAAGCTGGGCATGTATCTGACAGATATGAGCAACCTCGGCACCCTCAGAGAGATACGGGACCGTTTTATTCAGCTTAAGGCACCACCAACCAGCACACTTGTGCAGGTAACGGCATTCTTCAACCCGGCTATTCTGTTCGAAATGGATGCGATTGCCGTCATCGACGGCTGACATAACACCGCAGACCCGCAACAGTGTGATTGAGCACCGGACTGCCATTTTCCTGTTATCTCAGCCAGACAAATGAAGACGAACTGCATAAGTTGGCTGAGAGTAATGGGGAGATTTTTGCGTGCGGCACAGTCACCCCATTGGCAGGCTTGAACCACTGTAGGCTAAGCAGCGTAGGCCACCCAACCCTTGATGCTGAGCCCCGCATAAAACAGCGATACGTTTGAAAACCCTGCCTCCTGCATCATGGTGACATCGTCTTCCGGCGACAGGATTGAAAGCCGGGTGCCAATGGCCTGTCGTGCGCTTTCAACCTTTGCCGGGTCGGTGCCGTTTGCCAAACCATAGGCGACGTGACGCGCGATCCATTTCGAGCGCTCAGGTTCGCTTTGCGGCAAGCTCAGATGCACCGCGATAAAGGGCGCGCCGGTTTTCAGGCGTTTGCGTATTTGCACAAGTGTTTCGAGACGTTGCTGCTCGGCGATAAAGTGGAAGGTCAGTATAGCCGTGGCTGCATCATAAGGGGCTAGTGGCGCGTCACTGATGTAACCTTCAAACAAGCGGACCCTATTGTCATGTGCCGATGTCACTGTTCTTGCCAGATCCAACATGTCGGCGGATGGATCCACACCATCAAAGGACCAACCGGCATGGGCATCGGCCAGAGCCTTGATTTCCTGTCCACCGCCTGCCCCCAGAACCAGCACACGGCCATCCTGCGGCGTTACTTCCGCCAGTAACAGCGAGATCATCCTGTGCAAATCACTGTAGCCGGGGACCTGCCGTGGTGGCCCTTCATTATAGGAACTTACTACCTTTCCTTTGAACGGGGTTTCCACTTTCTCATTCATGTCCTCACTCCATTCGCATAATGTTACTTTTGTTGTTGCATGAATGGATATAGGCACAGGAAAGATGCCTGCCAAGAGCAGGCGTCACGTTTTGCGGGTCAATGGAGCAGATGGCAGGTGGCTGGTTTAAACAACCACTTCCTGATTTTTACGGTCTTCCTGACCGAAAAACTTCAGGTAGCGCTGCACTTCAGACGCTTCTCCGGTTGCCTTTTGGGGATTGTCGGAAAGCTTGACCGCCGGTCTGCCGTTAGCATCGCTGACCTTGCAGACGATGGAGATCGGCTTCAGTCCGGCAATTTCTTTCGGAGCACAACCGGCAAAGTCGTTGGTCAGGTTGGTACCCCAACCAAAGCTCATACGGGCACGGCCTTCAAAATGTTTGTAGGTGTCGATAATTGCATCGACATCAAGACCATCGGAAAAGATCAGCAGCTTCTTTTTCGGATCACGGTTCATCTTTTCCCACCAGGCGATGATCCGTTCGCCACCCTCGATGGGTGGTGCGCTGTCCGGACGGAAGCCGGTCCAGTCAGCAACCCATTCAGGCGCATTTTTCAGGAATGCCGCGGTACCAAAGGCGTCTGGAAGAACAATCAGCAGGTTGCCACCATAAAGGCGGTTCCAGTCCTTCATCACCTGATAGGGTGCGGCGGCCAGTTCCTCGTCATTATTGGCAAGCGCTGCGACCACCATCGGCAGTTCATGCGCGTTGGTACCAACCGCTTCCAGATCGGAATCCATCGCCAGCAGAACGTTGCTGGTGCCGGTAAAGGCCGGACCAATGCCTTCCTTCAACGCGTCCACGCACCAGCGTTGCCACAGGAAACTGTGACGGCGGCGGGTGCCGAAGTCGGAAATGCGCAGGCCCGGCAATTCGCGCAGACGTTCGACCTTCGACCACATCTTAGCCTTGGCACGGGCATAAAGAACGTCCAGCGTGAAATAGCCGAGCGATTTCATGGCGCTGCGCGACCGCAGTTCGTTGATAATGGCCAGTGCCGGAATTTCCCACAACGTGGTGTCCATCCAGCGGCCATGGAAATTCAGCTCATACTGGCCGTCACGCTTGGAGAGTTCGTATTCCGGTAATTGGTAGCTGGACAGCCAGGACAGGAATTCCGGCTCAAAAATCTGCGAGCGTCCGTAGAAGGAGTTACCGGCCAGCCAGATTGTTTCCTTCTTGGTCAGACGAAGCGTGCGAGCGTGATCCAACTGATCACGCAGTTCCGCCTCATCGATTTCGTCGGCAAGGCGCACGGTCTTGGTGCGATTGATCAGGGAGAATGTCGCATCGACTTCCGGATAGAGTTTCCAGATCATCTGCAACATCAGAAGTTTATAGAAGTCCGTATCGATTAGGCTACGAATGATCGGATCGAGCTTCCAGGCGTGGTTATGAACGCGGGTGGCGATGTCCGTCATTGTCATGTCTGCGGCTTCCCTCTTCCGGCCGGTGGGCCGGTTTCCCTCTGCACTGTGAAAGCAAAACTGCCATCACAGTCACTACACAGAAACAGACATACTAAAGTCCATGGGCCGGAAACAAGCCACCAGTAAAGATAAATGGCATCAATAAATCATATCAATTGTAGGCGTCGGACGGATTGATGCCGGGGTACCAGTCTTTTGAGGTCGGATTTTGCGATCCCCAATAGGTCAGCCCGCCGCCCTCGCAGCGATAACCACTTACCGGAAGGTCCTCTTCGAAAATGCTGCGATAGCGCCGCTTGTCGAATGAGCCGGTCTGCAATTCGCTGCGGCAGGTATAACGTACCTTTGGTTTTGCGGTGGCGGGATCTTTTACACCCGGCAGATCGCGGTAGGCATCCGGCGCACTTAACTCGAAGCCGTCCTGATAGATCGTCTGCGCGCTGGCGCTGCTCGATGAAAATCCAATGGTCGCCACCAGCGGCAGTATCGCCCAAACTTTCATCGATATCCCAGCCACGGCCACCACCTCTTACTGCTACGTCTACATCCGCAATATAGGATAGGCAGCGACCATAAACAGGCCGCCTGCAACAACGATTTCGTGAACGGTATAAGCCGCCTTTTACAGCCGCTTGTAGGAGGTCGGAAATTCGTAAAGCCAGCCAATGCGCTTGACGGCTTCATCGAAATTCTCGCGGGCCACTGTCATGCTGTGGCCGTTGGCGTGCAGCAGCGTTTCAGCATCTTCCATGATGCCGACATGTCCCTTCCAGAACACCAGATCACCACGAGTGAGTTCGTCGCGCTCGATCTCAAAGCCCAGTGATTTGACCTGCATGTCGGTATCGCGCAGCGAGGCCTTGCCGGTCATCGACAGGGACAATTGGACAAGGCCAGAACAATCGATGCCGAAGCCGGAGCGACCGCCCCAAAGATATGGCGTCTCGATAAATCTGACGGCAACGGACACATAATCATCAGACACAATTTCACCGATCGGCAGACAGTGCGCCGCAATGACCCCCTCACCTTTTTCAGTCAGAAGATACCGTGTCCCGCGGGTTTCTGCCTCACCGACAAAACGCAGCGTGCTGCCCATGGACAGAGCTGTTACCGGTGGCTTGCGCAGTTCTGCCTCAGGATAGAGAAAGGTTCTGGGTGCAGTGATGCGGTGCGTTGCAGCCTCAAGCTGCCCCAGCGCCGTTTCCGGCAGATAACCGGTGTAACCATCCGTATCGGCCTGCACCCATGCCCAGCCATTTGCACGTTCAAAAACCCGCACGGTTTCACCGAGCAGAAGTTCGGTGTCTATACCCTTGGCAAGATCAGGCGATGGGCGCAAGGCACAGACTGGCACCGCGATGCGCGCCGGTTCACCCGTCACAAAACGGGTTGCTTCAACCTGCCCCTCCAGCCTTGTATCGGCGAGGTCCGGGCGAAATGCATGTAGGCGACGATCCAGTATCATGGGCGTTTTTCCGGCGTTGTTTGCAGTCTTGCCTGCTCGATAATCATATCGCCAAAATTTTCAAGGAAAAGAGCACCGGTTACAGTCC
Source organism: Rhizobium sp. CG4 (assembly GCF_023701965.1). Lineage (NCBI taxonomy): Bacteria > Pseudomonadati > Pseudomonadota > Alphaproteobacteria > Hyphomicrobiales > Rhizobiaceae > Rhizobium > Rhizobium sp. CG4. The sequence continues at coordinate 371,993 of NZ_JABAEG010000003.1, read as the reverse complement.
TTTTGATGACGACGTTGCGCCGGTCTTTTTCGTCGCGCACGCGGTCGATCAGCCCCATGTCGCCCATCGTATCCAAGGCGCGGGTAATCACCGGTTTGGTGACACCAAGCACTGTCGCCAAACCTCTGACGGTGTGTGGCGGAGGAACAAGATAGACATGCAGGAGAACGGCCATCTGCCTTAGGCTCAAATCACGGGCGTCGGTTTCAACCTGTTTCAGGGTTACCCTGTGCCACAGGCCCAAGGCCTCGGAAGCGGAAAATTCGACCGGCAAATATCCCTCCAACTCTCAGGGGTCATGGCTCTGCGCATCCGTTTTCCTTGATTGTGATGATAAACACAACACGCAAAAGCAAAACCGCCGCCGATGTTCTTGCTGACAGCAAGTATCGACGGCGGTCTATTTCACCCTTTTAGCGGGCGTTTTTCCGTCCCCTCTGGACTTGTTTCTTACAAAGCAGAAACCGTGCCAGTTTTGTATCAAAGTGAAAAGTGCAGTATTTTCAGCATATTGTGCTGATTTGCGCCAAACCGACACCGAAATGGCATCGGGTAAAATTTGTGCAGTGCGAAAGCATTTGCCTAAAAAAATCCCGCCGGAGTGCGGCGGGATTTTCATATCAGTCCGTTGCTTTCGAAAAATCAGACTTCCGCAGCCTGTTTTTCTTCCGCTGCCTCATGGGCACGTTCATTTCGGTTGTAGCGAATTGAAGACCACAGCGCGATACCGATCAGGGCCGCGCCACCAAGACCGGTGATTACTTCCGGAATGTGGAACAGGCTCTGCATGTACATGATCACCGAAAGGATGAGGATGGCATAGAATGCGCCATGCTCAAGGTAACGGTATTCCGCCAGCGTACCCTTCTCAACCAGCATGATCGTCATGGAGCGCACATACATGGCGCCAATGCCGAGGCCGATGGCAATGATGAACAGGTTCGAAGTCAGTGCGAAGGCGCCGATGACGCCGTCGAAGGAGAAGCTGGCATCCAGGACTTCAAGGTAAAGGAACGCGCCGAAACCGCCCTTTGCTGCACCCTGCATCATCTGCTGGCTACGGTCGAGCACGCCGCCGAGAACTTCCACCAGCAAGAAGGTCAACAGACCCCAGATTGCCGAACTGAAGAAGACGTTTGCTGCTTCGGGACCGAGTTTCGGATCACTGCTGTCAGCGATGATACGCGAAAATATCAGCATGATGACCAGAACGAAGGCGATCTCGATGCCCTTGATGGAAGAGTAGGTGGAAATCTTCTCTTCAACCCAACGCACCCAATGCACATCTTTTTCGTGATCGAAGAAGAAGCTCAGGCCGACCATCATCAGGAAGGTGCCGCCAAATGCCGCGATTGGCAGATGTGCGTCCTGCATGATCTGCGCATAACGATCCGGTTCAGTCGCAGCCATGACCATGGCAGTCCATGGACCGACATTGGCAGCGATAACCACGATGAGCAGCGGGAAGACGATACGCATGCCGAAAACGGCGATCAGAATCCCCCAGGTCAGGAAGCGATGCTGCCATTCCGGCGTCATGTCCTTGAGCTTGTTGGCATTGACGATGGCGTTGTCAAAGGAAAGCGAGATTTCAAGAACAGCCAGAACTGCGCAGATGAAAAAGATCGTTGCAGTGCCGCTGACGGTGCCTGTCATCTCCCAACCGAGATAGCCGCCAAGAATAAGGCCAACAACAGTGACGATGAAAGCCCACTTGAAGTAGGAAAGGGTCGATTTTTGAGTGGTGGAGAGGTTCATGTTCAAATCTCTCCGTGAATTGAGATGCTGGCGTGCGCAGCAAAAAACGCCATGCCACAAATGGCACGCGCAGTAAGCGTGGTTGTTGTCTTCATGGGATAAAATCCGCCGGCTGCTTTGCAGGCGGTACCGACATCGCGAGAGCGCCGTAAAACTCTCGCCAGAGGGGCCCGGCACCATTGTTCCTCTTGCCCGATCATAACTTTGTGATGCGAGCCTCTATGTACTCTGCCAAGTTTGGGATTTCGTCAAGTCCCCCGAGCGGGCGGCGTATCATCAAAAACGGGAAACAAACCGTTTTCCGATCTGTTTCCCGTCAAAACTTGTCCGGCATTTCCCGTTTTACGGGTGTGGCTGCCAAGTATCCTCACACTAGGTCGTTTGGAAATTCGGCAATTGCCTTTTTGCGCTTCAGCGCATTTTCGCGGAAGAAGATGTAGAGGCCCGATACCACGATCAGTGCTGCACCAATCACAATCGACATTTGTGGAATGTCGTTGAAGAAAAGCCAACCAAAGAACACCGCCCAGAGCAACAACGTGTATTGCAGCGGTGCAACGGCTGCGGCATCGGCCAGTTTAAGGGCGCGGTTGACGAGCACATGCGCGCCCATGGCGACAATACCAAGCAGACACAACAACGACATATCGAAGGTGGATTCAAGCGGCACCCACCCATCCGAAGACACCAGCAGTGCTACGGCACCAGCAAGCAGCGCTCCGACGATCTGCCAAAATGCCAAAGTGGTATCGGCGGTGTTTCGCAGCTGTCGTCCGGAAATCATCATGAAGGCGAAGGCTGCACTACCAATAATCGACAAAAATGCAGCCGGCGTCAGGCTTGCCGAGCTTGGCTTGAGGGCAATGATGACGCCGACAAAACCGATGGCGATGGCAGTCCAACGGCGCCAGCCGACCTTCTCGCCAAGAATGAAGGGAGACAGCGCCGCAACATAGATCGGAGCTGCCAGCCAATAGGTCATCACGTCAGCCAGAGGCAGCGAAATGACGGCGTAATAAAAACAGAAAATTTCGATCGTCGAGAAACAGACACGCGCAAACTGCAGGCCGCGCCGCTCGATGTTCACCAGACCGCTGACGCCGACTTTCCAGAGAATAGGCAAGAGTATGACGATTGCAGCGACGCTACGGATAAGGATGACCTGACCGAGAGAATAGGTGGAAACCAGCCATTTCCCCATTGCGTCATTCAGCGCAAACATCAGCATTCCCAGCAACATTACGCATACGCCAAGGCTGGATGGAGACAAACGTTGGAAAAATGCGGTCATATCAGGGTCTTTTCATGCAGGAATGGTGTTTTTCTGCCCTACAAGTCTCTTTCCCTGTCGGTTGTGTCAAGGCAGTGATGATTGCCATTCGCAACAAAAGTAATATTTTTTATTTTCCGGCCCGTTGAATGCTAACGGACACTGATTTACTGGCGAAATGTCTGGATCAGGTGAAGTTTCTTTTCTCCTGGGCAATCAGTTCCTGCAAAAACTGCACAACAGTGCGCACACGCACGAGTTCACGTGCCGATTCATGATAGGTTGTCCAGTAGGATCGCAAAATGCTGTGCTGCGGAAACAGTCGGACAAGTTCCGGATATTGCCGCGCTATATAATCGTGCAGAATGCCAATGCCGGCACCCGAGCGTACCGCTTCCGTCTGGCCAATGGCACTGGAGATTTCAAAGGCCGCATCCCAGTCGCGCATGATCTCGCCAGTATAATTGAGCGATGGCGCGAAGATCAGATCTTCCACGTAACCAATGCGGGTATGGTCTTTGAGCGCCTCCAGCTGCGGAGGCGTGCCTTTCGTCTCCAGATAGCTGCGCGAGGCATAAAGGCCGAGTGAATAATCCGTCAGCTTGGCGGACACCAGTCGTCCCTGCTCCGGTCGTTCAATGGTGATGGCAATGTCCGCCTCACGTTGTGACAGCGAAAACGAGCGTGGAACCGGTACAAGCTGTACCCGAAGGGCTGGATAACGGGCGATCAGGGGCCCAAGCCTTGGAGCAAGGAAGGCAACACCGAAACCGTCAGGCGCACCGATACGCACCGTGCCGGCCACCGCTGCATCCACCCGGCCAAGATCTGCCTGGGCGTTCATCATTTCCACTTCCATGCGTTCGGCAGAAACCAGAAAGCGGGCACCCTGCTCCGTCAGTTCGCAGCCATTGGTGCTGCGCAGGAACAGCTGGCTACCGAGCGAAGTTTCCAACGCAGATACCCTACGGCTTAGCGTTGCGTGGTTGACACCCAACCGTTTCGCGGCGGCCAGAAACTGCCCGGAACGGGCCACACTCAGGAAACAGCGCACATCATCCCAATTCATCTGTCAGCCCTTATATCGAAATTTGCACAACAGATGATTATTAGAGGCCATTGATTTGTGCAATTCAAAGCGTAATGCTGACGCCAATTCAATTTGGAGGATCATCATGAAGGAAATCGGTCATTTCATTGGCGGCAAACATGTTGCTGGCACCAGTGGACGCACATCTGATGTTTTCAACCCGGCAACCGGTGAAATTCAGGCAACCGTGGCACTGGCCAGCGAAGCTGAAATCCGTGCGGCTGTTGAGAACGCCAAGCAGGCACAGCCAAAGTGGGCCGCGACCAACCCGCAGCGCCGCGCCCGCGTATTCTTCAAGTTCGTTGAGCTTCTCAACACCCACCTGGACGAACTTGCCGTTCTGCTTTCCAGCGAACACGGCAAGACGGTAGATGATTCCAAGGGCGACATTATCCGCGGTCTTGAAGTCTGCGAATTCGTATGCGGCATTCCGCATCTGTCCAAGGGTGAGTTCACAGAAGGTGCCGGCCCTGCCATCGACATGTATTCCATTCGCCAGCCTGTTGGCGTTGGTGCCGGTATCACACCGTTCAACTTCCCGGGCATGATCCCGATGTGGATGTTTGCACCGGCCATTGCTTGCGGTAACGCCTTCATCCTCAAGCCATCCGAGCGCGATCCATCCCTGCCAATCCGCCTTGCAGAACTGATGATCGAAGCTGGTCTGCCGGCAGGCATCCTCAATGTCGTCAATGGCGACAAGGGCGCCGTCGATGCCATTCTGACCGACCCGGATATTGGTGCAGTATCCTTCGTCGGCTCCACGCCGATTGCCCGTTACGTGTATGGTACGGCTGCCATGAACGGCAAGCGTGCCCAGTGCTTCGGTGGTGCGAAGAACCATATGATCATCATGCCGGACGCCGATCTCGATCAGGCCGTCAACGCGCTGATGGGTGCAGGTTACGGCTCTGCTGGAGAACGTTGCATGGCGGTGTCCGTTGCCGTTCCGGTTGGTGAAGAGACCGCAAACCGTCTCGTCGAAAAGCTGATCCCGCAAATCGAAGCCCTTAAGATCGGTCCTTACACCGATGACAAGGCCGACATGGGCCCGCTGGTTACCAAGGAAGCGCAGGCACGCGTCAAGGGTCTCATCGACAGCGGCGTTGAGCAGGGCGCAAACCTCTTGGTTGACGGCCGTAACTTCAAGCTTCAGGGTTATGAAGACGGTTATTTCGTCGGCGGCTGCCTGTTCGACAACGTCACGACCGACATGGATATCTACAAGCAGGAAATTTTCGGACCAGTTCTGTCGGTTGTCCGCGCCAAGAACTACGAAGAAGCCATCGATCTGCCGATGAAGCATGAATATGGCAATGGCGTTGCTATCTTCACCCGCGATGGTGATGCGGCTCGTGACTTTGCATCGCGCATCAACATTGGCATGATTGGCGTCAACGTACCAATCCCGGTTCCGCTGGCTTACCACTCCTTTGGTGGCTGGAAGGCTTCAAGCTTCGGTGACCTCAACCAGCACGGTACAGACTCCATCAAGTTCTGGACCAAAACAAAGACCATCACTGCCCGCTGGCCATCAGGCATCAAGTCTGGCGCCGAGTTCGTTATGCCGACAATGAAGTGATGCCCGATGGATCTTGGACTGTGCGTCCTCGAAGCTTTCCATTTGCTGCGGGCGCACGGGCAGGCATCAAGCCTGGCGCCGAGTTCGTTATGCTGACAATGAAGTAATGCCCGATGGATCTTTGACTGTGCGTCCTCGCAGCTTTCTATTTGCTGCGGGCGCACTGGCAGGCATCAAGTCTGGCGCCGAGTTCGTCATGCCGACAATGAAGTAAAACACACGACATCACTGACTTTCCGAGCCCGTAGCATATCAATTGCTGCGGGCGTCGTTTTTTGCAGCTGCGATTGCACAGATCGTGATCTCTCGCTTTCGTAATGCGCTTTATGGCTGGCCTTCTGCACGCAGTGCACGTAACATGCTCTCAATCAAGAAAGGTTGGGCCTAACCGGACCGGCCGATAATGGGGTGTTTGCGGGTTATGGTGGCGCGTTTTCTGATCTACCAGCAAAGAGATGTTTTTCGTTAGCGACAAGCGGACATGTCGCATGAACGGAAACAGACTTTGGTGCCTGAATGGATAATATTGAATACGCAAAGACCTTTTTTAACGAAAATCCCGACATTGAAATTCTGGAAGCCTTTGTCATCGACGTGAACGGTGTTCCGCGTGGCAAATGGATTCCGCGCGAACGCGCACTGGATATTCTGGAAAAAGGCATGGCCGTGCCGCGCTCCGTTTATGCCCTTGATATCTGGGGCCGGGACGTCAACGCCGCCGGGCTTGCTGAAGGAACGGGTGATCCCGACGGAATTTGTTACGCCGTCCCGGAATCACTTTCGCGCGTGACATGGCTTGGGCGTCCGACCGCGCAGGTTCTACTGGCGATGAAAAATGCCGATGGAAATGGCTTTTTCGCCGACCCACGCCACGTGCTGGCGCAGGTGTTGGACCGCTACAAAAAGCTGGGTCTAACACCTGTTGTCGCAACGGAACTTGAGTTTTACCTGATCGATCCTGTGCGCTCTGCCCTTGACCCTGTCCGTCCACCGAAAAGCCGCGAAGGCCGCTGGCATACCGGCCAGACCCAGGTGCTTTCGATTTCGGAATTACAGGATTTCGAAAACGTCTTCCACGAAGTGGCAACGGCATGTCGCGAACAGAAAGTGGCGGCCGATACGACATTGCGTGAAAATGGCCCCGGCCAATATGAGATCAACCTCAACCATGTCCCGGATGCTCTACGGGCCGCAGATTTTGCGGTGTTCCTGAAGCGTATCGTCAAGGGCGTTGCGCGCAAGCATGATCTTGATGCCACCTTCATGGCCAAACCCTATGGCACACAGGCTGGCAACGGCATGCATGTGCATTTTTCCGTGCTGGATCAAAACGGCAACAACATCTTCATCGGGCCTGATGGTCCATCCGATGCACTGATGCATTCGGTTGGCGGACTGCTGGAAAACATGGGAGAAAGCATGGCGGTGTTTGCACCACACGCCAACTCCTACCGCCGCCTGCGCCCCAGCGAACACGCACCAACCTATGCCTCATGGGGTTTCGACAACCGCTCTGCTGCCGTGCGGGTGATTACTGCCAGCCGACCTGCCACGCGTATCGAGCACCGTGTCGCTGGGGCTGATACCAACCCCTATCTGGTGCTGGCAATGATCCTCAATGCAGCGTTGACCGGCATGAAGGAAAAGCGTCAGCCCGGCGGCGCTATTGCTGGCGACAGCCACGCAATCAACCACGAACCATTGCCGACGAACTGGGACTATGCGTTGCAGCGCTTTGCACGATCCAGCTTTGCCTACGCGACCTTTGGACAAAGATATCGCACGCTATATTCCGCCTGCAAACAACAGGAGCTTTCCGAGTTTTCGCTCCGCGTAACCGACGTCGAATATGACGCATATATCAGGACGGTGTGACATGAGCATGGTTTCTTCTGCGAGCACAAACCCCGGCCACACATCTTCCTGGTATGCGGCTTCCGCCAATGACAAACATGTCCGCCCTGCCCTTCAAGGTGATGTTGAAGCTGATATCTGCGTGATCGGTGCCGGCTTTACCGGCACGTCGGCTGCCCTTGAATTGAGTGAACGCGGTTACTCCGTTGTCGTGCTTGAGGCCGAGCGAATTGGCTTTGGCGCATCCGGTCGCAATGGTGGCCAGATCGTCAACGGCTACAGCCGCGACCTGCAAACCATTGCGGGGCGTTACGGAAAAGACAAGGCGCTAAAACTGGCAGCCATGTCGCTGGAAGGCGGAGAGATTATCCGCAGCCGTGTGGCGAAATATTCAATCGGCTGCGATCTGGTTCATGGCGGGTTCTTCGCCGCCTTTACCGATAAGCAAATCCGCGAAATGGAGGCGCACAAGGCACATTGGGAAAAACACGGGCACACCGGCCTCGAAATGGTTTCAAAGGCAGAGGTGTCGAAATACGTCAAGACCGATCGTTATGCCGGTGGTATGATCGATAAACTCGGTGGACATATTCATCCGCTTAATCTGGTGCTGGGCGAAGCCGCAGCGGTCGAAAGTCTCGGTGGACGTATTTACGAAAACTCACGCGTTACTGCGGTTGAATTCGGTGCAAATCCAATTGTGCGGACGGCAACCGGCAAGGTCACTGCAAAATATGTGCTGGTCTGCGGCAACGCCTATCTCGGTAAATTACTGCCGCAAATTGGCGACAGGATGATGCCGGTGTCGAGCCAAGTCATGGCGACGGAACCGCTGGACGCCGATCTGATCGAGCAGCTTTTGCCTGCCAATTACTGTGTCGAAGACGCCAATTACATTCTTGATTATTACCGCCGCACCTCCGACAACCGGCTGCTGTATGGCGGTGGTATCGGCTATGGCGGGTCAGACCCTGCAGATCTGACCGGGGTTATCCGCCCCAATATGTTGAAGACATTTCCGCAACTGGAAAAAACAAAAATCGAGTTTGCGTGGAGTGGTAATTTTGCGCTGACTTTGACGCGTATTCCGCACATGGGCAAACTGGCCGAGAATGTCTACTTCTCGCATGGTGACAGTGGCCATGGGGTGACGACAACCCATCTTCTCGGCAAGATTCTCGGTGAAGCAGTGGCCGGTCACGCCGAACGTTTCGACGTGTGGTCATCCCTGCCAAACCTGCCATTCCCCGGAGGCAAGACATTCCGCGTGCCACTGACGGTCCTTGGCGCATGGTGGTACGGCCTGCGCGACCGTTTGGGCCTGTAAATTAGCCCATAAAAAGCGCGTCCTGTTTGCAAGGGCGCGCTTTTCTCATGTCAGGGAATTGAAAGCCGCACCGGACAATGGCCGGGTCGCAAGGCTTTAAGCCTGCTTCAGCACTTCAAGGGCATTTTCAACAATCACCTCAGGGCTATGGCTGATATCGACGGTCACCACACCCGGTTCACCGGTCGGGTCTTCCAAGGTTGCCAACTGGCTGGTGAGCAATGACAGTGGCATGAAGTGGCCGGTGCGCGCGCCCATGCGCTCGGTCAGCAGCTCAAGCGATCCATTCAGAAACACAAATGCCAGATCACCGTCGCAGGCGTTGCGCAGGCGCTCACGGTAGGTTTTTTTCAGCGACGAGCACGAAATGACGATGCCGCCTTTGGCAATGCCTTTGCGCAGCTCCTCTGCAATCAAATCCAGCCACGGCCAACGATCGTCGTCGTTCAGCGGAATGCCTGCTGCCATTTTCTCAACATTCGACTGAGGGTGAAGGCGATCGCCTTCCTGAAACTCAATGCCAAGCTTTGCAGCGATTGCTTCACCGACCGTGGATTTGCCGCAGCCGCTGACGCCCATGACGACGATTGCTTTTCTCATAACGCACCTGAATGGGAGGAAGGAAAAAATTTCAATTTCGCCTAACACGTTCATAAATGATCGCAAACCCAAAAAAGGTCATTGCAGCAATCATTTTACCGCACGCATTAATTGCTAAAAATGCAAGCATCGCATTTACCGTTTGTTGGCCTACACTCTTTTCAAAATATTAAAGCGTTGAAAATACAACAATTTTATAAGCGAAGCATTTGTCTCGATATGAAACGACGGTTGAACATGATGTCCCGACTTGAAACAAAAATATTTAAAACAAAACAGATTTTACGTGGCTTGACTTCAGACCGCTCCGGAAATTTTGGTGTTATGGCCGCCGTGATGTTACCTGTTCTACTGGTTGCAGCAGGTGGTGCCGTTGATATGTCGCATGCTTTTGCAAAAAAGCAGGAATTGCAGGAAAAAATGGATGCGGCCGTTCTGGCTGCCGTTCTGAAATCTGACGCGAAAAGCCAGCGCCAGGAAGTGGAAAACTTCATGGGCGCGTTTCTGCCGGAAGAAACGAAAGACGGCCAACCCGTTGAAATGAGTTCCGCAGCGGTGCTGACGGTCAGCAACAATCCCGATGGCAGCGTAACCGGCACATTCGCAGATAAATTCAAACCATCCTTCCTGGGTCTTGCTGGACTGAATGAACTGAACATTTCAGTCTCGTCCACCGCGATTGCCGACAAGGCAGACACGGGCGGCCCGTGCATTTACGTCATGGGTAAGCAGAGCCAGGCTGTACTCATCAATTCCGGAGCCAATGTCAAAGCCACCAAATGTGGTGTCGATGTCCACTCCACCAGCAATCCCGCCTTCATCATGAATAGCGGCTCCACCATCAACACGATGCGCTTCTGCGTGAAGGGCACAAATTACATCAAGAATGGCGGCACGCTGACCAATCTTGAAGTGGGTTGCGCCGCAGCTGACAATCCCTATGCCGGCAAGTTGAGCGAGCCAACCGTTTCCTCCATTTGCACAACAAGCGGCACGCGCGACGGTCAGACGCAGGTGATGAAGCCAGGCGTTCACTGTGCAACGACATTTAACGGCAGCCCGAAAATTACATTTGAGCCGGGACTGCATATCATCAAGGGACGTATGATCATCAACAGCGGCGCGACCGTTGTGGCAGAAGGCGTGACCTTCTACTTCCCCGACGTTAACAGCGAAATTCGCGCCAATGGTGGACTAACCTTTACGGCAACCGCACCAACAAGCGGCACCTACAAGGGCATTCTGATGTTTGAAAACACCAGCAATTCCTCCAACAGCAACAACAAGCAGCAATATATCTTCAACGGCTCCAAGGGCGAGCAGTTGGAGGGCATCATCCATCTGCCGAACCGTGACGTGGTCTATAACTCGACCACCAATCAGTCCAACAAGATATCCATGGTGGTCAATTCGATGATCATCAACTCCGCCAACTGGCAGCTGGAGCCCTACGGCTCTGCCGGTTCCAGCGGCATAGTGGGCTCTGTGCGACTGGTTCGCTAACGCCAATAATCTGACAGTTTGATCCCCGGTCCAGCGCCGGGGATTTTCGTTTGCGACCAACCGGGCAACCGGATGCGACGTCGCGGCCTGTTATTTGCCAGCATCCCTGCCTTCCGGTCTGCTTGTTCTTTTGAGAACAGCCGGCATCAGGAATGATAAAAACAGCAGACGCAAAATATGGTGCGAGCCAACATAGGTGGCATCGGCATGCATCATGATGGCCATGGCGGCCATGGTCTCCAGTCCACCGGGCGCAAAGGCAATCATCACGGCATTCAGGGGCACGCCAGTGAGATTTGAAATGGTGAGCGCAATGGCACCGGCAATGCCCACTACAACGATGGTCAAAACGCCACCGGCGATAAAGGCGCGTTTCAGTTCGCCAATCGAAACGTTGTAAAATCGTAGACCGATCAGACAGCCGATCAGAATATAGGTCGGCTGGATGGCCCATGGCGGCACAGCACCTGCGGTAAAGCCCGTAATATGGGTAGCAACGGAAACGACCATGCCACCCAAAAGCAGAGCAGCAGGAAAACGCCAGCGGATAAACAGCATGCCGAGCAGCAGTGCGCAGGCAAATGTCACGACAAGCACAACCGGGTTCATGGCGGCGGCCGGTGCGGAAATATCGGTGCTGACGAGATCGAAATATTCAACGATCAGTGGAACGGACAGCGTCAAAGCAAGAACGCGTACACTTTGAATGATGCTGATGCTGGCAAGGTCGCTGCGCGTTTCAGCACTCAGGCTGATGATGTAGCTGAGATGGCCGGGCGATGCGGCAAGCATGGCGGTGGTACGGTCATAACGGAACACGTAATGCAGCAGCCAGTATCCGCAATACAGTAGCAGGACAACGGTAACGACGACCGCGACGAAACTCAAAGGCCAGGATTTTGCGGCGTGGAATATTTCCGGCGTTACGCTGGTGCCCATGGAAATGCCAACAAGCACGAAGCAGGCATCACGGACGCGTTTGGGAATATCAAGTTTGAGGCCGAAAAGTCCGCACATTGTAACGGCAAGCGCGGGGCCGGAAAGAAATGGTGCAGGAATACCTGCAAGTGCTGCAAGTGCGGCCCCGGCAGTACCAACGACAACCGTCAGCAACAGGGTGAGGATCTCTGGTTTGGTAATCACGGCAGGAATACAATCGGTATGTTGCGATGCAAGACAGGCGGATATTCTGATATCAGCCTAACGACTATGCCGGAAGATGCGAAGCAGTTTTGCTTTTCGCCAATAAAAAACCCGCACAAAGTGCGGGTTTTTGAAAATCTCTGTCTACGAATTATCAGGCTGCAGGCGCGACAGGCGCAGAGGCCGTTGTCTTTGCCGCAGGGCGCCTGGCTGGCATGTCATCAAGACCGAGCAGGAAGCCAATCTGTGGACGGGCCTTGACCAGATCATCAATGGAATACTCTGCCAGCACGTCAAAGAAGGCATTCAGAGCCTTACGCAGCGCCGAGTTGAGCCCGCAGCTGTCAACAAGTGGACACTCGACGGCACCATCTTCAAAGCACTCTGCCATGGCAAAGCTGTCTTCGGTGACGCGGACAACATCAAACAGGCTGATCTTGTCAGCTGGTTTGCCAAGACGCACACCACCGTTACGACCACGAACCGTCTCAACCAGACCTGCCTTGTTCAGTGGCTGGAGGATTTTGAACAGGAACAATTCGGATACGCCATAAGCCTTGGCGATTTCCGGGATACGGCTGAGATTGCCGTCATTCGCTGCGCAATACATCAACATGCGAACGGCGTAATTGGTCTGTTTTGTCAAGCGCATGCTGATCTCCTAACTCTCTTTGTGGAGTTATATAGTCTGTATTTCAGTTTAGAACAATTCCAAGATTGGAAAAAATTCCATTAAATTTCAGAATTGCTGAAATAGCCGTGTTGACCATTCCCTTGAATCATGAACAAACAACTCAACAATGGCAATGTAATGGAGGCTAGGCCAATGGCAAGCGTGAAACCTCGCGTTTTTTGGGCTGCGTTAACAGGATGCTTATTTTGCTCCGGTGTTTCCACAGCTTTCGCCGACGGTGAAGTCAATGTTTACTCCTACCGCCAACCGGAACTCATTCAGCCGCTGCTGGACGCCTTTACCAAAGAAACCGGCATCGAGACCAATGTGCTGTTTCTGGACAAAGGGCTTGTCGAGCGCATTCAGGCCGAGGGCGTCAATTCGCCTGCCGATATTCTGCTGACGGTTGATATTGCACGTTTGGTCGAGGCCAAGGAGGGCGGCGTTACGCAGCCTGTGCTGAATGATCCCGTCATTGAAAAGGACATTCCTGCAAATCTGCGCGACCCGGAGGGCGAGTGGTTCGGCCTGACGACACGTGGCCGTGTCGTTTACGCTTCCAGGGACCGCGTGACACAAAAGGACATCACCTACGAGGAACTGTCAGACCCCAAGTGGAAAGGCCGCATCTGCATTCGTGATGGTCAGCACTCGTATAATATTGCGCTGTTTGCCTCGATGATTGCCCATCACGGTGTTGACTATACCCGCGAATGGCTGACCGGTCTGAAAAACAATCTGGCCCGCAAGCCTGACGGTACTGATCGCACCCAGGCGAAATCGATCTTTTCCGGCGAGTGCGATATCGCGCTTGGCAACACCTATTACGTTGGCCTGATGCTGACCAATGACAAGGAGCCGGAAGAAAAAGAATGGGCCGGTGCTGTACGGGTCATCTTCCCGAATGCTGCCGATCGCGGCACACACGTCAATATCTCGGGCGTGGCCATGACCAAATATGCTCCGAACCGCGACAATGCGCTGAAGCTGATGGAGTTCCTGGCCTCTGGTGAGGCGCAGGAAATCTACGCAAAGGAAGTGTTTGAATATCCGGTTCTGCCGGGTGCGCAGCCTTCCGACGTCGTCAAAGGTTTTGGCCCGATAAAGCCGGACCCACTGTCCCTGACCGAGATTGCCGCGCACAGAAAAGAAGCTTCGGAACTGGTGGACGAAGTCGGCTTCAACGAAGGCCCGTCGAACTGACAGGAAGCCTTGAGGCACCGCGCCTCAAGGCATTCAGCGGTTCTGTAATTCCTTATCGTAATTGATGATTGCCTCACGCCGTTCCGGTGTACCGGGATGGGTTGAGAGCATGCTTGTCTTGTCGTGATCACCGAACTCTTTTTCCATCAGCGCAAAGAACCGTTCAATCGCCGTGGCATCGAGGCCAGCAGCCCGCATCAATTCCACCGAGCGCCTGTCGGCTTCGGCTTCTGCATCACGTGAATGCGACAGGGCCAGAAGACCACCGCCCTGCGTCAGAATATCTTCCATGGCAGAACCAACGTCACCCGCCACCAGCATGACCAGACCGGCCAAACCGGCTGCGCGGTAAAGCTGGCGCAGACTGTGTTCATATTCGACATGGCCAATCTCATGCGCCAGAACACCGGTGATCATCTGCAGATCGTCGCCCGCCAGAGAAACCAGCTCATCCGTGACCACAAGTGTACCATCCGGCAACGCAAAGGCATTGGGGCCAATGACCCCACCCTTGCGGAAGTTCAGCTTGTAATCTTCAGGCGCGCCCTCGGCATGCGCCGCGATCTTGGCAAAGTCCTGCCGGATTTCATCCTGTTTTTCGTTGGTCAGTTCACTCGGCGAAAAAGCCGTACGATCCAGTGCTGCCATGGTGCTGGACGACATCAACTCCGGCACCATGGGCGGGGTGACGGCAACGGCAAGCTCCACCATGGCGGGCAGTGCCAGCCGATAGGTAGCGTAAGCAAGGAAAACTGCCGCAGCTGTAATACCGATCAGCCGGGGCCGAAACTGTTCCAGCCAATGGACAACGCCGACACCCTTTTTACGGTGATGACGCAGCAATGCGTCAATGCCGTCATTATCCGGTGTTTCAAACAGCGAGCCATCAGGAAAGGTGATTTCCCTGGGAATGGAGCCGACGCGCTGGCTGACCTCGACCAGTTCGATATCAGCCTGCACATAAACCCTGTTGTCGTTGGCACCATAAACCAGCAGCATGTGGCCACTGAGTTTGAGTTGTGCGGGGTTTGAAATGTTCGAGCGAGCGGCATGCCACTCGCCCGAAACCATGTTCCTGATATCAGAAACCAAACTCAAAGCCTTCCATGTCCATATATTCGGCGCTGACCGCAGCGCCCGTTGCTTCAATGGACGATAGAACTTCACCTACATCGCCGTCAAAACGAATTGCCGTGTGTTCGACACTGTAACGTGCTTCGCGCACCGCCGCCCAAGGGCGCATCAGACCAAATGTCAGTACGCTGACGACGAGGTTTGAAATAACGATCCACAAATAACGACCACGGCCAAGGTCACTACCCAGCTGGTGTTTTCCGTCCAGCACCATAGACGATACGACAACATTGCGGACACCAACGCGGTAAACGATGCCAGCAAGACCGTAGATTAGAAACGCACCGAATATCGTGGTGTAAAGGCTAGCTGCATACCTGAGTGCGGAAGTCTCTCCTTCAAGAGACGACAGAGTTGCAAGAAATACTGCCGAAAGCGCGCTGAACAGAATGCCGCCCAGCACGACCATAACAGCCGGAATGAACCATGCACTATAAAGCTTACCAATCGTCGGGTCAGCCGTGAGTGGACGGTCGCCATAACGCAGGTTGCCGAAAACATATTTGGTGGCCCAACGGCTGCTGAAAGGCGCCAGGATACCGAAAGACAGGAATGCAACCATGCTGCCGAGCATGATCGATACAAATGCGCCGCCTGCGGTGCCTACAAAGTCAAAGCGAACATTGCGATAGCTGGTGACACGTGCGTTAAACCGAATGCTGCGCATCATCAGCCACGGCAGGAAAATAAGGATAGCGATCGGTGAGAGGAGAGCAGCTGGCGGGATAATGAACGCCAGGACGTTCATGACAATGATGAAACCAAAGGCAATCAGGCGGCCTTTGAAAATCTGTCCGCCGGTGGCGTGATACCCAAAGGCGCGGCCGTGCAGAACGGTGTTACCATTGAAGTAACGTTTGCGGCGCACCTTTGCCCAGGCGGAATAAATGCCAATTGTCACGATCGTCAGGAGAATGTTGACGATCCAGATGCCGAAATATTCCTTGGCGCTGCCAGTAAAGCTGCCGCGTTCAAAAGCTGTCTGCCTTCCGACAGGAACAAAAGCTTCATTCATAAATTTGTCCTCTCATACTTATCTACTCATGCATCGGGCCGGAGAACAAAATGCTTCCCGGCGAGCGCGATGCAAAGATCAATCACTCTGAGTGTCGCTGGATAACAGCCATAAGGCTGAACGACGCTGTCATGTGGTTGCCTGACATTTATCGGGCCGGTCCCCACCACCACACGCTTAAGGTTAGTAAAACCCAAGACGGTTGCATTACTTGAGTGTTTCTGTCTTGTTTTCTTGCTGAATGCAAGAGCATTTTCTAAACGATCTTTTTTCAGGTAATCAAGTACAAGCTTAACAAAATCGACCAATCATTTGATTGAAAAATCAATTGATTGGTCAGATATTGATCCGCCCGATCTTCACGGGTTGAAACGTTCCGGGCGGTAGGCATCGGCGGGAATGACTGTCGTTTCGCCATTCATCATCTCGGCCAGAATACGACCGGTAATTGGCCCAAGCGTCAATCCGTGGTGAGCATGTCCAAACGCAAACCACAGGCTTTTATGGCGCGGCGCTTGACCGATAATCGGCATCATGTCTGTGGTGCAGGGTCGCGCACCCATCCAGGGTTCGGCATCCAGCCTGTCACCAAGCGGCAGGATCGTCCGGGCAACCTTTTCGGCGCGGTCAAGCTGAACAGGCGTTTTCGGCGCATCGCGACGGGCAAACTCTGCGCCTGTTGTCATGCGAATGCCCTTACTCATAGGAGCGAGGAAATATCCGCGTTCACCGTCCAGAAGCCAGTTGTTCAGCTTGGCGCCATCACGCAAATTATAATGCATGTGATAACCGCGTTTTACGCCAAGCGTGAAACGATAACCCAGCTTACGTGTGACCTCACCCGCCCATGGTCCAAGCGCCAAAACCACTTCGGCAGCTTCAACCGCTCCATCCAGCGTGCGCACTTTCCAGCCGGTTGCGGTTTGCGCAAGGGTTGTTGCATCTCCTTTTATGAACTTGCCGCCAAGGCTTTGGAACAGAGCCAGATAAGCCATCGTCAGGCCGCGGGGATCGAGAACCGACCACGGGTCTTCCCATTTCAACGCGCCGACAAAATCATGGCTGAGATGCGGTTCCGCCTGTTCCAGTTCCCCCTTGCTCAACCGGGTATAACGCACGCCATATTGCGCGGAAATGCGATCAGCCTCTGCATATTCGGCATCGCGCTTTTCAGGTGTTCGATACGCCTCCATCCAGCCATTCTTGGCGATGAGGTGCCCTGCGCCAGCCGCTTCAATCAATATCTGATGTTCGGAAATCGAATGTTCGATCAGCGGCGCATAGGCACGGGCGATCGCCTGATGACGCGATGCATTGGAGTTCCACCAGTATTTGGCCAGGAACGAGACCACCGATGGCAAGGCGGACAAGTGGTAATGCGCGTCGATACTATTGTTTAATGCGTAACGAAGGATTTTTCCCGGGTCCTGCGGAAAACCGTATGGCACAACACCTTCACGCTGGATAAGCCCGGCATTGCCAAATGAGGTTTCTTCACCCGGTTCACGCCGGTCAACAAGGACGACACTCTTGCCCTTGCGTGCCAGTTGCAGCGCCGTGGAAACGCCGACGATACCGGCACCCAATACGATTACATCTGCTGTCATTCCACCAGTCCCATTACCCGCATAATCTTCCCCTGATGAGAGGAACATGCGGCGGCCACGAACTGAAAGCAATGGCAAAATCACGCCCTAACGCGGGAATAACAACCGGCACGGGACAAAGCCCGCACCGTGCCGGGACTTTCCAATTATTGATTGACGGCTGGTGTTTCCACGGCCTCGATATTAAAGGCCGCTGCCATCAGCGCCTTGGTATAATCCTGCTGCGGGGCGTTGAATATCTGGGTGGATGGACCTTTTTCCACCACCTTGCCCTGCCGCATGACGATGACCTCATTGGCCAGTGCCTTGACCACTTTCAGGTCATGGCTGATGAACAGATAAGCAAGATCATGTTTGGCTTGCAGATCACGCAGCAGGTCCACCACCTGCGCCTGCACGCTCATATCAAGCGCTGACGTCGGTTCATCCAGCATGACAAACCGAGGCTTTAACACCATAGCGCGTGCAATGGCGATACGCTGCCGCTGCCCGCCGGAAAATTCATGCGGGTAACGCCAGCGGGTTGCCGGATCAAGACCCACCTCTTCCAGCACTGATGCCACGCGCCGGTCACGCTCTTCCGACGACAGCGCCTTTTCATGCACTTTCAGGCCTTCAGCGACGATCTCACCCACCGACATGCGCGGGCTCAGCGATCCATAGGGATCCTGAAACACCACCTGCAAGCGGTTTCTGAGCGGTTTCATATCTTCGAAGGAATAACCGTCGATCTGGTTTCCGAGAAAACTGATCCGCCCTTGTGACCTTATCAAGCGCGCCAGCGCCAGGCCGAGCGTGGTCTTGCCAGAGCCGGATTCACCGACAACACCGAGTGTCTGCCCTGCCCGTAGCGTCAGATCGATACCATCGACGGCCTTGACGTGATCAACGACCCTGCGCATCAGGCCAGCCTTGATCGGGAACCAGACCTTGATGTCATCGCCCTGCATCACCACCGGTTTGCTGTCATCCGAATGGGGCGGCTCACCCTTCGGTTCGGCAGCTAGGAGATGGCGGGTATAGGCATGTTGCGGTGTGTTGAAAACTTGCTCGACAGGACCTGTTTCAACGATCTTGCCCTTGGTCATCACGCAGACACGGTCGGCGAATTTGCGAACAATGCCAAGGTCGTGGGTAATGAACAGCATGGACATGCTGTGCTGTTCTTTCAGATTACGCAACAGTTCCAGAATTTGGGCCTGCACCGTCACATCAAGCGCTGTCGTCGGTTCGTCGGCAATCAGCAACTTTGGCCGGTTGGCTAGCGCCATGGCGATCATTACACGCTGACGTTGGCCGCCGGACAATTCGTGTGGGTAGGCTTTCAGGCGTTTCTCGGGATCACGAATACCCACCTGCAACAACAGTTCCAGGATGCGTGCACGCGCCTGCGTGCCTGTCATGGCCTGATGCAGTTCCAGAATTTCGCCAATCTGCCGCTCAATCGTGTGCAGTGGATTAAGCGAGGTCATCGGCTCCTGGAAAATCATGGTGATGTCGTTGCCGCGCACGGCACGCAATTCGCGCTCCGGCAGCTTCAGCATATCCTTGTCTTCAAACAGGATTTCACCGGAGGGATGGCTGGCGGCCGGATAAGGCAGCAATTTCAAAATCGAGTTTGCTGTCACTGATTTTCCGGACCCGGATTCCCCGACGAGCGCCACCACTTCGCCCGGCATGATATCGAAGGACACGCCGTCGACAGCAATGCTTTGGCTGCCGCCCTGATGAAAGGCTACCGACAGGTTACGGACGGAAAGAATGGGTTTGGTCATTGTATCGGCCACTTTGTTCGACATCGCGCTCACCGGAATGTCTTGCGCGGATCAAAGGCATCGCGCACGGCCTCGCCGACAAAGATCAGCAGTGAAAGCATGATGGACATGGTGAAGAATGCCGTCAGTCCAAGCCACGGTGCCTGCAGGTTGTTTTTACCCTGAGAGATCATTTCCCCCAGTGAAGGCGAGCCCGGCGGCATGCCGAAACCAAGGAAATCCAGCGATGTCAGCGTGGTAATTGATCCCGACAGGATGAACGGCAGGAAGGTCAGTGTGGCCACCATGGCATTGGGCAACAGGTGGCGGAACATGATTGTCCAGTTGCCGACACCCAGTGCGCGCGCGGCATTGACATACTCAAAGTTTCTGGCGCGCAGGAATTCGGCACGCACAATGCCGACAAACCCAACCCATGAAAACAACAGCAGGATACCGAGCAGAATAAAGAAGCCGGGCGGCAAGATCGATGCGATGATCAGCAGGATATAAAGCACCGGCATGGACGACCAGATTTCGATGAAACGTTGCATCAAAAGGTCGGTCCAGCCACCAAAATAACCCTGCACGGCACCGGCCGTCACACCGACGATAGCCGAGGCAATGGTCAGAGCCAGACCAAACAAAACCGAGATACGGAAGCCGTAAATCATACGTGAGGTCACGTCGCGTGCCTGATTATCGGTGCCCAGCCAGTTCATGTTGCCAAGCGTGCAGTCCGGATCCTTGTCACCCAGCGGATAGGCACTGCAACGCTCCGCACTGTCCAGCATCCAGAAAGGCGCCGTGGGTGCGGAACTTGGAATGTTGGAATTCACCGTCTGATAGGAATAGCGGATCGGTGGCCAGATGATCCAGCCATTGTTCTCAATTTCCTCACGGATGAAGGATGACTTGTAATCCGTCTGTGCAAGAAAACCGCCGAACTTCTCTTCAGGATAATCCACCAGAACCGGTACCAGCAATTCGCCTTTGTAGGAGGCGAGGATCGGTTTATCGTTAGCGATGAATTCGGCAAAAAGGCTGCCGATAAACAGAAACAGGAACAACCAGAACGACCAGTACCCGCGTCTGTTGGCTTTAAAGTTCTGCCAACGGCGTTTGGTGGTGGGAGAGAACCAAGGTTTGTCCGGCTTTGCAGCTGTAGTTTCGATGCCCGAGGTGAGGTCGGTCATTACACGTCCCTCCGTTCGAAATCGATCCGCGGATCAATCCATGTATAGAGGACGTCGGACACCAGCCCGACAACAAGTCCCATCAGCGAAAAGATGAACAGCGTTCCAAAGACGATCGGATAATCGCGCTCGATGACCGCGAGATAACCGAGACGGCCAAGACCATCCAGCGAGAAGATATTCTCGATCAATAGAGATCCGGTGAAGAAGGCTGAAATGAAAGCGCCAGGAAAACCGGCAATCACGATCAGCATGGCGTTGCGGAACACATGGCCGTACAGGACCTTGCGTTCGGACAATCCC
The DNA here is from genome assembly GCF_023701965.1 of Rhizobium sp. CG4. NCBI lineage: Bacteria > Pseudomonadati > Pseudomonadota > Alphaproteobacteria > Hyphomicrobiales > Rhizobiaceae > Rhizobium > Rhizobium sp. CG4. Next base: position 350,981 of record NZ_JABAEG010000003.1, on the reverse strand, counting down.
TTGGCGCGTGCCGTGACGACATATTGCTTCTTGATCTCGTCAATGAAGGAATTCTTCGTCAACAAGGTCGTTGTGGCAAAGGCCGACAGCGACAGCGCGATCAATGGCAGCGCCAGGTGCCAGAAATAGTCGATGATCTTTTCCCACCATGGAAGGGAATCAAAATTATCCGAGACCAAGCCGCGCAGCGGAAACCAGTCAAAGAACGAGCCACCGGCAAACAACACAATCAGCAGAATACCAAACAGAAAGCTTGGAACAGCGTAACCGATGATGATGATGCCCGACGTCCAGACGTCAAAGGTCGAACCATCCGATACCGCCTTTTTGATGCCGAGCGGAATGGAGATCATATAGGAAATGATCATTATCCAGATGCCGAGCGAGATGGAGACGGGCATTTTTTCGATGATGAGATCCACCACCGAACGGCCCTTGAAGAAACTTTCGCCGAAATCGAAGCGGATATAATTCCACATCATATCAAGAAAGCGGGTCAAAGGCGGCTTGTCGAAACCGAACTGCTTTTCCAGCTTGGCGATCAGCTCCGGGTCGAGACCCTGAGCACCTCGATAGGTGGCGCCACCCTCATCAAACGCGCCAGCCTGCCCGAGCATGTTGCCACCACCGGAAAGCCTGTCCGCAGCACTGTCACCCGAACCGGAAAGCTGGGCAATAACCTGCTCCACCGGCCCGCCCGGGGCAAACTGGATGACGAGGAAGGAAATGCCCATGATGCCGACAATCGTCGGTATCATCAGGGCCAGACGCCGCAGAATATAAGCTCCCATCAGGTGCTCCGTTTCAGGGAGTTGGGTTCGGCTGTCATCGGCTGCGTCAAACCGTTTCCTTTCCGGAGTGCGGCAGATCCCGCACACTGTATGATTCGTAATTTGCTATGTGAATCAAGGCTTGGCTTATAAAGCAAGACCCGCATCATTTTCCGGCGCTGGCGGACCACCAGGCATTGGGGAAACCAAGCCCATATTCAGGCAACTCTTTCGGGTGAACCAGCGTGTTCCAATAGGCAATGGAACTGAAGCCGCGATAAAACTGCGGCACCACATAGGCGTTTGACAGCAGAACACGGTCCAGCGCACGGGCAGCGGCCACCTGTTCATCACGGTTTGGAGCAAAAATGACCTTTCGTACCAAGGCATCCACGGCAGGGTTCTTAATGCCGCCCACGTTCCCCGACCCCGGGCGTTCTGCTGCTGCCGATCCCCAGTAATCAGCCTGCTCATTGCCTGGGCTGGCCGAGGTTCCCCAAAGTTTGACAATCATGTCAAAATCGAAGCTGCGCACGCGGTTGGCGTATTGCGATGCATCTACCGTGCGCAGCGTTGCGTTGACGCCGATCCTTTTCAGATTTTGGATGAACGGAGTGACTGTGCGTTCCATGCCGACTGAATCGATCAGCAGTTCGATATCAAGCTGTTTTCCGGTTTGCGCATTGACCATCCTGTTGCCGCGCAGTTCATAACCGGCCAGTTCCATCAGCTTCTTCGCCTCAAGAAGATTAGTCCGCTGTTTGCCGGGATCACCAGCAACAGGGTTTTGATATTCCGTGGTGAAAACCTCAGGAGGAAGCTGATCTTTCAACTCCGTCAGAATTTCCAACTCCCGGCCTGTCGGCAAACCGGAAGACGCCAGTTCGCTTCCCATGAAGAAACTGTTGATGCGCTGGAACTGACCGAAGGCCAGTGTCTTGTTCAAATCCTCGAAATCGAAGGCGTAATTGAGTGCCTTTCGCATATTCGGGTTCTGGAATTTTTCCCGTCGCTGGTTCGGTACAAAAGCCTGCATGATGCCGGCAGCGCGATAGACATTCGGCAATTCTTCCTTCGTTATCCGCCCATCCTTGACGGCGGGAAAATCATATTGCTTGACCCAACGGCTGGAGGACTGCTCCTGGCGGAAATCAATCGTGCCGGATTTGAAGGCCTGAAATTCCACATCCTGGTCGGTAAAGAAACTGTAGCTGATGGTCTTGAAGTTGTTTTGCCCGACATTGACGTTGAGGTCCTTGCCCCAATAATCGTCGCGCAATTCATAGGTCAACGTAGACCCTGACGAAACGGATGCGACCTTGTATGGACCGGACCCCATAACGGGCTCCAGCGTAACGCGAGAAATATCGCGTGGCTTGCCATCCGGGCCGGTGCCCTCCCACCAATGTTTGGGCACGATTGCCAATTGCCCGACAATCTGCGGTAATTCCTTGTTGTTTGCCTCATCGAAGGTGAAGGTTACTTCGCGTTCGCCTGTGACTTCAGCCTTGCTGACATGGGTGTAATAGTTCGCCTTACTGGTGCTGAGTTCCTTAGTTTTCTCAAAACTGAAAACGACATCTTCTGGCGTTACAGGCTGGCCATCCGCCCATTTTGCTTCTTTTCGCAGACGAAAAACTGCTTTCGAGATATCATCGGGGAAGCTCACAGCCTCCGCCAGCAGCCCGTAAGAGGCTGACAACTCCTCTTCGGAGCTTACCATCAACGTATCGTAAACGAGGCCCAAACCGTTGGCAGCCTCACCTTTGTCAAGCAACAGATTAAGCGTATCGAACGTGCCATTAGCCGACAAACGCAACGCGCCACCTTTGGGCGCCTCGGGATTGACATAAGCAAAACGTTCGAACCCCTCGGGATATTTGAGTTCGCCGATCGCGGAAATACCGCTGCGCCACTTGTCGGCGTCCTGCGCCGAGGCTGAAAAAGGTGTCGACAACACCGATAATGCGCTCAAGGTGATGAGGCAGGGTTTCAGCCTGTTAAATAGCATGCAGTCCATCTCCGTTTTGTCATCGCGTGCCAGAAGCATAAGCGAAAGTGCGGCAAAATATAGAGGCGGGTGGCTCACAACCTTATTATCCGGATCGGTCTCCAGAGGCGTCAGAACCATTGTTTCACCAAAATGATGTTTCAGCTTGATGCGCTTTTCAGTTAGACTTGTGGGCAAATCACTTTCACATGCGGCAGACGAGAATGAAAACGACACTTGATGGCATCTGGCGTACCGGCGTTGTCGCGCTGGCGGTCCTCTCATCCAACATTGGCATGGGCGGCACTGCCTACGCTTTAGATGACAAACCTGCCAAGGAATTGTTTGGTGCAGCGCTCCTGCCCAATGCCAACGCCTCGTCGCCTTATGGATCTTATGCCAAGGGTTGCCAGTCGGGTGCCGTTGCCCTGCCCAAGGATGGGCCGGGCTGGCAGGCCATGCGTCCGTCGCGCAATCGCAACTGGGGTCAGCCGCAGTTGATTGCACTGCTGGAGCAGTTTTCACAGGATGCGCAGAAAATCGGCTGGCCGGGATTGCTGGTTGGCGATATTTCGCAGCCACGGGGTGGCCCGATGTTGTCTGGTCACGCATCGCACCAGATCGGCCTTGATGCCGACATCTGGTTTACACCGATGCCAAACCGCGTGATGACACCGCAGGAGCGTGACAACCTGCCGTTCACCTCGATGCTGGACAAGAACAAGTTCCTGACCGTCAATCCGCATCGCTGGACCTCTACCCACGCACGTCTTGTGATGCAGGCGGCCAGCTATCCGCAGGTGGACCGGGTTTTCGTGAACCCGGCCATCAAAAAGAAGCTTTGTGAAACATGGTCGGGTGACCGCTCCGACATGGGCAAGATCAGACCGATTTACGGTCATGACGAACATTTCCATATTCGTATCAAGTGCCCGGCCGGTGCTGTCGGTTGCAAACCGCAGGCGGCTGTTCCAGCCGGCGACGGTTGCGACAAGTCACTCGCCTGGTGGTTCACCAAAGAACCATGGGCTCCGCCGAAAAAAGACCCGAATGCAAAACCGGTCAAACCGCGTCCAATGACGCTTTCGGATTTGCCAAAGGCCTGTTCTTCGGTCTTGGCGGCTCCATCCATTGCGTCGGTTAACTCTACACTGCCAAGCGCCTATTCTGCGCCATCACAGCCTTCTTCCCAGATCGAGGCGATTATTTCGCAAGATGCCGTAGGCGGCAGTGCGCCTGCCGGTGTCCCGATACCACTTGCCCGTCCAGTGAATTGAATTCTACGGATCGGGCAAACCCGGCTTTTCAAATGGCAACAAGCTGTTATAGAAGAAATCAAATCGATTGAATTCATGACATGAAAGTTGATGGCATGGCATCCGAACAGTGCATCGCCCTGATTGCCCACGATCAGAAAAAGGACGACATGGCGGATTTTGCCCGCCAGCACAGCGCGTCTCTGGCCAAATGGCGCATTGTCGCCACCGGTACCACCGGCGGCCGCGTGCAGGATGCCTGCCCTGACCTCAACGTCACGCGTCTGAAGAGCGGCCCCCTTGGCGGCGACCAACAGATCGGCGCGATGATTGCGCAAGGTGAAGTGCATATGCTGATTTTCTTTGTCGATCCACTGACATCAATGCCTCATGATGTCGATGTAAAAGCGTTGACGCGACTTGCAACCGTCTACGACATTCCCATGGCGCTCAATCGGGCGACTGCGGAAAAACTGGTCGATTTCCAGCTTTAATTAAACTTGTTTCCGGTCACGCCCTGTTTCAAATTCCACGGTGAGAGTATCCATGTCAAAAAATATCGAAAAAGATCATCTCCCGTTTCCTATTCTGATCGGCGACATTGGCGGCACCAATGCCCGTTTTTCCATCCTGCTGGATGCCTTTGCAGAACCTCGGCAGTTCGTCAGCGTCAAGACCGCCGACTTCGCCACCATTGATGACGCAATCCAGACATCGATCCTCGACAAGACCTCAGTGCAGCCGCGTTCGGCCATTCTGGCTGTCGCTGGTCCTATCGAAAGCGATGAAATTCCACTGACCAATTGCGACTGGGTGGTGCGCCCTCAGCAGATGCTGGAAAAGCTTGGCCTTGAAGACATCATTGTCATCAATGACTTTGAAGCGCAGGCGCTGGCGATTTCGGCGCTCGATAATGAAAACCGCGACCTTATCGGCCCTGACAACAAGGACATGATCGCCTCGCGTGTTGTGCTTGGCCCTGGCACCGGGCTCGGCGTTGCCGGCCTCGTCCATGCCCGCAACATGTGGTTCCCGGTTCCCGGTGAAGGCGGCCATGTCGACATTGGCCCAAGAAGCGAGCGCGATTTCCAGGTTTTCCCACATCTCGAGCCCATCGAGGGACGCATTTCTGGCGAGCAGATCCTGTGCGGCCGCGGGCTGGTTTACCTCTATAACGCGGTTTGCGCTGCTGATGGCGTCAAGCCCGCCTTCAAGGACCCGGCTGACATCACCTCGCATGGCCTGGCTGGTGACGACACACAGGCTGCCGAAACATTGACCCTGTTCAGCACCTATCTCGGCCGCCTGGCAGGTGACCTTGCGCTGATCTTCATGGCGCGCGGTGGCGTTTATCTGGCTGGTGGTATTTCCCAGAAAATCATCCCGGCCCTTAAACAGGGAGAGTTCCGCGCAGCCTTTGAAGACAAGGCTCCACACAACGCCCTGCTCTCGACCATCCCTACCTATGTGGTGACGCATTCGCAGGCTGCACTCGCAGGGCTTGCGACCTTTGCTCGTTCGCCTGAAAACTATGGCCTTACGCTTGAAGGACGGCGCTGGGTGGTGTGACGGCGCATTAACTTGTCTATGGCCAAAAGCGCCTCGACTGGTTATAGAACCGCCTCAAAAGCGGGAGGCCGCACACTAACAGGGCAGATCAGCGTTTGAACTCTACCGTACGCACAAAAAAGCCGATGGATTCCGAAAAGGTTTCGGGAATCCTGAAACGTATTATTGCTGAAAATGGCCGTGCGCATTTGCGCAATTACATTCTTGCCATTTCCTGCCTGCTAGTGGTGGCAGCAACGACGGCTTTTACGGCCTGGATCATGGAATCGGTGATCAACGAAGCCTTCGCCAACAAGCGTGCCGACCTCGTCATCATCATATGCTCCAGCATTTTCGCCGCTTTCGTGCTGCGCGGTTTTGCGACCTATGGCCAGTCAGTGCTGCTGTCAAAGATCGGCAACAACATTGTCGCCGGATATCAGAAGCGTATCTATTCGCATCTGATGACGCTTTCGGTCGGTTTTTTCAACGAAGCCCGTTCGGCGCATCTTGCCGCACAGATCACCCAGAATGTCAGCGGCGTGCGTGATGTTCTCAACCTGACCGTCACCTCGATTGCACGTGACTTGCTGACGCTAATCGCGCTGATCGGCGTCATGGTGTCCAAGGATGCCCTGCTTTCGCTGGTCATTCTGGTGGTTGCACCACCGCTGCTGATTGGTCTTCGTTACATTTCCAAACGCCTGCGCAGTGCCACGCGTGACGCCATCGTGCTCAACAGCCGCGTTCTGGGCGCGACGCAGGAAACCATTCAGGGCATGGCCATCGTCAAAGCCTTCACGATGGAAAAGCAGCTGGAAGAGAAGGTCAACGAGGTCATCAAATCGGCTGAAGGGCGCGCAAACCGTATTGCCCGGCTGACCGAACGGACTGCACCTCTGACCGAAACATTTGCCGGTCTCGCGATTTCGAGCGTGTTGGCCTATGCCGCCTTCCGGTCGATTTATGGCGGCGTTGCACCCGGTGCATTTTTCTCCTTTGTCACCGCGCTGCTGATGGCGTACGATCCAGCCCGCCGGCTGGCCCGCTTGCAGGTGCAGATGGAACAGGCAACTGTCAACGCCCGTATGATCTACGAGCTCTTGGATTTGCAGCCGCTGCAGCGGGACAAGCCGGATGCCGGTGAGCTGAAGGTGGCCAATGCGACAATCGAGCTTCGCAACGTGTCCTTCGGTTACAACAAGGAAAATTCCATTCTCCGTAACGTGTCCTTCGTGGCGGAAGGTGGCAAGACTACCGCGCTGGTTGGTCCGTCAGGCGCTGGCAAGTCGACCATCATCAGCCTCATCCCACGGTTTTACGACCCGCTGGAGGGTGAAATTCTGGTTGATGGGCAGAATATTGCCGATGTGAAAAAGGCGTCGCTGCGCCACCACATCGCTTATGTTTCGCAGCAACCTTATCTGTTTGAAGGCACCATTCGCGACAATATCCGTTATGGCCGCCCCGATGCGAGCGATGCCGAGATTGAAGATGCGGCAAGACAGGCCTATGCGCATGATTTCATCATGGCTCAGCCGATGGGGTATGACACACCGGTTGGTGAAAATGGCATGAGCCTTTCCGGCGGCCAGCGCCAGCGTCTGTCAATTGCCCGTGCGCTGGTTCGCAACGCGGCGATCCTGCTTCTCGATGAGGCGACCTCGGCGCTGGACACGGAATCGGAATCCTACGTGCAGAAAGCCTTGGAAACGACGATGAACGGACGCACCGTCATCGTGATTGCCCACCGACTTTCCACCGTTGTCCGAGCCGACAAGATCGTTGTGATGCATGACGGCCAAGTGCTTGAGCAAGGCACGCATGAAGAGCTTGCGAAGCAGGAAAACGGGCTTTACGCTCACCTCAATAATCTTCAATCGACCGGCAGCGGTCTGAAGTCATCCGCAGAAGAGTGAACTGACGCATGAGCAGCAACGACATGAAACTGGTGGTGGTCGGCGCTGCCGGTCGTATGGGACAAACCCTGATCCGTCTTATTCACGAGACCCCGGGTGTCACGCTGCATGCTGCCATTGAACGCGAAACCTCTGCCTTCATCGGCAAGGATGCCGGTGAAATTGCCGGCTTAGGCGTGAACGGTGTTGCGATCACCAGCGATCCGCTGGAAGCATTCGTGAATGCAGAAGGCGTTATCGATTTTACCTCCCCTGCCTCAAGCGTCACCTTTGCTGCACTTGCAGCACAGGCTCGTATCGTGCACGTGATCGGCACCACCGGTTGCTCGCCGGAAGACGAGGCCAAGTTTGAAGCAGCGGCCCGTCATGCCCGCGTCGTCAAGTCAGGCAATATGAGCCTTGGTGTTAATCTTCTCGGTGTGCTGGCTCGCCAGACGGCAAAGGCTTTGCCTGCCAATGCGTGGGACATTGAGGTGGTTGAAATGCACCACAAACACAAGGTAGACGCGCCATCCGGTACCGCATTGCTTCTGGGTAATGAAGCAGCAATAGGTCGTGGTATCGATCTGGCATCATCGTCGGTGCGGGTGCGTGACGGCCATACCGGTGCACGCGTCGAAGGCACGATCGGTTTTGCAGCGCTGCGCGGCGGTTCGGTTATTGGCGACCACTCAGTGATTTTTGCCGGCGAAGGCGAGCGTGTAACGCTGTCGCATTATGCCGGCGACCGTTCGATTTTTGCACGCGGCGCACTGGCAGCAGCCATATGGGCACGCGGCCAGAAGCCCGGTCTTTATTCGATGCTTGATGTTTTGGGGCTGTCTGAAGACTGATAATTTCATTTTTACGGAGGGAATTGACTATGAGCGGAACTCTCGTGCTTGTTCGCCACGGCCAGAGCGACTGGAACCTGAAGAACCTTTTCACCGGCTGGCGTGACCCCGACCTGACCGAGCTTGGCGTGCAGGAAGCCAATGCAGGCGGCAAGGCACTGGCTGATTACGGCATCAAGTTCGACATCGCTTTTACGTCGGACCTGACCCGTGCGCAGAAGACCTGCCAGATCGTTCTCAACAATGTTGGCCAGCCTGACCTGACAACGATCCGCGACCAGGCGCTGAACGAGCGCGACTATGGCGATCTCTCGGGCCTGAACAAGGACGACGCCCGCGAAAAGTGGGGCGAAGAACAGGTTCACATCTGGCGCCGTTCCTATGATGTACCACCTCCGGGCGGCGAAAGCCTGCGCGACACGGGCGCGCGCGTCTGGCCTTACTACCTCACCGAAATTCTGCCGCGCGTGCTGCGTGGTGAAAACGTACTGGTTGCCGCTCACGGCAATTCGCTGCGTTCGCTGGTGATGGTTCTGGATCGCCTGAGCAAGGAAGAGATCCTCAAGCTCAACCTCGCGACCGGTGTCCCGATGGTTTACAAGCTGAACGCGGATTCCACCGTTATCTCCAAGGACGTTCTCGGCGACATGTCCGCCGCGCACTGAGTCCTGGCAGCACGGAAATTGAAAAGGTCGGGGCGTTCTGCGCTCCGACCTTTTTTATGTGACATCGTTGAATGTGTAAGTCCTGAAAATCAGTTCTCCATCCGGAATTCCACCGTGTCTGCCGGAAAACGGCTGATGGCATATTGAACGGGTTTGCCATCCAGATCGGTGTTCAGCGCATGCGTCACCAAAAGGATCGCCCCCGGTGAAAGCTCAAGTGCTACGAGATCATCGGCGCTGGCATGCATGGCAGAAATCTTTGTCGAGGCGCGCATATAGTCATTGAGGCCCACCGCCTTGAAAGCCGCAGTAATCGATCCGCTTTTTTCGTAGGCTGCGGCAATGCCTTCAAACCGGCCGGCAGGAAACCAGGTGGTGGAGCGTGATACCGGGCGACGGTCGGCCTTGCGCAACAGTTCGAGACAGATGACGGCCGCACCCTGCACCAGTCCCAGTTGTCGGGCAACTTCGATTGGTGCCGTCTCAATTGATGACGACAACAGCAGCCCCTGCATTTCGCGAACCTGATCGCCAACCCCTTCGGAAAAGCGGGTTCGTTTTGAAATCGGGAAACTCAGCCGATCCTTGCGCACAATCATCGTGCCACGACCTTGCAGTGGCTGAACGATCCCCTCATCCGCCAAGGCCGAGATGGCGCTACGTACCGTGTGCCGGTTGACGCTGAAGGTTTCAGACAGCACCATTTCAGGGGGAAGCATGCCAGCTTCATCATACTCACCGGCCAGAATAGATTGCCGAATGCGGTCGGCAATCTGCCGCCAGAGAGCGACGCCGTTTTTCCTGCGCACATTGGCGCCCATCGAGGCCGTTACAGTCATATGTCACACGCTTGTCATGTCATTCGGATAGCAATATCCTATCTTGTATGGTTATCTATATCAATAGACATTTGAGGATAAGATGCAAACAAAGAACATACCATCGATTGAAGGTCGTCAGCGGGTCGCAGCCCTGCTTGCACGCGCCAGCATGGAAGAACTGATGAGCGTGTGGGGCGGACTGGAACAGTCGCCCGAGGCTGAAAAGGTGCGTGGGCCGGAAACCGGCCTCGTCATGGTACGCGGCCGCATTGGTGGCGGTGGCGATGCATTCAACCTTGGTGAAGCAACCATGACACGTGCCACGATCCGCCTGGCCTCCGGCACGGTCGGTCACGCACATGCACTTGGCACCAACAAAAAGAAGGCCTGGGTTTCCGCGATCTTCGACGCCCTTTGGCAGGAACCGGCGACGCGGGACATGATTGAAGCCAATCTGCTGTCGCCGGTTGAACAGCGCCTTCAGGCCACCGCCAACCAAAAGAAACAGGAGACCGCGGCAACGCGCGTCAATTTCTTCACCATGGTTCGGGGAGACGACTGATGGACCACAAGGGCGATATTTTGTCGGGCGGTTTTGCCGATCCCGTTTTTGAATCCCAGGGCGTGTTTCGCAAGCTGATGGATGGCATGGCGCAGCCCGGAACCATTCATGTGGCTGACGCCCGTGTCAAACCGCCAGCACCGCTGGGCAAGGCCGCAGGTGCCGTGTTGCTGACGCTTTGCGACCACGACACGCCATTCTGGATGAACGGTGAGCTGGCCAAGTCAGGCGTTCCAGGCTGGCTTTCCTTCCATACCGGTTCCGAACTTGAAACCGACAAAAGTGGAGCCCGTTTCGCGGTGTTTGAAGCTGGCGCGGCCCTGACCTCGCTCGGCTTGTTTTCAGTCGGCACGCAGGAATATCCGGACCGCTCGACGACAGTGTTGATCGAGGTTGCAGCGCTTATCGGTGGTTCACCTCTTCGGTTGACCGGTCCCGGTATTCGCGACGAGCGCCAGATTGCACCGCAAGGATTGCCGCAGGTGTTTCTGCATATGTGGGCGGAAAACCGACTGGCCTTTCCACGCGGTATCGATGTCATCCTGACAAGTGGTGACAGTTTCCTCTGCCTGCCGCGCAGCACGCGCATAGACCTGATGGAGAATTGATCGATGTATGTTGCCGTCAAAGGCGGAGAGACCGCCATTGCCAATGCCCATCGTCTGCTGGCCGACCGTCGTCGCGGCGACCGTTCCTTGCCAGCATTGACCATTGAGCAGATCGTTGCGCAGCTTGGCCTCGCGGTTGACCGCGTTATGGCCGAAGCTTCGCTTCACGATACTGCACTTGCAGCACTGGCCATCAAACAATCGCGCGGCGACATGATCGAGGCGATCTTCCTGCTGCGCGCTTACCGCACGACACTACCGCGCTTCGGCACATCAAAGCCGATTGAGACGGGCACTATGCGGGTCGAACGCCGCGTTTCCGCCACCTATAAGGATTTGCCCGGTGGTCAGTTGCTTGGCCCAACCTTCGACTATACGCACCGTCTGCTTGACCCATCGCTACTGGAAGACGGCTTTGTTGAAGAAGCGGCGCTCGAAAGCGATGGCATCGACCCTGTTTCTAAAGTATCCGACATTCTGGCAGCCGAAGGCCTGATTGAAACCGATGGCGAAATGCCATTGGATCATAAGGCCGGTGACCTGACGCGCGAGCCGATGGAATTCCCGATGCCGCGCGACTTGCGTCTGCAATCGCTGGCACGTGGCGATGAGGGTTTTCTACTCGCACTCGCCTACTCCACGCAGCGTGGCTACGGCCGTAACCACCCGTTTGTGGGTGAGGTGCGTATCGGCGAAGTCGAAGTGGAAATCGACGTGCCGGAATTGGGCTTTGCTGTCTCGCTTGGAGAAATCCGCGTCACGGAATGCCAGATGGTCAATCAGTTCAAGGGTTCGTCCAAGGCGCCACCGCAGTTTACCCGCGGTTATGGGCTGGTGTTTGGCCAGAGCGAGCGCAAAGCCATGTCTATGTCACTGGTGGACCGCGCGCTTCGCGCCGAGGAATTTGGCGAGGATATCACTGCCCCTGCTCAGGATGAAGAATTCGTCATTTCCCACGCGGACAATGTCCAGGCAACCGGCTTTGTAGAGCACCTCAAGCTACCGCATTACGTCGATTTTCAAGCGGAACTCGCGTTGGTGCGACAAATGCGCTCCGACTATCAAGCGTCAAAAAACAGCGTGGCAGCCAATATTACGGGAAGTATTGCCGATGCTGCTGAATGAGCTTGTTCCTGCTACGCAGGCTTTCCGCATACCAAACTGCACAAACGATGTTCAGCGCAATGAACAGTGCAAAGAACAAACCAATCAGAATGCCAGTATCCATGAGCTTGTACTCCTTTTACATGAAGGGATAACGCACAATGCCGCCTGAAGTTTCATTCAAGGATGATTTAGCCGGTTACAACTTCGCTTATCTGGATGAACAGACCAAGCGAATGATCCGCCGCGCTATTCTCAAAGCCATCGCCGTGCCGGGTTATCAGGTACCGTTTGCATCGCGCGAAATGCCCATGCCATACGGCTGGGGCACCGGTGGTGTGCAGGTCACAGCTGCCATCATCGGACTGGACGATACGCTGAAAGTTATCGACCAAGGCGCCGACGACACCACCAATGCGGTTTCCATCCGCGCCTTCTTCCAGAAGGTGGCCAATGTCGCTGTCACCACCCATACCAGCCAAGCAACCATCATCCAGACCCGTCACCGCATTCCCGAGGAAAAACTGACGGCAGGTCAGGTGCTCGTCTATCAGGTACCGATTCCCGAACCATTACGTTTCCTTGAGCCGCGTGAAACGGAAACCCGTGTCATGCATGCGCTCGAAGAATATGGTCTCATGCATGTACGTCTGTATGAAGACATTGCCCATAATGGCCGTATCTCGCGCACCTATGCCTATCCGGTGAAGGTTGCTGGTCGTTACGTCATGGACCCGTCTCCGACGCCAAAGTTCGACAATCCGAAAATGCACATGTCCGATGCCTTGCAGCTGTTTGGTGCCGGTCGTGAAAAACGCATTTACGCAGTCCCGCCCTATACCGAGGTTGTCAGCCTCGATTTCGACGACCACCCGTTTGAGATCCAGACATTCGACAAGCCCTGCGCGCTGTGCGGCGCTGACAATGTCTATCTAGATGAAGTCATTCTGGATGATGCGGGCGGACGTATGTTCGTCTGTTCGGATACCGACCACTGCGAGGACCGTCGTGACCACGGCCACCGCGGTCACCTTTCACCAGACATGCCGGAGGCAGCAGAATGAACAGCGATACGCCTTTGCTGAAAGTGAGCAATGTCTCCAAGTTTTACGGTGGCCGGATTGGTTGCAAGGATGTGTCTTTCGAACTATGGCCCGGTGAAGTGCTGGCCATCGTCGGTGAATCCGGTTCGGGCAAGACGACATTGCTCAACTGTATCTCGACGCGCCTTCTGCCGACCGCCGGCACAGTTGAATATCGCATGCGCGACGACGTGACCCGCAATCTCTACCACATCAACGAAGCAGAACGCCGCCTGCTGATGCGCACCGACTGGGGTTTCGTGCACCAGAACCCTGCCGATGGCCTGCGAATGACCGTTTCGGCTGGAGGCAATGTCGGCGAGCGGCTGATGGCGGTTGGCGCACGCCACTACGGCAACATCCGCGATACGGCGTCGGACTGGCTGCAACGGGTGGAAATCGGCATTGACCGCATTGACGACCAGCCTCGCGCCTTTTCGGGAGGTATGCGCCAGCGACTGCAGATAGCCCGCAATCTCGTGACCTCGCCACGTCTTGTGTTCATGGATGAACCAACCGGTGGCCTGGATGTGTCCGTGCAGGCCCGTCTGCTAGATCTGGTTCGCGGACTGGTCAACGATCTCGGCCTTGCGGTTATCGTTGTTACTCACGACCTGGCAGTTGCACGTCTTCTGTCACATCGCATGATGGTAATGAAGGATGGCCACGTCATCGAACACGGTCTGACGGACCGTGTGCTGGATGACCCTCGCCAGCCCTACACACAATTGCTCGTTTCCTCGATCCTGCAAGTCTGAAAGGCATACTCTCATGACAACGCCTCTCGTGGTTTCAGAAGTCTTCAAAAGCTTCACCATGCATCTTCGCGACGGCATCGTTCTGCCCGTGGTCGAGAATGTCAATTTTTCAGTCGCCACCGGCGAATGTGCCGTGCTGGGTGGCCCATCCGGTATCGGCAAAAGCTCGATCCTGAAAATGCTCTACGGCAACTATGCCATCGACAGCGGGCAGATCCTGATCAGCCATGAAGGCCGGGTGATCGATATTGCCATTGCGCCGCCGCGCACCGTGCTGGAAGTGCGCAAAAGCACCATCGGCTATGTCAGTCAGTTCCTGCGGACCGTGCCGCGTGTCTCCGCACTCGACGTTGTTGCCGAACCATTGCTGGCAAGACAGGTACCATTGGAAGATGCACGTGAACGGGCACGGGCACTGCTGTGCGCCCTCAATCTGCCAGAGGCATTGTGGTTGTTGCCACCTGCCACCTTCTCCGGTGGTGAGCAACAGCGCGTCAACATTGCCCGCGGCTTCATTACCGACCATTCCATCTTGCTGCTGGACGAACCGACGGCTTCACTCGATGCACGCAACCGCCGCGTTGTCATCGACATGATCCAGAAGAAGAAACAGCAAGGCGTCGCACTGCTCGGCATTTTCCATGACGAAGAAGTGCGTGAAGCGGTTGCCGACCGCATCATTGACGTGGCCCAATTCTCGCCGAGAAAGATTGCAGCATGAGTGTGAAGGTTGGTCTTCAACCCGTTATCCACCCGACGGCCGATGTACAGAATTCGACCATTGGTCGCTACACGGAAATATCCGAACGCTGCCGCATCCATGAAGTGGAGATGGGCGACTACTCCTATGTGATGCAGGATGGTGCAATATGGTGCGCGACTATTGGTCGTTTTGCCAATATTGCCGCCTCGGTGCGTATCAACGCCACCAACCATCCGGTGGAGCGCGCCACGCTGCACCACTTTACCTACCGCGCCGCCAGTTACTGGGACGATGCCGAAGACGAAACGGATTTCTTTGAAGCCCGGCGACAACGGCGCGTCGTCATCGGCCATGATGTCTGGATCGGTCACGGTGTAACCGTCCTGCCCGGTGTCAAAATCGGCAATGGCGCGGTGATTGGTGCGGGTGCCGTGGTGTCCAAGGATGTCGCACCCTACACCATCGTCGGTGGTGTTCCGGCCAAACTGATCCGCGAGCGTTTTTCACAGGAACTGGGTGAGCGCATGGACCGCCTGGCATGGTGGAACTGGGACCACCAGACGCTTCGGTCCGCACTTGAGGATTTTCGTTCGATGGATGCGCAATCGTTCGTTGATCGATATGAGTACCGCGCGGCGGGCTGATCTGGCGTTTGTAACAATTTCTTCACCAAACTGACACTTCCGCTTCACAGGGTGGTGTTAGGTCCAAGTCCCGAAGCAATAGCGTACGGGACAGACAATGAGCCTTGAACTTCAACACGTCACACGCCGGTTCGGCAATCACGTTGCTGTAAATGCCGTGAACGTGGAAATTCCTCAAGGACAGATGGTCGGCGTCATCGGACGTTCGGGCGCCGGCAAGTCCACGCTGCTGCGCATGATCAACCGTCTGGTCGATCCGACCGACGGTTCCATCCGCTTCAACGGTACGGAAGTATCCAGCCTGCGCGGCTCCTCGCTGCGCAACTGGCAGCGCGACTGCGCAATGATTTTCCAGCAGTTCAACCTTGTGCCACGTCTCGACGTGTTGACCAATGTGATGCTGGGCCGCCTGAACCATCGTTCGACCGTGCTCAGCCTCCTCAGCATTTTTTCCCATGACGAACGCATCATGGCGATTTCCGCACTTGAGCGCCTTGGCATCGAACATGTCGCCCTGCAGGCCGCAGGCACGCTTTCCGGTGGTCAGCAGCAGCGTGTGGCGATTGCCCGCGCCCTGATGCAGTCTCCAAAGATGGTACTGGCCGATGAGCCAATCGCGTCGCTCGATCCGCTTAACGCCAAGATCGTGATGGACGCGCTGCGCGACATCAACGAGCGCGAAGGCATTACCGTACTGACCAACCTGCATACTCTGGATACAGCGCGCAATTATTGCGAACGCATCATCGGCATGTCGGCTGGCCGTGTGGTTTTTGACGGCACACCTTCGGAACTCACGGCTGCCGCCGTCAAGGAAATTTACGGTACGGATTCGCATGGGGCAGGCATCGACGAGAGCATGACCTCCACCAGCATCACCATACCAGGAGCTCGGCTTGACGCCGATGCAAAGCAATCTGCCGGTCTGGAGCCTCTGGCTGTCGCCGGGGTTTGAAGACCGCACAGTATCGTTACGCCCGCGTCAAGGGCATCACTCATCAGCAAAACCGGGCAACCGGACATCAGGAGATGATCTCATGTTCAAGAAAGCTCTTCTCGCGGCGACTGCCGTTGGTATGCTTGCAAGTGCCGCTATGGCTCAGGACGTCAAGGTTCTGCGCATCGGTCTCGACGGTTCTGAAAACGAAGCCGACCAGATCCGCAACACCCAGTGCCTGGTTGAAGGCCTGAAGGCTGCGACCGGCGTTTCCGAAGTTCAGATCTTCCCATCGCCTGACTACAACGGCGTTATCCAGGGTCTGCTCGGCGGCACCATCGACATCGCTTCCATGGGCGCGTCTTCCTACGCCAAGATCGCTCTGACAGATCCAAACGCTGTTGACCCGATCCTCACCTACACCCAGGCTGACGGCTCTTCCGGTTACTACTCCATCATGGTTGCCCGCAAGGACAGCGGTATCAAGTCTCTGGCTGACGCCAAGGGCAAGAAGATCGGCTTTGCTGACCCTGACAGCACCTCTGGCTACCTCGTTCCAAACGTTGCGCTGCCAAAAGAAATCGGCGCTTCCGTCAAGGAATACTTCTCTGAAAGCGGCTTCGGCGGCGGCCATGAGAACCTCGTTCTCGCCGTTCTCGACAAGAAGTTCGACGTTGGCACGACCTTCGGTTCGGGCGTTGGCAAGTGGGAAGAAGGCTACACCGGTGGCAACCTTCACCAGATGGTCAACAAGGGCAACCTCGACATGGACGATATCGTTGAAGTCTGGAAGTCCCCTCTGATCCCTAACGGCCCGCTGATGGTTTCCAACAAGGTCGGCGAAGAAATGAAGACCAAGGTTGAAGACTTCTTCCTGGCTCTGCCAAAGAACGACAACGCTTGCTTCAAGGCATTCACACAGGGCGACAACAAGGAATACATCAAGGTTGATGCTTCCTTCTACCAGACCATCATCGACGCCCGTAAGTCCGTTATCGGCGGCTGATTGGTACGGATAAAAACAGAGCGGCGGCTTCTAAGCCGCCGCTTTTTTTCGCAACAGGAAGATGCAGCATGAGCGGACATTCGACGACTTCGACACTGGGCGGGCTGGGACAATCCGCGTCCACCGTCATGCGTCATTATCAGCAGCAGTTGAGAACACGACGGATCTATACGGCCATTTCGATTGTCGTTTTCCTGATCGCGCTCGGCGCATCGCTGAACTTCGCGAACAATGCAAATTCGGGCAAGTTCTTTGAACGCCTTCCTTACCTGTTCGATTTCATCAAGACATTCGTGCCGGATAGCCCACTGGAAATTTTCCGCGCCATGTTCGATCTACCATCGCCCTATGATGATGGCTCACTCAAATACAACTACACGGCTGACAGGGTTTATGTGACGGACAATTTCTATATTCCGTTTTTCATCTACCAGCTGATCATCACCCTGAATATCGCGCTTGTTTCGACACTAATCGGCACCGGCTTTGCATTCATCCTGTGCTTTTTCGCCTCGACCAATCTGGTTGGTGCCGGAATTGTGCGCTGGGTTGTACGCCGTATCATGGAAGTGATGCGCGCCTTCCCGGAAATCGTGGTCGCCGGTCTGCTAACCGCCATCCTGTCCATCGGTCCGATTGCCGCTATCGTTGCCATTACCATCCACACCGTGGGCGCGCTGGGCAAGCTGTTCTTCGAAGTGGTCGAGAATGCCGATATGCGCCCCGATGAAGGTCTGCGCGCCGCTGGTGCCAACTGGCTGGAACGCGTCCGCTACGCCATCGTGCCGCAGGTTCTGCCAAACTTCGTTTCCTATGCGTTGCTGCGCGCTGAAATCAACGTGCGTGCCTCCACCATCATCGGCGCGGTCGGCGGTGGCGGTATTGGTGAGGTGTTCCGTCTGGCCATTGGCCGCGATCACGCTGCAAAGACCTACGCCATCATCATCCTGCTGCTGATCACAATCATCGCAGTGGACCAGTTTTCGTCATGGCTTCGCCGCCGGCTGATTGGCCAGCAGGCATTTGACAGCGCGCAAGGAACAGTCTGATGAAATCCACACCATCGATCCACGCCTCCGAACGCGAGCGCCTGACAAAGACCTACCCTCACGTCTTCCACAAGAGCTTCATGCAGCGCTACGGCCTGCTCATCAGCCTTGGGGCCGTGGTCTCCTATCTAGCGCTGTGCTTCGTGTTCTTCAACGTTGGCCCCGCGCTGATGCAGGGCCGCTGGGACCGTGCGTCGTCCTATATTCAGGATTGGTACTCCTGGCGCGCGCAACCGCGCCTGCGCTTCCAGGATGGCGCCGTGGTGCCACAATGGTCGAGCCGCGGACAATATCCGGCGGGCGCTGACATCGACTGGCTGATCCCCGGTCAGAATGGCAGCTATACGGTAACCTATGGCAGCATGGATGACCGGCTGGACATTACCACCGACAAGGTCGAGGTTTTCGTTGCCGGCACGCCTTATACGGTCACCATCTCACAGGACATGGTCACTGCGCCGGTTGATGCACCAGCCGCCATCCAGCAGGATGGAAGCAAGGTCATCGTCAACTACGGTTTCGAAGGTCAGGCTGAAATTCGCAACAGCCAGGTTTACGTGCAGCGTCGTTTCATGGGCTGGGCCAACTTCTTCTTCGATACGCAGTCGGAATTCTGGGGCAAAAGCGTTGGTGAGTTGATTGCGCTGGCGACGGTTGGTGAACGGCTGGATCCGAACCAGTCCAACATCGCCAACATGACCGACGACTTCCTCAACAACAAGGTCTGGCAGCATGCGGACATTCTGTCCAAGCTGATGCAGACGCTGGTCATGGCTTTTGTCGGTACCCTGTTGGGTACGCTGGTCGCGTTTCCCTTCGCCTTCATCGCGGCGCGCAACATCACGCCAAACCGCCTTGCCAACTGGGGCATGAAGCGCGCCTTCGATTTCCTGCGCTCCATTGATATGCTGATCTGGGCGCTGTTCTTTACCCGCAGCTTTGGTCCTGGGCCAATTCCCGGTATTGCGGCTATCTTTTTCACCGACACTGGCGCGCTTGGTAAGGTTTATGCCGAGGCGTTGGAAAATGTCGATGACAAGCAGCGCGAGGGCGTCAAGTCGGTGGGTGCGTCACCTGCGGTGGTCAATCGTTACGGCGTGGTGCCACAGGTGTTGCCAGTGTTCATTTCACAGTCCCTGTATTTCTGGGAAAGCAACACACGTTCTGCCACCATCATCGGCGCCGTGGGTGCTGGTGGTATCGGCCTCAAATTGCTCGAGGCCATGGGCACCAATGCCGACTGGGACAAGGTTGCCTATATGGTGCTGCTGATCCTGTTTGTGGTTTTCCTGTTCGACGGCATTTCCAACGCCATTCGCTCACGACTGATCGGCAAAACCGCACATTAACGATCGAGACGTAAACAGCATCATCATTCTGTCATGGAAATCATTTAGGCGCATGGCCTGACTTGCAGCGAACCCGGCTTTGGCTTCAAATGAGGTTCGCTGTAGTTCCCATGATGTTTGAAAGATCCCACAGTGCGATACGCTGTTTATTTCACACCTCCGCAGACACACCCTTTGAACCTTGCCGCAGCCCGTTGGTTGGGGCGAGATCCCTTCACCGGTGAGATCCACGCCGACAATGAAGCGCGCGAAGAGCTAACGGCCGAGCCACGACGTTACGGTTTTCACGCCACGCTGAAAGCGCCATTCGAGCTGTCGGAAAAAAAGACCGAAGCGCAATTGATTGCCGCTGTCAAAAACTTCGCTGAAACGCGCACGGCATTTGATATTCCGCAGATCGTGGTTGGTCAGCTCGGCCCGTTTTTCGCGCTTGTCCCGCATTCCGTGCACGGGCCATTGCAGGATTTTGCCGCTGATATCGTCGATTTTTTCGATGAATTCCGCGCACCGCTTTCTGACTCCGACATCGCCCGTCGCCGCCCACAAAATCTCACACCCAAGCAGCGCGACAATCTCATGCTGTGGGGTTACCCGCATGTGATGGAAGAATTTCGCTTCCACATGACCCTGACCGGTCCAACCGAAGAGCCGGATCGCCCTGATATTCATTCCGCGCTCAACGGGCATTTTTCAGAATTTATCAACCGTCCACTCGCAATTACCGGCCTTGCGCTTTTTGTTGAAGAACAGCGTGGAGAGCCTTTTAAAGTTCACTCCTGGCACTCGCTTGCCAACCGATAGAAAGACACCAGCAATGCGTTCCGAACAGGTTCTTTCCAACGCCCGTATCGTCCTTGAAGAAGACATCATTTCAGGTTCGGTCCTGATCCGTGACGGGCTTATCGCTGATATCAGCGCTGGCCCTTCTACAACCGGTGAGGATTTCGAAGGCGATTACCTCATCCCCGGCCTCGTTGAACTCCACACCGACCATCTGGAGCAGCACTATTCGCCACGTCCAGGCGTAACCTGGAACAAAACAGCCGCCGTGCAGGCCCATGATGCACAGGTTGCGGCCTCCGGCATCACCACGGTGTTTGACTGCCTGCGCCTTGGCTCCGACGAGGATGGTGGTTTCAAAAAAGGCGAGATGCGTGAAATGGCTGATGCCATTGAACAAGCCGCCAGCCAGAACCGTCTGCGCGCCGAGCACCTTCTCCACCTGCGCTGCGAAGTGGCGTCATCCGACGTGCTGGAACATTTCGATGATTTCGAAAACGATCCGAATGTGAAGCTGATTTCGCTGATGGACCACTCCCCGGGCCAGCGCCAGTTCCAGTCGCTCGATCAGTATATCCTCTACTACCAGAAGAAGCGTGGCCTAAGCGATGAGGCATTTGCCCGTTTTGTCGAACGTCGCAAATCGGCATCGGCGCAATATTCCGCCCCACATCGTGACTATCTGGCGGCGCGCTGTGCAGAACGCGGCATTACTGTCGCCAGCCATGACGATGCCACTACCGAACATGTGCAGGAAGCTATCGCCCATGGTG
Organism: Rhizobium sp. CG4; assembly: GCF_023701965.1. Classification (NCBI taxonomy): domain Bacteria; kingdom Pseudomonadati; phylum Pseudomonadota; class Alphaproteobacteria; order Hyphomicrobiales; family Rhizobiaceae; genus Rhizobium; species Rhizobium sp. CG4. The sequence goes on along the minus strand of NZ_JABAEG010000003.1, from coordinate 329,824 downwards.
TCAAGGTTGCGGAATTCCCAACCAGCATCGAAGCCGCCCGCGCCTCGCACGAGGCCGGCATGAGCGTGCTGATGGGTGCGCCGAACATTGTGCGCGGACAGTCCCACTCCGGAAATATTGCCGCCAAGGATCTGGCAGAGCTGGGTGTACTCGATGTGTTGTCATCCGATTACGTTCCATTCAGCCTGCTATACGCGCCGTTTATCATCGCAGATTCGGTAGAAAGCATATCGTTGCCACAGGCACTTGCATTCGTGACAACCAATCCAGCCCGCTCTGTCAGCCTTGATGACCGTGGCGCTATACGCACCGGCCTGCGCGCCGATCTGGTACGTGTACACCGCGAAGAAGGCGTACCAGTGGTTCGTTCCGTCTGGCGTCACGGACGTCGCGTCGCCTGATGGACATCGACCCTACCGCCCAGTCCATGACACAAGGCAGACACGGCACTTTGGTTGCCGTGGTCGGCCCCAGCGGTGCCGGCAAGGATAGCTTGCTGGCGCTGGCCGCGCAGCATTTTCAAGGCTGCGCGGATGTGCACTTCGTGCGCCGGGTCATTACCCGCAGCAAGGATGCGGGTGGTGAGGATCACGACAGCGTCACATCAGATGAATTTGCGGCGCTTGAGGCGCAGGATAAGTTTGCCGTGTGCTGGAAAGCCCACGGCCTGAGCTACGGTGTTCCGGCTGACGTGTTTTCGCAGTTGGAGAAGGGCGATCTTGTCATCGTCAACGGATCGCGCTCTACCCTGCCCGATTTCCAGTCAGCCTTTGCTCGTCTGCAGGTCATCAACATTACGGCGCGGACGGAGGTTTTGGCGGAACGGCTCGAGAAACGCGGCCGTGAAAGCAAGGCCGACATTCTCTTGCGGCTGCAACGCAGTGTTTTTGACATCCCCCCCAACTTTAATGTTGCCACGATCGACAATAGCGGTAATCTTGAAACGGCTGGGCAAGCTCTCATTCGAATGCTGGAAAACTACCGTCAGAGATAAATCTCAAAGGCCTTCTTCAGTCCTCAAAACAGCTTGAGTGCAAGCCGGTGAAATTCAGGGCACTTCGCGAAAGAAAATTTCAAAACCACTCGACATCTAGCAATATCGCGATTACCATTTGGCGACGTTTGTTAAACATTACACGCCAATTGTGCTATGCCCCATCCAAGGCTCATAGACGAGATAACGATTGTGGCCGGTTTAGGATCGGCTATTTCCGGCTATGCGCAATCCTGTGGCATCGATATCAAGCCGATTGCTAAGTCCTTGGACATTGATCCTGACGTTTTGCAGAGTATGACAGCACGTGTCAGTCTCGATCGCCTGTGCCGTCTTCTGGAGACCTGCGCGACGCTGGCGGATGATGACACATTTGGTTTGCAGTGTGCGGGTTTTCTCACCCCTGGTGCAACTGGCCCATTCGGTTATGGCCTGATGAGTGCACCAACTGTGCGCGATTACCTGAAATTCGTGGACGAACATCTCTATTACGCGACCAATGCCAGCGATACACAGCTGGAGTTTGGCGAGAAGTTTGCCAGTCTCTCGTGGACTTTTGCGCCTGTGATTGCCAAACGCGACCAATATACCGATATGTCGCTCGCGATGGCGTTTAACCGGTTGCGGCAGATTACTGGCGACGAAATTGACACTCTTCTGGTCGAGTTGGAACGGCCTAAGCCCAAAAACACCAACCTTTTCAAAAAAGCTTTCTCCAAACACATCGAATATTCACGGCGTATCAACCGCGTACATGTGCCGGTACATCTACTGGACGCGGTGAACCCCAAAGGTGATATTCGCCTGTTTACGCTGATGGATTTGCAGTGTCGGGCCATGCGGCCGGAAATTTCATCTTTATCCGAGCAGAACTTTGTCAGTCAGGTTCGGCGTTACATGCAGATGCGCATGAATGAGCGCGATATTTCTCTTGAGGAGATATCACCCTACTTCAGCCTGTCGGCCCGTACATTCCAGCGGCGGCTTGCGGAAGCCGGGACCAACCTCAACACATTGCGGGACGAGGTCAGGCGTGAAGCCAGCCATACACTTCTGACCGAAAGCGAATTACCTATTGCGGACATTTGTTACCGACTGGGTTATTCGGCGCCAAGTGCCTTTTCGCGATCGGTGTCGCGCTGGTTTGGCATGACCCCAAAAGCCCTGCGCGAAAGTACGTCACGAAATTTTTGAATAACACAACCCGCTTTGACGCAGCAAAACATCGTAAAGTTGCTTGACATGTTCGATAAAAATCAGGAAATTCAGTGAATTGACCCAAATTGGCACAACACATTACTAAAAAATGTCTTTAGTGTACATTTTTTGGCGCCTGAGGTTATATATTTCCCATCTCCCTCTGTATATTAGGCTCCGCAACTGAATGACCGGACGCAACGTAGCGCCGTGCCTTTTCACTCATGACAGTCGCTGAAGTTGTGCTGCATTTGGCAGCATGCTTCCTAATTCTTGGAATAACGACAAAACCACCGACCCGCCCAAGCGGGCGATGAGCATGTTTGTCAGAATGGTATTGAAAAGAATGACCATGTCTCCGCATAAACAGCATGCGGGCGATTTTGCACGCCCTGAAACGCTGACCGACTGTGAAAAAACCTATCTCACCATGGCGGCGGAGGGCACTCACCCTTCGATTATCGCCAAAAATCTTGAAAAATCGGAAGATGAAATTCAGGCGGCACTTGCGAGTGCACGTCAAAAGCTTGGCGCGAACAATCTGTTGCACGCTATCAGTATAGCTCTGCTTAAGGGTATTATCGAGCGCGACATCTGATCCGCGACAAAAGTATTTTCCGCTCAACCCCGTTGTATTAGCGGAAAATAGCCGTTTTCTCTGCTTATTGCATGTGCCTACCCCAAAACGGTTAGTTGTGTTCGGTGAGCATGCTTTAGTTTTCGTATCGGATGCCCTCCACCCCGCATTGGGGAACCACTTTGGGGAGGGATGTTTTATCTTCGCTGCCAAGTTTTGCGTTTGCAGCGCAGCCCGTGTGGTGTTTCAAGGCGATGACGTCTTCGGTGCCATACGTAACCGCAGTGGCCGGGTTTACCCGGTGGCGGATCGCACTTGCGGTTGACGGCCTGGTGAGGTGAATGATTGCCTCACCAGGCCGCCTAGTTTTTGCAAACAGCACTTAACAGATCAGAGCGCGGCGATCTCTTCCAGAATGTCAGTTTCAATGATGATACCGTCATCATATGCGCGCTTGCGGTTTCCTTGACTGCGCCGCCCCGGCAAACGCACCTCCGGTTGCGCCTCGATCTCCGCGGCAAACATTGCCAGACGACTTGTAAACATATCTCCGGCCGTCACCGACGGATCAATGGCGATGATGGTGTGACCCAGCGCAACAGAACGGCTGTTTTCATCAAACAGCGATGGCGATTCAAATGCAAAGTCCCCCCCGGTCAGACCTGCCGCCATAATCTCCACCATGAAGGCGAGTGCTGCCCCCTTTGCGTCACCCGCCGGGATCATGGTGCCCGCCATTGCCGCCTCTGCGTCCGTCGTTGGTTTGCCATCGATATCGAGCGCCCAGCCCTCGGGGATTTTTACGCCTTTCTGCCGGGCGGCCATGACCTTTCCGCGCGCCACTTTGGACAGTGCCAGATCGATGACCAAGGGGTCCTGACCGGAAACCGGCGCTGCAAAGGCAATCGGGTTGGTGCCAAATAGTGGTTTGGTGCCACCCCATGGTGCAATTGCCGCGGGAGCATTGGCGACCATCAGTGCCACCAGACCCTGCTCGGCAAAACGTTCCACGGTCAAGGCCATGACACCCGCGTGGTGTGAGCGCGAAATGGCAGCCAAGGCAATGCCCTGCTCCCTGGCAATAGCTGGCAGTTCGGAAACCGCTGCATCCAGCGCTGGATAGGCGTAGCCATGGGCAGCATCGATAGCCAGAACGCCCGGTTTCAAACGTCTCGTTGTCACGACAGCCTTGCCGTCAACCTTGCCGGCGCGTGTCTGTTTGACATAGGCCGGAATGCGTCTGAACCCGTGACCGCCCTGCCCGGCAGCTTCTGCTGCAACAAGCGCTTTTGCGGTGGAGCGGGCGCTTGTGGAAATCACACCATTCTTTTCAAAAATATCGGAAACAAAATCTTCCGCATCGGAAATACTGAACTTCATAAAATGCTGGCCTTTTCTCAAATGCACCGCAAACAAACGTCTACGGAAAAGCACGTCATGACAAGCGATAGCAAGCTACCCTTGTCATGACCAGACGAGCATTCGGGATCATCCGTTGTAAATGCAGTTCACCACTCAGCGAATGGTGAACTGCACCGGTGCGACAATCGTCTTGCTGACGCCAGGTGGCGGGGCCGGAACCGGTGAGGCACGACGGACCATGGAAACGACTTCTTCGTCCAGTGCAGCAGAACCGGAAGAACGCGACAGCGAAACCGACAGGACATTGCCGCCCTCATCAATCTGGAACCGCACATAGGCCGTTCCCTGTTCCTTGCGGGAGCGAGCATCTGACGGGTAACGCTTGCGACGCTCCAGATGCGCCATTACTCGGTTTTGCCAACGGGCAGGTGAGACGGAAGACGAGGATGAACCAACACTGGTCTTCTGGGCCGCGGTACGATTGGACTCGGTCGCATCGACCTTGGCCATCTGCGAGGACTTTGAAGCTGGCGGCGGCTTTTTAGGTTGCGTGTCAGGCTTCTTTTTCTTGTCTTCGACCTTCTTTACTTCAGCCTTCTTTTCAACAGGTGGCGGCGGACGGCTGACCGGCAACGGTACTTCCACATTTTCAAGTGCAGCAACCATTTCCTGCTGAATCGGATCAATTTCTTCGATCGGTTCCGGCAGTTCTTCCGGCAGAGGTTCTGCAACCTCTTCTACCGGCTCAGGTGGTGTTTCCTCGACAACAGGCTCCGGGATAGGCTCTGGCTCAGGTTGCGGCTCAGGGGGCGGAGGAACCTCGGTCACTTCTTCGACTGGTTCTACCGTGTCACTCTTGATATCTTCTGCTTCAGCCGTATCGGGATTGATGACATTTTCCGTCGTATCAACCGATTCCGGCAGGGCAGCCATTTCAATCATGATTGCTGCCGGAGGCGCGTCCTGTGCCGCAGTCGGTACTGGTTCCAGCAACAGCAGTGCCGCAAGCCCTGCATGTGCCGAAAGCATAACGACGGCAGCGAAAGACCAGACCAGGATTTCTCCTACTCTGGAATGTCTTGCCTGCGGCTGACGGAGCGTTGTCATTGAGCCGTTCCCGTTGTTCCAGCGTTTGGCGCAGTTCCGGTTTCACCCGGCGCCGTTTGAGAAACCGGTGCGGGCAATGCTTCAAGCCCGACCAATGCGATTTTGAGATAACCCGCATCACGCAGCGCATTCATGACTTCCATGAACTGCCCGTAATCGACAGTTTTGTCTGCGCGCAGAAAAATGCGGGCATCCTTGTTGCCCTGCGTCTTGCCATCCAGCATCGAGGCAAGATTGGCCTTTTCGACGGGATCATTGCCAAGATTAAGGCTCAAGTCTTCCTTCACCGTCAGATAGATAGGTTCATCGGGACGCTCTGCAGGTTTGGCCGTCGAGGCCGGCAGGTCAACATTGACGTCGACCGTGGCCAGAGGTGCTGCCACCATGAAGATGATGAGCAGCACCAGCATGACGTCGATAAATGGCGTGACATTGATCTCATGGTTTTCGGAGAGATCGTCGCCGCTTTCTTCACGAATGCCGCCAGCCATAATCCTTATCTCCCAACAAGCGAAACGGAAGGTTTGTTGTCGCTAGGGGGAACGCGACGGAAATCGAGATCACGGCTAACGAGACGCTCGACACCTGCCGCAACGTCTGCCAGCAGGTGGCGATAACCGGTAATCGAACGGGCAAAGACGTTATAGATCACAACAGCAGGAATAGCGGCGACCAGACCGATCGCAGTTGCCAGCAGAGCTTCAGCGATACCCGGTGCCACAACGGCAAGGTTGGTGGTCTGCGATTCCGAGATGCTGATGAACGAGTTCATGATGCCCCAGACCGTGCCAAACAGACCGACAAACGGTGCGGTGGAACCAATGGTCGCCAGTACACCCGTACCGCGCGACATGCGACGCCCGCCGTGGCTTTCAATACGCGACAGGGCCGAGGCCACGCGCTCCTTGATGCCGGCGCCATCGGTGTGTTCGACAACTGGATCGGAAACCTTCGTTTCAAACGATGCCACCTTCAGCATCAATGCTGCAGGGCCGCCCTTGTTTTCAACCGCCTGAACAGCTTCCTCCAGCGAACGGGCACGACGAACAATGCGCAAGGCGGCGCCAACGCGCACGCGCGCACCGGCCAGTTCGATAATCTTGGCAAAACCAACGGTCCAGGTGACGATCGATGCGAAAGCAAGCCCGATCATAACCGCCTTGACCACCCAGTCCGCTGCCATGAACATGCCGACAGGCGACAGGTCGTGCGGAATGTCGGAGCGTTCGCCTGGGCTCTGGAAAATCTGCTCCAGCATGGTAGCGGGCTGCTCAGCTTCTGCTGGCGCAGCTTCTGGCTCCTGCGCTGCTGGCTCGGACTGCGGAGCAGCCGCTGGCTGTTGTGCGGGACCAGTCTGGGCCGCATTCGGCGCAGGTGTAGCAGCAGGTGGTGTCTGTTCACTGCCTGTTGCTGGCGCGTTGGTTGATGGCTCGGCGGCCTGCGGTGCAGGTGTCGCTGCCGGTGTTGTAGGAGCCGCCTGAACCGGAATTGCTTGTGCAGGATTTTGCTGGGTCGATGTTGCCGGCGCCGGCGATACCGGGGCGGTGGTCGCTGCAGGTGCCTGGACAGCTGCCGGTTGTTCAGAACTTACAGAAGGAGCCGAAGTCTGCGCCGCGACACTACCCGCAGTCATAAGAGCTGCTAAAGCGACAGCGTAAAAAGACGCAATGGATGTATTGCTGCGTCGCGCGCTGGTAGCAGATGAGGTGATGGACGTTTCGGCGAGCATGATATTGGTTTCCCGGTCTACCGTAAAAAAAGAGCACCCATGAATACCGTCAAGCCTTTGGCTCAATTGAGCGAGGATGCCCCGGCTCTCTTTCATAGCAGTCCGATAATAAACATGAGTACGTTTGGCAACTATATATTTACCGATTTGCAGAGTCTTGTACTTTTTGGATGTTTTTGTACGAACCATGGCCTTGACCTGCCGGGATTTGCCCACAAGCCCATGTGAAGATCACAAATTGGTGTAGCGCGACCGCAACCACAGGTGACGCATACTGCGCCCTATCCCTTGCGTTCAGGGCCGATTGAACCGAGAGGCTGCGATGTAAAGTTGCAGTGATCAGGGGAATGAGCCTACAACAAAAGCTCAAGCATTCTATTTTGAGTCGGACCCGACCCGCGCATCACCACGGCTCGCCGGCCCGCGAAACCTATTCGCAGTCGAGCAGATCATGACACGACAAAGACGCCGCTCTCTTATCAAGGCCAAACGCACCGGCATGGGTATTGCCCTTGTCGCTACCCTTTCCTTTATCGCCGGCATGACAGACGCCATAGGTCTTCGCATGTCCGGCGACTTCGTCTCATTCATGACAGGCAACACAACACGGGCAGCCATGTCATTGCAGGACGGTAACTGGGGCCATGCCCTGAAACTGTTGGGGGCTATTGCCACCTTTGTGCTGGGAAATGCGGTGGGGATTGTCATTGCGCACAGGGCCGACAACCGCATCTTTGCGGTGCTTGCCGCAGTTGGTGCAACATTGGCCGTCGCCTCGGTCATGCCGACCAGTGAACTGCCGCTTGTACAATTCTATTTGGTGGTTCTGGCCATGGGCATGATCAATGCCGCCGTCGAGCATGTCGAAGGCCTGCCGATCGGGCTGACCTATGTGACCGGGGCGCTGTCCCGCTTCGGGCGTGGCATTGGCCGCTGGCTGATCGGTGAGCGCAAGATGGATTGGACCATCCAAATTGTACCGTGGCTTGGCATGTTGAGCGGGGCTTTATGCGGTGCTGTTGTCGGGGCGTATATGGACTATGCGTCCCTTTGGATCGTTGCCGCTATCGTCACGCTACTGGCCTTCATCACCATGCTGATGCCGCGCTCACTGCGGCATCGTTACAATCAGCGCGTGACGATAAGAAAGATGCCTGGCCCCTGAAACGGGTGCAGGCGGATCAGTTCTTGGAAATGGTCACAAAACGGGTGCCGCGCACGCGAACCGTCATCTCGCACTGGCGCTCATCGGTGCGTTCGCAATATTTCGGATGCATCTTGAATACGAAGACCATGTTGCCGAAACGCTTGATGAAGTCATAGCTGTAGAGCTGTGCCGTTGCGATCATGATATGACCGCCTTCCTGAACCTGGACATAGAAGTTGTAGGGGCAACCTTCGTCGGTGCAGCTCATGCCCTTCTCACCGTCGCAGGTGATTGCGCCGTGATTGGTAACCACATCCATAAGGCCGTCATTATTGATGTCCAGTTGCGTAATGAAGTCATCCCCAAACTCCACTTTCTCGCAGACCTTGCTGAAGTGGGCTTGTTCATATTCGGCAGGATCCCGCACCAATTCCTGCTGCGCCAACGCACCTTGCGAAAAAAAGGGCAACATGAATATCAACTGAAGCAGGATTACGATTGGCAATCTCACGGCATTTTCCTTTGCATTGCTTTCCGCTATGGATGTCTGCGAAGCTTGGCCCAAAAAATTAAGCCATTGTGCTTGCGTGACACTGACGCCGTTTTGCTGAATTCGAGGTAAATTGCATGACCCTGCTCGGTTTTCTTGATTATGCAGGCGTTGCCGTGTTTGCCGCGACGGGCGCTCTTGCCGCATCCCGCAAACAGCTCGACTTTATCGGCTTCATGTTTCTGGCTGCCGTAACAGGTATTGGCGGCGGCACGTTGCGGGATCTGGTCCTTGGTCGCGCTCCGGTCTTCTGGGTCCTCAACCCGACATACATTCTCGTTTGTGTCTCGGTGGCTGTCCTGGTGTTTTTTACCGCGCACTTGTTCGAGTCACGGTACCGTCTACTGATCTGGCTAGATGCCATCGGTCTGTCGGCCTATTGCGTGATGGGCGCCGCCAAGGGCCTTGCCGCCACCGGCTCACCGACCGTTGCCATTGTTACCGGCACACTGACCGCAACATTCGGCGGCATCTTGCGTGATCTTCTTGCGGGAGAACCATCTGTGTTGCTGCGCCCTGAGGTCTATATAACCTGCGCACTGGCAGGCGCCTGCGTTTTCACAGCAGCCAATGCCATGGGCTTTCCGCTTTACGCTGCATCGGCCGCTGGCGTGACGACGGCCTTTGCGATCAGAAGCGGCGCATTGATTTTCGGCTGGACTTTCCCGCGTTATCGCACACGTCCAGGCAGACCGCCGGAAGACGTTCTATAATAAAGACAAGAAAGTCGGAAATTCGCGGTTCAATCGCGGGTGCGGCGAAGCCTGATGACAACATCCACATGGGCGATTTCCATGCCCGGAGGAGGCTCCGGTAGGTTATCGATCTGAATGTTGCTGACCGGGATGTCGAGCACTTCATTGTCGTCTTCGACAAAGAAGTGGTGGTGGTCAGACACGTTGGTATCGAAATAGGTGCGCGCACCTTCCATGGCCAACACACGGATAAGCCCCGCTTCGGTAAACTGGTGAAGCGTATTATAGACGGTAGCCAGAGAAACCGGCACGCCAGCCAACACGGCTTCTTCATGCAGTTCTTCGACTGTCAGGTGGCGGTCACCCTTGGCAAACAACAGGTCACCCAGCGCAACACGCTGCCGTGTCGGGCGCAAGCCATAACGGCGAAGCCGGGAACCGATATCGATATTTGCGTCTAGTGACATACAGGCCGTTCCTAAAAACCATCCAATTTCAGGTTAATCTCTTAAAGCATATAACTTTTACAAGAATACGTTTCAATAGCTTCTATAGCCTGCAGAAGCTGCAACACCTGTGAATTGGCCTTGTTTTTGATTTTTTCTCTGGTTCATAAGGACTGCTTCCTGTATGCGGACCGGAAAGAACATTAGGATTTGTTATTTGCATGCATCATGATGACGCGCCGCCGACCCCTTGCAACGCTTCATTTTGAACCTCACATGCTCTAGACAGATTTGAGTTGAACAGTATTGGGGAAACGGAAAAGAGCATGACGACGAGGCAATCAAGCTACAATTACGAGGAAATCCTGGCATGCGGCCGTGGAGAGCTTTTCGGCCCCGGCAACGCGCAGCTCCCTCTGCCTCCCATGCTTATGGTTCACCGCATTACTGAAATATCCGAAACCGGCGGCGCCTTCGACAAGGGCTTCATTCGTGCAGCTTACGATGTCAGCCCTGACGACTGGTATTTCCCTTGCCATTTCCAGGGCAACCCAATCATGCCTGGCTGCCTTGGCCTCGATGGCATGTGGCAGCTGACTGGTTTCTTCCTTGGCTGGCTGGGTGAAGAAGGCCGCGGCATGGCGCTTTCCACCGGCGAAGTGAAGTTCAAGGGTATGGTTCGCCCGCACACCAAGCTTCTTGAATACGGCATCGACTTCAAGCGCGTCATGCGTGGTCGCCTTGTACTGGGCACCGCAGATGGCTGGCTGAAAGCCGATGGCGAAACCATTTACCAGGCATCCGACCTTCGGGTTGGTCTTTCGAAAGAAAAGACTGCCTGAACCTGGCAGTTAGAGTCTGACAGGCGCCCGGCGGTATTTTGACCGCCAAGCGACAATCTAAAGAAAAGGTCCACGTTCATGAGACGCGTAGTTGTCACCGGCCTCGGCATTGTTTCTTCCATCGGCAGCGATGCCGCAGAGGTAACAGCATCCCTCAGAGGCGCAAAGTCCGGCATTTCATTCTCGCCAGACTTCGCCGAACACGGTTTCAAATGCCAGGTATGGGGCAAGCCTTCGCTCGACCCGACCGACCTGGTTGATCGTCGGGCCATGCGCTTCCTGAGCCAGGGCGGTGCATGGAACCATGTTGCCATGAAGCAGGCGATTGCGGATTCCGGTCTTGAGGACAAGGACATCAGCGAAAACGAGCGCACCGGCATCATCATGGGTTCTGGCGGTCCATCCACGCGCACCATCGTTGAAGCATCCGACATCACGCTGAAGAACAACAGCCCAAAGCGCATCGGCCCGTTCGCCGTGCCGAAGGCGATGTCTTCAACCGCGTCCGCGACACTTGCCACCTGGTTCAAGATCCACGGCGTCAACTACTCGATCTCTTCGGCCTGCTCGACATCCGCACACTGCATCGGCAATGCTGCTGAAATGATCCAATGGGGCAAGCAGGACATCATGTTTGCTGGAGGTCATGAAGACCTCGACTGGTCGATGTCCAACCTGTTCGACGCCATGGGCGCAATGTCTTCCAAGTACAACGACACACCTGAAACGGCTTCGCGCGCTTATGACGCAAACCGCGACGGTTTCGTCATCGCCGGCGGCGCGGGCGTCCTGGTTCTGGAAGAGCTGGAACATGCCAAGGCACGCGGCGCAAAAATCTACGCGGAAGTCGTCGGTTACGGCGCAACCTCTGACGGCTACGACATGGTTGCTCCGTCGGGCGAAGGCGCGATCCGCTGCATGCGTCAGGCTCTGTCGACCGTAAAGGGTGACGTAGACTACATCAACACACACGGCACCTCGACCCCTGTTGGCGACAGCAAGGAAATCGGCGCGATCCGCGAAGTGTTCGGTTCCAACATCCCGCACATCCAGTCCACCAAGTCGCTCACGGGTCACTCCCTCGGCGCTGCTGGCGTACAGGAGTCCATCTATGGCCTGTTGATGATGCAGGAGCGTTTCATCGGCGAGAGCGCCCACATTTCCGAGCTTGACCCGGAATTTAATGGCGTGCCGATCGTTCGCAGCCGTATCGACAATGCAAAGATCGATACCGTTCTGTCCAATTCCTTCGGTTTCGGCGGCACCAACGCCACGCTCGTATTCCAGCGCTACAACGGATAAAAGCCATGAATGGCATCATGCAGGGAAAACGTGGCCTCATCATGGGTGTGGCCAACAACCATTCTATTGCCTGGGGTATCTCCAAGGCGCTCTCTGCACAGGGTGCCGAGCTTGCCTTTACCTACCAGGGCGAAGCATTGGGCAAGCGAGTAAGACCGCTTGCTGCAGAGCTGAATTCTGATTTCGTGGTGCCATGCGATGTTGAAGACATTGCTTCTGTCGACGCGCTTTTTGCGACTTTGAAAGAACGTTGGGGCAAGATCGATTTCGTCGTTCACGCCATCGGTTTTTCCGACAAGAACGAGCTGAAGGGCCTTTACGCCGATACGACGCGTGAAAACTTCAGCCGTACCATGGTCATTTCCTGCTTCTCGTTTACGGAAATTGCCAAGCGCGCCGCTGAACTGATGACCGATGGCGGTTCCATGCTGACGCTGACCTATAATGGTTCCCAGCGTGTAATCCCCAACTACAACGTCATGGGCGTTGCCAAGGCAGCTCTTGAAGCATCTGTACGTTATCTGGCTGCGGATTACGGTCCGCGCGATATTCGCGTCAACGCAATCTCTGCCGGCCCGGTACGGACACTGGCTGGTGCTGGCATTTCCGATGCACGCGCCATCTTTGCCTGGAACCAGAAAAACGCCCCGCTTCGTCGCACGGCCGACATCGAGGATATCGGTGGATCTGCACTTTACCTGTTGTCTAACTTGTCACGTGGCGTGACCGGCGAATGTCATTACGTCGACTGCGGCTTCAACATCACCTCGACGCCAACGCTTGAGGTTCTGTCGAAAGCCGATCACGACTGATCCAGTTTCAGACGACACGATCAGAGTCTGCCGTTTTATCAACGGCAGACTTTTTGTTTTGAAACCGGTCATTTCAACGAAAAAATGACCGTTAAAGCTACATTTGCGTCGCATTCTTCCGACCAGCGCAAGATATTTTAAACATTGAGCTTCTAACGTGACCGCGTATTGCCGTTGATGAGCATCGGCAGGCGCCATGCATCATGAAGATAGTCACGCTCATGCGTTCAGTATTCAGATTTTTCGGACAGATCAGAAAACTGCGGAAATCGAGCGATGGCGCCGCCGCGATAGAATTCGCAATTCTTGCCATTCCCTACTTCATGATCATCTTTGCGATCATTGAAACCTTCATTGCCTTTACCGGCGAACAGCTGGTTTCCAATGCCGTTGAAAACATGTCGCGCAAACTGCGCACGGGGCAGATCACCTACAAGGTCGATTCCACGACGGACAAGGAAGCCGAACAGTTTCGCCAATTGTTCTGCAATGAAATTGCCATCATGATTACCTGTTCCACGACAGAGGCAAAGATACCACAAAAGCTGTTTATCGACGCACGTACGTTTACCAATTTTGCCGATATGCCGAGCTCGGTGCCGGTCAAGAACGGTGACCTCGACACATCGGCATTCAAATACGAACCGGGCGGTCCCGGCACGATCAACATGCTGCGCGCCTATTACAAGTGGCAGGTCATGACTGACCTTATCCGGCCCTATATCAGCAATATTCGCCCGACGGATGCCTCCGTACCGTCCTATTTTCTGATTGTCGCAACATCGGCCTACCAGAATGAACCACGATTCAATTGAGCGGACGATGAAGCAACAACGTAGCTTATCCGGAATATTCAGAAGACTGGTGAAAGATCGCGAGGGCATGGGTGCCGTCGAGTTTGCGATTATCGTGCCCATTTTGCTGATGGTCTACATCACGTCTTTCGAGCTGACGATTGGCTTGAGCGTGGCAAAACGTGCGACGCGTGCCTCCGGCTCAATCGCCGATATCGTGACGCAGCAGACCAGCGTCAACAAGGCCTATCTGAAAACCATGATCAATGCTGCCGACGGCATTTTCGAGCCTTACGGTATCACCGGCCTCAAGCTGAAAATTACCGGCATTTCCATTGATGCGTCATCAAAACCGACAGTCGCCTGGTCGTGGGCACAGGATGACTCACGGCCTTATGCTGTGGGTGCGGCCGTTACCATTCCAAGCGCCCTTACCGTTGCCAATACGTTTCTTGTCCGCTCGGAACTGACCATTCCGCATGAATTGCTGATGTTCATGCCAAGCGTTATGCCGCCGCAGGTCAAGACGGTGAATATCTCGCGGGAAGACTTCTTCCGTCAGCGTGCTGGTACGACGCTTGCCTGCACAAATTGCTGATCAATCCAGGGATATCCGCAGCAACATTCCGTAAAATCCTCGAGGCCGCCCCCGAGGATTTTTTCTTTCAAGGCAATCAATAAACGTCGCGCAGATATCGCTTCTCGCGCTTCAGCCCATTGACGTAATCACCCGCTGCTTCCGCTGACAGGCCGCCATGGGTGGCAACGATATCATGCAAGGCATCGTCGACATCCTTGGCCATGCGCGTTGCATCACCGCAGACATAAAAATGGCCGCCCTCTTCCAGCCAGGCACAGAGTGCCTTGCCATTTTCCTTCATGCGGGTCTGCACGTAGATTTTTTCTGCCTGATCACGGGAGAAGGCCAGATCAAGGCGTGTCAAAACGCCGTTGCTGCTCATTTCGCCCAGTTCCTGCTCGTATATGAAGTCATTGGCACGATGCTGGTCACCGAAGAACAGCCAGTTCTTGCCCTTGGCACCACGCTGCTGCCGTTCCTGCAGGAAGGCACGGAATGGTGCAATGCCGGTGCCCGGACCAACCATGATCATGGGTGCGTCATTGTTGGCTGGCACCCGAAAGGCCTTGTTCTGCGACACGAAGATGCCAGCATTTTCTCCCTGCGCAACACGGTCGGCGAGATAGGTTGAGCAAACACCACCATGATCACGACCCTGCGCGTGGTAACGCACGCTGGCAATGGTGAGATGCACGCTACCTTCGGCGGCAAGTGGGCTGGACGAGATGGAATAAGCGCGATGCTGCAGCGGCTTCAGCAGCTTCACAAAATCTGCCGCGTTCAAATCCATCGCCGAGTTAAGCGACAGGAGATCAAGTGTGTCCTTGCTCCATAGGAAGGCGTCCAGCGCCTGCTTGTCACCATTGCGCAAGATATGGTTCAACTCTTCATGATTGGCACGCTTGCCAACATCCTGCACCAGTTCGCGAGACGGGGTCGAAATTTCAAACTGTTTCAGCAGGGCATCGCCAAGTGGCTGATCGAGACCGGCAACGGCATCATCGGCTTTGGCACCAAGACGCTGGAGAATGGCGTCAACCAGCGCCGGATCATTGAATGGTACAACACCCAAGGCGTCACCGGCTTCATATTCCAGACCACTGTCACCGAGATCGAATTCGTAATGGCGGATTTCCTTACCGGAATCGATACCCGACAGGCGACGATTGACCGAAACAACCGAAGAGAACGGGCTCTTGCGGTTCCATGTCGATTTCACCCTTGCCGGTTCCGCAACAGCGACTGGAACTGCATTCGCCGCGGCATCACCACCATCGACAGCGCCAGCGACGGGCAGTGCCTCGCCAATCCAAGCGGCAGCGGCATCTTCATAATCGATATCGCAGTCAAGGCGGGCATGCAGGCGCTTGGCACCCAGTTGCTCAAAGCGTGTATCGATCAGTTTGCCAGCCTGGCAAAAGCCGTCATAGCCGGTGTCACCCAGCGCCAGCACCGCAAAATTGACGGTTTCCAACCGTGGCGCGGTATCGGCGGAAAGCGCATCCCAGAACAGTTGGGCATTGTCAGGCATTTCACCTTCGCCATAGGTCGAGGCAACCACGATCACCCGCTTCATAACGGCGAGGTTTTCCATGGAAATATCGTCCAATGCGGCGACAACCGGCTGCATGCCCTGTGTGCGGGCAGCGGCCGCTATGTCCATCGCCAGTCCTTCGGCATTACCTGTCTGCGTGCCGTAGAGTACATTCAGTACCGCAGCTGCGGCCTTCGGCGACTGACCTGCGACAACGGCTATACCGCTTTCACCACCAATACTGATGCGTGAGTGCAGGCCGGCCAGAAAACCGGACAACCAAGCACGCTGGTCGCCATTGAACGGAGCATCTTCTGGAATGTAGGGTATCTTCATCGTTCTCACTCAGTTCAATCTGTCTCAGTCAGTTCTGTCTGGCTGCGAGGGCAAGGTCCGGCAACGCATTGGCTGCGAACAGTTCCTCGAAGCCCGGCAGGCGTCCGATCTTTTCAATGTTTCTGGCATTCTGCTGAATGATCCAGCCATAGGTGCCCGGGCTGTCCATAGACAGGATGTTGCGCTTGGAAAGCGCCTGCCTGTAGTCGTCCAGTCGCTTGGCGGCGATCATCACAGCAAGCTGCTCGTCACTATGGTCGGCCAATGCTTCACGTGCATATTTCAGCAGACGTTGCATCAGCGCAAAATCTTCGGTCAGAATGAGGTTGCGTACCGCCTTTTCAATCGCCGGATCGGATGGGCCACGCGCCAATGGCACACGCTGCATGGCAATGGCCTGCGCCATGCTGAGCACCGTGTAATTGTTCAGAAGCGCATACATCTCCTCGGTATCGGTCTCGCCGTAACCCGGCACCGAACCGTTCAGTACCGCCCGCTTGTCGCGATAGGCCAGCTTGAACTTGCGAACCTGATGGGCTGCAAGCGCCGTTGCCAGTTCCTCCAGCAGTTCCTTGCGGGGCTTTGCCTTCAGGATTTCGTTGCTGTCCTGGTAAAGCAGCAAGGCGCGCGGCATGCCGTACACGAAGTTATGCTGCTCGCTCTCCCAGTTTTCCAGAAGCCATGCGGCCTTGGCAGAGCCGGTTTCGGCAACATGCCAGCTCAGCAGCTGGTGAACGGCCTGATTGTGGATCGCAGCCTGTTCATCATCACCGGTGATCGAGCCCAGAAGAATGGAATCGTGGCTGACCTTCTTTGGCAGATCGCCATAGGGGTCATACTGGTAAACGAAACCGCCACTCATGCCGTTGCCGAACCCCTTGCCGAAGCTGCCAAGGTTCAGGACCGCACCATTGGTCATGTATTCGCAGGCAAAGTCGCCCACACCTTCAACAACCGCTGTCGCACCGGAGTTGCGCACCGCAAAGCGGTCACCCGCCTGCCCTTCAACAAAGGTGCGACCACCCGTTGCTCCGAACAGGGCGAAGTTGCCAACCAGAACATTACCACCAGCCTCGGCCGAACCGCCACCTGGCGAACGCACAACAATGGTGCCGCCGCAGGCACTTTTGCCAACGCCGTCATTGCAGGTGCCGGTGTGAACCATGACCATGCCGTCATTGCAGAAGGCACCGAAGGATTGACCGGCAGACCCCGATGTGGCGATACGCACGGCACCGGGCTCCAGAAAACGACGACCACGTTCATCCTGGCGGACGGCAGGCAGTGTCGCCACCTGTTCATCACTCAGTTCATGGTTCAGAATGCGCTCGATATCGACCGCAAGCTGACCGCCAACACTCTTGTTGCAGTTGTTGAGGAAGCGGTTGCCACCAAGCTCGATGGTGTCACGCTTGCCATCAACCAGGGCCGAACGCACCAGTTCGATGAAAGCATCATCGAGGGCGAAGTCCTTTTCCATGTAAACCGGGTTGGCGATCTTCACCTCCTCAACCACAGTCAACATTGCCCGGAGGTCAAGCTGGCCAACACTGGATGGGTGGTCGAGAAGGTGAAGAAGATCGGAACGGCCACGGGCCTGCGCCAGAGACTGCAGACCAAGGGCCGCCAGAATCTCGCGTGTTTCGTGGGCAATGTTCATCAGATACTGCGCCAGAGCGCGCGGGTCACCATTGAAAACTTCCTGGTTGGTGGTGAGACCAGCCGGGCACTTGATGTTGCAGTTCTTGGCCATGACGCATTTCAGCATCATCAGCGCCGTGGTGCCGAATTCGAAGCTGTCGCCGCCCAAAAGGGCTGACTTGACGACATCACTTGCGGTCTGGTGTGCGCCGGAGCACCGTAACAAAACCTTGGCACGCAGACCATTGGCGCACAGTGCCTGGTGCACTTCTGCAATGCCGATTTCCGCCGAACGGCCGGTATATTTCAGACTGGTAACGGCAGCAGCACCCGTACCGCCGGTGTTGCCGGCAACGTTGATGACATCTGCACCGGCCTTGGCAACGCCAACCGCAATCGTGCCGATGCCTTCCGACGATACGAGCTTGACGATAACTCGCACACGCGCCGCTTTGGCGTCATGGATCAGTTGCGCCAGATCCTCGATCGAATAGGTGTCGTGGTGCGGTGGTGGCGAAACCAGTTCAACGCCCGGTGTGCCGCCACGGGCTGCGGCGATTTCCACCGTGACCTTCGGTGAAGGCAGCTGACCACCCTCGCCCGGCTTTGCGCCCTGACCGATCTTAATCTCGATTTCTTCCAGCATCGGGTCAGCAAGATACCCTGCCCAGACTCCAAAACGACCGGACGCGAACTGCTTGATACGCGAGGCACGTATGGTGCCGTAACGCGAGATATGCTCACCACCTTCGCCGGAGTTGGACATGCCGCCAACCATGTTGGTGCCATGCGCCACCGCTTCATGAGCGGCGGCAACCAGCGCGCCATGGCTCATGGCGCCGGAAGCGAGAAGTCTGGTGATGTCACTTGCCTTTTGAACATCCTCAAGCGGGATGCTGGCAGGCGCAGTGTGGATCAGCGACAGGTAATCCAGTGCCTGTCCCTTGACCTGAACGGCCAATGCGCCGCCCTCCAGCCAATGACCGACAATATCCTGCCCGAAACGGATGACCAGTGATTGGCCAAGGGCAGCAAGCCGTGTCAGGTCACTACCGGACGGGCCGGTCAGACGCAGGCGGAACTCTTCGTCACCAACGCTCTCAACCGTCAGCCCACGCACCATGAAGCTGTTGTTGCCCTTGCGGGAAAAACGGCCCATTTCCTTGCGGAATTCTGCTGGCGAATTGGCAAAGGTGACGTCAGCTGGCAGGTCCAGCACATCGCGCAACGCAGACGGACGGCGCATACGTTCTTCGCTCATCATGCGGGTAAAGGCACGATAACCCGGCGTGATCTGAAACTTGTCGATTGCCTCCGGTGTCAGACGGTCGAAGCTGTTGTGGTAATAGGCGGAATCGTTGAGGCCGAAGGCATCTTCCAGCCGGTTGAGCGGCAGCAGGCGCAACACGTCTTCGTTTTCGCCAACGCCGTTTTCGGCGTCCTTGTCGAACGTGATCTTTTCCTCGGTCATGTCAACGAAACCACGCACAGCCGTGGTGCCATAGGAATGGCCAGCACCTTCGGCACGTTCCTTGAACAAGCCAAGCAGCGGAATGTCGTTCTCACCCTTGACGGTCAACGCCTTGCGGTGCCAGTCGGCGACGGCCTGCGCGATAACGGCAAAGTTGACACCACCAACCGGCGTCTTGACGTTGGGGAAGTACTTCTTCAGCACCGGATCGCTGGTGTCGAGAAAGTTCGGTTCAAAGAACTCACCGCCGATATAGCTTTCAGCGGTGCAGAGCCCGACTTTGCCCATGGTCTTCATCAGAGACTTTTCAGCAGCCTTGGCGAAACGCTTGAAGGCCTTGTCGGCATCTGCACCAAACTTTTCCTCGGCGCGGAACTGCACACCGAGCGGATAAACGCCGGATGCACCAAAGCCGAGAGCCGCTGCAATGTGATGCGACGAGGAGAATTGACCGCTTTCGGCAATCAGCGACACGCGAAGGCGCAGGCCTTCCTCGATCAGCTTCTGGTTTAATGCCGAGATAACAATGATCATCGGCAGTGCAGCGCGATCAGTCGCAACGTGGCGATCGGTGATGACAGCAATGCCACCCTCTTCGGCAGCGAAGGCTGCGACCTTTTTGCAAACACTGTCGATACCCGCCTGCAACGCGGCCTCGTTGGCCTTGGGATCGTTGTAAACTGGGGTGTAGAGCATCTCAAAACGACGAACCGGCGTTTCCGTCTGCTCACGGATTTTCAACATGTCGAGATGGGTCAGGATCGGCGAGCGCACGACGATCTGGCGGGCAGCCTTTGCGCCGATATTAGGCTTGGCGCCCAGCGCAACGCGCAACGTCATGCCGTCGGCTTCACGGATACTGTCGAGCGGTGGGTTGGTGACCTGTGCAAAACGCTGCGAGAAATACTTCGCAACGCCGCCTTCCTGATCCGACAGCGCATTGATGGCGTTGCCATACCCCATGGCAGAAATTTTTTCAGCGCCGGTCGCCAGCATCGGGTCCATCAGGAACTTGAAGCTTTCCTGATTGTGCGAATAAGCGACATAACGCTGATGGCGTTCCAGATCGCCATTGTAACGCTGGGGCGATCCCTGATTTTCTGCGGGAACCTCAGGCAATTCTTCCAGCGTGACACGGGCTTCACGCAGCAACGTTGGATAATCGCGGCGCGATGCTAGCATTTCCAACGCCTCGACGGTCGACCATGCACGGCGCTCAGCCTGATCGAAATACAGCATGCCGCCGGCTTCGATACGGCCGCGATGGATGACACTTTCCGGCGGGAAGGCAATCTGGCCTGCTTCCGACATTACGCAGAGATACTCGTCTGTTTCGACCGTGCGCAGTGGGCGTAAGCCCAGACGGTCCAGGCGCGCGCCAACGATGGTGCCATCGCCAAATATCAGCGCGGCGGGACCATCGTTCTTTTCTTCGTAAAGGGAGAAATATTCAAACATCGCCCGCACTTGCGGCGACAATGTCTCGTCATTTTCCCAGGCTGGCGGCATCATCGAAACGACAGCCGTTACCAGATCAAGCCCGTCTTCCATAACGCGGGCCTGCAGCGTCTGGTCTAGACGGCAGCTATCCGACTGCCCCTTGGGACGGATGATGCTGGCATTGCGTGCCAAGGCGACAGCAGCTTCAGACAGGCGGTTCTTCTTGTCGGTGTTCAGTTCGCCATTATGCGCCATCAGGCGGAATGGCTGCGCCATGGATGGATGCGGGTCGGTGTTGGTGGAGAAGCGGGTGTGAAAGTACATCGTGTGTACTTCATGGCGCGGGTCCACCAGGTCGCAGAAGTATGGCATGACTTCCGTCGAATTGAGACGACCTTTGAAAACCTGGGTGCGGGCACTCAGCGACAGCGGGTAAAAACCCGACAGTTCCGGGCGCGTGTAGGCAATGGCTTCGATGGCCAGCAAGGCCTTATGGATACGCCAGTCAAACTCGCCACGATCGCGGCAACCTGCATGGGCCGAAAACACCCATTGGCGAATGGGAAGCTGGTAACGAACCGCAGCTTCACGAATGGCGCTGTTA
This sequence comes from Rhizobium sp. CG4, assembly GCF_023701965.1. Classification (NCBI taxonomy): domain Bacteria; kingdom Pseudomonadati; phylum Pseudomonadota; class Alphaproteobacteria; order Hyphomicrobiales; family Rhizobiaceae; genus Rhizobium; species Rhizobium sp. CG4. Next base: position 308,664 of record NZ_JABAEG010000003.1, on the reverse strand, counting down.
TCAACCGGGACGTCGCGCACCAGAAGCACGGAGAAACCCTGCTCCTCAAGCGCCTTTTCGATGATCTCTATAGCCTCATCATGGAAGGCGGCGTTTTGCGGCAGGAAGAAATTACCAACACCAAACCGACCGGCTTCCAGTTCGACAGAGCCGGTCAGTTGACGAAAAAAAGACAGGGACAGATCCACCGAGATACCGGCACCATCACCAACGCCTTCTGCCGACATGCCACCGCGATGCGGCACGGCACAAAGCGCCTGGTGGCCACGCTTCAGCACGTCATGGGTCTGTATACCGTCTTTGCGCGTAATAAAGCCAACGCCGCAGCTGCTCTTTTCGGCAGCAATGTCATAAAGGCCATAATCAGGGTCATTCACGCTCATCGGTCTCTCCCGTTCCGGCGCAGTTGCGCAGCGAGGCGTCACCTTTTTCACCCGCAGGCGGAGCCGCAGGTGACCTGACTGCTCCTTTTCAGATTTCTGTTATCGGCGTTTCGCGGCGCGAATAATCGACGTGCGCGTATTGGCTGGCACCGCGGTGCCGGCAATCGCCACTTTCATCGATTTTATGGTCGAAAAGTATTTCATGACCCGCGCCAAACTGTGCTGTCGACACGAACATCGCGCCAATTTATGTCAGCATGACTTACATATCTATGTTGATTTCAGAAATCAAGATTAATTAACGTCCGCGCAATAAAAATACGAAACGCCGTGAAATCCTTTACGAATTTCACGGCTTCCAGGTTAATCAGGTTAGTTTGTTGCTAAAAATCAATCAGGTCGCATCGAGTGTCGTGCTGAATGCAAGGGCAATAAGCGTCGCGACTGCGCCGGAGAGCAAATAAAGTCCGGCCGCTATGAGACCAAATTCTGACGAGAACCCAAGAGCCACCAGTGGTGCGAAACCGGCACCGATGAGCCATGAGATATCCGATGTCAGAGACGCACCGGTATAGCGGTATTCACGGCTGAAACGCGAAGCAAGCGCACCGCTTGCCTGACCGAAGGACAGACCCAGCAGCGAAAAGCCGATCAACACGAACAGGTAACGGCCAATATCGCCCGAGTTAAGCAGCAGCGGTGTGACGAGACTGAAGAGCGCGATCAGAACAGCAGCCGCGCCGAGCAGTTTGCGACGGCCGAATTTGTCAGCCAGTACGCCGGACACGACAATCATGCCACCACAGATGATGGCGCTAACGAACTGTACGAACAGGAAGTCTGAAATCTTCTGGTTGGTGTTGAGCGTGACCCAGCTGAGCGGGAACACGGTGACCAGATGGAACAGTGCAAAACTGGCCAGCGGAACGAAGGCACCGGTCAGAACGATGCGTGACTGCGACCGCAGCATTTCAAAAACCGGCCTGGGTTCCAGCTCATGGCTTTGCACCATGGCCTGAAATTCCGGAGTCACAATCATGCGAAGACGGGCAAACAGCGCCAGCACATTAAGTGCCAATGCCACGAAGAACGGGAAACGCCAGCCCCATGCCAGGAATTCAGCATGTGACAGCTGAGTGAAGAAAACGATGAAGAAGGCGCTTGCCAGACCAAAACCCATAGCCGCACCGATCTGCGGCATCATGGCATACCAGCCACGTTGTTTCGCAGGTGCGTTCATCGCCAGAAGCGAGGTGAGGCCGTCCCATGCACCACCCAGACCAAGTCCCTGCCCTATACGGAACACGGCGAGCAGGACTGGCGCCATCATGCCGGCGTCCGCAAAGGACGGCAGGAAGCTGATCGCCATGGTGGAACCACAGAGTGTAAACAATGCGACGGTCAATTTCGCCGCACGCCCAAACTTTCTGTCGATCTGCAGCGAGATCATTGAGCCGATGGGGCGGGCAATAAAGGCCAGTGAAAAGACCGCGAAGGAATAAAGAGTTGCTGTCAGCGGATCTGCATATGAGAAGAAGACGTAGGGAAAAACCAATGCCGATGCGATTGCGTAGACAAAAAAGTCAAAAAACTCTGTCATTCTTGCCAGAATGACCGCGATGGTGATGCGGTCCGGATCGACTGTCGCAGGTGTTTCAGGATAGGTCTGCGAACTATTGATATAACTCATTTTATTCCTCCTGCGTATGGCGCACCATGTTGGGTAACGCGCTGGCTCCTCTTCCGTTGCGTTACCTGCGGCGGATTGTCACATAGTCTGCGCACAGCCGTCAAATGAAGATTGCAGGAAGGACTTGCTCCAAGAGCCTTCTATGAGATAATGCACCCAGCCATGCCGTGGCTGTTGCGCTGCGGCGATCCCGCTGCACCGCGACAAAATACCTCATTACAATAATGACGTTTGGCAATTATTCGCGGTACAATTGAAACAGTACGAGTTTTAAGAACGTGCCCACGATCAAGAAATTTTCTTCTGCCTTCATGGCATTTTCGTCGTTGCTGCTGCTCAGCGGCTGCGATCTCGTGGTTATGAACCCTTCCGGGGACATTGCCATCCAGCAACGTGATCTCATCATCACCTCAACAGTGTTGATGCTGCTCATCATCGTTCCGGTTCTTGCATTGACGCTGTTCTTTGCGTGGAAGTACCGTGAATCGGCGAAGGCTGAAGATTACGATCCAGAGTGGCACCACTCCACGCGCCTTGAAATGGTGATCTGGTCTGCGCCCGTTGCCATCATTCTCATGTTGGGAACCGTGACGTGGATCGCAACCCACCGTCTGGATCCGTACCGCCCGATCGACCGCATTGATGCGGACCGTCCTGTGACAGCCGAAACCAAGACCCTGACGGTCGAGGTTGTGGCCATGGACTGGAAGTGGCTGTTCTTCTACCCGGAACTGGGCATTGGCAGCGTCAATGAATTTGCTGCTCCGATCGATGTTCCGATCAACTTCAAGATTACCGGCACCACGGCGATGAACTCGTTCTACGTGCCTGCACTGGCTGGCCAGATTTACGCCATGGGCGGCATGCAGACCAAGCTGCACGCAGTCATCAACAAGGAAGGCGTTTATGACGGCTTCTCGGCGAACTTCTCCGGCCCTGGCTTTTCGCACATGCGCTTCAAGTTCCACGGTCTGAGCAATGAAGGCTTCGACCAGTGGGTTGCCAAGGTCAAGGACGGCGGCAAGGGCTTTGGCCGTATGGAATACCTCGAATTCGCCAAACCGAGCGAGCGTAATCCTGTCGAGTATTTCGCCAGTGTCGACCCACAGCTGTATGACGCAATCCTCAACCGCTGCGTAGAGCCGAACAAGCTTTGCATGCGTGACATGATGCACATCGACGCCAATGGCGGCGGCGGCAAGGAAGGCATCGATATCGCCAAGGCGCTGAACTCCGTGATCTGCACCCCGCTTTCGCCTTACGGCATGGCATCCGGTTCGCAGTCCACGCCGGCGGCTATCGAAGGCCAGACATTCGTTCCTGCTGCTCTGCCTGACATCAAGGCTGCCCTGCCGGAAAGCAAACCGGTTGCCGGCTGACTGGCATCACTGACTTTCAACGGCGCGGAACCCCCGCGCCGACATTTGTTTTGAATCGCAAGAGGCTAAAATGGTCGTCAATTCCGATCAAACGTCCTTCCTTTTCGGGAAGCTGACGTGGGAGTCCATCCCGCTCCACGAGCCAATTCTCGTTGTAACTTTCGCGGCTGTTGCCCTCGGTGGCGCGGCACTTCTCGGTATTCTCACCTATTTCCGCGTTTGGGGCTACCTGTGGAAAGAATGGTTTACCAGTATCGATCACAAGAAGATCGGTATCATGTACATCATTCTGGCCCTCGTGATGCTGCTGCGCGGCTTTGCCGACGCCATCATGATGCGCATCCAGCAGGCCATCGCTTCAGGCGGATCCGAAGGTTATCTCAACCCGCACCACTATGACCAGATCTTCACGGCACACGGCGTGATCATGATCTTGTTCGTGGCAATGCCGATGATTACAGGTCTGATGAACTTCGTCATTCCCTTGCAAATCGGTGCGCGTGACGTTTCTTTCCCCTTCCTCAACAACTTCTCGTTCTGGATGACGACAGCTGGCGCTATCATCACCATGATCTCGTTGTTCATCGGTGAATATGCACAGACAGGCTGGCTGGCCTATCCGCCGCTTTCCGGCATTGAGGGCAGTCCCGGCGTTGGCGTGGATTATTACATCTGGGGTCTACAGATCGCCGGTGTGGGAACGACGCTGTCAGGTATCAACCTGATCGTCACCATCATCAAGATGCGCGCACCGGGCATGACCATGATGCGCCTGCCGATCTTCGTCTGGACATCGCTGTGTTCCAACATCCTGATCGTGGCCTCGTTCCCGATCCTGACCGGAACGATCGCCCTGCTGACGCTTGACCGTTACGTTGGTACGAACTTCTTCACCAACGATCTCGGCGGAAACCCGATGATGTACGTCAACCTCATCTGGATCTGGGGCCACCCGGAAGTCTACATTCTGATCCTGCCTGCCTTCGGCGTTTTCTCCGAAATCGTCTCGACCTTCTCGCGCAAGCGTCTCTTTGGTTACGCTTCGATGGTTTACGCGTCGGTGGTGATCACCATTCTGGCCTATATCGTTTGGCTGCACCACTTCTTCACCATGGGATCCGGCGCCAGCGTCAATGCCTTCTTCGGCATAACGACGATGATTATCTCCATCCCCACGGGTGCCAAGATCTTCAACTGGCTGTTCACCATGTATAAGGGCCGCATCAATTTCGATGTTCCCATGCTGTGGACCATCGGTTTCATGATCACCTTCGTCATCGGCGGCATGACCGGCGTTCTTCTTGCCGTTCCTCCAGCAGACTTCGTGCTGCACAACTCGCTGTTCCTGATCGCCCACTTCCACAACGTGATCATCGGCGGCGTGCTGTTCGGCGTTCTCGCCGGCATCGTCTACTGGTTCCCGAAGGCATTCGGTTACCGCCTTGATCCGTTTTGGGGCAAACTGTCTTTCTGGTTCTGGTTTGTCGGCTTCTACTTCGCCTTTATGCCGCTCTACGTTCTCGGCCTGATGGGCGTTACCCGCCGCCTCAGCCAGTTCGAAGACACGTCGCTGCAGATCTGGTTCATCATTGCCGCATTCGGTGCGTTCCTTATCGCACTCGGTATTGCATGCTTCCTGATCCAGCTCTTCGTAAGCTTCCTGAAGCGTGACCAGTTGCGCGACGTGACCGGCGACCCCTTCAACGGTCGTACGCTGGAATGGTCGACGTCTTCTCCGCCACCGGCCTATAACTTCGCTTTCACGCCTGTCGTGCATGAAGTCGATGCTTGGGCCGACATGAAGAAGCGCGGTGCAGAACGTCCTGTGGAAGGGTTCATTCCCATTCACATGCCGAAGAACACCGGTACGGGCGTCATTCTCAGCGCCATCAGCATTGCACTTGGCTTTGCTCTGGTGTGGCATATCTGGTGGTTGGCTGCGCTATCATTGCTTGCCATCATCGGCGTCTCCATCGCTCATACCTTCAACTACAATCGCGACTACTACATTCCGGCTTCGGACGTGACCAAAGTAGAAGCGGAGCGCACCAAGCTGCTCGCAGAACAGGCGTAACAGAATGGCCCAGACACACGCACCAACCGCCGATACAGGCGAAGCGCCGGTCTTTTACCTGAAGGAAGACCACCACCCGGAAAACGGCACATCGCTGGGTTTCTGGCTCTACCTGATGAGCGACTGCCTCATCTTCGCAACCCTGTTTGCAACCTATGCCGTGCTCGGCCGCAGTTATGCGGCCGGTCCTTCCGGTGCAGACCTTTTCGACCTCAAGCTGGTTGCCATCAACACGGCGTTCCTGCTTCTTTCCTCGATCACCTATGGCTTTGCCATGCTGGAATCGGAAAAGAAGAATATCAAGACGACGTTGATATGGCTCGGCATTACCGGCGTGTTCGGCCTCGCCTTCCTATGCGTTGAACTTTATGAGTTCTACCACCTGATCCACGAAGGTGCGACACCGCAGCGCTCCGCGTTCCTCTCGGCGTTCTTCGCGCTGGTTGGTACACACGGTCTGCACGTGACCTTCGGTATCATCTGGCTGGTCACACTGATGTTCCAGGTTGGCAAGCACGGCCTTATCCAGGCCAACAAGCGTCGTCTGATGTGCCTGTCGATGTTCTGGCACTTCCTTGACGTGGTCTGGATCGGCGTATTTTCCTTCGTATATCTGATGGGAGTTCTGTGATGGGTTCCGAAACACACGCACACCACGATGATCATGAACACGACCATCACGATGGCGCAGATCACGGCAGCTTCAAGTCCTATATGATCGGCTTCATCCTGTCGGTTCTTCTGACAGCTGTTCCGTTCTGGCTGGTTATGGGCGACGTTCTTGATAACAAGACCTTCACCGTTCTGCTGATCATGGGCCTCGGCGTCATCCAGATTTTCGTTCATATGATCTACTTCCTGCATATGAACACGAAGTCTGAAGGCGGCTGGACCTTCATGGCGCTGATTTTCACCGTTGTTGTGGTGATGATCACGCTGATCGGCTCGCTCTGGGTCATGTACAACATGAACAAGAACATGATGCCGACAATGACAATCGAGCAAATGCGAAACTTGCCCTGATCTTTCAGGGCAATGTCAGCGCCGTGCATTCACCCGAATGCACGGCGTTTTTCTTTCCGGCACGGACATTGAGTGCAGGGCCGGAACAGGCAGGAAAGATCCCCATGACCACCCCGACACCCCATTCCACGCCAGCTGCGCACCGTACCGGCCCTTCACGTCTGGCTATTGCCATTCTCTATACGCTGTCAGCCTGCCTGATCGCTGCACTGGTGACACTCGGTACATGGCAGGTGCAGCGGCTTGGCTGGAAGCTGGATCTGATTGAGCGCATCAATGCGCGTGTGCATGCCGAGCCTGTTGCACCACCCGCACGCGCTGAATGGACGGCTCTGAAGCCCGAAGATTATGAATATCGCCGCGTTCAGCTTTCTGGTGAGTTCCAGAATGACAAGGAAGCGGCTGTCTATACGGTTACCGATTATGGCCCAGGCTACTGGATCTTGACGCCACTGCGGCTCGAGGATGGCTCCACAGTCATCATCAACCGCGGTTTTGTGCCAACGGACAAACGCTTGGCCGAAACGCGCCAGCAGGGCCAGATAACCGGTTCTGCGACGGTGGTTGGCCTGATGCGTGCACCGGAACATGGCGGACTTTTCCTGCGCACGAATGATCCCGCGAATGCCCGCTGGTATTCGCGCAATATTGAAGAGATCGCTGCCGCGAATGGGCTGAGCGACACTGCGCCATTTTATGTTGATGCCGACGCCACCCCGAATGATGGCGGCGTGCCGATCGGCGGCCTGACACAGTTGAAATTTCCCAACAGCCACCTCTCCTACGCTATCACCTGGTATGTCCTTGCGCTGATGGTTGCGGTTGCAACATGGTATGTGCGCCGGAATATGAACACCCGCCGTAAGCCACCTGTGGAAGATTGAGAACGGAAAGCCCATATTTATCACGGGACTAGCGAAAACTTTGGCGGCTAATCAGCGATCATTTTTTTTAACCGTGAAATTCCTCAAAAAAAATGCTTTCAGGCGCTGGACATGGCCGAACAAGATGTTATAACCCCGCTCACTTTCGGGAGAGCAAAACTCTCGGTGACCTGAAAAGGTCGAGCCTCATACGAGGTAAAGTGCCCGAATAGCTCAGTTGGTAGAGCAGCGGATTGAAAATCCGCGTGTCCGTGGTTCAAATCCGCGTTCGGGCACCACTTCTTTTCCTTAATATCATTATCTTTTATCATCGTATGCCTCTTTAGGCTTGAAACGAGTTTGACAACTTTGGTTTTTCGTTTGTTCACTTCCGCCTCAAAATCCACCGCTACACTTTGTGCTTGCTTGGATCGATCGGCGCGGCGGGAATAGTGTTTTGCCATGGTTTCCATGGCGTTGCCGAGGGCGAGCGTAATAGCCCCAGGATCCTTGCCAATTCCGCGAGAATGGTTGCCACAGCGCACCGTAGACTTTTGAGCTTAAAGTTAAGCCTCGAGTTGCCGCAAAAGGCCATCAACAGGGTAAAATGACCAACCAGCTATATTGGCGACCCACTTTTGAAGACGAGCAGTTGCGCCGTATAAGTGACCGGAAACAAGGGAGCCACACCTCAACCGCCGCCGACTCAGCGGCGCCAATCCACGAGAATCGACTCAGACATCACAGCCGTTTGCAAGCAAAGAGCGAATTTGAGCGATTTTCCCTGTGGATTTTAAGGCCATCAAACCACAATATATAGTATTAACAATATCTTAACGCAAAGCTCGCAAGTAGCTGATTCAAAAGAAATTTTCAAAAATAGTAACTAGCTACTTCGTTGGTTTTACCGGGTTTTCTGCTTGTGGATCGAATGGCGACGAAGAAAGATCGCTTGACTGTTTCGCGGTATTTTCATTCTATCCGTGGTGCACACGCATAAGCGGTGCCGATAAAGAAAGCCGGGGTTTGCAGACCCCGGCTCTTATATCGAAACGCAAAGGCTAGGAAGACTTGCGGATCGCTATCGTTAACAAGGGCACACTACGCGCTGATACCGACCTGTCAAGTTTTCCTATCCATTTTCCAATGATAGGAACATGAATGTCACAGTCATATCAACTTACCGAAGCAGATGCGGCACAGATCTGGGTTCGCCACTGGAAAGGCGAATACCAACACGTGATTGCTGCCACTTTTGGCGTTAATCAAGGCCGAGTGAACGAGGTTCTTAAAGGACACCGACATCCTGGAAGCAAAGATATCGCTCGCCAGATCAACGACGCTAATTGAGGGAGGCGCTCCGTGTCAGTTTATATGGTGACGTATGACCTCAATGCGCCTGGTCAGGACTATAGTTCTCTCATCAAAGAAATCGAAAAGTACACCCATTGCAAAGCCCTCAAGTCTGCTTACTTCGTTGACAGCTCTGCATCTGCAGCAGCAATACGCGATCACTTGCACAATCATATTGACGGCTCCGATGTACTTTTTGTGATGGAACTCAAGAAACACTGGGCCGCAAACAGGAATACAACGGCGACAAATTGGCTCAAGGCCGATAACCGTACGTGGTCATAATCTAAGCGTTTGGCTCGCTAACGTCTCACGTTGGCGGGCCTTTTCGACAGAATTACACAATTGCCTCTCGGCAGCCGCAATATGTGCCGCGCGGCCTCATAAAGCTATCACCCAAGCAGAGCGACAGAGCCAATCATCGCAGATATACGAAACACGATGAAACTTGCCGAATGAGATACCGGCTTTGAAGCTGTATGTTAAGTTCGAATGAAGTCCTTGGCTTCCTCTAAAGGATGTAATCGATTGTTGGGTTCATAGCTTTCGCAATTACGATCGATCAACTTTTGCAAATCAAACACGGTTGCAATGTGACCGCATGCGCCACTTGATAGCGCCTGCAGCTTACTAAAGCTGCACAAACACAGATTTAAAAAGTTGATTGATATGATAAAAATGGTGCCGCTTACGTGACTCGAACACGTGACCCCGTCATTACGAATGACGTGCTCTACCAACTGAGCTAAAGCGGCACTTTCGTTATCCGTGAACGGATAAACATCATGCGGGGGCTGATACAGATAATGACGGTGGATTTCAAGTGCTGAAATAACCGCAGGTCAATTTTCCATTGTCATGCCACCGCCAATTTGAGCGACGCAAAGCCCCATTTGCGCAACGTCAAATTTGCCAGTCGGCAGCATGCCTTCGTCAATGTTGGGGCACATTCCGAGTGCATTTTTCGAGCACCATAAACCCCGTCAGAAGCGGCAAGATTTCATAGCGCCAGACGCTGACGTGCCTCGTGGTATTCAGCCTCCAGCCGGTCAACAAGGGCGGCAACACTGCCCACACCATCAATCGAACCAACGCCCTGCCCAGCACCCCAAATGTCTTTCCAGGCCTTGGCGCCGGTGACGGCAGCGCCAAAATCCATCTTGGAGGGATCGGCCGAGGGCAGATTGTCTGGATCAAGCCCGGCTGCCGTGATCGACGATTTGAGGTAGTTACCGTGAATGCCGGTAAAATAGTTCGAGTAGACAATATCACCGGCACGCGCCTCGACCAGCGCCTGCTTGTAGGCGTCCGTGGCGCGAGCCTCTTCTGTGGCGATGAATGGCGTGCCGATATAGGCCATATCTGCGCCCATGGCCTGCGCTGCCAGAATTCCGCCGCCTGTGGCAATCGCACCGGCCAACAGTAGTGGGCCATCAAACCAGCTGCGTATTTCCTGAACCAAGGCGAAGGGTGACAGCGTTCCCGCGTGACCACCGGCGCCGGTTGCCACGGCAATCAAGCCGTCCGCCCCCTTGCGAATGGCAGACTGCGCGTGGCGATTGTTGATAATGTCATGCAGGACAATGCCACCATAAGAATGAATGGCGGCATTGACCTCTGGAACCGCGCCCAGCGATGAAATCACCACCGGCACCTTATATTTCACACAGAGCCCAAGATCATGCTCAAGGCGCTTGTTGGACGTATGCACAATCTGGTTCACGGCAAATGGCGCGGCCGGGCGTTCCGGATGCGCCGCATTATGTGCAGCGAGTTCTTCTGTCAGCTGGGCCAGCCACTCATCCAGCTGGCTTTCCGGGCGGGCATTCAAAGCGGGAAACGCGCCAATGACACCGGCCTTGCATTGCGCCAGCGTCAACTGCGGGTGCGAAATAATGAACAGCGGCGATGCCACGACAGGCAGCCTCACATTGTTTTTCAGCACTTCTGGCAGCATTCGTTTCCTCCAACTTACGTTTACGCACACGTCAATAATATAAGAGTGAACGTGCCACACAAGTCAAAATCATTGATGGCTTAAGTGTTTTGCGCGACCATCCAAAGGCCAGAGTGCTTGTTTTCCCGGGATCAATGATGCATTTGATTAGCTTGAAGCTTGTGATTGCCAAAATCTGACGGTAGCGATTGCAAAAGAATCAACTGTGACGTCAAAAAAGGACCCTTTGTGAGCGGACTGGAAACGGCAATTCGCAATGCGCTTGAGAAATCGGACCGGGCAAATCCTGAGGTTCGCGCGCGCATTTACCAGTCATCACGTCAGGCCCTCGAAGCGGGCATGCGTAAGCAAGGCATAAATGACCCAGAGGTCATTGCCCAGCAACGACACCGTTTGGAAACACTGATCCGCGAGATAGAAACCCAGGAACGCGACAGGCTGCTCGACAAGATCGAGTCGCATATGGTCAGGCCCCCATCACCGGCTGCCCCTGCCGTCGCGCCAGCCGTCTCCGCGCAGAAAACCGCACCAACCTTCACGGAATCCGTTGAGCCAGAAATGCGCTCCGCTCCGGTGGATGATTATGACGAGGCACCTAGCCTTGATGATCACGACAGGCACTATCCGCAGCCTGAAGCGCCATCCCGCGATGTTTACGCAGCTGAACCAGCGCAACAGCGCACAGCGCCATCTGAAGGCGGCTCGCTGGCCTTCAAGCCAGAACGTGCAGTCCGCCCTAGAAAACGACGCGGCTTTTTTGCACGTCTTCTGCTGACCTCTGTTACCCTTGCCTTTATCGGCATGGGGGCATGGTGGGTGTATTCCTCCGGGCTGCTGCTCAGCGAAGCGGAGCGCGACACCAGCGTGCCGAACCCACCAGCGCAGGTCGAATCGGAAGATTTTCAGGGCAACGCCCCTACGCCTGCTTTTGATCCGGCACGTGGTTTTTCTGACGACTGGGTCGAAATCTACCATGCCGACAAGCGCGGACAGGGCATGAAGGCCGGGTCCAACGCCAGCATCGAGCAGATTGCTACGGCCGCAGGTGTAGCCAGCCGCATCACGTCCAGAACGCCGTCGGAACAGGGCAACATCAGCATTGAAGTGCCCGTCAATGTACTGCAGGAAATGGCTGGCAAATCCTCAACGATTGCGGTGACGCTGCAATCCTCGACCGATCGCCAGACGCAGGTAGCCATCAGCTGTGATTTCTCAAGCCTGGGTGATTGCTCACGCCACCGCTTCACGGCGACGCCTGAAAAGGCTGACCTGCTGTTCCGCGCAACGTTTGAACGGTCACTCGTGCCGAACTCTCCCGGCCAGTTGCTGATCAACAGCGATATCGATGGCAACGGCCTGCCGATCAATATTTATTCGGTGCGCATTCTGCCGGGCCAATAAGGCTTTTCCACATACTGAAAAGATTAGCTTTGACGTGAGGGGCGACTGCGCCTCTCTCAGCGAACGCAAAAACGCGTGATTTAACGCAATAAACCGAATTCCGGTTAAACGGAAAATCATAAGTTATTTTAAGTAGGTAAATGGTGCTGCTAGAGAGATTTGAACTCTCGGCCTCTCCCTTACCAAGGGAGTGCTCTACCCCTGAGCTATAGCAGCATCTGGTGTCTGACTTGGTCTCGACACTTCAAGCGTGGCGCCTATTGCCATAGGTTTTTCCCGAGCGCAAGCAGCAATTTGATAGTTATTCACATAGTGGTGCAAAAAATAGCCGGCTCTATGGATTTGAGGATTTTTCCGATAATGTCGAAACATGACTGAAGACACCACAAAACAAGGGCTCGAGCCCATTTCCTCCGCCGCTGATGACACAGCAGATACCCTTGAGCAAAAAATTGCGAAAAAGGGCGACCGCAAAGATCAGGTGAAAGAACGTGAGGAGCAGCGCAGGGCGCGGGCGGCACAAAAGCTGCGTGAGAACCTGCAACGGCGCAAACATCAGGCCCGGGCACGACGTTCCGGTGCAGAAGATGAAACAATCGGTTTGCCTGCCGCAAAAACGGACGAATCGTGCTGACAAGAAATCTGACTGCCAAAATTGCAACGCTGCAGGATTTCGTCTAAGGACACCAATCCTTCACAAAGGCACGAGAAAGGCGGGCGCAAAGCCCGTAGGGACGTATGGATCGCATCAAAGTAACCGGCGGCAACAAACTTAACGGCATTATCCCGATTTCGGGTGCCAAGAATGCTGCCCTGCCGTTAATGATCGCCTCGCTGCTTACCAGTGATACCCTGACACTTGAGAACGTGCCGCATCTGGCCGACGTGGAGCAGTTGATCCGCATTCTCGGCAACCATGGCGTTGATATTTCCGTCAATGGCCGCCGCGAAAGCCAGGGTGAATCCTACTCGCGTACCGTTCACTTCACCTGCCGCACCGTTGTCGACACGACAGCACCTTACGAACTGGTTTCCAAGATGCGCGCCAGCTTCTGGGTTATTGGCCCGTTGCTTGCCCGTGAAGGCAGAGCCCGTGTTTCGCTTCCCGGCGGCTGTGCCATCGGCACACGCCCGGTCGATCTGTTCATTGACGGCCTAGAAGCGCTCGGTGCAACGATGGAAATCGATGGCGGCTACATCACTGCCACTGCCCCCAAGGGTGGTCTAGTTGGCAACAGCTACACTTTCCCGAAGGTTTCGGTCGGTGCCACGCATGTCATGCTGATGGCGGCCACACTCGCCAAGGGTACGACAGTTATTCACAACGCGGCCAAGGAGCCGGAAGTTGTTGATCTCGCCAAGTGCCTGACCGCCATGGGCGCAAAAATTGAAGGCGCCGGCACATCCACAATTACCATTGAAGGCGTGACGTCGCTTTCCGGTGCGCGCCACCGCGTGCTGCCAGACCGCATTGAAACCGGCACTTATGCCATGGCGGTGGCCATGACCGGTGGTGACGTTGTGCTGGAAGGCACCACTGCTGCCCTGCTGGACACAGCCCTTGAGACCATTCGCCGCTCTGGCGCCACCATTACCGAGACCGAAAGCGGTCTGCGTGTGGTGCGCAACGGCAATGGCATTCAGCCGGTTGATATTGTCACCGAACCTTTCCCCGGTTTCCCGACCGACCTGCAGGCACAGTTCATGGCGCTGATGACCCGCTCGCAGGGCGTGGCCCATGTGACGGAAACCATTTTCGAAAACCGGTTCATGCATGTGCAGGAACTGGCGCGGCTTGGCGCAAAGATCACCCTCTCCGGCCAGACGGCCCGCATTGAGGGCACCGAGCGCCTGCGTGGCGCACCAGTCATGGCAACAGACCTTCGCGCCTCTGTTTCGCTTGTCATTGCCGGTCTCGCAGCCGAAGGTGAGACAATCGTTTCCCGCGTCTACCACCTTGACCGTGGTTTCGAGCGGCTTGAAGAAAAGCTGACCCGTTGCGGCGCGCTTGTCGAGCGCATCAGCGATTAATAACAGGCCGTATTTTCGGCAAAGCATGTGTTGCGCAGCTTCATTCCCCCGTTGCGCAACGCCACCTGATTTCCTATCTCCTTGATAAAGCATTTCCTGTTTACACCGAGCCACCAGTGCGGCAGCACTGGGCTCGGCAGGATGTGCGCTCAAACAGGTGCGGCGCGGCACAGAGGCGCTATGCCACAAGGAATAGAACAATGGCTGATCTTAAACTTCTGGCACTCGACGGCGAGGATCTCGCGGTTATCTCCACCCATATGCAAGACAGTGTCTTCAAGCTGGCGGATGCATCCTATGATGCTAAGCGGGGCCAATTTGCGCTTTCCGTCAACCGCTTTGTGTGGGAAACGGCGACCGTTAAAAACAGGCCTTTTGAGCGCAGCCGCGCTGTTCTCGTTTTAAAACGCGTTCAAGCCGTGCGATCTCACGACATCGATCGCAGCAACAAGGATCAGGTTCATTCGCTGCTGGCCATTCGTTTCACCGCAAAGGGAGATGGTCCAGACGGGACGATCGAGTTGACGCTGTCCGGTGGCGGTGCAATCGCGCTTGATGTGGAGTGCATTGAAGCACAACTGGCTGATGCCAGCGGTTCCTGGGAAACTGCATCAATGCCCCAGCACGTAGACGAGTAACAGCTGGGCGAATAACACTCCAGATGTTGCACAAAACATCCGTTTCGATCTATGCCACAGCCCTGAAATCGCTATACACTTACTGCGATATGCAATACCCCGCCAATCGATGTGGCGGGGCATGAGAGGGTTATACGACGTGGCAATCTGGCTGGAGCAGACATCCGAGACGTTTGAAAAGACTTTTGCGGATTTCCTGACAACCAAACGTGAAGTTTCCGAAGATGTGAACGCAACCGTCCATGCCATCATTGATGATGTCAGGAAACGGGGTGATGCAGCGCTGGCGGAATATTCGCTGCGGTTTGATGGGCTCGACTTCTCCAAGGTGCCGATGCGCGTCACCAAACAGGAAATTGCCGCCGCAATCGATTTGGTCGATCCGGCCGTTGTCGATGCCTTGAAGCTGGCTGCAAAACGCATTGAAAAGCACCATGCCCGCCAGATGCCAAAAGATGATATCTACGAAGACGATATCGGCGTTGGTCTTGGGTCCCGCTGGACAGCCATCGAAGCGGTTGGACTTTACGTGCCCGGCGGTACGGCAAGTTATCCAAGCTCGGTGCTGATGAATGCCGTTCCGGCCAAGGTGGCTGGCGTAGAGCGCATCGTCATGGTTGTGCCTGCCAATGGCGGCAGCATCAATCCTGCAGTTCTCGCTGCAGCGCATATTGCTGGCGTTGAAGAAATCTACCGCATTGGCGGTGCTCAGGCCGTGGCGGCCCTTGCCTACGGCACGGAAAGCATTGCCCCGGTTGCCAAGATCGTTGGCCCTGGCAACGCCTATGTAGCTGCTGCCAAGCGCCAGGTATTCGGCACGGTCGGCATCGACATGATTGCAGGCCCCTCCGAGGTTCTTGTTATTGCCGACAAGGACAACAACCCGGACTGGCTGGCCGCCGACCTGCTGGCGCAAGCCGAACATGACCGTGGTGCACAATCCATTCTAATCACCGACGACGCGGAACTCGGTCATGCGGTTGAAGCGGCTGTCGAGCGCCAGTTGAAATTGTTGTCGCGTGCAGAAACGGCAACGGCAAGCTGGGCCGATTTTGGCGCCATCATCATCGTTCCGGATCTAGCAGCCTCCGTTCCGCTGGCAAACCGCATTGCCGCCGAACATTTGGAACTTGCCGTGGAAGATCCTGACGCCCTGATCAGTAAGGTCAGAAACGCCGGAGCGATCTTTGTTGGTCGCCATACGCCTGAAGTGATCGGCGATTATGTCGGTGGTTCGAACCACGTTCTGCCGACCGCGCGCTCGGCACGTTTTTCGTCCGGCCTTTCGGTTCTCGACTTCGTCAAGCGCACCTCTATTCTGCGGCTTGGCGCCGAACAATTGCGACAGCTGGCACCTGCTGCCATTACCCTCGCCCATTCCGAGGGACTGGATGCGCATGCCAAGTCAGTTGCCATACGCCTCAATCCTGAAGGGTGATGAATGGCCACAGGCGCTTTCAGGCTTTGCGACGTTATTCTGGATGAGAGCATTGGCCGCTCTACGCCGGATGTCGAGCATGAACGCGCCGTTGCCATTTTTGACCTGATCGAGGAAAACAGCTTCGAGCCGCTTGGCCATGCTGGCGGCCCTTACCGGCTGTATATTTCGCTGGTGGAGGCCAAGCTGGTCTTTTCCATCAAAAGCGAAGACGACAAGGATGTGGCAACACATATTCTTTCGCTGACGCCGTTTCGCCGGATCATCAAAGATTACTTCATGATCTGCGAAAGCTATTATGAAGCCATCCGGTCTGCGACCCCAAGCCAGATCGAAGCGATAGACATGGGGCGGCGCGGTATCCACAATGACGGCTCACAAACCCTGATGGACCGCCTGTCCGGCAAGATTAGAGTTGATTTCGATACGGCACGTCGCCTGTTCACCCTTGTCTGCGTTCTCTACTGGCGGGGCTAGGTCGGGCGATGAGCGATCCTTCAGTCAGCCACACAGAGCCCAAAGCACCGCGCGCCATTCTATTTATGTGCGGTATGAATTCCATCCGCTCCCCCATGGCCGAGGTCATTGCCAAACAGCTGATTGTGCCGGGCATCTATATTCAATCGGCCGGTGTACGCTCAGGCGAGCGCGATCCCTTCGTCGATGCGGTGCTGGATGAGGTTGGTCTGACGCTTGGCAAACACAAACCGAGAACACTTGAAGAAATCGAGGATGATTTTTTCGATCTTATCATTACATTAACACCGGAAGCCCATCACTCCGCACTGGAATTGACCCGCTCCAATTCGCTCGATGTGGTCTACTGGCCGACCATGGATCCGACCGTCGTAACCGGCACACGCGAGCAGATTCTCGATGCATATCGTGACGTGCGGGATTACCTGACACGCATGATTACAGAGCGATTACCCACCCGTGGAAAACCGTTCTCAGAGACGGTTTGAAACAATTGAAGATTTCGTGAACTGCAAGGTTCACAAATGGGTGGCGATTGTGTAGTTTCCGCCCAATTTTCCCGGACTTATCTGTCCGGTATAGATAGAACAGAAAGAAAACCTCCACATGACAAAAGAAGAAGTCCTCGAATTTCCGGGTGTCGTCACCGAACTCCTGCCTAATGCGACCTTTCGCGTGAAGCTGGAAAACGAACATGAGATCATTGCCCACACCGCTGGTCGCATGCGCAAGAACCGTATTCGCGTTCTGGCTGGCGACAAGGTTCTGGTTGAAATGACACCATACGACCTGACCAAGGGCCGTATTACATACCGCTTCAAGTAAGACGACAAGGCTGGCGCATCGATCCGGACATATGAAGCGATTTTCGGAAACAGCGTTGCGCCGATAAAACAGGGTTGAGCGCCGCAAGCGCCCGACACTCGAGAAGCGGCTGGGGCATTCATGACGGCACTCACTCAAAAGCTGATACTGGCTTCCGGCTCTCCGCGCCGGCTGGATCTTCTTAACCAGATCGGAATCAAGCCTGCGCGTTTGATGCCGATGGACATTGATGAAACACCAGTACGTCTTGAGCATCCCAGAACCCTGTGCCGCCGCCTGTCTCTTCAGAAGGCACAAGCCGCTTATGCTGCCGTCAAGGGTGAGTTGAGCTGGAGCGATGCCTATGTGCTTGGCTCGGACACTGTTGTCGCCGTTGGCCGTCGCATTGTCGGCAAGGCGGAATATGTCGAGGAAGCATCAGCTGCACTGCATCTTCTTTCCGGACGCAGCCACTGGGTTTATACCGGCATCTGCCTGGTGACGCCCGGCGGCAAGATCCGGCAGAAAATTGCTGAAACAAAGGTGCGTTTCAAGCGCCTTTCCAGCAGTGAAATCGACAATTACATTGCCTCGGGTCAATGGCGCGGCAAAGCCGGTGCCTACGGCATTCAGGGCATTGCTGGCTGTTTCGTCCAAAAATTGACCGGTTCCTATTCCAATGTCGTGGGACTGCCACTTTATGAAACAGCAACATTACTGGCTGGAGAAGGCTTTGATGTCGTATCCGGCTGGGCGGAAGGCTGAGACGGATGACGACGACAGGAAATGTAACGCCCTTGCGCAAAACACAGCCGTGCCCGGAATGCGGGCATCCATCTACGCGGGATAATTATCCTTTCTGTTCGGATCGCTGCCGGTCTCTTGACCTCTCACGCTGGCTTAAGGGCTCCTATGCCATTCCGGTGGCAGAGGATGAAAGCAAAGCCTTCGCCGAACGTCAGGGTGACGAATAAGACAAAGCGTTTCCGGGGGCAGTTCGGATGGATAATCATCCTCTCAAACGAAAAAGCCGAACGCTTCCAATCCTGATTTCCGTTGCATTGGCCTGTGCCGCGATTGGCACGCCGTTACTGTTGGCCAATGACAAACGGCACCTGCGCGCCCTGCTCGACTACTTCCATATTGACTGGCTGCACCCAAAACCTCCTGTCGAAGTTGCACCGGACCAAAAGACAGAACGACCACAGGCCTCACAACTACCGCCGATCCCGGCGCGGTTAGTGCTGCACACCCTCAACGATCTGCCTTCGGCTTTTGTGCGCCAGTTCCGTATTCCAGGCCAGAGCCTGTGCGATGTCTTTGCGCAAAGCGGTTTTATCATTGCCGGTAGCGGCTGGCAGGCCAGCCCCTATGACGCCAATACCTTCGAATGCCTTGCGGAAGAAATGCATGAGGCAACCGATGGCACCACCGACTTTGCCTCGTTTTTTCTGGACATAAAGGGTGCGGCTGACGGACGGGTGACGTCACTGCGCATGAAAATTGCCAGCCCTGCGACTGATGAAGGCAAACGCATGCGTGAGCAGCTGGACAAGGCTTTGACGCTTGCTGCCCAGCAACTGCGCTGGACAGACCTGCCCCAGACCATTCCCGCAGAAGACTATGATACCGACCATTTTGGCATGCGCGTTTCCATCAAACGGGAATTCAGCAATCAGGACCGCTACAATATTCTGATTGTGCCAACCGACCGGACGGCCGAGTTGAAGCGCACCCGCAACTTTTTTGATACGGCGCAATGGCTTGTCGCTGCGGCACCGGAACGTGACATGCCTTTCCGGCATCAACCCGCCCACAAGGCGGCACCGGGCTGACATTTACAGCCCGGCTGTTTCGGTCGATTTAACGATAGCCGGCGACCGCCAGCTTGCGCTGAATTCTGTCCAGATCGCCTGCACGCTGATCTTCCAAGGTTTCCTCCCAAGCCAGCGCTGTGCGGATGATCAGGTTCAGGTCATCGTAACGCGGCTGCCAACCGAGTTCAGTTTTGGCAACGGTTGAATCAGCCATCATGCTGGCCACATCACCTGGACGACGCTGGCAATAATTCACCTTGATCGTGCGGCCGTATTCCTGCTGGACCGCAGAAATAACGTCCATGACCGAATAGCCGTGGCCATAACCGCAATTGGCAACCAGGGGCTGGCCACCGGCGCGCAGATACTCCAGAGCGCGGATATGCGCATCGACCAGATCGTTGACATGAATATAGTCCCGCACACCCGTACCGTCATGCGTGTCATAGTCGACACCATAAACGTCGACATGGTCACGTCTGCCGGTTGCTGCCTCACAGGCAACCTTGATAAGGTGTGTCGCACCTTCGGCCGACAGGCCTGTACGTCCCTGAATGTCAGCGCCCGCCACGTTGAAGTAACGCAGCGCCACATAACGCAGATCATGGGCGGCAGCGGCATCGCGCAGCATGATTTCCGACATCAGCTTGGAAAGGCCATACGGGTTTTCAGGGCTCAAAATGGCGGTTTCTGCGACCGGGCCATTTGCATGCTGGTTGCCGTAGACAGCAGCCGTCGAAGAATAAACGATGTTCTTCACGCCATGCGCCAGCGCCGCGGACACCAACTTTCCGGTTTTGCTGGTGTTGTTCTCGTAATAATCGAGCGGGCTGGAAATAGAATCCGGTACAATCACCGATCCTGCAAAATGCATGACCGTATCGATGTCATTTTCAGAGAAGATCTGGTTCAGCAGTTCGCCATCGCCGACGTCGCCCAGGTAGAAACGAGCCTGCGGTGCGACAACCCAGCGAAAGCCGGTCGAAAGACGATCCAGAACGATGACGTCTTCGCCTGCATCCAGCAGTGCCCAGACCATATGGCTGCCGATATAACCAGCCCCACCCGTAACCAGAACAGACATTTATGTACTTCCCTGTTTCTTTTTGTTGGAAGCACAAAACCATTCAACTGTTCACTATTCATTACGTTACGGGTGCGCCGGCAGAAAACGGCAAGTAATTCAAAAAACGTTACTTACAAGCCGTTTTCAAAACCGATAAAATTTTATCTGATCTCCTATCGGCTCAAAATATAGGACGACAGGCGGTCTGCAGCGTCGCGAATGTGGTCAGGATTGCGCAGGAAGCAGGCGCGCAGGAACAGTTCTCCACCCTTGCCAAACGCGGTTCCCGGAGCAAGGCCGACACCTGTTTTATCGACGATATCAAACGCCGCTTCACGGCTGTTGGTGACACCGTCAATTTTCAGGAATGCGTAGAGGGCACCGTCCGGCTTCAGCGTTTCTACCCGGTTGGTAGCAATCAATGCGTCGCAGAGAATGTCACGCGACAGTCGGGCGCGCTCATAGTTCTGCTGCACGAAATCATCCCCTTCATTCAACGCGACTACCGCACCACGCTGCATGAATTGTGCCACGCCCGACGTAGAATATTGGATGAGGTTCTCAATCACTTGGCCGATCTCTGGTGGTGCC
Source organism: Rhizobium sp. CG4 (assembly GCF_023701965.1). Taxonomy (NCBI): domain Bacteria; kingdom Pseudomonadati; phylum Pseudomonadota; class Alphaproteobacteria; order Hyphomicrobiales; family Rhizobiaceae; genus Rhizobium; species Rhizobium sp. CG4. Next base: position 287,679 of record NZ_JABAEG010000003.1, on the reverse strand, counting down.
ACCACCCAGCCAACGCGCCATCCGGTCATCGACCAGTTCTTGGAGAAGGAATTGGCGAAAACAATGCGATCACCTTCGTCCATCACATCAAAAAACGATGGAGCGCGACCCTCGCCATAATAATATTGGGCATAAATTTCGTCAGCAATGATCCACAGGCCATGTTTTCTTGCCAGCGCCAGAATATTGGTAAGGTCTTGATGGGTGGCGACCCATCCCGTCGGGTTGGATGGTGTGTTGATGAAGAGCGCTCGGGTTTTGGGTGTGATGGCGTCTGCAATTTTCTCGATGTCCAGCGACCACTTGCCATCGGCAAAATCGATGCCCACGCCAACGGCACTCGCGCCAGCAACACCGATGGCAGCGACGATATTCGGCCATGTCGGTGAGAGGTAGATCATCTCATCACCCGGTGATGTCAGAGCCTGCACGGCAAGCGCGATGGCCTGCATGCCCGAACCGGTGACCAGAAAACTGTCCTGCGGCAAGGAAACGGAGAAGTGGCGCTGGTAATAACGCGAAAGCGCATCGCGCAATTCCGGAATACCGCGCTGCCAGGTGTAGAAAGTTTCACCGGCATTTAATGCTGCTACGGTGGCGTTGCTGATGAAATCAGGTGTCGGCAGGTCGCCTTCGCCAGTCCACAAAGGCAACAGGCCTTCGCGGCCACGGGCATATTTGACGATTTCAATGATACCGCTGGCAGGCGCGGCGAGAGATCTGGCACTCAAGCTATTCAATAAAGACATAAAGGACACACTCCGTTTGTCCTTTATTACGCAATCACCCTGCCCTCTTCCATGGAAATTACGTGAAGATCATATCGCATTTTGTGATGGGTCGAGAACCGGCCAGCCCTGCAACTGCCCGGTTCAAAAATCGATGGACGCCTAGGCTGAAAAAGATCAGCGCGTTTTGAGAAGATCGCGGATTTCCGACAGCAGCTTGATGTCTTCCGGTGGTGGTGCCGGTACAGCTTCTTGCGCTGCTTCCTTACGTTCCACACTGGCGCGGATCTTGTTTACACCCTTGACCATCAGGAAGATGATCCAGGCAAGGATCAGGAAATTGATAGCGACGGTAAGGAAGCTACCATATGCGAAAACCGCACCCTGCTCACGAGCGGCCGCCAGCGATACTGCTGTTACATTTGAGCTAAGTGGCAAGAAGTAGTTCGAGAAATCAAAGCCACCGAAGATCGCGCCGACAATTGGCATGACGAGGTCGTTGACGACGGATTCAACGATCTTGTTGAAGGCCGCGCCGATGATAACGCCGACAGCAAGGTCCATGACGTTGCCTCTGGCGATAAAGGTTTTAAATTCATTGAGCATTCAAGATGTCCCCAGTTAGATCAGTCCAACAAACGCCAGACTGCTTCATAATAACATGCTAAACCAAAGTTTAAATGCTTCTCTATCTATGCGCGTGATTATCTAGCCAACGCCAAACCATTGACGACCAAAGAGTAATTTCCAACCCTGCGCATTTGTCCTATGGTTTGCCTCGGAGGATCATGAAAGCCTGTCATTTTTGCCGGGCGATGGAGGACATGTGCTTCCCGGGTGGATTATTTTAGTTGCGGCATTTGCCTATATTCTGCTGTTGTTTGTTGTCGCCAGTCTTGGTGACCGCAACAGCCGCAGGACAAGTGTTTCCAAACGCGGCCGCCCGATCGTCTATGCGCTCAGCCTGGCGATTTATTGCACGTCCTGGACGTATTTCGGTGGTGTTGGACTTGCAGCAACACACGGGCTGGAATTTCTAGCCATCTATATCGGTCCGGTGCTTGCCTTCACCATCGGCATGCCGGTTATCAGGCGTATCATTCAGTTGGCTAAGGCCGAGAAACTGACATCAGTCGCCGACTTTATCGCAGCGCGCTATGGCAAGAACTCAGCCGTCTCGATCATCGTCGCGTTGATCTCGCTGATCGGAGCTATTCCCTATATCGCACTGCAGCTGAAGGCAGTTTCCAACTCCGTTGCCGCCATGGTGAACCCGTCAGATTATGGCATTGGCAGCGGCAATCTCTATTTCCTTGACCTTGCTTTTATCGTCACCGTGTTGATGGCGGGTTTTGCTGTGATTTTTGGCACGCGCCATACCGATGCGACCGAACATCAGGACGGGCTTATTCTGGCCATCTCGATGGAGTCGCTCGTCAAGCTTTTGGCGATCTGCACGGCCGGCATCTACGTGATATTTTTCCTGTTTGACGGTCCTGTGCAGCTTTGGGAACTGACCCGGCAAAACGAGCAGGCCATGGCAGCGCTGACCTATCAGACGCCGATCAGCCGCTGGATCGTGCTGACCATGCTGTCATCCTTTGCGATCATCATGCTGCCGCGCCAGTTTCATGTCACAGTTGTCGAAAACCGTACCAGCGAAGAACTGCGCATGGCAGGCTTTCTGCTGCCGCTCTACCTCGTCGCCATCAATGTGTTTGTGCTACCCATCGCCATGGCGGGTGTGATCACACTCGGCAATACTGGCGAGGCAGACCTGTATGTGCTGCAACTGCCGCTGACTGGACAAATGCCTGTTGTCACGCTGATCACGTTCATCGGCGGGTTTTCGGCGGCCACCGCCATGGTCATCGTAGCGTCGGTCGCACTTTCCATCATGATTTCCAACGACATCGTGATGCCGATTTTCCTGCGCCACAAGCTGATGAGCCGCACCACGCATCGCGCCGATTTTGCCAAGACGCTGCTGAACATCCGCCGCACCGCGATTTTTGCCGTTCTATTGTTGGGATATGCCTATTACCGCGCTGCCGACAGCACCACCGGTCTCGCGTCGATCGGCCTTCTCGCCTTTGCAGCTATCGCGCAGATGGCGCCGTCGCTATTTGGTGGCCTGTTGTGGCGCAGAGCAAATGCGCGCGGTGCCATTGCCGGTCTGGTGTCAGGTTTTCTGGTCTGGGCCTACCTGCTGTTTTTGCCAAGCCTTGGCGGACCCGACTATTCACGGGTTGCGGCAAGCATTCTCGGTTTCGTTTTCCCTGGCCTGTCGCTGTTCAATCCGGAAAACCATGATCCGCTTGTCAACTCGGTTATCCTTAGCCTGGTCGTCAACAGTCTAGCCTTTATCCTGGGCTCACTGTCGCGCAATCCACGGCCGGTGGAGCGCATCCAATCCGGCATTTTCGTCAAACGTCACTCCCGATCGCAGTTTGCGACACGTGGCTGGAAAACACGGGTCAGTGTTGGCGACCTTAAAAGTGCAGTGGCCCGTTATCTCGGCGAAGAGCGCATGCAGCGTTCACTGGCCACCTATGAAAAAACCGCCGGGCGAAAGTTGGATGACGATCAGCCGGCCGATATGGCCCTTATCCATTTCTCCGAACAGTTGCTCGGAAGCGCCATCGGCTCGTCATCGGCACGGCTCGTGTTGTCATTGATCCTGCAAAAGGCGGAAGATACCAATGCCGATACGGCCTGGTTGCTCGATCAAGCAAGCGAAGCGCTGCAGTATAATCAGGACATGCTGCAAACCGCTCTTGCACAGATGGATCAGGGCATTGCGGTTTTTGACAGCTCGCACCAGCTGACCATCTGGAACAGGCGTTTCAGAACCCTGCTTGACCTGCCGGAACAGTTTGGCCGTGTCGGTCTGCCGCTTTCCGACATTGTCGCCATGTTGCAGGAACGAGGTGATGTAACGTCGCGGGATTCCGACCAACTCATCGGCAACTTCCTGACGCTCGACATGCCATTCGCGATAGTCCTGTCGCAGAGCCGGCGCATCATTGAAGTGCGCTCCAACGCGATGCCGGACACCGGCATTGTTGCGACCTTCACCGATATTACAGAACGGGTGGCTGTCGACCGCGCCTTGCAGCAGGCCAATGAGACACTCGAACAGAGGGTGGCGGAGCGCACCAGCGAGTTGACGCGGGTGAATTGTGAACTCGCCGAAGCACGCGCCCTTGCCGATGAAGCCAATATCGGCAAGACGCGGTTTTTTGCGGCAGCTGGCCACGACATTCTGCAACCACTCAACGCCGCGCGGCTTTATTCTTCGGCACTGGTTGAGCGGCTAGGCACGTCCGATGACAGCACACTGGTGCAGAACATCGATTCATCGCTCGAATCCGTGGAATCGATCCTCGGCGCAGTTCTCGACATTTCCCGCCTTGATACCGGCGCGATGAAGCCCCGCTTTGCGTCTGTGCCACTTAATGATCTGCTGCGGCGGATCGAAACGGACTTCGCACCGATTGCCCGCGAAAAAAATCTGAAGCTGGTTGTCATGCCGACCTCGCTTTCCGTGCGCTCCGACCCGAACCTGTTGCGTCGCTTGGTGCAAAACCTTGTCTCTAACGCCATCAAATATACGCTGTCGGGCAAAGTACTTGTCGGTGTGCGCCGTGACGGGAAGAATGTTGTGCTGCAGGTGATGGATTCCGGCATCGGCATTCCAGCCTCCAAGTTCCGCACTGTCTTTAAAGAGTTTGCGCGCCTTGAGGAAGGCGCCAGAACGGCAACTGGGCTCGGGTTGGGGCTTTCTATCGTGGATCGCATTTCTCGTGTGCTGAACCACCCTGTGCAGCTTTCTTCGACGCTCAGTAAAGGCACGACCTTCCGTATCAGCCTGCCTCGTGACAAGTCCGAAAATATCAGCGTCACAGCGCTACCAACCGGCAATGCCGGGGGCATGCACGAACCGCTGGCCGGTTTGCGGGTGCTGTGCATCGACAATGAGCCGAAAATCCTTGAGGGCATGGCGCTGCTGATCAGCGGCTGGGGCTGCGAGGTGCTAAAGGCCGATGCGATTGCCGCGCTTGATCTGTTGCCCGTGACATCACCACAGCCGCCAGACCTGATTATCGCCGATTATCATCTCGGCGATGGCAGTGGTGTTGGTGCCATCCTGCTTTTACGCGCACTCTATAAGGCGGACATCCCTGCGCTATTGATCACGGCCGATCGCACGCCAGAGGTGCGCAACGAGGCCGAAAAACACAACATCACCATTCAGCACAAGCCGGTGCGGCCTGCGGTGCTGCGCGCTTACATGACGCAGCTTTCAGCGCGTATTCGTGCAGCAGCAGAATAAGGTCCTGGAAATACCCTGCCAATGACAAATGCCCCGCAATTACGTGCGGGGCATTTGTCATTTTGGCGATTTCTTCGAGTGGATCAGGCTACCCGTGCAAAGTGCTCACCGGCGTAGGATTGTGATGCCTGTTCGATGCGGAACTGCTGCACAAGGGCCAGAAGCTCCTGCACCTCATTGGCCAGCATCTGGCTTGCAGCACTGGATTCTTCCGCCATGGCCGCGTTCTGCTGGGTCATCTGGTCCATCTGGTTGACGGAACTGTTGACCTCATGCAGGGCAGATGACTGGTCCTGCGCAGCGGTTGCGATGGTTTCAACATGTTTGCTGACATCCACGATCTGACCGCTGATTTCAGACAGAACTTCACCAGCCTGCTGCACCAACAATGCGCCGGTCTCAACTTCATTGCTGGATTGGTTGATGAGACCCTTGATTTCACGCGCCGCATCGGCGGAACGCTGTGCCAGTTCGCGCACTTCCTGCGCCACGACCGCAAAACCTTTGCCAGCCTCGCCCGCGCGTGCTGCCTCAATACCGGCATTCAACGCCAACAGATTCGTCTGGAATGCGATATCGTCGATGACTTCGATGATCTGCTCGATCTTCTTGGAAGCGTCTTCGATACGGCCCATAGCGGCGACGGCATTGCTCACCACCGTGCCGGAACTATCGGCACTCTGGCGGGTGCGGTTGACAGCCTGATTGGCTTCACGGGCGCGCTCAGCCGACGATTTGACCGTGATGGTGATTTCTTCGACAGCGGCTGCGGTCTGTTCCAAAGACGCGGCCTGCGATTCCGTGCGACGTGAAAGATCGTTTGAAGATTGCAGCATTTCGTCGCCATTATGCTGAATGGTCAGCGTACGTTCGCGGATTTGCTGCAAGACGTTTTTCAAATGCGCCAGCGACGTGTTGAAGTCCATGCGCAGCTGATCAAGACGGCCAGAGAATGGCTTGTCAAGTGTGCGGGTCAGGTCACCCTGTGACAGGCGTGCCAGACCAGACGCAAGTTCGGTCACCGCAAATTCGATCTGCCGATCGAGTGTGCGCTTTTCATCATCGTTGCGGGCGCGTTCCTCATCAGCGGCAATCCGGTCTGCCTCACTGCGACCTTCGATAACCAACTTCTCATGCGCGTTGGTGCGGAACACTTCCAGTGCTTTGGCAATATTGCCAAACTCATTGGATCGATCTGCATAGGGGATGACAGTATCGAGATTGCCGCTCGAAAGCGAATTGACGGCACCAGTGAGCACACCGAGGGGACGCAGTGCACGACGGATGACGAAGTAACCCAACAGGCCCACGGCGCCCATGACAAGCGCGCTGGAAAACAGGATCATAGTCTGAAGCCCAGCCAAATGATCGAAGAATACTTGCATTGGAATACCGACAAACAGGATGCCGACAGGCGCGCCCGACTTGGATTTTACCGGGATGTAGCCGGTCATGTATTCGCTGCCAAACAGGGTCGCCTTGCCAATGTAGACTTCACCCTTGCTGATTTTTGCATAGGCTTGGCTGTCGGTTGCCAGCTTGGTGCCGATGGCACGCTCGCCGTTTTCCTTCTTAACATTTGTAGACATGCGGACGAAATCTTCGCCCTGCTTCTGGAACACTGTGGAAACGCCACCGATGATCAGTGCCGTGCGATCCACCAGATCCGTATCACGCAATGTACCAATGCTTGCACGATCAACACTGACAAGGTTTCCATTATCGATGTTCAACGTGGCACCACCAACCTTCAGCTCATAGAGAACCGCCATGGCGCGGGCTGCACTGTTCGTCTGGATCTCCGCCGTCTCCATGACGTCTTCTTCGAGACTGACATAAGTCGAGACACCGATGGCCGCGATACCCAAAAGAACGAGGCAGGCTGTCAAAGCAATGATTTGCACTGCGACGGGTGCAGAAAGGAGCTTCTTCATCTCGGAGTTCCCCAATTTTTTACGATTGAAGCATCGTAAGGGGAAATCGTTAAAATTGAAAAAATTTCAAAAAATAACTAATCCGCTAATATTCAAGGCGACTTGATTAGGTGACAAATATCAATTTCTAATATTCAGCAATACTTCAAAACGCAGATAATACTACAATTAATGAATGTAGCCCATGCGAATTGCTTTGGCGATTGCTTGAATTCGATTGACGGAATCAAGCTTGATTGTCGCTGAGCCAAGATAGGCGTTGACCGTGTGAACGGACAGGCCAAGCTTAACGGCAATTTCTTCACTGATCTTGCCATCACCTGCCAATTGCAAGCAGGCAATTTCGCGCTCGCTTAAGGCTTCTGTCGGAGTCGAGCGGCGCTCATCCAGCGCCAGAAGATCAATCATCACCTGACAGCACTTCAGGTGGTGATCAATGGTCGTGCCGCAGTCGAGCTCGAGAGCCGTGCCGCAGAAGACAACCAGACCATTACCGATGTTGCCGAGTTTGATCGGCAGGGCCACACCTGCATAGGGCAGATCGGTATTGTCGGCCTGCTTCAACATCGGCACCATTTCAGGTGTTATGGAAATGCCCTTGCCCTGATCGGTAGACCAGATCAGTGGCAGCAGCGAGCCGTCAATATGCTCCAGAAGTGTGGTGCCGAGTGCCGAAACCAGCGCATTGGTCTGCTCGGCTGCGCCCATTCCCCAGTTCTCGAGTTCACACACCAGCTTGCGCTTGTTGGGAAAGCTTGAAATCGCAGCACGGAAGACGGCAAAATTTCTTGCCCCCATTTCCTTCTGCATACCAATCAACATTGGAAAAAGATCTGATCGATTGGACGTGCGGCTGACGCGGACAATCTGTACTCCGCCTTGCTCATCCGTGGTGGTGTCTCTCGAATAAGCCATCAATCAACCATCAAACAAGATTGTTACGAACCGCGTAAGCGATTGCTTCGGAGCGGGTTTTCGTCGCGGTTTTACGCATGACGCTAGTAATGTAGTTGTTGATTGTATTACGCGAAATTCCAAGAATAGTCGCCATTTCGTCACTGGTCTTGCCTTCGGCAATCCAGTAGAGGCATTCAAGTTCGCGCTCGGTCAGATCAATGTCACGCTCGACCTTGAGATCATAGCCAATACCGAAGCTGGCGCTATAGCCGCACAACAAGCCGACTTCACGCAAACGCTCCATGGAAGGCACTGTACCTTCTGGGAACATCAGCAGAAGTGCAAAGCGTATGTTGCCGACGCAGAACGTCATTGCGCAATACTGTCGGTCCGTACCTTTGGGGATGCATCCCTCATCGGGCAGGATATGCAGTTGTGGCTGAAGGAGCGAGAGGCACTTTTCCATCTCACTCACGCGCGCTTGGCTGGCAGCAAGCGTACCACCAATCTTCTTGACGAGATCAAATGGCCAGTTGGATGTGATGACGAAGCTTAGACCATTCTCCTGAAACATATCCTCGCGGGCCAGCATATAATATGAAGCGCCCGCATAGGTGGCCAACACATCAAGAGAACCGGACATGTCCCCCGTTCCGGCTATCTCGCCCATCCAGCTGATGACTTGTACCCGCGATGAAGGTTGCACCGCTGGGTTCAGCGGTTTTACCGTCAGTCTGCGAATATCCACATCTGCCTTCAACTGATGAGTTTCCTTTAGGAAGGCCAGACCGGCCGGAGATGCACGCATTGGTATCACCTCTGAGCCGCCCAAAAGCATTTTCAAATTTCAGCCTACGAATCACCTCATTCTAGGAGACGGTCAAGGAAATACCACTATCAGAATTTGGCATTTCCACTCCTTTCACCGGGCGACATGGAACAGACCATGAATGCTGTACCAATCTGGCATTGGTGTTTCATGTCATGGCACAGATCTGGTTTGTGATCTTCTGGAATACCGCCGGAAACCGAGACATCCTCACATTTTTCAGGCGGTTTTGAAGTCTGCCCTGCGTAAGCGTGGCCGGCGTCAGACGATTCGGTGATGGGGATAAAGCGCATCCCACCGAAAAAGTTCCTTCGCTCCTATCATTAATGTCCGGCAAAACCGCGGCTGACAGTTGTCAATTATCGAAACAATGCCGGAATGGAAAAAGGCCGGGAAAAACCCGGCCTTGTTATCAAGCGGCCTTTTCGATGGCCCATTTGCGGAGGATCTTGGCAGCTCTTTCTTCGCTGATCTCCACCATACGCGACAGGCGACGTTCTGGCCCTTCGCGTACCCGGCGGTTGAAGCCGCCGTTGGGATCTTCGCCAGACAGCAGGTCGTCTGCGCTGTCGAAGCCAAAGTCTGCACCAAAGCCTTCCATGAGACCACCACCACCACCGCCCATTGCTGGCGAGAAGTCTGGCAGTTCGAGGCCGGCTGCATCCTGTGCCAATTCCGCGTTTGCCGAACCATTGCCCATGACAGAGCGGACAACCGGGCGAATTCCAAGCCACACGATGAGGAAAGCCACAGCGATGAAGGCGAAGGAGTTGATAATACCTGCAGAGTTGCGTGTCAGGACTTCCATAAAACTTGGGCCGCTTGGTGCTTCATCAAGAAGCTGGCTTTCCAAGAAGGTCATGGCGGTCAGCGTTACATTGTCACCACGGTCAGAGGAGATGCCTGCCGCAGAGGTAACGATCTTCTGCATCTCGGCGAGATAGGCGTCGATCTTGGCTTGGTCGACCGGTTCACCAACCATACGGGCGATACGGTCCTTGTTGACCACGACAGCGACGGAGATTTTTTCGACCTGATAGCTGTTACGAACCGTGGCAATTGTCTTGCTGTTAATTTCGTAGTTGGTCTGCTCTTCCTTCTTGTCGGATTCGTCAGACGATTCAGGACCACCGCTACCACCTTGTGGGGCCGCCTGCGGAACGTTCTGTTCAACCGTGGCTGCCGTGTCAGGGGTACGTTCCTGAGACTTCTGTGCTTCCTTGATCGTTCTGACCGAACGCTCGACACGTGATTCAGGATCGTAGACGGTTTCCTGAATTTGCTGGCTGTCGGTGTTCAGCTGTGCAGTCACGCTGGAGCGGAAGTTGTCCATGCCAAGGAACGGTGCGAGCGCCTTGTCAATGTTGGTTTCAATTTCCTGCTGTACGGACTGCACAAGTGTCAGCGAACGGCTCATTGCGCCGTTGGCAGCATCGTCGCCGGAGGCCAGAAGCTGACCGGTCGAGTCGAGGATGGTGACATCATCAACCTCAAGTCCAGGCACTGCCGATGCGACGAGGTGGCGAATAGAAGCCGCAGCCTTGCGACCTGCTGTCGCGCTGGCCCGGATCATCACGGAAGCCGTCGGCTTCTGTTCGCCACGGCGGAAGTTACCCACATCGGGCATAACGATGTGAACGCGTGCCGCAGTTATGCCGTTGATTTGCTGGATGGAGCGGCTGATTTCGCCTTCAAGAACGCGAACGCGGGTTACTTCCTGCATAAAGGAGGTAAGACCAAGCGAACCGACATTGTCGAAAAGCTCATAACCGGCATTGGCGCTGTTTGGCAAACCGCGTTCGGCAAGCAGTACGCGTGCGCGGCTGGTCATGCCAACCGGCACCTGGATGCTTGTGCCGTCGGAGCCGACTTCAAACTGGAAGTTGGATTCGGCAAGCGCAAGGCTGATCTTGTTCAGGTCGGCATTTTCGAGGCCGACATAAAGTGTTTCGTAAGCTGGCTTATTAACGTAAACAGCCGCCGCAATGACCAAGACCATGGAGACGATACCAACGCCACCAAGGAGCAACAAGCGCGTTTGGCCTAGCGCTGCAATATTTCTTAAGACCTGAGGGACTTGATTTAACAGATTCATTCTGTTCCGCACCGTCATTCATGGAGTCATAGACCGAATAGTCCTAGTGGCAACCTAGAAGACGAAGCTTGCGCGAGCGTTTCGCGCAGTGCGGTTTGTCAAATTGATGCTATTGGGGCTTTCACACCCGCCGGATCAGAACAGGTCGACGTCTCCGGAAACCTTGTCCAGCGGCTGCGAATGGCCGTGACGTAAGCCGGTGCCCAGCGCCTTCTGCATTTCGGCAAGCTTCACCAGGCTGAGCGCTGTGGTGACGTCGATCACCCACTCGGTTGGAATGGTACCGGTAATCGTGTCGATAAATTCCGCCAGGCCACGGGTTTTCTGGACTGCAAGGTCAATGCCCTGCAGCAGTTTCAAACCATCTTCGGAGATGGCGCCATCGGCCATTTCAAGCAATTGGGGTTCGATACGCTCAATCAGATAGGCAACGTCATGAAGTTCACTCACAACGCGCATCAAGACATCGGGCAGAGCTTCTTCCAATGGTGCCACCCGTGAATGCTCGGCAATATACATAAAAAACCCCGTTACTAGAAAAACTCGATATCGTTGGCCACCGGCTTGGGCGCCGGCTGCGGCCGGGCTTCCAAAGCGACGGTTTTTTGCGCTTCCGCACCGGTAAGCGGATGTTGGCGGGCCCGTCCGGAAACAGGCCAGTACTCAACCTTGCGACCATGATCCCCGCCCGTTGAGGAACTGATCACCGGTATGCCTTCATCCTTCAGAAACTGCATGGCAAACAATGCGTTCTGCTCACCGACATTGGAGAAGCTGGCAATGGTTTTTGCGCCGCCAAAGATCTTGGCTTCAAGCCTGTCCCTGCGCGCACCCTGCTTGAGCAGGCCGTTGATCAGCAACTCCATAAGATGGACACCGTAACGGGTGGCATCCCCGCCGCTCACTCCCCCCGTACCCGGCAAAAGGAAGTGGTTCATGCCGCCTACACCGGCGACAGGATCTCTCATACACGCAGCCACGCACGAACCCAGGATCGTCGTCAGAACCACATCGGGATCCTTGATGACCTTGTATTCTCCTTGAATGATATGCACGCGCTTGGCTGCAGCTTCCATCATTTAAGCGATCCGAATACGGCTTCGATAGCAGCCTTCATTTTTTCGATGGAGAAAGGCTTGGCCAGCACGTTGTTGGCACCCAGCTGTGCAGCCTTCTGCACCAGCGCGCGGTCACCCTGCGCCGTCAGAATGATGAAGGCAGCCTTCTTTGTGTTTGGGTTGGTGCGCACAGCCTGCAGGAAACCCAGACCGTCCATCTTCGGCATGTTGAAGTCGGAGATAACCAGGTGGTGAGGTTGCTGCTCCATAATCTTCATGCCCTGCTCACCGTCACCGGCGGACGTGATCTGCTTGAAACCAAGCTGGGTCAGCGCGTCACTCAGCAACAGTCGGCTGGTTACCTGATCATCAACGATCAGAACTTTGATTTTCTCTGCGATAGACATTATTCAGAACCTTCTTTCCGGGCAGCAGTTAACTTCAAAATTTCCTCGCCAATCGCGGTTAACGGCAGCTGTTGCTCGACGGCACCCAGTTCGTAGGCCACTCTTGGCATTCCATATACGACACATGTCTTTTCATTCTGTCCGACGGTGCGCGCGCCGGCATGCCTCATTTTCAAAAGGCCTGCCGCACCATCACGCCCCATGCCGGTAAGGATGACCCCTACTGCATTTCGGCCTGCCAGTTCGGCAACAGAATCAAAAAGCACATCGACCGATGGGCGGTGACCGTTTACCGGCTCCCGCTCCAACAACCTGCAACTTGGCGCAGAGTGATTGACAACTTGCAAATGCCGCTCCCCACCGGGCGCTAGGTAAATTTTACCAATCTGCAATCGCGCGCCGTCGGTTGCCTCTTCCACGACCGGTGCACACAGGCGGTTAAGCCGTTCCGCAAAGCTCTTGGTAAAGGTCGGCGGCATATGTTGGGTGATAACTGTCGGTGGGCAATTGGCCGGAAATTTCTGCAAGACAGTAATGAGAGCTTCCACACCGCCCGTCGATGAGCCGATCGCCACGATCTTGCGACCACCGCGATAATCATTCACGGACATGGCCTTGGGTGGTGCTGGCCGCTCGGCAACCGGTGCAGGCGCGGTGCGATAGCTGACAAGTTGAGACCGTGCGGCAGCCTTCACCTTTTCGGCAAGATCGCCAAACGGATTGCGATCGCCAGGTGCTGGTTTGCCCACACAATCAAAAGCACCGATTTCCAGTGCGGTCAGAGATGCATTTGCACCGTGATGCGTCAGCGTCGATACCATGATCACCGGCATCGGTCTCAGGCGCATGATCTTTTCGAGGAATTCGAGGCCATTCATATCAGGCATCTCGATATCCAGCGTAACGACATCAGGATTAAGTTGCTTGATTGCAGCACGCGCTTCCATGGCATCGCCAGCCTGACCCACGACCTGAACGTCCGGGTCAGCTTTCAAGACAGCCGTGATCAATCCGCGCATGGTCGGAGAATCATCGACAACGAGAACTCTGGCTGGAGCACCCATTATTTCCTCCCCTTTCCGATATAGCGGTAGGTGGTGATGCCGATATTATCGAACACGTTTTTGGCGTCGCCAGACACGCGTTCGGAATGACCGATGTAAAGATGTCCGCCTTCAGGAAAGAGGCCAGCAAAACGATTCCAGATTTTCATCTGGGTCGGCTCATCAAAATAAATGACGACGTTGCGGCAGAAGATGATGTCGAAATTTCCCTTGAAGGGCCACTGCGTCATCAAATTAAGTTCGTTGAACGTAATCAGACGTTTTACCTTGTCGCTGATCTGGTACTTCTTACGACCACCAGCATCAACCTCGGTAAACCACTGCTTGCGCATGGATGCAGAGACCGTCTCAAGCGCCGTTTCATCGTAAACACCAGCGCGCGCCAATGTGAGAATCTTCGGGTCGATATCGGTCGCCAGGATCTTGAAATCGTAATCCGTGACATTGGGGAACATCGCCAGGACCGTCAGCGCAATCGAATAGGGCTCCTGCCCGTCGGAGCATGCAGCCGACCATATACGAACGCGTCCACCGGCTTTCGCACGGTTGATCAGGCCTGGCAGCACTTCGTCACGCAGGTGGTCAAAGTGATGGTTTTCACGGAAAAAACGCGTGAAATTGGTCGTCAGATGCGACAGCATTTCACGACGCGGCTGCGCTCCCTCTGGAGAGGCGACAAGCGCGCAATATTCCTTGAACCCACTCAAGCCAAGATTGCGGATATGCTTCGACAGGCGAGAATAAACAAGCGACGCTTTGGAATCGTTGAGATAAATCCCTGCATCGGCGTAAATCATCGCCGCAATATCCGTCAGATCGCGCCTTGTCAGCGGATATTCTCCGCTGGCAAGCACTTCATCAGGCGACTGTCGTTGATCGTTCAACTTGAGCGACGTCATTCATCACCGCTTTCAACCGGTTGCAGCAAGAGACATCTCTTGCTTCAGGGACTGGCCACGCGATGCGCCAACTACGGCATCGACGTCGAGAATAAGAGCAACGCGACCGTCGCCGAGAATGGTTGCAGCAGCAATGCCCGGAACGTGGGTGTAGTTTGCCTCAAGCGACTTGATAACCACCTGGCGCTGGCCCTGGATCGCATCGACCATCAGGGCGCGCTGGCCGCCACCTTCAGATTCCACCAAGAGAGCAACACCTTCGACCGGGTTTGCCTGGGTTGCGCGGAAGTTGAGGATACGACCGACATCCACCAGTGGGCAGAAGCTGTTGCGGATCGAGATCAGACGCTGGTTGGCACCGAACGAATGGATGCTCTGCGCTTCCGGCTGTAGTGTTTCGACAATCGCCGTCAAAGGTACAACGAGCGTCTGCCCGGCAACCGTAACCACCATGCCGTCGAGAACGGCCAGTGTAAGCGGAAGGCTCATGGTAAAGGTAGAACCAAGACCCGGACGCGAGGTGATGCTGATACGACCGCCAAGCGCCTGAATGGAGCGCTTGACAACGTCCATGCCCACACCACGACCCGAAATATCGGAAATCTTGTCAGCGGTGGAGAAGCCCGGCATGAAGATCAGGTTGTCGATCTCTTCATCCGACAGGTTTGCGTCAGCGGCAATCAGATCGTTGTCGATGGCCTTCTGGCGTACGCGCTCGCGGTTGATACCGGCGCCATCGTCCTGCAATTCAATGAGAATGCGGCCAGAACGGTGCTTTGCAGACAGCTTGACTGTGCCCTCAGGGTTCTTTCCGGCAGCTTCGCGTTTTTCCGGTGTTTCAATACCGTGGTCGACGGCATTGCGGATCATGTGGGTCAGCGGCTCGGCTAGCTTGTCGATAACCGTCTTGTCCACTTCGGTGTTTTCACCTTCGGTAATAAGACGGATTTGTTTGCCGATCATGTCGGCAACTTCGCGGACGATACGCGACATACGCTGGAACACAGGCTTAACCGGCTGCGCGCGGATAGCCATAACGCTATCCTGAATTTCGCGGGTCAGTTGCTGAAGTTCTTCCAGACCCATGTTGACAGCTGAGGTGCCGGTCGTGTCGTTCTCGATCACGCTCTGCGACAACATCGCCTGATTGATGACCAGCTCGCCAACCAGGTTGATGAGGCGGTCAACGCGATCAAGGTCAACGCGGATTGTCTGGCCAGCACTGGCATTTGCAGCAGCAGCAGCGTTGGCAGGAGCAGCCGCTTCCTTGGCAACTTCTTTCTTTTCAACCGCAGCAGAGACTTTTCTCAAGACGTCGCTTGCAGCACCAGCGGTTGAAACGGCATCGTCAGCAGCAGACAGTACCGCAGGCTCTTCGATAGCCTCTTCATCCAGGATAGAAAGGTCGAAAGGAACAGGCACCATTGGCAGTTCTTCAGCCGTGGCTTCCGGCTCCGGAGACGTGATTTCGAGATCACAATCCCACTCTGCAAACTCGAACACGCTGCGAACGTCTTCCGCGCTCTTGTCCGTCTTTACGGTGATAGTCCAGGAAAAATAGGCTGCTTCAGGATCGATATCTTCCAGCGATGGCAGCGTGGACATGTCGCAGTTGATGCCCATTTCGCCAAGACGCGAAAGGTCGCGCAACAGCAAAGCGGCCTCATTGCCCTTGGAGTAGAGCGATGCCTTTGGCTTGAACACGACATTGTATACCGACGGCTCCATGAGCGGCGTGATATCGTCTTCAAAATCACTGAAGGAGAATGCGACGGGCTGGAAACCGCTTTCATCGGTTGGTGCGGGTGCATCTGCGACTTTTGGCGCAGTAGCTTCCGGCGCACTGGACGCGCTTGGCATTTCACCATTCGCAAGTGCTTCAAGTTCTTTAACCAGACCACGGGTGCGGGTTGCCTCGACCTGGCCACCATCGCGCGCTGCGTTGGTCAAATCGGCCAGAACGTCTGCCGACTTCAGCATGACCTTCAAGACGTCCTGATTAGGCTCAAGCTTGTTCGAACGCACGCAATCGAGCGTGGTTTCGAAAACATGGGCGAAGGCAACCAGATCGTCCAGACCAAATGCGCCTGCGCCACCCTTGATGGAATGAACGGCTCGGAAAACGGCATTGACTGTCTCGGGATCACGATCGCCGTCGTTCAGCTTCAAAAGACCTGATTCCAGTTCGGCGAGCTGTTCCTCGCATTCCTGGAAGAAGATTTCTTTGATTTCGTTCATATCCATTGTGAAAAATCCCGTATCAGGCAGTTACACGTTCAATGGCATCAATAAGTTTGGCAGGATCGAAGGGCTTGACGATCCAGCCGGTCGCTCCGGCCTGCCGCGCACGGTTCTTCTTTTCCGCATCACTTTCGGTTGTCAGCACCAGGATCGGTACTGCACGGAACTTTTCGTTCCGGCGCACACCTTCGATAAAGCCGAAGCCATCCAGGCGCGGCATGTTGATGTCGGTTACGATCACATCCGGGTTGCTCTGCTCGAGAACCTCAAGGCCCTCAACGCCATCTTCAGCCTGCACGGTCTCGAAACCGGCATTGTTGAGCGTTACCAGCAGCATGTTGCGGATCGTGCGGGAATCATCCACCGTCAGCACTTTTTTCTTCATTGCCGTATCTCCTTCGGGAGCAGATGATCTATGTTGACGCCGATCAATTGGAGCGTTTTTGCAAAAGCATCCGATGCTTTCGCGAATGTGATTGCCTTGCCGTCGGTTTCCCATGTCTTGATGCCGGCCATCAGCACCTGAACACATTGAACGCCAACCCGCTCGACTGCCGATGCATCAATGGCAAGCGCAGAGCCGCGCAACTCCATCAATTTACCGCGCAGCACCGACGCTTCGTTGAGGTCCAGCACCGCGCTCAACTGCAATGTTGCCTGCGTGCTTTTTCTGCCTGCCATCAATTCACTCCTTGCCGTCTGAATTGCTGTATCTGTTCTTGGAAATATCTCGGGCTGCTCACGACCGGCTCCGGTTGAGTTTTCGGAGCGGCAACCGGTGCAGCCTGATGGTAATTCTGGTGCGAAATGTGGAATTCGCGAACCGTGCGGCCTAGCTCCAGAATAACCGTGTGAAGGTCATCGGCTTTTGCCGCGACATTGACGGTGCGCTGCGCACTCGCGCTGGCTTCGGAACCCAAAGCATTGATTTCGCTGGCCGCCGATTTCAGGTGACCGACATTGTCGCTAGTCATGGCTGTCATGTCGGTAATCATGCCGCTGACGTCAGAGACCTGACGGACAACACCTTCGATGGCATTCTGGGTGCGGTTGACCGTTTTCACGCCGGAATCGACTTGCGTTTTCGTCTCGCTCACCAGAGTTTTAATTTCACGCGCCGCATCGGCGGAACGTTGCGCGAGGGCGCGAACTTCCTGCGCGACAACAGCAAAGCCACGGCCACTGTCGCCAGCGCGTGCCGCTTCAATGCCGGCATTCAATGCAAGCAGATTGGTCTGGAAGGCAATCTCGTCGATAGTGCCGATGATCTTGCCAATCTGTTCGGCGGACTTTTCAATGTCAGACATGGCATTGATGGCTTCGCCCACAGCCTGGCCACTTTCCTGCGCCGACAGTTTTGCTGAAGATACCGCCGTTTCAGCGGTTTCCATCTTTTCAGCGCCATGTCTGAAAGCCGAGAGAATATTTTCAATGATCGAGACGGCATCCTGAAGACGTTCGGTCTGCCGCGATGCATTGCCGGAAAGCGCCTTGCCTTCCTGAATGAAGTCATTGCTCAACGAATGGGCCTCGTCAGCATTTCTGCTCACCGCCGCAACAGCATCTTCAATGCGATCAAGCGCAAAGTTAAACAGCTTCACAAGCTCGCCGTAGGCTTCCGGCAGATCGTCATCGGCAACACGTGCCGACAGGTTGCCATCGGCGATCGCCCGCAATGTTGCTTCAAGAATGGTGACGGTGCGGGCCTGCTCTTCGCTGCGCAAGCGTGCCAGTTCTTTCTGGTGGTTAATGCGCTGCTCATTAAAGCGCAGAGAAACCGCAATTTCCGTATCTGTCATGACCAAACGGACAACGGCTTTCACCAAATCTGCAAGTTCGTTGACCCGTTTGCGAGAACCCGGAAAAATCGAACGCGGCATGCCCTGCTGGATCAGGCCAACCAGCAGATGCTCCAGCACCACGGCGTGGCTTGCAACGTTCCAGCGCGGGTCGAGACCCATGCGCGTTTCACTGTCGGACAGAACCTTCACACGCTCTGCATAAAGCGCATCAAAACGGGCATCGGTCAGCACACCCCAATGGGCAGTTTGCAGATCGTGCAGCCGGTCAAGCTGGTGTTCACTTTCGAATGACGGAGAACAGTCCGGCAGCGACTGGAAGCGCAGCATCAGATCGCGCAGGCCGCCACGAGCCAGGGGCTCAAGTGTCATGCGGTTACGGCGCAACAGCTCACACTGCTCTTGGTCGAGCCCAGCAAAGCGCAAACGTCCGCCAAGGCTGCTGCCCTGCGTCTTACGCGACTGATCTGACGGCAGTTCATGCCCCAAGAGACGACCCCAAATCCTTATACCGGCCCACGTTCCGGTATATTTGCCTGTTTGCAGTCAGTTTTGGCGGCATCCGACCAAGCGAAACCAAATGGGTTTCCCAAGCCGACACTCAAAACTGCTGTAAATTTGAAACGAGAATACCGGATCAGTCCCGGTACGGCAGAGCGGCTTCATGCCTAGGAGGAGTTGGAAAAACTCCCTTTTCGCCGTGAATACAGGTAATCTTTATGGTTAATTCCTTGCTCGAAGGTTAAGAAACAATAACCGCCGCGTCAAACGGTAAAATTTGTTTCGACTTTGACCTATCGGCCTCATAACCACATTCAAAATTGCGATTTTTTCTCAAAAGACAGCGCATTTCTTGTCCCTATGTGCTGGACAAGGCGTCCGCCCTTACCCTAAAACAAAATCAACGGGATATTACGAGCGGCGCGGATCGAACGAATAAAGGAGATGTAACCTTGCCATGGATGGGGAAAAGCGAAACAGCCCTGCGCCATCCTTACGGGTTCATCGTTCTTGCAACCACCTGCCTGTTCGTTCTTATCAGCGCTCACGTCGGGCTTAGCCAAGGCTCCCCGATAAAGCCTTACCGTCTTGAGCGGCTGCAGCCACAAGAACTAGCGCGTAAGGCCTTTACCGACGACGGAACGTCGACCTGCGCAGCACTCAACCGGTTTGATACACCGTGTGATTTGCGAAAAAGCAATTCCGGCATAGAGGGTTTACAAACGGCTGTCATAGACAGCCTTGTCAAAGCCGGTACAAAAACCCTGACGGGTCGTTACGCGCAGGGCATTCCTGAATCACCTTATTCAGTTGTCAGGGTTCCGCGCGGTCCCCCTTCCGGAGCTTCATAACCGTAAGGCATACTTTTCTACTGGTTCGCATTCAGCGAGGTTGCGGTTTGAAGAGAGCCCTCGGTTCAGAGACACCATTTGCCCCTGAAACCCGCTTGATGAATGACCGCCGCCTATGAATCCTGAATACCTTCTGCCACTGCTGATTTCCTTGCCCTTCATCGGCAGCATCGTCACCGGGATGATGCTGCGAACGAGTGCGGCAGCAGGTCCAGCATCGGTGGCAGGCGCAGTCGCCCTTTGTGGACTGCTGATCAGCCTGTTCCTGTACCCGACCGTCGCCGGTGGTGCCGTTCTGCGTTACGACGCCGAATGGCTGCCGCAACTTGGCCTGAACTTTACGCTGCGACTTGATGGCTTTGCGTGGATGTTCTGCGTGCTTATCACCGGCATTGGCCTGTTGGTCGTGCTCTATGCACGGTATTATATGTCGACCGAAGATCCGATCCCGCGTTTCTTCGCCTTCCTGCTGCTGTTCATGGGCGCAATGCTCGGTGTCGTCGTTTCAGGCAACGTCATCCTGCTGTCGATCTTCTGGGAACTGACCAGCATCTTCTCCTTCCTGCTAATCGGTTACTGGCACCACAATGCGGCCGCTCGCGATGGTGCGCGCATGGCGCTGACTGTCACGGGCATCGGTGGTTTCTCCCTGCTGGCCGGTCTGCTGGTTCTTGGCCATATTGTCGGAAGTTACGATCTCGACGTTATTCTGAAATCCGCCTCCGTTGTGCAGTCGCATTCGCTTTATGTGCCGGCACTGGTGCTGATCCTGATTGGTGCGCTGACCAAGAGCGCGCAGTTCCCGTTCCACTTCTGGCTGCCGAACGCCATGGCTGCGCCGACACCTGTGTCGGCCTACCTGCACTCGGCAACCATGGTGAAGGCCGGCGTGTTCCTTCTCGTGCGATTGTGGCCGGTTCTGTCCGGCACACCGGAATGGTTCTGGCTGGTTGGTTTTGCGGGTATCTCCACCCTGCTGCTGGGCGCCTATTTCGCGATGTTCCAGCAGGACCTCAAAGGTCTGCTCGCCTATTCGACAATCAGCCATCTAGGCCTGATCACAACCCTGCTCAGTCTTGGAAGTCCGCTTGCCGCCGTAGCTGCGATCTTCCACATGATGAACCACGCGACCTTCAAGGCGTCGCTGTTCATGGCCGCAGGTATCATCGACCATGAAACCGGCACTCGCGACATGCGCAAGCTGAGCGGCCTCTATACCTATCTGCCGGCGACGGCCACTCTCGCTATGGCGGCAAGTGCCGCCATGGCTGGTGTTCCGCTGCTGAATGGCTTTATTTCCAAGGAAATGTTCTTTGCCGAGGCGGTGGAAACCCACGCGGATTCCATTCTCGACAAGGCCCTGCCCTACGTCGCGACAATTGCTGGCGCCTTCAGCGTCACCTATTCTTTGCGCTTCATTCACACGGTGTTCTTTGGACCTGCGCCAACCGGCCTGCCAAACCCGAAGCCACATGAGCCACCGCGCTGGATGCGTTTCCCGATCGAGTTTCTGGTGTTTGCCTGCCTTGTGGTTGGGATCGTTCCTGGTCTTTCTATCGGCCCTTACCTGCATTCTGCAGTTCTGTCGGTGCTTGGTCCGGAAACCCCTTATTACAGCCTTTCGATCTGGCACGGTTTCAATCTGCCGCTCATTATGAGCTTGATTGCACTGGCCAGTGGTGTGCTGCTTTACGTGCTGCTGAACGGTTATCTTGCCAAATGTGATGATGGTCCGCCGGTCTTCCGCCACCTCCGCGGCCAGCGTATTTTCGAGCGTATTATCGTTACCGTTTCCTGGAAATGGGCACGCTGGCTGGAAAGCACTCTCGGCACACGCCGCCTTCAGCCGCAATTGCGCCTGCTGGTGCTGTTCGCACTGGTGGCTGGTATCTCGCCGCTGATAATGTCTGATTTCGCACTGACCTTGCCACGCGTCACCTCTTTTGATCCGGTATTTGTCATCTTGTGGCTGATCGGGATGGTCGCCGCACTTGGTGCTGCCTGGCAGGCGAAATATCACCGTCTCGCTGCGCTCATCATGCTTGGTGTGACCGGCTTGGTGACATGCCTTACCTTCGTATGGCTGTCGGCGCCGGATCTGGCGATCACCCAGCTTCTGGTTGAAATTGTCACCACGGTCCTCATCTTGCTTGGTATGCGCTGGCTGCCAAAGCGCGAGGAAAAGGTGGACAACAGCACAGAATTGCCGGCCCAGCTTCGCCGCGCCCGCGACTTTCTGGTGGCCGTTTCATGCGGAATTGCGATGTCGGTTGTTGCCTACGCCGTGATGACGCTGCCGGTGCCGAACACCATCGCCAACTACTTCCTCGAGCGTGCCTATTCGGAAGGTGGTGGCCGTAACGTCGTCAACGTTATCCTCGTCGACTTCCGCGGCTTTGATACGATGGGTGAAATTGCGGTTCTTGCCATTGTGGCGCTAACCGTGTTTGCGCTGCTGCGTCGTTTCCGTCCAGCCAGCGAGAGTATCGGTAAAACCGAACAGCAGAAGATACAAAACGCCTTCGATGCCGCCCGGCCGGAACGTTCGGCTGGCGATACCGCGAGGGACTACTTGCTTGTTCCATCAGTTATCATGCAGTGGATGTTCCCGGTAATCATTACCTTCGCTGTCTACCTGTTCATGCGCGGGCATGATCTTCCAGGTGGCGGTTTCTCGGCAGGCATCACCATGGCGATTGCCTTCCTGCTGCAATATCTGGCCGGTGGTACACGCTGGGCAGAAGACCGCATCCGTATTCTGCCACTGCGTTGGATGGGTTTTGGTCTGATCGTTGCTGCCATGACCGGCATGGGATCATGGTATCTCGGATATCCGTTCCTGACATCTTACTCGCAATATCTGGAGCTGCCTTATATCGGCAAGATCCCGCTTGCCACCGCATTGATGTTCGATCTGGGCGTGTTCTCTCTCGTCGTTGGCGCTACGGTTCTGATGCTCATCGCGATTGCCCACCAGTCGCTGCGTAACTACCGCGTCAAATCTGCGGACACGAAAGCGGAGGGCGCGTAAATGGAACTCATTCTCTCAATCGGCATCGGCGTCATCACAGGCTCTGGCATCTGGCTCATCCTGCGTCCGCGTACCTATCAGGTCATTATTGGCCTGTCGTTGTTGTCCTATGCGGTGAACCTGTTCATCTTCGGTGTCGGAGGCATCAAAAGCAATGCGCCGCCGGTACTGGTGGATGGGGTTGATATCTCAACCCTGACCGATCCCGTACCACAGGCACTGGTTCTGACAGCTATCGTCATCGGTTTTGCAACCACGGCGCTTTTCCTCGTCGTTCTGCTTGCCGCAAGAGGCCTGACCGGCACAGACCACGTTGACGGAAGGGAGCAGTCGAAATGAACTCCTTCCCTTCGCATATCGTCATCGCACCTATTATGCTGCCGCTTTTAACCGGTGCTCTGCTGCTGTTCTTTGATGAGCGTCAGCGTTTTGCCAAAGCGATGATCAGTCTGGTGTCCTGCTGTGTCTTGCTTTTGATCACCATCACATTGTTCCAGCAGGTCAATTCGACCGTCAACACGGAAGTGGCGGCTGTCGTTTCAACCGGCGTTTACCTGCTCGGTAACTGGCCGGCACCTTTCGGCATTGTGCTGGTGGCTGACAGACTTTCCGCGATGATGTTACTCTTGACATCGCTTCTGGCCATTCCGGCACTGATTTATTCGCTGGCGAAGTGGCACAAGTCAGGTGCACATTTTCACTCACTATTCCACCTGATGCTGATGGGCATTAATGGTGCTTTCCTGACAGGTGACCTGTTCAATCTCTTCGTGTTCTTCGAGGTGATGCTGGCAGCGTCCTATGGCCTATTGCTGCACGGCTCCGGCCAGCTTCGCGTCAAGGCCGGTCTACATTACATCGCCATCAACCTTGTCAGCGCGCTTTGCTTCCTGATCGGCGTCAGCATGATCTACGGCGTGACCGGCACGCTGAACATGGGCGATCTGGCTCAGCGTATTCCTACCCTACAGCCCGACCAGCGCATGTTGCTTGAAACGGGTGCCGCCGTTCTTGGCGTGGCGTTTCTGGTCAAGGCCGGTATGTGGCCTCTGAACTTCTGGCTGCCCTCAACCTACAGCGCGGCATCGGCACCGGTCGGCGGTATCTTTGCCATCATGAGCAAAGTCGGCATCTACGTGATCGCCCGCCTGTCCTTCCTGCTGTTTGGCTCAACAGCCGGAGAATCAGCAGGTTTCGGTCATGATGCGCTGTTGTATGGCGGTATAGCCACAATTGTGTTTGGCGCCATTGGTGTGCTTGCCTCGCAAGCACTTGGCAGGCTTGCCGGTTTTTCGGTTCTTGTCTCGTCCGGCACGCTGCTGGCAGCCATGGGCACGGGCAATGCGACGGTCGCCGCAGGAGCCTTGTTCTATCTGGTCAGCTCGACGCTAACGATCAGCGCATTCTTCATGCTGATTGAATTGGTGGAACGCGGACAGGATGCCGGCGCGAACGTTCTTGCCGTGACCATGGAAGCCTATGGTGACGCGGAGGATGAAGAGGAAGACGCCGAAATGGGGGTGACTATGCCTGGAACCATGGCGGTTCTCGGCACGTGCTTTGCCGCCTGCGGTATTCTTCTGGCGGGTCTGCCGCCGCTCTCGGGATTCATCGCCAAGTTCTCGATCCTTTCCGCCATTCTCAACCCTTCGGGGCTTGGCGCGAATGACAGCATCCCGGCACTGTCGTGGTGGATCGTGTTTCTGATCGTGTTTTCCGGTTTTGCGGCCCTGATCTCGATGACCCGTGCAGGCATCAGAACCTTCTGGGCCTCGATTGAAGGCACCGTTCCACGCGTGCTGGTGATCGAAATTGCACCTGTGATGGCATTGCTCGGCCTGACACTGCTGATGACCATCCAGGCCGGTCCTGTTATGCGCTACATGGAAGAAACGGCCCGCATTCTCGACCTGCCGGAATCCTACATTCAGGGTGTTATTTCCGCACCACGGGCGACCAGCCCAGCCGAGGAGGCACGCCCATGATTGCGCGTATCTTTCCTTATCCGCTGCTGACGGTTTCGCTTGTGATCTTCTGGCTGGTGCTGAACACGTTTTCGCTTGGCCACCTTATTCTGGGAAGCATCGTTGCCATGATCGCCTCCATGGCGATGGCGGCGTTGCGACCGGTCAAACCGACGTTTCGTCGCTGGTATCTACTGCCCAAGCTCATCCTGATCGTGCTTTTCGATATTGTTCGCTCGAACATATCAGTTGCGCAGATTATCCTGTTCAAGAAGGAAAAAAATCGTCGTTCCGGCTTCTTGAATATTCAACTTGAGCTGAAACATCCGATGGGACTTGCGACGCTCGCAATCATTTTGACCAGCACACCGGGCAGTGCCTGGCTGGAATACAACTCCAGTCAGGGAACGTTGCTCTTGCACGTGCTCGACAATGTCGACGAGACGGCATGGACCGCTCTTATCAAAAACCGTTATGAAAAACTGCTGATGGAGATATTCGAATGAGTTCAATCATTCTGTTCTGGTCAATCAGCCTTGCGCAACTTTTTCTGGCCATCGCAATGGGAATATCGGTTTCGCGTATTGCACGCGGGCCCCGCGCACAGGACCGCGTGCTTGGCCTCGACACGTTATATGTCTGCGCAATGCTACTGCTGCTGACCTTTGCAATTCGCACCGGCAACGTCCTTTATTTCGAAGCTGCACTGGTGATCGCCATCCTTGGTTTTGTGTCGACTGTTGCCCTTTCGAAGTTCCTGATGCGTGGTGAGGTGATCGAATGAGCGAATATGGTGAGTTTCCGCTGTGGGCAGCCATCGCCGTTGCCTTTTTCATCCTGCTGGGCTCCAGCCTTGCGCTGATCGGCACTATCGGCTTTGCCCAACTCAACAGCTTTTATGAGCGGCTGCATGCGCCGACCCTTGGCACAAGCTGGGGAACGGGTGGCATTGTCATGGCATCAATCATCTATTTTTCGGTGTCTGAAGGACGATTTGCCTTTCACGAGATTTTCATCGGCATCTTCATGACGGTGACCACACCTGTCTCGCTGATGTTGCTTGGCCGTGCAGCGCTTTACCGTGACCGCACCGAGCAGAATACCGAAGTGCGCAACAGTCTGGATGACGAACAACCGTAATTTCCAGACTGCGCCAAGATTACCGTTGTTTTACGTGGCCCTGCAGCCCACATATTGAGCATGTTCCGCACATTGGCTGCGGGTTGCGGCAATACCTGCAAGGCGCGAGTGATTGAACAGCAAGGCACAAACCACGACACTTCCGGATGTTTTCAGAGGCTGGTTTAAGGATAAAGGCTGGCAACCACGCCCTCATCAGCTTGAATTGATGGCGCGGGCGCGCGGTGGCGAGAATATGCTGCTGATCGCTCCGACCGGCGCCGGTAAAACGCTTGGCGGTTTTCTCGCCTCTCTGACCGACCTTACGCTGCAACAGAAGTCTCGTAAGCTGCCAGGCGAAGCTTTTCGGGGTGTGCACACTCTCTACATATCGCCGCTCAAGGCGCTGGCCGTCGATATCGAACGCAACCTGATGAAGCCGGTTTCGGAAATGGGGCTTCCCATTACGGTTGAAACTCGCACCGGCGACACCCCGCAGGGCAAACGGCAGCGACAAAAACTGAACCCGCCCGATATCCTGCTGACCACCCCTGAACAGGTCGCGCTTCTGTTGGCCAACCGCGAAGCGGAAAGGTTCTTCAAAGACCTGAAATTTGTCGTGCTGGATGAGTTGCATTCACTCGTTACATCCAAGCGCGGGCATCTGTTGTCGCTTGGTCTAGCGCGGCTACGCAAACACGCGCCGGGCATGCGTACAATCGGTCTGTCAGCGACGGTTGCCGAACCGATGGAGCTGCGGCAATGGCTGGCACCCCAGCATTGCGATACCGGTCCTGCCGGTGTCATAACCGTGTCCGGTGGCGCGAAACCGGATATCGCAATATTACATGCGCAGGAGCGCATTCCCTGGTCCGGCCACTCGGCACAATATGCAATGCCGGAACTCTATGAGATCCTGAAACAGCATCAGACAACGCTGATCTTCGTCAACACACGCTCACAGGCCGAACGGATTTTCCAGGAACTCTGGAGCATCAATGACGACAATCTGCCGATTGCCCTGCATCACGGCTCGCTGGATGCCGGACAACGCCGCAGGGTGGAAGCGGCAATGTCAGAAAACCGGTTGCGTGCCGTTGTCGCCACCTCGACATTGGACCTTGGCATTGACTGGGGTGATGTTGATCTGGTCGTCCATGTCGGTGCTCCGAAAGGAGCAAGCCGTCTGGCGCAGCGCATCGGCCGATCCAATCACCGCATGGACGAGCCGAGCAAGGCAATCCTGGTTCCGGCCAATCGTTTCGAGGTGATGGAGTGTCAGGCGGCACTCGATGCGAATTACATTGGTGCGCAGGACACGCCACCGGTCAGCGCCGGCACGCTGGACGTGCTGGCGCAGCACATTCTGGGCATGGCCTGTGCCGCACCTTTTGATGCCGATATGCTGTTTAAGGAAGTGACCAGTGCCTATCCCTACGCGCCACTGGCACGCGGTACATATGATCGGGTTCTCGACTTTGTCGCGACCGGTGGCTACGCACTACGCACCTACGAGCGATACGCCCGCATTCGCAAGACGAAGGATGGCTTGTGGCGGGTCTCCAATCCGCAGGTCGCGCAGCAATACCGCATGAACCTCGGGACCATCATCGAAGCGGCAGAACTGAATGTGCGGATGGTCAAACGTAATGACCGTGGCACGCTTGGCCGCGGCGGAATGTCACTGGGCAAGGTCGAGGAGTATTTTCTGGAACAGCTCGTTCAGGGCGATACATTCGTGTTCTCCGGCAAGGTGCTACGTTTCGAGGGTATCCGTGAAAATGAATGTCTTGCCTCGCAGGCCTCTTCCATGGACCCGAAAATTCCGTCCTATGCAGGGGGAAAATTCCCGCTATCGACCTATCTTGCCGATCAGGTCCGTTCCATGCTGGCGGACCCTGCCCGCTGGTCGCAACTGCCCGATCAGGTGCGCGACTGGCTGGAAATCCAAAAAGAAAGATCGCTCATTCCGGCGCGCAATGAGCTGCTTGTTGAAACCTTCGAACATCGCAAACGCTTTTACCTCATCTGTTATCCGTTTGAAGGCAGGCTGGCGCACCAGACGCTTGGCATGTTGCTGACCCGTCGACTGGAACGTGCCGGTGCCAAACCACTTGGTTTCGTGGCGACAGATTATTCGCTTGCCATATGGGGCATGGAGGACATGGGCCGGATGCTGGCCAACGATCGTCTCTCCCTCAATGAGCTTCTTGACGAGGATATGCTGGGCGACGATCTAGAAGCGTGGCTCAACGAATCCTTTTTGCTGAAGCGGACATTTCGCAACTGTGCCGTGATTTCAGGGTTGATCGAAAGGCGGCATCCAGGCAAAGAAAAGACCGGACGACAAGTCACTGTATCAACCGATCTGATCTATGACGTGTTACGCAGCCATGAGCCCGACCACATTCTGATGGAGGCAACACGCATTGATGCAGCCTCCGGACTTTTGGATATCGGCAGGCTTGGAGATATGCTGAAGCGAATCAGAAGCAGTATAACCCACCGGGCGCTTGAGCGGGTTTCGCCGCTGGCCGTGCCGGTGATGCTGGAAATAGGACGCGAGCACGTGGCTGGCGAAGCCCATGAAACGGTGCTTGAGGAAGCGGCAGAAGACCTTATTCGCGAAGCCATGAAGGAATAACGCAACAGCATGAACCGTATTGCCAGCTACCGCGATGTGACTGCACAGACACCAAGCCAGTGCGCCGAAATTGGTGTGCATGATGTTGCTGTGCTGTGCGATCCGCTTGGCGGATTGGTTATCCCCCAACATGGCATGCTTGTTGTCTCGGACCTGCATCTGGAAAAAGGCGCTGCCTTTGCGCGTCGTGGTCAGCTGCACCCACCTTACGACACACTAGCGACACTGCGACTGTTGCAAATCCTCATCGACCGTTACGCTCCCAAGACGGTGGTCACCCTTGGCGATAATTTCCACGACCGGAGAGGCTCGGCGCTGCTGCCCCCGCTGTTTCGCCAATCCATCAAAGATATGGCGAAAGGTCGTGACTGGCTGTGGGTCAATGGTAATCATGACCCTGATGGCGCGGTTGGATTGCCTGGGAACTCGGTCGATGAACTACATTGTTCCGGCCTTGTCTTCAGACATGAACCGAAACCAGGCCAAGCAAATGGCGAAATCGCCGGACATCTGCATCCGGCAGCCGTGGTCAGGCGACGTGAAAAGTCGGTACGCCGCGCCTGTTTTGCCACCGATGGCACACGTCTTGTGATGCCGGCCTTTGGCGTAACCACCGGCGGGCTGGACCTCCGGCATGCCGCCATGAACGGCCTGTTTAACAGGACGCATCTCGTGGCCCATTTGCTCGGCCGCGACAGGATTTATTCCGTACGTTTCGACAACCTGATCGGCTGACCCGCCAATTACTGTCGGTAGACCAGAACTGGAATGTTCGAATTGCTCAACACCTTCGACGTGACGCTGCCCAGAACCATGGCACGGACGCCCTTGCGACCATGAGAGGCCATGGCAATCAGGTCACAGCCATTCTGGTTTGCAGCCTCGATAATAGCTTCATGCGCCTTGGTGGCGCGGGCAAACAGCGCGTCACACTCCAGCCCCAGTGTTCTTGCCCTCGCCTGCATATCCTTCAATACGTGCTCGGCCTCATCACAAATATGCGTCTCTTCCTGTTCGGTGATGATGGCAATGTTCTCCGCATCGGCCGCGACGATGTGAAACGGTTCAGCAACCGTGATGACCGTGACTTTGGCTCCGGCATCCTTTGCCAGCGCAAAACCGCTATCGATAGCGATCTGCGCCAAGGGTGATCCGTCGGTTGGAATGAGAATGTGCTTGAACATGGCATTTCCCCTTTCGCAGCAGAGGACCCATCAGGTTGCCGACCTGCCGCAACGCTTGAAAAACAGCGCTACCAGAACGGAACTATGCCAGTGCGCTGATAGGGACATCATGCACCTGCACGGCAATTTGCAGATTGATCCGTATCAAGCAATCAAGCTGATATCACAGGGGGGATATCAGTCCTTGCGGAACAGGATGCTGGCGCTCCAGCCGGTAATGACGGCGATCAGAACACACAACATGCCATACGCAAGTGGTGTTTGATGGGCAGCATCGGTAATGGCCTGTTCGATACCAGTTTTGACGACACGCAGGCGCAGCTCTCGTTGCGCAATGAAGTCACCGCTCTTGAACAGATAGGCACGGGCGGTGTGTACGCCATTCGGTACGTTGGCTGGCAGGCGCAGCGTTGCCCAAAACAGACCGGTACGCTCCAGACGCACGCCGGTTTCATCATTGCGATAAATACCATCGGACAGTTTGAGGCGACGATAGGCCTGACGGAACTCTCCGATATTGTCAGGCTCGCCCGCGTAGCCGGCCGTTACCAGAGGCAGGTGGTTTACACCAAGGCCGATATCGTTGAGCACTTCGGGGCTGGCAATGGAATTGACATCGCGTGTGCTGGCAAGCGCATAGGATTCCGGCAGCGGCTCAAAGCTGATCGAGCTGGTGTTGACCCAGATGCCAAAGACACGTTCTTTCTTGCGCACCGTCGCCAGGTCCAGCGGGCCTGCCAGTGTGACGATGACATCGTATTGGCCAATGGCCAGCAGCAGTTGGTCGGGATTGTTGAGCGCACCGAACATCGTAAAATCGGCACCACGGAAATCCGAGGTGATGGCGATTTCTGTCGTCGAAGCACCAATCTCGATGGTCTCACGCACCGTCTGTGGTTGGCCGTAAGGTGAAGTCGTCAAGGCCGGGATTTGTGGCGGTGTTTGTGCCCATGCGGAACCACCCAGTACCATAGTGGCAAACAGCGCGCGAAGAAGTTTGCGGATCAAAAGCCCACCCCTCCCACAGCAACCGAGAAGAGGTCCTCTGGCCGGACGACCAGCGCGATGGCAAGACGTACACCAACAGCCAGAACAAGAAGGGCAAGAAGGGCGCGCAGCTGTTCGCCGCGCAGCTTCTGACCAACGCGTACGCCATATTGGGCGCCGACTACACCGGCAATCATCAGGATGAAGGCCAGAACAATATCGACGGAATAGTTGGTCGCCGCCTGCACGATCGTCGTATATGCGGTCACGAAAATGATCTGGAACAGCGAGGTTCCGACAACGACGTTGGTCGGGATACGCAGCAGGTAGATCATGGCAGGAACCATGATGAAACCGCCGCCGACACCCATTACCGAGGTCAGGACGCCGATAAAGAACCCAAGGCCAATCAGCGGAATGATGCTGAGATAAATCTTGGATTTCTTGAACCGCATTTTAAACGGCAGGCGGTGTACCCAGTTATGATGCCCCGGTCTTTTCAACGTGACTTGCTCATTACGGGCAGCGCGGCGAAGCGCCACAATGCTTTCCATCAGCATCAAACCGCCGACGGTTCCGAGAAAAATCACGTAAAGCAGCGAAATGATAAGGTCGAGCTGGCCGGCCCGCCGCAGCAGCGAGAACAGCCAGATACCGGCCGTTGCCCCACCAATACCGCCAATAAGCAGGATACTTCCCAGCTTCACGTCCAGCGTACCGCGCCGGAAATGCGATATCGAGCCGGAAATCGACGATGCGACAACCTGATTAGCACCGGTCGCAACCGCAACAACGGGGGGAATATTGTAGAAAATCAGCAGTGGAGTGATCAGGAACCCGCCACCTACACCAAACATGCCGGACAGAAATCCAACAGCGGCGCCCATGCCCAGAATGATGAAAATATTCACCGACAGTTCCGCAATCGGCAGATAAACAGTCACGGTCGGACCTCAAGCAGGGTGGTTCAAGGCTGGAAGGCAAAGCGGTCGTTTGGAGTGTTTGCCTGATCTTAGCATTCCGGCAGTCAAGGAACGCGGCTTTACCGCATATCCTGAACTGTCATGCCTGCCGGGGGCAGGCAAGTCAATTCATCTACCGGAATTGCGTTGATAATTTGGAAACTTTGCTGCCGGAGCGATTACGCGTTGCGCTCCAGCAGGGCCTTAACCAGATTATCGGAAATGCGGCCGTCAGGTTCCTGTCCAATGGACTGCTGGAATGCCTTGATGGCGGCAACCGTCTTTTTGCCCATCTGCCCGTCGGCAGTTCCCGCATCAAAACCGTTCTTGTTCAGAATGGCCTGAATGTTGCGGATTGCCTTGGTCATGTCGACCGTGGAGGTTTTTACACCTTCCATGCCAGCCCACTCATCCGGCATGTTGACGGCATTGGTGTCTTCGTTAAGTGGTGTCGGCTTCCAGGCGGCAACCTTGGCGCGGGCGCTTTCAAGCTGTGCAGGCTGCATTGCCTTTGCAACTTCATCGCGCTTCTGGGCCGCGTCATTGTCTCCGCCATTGGCGGCGATAGCAAACCACTTGTAGGATTCTTCAATGTTCTGACTGACACCGCTGCCACGTGCATAGAGAATGGCAAGGTTGAACTGGCTGTCGTGAACACCAAGTTCAGACGCCTTCTGGAACCAGTTTGCCGCCTGCACGTAATTTGGCTGGCCAATCGCATCAGAGGCCAGAAGCACCGCCAGATTATGCATGGCACCGGCATTGCCCTGCTCTGCAGCCTTGGCGTAGTAGGCGCTGGCTTCATTCAGGTCGCGCGAAACGCCGTTTCCTTTTTCCAGCATGTTGCCAAGGCGGTACTGAGCGGGCGCGAGACCACGGTCTGCAGCAAGTTTGTACCATTTCGCAGCTTCGCCCGCATTTTCAGCAACGCCACGTCCTTCGGTGTAACGTGCGCCAACCTCAAACAATGCAACTGCATTGCCGGAAGCAGCGGCCTCAGACAGAGAAGCCGGCTGAATTTCCGACGGGATGGCAATCTTTTCAGCAACAACGGCATCTACCGGTGCACGCAATGTTTCCTGCGGCGGCTGGGCTGTCGTTTCAGCTTCAGGCAGCGGTGCACCACCGATGGTCCTTTCATCAATGGCATTCGGCTGCTGATTGGCGGTCATTGCCGCGTCCTGTTCAACGGCCTTGTCGTTTTCCAACAGCAGGTCGGACGGAATGGTCACCGGCTCATGTGCAACTTCCGGAGAGGCAGGAGGTGTGATCGCAGAGTTTTCACCCGGGGCCTGTGTTGGGGCCTGGGTTGGAGCCTGCTCGATAACCTGCGATGCAGGTTCACCTTCGATAGCCGACTTGACCAGCGGCAGAGCCATCATCACCAGCAGGATCGCACCGATACCCATCAGGATGGGGCGGCGGTAACGTGCAAATGCGGAAGCTTTGCCTTCCTGACCTGCGGCATCCTTGTTGGCAGCACCAGATGCCTTTTCAGGCATGGTTTCCTGTGCTGCGGCCTGCGCGGCGCGGCGGGCAGCAGCGATGAAGTCTGCCTTGCTAACCTCAGGACCGGCAGGTTTACCCGTGTCACGCTGTGCATTCTGGCTGGCACGGACACGCTCAAGGATCCTCTTGACGTCCGGTACGCCAGAGCCTGGCTCAAGCAGCTCGTTTTCCTGACCGGCAGGCAGAACGTCGATCGGATCCAGCGATGGGGCAGGATTGATCTGGGTGCGCTGCTGTGGCTCGGACGCTGTTGTGCGCGATGCCTCGGACTTGAAACGGCTTGTCAGGCTCGCGAGCAGACCACGCTTTTCCTTGACCGGAGCGGCTGGCTTGTCAGCGATCGCGACATCGGCAGACGGACGCGCTTCTGGAATGATCAGGGCTTCTGCCGCGGTTTCCAGTTGCTGGGCCGCCTCTTCCGACAGCTGGCGCTCAATGGCTGCGCTGTTGAACAGCGGCTTTGCGGGTGCCGCCTCTTCGTCACCGGCATAGGCAAAAAGGCTGCCGGATGCCATTTCGGCAACGGGTTCGCGCGCCGGTCGGTTTTCGACCGGTTCCTGATGCCAGGATTGCTGGGCTGCTGCGAAATTTGTTTCCGAGAAAGAGCGGTTGTCGAAGCTGTCGAGACGACCGGCAATCTGCACGAGGGTTTCATGCAGCGCTTCGAATGTGCGATGGGTACGCTCTTCTGAAGAGCGGCTGAGGTTTTCCAGATTGCGCAGATCGCTAGCCAGGTCGTTCAGCATCGTCATGTCGGTCTGCTGGACATTGCCCGACAAACCCTTGCGGGAATAGGCATCCACCACGGCTTCTGCCGCCTGACGTGCCGCCTCGATGATATACTCATCGTTGGAAGCCATATAATCTTCGATTGCAGCCATGCGGGCATCAAGTTCCGCAGGCATTACAAACGGCTCAGGCTGCACCGGCTGGCTGATCAGCGAGGACAGGTTGGCAATCTGGTCTTCCAGATTTTGCAATGCGTTGTAATCGGTCGGTGATGACGACGAGGTTTCGTCAAGGCGGGCGGCGATATCGACCAGCCGCTCTTCCAACCGCAGGAAAGCACCACCATCAAAGGCGGCGACCGGCTGTTGCTGCTGTTGTGCCTGACGGTAGTCGAGGTCCTCGATACGGCGTGCCAGATCATCGAGACGCGAGGCCAGGGCATCATTGAACGTGCCATGATCCAGCGCTTCGATCTTACGCGAAATGTCGGTCAGAAAACCTGTCAGCTCCGGCTGCGCAATCGGTTTTTGAGCACGTTCCATCATCAGCGAAAGCTGATCGAGCCGCTCATCCAGATGGACGGCATTGCGCTCGGTTGCCAGATCTTCGATCCGAAGGGTCAGTGCTTCCATGCGACCGGCAAGTTCGTCTGCCGGATTGCTGCGAGCGGAGGCATTGCTCAGCTCATCAATCTGCACAGCCAAACCGTTCAGGCGGCCTTCAAGACGCTGAAACAGCGATGTATCCAGAGCCGGCGCGGCATTGCGCGAACTGGTTGCGGCAATCGCACGGCTGATTTCATCAAGGCGCTGGTCAAGATTGGAGAATTGCTCCGTAATTGCGCCACCGGAAGGCTGCATATGCTTGCCAAGCTGCTCCACAGCTTCTGCGATGGTGATCAGCTTTTCTTCCAAAATGCGAACCGCAGGGCTATCGCTCATCGCACCAAGGTGGCCCTTGATGTCATCCAGCCGGTAGGCCAGCGAAACGATCTCTTCTTGCAGTGCAGATGTGTCGAACTTGCTGAGGTTCTCCTCAACGTTCTCCCAGTGATCTTCAATACGGCTGACGGTGTCCTGCCGCGCAAGCTGATCCATCAGGGCGCGCAGATCATCGAACTCCTCGCGCAAGCCATAAGCATTCGGCGAAGAACTGCCACCGAGCTGATCGATGCTGGCAGCCAAGCGGTCGATGTCGGAGCGGATATCACCGGCAAACTGATTGTCTTCAGCGATTGATTTGATGCTGCGGATTTCCGAGCGCAGGCCCTGCACTTCGCGCGCAATGCCTTCTGAAAGATCTTGCTTCAGTTCCTGGCGCAGGCTGACAAGCGCCTGCGCGATATCACGCATGGCGGTATCGTTGGGCTGGGAAACGACTGGCGGCTGAGGCGGCCGTGGCTCGTAAGACTGATAGGCGCGCTGAGGAGCGTCTGCGGGCGGTGTAGCAGTCGAGCGCGCCAAAGGTGGGCGCGGCGCGGGCACAAATGGGGCGCGCTCCGGCTGGCGGGGCGCTGGGCGTTCTTGCCGCTCGAGACGTTCCTGGCGATCTTCCTGCCGTGGCGGTCTCGTCGCTGCATTGAGGGCACGCTGGCGCTGGCGAATCTCGTTGATTGGATCAAAACGCTCCGGCCGAGCTGCAAGCGGCGGCTGAACGTGGCGTTCTACCGGCTCTGGCCTGCGCTGAGGGTGTGGTTCCTGCGGAGGCTGACCCATGAGGCCCTCGATGCGAGCTTCCAGCCCCTCAATGGTCCGGCTCAAGGCATCAAGGGACGATCTGCCATCGCTATACCGATTTGGTCTCGATCCGTTCATGTTCCTGCTCACTTCGCGATGGTTGGCATTGGTCCGCCATAGCGTCGATCTGCATTGTCATCGAGAATGGGCCACCCCAATCCCGACTCGTTGCGATGCACGTTTGAGGTAAACGAGCAGACAACGCGAACAGACACCACGTTTCGAACAATTTACGAAACGTGGTAAAAAAGTGGTTAACCGACGTCGGTATTTTTTAACTTTTCCTTTAATTCCCTTAAAAAATTATGGATTCTCGCTTTTCCAACGCCAATAACCGCTCCTTGCTCCCGATAAATTTACCCACCTGAGCATTTTGACGTTTACGCAAACGTCAAAATTTGCAACTATGCTCTCATACGTGCTTGAACGATGCGGAGGAACATCGGTAATGCCTGTTTACAAGGCCCCTGTTAAAGATACGCTTTTTATTCTCAACGATGTGCTCGGTTTGGAGCGCTACAATAATCTTCCCGGTTTTGAAGACGCCACTCCCGATATGATCGAGGCGATTGCCGGTGAAGCGGCCAAACTGGCGGAAGAACAGCTTTTCCCGCTTAACCTGCCCGGCGACAGCCAAGGCTGCAAACGCGCAGACGATGGATCCGTTTCCGTACCGGACGGTTTCAAACAGGCTTACGATGCCTATTGCGCCGGCGGGTGGATCGGTCTTGCCGTTCCCCAGGAATTTGGCGGGCAAGGCCTGCCTTACACCATGCATGCCGCCATCGGTGAATATATGTCGTCTGCCAACCTGTCGCTGATGATGTATCCCGGTCTGACGCAGGGTGCGATTGCCGCAATCCTCGTGCATGGCACCGACGAGCAGAAGCAGACCTACCTGCCCAAAATGGTGGAAGGCACGTGGTCCGGCACCATGAACTTGACCGAACCCCATTGCGGCACTGACCTCGGTCTGCTGCGCACCAAGGCGGTTCCGCAGGGCGATGGCACTTACAAGATTTCCGGCCAGAAGATTTTCATCTCGGCTGGTGAACACTCCATGACCGACAACATCGTGCATCTGGTGATCGCCCGCATCGAAGGCGCGCCTGAAGGCACCAAGGGTATTTCCCTGTTCATCGTGCCGAAATTCCTGGTGAATGACGACGGAACACAGGGTGCCCGCAACGGTGTGGTCTGCGGAGCCATCGAGCACAAGATGGGCATTCATGGCAACTCGACCTGCGTCATGAACTATGACGATGCGACCGGTTATCTGCTTGGCGCAGAGAACAAGGGCCTCTCGGCCATGTTCGTGATGATGAACGAAGCCCGCCTCGGCGTTGGCCTGCAAGGTCTTTCGGTTGGCGAAATTGCCTATCAGAACGCCGTCGAATATGCCCGCGAACGTATTCAGGGTCGCTCATTGTCTGGGGCCAAGGCCCCGGACAAAAAAGCTGATCCGATTATCGTGCATCCGGATGTGCGCCGCACGCTGATGACGATCAAGGCCTATAACGAGGCTGGCCGTGCGTTCCTTCTATGGACCGCGTTGCAGTCGGATATCGCCCACCGCTCTACGGACGAAAAAGAGCGCCAGGCGGCGGACGACCTGCTTGGACTGGTAACACCAATCCTCAAGGGCGTGCTGACCGACAAGGGCTTTGACCATGCGGTTATGGCACAGCAGGTGTTTGGCGGCCACGGCTACATCGAAGAACATGGCATGAGCCAGTATGTGCGCGATGCGCGCATCACCATGATCTATGAAGGTGCCAATGGCATTCAGGCGCTGGATCTGGTCGGCCGCAAGCTGGGCCTGAATGGCGGACGTGCTGTCATGGCGCTTTTTAAGGAAATCGGCGATTTCTGCGAGGACAACCGCGCGGATGAGGCGCTGGTTACCTACACCAAGGGTCTGAAAAAGGGCTTGAACGATCTGCAGGCGGCAACCATGTGGTTCATGCAGAACGCCATGGCAAAACCTGACAATGCCGGCGCCGGTTCGACCGACTACATGCACCTCTTCGGCCTTGTAGTCCTAGGTTATATGCATGCCCGCATGGCCAAGGCAGCGCAGAGCGCTTTGTCATCCGGCAGTGCATCGGACGTGGACTATCTCAAGACGAAACTCGTGACGGCAAAGTTCTTCATGGAGCGTATTATGCCCGAAACCGTTCTGCGCAAGACCCGCATCGAGACGGGTGCCGACACGATGATGGAACTGGCTGCCGAGGCATTCTGAGGGGCAAACGCCCCTCTTTTGCCCCTCCAAGATTTCGAAGACGCTCCATGCGTCACAGGGAGATAGATAATGACCGAGGTTTATATTTACGATCATGTCCGCACGCCGCGCGGACGCGGCAAGAAGGACGGCAGTTTGCATGAAGTGCCATCCGTTCGTCTTGCTGCCAAGACATTGGAAGCAATCCGCGATCGTAACGGACTGGATACGGCAACCGTTGACGACATCATCATGGGTTGCGTCGATCCTGTCATGGATGCCGGTGCGGTGATCCCGAAGGCCGCCGCTTTCGAGGCGGGTTATTCGACCAAAGCACCGGGCATGCAGATCTCGCGCTTTTGCGCCTCGGGTCTGGACGCCGTCAATTTTGCCGCCGGCAAGGTTGCCGCTGGCTCTGACGATATCGTTATTGCAGGCGGCGTAGAAAGCATGTCGCGCGTT
This sequence comes from Rhizobium sp. CG4, assembly GCF_023701965.1. Classification (NCBI taxonomy): domain Bacteria; kingdom Pseudomonadati; phylum Pseudomonadota; class Alphaproteobacteria; order Hyphomicrobiales; family Rhizobiaceae; genus Rhizobium; species Rhizobium sp. CG4. The sequence goes on along the minus strand of NZ_JABAEG010000003.1, from coordinate 249,489 downwards.
GGCATGGGCATGTCTGGCGGAGCCTGGTACATGGATCCATCAGTCAATTTCCCTGCATTCTTCATGCCGCAGGGTGTTTCCGCTGACCTGATTGCCACGAAATACGGCTTTTCCCGCGATGACGTGGATGCTTATGCCGTGGAAAGCCAGAAGCGTGCTGCCCATGCCTGGGAGAACGGCTACTTCAAGAATTCGGTTGTTCCGGTCAAAGACCAGAATGGCATCACCATTCTTGACCGTGACGAACATATGCGTCCGGGTACCGACATGCAGGCACTTGCCTCGCTCAACGCATCGTTCCAGATGCCGGGCGAAATGGGTGGGTTTGAAGCTGTTGGCATCATGGCGCATCCGGAAGTCGAGCGTATCAACTACGTTCACCACGCAGGTAACTCCTCTGGGATCGTTGACGGCGCGGCCGCTATTCTGGTCGGTTCGAAGGCCGGTGGCGAAAGCATGGGTCTGAAGCCCCGGGCGCGCATCAGACATTTTGCCAATATTGGGTCCGATCCGGCACTGATGCTGACCGGTCCCGTGGACGTGACGGAAAAGCTTCTGAAGAAGACGGGCATGTCGATTGCCGACATCGACCTCTTCGAACTCAACGAAGCCTTTGCTGCCGTGGTTCTGCGCTACATGCAGGCCTTCGACATCAGCCACGATAAGATGAACGTCAATGGCGGTGCGATTGCCATGGGCCATCCACTTGGCGCCACCGGAGCAATGATCCTCGGTACGGTTCTGGACGAACTGGAACGTCGTGATCTCAACACAGCACTGGTCACGCTCTGCATCGGTGCTGGCATGGGTACGGCAACGGTCATTGAGCGCGTTTGATTTCGGGAGGAAACCGATGAGCTATACAAATTTTACCGTCGAAACTGACGCTGACGGCATTGCCCTCGTGACATGGGACATGCCTGAAAAATCCATGAATGTCTTTACTGCGGAGGTTTTGCAGGAACTCGACGCCATCGTCGATGCAACCGTGGCCGATGCTGCCGTCAAAGGCGTGGTCTTCACGTCGGGCAAAAGCACCTTTTCCGGCGGCGCCGACCTTTCGATGATCAAATCGATGTTCTCGTTTTACCATGAGGAAAAACAGAAGAACCCGGATGAAGCCGCACAAAAGCTGTTCGATCTCGTCGGCAAGATGAACTGGCTGTACCGCAAGGTGGAAACCAACGGCAAACCATGGGTATCGGCCATCAACGGCACGTGCATGGGTGGCGCGCTGGAGCTTTCGCTCGCCTGCCATGGCAGGGTTGCCTCTAATGCCAAAAGCGTCAAGCTGGCACTACCTGAGGTCAAGGTTGGCATTTTCCCCGGTGCTGGCGGTACACAGCGCGTTCCACGCCTGACCGATGCCCAATCAGCCCTCCAGATGATGACAACGGGGCAGTCGTTGACCGCCCAGCGCGCCAAGGCGATGAACCTCGTTCATCAGGTCGTCGAGCCGGATCAACTGATTTCTGCCGCCAAACAAATGATCAAGGATGGTCTGAAACCGGTTGCCCCGTGGGACGAAAAGGGTTTCAAGGCTCCCGGTGGCGGCATCTGGACACCGGCGGCAGCCCAGCTATGGCCTGCGGCACCGGCTATTCTGCGTCGTGAAAGTGCTGGCAACTACCCGGCAGCCCTTGCCATTCTCAAATGCGTTTACGAAGGCCTGCAATTGCCGTTTGATACCGCATTGAAGGTTGAGCAGCGTTATTTCACCGAAATCCTTCGCTCGAAGGAAGCCTTCTCGATGATCCGCTCGCTGTTCATCTCGATGCAGGAACTGGGCAAAGGCGCACGCCGCCCGGCCGGCCAGCCGAAGAGTGATCTGAAACATGTCGGCGTAGTTGGCGCCGGTTTCATGGGCGCATCCATTGCTTATGTCACCGCCGTTGCCGGCCTTGATGTCACCCTGATAGACCGGGACGACGAAGCCGCCGCCAAGGGCAAGGCGACCTGCGAAGGTCTGGTCAAGGACAGCGTCGGCAAGGGCCGCATGACGCAGGATGAAGGCGCTGCCATTCTCGCCCGCATCACGCCAAGCGCCGACTACGCGACGCTCAAAACCGCAAACCTTGTTATCGAAGCGGTATTCGAAGATCGCGATGTCAAGAAAGCGGTCATAGAGCAGGTGGAAGCCGTGCTGTCGGAAGGCGCAATTTTTGCCTCCAATACCTCAACCTTGCCAATCAGCGGACTGGCGAAGAACTCCAAACGCCCAACCGATTTTATCGGCATTCACTTCTTCTCACCGGTTGAGAAGATGATGCTGACCGAAGTCATTCTGGGCAAGGAAACCGGTGACAAGGCTCTGGCTGTGGCACTGGATTATGTGGCGAAAATCAAGAAGACTCCGATCGTCGTCAACGACACGCGTGGTTTCTTCGTCAATCGTTGCGTATTGCGTTACATGGCCGAAAGCTATGAGATGCTGATCGAGGGTGTTCCGGCGGCAATGATCGAAAATGCTGCGAAATTTGCGGGCATGCCGGTTGGCCCATTGGCGTTGAACGACGAAGTTGCCATTGATCTTTCCTATAAGATTCTCAAGGCAACGGTTGCCGATCTCGGGGACAAAGCTGTCGATCCACGCCAGATGGCACTGGTGAAAAAGCTGGTGGAAGATGAAGAGCGTTTTGGCCGCAAGAACGCCAAAGGCTTTTATGACTATCCACCGAAGCCTGCAAAGAAGTCTCTGTGGCCGGGCCTTAAAAACCTCTACCCGCAAAAGAAGCCAGACGATGTGGACATGGACGTTCTAAAGTCTCGCTTCCTGGTGACCATTGCACTGGAAGCTGCACGAACGGTGGAAGAAGGCATTGTGACCGATCCACGCGAGGCTGATGTCGGCTCCATTCTCGGCTTTGGTTTTGCGCCGTATACGGGTGGCGCGCTGTCCTACATTGACGGCATGGGTGTGAAGACCTTCGTGGAACTGGCTGAAAAGCTTAGCCAGAACTACGGCCCACGCTTCAAACCAACACTTTTGTTGCTGGACATGGCCGCCAAGGGAGAAACCTTTTATGGCCGGTTTGACCCCTACGCGGCACAAAAGGCTGCCGCATGACTGAAGGGCGCCGTGCAGGCCATGCACGGCGCCTTCCTCTTCCCATAAAGATAAAATTTACCTTAAATTTTACTTATTTGAACTTTTGCTTATGCAGCACGTTAGCGCCCCAGACAGAAAGGGCGGCAACTATGATCTGCAACATTGCAAAACTTGAAAAAGAACGCGAAGACCTGATCGAGGTGATAACCGGGCTGGAACGGTGGAGGCGCTTCTCCATCGATGACAGAAATGCCATCGCTCTTCACATCACGTCGCACATGATGCGCCTGAGCGCGCTTGATGACGAAATCAATGAGGCAAAGACACAGTCAGGCCGTTATGCGCTTACGGCCTGATTTGGCGCCAATCAATGGGGTGACTGACATTCCAGACGCTTGCCTGATTTGTCCTGATAGGTGTTATCCACCGGATGATAAGACATGTAGCGTTTGGCGCACCATTGCACATGCTGCACTTCCTCCGCTGATAGCAGGAAGTTATCCTGGCCAGAATTCGAAGCGCCTTCTCCGGCAAAGGCTGCCAAAGGATAATGGCGTTTGGCTGTATTGCCGTCGGCCGCCTGATTCTGCTCTGCAGGAGCGATGATACTGAAAGCATGGGCAGGCATCGTAACAACGCCCAGCAGGCCAAGGCTCAAAGCAAACACAGAAGCGAATTTTTCCACTCTAAACATGGGAATTTCCCTCTCTTCGTTGCAAAACAAACGAAGGCTGAGGCTTTTTTGTTCCCGGATGGTTGGGCCACCAAGTCACGACGTGAACAATACTTGGTGAACGCAAGACAACAGGCATCCAATTTTTCAAGCTGATGAAGTTGATATTTCCGCCGTGATCACTGGCTGCGACCACAACCCTATTTTCGGGGGAACAATGCCCGGTCTGTCACGTTCACTTAACAGAAGCGCGCCGTGTCAAACGAACGTGACGGCGCTGAAGAACATCAGGATTTTTTCGTTTTCTCCTGATGGCCAACGAAAAGGCAGACGAGCTTCTTACCCGTCCGGTGCGCTTCGCCCGAAGACATTTTCCATCCTGTTACGTGAGGACACGCATATGGAAAAGACTGAGACACGCACTCTTGCCGAACAGTACCTGAACCTCGGCGGCACTCGACAAGTGATGATCGACGACAACAAGACATTCATTCGCCAGTACGAGGAAGAGCCAAGCAAAGCTGCTGCATTCTGGCATGAGCATATTGAAAGTCTGGATCAGGCAACTCGCGAAGATGTCGAATTTTTTCTGCCGTCAATCAACGCTGACGGAAACACCGATACAACCGAAAGGACGAAAACATGACTGAAATTACTAACGCTAACATCGTAATTTTGGCGACTGACGGCTACGAACGTTCGGAATTGCGCGTCCCTTACGAGGAATTGCAGCGTCGTGGCGCGAATGTAAAAATCGCTTCCATCAAATCAGGAAAGATTAAAAGCTGGGACAAGGCAGATTGGGGAGATACTGTTGATGTCGATCTTCAGGCCGAGAACGTGCATCTAACGGATTTTGATGCTCTGGTGCTTCCGGGCGGTCAGATCAACCCGGACAAGCTGCGCGCAGATGCAAATGCCATGCGTGTGGTTCGTGAATTCACTGAATCCGGCAAGGTGGTCGCGGCTATCTGCCATGCTCCATGGCTGCTGATTGAAGCCGACGCCATTAACGGACGGAAAGTGACGTCCTACGGTTCCATCAAGACGGATGTTCAGAATGCCGGTGGCATCTGGATGGATGAGAAGGTGGTTGTTGATCAGGGCATCATTACGTCACGCTCACCTGATGATCTTGAGGCATTTGTCGACAAGATCGTTGAAGAAATTGAGGAAGGGCGCCACCCGCGCCGCGCCGCTTGAGGCGGCAACCATAACGGGCCGCCAGTTATGCTGGCGGTCTTTTTTTGAGCCATGAAGATGGCAGCCCGACATAATAAGGGAGAAGAACCGATGCAGAGCAAGCTGCTGTCCAACGACAGCGATCGCATTTTTATGCTCGTGATCGAACCCGGCGAAGAAGCATTTGGCATTATCAAGGATTTTGCCATTCAACACGACATCAACGCCGCGTCGGTGACGGCGATTGGCGCATTTGAAAAAGCCACATTAGCGTTTTTCGACCTTGCTTCACAAACCTACGATGACATTCCAATCGATGATCAAAGTGAGGTACTGAGCCTGATCGGCGACATCACTCTGGATGAAAGGGGCAAACCCAATCCGCACCTGCATGCAGTTTTAGGGTTCTCCGATGGGCACACGCGCGGGGGCCATTTCGTGAAGGGGTACGTCCGCCCGACGCTGGAAGTGATCGTCAAGGAAACGCCCGCCCAGCTTAGACGCACCTACCGTCCGGAATTTGGCATCGCGCTGATCGACACATCCGCCTGAGGCGGGAACAAGGTTCGTTACCACACGTTATCGCTTGCAGAACGCTGGAGGCGATACATGGCAGCGGCAGCATCCGGTCAGTCCGGGGGTAACGAAACAGAACATTTTCTGACAGGTCTGGCCCGCGGTTTGGCAGGTGCCCTGCTATTTGCCCTGCCGATGCTGATGACCATGGAAATGTGGTTCCTGGGCCTTTACGTCAATCGCACGCGATTGCTGCTGCTTTGCCTTCTCAACCTGCCTTTGCTGATTATGCTTGCGCGCCGCATTGGCTTTGAAAAAACCTCTTCATGGCATCAGGCTATCCGTGATGCGCTCACCGCTTATGGGCTGGGCATCGCAGTCAGTGCCGCAATCTTGCTGCTCCTGGGCGTCCTCAACGACCAGCTGACCACAAGTACCATTGTTGCTAAAGTGGCATTGCAATCGGTCCCCGCCAGTATCGGCGCATTGTTGGGACGCAGCCAGCTGGGTGCGCATTCAGAAGAAAAAGAACAGAATAACGGCGAAGGCGAGACCGGTTATCTGCATGAGCTTTTCATGATGATGGTCGGCGCCCTGTTCCTAAATCTGAACGTCGCACCAACGGACGAGATGATCCTAATTGCCTACAAGATCACACCATTTCACACCGCCTGTATCGTGCTAATCTCAATCGCGCTGATGCATGGTTTCGTCTATGCCCTGCATTTCAAGGGATCGCACGGCTTGCCTGATGGAAGCCAGTGGTGGCACTCTTTCATTCGTTTCACCATGCCCGGCTATGTCATTGCGCTTGCTGTCAGCATCTATGCGCTGTGGACCTTCGAGCGACTGGACCACACTTCACTCTCTCAAATAATGACCGCGGCCGTCATTCTTGGCTTTCCCGCCTCGATCGGTGCTGCGGCCGCCCGTCTTATTCTGTGAGCAATCATGACAAAATCCGTTGGAAGCAAACACACGGAAACCGCAGATCCCCATTGGCTTGAGTGGCTGGTGGGCGGCGTTTGTACGTTTCTGGTTGTTACCCTCTTTGTCTGGCTCGGCTGGGACATCTACCGCTACGAGGATCAGGCCGCGCAGTTCGAGATTTCGGTACTATCGGTACAGGCGGAACACGACAATTATCGCGTCACATTCGACATTCACAACACCTCGCTTTCAACGGCTGCAGAAGTGCATGTGCGTGGCGACCTTGTCTCCCCTGACAGTCCTGAAAGCTCTGATGTCACATTCGATTATGTCGCTTCTGAATCCCATGAAACAGGCATCCTGTTTTTTAAAAAAGACCCCGACTCCGGCGAGTTCAATCTCACTGTCATGGGTTACACCCAACCATGATTTCCCCGCCGAAAGAATGTCATGAAAAAAGCCAAACTTACAAAAGAGCGGGATCTGAGGGATTCACGACCACTGTGGATCGACAGCCCGCGCATTTCCGTGCGCAGCAAAAGCTTTATTGGTAAAAGCCATTATGACATTGTCATCATTGGTGCGGGCATCAGCGGCGCCTTGGTGGCCCAGGCGCTGGCGAAGCCTGGAAAATCGGTTCTGATTGTCGATAAGCGTAAGCCGGTTCGTGGCAGCAGCATCGCCAGCACCGCAATGATTCAGCATGAAATTGATGTGCCTCTTCACAAACTGCAAGGCATGATTGGCGAGGACAATGCCAATCGCGCCTGGCAACGCTCCGCCAAGGCTGTGTTGAAACTTGAAGATATCGTCCGATCGCTGGAGATTTCTTGCGCGATGCAACGCAAGCCAGCGCTTTATATAGCAGGCAATGAATCGGGTGCGCGCGGCCTGCAAACGGAAGTGGATGCGCGCCTGAAGGCTGGCATTGAAGCGACGTTCATCGACAAGGCCGATCTCCAAAGCCACTTTGGGCTTGATCGCGATGGTGCCATCTTGAGCGACATATCGGCATCGGCAAATCCCGGCCAGTTAACGGCGGGCTTGTTGCGCTACGCCGCTAAACAGGGGGCGGAAATCGTCAGTGGGGTTGAAATTACAGACCTCAAAAGTCTCGGTGATGACGTGGTCATGGCAACCGCAGAAGGAAAGCTTATCAGCACACAGCATGTCGTGTTCTGCACCGGCTACGAATTTCTGGAAAACGTTGCCAACAAAAAACACGAGATCATCTCGACATGGGCAATTTCCAGTAAAGCCGGTTTGTCCCTCCCGGATTGGTTGCACAAACATATTTTGTGGGAGGCCTCTGACCCCTATCTATATCTCAGGACGGATGAAGCAGGACGTCTGATTGTTGGCGGTGAAGATGAAAACAACTCCAATGCCTATCAGTCCGAGGCAAAGTTGCACAGGAAAGCCCAAACCATCCGGCGCAAGGTCAACAACCTGCTAGGCCTTGATATCGGGCCGATAGACTATCAATGGGCTGCTGCATTCGGCTCAACCACAACCGGTTTGCCGTTGATCGGCTCCGTACCGGCTATGCAGAATGTCTATAGCGTGATGGGGTTTGGCGGAAATGGTATCACATTCAGCCAGATTGCTGCAGAACTTGTCGCGGCATACATTAACGGCACCAGCGACCCGGATGCCGCGCTGTTCAAACTCGATTGAGGTTTGCCTACCGCACGTATTCAGTTCCATGGAAGCCCGTCATGGGACGGGCTGACGGTCGGTACCTTCCGTTGCTGGTCTGCTGCCTTCGGGTGGATTGTCACTGAAACCGGCGCCGCTACTGGCACCTGGATTGTTATTGTCAGCAGGCGCAGAGGCGCTTGGCGGGTTTGGTATGTTTGGTTCGTTGACGCTGCCCCAGATTTCTGCAGCAAGCCAGACTGCTGCAACCAGAATAAGGCTGACAATCAACACCACAAGAACGGGACTTCCTCGCCACCCTTGTCGGGCTTCGCGGGCGCTAAAAACCGCAGGTTTGGGTTTATTTGCCATGTGAAACTCCTTCAAAAACTCAACCCATCGATCTGGGTCCTATGGCCTTGAACAAGTTGCATTGATTATCGTTCCATCGCTTTTGCGGGAGAGGGTGAAACACACGGCTGAGCGGGTAGCGCTTAAGGGCACGGAACCGGGAAGAACGGTACATCGTTGTGACCAATATGTACGGAGGTAAACTCAATGGATGACCCCAAGTTGGAAAAACCCGTCAAAAGTGACCTGACCTCGCAAGTCGACGCCCCGGTATCGACTGTTATTGATGGCCAAAATCTTCGTATTTACCGGCTTATTCCAACGGCTGCCAACGATGATCCTAACTGGCTTGATGCGACAACACATGATGAACTTGTCGTTTGCGCAGTGTCTGCTGGCGATGCGCGAATTGTCGCTGCGGACAGAGAGCTGGATTTTCTGGAAATCGATGCTGCGCCGGCAGAAGATGTCACAACTGTCAACGCCAGCATGTACCGCAACGAAAAGCTTTACAGCGTGGTAGATGATGGTCCGGCAATAGCCGGAATCGAGCGTGGTATTATCGATGGCATAGTGCGGGTCGATAATATCAAGCCAAGCCAAACAAATTAACTCCTTGCCGGTGCCCAGATGGATACGCTTGTAACTCGTGAGTTGAAGAAAAGTGGTTTGATATATGTCCAAGACAAGGAGCCGGGCATTACTAGGCTTCGGTCGGGTAGAGGTTTTCATTACAGATTTCCTGATCGAGAACCGGTCAGGGACACCACCATCATCCAGCGCATCAAGAGCCTTGGCATTCCGCCAGCCTACAAGGATGTCTGGATTTGCATGAAAGAGAACGGTCACTTGCAGGCGACCGGACTGGATGCGAGAGGCCGCAAGCAATATCGTTATCACCCGGATTGGCAGACTTTGCGGGGTGAACGGAAGTACGACCAGCTCCTGGAATTTTCACAGTGCCTGCCAGCGATCCGGCGGCGGTCAATTTCCGATATCGAGCGCAGTAAAAGCCCAGAAACCGTGACATTGGCAGCCATAGTGCTGTTGCTTGACGCCACATTTCTGCGGGTCGGCAACAAATCTTACCTGCGCGACAATGGCACATACGGCGCGACAACGCTGCTGAAACGTCATGTGAAATTTGGAAACACCATCGACCTCAAATTTAAGGCAAAGGGTGGCACCAAGGTGCAACGGACGCTGAAACAGCCACGCCTGCAGAAAATACTCGAAGAGATTGCTGATCTGCCCGGCAAGCAGCTTTTTGTATGGCAGGATGCCGACAATAAAATTCATCCCGTCGATTCCAGCCAGTTAAACGGATATCTGGCAGGTATTGCCGGCCAGAGTATTTCTGCCAAAACTTTCCGAACCTGGGGAGGGACGCTGGCAGCGTTCAGCTACGCGTTGCGGTGTCTCGCTACCAGCCAACCACTGACCCTCAAGGCCATGTGCCATGCAGCATCGCTGGAACTGTGCAACACCCCTGCAATCTGCAGGAAAAGTTACATCCACCCAGCGGTTCTGGCTCTGGCAAGCGATGAGACGACGCGTACCAAACTTCTAAAGCTCACTCAATCGGCGGCCAAACGCACCGCCCATATGCGCAAGGACGAAGTTCTGCTGCGGGATTTTCTAAGCTGTGTCTAGCACCATATTCTTTGTCCGCTAGATGACAAAAGAGCATTCGACGGAACTATCTGCCATCTCAAAGGTTTAATCCATACTACAGCTCGAAAGGATCGAAAAATGAAAAATCTGGTTATCGCCGGAGCGGTTACTCTATTGTCTACGGTAGCCTTTGCGCAGCAGCCGGCCCCTACGCAGTCGGGAGAAACCCCTGCAGTTACCACACCGGATAGCACCAACCCGACAGCACCTGTTGCCGGTGAAAACAGCTTCACAGAAGCACAAGCCAAAGAGCGCATCGAGGCTGCAGGTTATACTGCGGTGACGGGTTTGACGCTTGATTCACAGGGTATCTGGCGCGCCAAGGCCACCAAGGATGGTGCTGAAGCCGATGTCGGCCTCGACTATCAGGGCAATATTGTCACTCAGTAAAATTCAAAAAAATTTGGAGGAACCATCAATGCGTACAATAACCGGACTTTTTGACACTCGTGACGATGCGCGCAACGCAGTAACTGCGCTGGAGGCAGCAGGTATTCCTTCGCAAGATATCAGCATCGTTGCGCATGACGGCACAACCAAAGACGAGACATCTGAAACCAAAGCCGCTGAAGGTGCCGGAACCGGCGCAGGCGTCGGCGCGGTCGCCGGTGGCGGCGTTGGTTTGCTGACCGGCCTTGGTGTGATGGCTATTCCCGGCGTCGGACCGGTGGTGGCTGCAGGTTGGCTCGCTGCGACGGCGGCAGGCGCTGTTGCTGGCGCTGTAGCAGGTGGCGCAGCTGGCGGTATTATCGGTTCGCTGGTCAGCGCCGGTGTGCCTGAGGAACATGCCCATGTTTATGCCGAAGGTGTACGTCGCGGCGGTAGCATCGTTGTTGCGAAGGTAGACGAGGCAAAGGTTGATGAAGCCTCGGCAATTCTCAAACGCTCAAACCTGGTTGATCCGGTTGAACGTCGACGCACTTATGAACAAGACGGCTGGAGCCGTTTTGACGACACGCGTGACCCTTATAGCCACGACGAAATCGCAGCGGAACAGCGCCGATATCAGACCCTCCGCTAAAATCCATGCAGCTAGATGGAGCGCTTCCCACCGGTGGCGCTCCATTTGCCGTTTAAGCAACCGTATCAGGGAGAGCACACATGAATGACCGCCTCACCATTCAGGATCCACGCAAGCAATATCCCGCGCCGCCCTTCGATGCGCAGCCACAACCTATGCCGGGCCTAGTGCAGAATATGGTTCCCTCTCCTGACCACGGCGAAGAAAGTTACAAAGGCTCGGGCAAACTCGCAGGACGAAAGGCTCTGATTACCGGCGGCGATTCCGGTATCGGTCGCGCCGTCGCAATCGCATTTGCCCGCGAAGGTGCTGATGTCGCCATTTCTTATCTCGAAGATGAAGAGCCAGACGCTGAGACAGTGATCGAACTGATTGAGGCTGAGGGACGCATCGGAGTTGCCTTGCCGGGAGACATCAAAAATGAAACTTGGTGCCGCGAGATGGTTGAAAAAGCGGTCAGCGACCTCGGCGGTTTGGATATCCTCGTCATCAATGCTGCTAGACAGCAATACCGAGAGAACCTGAGCGAGCTCTCCACTGACGATTTCGATCAGACCATGAAGACCAATCTTTATGCGTTGCATTGGATTGCCCAAGCGGCTGTCCCACATCTGCAGCCGGGTTCCTCAGTCATTACCACCGCCTCTGTTCAGGCCTATGAGCCCTCCCCCATCCTGCTTGATTATGCCACGACGAAAGCCGGTATCGTGGCCTACACCAAGGCGCTGTCAAAACAGCTGATTGAAAAGGGTGTGCGTGCCAATGTGGTGGCGCCCGGCCCCTTCTGGACGGTGCTGCAACCGAGCGGTGGCCAGCCTGACGAGAAGGTTCGGCATTTTGGTGAGAACAGCGATTTTGGTCGCCCGGGTCAACCGGTGGAACTTGCCCCCGTTTATGTCCTTCTCGCGTCACAGGAAGCAAGCTTCATCAATGGTGAGGTTTATGGTGTGACGGGCGGCAAGGGCATCGCCTGACGATTTAACACCCAGTGGCGGTTTCACGTTTAATGCTTCCGGCCGAAGGACAATCAAACGTTAACCGCCTCTCGGCAACTTTAGATGTATATTAATATAAATTTAATGGCGTCTTTAAAACAAACGCCACTTTCGTTGGCTTTCAGCCATTTTACAGACACACTTCCATTCAGCGGGTGATGAGCCATCCAGGTGTCACCGTATTGAACGAATGTGGGTTTCGGCCGAATGATTGGTTTTATTGTCCGGCTTAGAAGCCGCGCTCACTTCCGCGTGGAAGTGAAAGGCAAGGCGCCGGGGGGAACCATCTCGGGCAGCGGAGCGCGTCGAACACGACAGGCCCGGCAAAGGCTTACTCTTTTGATTGCCACTTTTGCCGTCATGTATGTGACGATCGGCGCACGCCTCGTCCAATATGGCATGGCCGACCCCTCCGTTACCGGTGCCATTTCATTCAACACCCACGCCATGGCCTCACGCCCTGACATTCTCGATCGCAATGGCGAGTTGCTTGCAACAGACATCAACACAGTTTCCCTCTATGCCGAACCGCGAAAAATCATCGACGCTAACGAGGTCGTGGAAAAGCTGGCAACGGTTCTTCCCAATCTCGACTGGAAGGACACCCACAGAAGGCTGCAATCGGGAAGCGCGTTTCAGTGGTTACGGCGTCAACTTACACCGAAACAACAATCAGATATTCTGGCACTCGGCATCCCCGGTATTGGTTTTCGTCCGGAGAAACGGCGTTTTTACCCCGGCGGCCCGGTTGCCTCGCATATTGTCGGCCACGTCAACATCGACAATCTCGGTCTGGCGGGAATGGAACGCTACATCGACCAGCAAGGTTATGCCGATCTCAGATCCGTCGGCCTGACCTCCGACACCCGTCTTGAACCCGTCCGGCTTTCCATTGACCTGCGCGTGCAGAATATGGTGCGGGAAATCGCCGCAAAAGCCATGATCGATTATCAGGCCGAGGCGGCAGGCGCAGTTATTCTCGATGTCGATACGGGCGAAGTGATCGCCATGGCATCGGTACCGGATTACGACCCCAATCAGCCCTCGCGCGCACTTGCCGATGGCAGTGTCGACAAGGAATATGAAAAGGGGTGGTTCAACCGAATGAGCAATGCCACATTCGAGATGGGCTCCACCTTCAAGAGTTTCACGCTGGCCATGGGCCTCGACGCCGAAAAGATAAATCTGAATACCGTGATCGATGCTTCCCGTCCGATCCGCATGGGTGGTTTCACGATCCGCGATTTCAAGGGCAAATACCGCCCGCTTTCGATCCCGGAAATCTTTCAGTATTCCTCCAATATCGGCACGGCGGATATCGCCGATCGCGTTGGCATTGAAGGTCATCAGGAATTTCTGACCCGGCTTGGTCTTCTGTCCAAGATGGACACCGAAATGCCTGGTGTGGCCACGCCCACCCAGCCGAGAACATGGAAAAAGATCAACTCGGTGACGATCTCCTTCGGCCATGGCATTGCAACGACGCCTTTGCAGACGGCCGTCGCCGCAGCCGCGCTAATCAATGGCGGCAACCTGATTAGCCCGACCTTCCTGCCTCGCAGCATAGAGGATGCAGCGGCTATCTCGCGCGCCGTGATCAAGGAAAAAACCAGTGCGGATATGCGTTACCTCTACACATGGAATGGCCTGAAAGGTTCAGGCCGCGCAGCCCAGGTTGAAGGTTTTAATGTCGGTGGAAAAACTGGCACGGCCGACAAGGTCATCAATGGTCGTTACGCCAAAGACATCAATTTCAACGCATTCGTCGCCGGTTTTCCAATGGACGACCCGCGTTACGTTGTGTTGACCATCGTTGACGCGCCCAAAACCGGCGTCAATGGCGGACGAACTGCCGCGTCCACTGCGGCACCGATGACCAAGGAAATCATTGCACGGACGGCAGCCTTGCTTGGCACCAAACCAAGCTTCAAAATTGAAGGCAAACCACAGATGATCGTGAATTACTGAAATTACTGGAGCGGGTGAAGGGAATCGAACCCTCGTATTCAGCTTGGGAAGCTGCTGCTCTACCATTGAGCTACACCCGCAATGGATGAAGAGATTCAACAGATCACCGCGGCTGTCAAGCCGCGGTCAGTCTTGGGTGGGCTGCGGCCCCATCACATCCGGAAATGTTTGGAAAGCTTGAGGCCCTGCGCCTGATAATTGGAACCTGCGCTGGTACCATAAAGGCCCTGCGGTTTTTCCAACATGTGTTCATAGACCAACCGCCCGACAATCTGGCCATGTTCCAGAATGAAGGGCACTTCGTGGCTGCGCACTTCCAGAACAGCACGGCTGCCTGCGCCTCCGGCGCTGACATGACCAAAACCGGGATCGAAGAAACCGGCATAGTGCACGCGGAATTCGCCGACCAGCGGATCGAAAGGTGTCATTTCCGCGGCGTAAAGCGGTGGCACATGCACAGCCTCTCTGGACACGAGAATATAGAACTCGTCGGGATCAAGGATCAGTTCGGAGCGGCCACGGTTATAAAGAGGCTCCCAGAAATCAAACACATCATGCTGCGCCTTGATGTCGACATCTACCACCGAGGTGTGATGTTTGCCGCGATAACCGATCAGACGGTCCTCGCCAAAACCTTCTAGATCGATCGACAGCGCAATGCCGCCGCCGGATACGTTCGGGGTTTCACTGGCAACCAGGGTTTCAGCCGCGTGCAGTGACAGAAGTTCGGCTTCATTGAGGAGCGCATGGCCGATGCGGAAACGGATTTGCGACAGGCGCGAGCCACGGCGCACAACAATCGGGAACGTGCGCGGGCTGATTTCGAGGTAAAGCGGGCCCTTGTAGCCAGCCGGGATTTTGTCGAACTCCTGCGCGCTATCTGTGATGACCCGGGTAAAGATATCCAGGCGGCCAGTCGAGCTTTTCGGATTGGCAGACGCGGACATTCCGGCGGGCAGATCAACCGTTTCCATCAAGGGCACGATGTAGACACAGCCGGTTTCCAGAACGGCACCGTCACTGAGGTCAATAGCGTGCAACCGCAGGCGCTCGAGTTTGGACATGACTGTGCAATCAGGACCCGGCATGAAGCTGGCACGCACACGATACGCGATTGCACCAAGCCGCAGATCAAGGCTGGCAGGCTGAACCTGGTCGGCATCCAGTGCTGCCTCGCTTTTCAAATTGCCGCTTTCGAACAGGCCGCGGATGGCTCCATCCGTTAAAATACCGGTCGTTCTTTTCATGATACTCACCTGTTGCTTTTCCAACCGACAAAACCAAAACACCGGCATTGACGCAAGCCGTTAACGGGCGTATGCCAATTTTATCCCGTGGTGATTTGGCCGGTCGGCTTGCAGCCACGTTAAATAAGTGGCTAAAAAGACCGGGTGTTCGAAACCGGTCTGCTTTTGCGGCCGGTTTTTTTGTTTGAAGGTGATGGACATGAGCAATAACTGGCGCCCGGCAACGAAACTCGTTCACGGCGGAAGCCTGCGTTCGCAGTTCGGCGAAACATCAGAAGCACTCTACCTGACACAGGGTTTTGTCTACGAAAATTCAGAAGCCGCCGAGGCTCGCTTCAAGGGTGAGACGGAAGGCTTTATTTACGCCCGTTACGCCAGCCCTACCAATGACATGTTCGAAAAACGCATGTGCCTGCTGGAAGGCGCCGAAGAAGCACGCGCCACCGCATCGGGCATGGCTGCTGTTGCCTCCGCCATCCTGTGCCAGTTGAAGGCCGGCGACCATATCGTTGCCGCCCGCGCCCTGTTCGGCTCCTGCCGCTGGGTTGTCGAGACGCTGGCTCCAAAATACGGCATCGAATGCACACTGATCGACGGTCGTGACCTTGCCAACTGGGAAGGCGCCATCCGCCCCAACACCCGACTTTTCTTCCTGGAAAGCCCGACCAACCCGACCCTGGAAGTGGTTGATATTGCCGGTGTTGCCAAGCTGGCCAACCAGATTGGCGCAAAGGTGGTTGTTGACAACGTTTTCGCCACACCGCTTTTCCAGAAGCCGCTGGAATTGGGTGCACATATCGTCGTCTACTCCGCGACCAAGCACATTGATGGTCAGGGCCGCTGCCTTGGCGGTGTCGTGCTTTCCGACAAGAAATGGATCGAAGAAGAGTTCCAGGAATATTACCGTCATACCGGCCCTGCCCTGTCGCCGTTCAATGCATGGACGATGATGAAGGGACTGGAAACATTGGCGCTGCGCGTCAAGCAACAGACCGCCAATGCTACCCGCATTGCCGACTTCCTTGCTGAACAGAAGCAGGTTGCAAAGGTTATCTACCCGGGCCGCAAGGACCACCCGCAGGCAGATATCATTGCCCGCCAGATGACCGGCGGGTCGACCATGGTGGCTTTTGAGTTGAAGGGTGGCAAAGAAGCAGCTTTCGCGCTGCAGAACGCCCTTGATATCGTGAAGATTTCCAACAATCTCGGCGATGCGAAGAGCCTGATCACCCACCCTGGCACCACCACCCACAAAAACCTGACGGATGAAGCCCGTGTCGAAATGGGTATTGCCAGCGGTACGCTGCGTCTGTCCTGCGGCATTGAAGACACTGACGATCTGGTTGATGACTTCGCCCAGGCGCTGTCCAAGGTCTCGGCCTGATACCAAACGAAGCCGTGCTCTCCATCAAGCACGGCTTTTTACTTCGCCCTAAATTTACCTTCTATTTCAGCATTTAATCTACTATCCGACATTGTCAGCGTTCGGTACCGCCTGTTTTATGTCAATTCTTGACGAATACCGGATGTTATAGTGTAGAATAAAGCAGATCATTAAAGGTAGCGCGTATGTATCGTGCAACGACAAATGGGATCGAAGTTGCTGTCGACCCTTATTATCTTGAAGAACAGTCGGATCCGGACGATAGTCGCTACGTCTGGGGCTACAAGATTGTCATTGCCAATAACTCCCATGCAGCCGTGCGCCTGACCCACCGTTATTGGCACATTACCGACCAGAACGGTCAGGTCGACGAAGTTTCCGGCCCTGGGGTGGTTGGCGAAGTTCCACACCTGCAACCCGGTGAAACCTATGAGTATTCCTCCGGTTGCCCGCTCGATACGCCTTCAGGCATGATGTTCGGCCACTACCAGATGGAAACCGATGACGGTGAAGTTTTCGATGTCGCCATTCCAGCCTTCTCGCTGGATACGCCCGGCTTGACCCGCGTCCTTAACTAAATAAAAACGGGCGCAACTTTCGTCACGCCCGCCTTTGATAGTGTGGTGCTTGTCGACCATCCGCCAGATCAGTTCTTGGCAGTTGCCAGAACGTCGAACTCGCTGGTTTCATAGCGGTAGGTTGTCGAGCAGAACTCGCAAGTTACCGAAACCATGCCGTTTTCTTCACTGTCGCGGATTTCCTCTGCGGTAAAGCCGGACAATACGCCCTTGATCTTGTCGCGCGAGCAATTGCAACGGTCAAATACCGGCTGTGGATCGTAGATCCGTACACCACGTTCATGGAACAGTCGGAACAGCAAGCGCTCAACAGGCACCTGCGGATCGGTCAATTCGTCGGTATCGACAGTTTCCAGAAGTGTTGCCGCTTCCGTCCATGCGTCATCATGATCGGTTTCGAAATCGCCTTCATCGCCATCTCCACCGTGCAGATCCTTTTGGCGCAGACGTTCCGGCGCCTGTGGCAGAAACTGCGCCAGCACGCCGCCAGCGCGCCAGCCGTGCCGCGGCTTGCCGTCTTCATCACGATCGAAGAACTCGGCAACGCCCAGACGGATGCGGGTTGGCAATTGTTCCGACTGACGGAAATAGGTGCCAGCAATTTCTTCCAATGACGATCCATCCATCGGCACAATACCCTGATAGGGTTGCATGCCCATGCCCTGATCGATGGTAAAGGCAAGAATACCCGTGCCCAGCAGTTCCGCCGGGCTAGTTTTTCCTTCGGCAAGGGCAGCATCCAGCCGTTCCTGATCGAAGCGGGCATAGGCGCGCATGCTTTCAGGGGCGGTGAAATCCGCAACCAGCAGATCAACCGGACCGTCGCCCTTGGTCTGCAGGGTCAACTTGCCCGAAAATTTCAACGACGTACCAATCAGCGCGGTCAGCACCGTTGCTTCGGCCAACAGGCGCGCAACTACTGGCGGGTAGTCATGACGCTGCAGAATGGTGTTCAGCAGAGGGCCAACCTGCACAGCACGGCCGCGCACATCCAGTCCTTCAATCTGAAACGGCAGCACGTTATCGTCACCCGCAAATTTCAGATCGTCCAATTCTACGGTTACATCTGCCATACCAAATACTCCTTGCAGCACCCGCTCCACTTACAGGACACGCGTGACGTCATTGTGTTTTTGCACAGGGGCACGCAAAGTGAAACCACCCGTGGCATACACGTTTCCCGCCAAAACCGGCCGGTGAAACGCTCAATTGGTTGTTTTTTGCATTTTCGGAGTGAAAATGCTGCATCTGGAAAGGTTACGACAGAGCCTTGCTTTTTAACAAAGCCGCATTGAGAGCGCTGTTGAACCTTTTCAAAGCTGCATGTTTTGCCGCAAAACCACACTGAGTTTGAGAAACCATGCAGTAAAACGCGCAAGTCCTGCCGAGATGGCCAAGCTTGCGCGCTTCGAAGACACCCAGATGGGAAGTCAGCAATAAAAGATCAAGACCCTTTCAGGCCTTGTGATCAGACAAGTCCCATGCACCATGCAATGATGGACTTCTGGGCATGCAGGCGGTTTTCCGCCTCGTCAAACACAACGGACTGCGGTCCGTCGATAACCTCGTCGGTCACTTCTTCACCACGGTGAGCCGGCAGGCAGTGCATGAACAGTGCTTCCTTGTTGGCCTTTTGCATCAACGCGCCATTGACCTGGTAAGGTTGGAAGATGTTGTGACCACGTGCCTTGTGTTCCTGGTTCATCGACACCCACGTATCGGTCACCACACAATCGGCATCTGCAACAGCACGCTCTGCGTCATGGCACAGCATGATGTCGCCACCATTGTTGCGCGCCCAGTTCAGGAACTTGTCATGCGGCTCGGAGCCCATCGGCACCGCCATGTTCATGCGGTAACCAAAACGGGCCGAACCTTCGACCAGCGAATGCAGAACGTTGTTGCCATCGCCAGTCCAGGCGATAGTTTTTCCTTTGACCGGACCACGATGTTCTTCGAACGTCAGGATATCCGCCATGATCTGGCAAGGGTGGGTGTCGTCTGTCAGGCCGTTGATGACAGGCACGGTTGCGTGCTCGGCCAGCTCCAGCAGACGGTTATGATCTGTGGTACGGATCATGATGGCGTCAACGTAACGCGACAGAACCTTGGCGGTATCGCCAATGGTTTCAGCGCGGCCGAGCTGCATTTCCGTGCCGGACAGGAACAGGGTTTCGCCGCCGAGCTGGCGCATGCCGACATCAAACGACACGCGGGTGCGCGTGGACGGCTTTTCGAAAATCATCGCCAGCATTTTACCGTCCAGCGGCTTGTCAGCCGTACCGGCTTTCGTTGCACCTTTGCGTGCTCGTGCGTCATCGAGGATTGAGCGCAGATCGCCGCTTGAAACAGCCGAAAGATCCAGAAAATGCTTTGGAGATGCCATTCTTTTTACCCTATTTCCGCAAGCTGCCCCTGGCCGCCTGCTTCTTACCCATTCAGGCGCTTTTTGCCTTTAGTGATGCCGAAAGTGCGATTGCTGCGTTTTCGATACGACGCAGCCCTTCTCTTGCCTCATCTGCCGTCACGACCAGTGGCGGAAGAAGACGGATGACGTTGTCGCCAGCCGGCACGCCCAGAACATGTTCCGTGCGCATGGCATGCAAGAGTTCCGAGGACGGCATTTTCGGCTTGATGCCGAGAAGAAGCCCTTCGCCGCGAATTTCTTCGATGACATCTGGGAAACGGTCCTGCAAGGATGCCAACCCCTGGCGGAATATCAGCGTGATGTCGCGGACATGATCCAGGAAACCATCAGCCAGAACAATATCCAACACGGCGTTGCCGACAGCCATGGCAAGCGGATTGCCGCCATAGGTCGTGCCATGTGTACCAGCGGTCATGCCGGAGGCAGCCTCTGCCGTTGCCAGGCAGGCGCCGAGCGGGAAGCCACCACCGATACCCTTGGCAACCGCCATGATATCAGGCGTGACACCGGTCCATTCGTAACCGAAAAGCTTGCCCGTACGACCAACGCCAGTCTGGACCTCATCAAGGATCAGCAGAAGGCCATGCTCATCACACAGGTCACGCAGCGTGCGCATGAATTCTGGTGGAACGATACGAATGCCGCCTTCACCCTGCACCGGCTCGATCAGCAGGGCTGCGGTTTCCGATGTGATCACTGCCTTCAAGGCTTCAAGATCGCCAAACGGCACCTGATCGAAACCTTCGACCTTCGGGCCAAAACCTTCGAGATATTTTGCCTGTCCACCGGCTGCGATAGTGGCCAGCGTACGGCCATGGAACGCGCCTTCAAAAGTCACGATACGGAATTTTTCCGGATGCCCCTTGGAATAGTGGTAACGGCGCGCCGTTTTGATGGCGCATTCCAGCGCTTCAGCACCGGAGTTGGTGAAGAATGCCTTGTCGGCGAATGTGGCATCGGTCAGGCGCTTGGCAAGCTTTTCCTGGCCGGGAATTTCATACAGGTTGGAAAGGTGCCAGACCTTTTCTGCCTGCGCCTTGATGGCTTCCACCAGATGAGGATGGGCATGGCCGAGCGAGTTTACTGCAACGCCCGCCGCGAAATCGAGATATCGCTCGCCACTCTCCGTAATGAGCCATACGCCCTCGCCTCGCTCGAACCGAAGCGGGGCTCTGGAAAAAGTATCGAACAATGGCGCGGCTTCGGCCATGGCAGTATCACTCCTTCGCGCATCTCGCGCTTAAAATCGTTTGTCAAGCGGCGCGGCAGGTTATCCAACGCCTGAAAATCAAAAATGCCGCCTTGCGGCGGCACCGGCACTATCATCACTTCACCCTGCGCTGTCAACAAAAGTCAGCGTTTTCCGGTACTTTCCGGTATTTTTAGATCCCGTTCAACCGCAGATAATTCTTTCGGCGACGCTTCAGGACCGCCGCATTTTCGCAGCAAGTTGGGGAAAACCGGAAAATCGATTCGCGATGATTCCCTCGACTCTTGTCACGGAGTCAGCCTCACACTAGGTTAATAGGCAATTACTAGACTGCAAGCGGCGGAACTAGTCACCACAAAATACCTGTTAGGGCGTGTTCGCGGCTTGCCGCGGCAAGGGTGACGGATTCTGCCTACAACACGCGAACAGCGGAGAGCGGCATGAACTGGACAGACGAACGCGTCGAAAAACTCAAGAAACTGTGGTCCGAAGGACTGAGTGCGAGCCAGATTGCCACTCAGCTCGGCGGCGTAAGTCGTAACGCTGTTATTGGCAAGGTTCACCGCCTTAGCCTGCCGGGCCGCGCAAAGGCTGGCGGCACAGCAACCTCCGCCCGCACCCAAACCAAGCGCACGACATCTGCTCCGCGCGCTCCGAACTACGCTTCGCGCGTTGTTACCCGCACGGTAACCCGCGCTTCCGGCGCCAATCTCATCAAGGAAGAGATTGAAGTCGAAAGCGGTGAAGTTCTCGAGTTTGCACCAGCCAGCAACGTTGTTGTTCCAATTTCGCGTCGCCTTAGCCTGACGGAATTGACCGAACGCACCTGCAAGTGGCCAGTTGGCGATCCAATGGCGGAAGACTTCCACTTCTGTGGTTGCGACTCCCAGGATTCTTCGCCTTACTGCAAGTTCCACGCAAAGATGGCTTACCAGCCTGTCAGCGAACGTCGCCGGGCCTGATCAAATATCCAAGTCACCGAAAAGGCCGCTAATGCGGCCTTTTTGTTGTCTACGTTTCCCGCATTTAAGCGGCGAAGCCAACCCTTCCTCAGGCGACACGCTCTTCCTGCAGAAGACGGATTGCCAGATGCTGCAACAGAATGATTGTCTTGGCATCGCGAATTTCACCGCTGGAAATCATCGTCATGGCGTTCGACAAGCTCACTTGCATAACATCGATGTCTTCGCCCTCGTCTGCGGACCCGCCACCATCACCGACCTTCTGCTTTTCTGAATATTCGCCAATAAAAAACGCCAGATATTCTGTGACAGAGCCGGGGCTCATATAGACATCAAACAGGTGGGTGAGCGCCGACACGTCATAACCGGTCTCCTCGATCAATTCTTCGCGCATTCGCACTGCCGGTTCGGCTCCCTCAAGCAGGCCAGCAGGCGCTTCGATCAGCGTCTCCAAACCGCCATTCAGAAAAACAGGCAGGCGAAACTGGCGGGTCAGCAAAACAGACCCAGTTGCCGGATTATACAACAGGCAGGTTGCGCCATTGCCACGATCATAGGCTTCCCGTTGCTGGCGTTGCCAACTGCCGTCCCTCAGCCGAAGTTGATATTCATATTTGGTCAATCGCCCCCAATCACTCGCCAGAACGCGCTCTGATATCGGCCGAAAAATACTATCACTCATAACGTCACCTCTTTTCAATTCGTGTATTTTCGTGCAAACTCGTGCAGAGTCAAGGATTGAATTGAATGTTGGTACAAGAGCGAAAAGCCCATTTGCTGCGTCTGCTGGCGCAGACAGGTAGCGTGGTTGCAACGGATGCAAGCAAAGCGATGGGCGTGTCCGAGGACACGATCCGCAGAGATTTGCGCGAGCTGGCAAAAGATGGGCAGTTAAAACGCGTGCATGGCGGCGCGGTGCCGCTTTCTCCAGCGGTCGCGCCTTTTGCAAATCGTGTGACGATTGCCAATGATGAGAAGGCAGAAATTGGCAGACATGCGGCAAGGATGATCGAGCCGGGCCAACTGGTGTTTCTGGATGGCGGCACCACGGCCCTGCACATTGCCCGGAACCTTGCACCGGATTTGCGGGCGACAGTCATCACGCACAGCCTGAATGTTGCGCTGGAACTGATGAACCATAACAACATCACCGTAGAGATTGTTGGTGGCCGGCTTTTCCGACATTCTGTGGTCACGGTCGGCGCGGCCACTCTGGCGTGGTTATCGCGTTATCGCCCCGACATCTGTTTTATTGGCGCCACCGGCTTGCACCCGGATCAGGGCATCACGACGGGCGACAGCGAGGAGGCGGAGGTCAAACGGTTCATTATCTCGATATCTGGCGCCGCCTATATCCTCGCCTCATCCGAGAAAATTGGCGCAGTCTCCGCCTTCGAGATCACCGAACTCAAGAATATCGATGGGATTATCGCCACGGCCAAAGCCGAAAAAGCCACGCTCACTGGCTTGGAGCATCGTGGATGCCGGGTAATCCGCGCTGATGAAATGGCGACGTAACGAGCGCTGATAGGCCCAAGGCAATCCGTTAGAGACTGCCTTGGGTCAATTCATGGTCTGTTATTTTTAGATAATGCCACCGCTTCCGGCCTTGGAGGCCGGCCGTTCAGCGGCAATTTTTGCGCGGTAACCACTGGCACGATAGGTCGAAACCGGATCAATCGCACCACCGGCACGGCGGCGGGCTTCCGCCAGGATAGGCTCGACATCAGTGCGATAAGCACGCTTCAATGCATGAGATGCCATCAGCGCATCATTGTCCTGCTGATACCCTTCCAATGCCTTGCGGTCGACCAGCAATGCCTGTGCATAGGCGCGACGAATTTCGTTGGCGCTGGAAATCAGGCTTTCAATGGGGTCCGTGACGTTGTGCGACTGGTCGATCATGTGAGCGGGGTGGAAACCCTTCACGCCGCGATAGTCTGCATCCACCAATTCATTGAACACCAGGAACAGACGGTACGGCTCAATGGAGCCCGCATCAAGATCGTCGTCACCGTATTTGCTGTCGTTGAAATGGAAGCCGCCGAGTTTACCGAACTGGATAAGTCGGGCGACAATCATCTCGATATTGGTGTTGGGCGCATGGTGACCAAGGTCCACAAGGCAATAGGCTTTTTCGCCGAGCGTGTTGGCGATGAGGTAGTTGGTACCCCAGTCCTGCACGACGGTGGAATAGAAGGCCGGCTCATACATCTTGTGCTCGGAGAAGATGCGCCAGTCATCCGGCAGCGCCTTGTAGATATCCGCCATACCGCTGAGATAACGCTCGAAACTCTTGGTGAAATTGCTCTGGCCGGGGAAGTTCGAGCCATCACCAACCCAGACTGTCAGCGCCTTGGAGCCTAGCGCGTTGCCGATTTCGATACATTCGATGTTGTGATCGACGGCCTGCTGGCGGGTCGCCGCATCGGTGTGGCTGAGCGAGCCGTATTTGTAGGAGTGGGCCTGATCCGGCGCATCCGAGAAAGTATTCGAATTCATGGCATCGAAACCAAGACCCAATGCATCAGCGTGAGCTTTGAGGCGCTTTGGGTCTTCCTTGTCCCACGGAATATGCAGCGAGACATTCGGCGTAGCACGGGTCAGTTCATTGATCACCGAGCAGTCATCCAACTTGTCGAAAATGCCGCGTGGTTCACCCTGTCCCGGAAAACGGGCAAAACGGGTGCCGCCGGTGCCAACACCCCAAGAAGGGACGGCGACAAAAAACTCCGACACCTTTTTCGTGACGTTTTCGATGTCAACACCACGGCGTGCCAGCTGGGCACCAAGGGCTGCATAATCGTCCTTCAATGCCGCAGCGTGTTTGGCATTTTCCGCCTCGATCACATCAGCAGCAATTTTCGTATCTGTCATCTTTTCCTCCCCGGCCTATTGAACCAATAGCCGTCAATCGCGTTTCAACAGTCCGGATATTTCAAAAACCAAAGGTTTAATCGTGGACGTTATTCGCATTCTTCTCGCCATCATCCTGCCGCCGGTCGGCGTGTTCTTGCAGGTCGGCATTGGCTTGCATTTCTGGCTAAATATTCTTCTCACGTTATGTGGATATGTGCCCGGCATTATCCATGCCATCTGGGTTATCCTGCGAAAGTAGCGACATCACCCCCGGCCTTAAGGGACCGAGGGTGAAAGCGTTTTGTACTAGCGGGTGAAGCTTTGTGCATTTCCGGCATCGACATTGATGATATTGCCGGTCGATTTTGCCGAAGCATCCGAAGCCAGGAAGTAAATCGCTTCCGCAATATCTTCCGGGAACACATTCAGCTTCAGCATCGAGCGCTTGCGGTAATGCTCTTCCAGATCCGTGACCTCGATCTTAGAGGAAGCCGCACGCTGTTCACGCCATTCGCCATTCCAGATTTTTGAACCGCGCAGAACCGCATCCGGGTTGACCGTGTTAACGCGGATGCCAGCATCTGCACCCTCAAGTGCAAGGCAACGGGCCAGATGGATTTCAGCGGCCTTGGCCGTGCAATAAGCGGACGCATTCGGTGACGAGGCAAGACCGTTCTTGGAGGCGACGAATACGATGTTGCCACCGATATTCTGTCGACGGAACAGTTTGAACGCTTCCCGCGACACGAGGAAATAACCGGTCGCCAGAATGTCGATATTCTTGCTCCACATGGCAAGCGTGGTTTCTTCAACCGGTGCGGATGAGGCAATACCGGCATTGGACACCAGAATATCGACGCCACCAAATTCAACGCTGGCTTCGATAAACGACGCAATCACGCCGTCTTCCTTCGTCACGTCAAGTTTGACGCTACGCACGGTATCTGCGCCGAAACGTTTTTCAAAATCACCCTTTGCACTGGCAAGAGCTGTCTCATCAATATCCGCCAGCACAACGCAGGCGCCCTCACCTGCAAGCCGCTCTGCCGTCGCACGGCCGATGCCGCCAGCACCGCCGGTGACGAAGGCCACCTTGCCGGCAAGGCTCTTTGGTTTTGGCATGCGCTGAAGTTTTGCTTCTTCGAGCAGCCAGTATTCGATATCGAACGCTTCCTGCTCCGGTAGTCCTTGATATTCGGAAACCGTCGAGGCGCCGCGCATCACATTGATGGCATTCACGTAGAATTCACCGGCGATACGTGCCGTTGCCTTGTCCTTGGCAAAGGAGAACATGCCGACGCCTGGAATCAGGAAAATGACCGGGTTCGGGTCACGCATTTTGGGTGAATTGTCGTGTTTGCAGGTCTCGTAATAACGCGTGTAATCGGCGCGGTAGTCTTCGAGTGCCTTGTCCAGGCCGGTCAGCAAACCATCGACGTCAGGATTTGACGTATCGAGATCCAGAATGAGCGGGCGAATTTTGGTGCGCAGGAAGTGATCCGGGCAGGACGTGCCCAAGGCGCCGAGTGGCTTGAGGCTTTGCGAATTGACGAATTCGAGAACAGCATCCTGATCATCGAAATGACCGAGCTTGCGCTCATCACGGCCGATACGGCCACGGATTTCCGGCATAAGACGGGCGGCAATGGCGCGACGTTCTTCAACGGCCAGGCTTTTTGCAACGGCCCCACCAAAGATTGTCTTGCCTTCTGTCTGGGCAGCAAACCATTCAATGGCCTTGTTGATGATGGCCAGAGTCAGCTCATAGCACGTCTTGGCATCGTTATCCCAGGTGAACAGGCCGTGGCTTTCCAGCACAACGCCCTTTGCAGTCGGGTTTGCCTTGACGAAAGCTTCAAGGTCGAGACCAAGCTGGAAGCCAGGACGGCGCCATGGAAGCCAGCCAATGTCCGCACCAAAAATCTGCTGTGTCAGTTCTTTGGAATTCTTCGCCGCAGCAATCGCAATGATGGCATCGGGGTGCATGTGATCGACATGATCGAACGGCACAAAACCATGCAAAGGCGTGTCGATGGAGGCAGCACGCGGATTGAGGTTGAACGTGCAATGCGGAAGGAAGCCGACCATGCGGTCTTCGTCTTCCACACCCTTGTAGATACCCTTCAACGCTTCAAGTTTGTCCATGTAAAGGGTGGCAAAGCCATCGAGCTTGATAGTACCGACGTCACCGCCAGATCCCTTCACCCACATGACACGAACTTTTTCGCCGGTTAGAGGATCAGTTTCCAGCACCTTGGCGGACGTATTGCCGCCACCATAATTGGTAATACGCTTGTCACCGCCCAACAGGTTGGAGCGGTACAGAAGCTTGCCGGGCTCATCGAGTTTTGCGGCGTAAGCATCATCCCAGCGATTTTCGAGAAGGCGGGTTTGGCCCGTCATGTCTTCCTCCCTAGTGTTTCGTTCGCGAACCAAACACGGTCCGCCTCCCGTTGTGTGCAGATATCGCGCAATCAAAACCGCGATGTCAATCAAAAACGATCATAATTTTTCATTGTGCGACGCACCATTGATTAATTTGATCGATCTTGATTGACAACGTAAAGAGTTTGCGAATAATTGCCAATCAGGAGGACCCCAATGCACGAAAGCGAACGCCATCGCATTATCTTGAGCGCCATACAGGAAAAGCCTGTGGTGACGGTGCAGGATATTGCCGAACTGACGGATGCTTCCGAAGCAACGATCCGTAGGGATATTGCGTCCCTTCATGTGCAAGGTAAGTTGCGCCGAGTGCGCGGTGGAGCCGAAGCTGTTCACCCGCCACAGTTGGGAAATCTGGCCGCGCGACCGTTCCGCGTTTCCGAATCAGTCAACATCGATAAAAAACGCGCAATTGCGCGCAAAGCTGTCGATTTGTGCGACGATGGCGATGCAATCATCATCAATGGCGGTACAACGACATTCCAGATGGTGCATTACATGTCGGCGCGTCGCCTTCAGGTCATGACGAATTCATTTGCGATCGCTGAACATCTCGTCAAACATTCCAAGTGCAATGTCAGCGTTCCCGGCGGCGCGATCTACCGCGACCAGAGCCTGATCCTTTCGCCGTTTGACAATGATGCAATCCGCAATTTTTACGCACGCCGTATCTTCATCGGTGCACAGGGTGTTGGCGCACTCGGCATCATGGAATCGGACGCGCTGGTTATTCAAAGTGAACAGAAGCTGATGCGGCAGGCGGAAGAATTGATCGTGATGATCGATTCCAGCAAGTTCCGCAAACGCTCCAGTCTCATTCTCTGTCCGCTGGAAAATGTCTCCACCATCATTACCGACGAAGGCGTGCCCGACGACGCGGCACGCATGGTGGAGGATGCGGGCATAAAACTGATTGTCGCCGGTGCATCGGCGAGCGCGGTGGCCGATGTGCCGCCCGATAAAAGAGGTTCCACGTCGGTTGCTTGAGGAGCGCTGACGGGAGGGTTCAAGTTTTCAACTGGGAGGAAAAGGCATGAAACTTACACGCAGAACATTGTCCCGCGCCTTGATGCTGGGTGTCGCCATGGGCGTCGCCGGCATCGGAGCCGGTTTGAGCACGACGGCACAGGCTGCCGACATGAAGATCGCGCTCGTCGTTAAATCGCTCGGCAACGGTTTCTTTGAAGCTGCCAACAAGGGTGCGCAGGAAGCGGCCAAGGAACTTGGCGGCGTTGAAATCATCTATACCGGCCCAACCTCGACCACGGCAGAAGGCCAGATCGAAGTGATCAATTCACTGATCGCACAGGGCGTTGACGCCATCGCGATCTCTGCAAACGACCCGGACGCTGTCGTTCCAGCCCTGAAGAAAGCTGCGCAGCGCGGCATTAAGGTTATCTCCTGGGACAGCGGTGTCGCACCGGAAGGCCGTATTCTTCAGCTGAACCCGTCTTCCAACGCGCTGATTGGCAAGATGTGCCTGCAGCTGGCAGCAGCCCACCTTGAAGGTGGCAAGGGCGACTTCGCCATTCTGTCCGCTACCACAACATCCACGAACCAGAATATCTGGATCGAGGAAATGAAGAAGCAGCTGGGTGACTTCCCAGGCCTCAACCTCGTCACAACGGTTTATGGCGATGACCTTGCCGACAAGAGCTACCGTGAAGCACAGGGCCTGTTGACCTCGCAGCCAAATGTGAAGGTTATCGTGGCACCGACCACCGTTGGCGTTCTCGCAGCCTCGCAGGCCGTCAAGGATGCCGGCAAGATCGGCCAGGTTTACGTAACCGGCCTTGGCCTTCCGTCCGAAATGGCCGGCGCGATCAAGTCTGGCGCCACCAAGGAATTTGCGATCTGGAACCCGATCGATCTCGGTTACTCCGCAACACAGATTGCCTATCACCTCGTCAAGGGTGACGCAGACGGCAAGCCGGGCTCGGAAATCGAAGCCGGCCGCATGGGCAAGATCAAGGTTGGCGAAAATAGCGAAGCCGCAATGTCGGAACCGTTCATTTACAACTCTTCAAACATCGATGAGTTCTCGAAGATTTTCTAATCTGCGACAGCATATCCCGGCGGCGAAAGCCGTCGGGACCTTAGACCGCAACTGCATACTCAACGTCATCGCCATCTGAGATGGATCGACTTCGTCAACGCGGTTGGATCCCCGGATCCAGCCTGAAGAGTGACGTCGGGTGTGAGGTGCGCTTTCTGCTCAATCATGAGCACCCGGATTCGTGACAATGACCATGGCAATTGAAAAAATGGCTGAACCCACTGCACCAGACATGTTGGCTTCCGCCAGCCAATCGCCCATTCTGGAGATGCGCGGCATCAGCCAGATCTTTCCCGGCGTAAAAGCGCTGGATGGTGTCAATATCGCACTTTATCCCGGCAAGGTCACCGCCTTGATCGGTGAGAACGGCGCTGGAAAATCGACGCTGGTGAAAATTCTGACCGGCATTTACCGGCCTAATGAAGGGGAAATCCTGCTCGACGGTCAACCCGTGCAATTTCAAAGTGCGCAGGATGCCATCGATATGGGCGTCACAGCCATCCATCAGGAAACCGTGCTGTTTGACGAACTTTCCGTTGGCGAAAACATCTTTCTCGGGCACGCACCGAAAGGCCGTTTTGGCCTGATCGACTGGAAAACCATCAACAACCGTGCGCGTGTTTTGCTCGAAAAGCTTGAGAGCACCATCGACCCTTCGATCCGGCTGAAAGACCTGTCCATTGCCCAGCGCCATCTGGTGGCGATTGCCCGTGCGCTGTCGGTCGAAGCACGCATCGTCATTATGGATGAGCCGACCGCCGCACTGTCCCGCAAGGAAATTGACGATCTGTTTCGCATCGTTGAAAACCTGAAAAGGCAAGGCAAGGCGATCCTGTTCATCAGCCACAAGTTTGATGAAGTGTATGAAATTGCCGAAAATTACGCGGTGTTCCGCGACGGTAAAATGGTAGGCGCTGGCCAGCTTGCCGACACACCACAGGAAAACATAGTTCGCCTGATGGTAGGTCGTGACGTCAAGGATGCGTTCCCCAAACAGGCCGTCAATATTGGCGCCACTGTGCTGTCGGTCAAAAACTACTGCCACACGACGGAGTTTCGCGACATTTCCTTCGATCTGCGCAAGGGTGAAATTCTTGGCCTTTACGGCTTGATCGGTGCAGGACGTTCTGAACTCTGCCAATCGCTGTTTGGTATCACCAGACCGGCGTCCGGCACCTTGTCGCTCAACGGCCAGGATATCCAGATACATTCTCCCGGCGACGCGATTGGTGCTGGCATCGTTTATGTTCCAGAGGAACGTGGGCGCCACGGTCTGGCGCTCGACATGCCTATTTATCAGAACATGTCGCTACCTTCTTTGGCGCGCACGTCCCGCAAGGGTTTTCTGGCAGCGGCCAACGAGTTCGCGCTGGCGCGCAAATATGCCACGCGACTTGATCTGCGTGCCGCGGCGCTTTCAGTTCCGGTTGGCACGCTGTCCGGCGGCAACCAGCAGAAGGTTGTTATTGGCAAATGGCTGGCAACACAGCCCAAAGTGATCATTCTTGATGAACCGACCAAGGGTATCGATATCGGCTCCAAAGCCGCCGTGCACGGTTTCATCAGCGAACTGGCCGCAGAAGGCCTGTCCATCATCATGATCTCATCGGAACTGCCGGAAATTCTTGGGATGTCCGATCGCGCGCTGGTGATGCGTGAAGGCCTGATGGCCGGCATGTTTGAGCGTGCCGAATTTTCGCCGGAAGCGCTGGTGCGCGCCGCAACTGGCAATATCTAGGAAATTGACGATGCAGCGACTTTTAAAAAACCGCGAAATTTTGCTGGCCGGCATCATCATCCTGATGATCATTGGCTTTTCGATGCGCGCTCCCGGTTTTGAAAAACCGGCCAATCTCGTCAATATCTTCAACGACACGTCCATTCTCATCATTCTGGCGCTTGGCCAGATGGGCGTGATCCTGACGAAATCAATCGATCTGTCCGTCGCCGCAAATCTTGCATTTACCGGCATGGCCGTGGCGATGACCAATGCAGCTTTTCCCGGTGTGCCATTGCCGCTGCTCATTGCCATGGCTGTTGGTATTGGCGCGTGTCTTGGCGGTATCAACGGCTTTCTCGTCTGGGCGCTGCGCATTCCACCGATCGTTGTGACACTGGGTACACTCACCATCTATCGCGGCATGGCCTTTGTGCTGTCGGGTGGTGGCTGGGTCAATGCACACCAGATGTCGCCGAGTTTCCTCAATATTCCGCGCCTGCCGATCCTTGGTGTTCCGGTCCTGTCCTGGATTGCGGTGTTTATTATCGCCGGAGCATGGCTGGTTCTGACACGCACCTCGTTTGGCCGCTCTGCCTATGCATCGGGCGGCAACCCCAACGCCGCAATCTACGCGGGTATCGATGTCGGGCGGACGCGGTTCCTGGCCTTCGTGTTATCCGGCGCGCTGGCTGGCCTCGCCGGTTATCTCTGGGTTTCGCGTTATGCCGTCGCTTATGTCGATATCGCCGCCGGTTTTGAACTCGACAGCGTCGCCGCGAACGTGATTGGCGGCATTTCGATTGCCGGGGGTATTGGGTCGGTGGCCGGCGCGGTCCTTGGTGCCTTGTTTCTTGGCGTCATCAAAAATGCCCTGCCGGTGATTGGCATTTCTCCTTTCGCCCAAATGGCGATTTCCGGCATCGTTATTGTCCTTGCGGTTGTTTTCAATGCCCGCGCCGAAGCCAAGAAGGGCCGCATTATCCTGCGGGACCAGGCCGCAAAAGATACAGCTAAGGAGGCTGCGGCATGAGTGTCTCGCAAACAGAAAACACACCTGCTCGCGTTATCCCGGACAAGCTCGGCACACCTTTCAAGCGCATCATGGCCAGTTGGGAAGTACTGCTGCTGGGTGTGGCGATCCTGATCTTCATCGCCAACTCCTTTGCATCGCCCTATTTCCTTGATGCCTGGAACCTGTCGGACGCCACCTTCAACTTCACCGAAAAGGCGATGATTGCCTTTGCGATGGCGTTATTGATCATTGCAGGTGAGATCGATCTTTCGGTTGCCGCCATCATTGCACTCGCCTCCACAGCGATGGGTTATGCAGTGCAAATGGGCGTCGGCACGCCGGGCCTGGTTGCCATTGGCATTGGCACGGGCCTTATCTGTGGCGCCTTCAACGGCTTTCTGGTAGCCGGACTGAAACTGCCTTCCATCGTTGTCACCATCGGCACGATGAGCCTGTTTCGTGGTATTTCCTACATGGTGCTGGGTGACCAGGCTTATGGCAAATACCCGGCAGATTTCGCCTATTTCGGACAGGGTTACGTGTTCTGGGTGATTTCCTTCGAATTCGTTTTGTTCATCGTGATGGCTGTCATTTTCGCCATCCTTCTGCACGCCACGAATTTCGGTCGCCAGGTCTTCGTCATCGGCACCAACCCCTTCGCCGCCCGCTTTTCCGGCATCCCGGTCGAGCGCGTGAAATTCATCCTGTTTCTGTTGACCGGATTGATGAGTGGCATTGCTGCCGTATGTCTGACATCCCGCCTCGGGTCCACCCGTCCTTCGATTGCACAAGGTTGGGAGCTGGAAGTGGTCACAATGGTGGTGCTTGGCGGTGTTTCCATTCTCGGCGGCTCCGGCACGATCGGCGGCGTCGTTATTGCGGCCTTCGTGATGGGCCTTGTGACATTCGGGCTTGGGCTTTTGAACGTGCCTGGCATTGTCATGTCGATCTTCGTCGGTTTGCTTTTGATCAGCACCATTGCCCTTCCGATCATCGTTCGCCGCATTCGGACCATGAGGTAACCAATGTCAGAGCTTGAAAAACACGCTTTCAAGATGAAGCTGTTTCCCGGAATGGAAGCGGAATACAAAAAACGCCATGATGAGATTTGGCCCGAACTGGTGACGCTTCTTCGGGAGGCGGGGGTAAGCGACTATTCTATCCATCTCGATCATGAGACCAATATCTTGTTTGGTGTGCTGACCCGCTCGAAAAATCACGGCATGGCGGCGCTGCCCGATCATCCTGTGATGAAGAAGTGGTGGGCCCATATGGCCGATATCATGGAAAGCAATCCTGATAATTCACCCATCGCGACCGATCTTGTGACGGTGTTTCATCTGAAATGATCAATGCTACTCCATTCCGCCACGTCGCCGTTATCGATATCGGCAAGACCAACGCCAAAGTGGTTGTCCTTGATACGGCGAGTGGTGCCGAAATTACGGTTGAACGCCGGCCCAATACGGTCATCAAAAGTGGACTTTATCCGCATTACGACATTGATGCGCTCTGGCAATTCATCCTAGCAAGCCTCAAGACATTCGCCATTAAACCTGGCTTCGATGCCATATCGATTACCACCCATGGTGCTTCGGCTGCTTTGCTGGACGACAAGGGCGATCTGGAGATGCCTGTTCTGGATTACGAGCATGAATATCCGGCGGAGATCCGGCAGGATTATGCCCGCCTGCGCCCAGCCTTCTCGGAGACCGGTTCTCCACCGCAGTCCATCGGGCTTAATCTCGGTGCGCAGATCCACTATCAGAAAACCGCTTTTCCCGAGGCGTTTGCACCGGTTCGCAGCATTGTCACCTACGCACAATATTGGGCGGCACGTCTGACCGGCGTTTTGGCCACTGAAGTGACGTCGCTTGGTTGCCATACGGACTTGTGGAACCCGGGTGCCAACACCTTTTCATCCCTCGTCGATACGCTGGATATTCGCTCGCTGATGGCGCCGGTCCGTTCCGCTTTTGATGTTCTGGGACCGGTCAAACCAAAGATTGCTTCTGAGATTGGCCTGTCGTCAGACATACCAGTTTATTGCGGCATTCACGATTCCAACGCTTCATTGCTACCGCATCTTTTAAAACGGCAGGGCAATTTCTCTGTTGTTTCCACCGGCACATGGGTCGTGAATTTTGCAATTGGCGGTACGCTCGATCAACTCGACCCAACACGAGATACGTTGACCAATGTCGATGCCTATGCCCGCCCCGTTCCATCATCACGTTTCATGGGCGGCCGTGAATATGAAATGCTGAGCCAGCAGTTCGGCGACGTATCGGCCTTAGAGATTGAAGCCGCGTTACCCGCAGTCCTGACACGTGGCATGATGTTGTTGCCAAGTGTGGTGAAAGGGTCTGGTCCCTTTCCGAATGAGGATGCCCGGTGGGTTGCCGACAAGGACGCCAACAATGCCGAGCGGCACGCAGCGGCAGCGCTTTATCTCGCGCTAATGACAGACGTCAGCCTGAGCCTGATTGGTCGCAAGGGACCAATCCTTGTTGAAGGACCATTTGCGAAAAACACCCTTTACCTCAGGGCGCTCTCCAGTTTTGCCAATACGGATGTGATTGCTATTGGGGGCTCCACGGGCACCAGCGCTGGCGCAGCGCTGCTAACGGGGCCATCACCCACCGCACAAGATAGTCGCGAAATTGTTGCAGGAAGGCTGGAAGTTGGTGATTACAAACGCCGC
Source organism: Rhizobium sp. CG4 (assembly GCF_023701965.1). Taxonomy (NCBI): domain Bacteria; kingdom Pseudomonadati; phylum Pseudomonadota; class Alphaproteobacteria; order Hyphomicrobiales; family Rhizobiaceae; genus Rhizobium; species Rhizobium sp. CG4. The sequence continues at coordinate 214,887 of NZ_JABAEG010000003.1, read as the reverse complement.
TGGCATGCGGCAATGGAGCGTGTTACCAGCTGATAAGAAATCCATCAATCGCTGAGATCAAGGGCTTCCCGATCAATAAACGGGGAGCCCTTTTTGTTTCAAGCGTCGAGGCTGATGGCGCGAACACCATCCTTGTCGAATACATGCAGATGCTGGCCCGGGAAATCGACCCGGACTTTTGGACCAGCCGACAGGGCAGCGCGATCCAGCGTAAAGATTTTGAACGGCAGACCGTGCAGCGACAGATGGATGATGATGCCAAAGCCAGTTGGTTCGATCAGATCCACATTGGCCTCAATGCCACCGGTTTCGACCATTGTGACGTGTTCCGGCCGAATGCCGAGTGTCACGGATGTCCCCTCTTCCAGTTTCACCGGCTTTGCCAGTTTCATCACCATGTCATCGGCAAGGCGCACACCATGGGTGCCATCCTTGGCGACATAGGTTCCGGTCAGGAAGTTCATGCCCGGAGAACCGATAAAGCCGGCAACGAAGAGGTTTGCCGGAGTGTCGTAAAGTTCAAGCGGCGTACCAACCTGCTGCACCACGCCACCATTCATGGCAACGATACGATCTGCCAGTGTCATCGCCTCGATCTGATCGTGGGTCACGTAGATCGATGTGGCTTTCAGGTCGGCGTGCATTTTCTTGATTTCAGCGCGCATCTGCTCACGCAGACGGGCATCAAGGTTGGAAAGTGGTTCGTCAAACAAAAACGCCTTGGGCTGCCGCACAATGGCACGTCCCATGGCAACGCGCTGGCGCTGGCCACCGGAAAGGGCTTTTGGACGTCGTTCCAGGAAAGGTTCAAGACCAAGCTTGGACGCCGCACCGCTGACGGCAGAGGCAATCTTTTCCTTGGCTGTTTTGCGCAGGCGCAGACTGTAGCTCATATTGTCGGCAACCGACATATGTGGATAAAGCGCATAGGACTGGAACACCATTGCGATGTCGCGGTTCTTCGGTGCAACATCGTTGACCCGGTTTCCCTCAATGTGGATATCGCCGGACGAAATGTCTTCCAGGCCGGCAATCATGCGCAGCAGAGTGGACTTGCCGCAGCCGGACGGACCGACGAGAACGATAAATTCCCCGTCCTGAATTTCCAGATCGACCCCATGCAGCACCGGATAGTTGCCATAGGTTTTGCGAACATTTTGAATATCAATAGATGCCATAATAGAGCTCCTAGCCTTTCACCGCACCGGCGGTGAGGCCTTGAACAAGGTAACGCTGGATCAGCAGGAAGAAGACGCAGGCAGGAATAAGCGCAAGAACGCCCGCTGCCATCATCTGTCCGAAGTCCACCGAGAATTTTGAAACGAAGGTAAGAAGGCCGACCGGGAATGTCGCCGCGTCATTGCCGGAGATCAGCATCAGGGCGAACAGAAGTTCACTCCACGCTGCGGTAAACACGAAGCCGAGGGTTGCCGCCACGCCGGGAAGCGTCAGGGGCAGAATGATCTGCCGGAAAGCAACGAAACGGCTTGCACCATCAATCATTGCCGCCTCCTCAAGATCCTTCGGAATTCCGTCGAAGAAGGACTGCATCAGGAAGGTTGCAAATGGCACGTTGAAGGCGGTGTAGACCACGACAAGTCCGGTCAGACTGTTGGTCAGACCAAGTGGCGACAACATCTTGAAGATCGGCGCAACCAGCATGACCAGTGGGAACATCTGCGTCAGCAACATAAGGCCGACGATCCAGTATTTCGCCTTGAAGTCGAAACGCGACAGGGCGTAACCGGACAGCGATGCAAGGATCGTCACGACAATGGCTGTCGACCCGGCAACGATCAGACTGTTCTTGAAGAACACCGGAAAGGCGCTGTGGGCGATAACGAAGCTGAAATGGTCGAATGTCATGCGCGATGGCCACATGCGCACGCCCTCGCTGTAGAGCAGGTCATTTGGCGTGACCGACACCTTCAACAACCAGAACAACGGGAACAGCGCAACGATGACATAAAGCAGGATCGCAATACGATGAGCGCCGATGGAGATAACTTTACTGGCTCTCATGGGATCAATCCTTCTTCAGCAGTGATTGGCGCAACAGGATAATCAGCATCGAATAGGCTAGGAGCAGCACCAACAACACCAGCGCAATCGCCGAGGCGTAACCAAAATCCAGCCGCTTGAAGGCTTGCGTGAAGATATAGCTGGCAACGATCTGCGTGCGGTCTGCCGGGCCACCATTGGTCATGACAATGATGAGATCTGCGAAGTTGGAAATCCACACGGTTCTCAGCAGCACGGTGATGGCAATGGTCGGTGCCAGAAACGGCAGGGTAATCGACATGAAGCGCTGGACAGGACCTGCGCCATCAATTTCGGCGGCTTCATAAATATCACGCGGGATAGCCTGCAAGGCAGCTAGAAGCGTGATGGCAAAAAACGGAATGCCCCACCAGATATTGGCGACGATCGGTCCCCACATTGCCAGCTGAGGGTCGGAAAGGATGTTGTTTGGCGCATCCAGAATGCCGAGAGCATATAGCCAGTGCGGCAGCGGACCAATCAAAGGATTGAACAGCCATGCCCAGTTGAGGCCGGCCAGAAATGTCGGGACCGCCCAAGGCAAAAACACCAGCGCCTGTACAAGACCACGGCCATAAAAGGGTTTGTCCAATAGCAACGCCAGAATAAGGCCGAACAAGAACTGCAGAAACACCGAGGCGCCAGTCCACCACAGCGTGTTTTTCAACGCTCGGTAAAAGGCCTGATCCTGCGACAGCGTTTTGAAGTGTTCAATACCGATAAAGCCACCGGAAAACGGGTTGAGAAGCTGCACATCCCGAAACGCATAGGACAGGCCGAGTGCCAGCGGCACCAGCATGACGGCGGCAATCAGGATGAGCGATGGCGCGCTGTAGAGCCAAGGCTCACTCTTATGCGCCAGCCGCTGCAGAAACGGTCGTCTGTCCTGGCGCCGCGTGTGCGGAAGGGCAGTGTTATTCATGGAAGGCAATCCTGTTCTGGCCTTTTGGCAGGCGCACTGCACTGCCGCTATTTTCTTGGGCTGGCGCAGAACATTCCGGCCAGCGAGTTGCGGTGCGGGACATGAAGTCCCGCACCGCACTTTGTATTACTTCTTGGCGAGGTGCTTCTGCTGCGCCTTCGTCAGGTAGTCGGCCCACTGGTTGGCCAGATCTTCCGGGGTGATGTCACCCAAGAGAGCTTCCTGCGAGGTCTTGATAACCAGCGAATCCTTGAAGAACGCAAATTCTTCGAGATAGGTCGGCATGGTTGTCGGAACGGCGTTCTTGTCTTCCAGCTCGGCAAACCAGCCCTTGAACTGCTCGCTTGCGTAGAACGGATCTTTTTCAGCCGACTTGTGAACCGGAAGAGCGCCTGTCTTCTTGTTCCACTCGATGTTGCCTTCTGGGCCTTCGAGCGTCTCAATCAGCTTCCAGGAAAGATCCTTGTCCTTGGACGACGCCATCATCGACCAACCGGCAAAACCGATTGTCGGGAAGGTCTTGCCGTCAGGACCCTTTGGCATGGTCATGATGCCGTAGTCTTCCGACTTCATGCGCTCAGCGATCGCAATGAGGGCATCCGGGTCCTGGTCAAGGAAGGCGCAAGTGCCGGTGTAGAAGCCGGCCACGATTTCGTTGAAGCCCCAGTTGACGCTGTCCTTTGGTGCATAACCGTTCTTGTAGAGATCGATCAGCCAAGTCAGCCCCTTGACCCAGCCTTCGCTGTTCATCGTCGAGGTGCCGTCTTCGTTGAAGAACTTGTTGGAGCCGGCCATAGAGGCGCCGAACATGATCCAGCCGTTCAGGCCACCGGGACCACCACGAAGGCAATAACCGTATTTACCGGGCAGAGCTGAGATCTTTTTCGAGGCCTCTGTGAACTCGTCCATGGTCTTTGGCGGCTCGGTCACGCCGGCTTCCGACAGAAGCTTTTTGTTGTAGAACATGGCGCGCAGATAGAAGCCGTATGGCAACATGTAAGCCGTGTCCTTCACATCGCGGCCAAGTTCCAGCGCGCGTGCAGTCAGACCCGGTGTGTGCTCCCACTTAGCGAGATAAGGCTCAAGGCTTTCGAGCATGCCATTGTTGGCATAAAGCGACAGCCATGTATCCGGCATTTCGATGACGTCAGGGACTTCACCGGCCGATACCATGGTCGCGAATTTCTGGAATGCCTCCCCCCAAGGAAGCGAAATGATCTCAACCTTGGTGCCAGGGTTCGCTGCCTCAAACTTGGCAACGATAGACCTCAAGGTTTCGGTACGTTCTGGGCTGGTAATAACCTCCACCAGCTTCAATGTCGTGTCCGCAAGTGCCGTCCCTGCCATCATCGAGGCAAAAACCGCAGCGGTCAGCAGCTTCTTCATCATTCCAGTTCCCCCTATTGTTGGGTTTCGTTGGTTGTCGTTACTCCATCAGGTAGCAGCAGCGATGGCCGCTTCCAGATCTCCCCAAAGCGCATCCGTCCCCTCAAGACCGACATGCAGACGCACCGAACGCGCGCTGATGCCGAAGGTCTGAGCCGAATTTGGCTGCGCTTTTTGTTCCAGCACCACCTCACCGGGAACGATCAGGCTTTCGTGACCGCCCCAGCTGACGCCGAGCTTGAAAAATTTAAGCTGATCCGCAAAAGCGCGCACATTCACGCCTTCCCGGAAAATGAATGAAAACAGGCCCGACGTGCCGTTAAGACCGGTAGGCAGGCGATTGGCCAATGCCGGATGGCAGACGGTTTCCACAACATCGAGTTCCTGAAGCTTGCGGGCAATCGCCAAAGCCGATTGTTCATGCGCCTTCATACGAATTGGCAGCGTGCGCATACCGCGGATCAACAACCAGGCATCAAATGGCGACAGCTTGCCGCCGAGATACGGGTAGGCTTCGCCACGAATGCGGCCAATCAGCTCCTTCGAACCGGCAACAACACCGGCAACCACGTCGCTGTGACCACCCAGATACTTGGAGGCCGAATGCAAGACGATATCGACACCCAACTTTAATGGCTGCTGGAAGATCGGGCTGGCCCAACTGTTGTCGATGACGCTGATGATGCCGTGTTTGCGGGCGATTGCTGCCAGTGCGCCAACATCATGTGCTTCCATGACCCAGCTTGTCGGGCTTTCCATGTAGAACAGCTTTGCACCGGGGAGGGCCTTGGCAACAGCCTCTTCGTCGCGGCCATCCACATAGGTGACCTCAACCTTCATGCGCTTCAGCAACGTGCCAAACAGACGGAATGCGTCCGGGTAGACGTGGCGCACGGCAACAATGCGGTCACCCGGCTCTACGAATGACAGGACAGTCGAAGAAATGGCCGACATGCCGCTGGCAAACCCGATGGCGTCTTCCGCACCCTCCAGCTTGGCCAGCATTTCCTCAAATGCCCGGACCGTCGGGTTCAGACCACGGGTATAGACCGGACGGGATTTTTCGCCGCGATAGGTCGAGACCATCTCGTCATAGCTGGAGAAGGTGAACAGCGACGTCTGCACGATCGGCGGCACAACGGCTTCAAAAGCATTTGTTTCGTCATGGGCCACGATCTGTGATGCAAGATCGAACGTGCCGGCTACATCATTCATTTGGACATTTCCTTGATATCTTCCTCGACGATGTCGAGAATCTTGAGTGTTTCGCGCCGTGCCGCCTCGGTATCCTGGGCGGCGATGGCGTTAAATAGCGTGCGATGGAATGGGAATGAGCGCCTTGCAAAGTCCGGGCGGTCAAATGGCTGATCCCAAAACTGCTCGAAAGCCTCTCGCATCTGTTCCAGCAACTGGCGGAAAAGCGGGTTGTGGGTGGCATCATAGATGGCAAGATGAAACTCGAGGTCCTGGCGACCGGAGGTGCCTTTTTCGATATGCACCCGCTCCATTTCATTAAGTTTTTGTTCGATGTTGGCGACATCTTCAGCGGTACGACGGCGGGCTGCTACCATGCTGGCTTCGACCTCTATGCCGCGCCGCACTTCGAGCGTCTGCAGCAGGATGTCGCGCAGATTTACCGTCTCAAGGGATAGCGGCATATGAATCGTCGCGGTGGTGACGGGCTTTAACAGATAGGTACCGCTGCCTTTACGGGTTTCCATCACGCCGAGCGCCTGAAAATGCCGGATCATTTCGCGGATGGTCGAGCGGCCAACCGCGAGAGCTGCCATCAGCTCGCGTTCGGCAGGTAAACGGTCACCTGTCTTGAGGCTGGCTCTATCAATATAGTCCGACAATGCACTGGTAACCTGTGCCACACGATCGATCGGTGGCAGTGGCGCGATTGGCGGCCTCTCCTGTTTCAGCTTCACTCTTTCTTCCCCGACGACCTATTAATTGGTCTGACATCTTAGCATTATGCCGCATTGGCAATCTGTCAAGGCCGAGGTTGAGCGACTTTGTTCTGTTTTTAAGATGTTGGAAAATGGCTGGAAGGCGCCGACAGCTGTATATGACGACGCAAAAAATCAAACAATAACAATGAAAAAATACTATAGCGCACTATGGAACACGCGAACCAACCGCCACTCTCACGCAATTGAATTGCAGTGCTTGATCGGTAAAACCAATTAGAAGCGATCGGCGACCTGAATGCCTGCAGGCCCGAGAATAACCGCGATAAGCACTGGCAGAAAAAACAAGATCATCGGCACGGTGAGCTTTGGCGGCAAGGCGGCAGCCTTTTTTTCTGCCTCGTTCATACGCTCGTCTCGACCTTCCTGTGCCAAGACACGCAGTGCCTGCGCCAGCGGCGTACCATAGCGTTCTGCCTGAATTAGGGCTTGCGTAACGCTCTTGACGATATCGAGCTGTGTACGGATGCCAAGGTTTTCAAGCGCCGTGCGGCGATCCTGAAGAAACGACAATTCAGCCGTTGTCAGCACCATTTCTTCCGCAAGTTCCGGTGACTGGTCTGCCATTTCTTCCGCCACACGCCGCATGGCTGCTTCCATAGAAATACCAGATTCAACGCAGATCAACATCAGATCGAGTGCGTCTGGCCAAGCACGTTTGATGGAATGCTGACGCTTTTTCATTTGGTTGGAGATGTAGATGTTTGGCGCATAGAAACCGATATACGCCACAACGATCACCACCAGAATACGTATCGGCATGGCCTTCTCGGCCAAGTTCCCAAGTCCAAAAACCCAAAGGACAGCAAGGACCAGAAATACGAATGGCAGAATAAAACGGGCAGCAAGGAACGTGTTGAGCGCATTCTGTGAGCGATAACCCGCCGCCCGCAGCTTGTTCATGGTGTTTTCATCAACAAGGGCTTCGCGAAGGTTGAAGCGTTCCACGATCTTGCGCGCTGACTTGTTGTTGGAGGTGCGTAGTGAGCCCTTGTTGCTTAGCTCCGCTTGCATGCGCTCACGTTCACGGCTGCGGATCTGATCGCGTTCTGTGGACACAGCCTTCATGCGCTTGTTGAGATCACCCTTTTCAAAATAGGGAATGACAAGCGTGTAGAAAGTTGCAAATACGGCCAGCGCAACAAGCAGCGCGATGATCATCGTCGGATTGGTCAGGCTTTTTGCGAGTTCCTCAGACATGCGCTGCCACCCTCAAATATCGAAATTGATCATGTTGCGCATCACAAGGATGCCAATTGACATCCAAACACCAGACACGCCGAGGATGATGTGACCTCGAGGATCGGTAAACAAGTGCATGATGTAGTCGGGCGAGGTCATGTAGACGAGAAAGGCCACAATGAACGGCAAAGCGCCAATGATGACAGCGGAGGCTTTTGCCTCCATCGACAACGCACTGACCTTAGCCTTCATTTTTTTACGCTCACGCAGCACTTTTGCAAGGTTGGACAGCGCCTCTGAAAGGTTACCGCCGGCCTGCGCCTGAATGGTGATGACCGTGGCAAAAAAGTTCACTTCGGAAAGTGGCATGGTCAGCGTCATGCGGGTCGCCGCTTCGGGAATACTCAGCCCAACTTGCTGCGCATCAAGAATGCGCTGGAACTCGGTTTTCACCGGTTCCTGTCCATCGGCAGCAATCAAACGAACAGCGTCATTCAGCGGCAGACCGGATTTGATGGATCGGCACATAACGTCAAGCGAGTTTGGAAATTCATCCAGAAACTTGCGTTGCCGGCGTCCGACAAGAAAACCCAATATCCAGCGCGGTAACCCTAGGCCGCCGACGAAAGAAATGGCCAGAACGATCAAAAACGGCAAGCCCGAGATAAGAGTCAGCAAAAAGATAACCAGACCGAGCACAGCGCTCAGCATGTAAAATTTGCCAATGGTGATGGTTAAGCCGGCCTGCGTGATCTTGCCCTTCAGGGTGACATCACGGTTCTTTTTGGTTTTTTCCTGCTGTCGCTTTTCGAGGTCCTTCAGGTTGTCCTGAACGGATTTTCTCCGTTTGCTCAGTTCCTGGACCCTATCACGGGCAGCCTTGATTTTAACGCGGTCCGTTTCGGCCGATTTGACGCGGTTAACACGGGTTGCGGTCTTGTTTTCAACCTCGATGCGTTGGAAAAGAAACGCATAGGCAAGGGCGGCGGCAGAGATGCCGACCAGCGCAACAAGCATAAATATCGTCAGCCCATTTCCAGCCATTTATCGCTCAAATCCTATTGCGATTTCTTTTCCATCTCATCAAGGGCCGCCGCCAAACGGCGTTCCTCGTTATAGTAGCGCGCACGGTCCCAGAAATGCGGCTTGCCGATGCCGGTCGAGACATGGCGACCAATCAGCTTGCCCTGCGCATCTTCGCCTTCGATTTCGTAGCGCACGAGATCCTGGGTGATGATCACATCGCCTTCCATGCCGATCACTTCGGTGATGTGGGTGATACGGCGCGAACCATCCCGGAGGCGGGTCGCCTGAATGACAATATCAACGGAGCCAGCGATGATTTCACGCACCGTTTTGGCAGGTAAAGTAAATCCGCCCATGGCAATCATCGATTCCATACGGCTGAGGCACTCTCGTGGTGAGTTGGAGTGGATCGTTCCCATGGAACCGTCATGACCGGTGTTCATCGCCTGCAACAGGTCGAAAACCTCTGGTCCGCGCACTTCGCCGACGATGATACGTTCTGGGCGCATACGAAGGCAGTTCTTGACCAGGTCACGCATGGTGATCTCGCCTTCGCCTTCAATGTTTGGTGGACGGGTTTCCAATCGCACCACATGCGGCTGCTGCAATTGCAGTTCCGCGGTATCCTCGCAAGTAATCACCCGCTCATGTTTGTCGATGTAGCTGGTCAGGCAGTTGAGCAGTGTCGTTTTACCCGAACCCGTACCACCTGATATAACCACGTTACAGCGCACCCGACCGATGATCTGCAAAACTGCGGCACCTTCTGGGGTGATCGCACCAAACCGCACCAGTTGGTCAAGCGTCAGCTTGTCCTTCTTGAACTTACGGATGGTGAGCGCGGGTCCATCAATCGCCAGAGGCGGAGCAATAACGTTGACACGCGAACCGTCAGGCAGACGGGCATCGCATATCGGGCTTGCTTCATCGACGCGACGGCCAACCTGGCTCACGATACGCTGGCAAATGGAGAGAAGCTGCGTGTTATCGCGGAAGCGCACTTCCGATTCAATGGTTTTACCATCCACTTCGATAAATGTCTGACCGGAACCGTTGACCATGATATCGGCGATATCATCACGTGCCAGAAGGGGCTCCAGTGGACCATAACCGAGAACGTCGTTGCAGATATCCTCAAGCAGTTCTTCCTGCTCGGAAATCGACATGGCGAAATTTTTGATAGTGATGATATCGTTGACGATATCGCGAATTTCGTCGCGGGCGCTTTCATTATCCAGCTTGGAAAGCTGCGAAAGATCGATCGTGTCGATAAGGGCGGAGAACACCTGCCCTTTGGTCTTATAGTACTCTTCGGTGCGCGCCATTTTTTTGCGCTGAGGCGGTTGAGAATTCGCCTGGAGTGGTGGCGTCGGAACCTGCTGACGGGAGATTACCGGCTCGAGCGTTTCGATTTTTTCGGGTTTCGGCATGACAGGCGCAAGAATTGGCGCAGGCGCCCTCACCTGCCCGATGCCAATACCTCTTCCAGCGTCTTCGTTTCCGCGTTTTCCAAACATGCCAGTTTTCCAGTTTCATCGAGCAGCGGTTTATTTCCGCTTCAGCAATTCCATAATCTTACCCAGCCCCGGTTTCTTGGCCTTCTTGGCGCTCGCACGCCCGGTCACGAGGTGGGCAATCTGCGAAAATGTCTCCGCAACAGGTGATTTCGCATCAATCTCGCTGATCATGCGACCGCTATTGGCCGCATTGCCAAACAACTGGACATCAAATGGAATGATGGCAATCGGAGAGATTTCCAGCGGCTCGAAGAAATCGGCGGGCGCAATCTCCGGGCGTTTCGCCATGCCGACCTGGTTGAGGACCAGATGTGGCGGCTTGTCGTTCGGGCGCATTTTTTTCAGGGAATCCAGCATGTTCTTGGTGTTGCGCAGGTTGGCAAGGTCAGGAACGGCGGTGATCACCACCTCGTCTGCCTCTGCTAGAACGCTGCGTGTCCACTCACACCAACCATGTGGAATATCCAGTACCGCGACAGGCGCGGTTCGCTGCAGCAGTTCCATCACCGGCTGGAATGCAGCGCGATCAAAATCATAGGCACGATCAAGCATTGACGGCGCTGCCAGCAGCGAAAGATGTTCGGAACATTTCGTCAAAAGGCGGTCAAGAAACATCTCATCCAAACGTTCCGGCGAAAACACGGCTTCGGCAATGCCTTGCGCAGGATCCTGATCGAAGTCGATATTGGCAGTCCCGAATGGAAGGTCAAAATCAGCAAGAATGGTTTCTGTCGAAAACAGGTTTGAGATGCCAAAGGCGCAGTTATGCGCAATGGTCGACGATCCAACCCCACCCTTCGCTCCGATGAAGGCGATATTGCGTCCCAAAGGTTCAGCCTCTGGATCGACAAAGATGGCTGAAATAGACGAGAGGAGATCCGACATCTTGACCGGAGCAACGAGATATTCGGAAATGCCGTTGCGGATAAGGTCCCGGTAGAGTGAGATGTCATTGTAATGACCAACAATGACGACACGCGTGGAGGGATCACAGACTTCGGCCAGCGGGGACAACTCATCCATCAGCTTTGATGGATCACATTTCGTTTCGAGAATGATCAGGTTGGGTGTCGGTGACGATGAAAACATGCCTGCAGCGGCTGCAATATCACCATTGGTAATACGCAGGCTGACTTTACCCATACGCCGGTCACTGCCCAGACGCTCCATGACGCGCAGCATAACTTCGCTTTCGCAAAAGCTATGGATGGAAATCCGCGGCAAGGGCCGCAGATTATCCATGTCGGAAGGCTTGTGCAGGTCGTCGAAGTTCACTTCGTCGTCACCACTGCCTTTGATCTCGTATTCTATCGCGCTCATGTTTCACCTGTCAGGAAATGGAGTACCGGCCTGCATTAGTCAGCGGAGGCGGTATTATCTCCGTTGCGGTACCCATCAATGACAACAGACCGGCGTTCAGCATCAATTGGCGTCATGCCACGGGGGGCTACAAGGTCCATCGGATTGGCGATCTGGGCCGCGAGGTTATTTTGCGTCGCGCAACCGAAATTATGCCAGTTACGATTTTTGGAGGTGTTACTGGTCAGATCTTCGGGCCACTCGCCGCACTGCCCTGTCATGGCCGTCACCGCGACATAGCTGAGACGAATTGGCGCTGCATCACCCTGTGGGCCAGCAGCGTACACTGTTTCAACGATCTTGCCGGCAGGGACACCAGAACCCGTCAAGATCGTGCGGATCTGCTTGCCCATGCGTGACGCGGCTGCCGCATTGGGCGAGCCGGATGGCAACTGTATCTGCACGATACCGGTGGACGTTCCCTTGTAGCTGGAAACGAACCCCCTGATATTATCGGCCGCCGGTGTGGTTAAACGGCTGTCGCCTGACGAGACCGGAATATCGATCGTATGTTCCGCTTCATTCAGTGTAATTGGGTGGCGTGTGCGGTAATCGTCCGGGATAGCGCCAGTGTTCATGCCATCCCGCGTGCCACAGGCCTGCAGCAAGCTGGCCATCGCAGTCACGGCAAGCGCAAAGGATACCCTGCGAAGCGGCGAAGCGTAAACGGTTGTCTGTGTTGCCAGCATGGTGGCCCCCCTCGTGCCGGGAGCAGCGGCATACGGTTTCATCTGAAGCTCCATCGTCATTTGTAGATAAACCCAACAGTGCCCTGGTACGGTGCGGCAGGAGCCTTTTCCTTGCGGCCGTACACCTTGTTGACGCGGTTCATGAAATACATGGCGGCATCGTTTTCCGGGTTAAAGTTATCATCCGGGCGAGCAATCTGATTACGCGCCACCGGGCGAACGAGATACGGCGTGGCAATGATGACCAGTTCCGTTTCGTTGCGGATGAAGTCCTTGCTGCGGAAAAGCGTGCCGAAAATTGGCACCTTGGAGATGCCCGGAAGACCGGACATGGCCTGGCGAATGTTATCCTGCACCAGACCGGCAATCACAATCGAACCACCTGACGGTAGCTCTACAGTAGTTGACGCCTCACGTTTGCGAATGGACATATAGGTCGCGCCTGGCGTGCTGCGCATAGTGCTGCCGGTGACGACGCTACCTTCATAGGTCGGTTCGGAAACGTTGGTCTCAATCTTGAGGCTGATACGACCAGGCGACAGAACAACCGGGCGGAAGTTCAGTTCGATGCCGTAATCAACCGTGTTTGTCTGGCGGGTCAGAACTGGACGTTCAGCGCCGGTTACTCCATTTTCCTCAGTGGAAATTTCCTGAGTACCCTGCATGCGGAATTCACCGCCAACATAGAACTTTGCCTGTTCTCCCGAAATAGCGGTCAGGCTCGGTTCTGCCAATGTCCGCATGACACCAGCCTGCTCCATGGCATTGATGTAGGAGGAAAAACGCATGGAGCCGGATCCGATCGAGCCGGTGATCAAACCGGAGGATGGATTGACCGCACCACCGAGATTGGCCGGGTTTGCAAATGAGAAGCCATTGCCACTGCTCGTGCTGCCAATAGAACCACTGAAACCAAGTTGCTTCAGCACCTGCCTGCTGACCTCAGCAACCGTGACCTTCAGCGTGACCTGATCTTCGCCCTCAATCGTCAGCATGTTAACGATCTGTGATGTCTGGCGCTGTTCGGCGAAAATTGCCGCGTCGCCACCATTATCGCCGCCTGTCAATGTTACGTTGCGGGTGGTAGCTTCACCGCCTTTGAGGAAGGCTTCAGCGAGTTGAACCGCACGTGCTGAATCCTGTGGTGTCCGCACTGTGCCCGTCAGAACAATGTTGTCCGAAACGATCTCAACCTTGATATCGGAATCTGTGATGAAGCGACGCAGATTCGCTTCAAGACCATTAATGTCACGCTCGACCTCGAGATCGAGGCTGACGATTTCCTCACCATGGGCACCGAAAATGAAGATGTTTGTCTGGCCGACAGATTTGCCAAACAGGTAGATGCGCCGGGATGTGCGTGTGACAGCGTCTGCCATGCTTGGATCTGCAACGAGAATATCATGCGCATCCTGTGGCAGGTCGACAACCAGCGCCTTGTTCAGGCCAAGTTTCAGACGCTTACGTGTGCCCTTGCCACTTTCGGTAATACGAATGATGCTTTCAGACGCGGCTTGCGCTTCAGCTTGCTGGAAGCCGCGAGGTGTAAAGTCACCCGGAATACCGGAAAAAGCCAGGCAGAATGCCAGGCTTGCCGTGACGGAGGAACGGAGTGTCCGTTTGATGTTTCTCACGTTACCTCTCCCGCTCATTGTGATGCACCTTGCTGTTGGCCGTTCTTGACGATCGAGCCGGATTTAATGACCTGAATTTCAGGTTGGCCAGTGCCGCCGCTCAGCAGGTAATCCGCGGAAACAGTGTCACTTTCCTGGGCGTCTGATACGGAACGCAGCGACAGGGTCAGCCGATCAGCCATCTGCTGCGCAACAGTAATGATGCGGGCCTGATCCGGTGTCAGTTCCAGCGTCGCGGTTGCACCGACAACGGATGACACACCATCTTCGCCCTCACGGATTTGCTGGTCGATTGCCAGAACCCGCACGTTGTTGAGAACATTTTCCGTCTGGAAAGAGCCTTCATCGCCCTTGCGAACCATGATGACATCCACCCGGTCGTTGGGCAGGACAAAACCACCCGCGCCGGTGGCGACCGATATTTCCGTTGCAACAGCGCGTTTGCCGGCTGGCAACAGGGCAGACATGATGCGGCTGCTGGAATCGACAACTTTTTCGGGACGTACGGGTTCGCCTTCAAACATTGGCAAACGCACGATAGCACCAGTCAACTCTGTCAGAGCTTCTGGGCGATTGTCCTGCGTGACATATCCTTCAACGACGCTGCCTTGCGGCCATGGCACCCAACGGACTGAATCAGGATTCAATCGGCTGCCAACCGGCAGGTTGACCGACGATACAAGCACGTTGACCGTTGGCTCTTTCTGTATGATTGCTTCTGCCTTCTCCACGACCTGTGGAGTGCTGGCAAGGTTCATTGCAATCATCCCGGCGAGACCGGCAGCAATGACTGCAACGGACAGAATGATGATGCGTGCGGGTTTCATGACCAATCCTGAGGCTTTGAATTCGCCTTTTAGGATGGCCCGCAATTCGTGTAATTATGGTTAACGCACCACTTACATTCGTGGTTAACAAGAGATTTCCGGAAAATATTGTTGTAAACGGTCTATTTACTGACTGATAATCTCAGGAAAGGCTGGCAATCGCCGCTTTGACGATAGGCGCTTCGACGTATGTTATCAAACCTGCTGCGCCAATAGCGATGCCATAAGGCACTTTCTTCGCCGTCATAAGGGAATTGGGAATTGGTAACCCAGTTGCAAGCAATGTCACCGCCTGCGAACGCATCAGCAGGATCAGCAGTGTCAAAACACCACCTGCATAACCGACAGCTGTCAGAAACAGAAAAAGTGATTGATCAAATCCAAACCACACTGCAGCAGCCGTCAGGAGTTTTGCGTCACCGCCACCCATGACATTCATGGCAAATAGGCAGAAACAGATTGCAAAAACGGCGAATCCGGCCAGTAGGCTCATGCCGATTGCCGACCATGCCATGCCCGTAAAGGGTGCTACAACAAGGAATGCACCGAACAGGATCAAAGAAACCCTATTGGGTATGGTCATAGTGAAAAGATCAGTGAATGCCGCTAGCGTGAGGCATAAAGGCAGGATCAGAAAAATCGCAGCAATAACCATGATTATCTCTCCTTTATGTCTTTGGATACGCGAGTTCAAAAGTTCATCTGAACAATGTGAATAAAACAGTACTGCCCCGAATAAACGGGGCAGCGTCGTTCAACATATATATTGAATTATGGAGCCTTCGCGCCAACTGTCAGGTATGTGGACAAATTGTTGAACTGAGTGTTCAGCTTGTTGCCCAGGGCAGTGGCACCGGTGATGAGCGCGACGGAAATCAGCGCTGCAATCAGGCCGTATTCGATAGCGGTTGCGCCGGATTCGTCCTTGACGAAACGTGCGAAAATCTTGGTCATGGAAACTCTCCTGGTCTGTTGTTTGTTGTTCAGCACACCGACAACTGTTTCCGTTGTTCGGTTGGACAAAACCTACACAGAAGCGATTGCCATCCCCTTAAGAAATCGCCTTAACAAAGTGTGAACGCATTTCTAATTTTGGGATGGTAAATAACTTACTCAATACGTTGAAAAACCGACTCTATTCTGAAAATTACACAATTTCATAAGTATTCGGACTGGCAATCAACCTCGGATATGCTTCATTTCGAGATTCACCCGCGAACCAAAATGAAACGCAGGCGTCCAGAATGCCGACAGCAGTGTTTAATGTGACCCATATTGAAATGGTTAAACCGACTTTCGCCTTAACGCTTCATTAACCAAACCTGAGCATTATCTCTCGAATAGGAAATATTGTTCCGGCGTAAAAAAGGCATTTGATGGCAATGGCACTCCGTTCGCTGGCAAAAATCACAATTGCTGCCATGGCAATCCTGTTGCCAATGGCTGGCATTGCCACGTCTGACGACGACATGCTGCGGGTGTCAATGAACCATGCGCGGGTTCTGCGGCTGGATCGTCCCGTCAGCAAAGTGATTGTCGGAAACGCCAAGGTGGCGGACGCGACGGTTTCAGACGCGCATACAATTGTGCTGACTGGCCGCAGCTATGGGACAACCAATCTTGTGCTTCTGGATGCCGACGGCAACGCCATTGTCGATGAACGCATTCTGGTGTCGATTGACGAAGGCAACACGGTGCGCGTGTTCCGTCAAACTGAACGGACGGTGTTGTCCTGTACACCGAACTGTGAGCAGCACTCACAAAATGAAGGGCCTTAACACATCCCTTCATCAGAAGAAAGAAAAGCGGCCCGAAGACCGCTTCTCTTGAAAATATGGACTGGAAAAATCAGGCGTTATTCTCGTTGATCAAACGCTTTAGAAGTTCAACCTCATGGCCGAGCTTGGTATCTGCGCCAATCAGTTCCTCGATCTTGCGCACGGCATGCAGAACAGTGGTGTGATCGCGGCCACCAAAACGACGTCCGATTTCCGGAAAGGAACGCGGGGTCAGCATTTTTGACAGGTACATGGCGACCTGACGTGGTTTGACGATAACGCGTGTGCGACGGTTCGAGACAAGCTCCTGTCGAGACACGTTATAATGACGGGCCACAATACGCTGGATGTCTTCGATACGAACCCGCTTTGCTTCCCCGGCCCCTACCAGATGCGACAGAAGCTCGTCGACGCGTTCAACCGACAATAATGGCTCGAATGAACGACGGAAAATGAGCTGGTTGAAAGCACCTTCCAGTTCACGACCACTTGCCGTTACGCTGCGCGCAACATGGGTGAGAATTTCCTCGGGAATTTCCAGAGCCGGATCATCCTGTCTGGCAGTGCCGAGACGACGGTTCAGCATTTCATAACGCATGTCGTAGTCGGGGCCTTCGATTTCGACGGCCATACCGCCCTGAAGACGCGAACGAACACGCGGATCGAGCGATTCCAACTCCCATGGAGCACGGTCAGCGGCCACAACAACCTGCTTTGCACTATCAAGCAACATATTCAGCAGATGGCAGAACTCGTGTTGGATCATCTTGCCCTGCAGGAACTGCATGTCATCGATGACCAGAAGGTCGATGTTACGCAGTGTATCCTTGAGGGTCAGGGCATCGTTGTCGCGGATCGCGGTCGCGAAACGCCACATGAAATATTCAGCTGTCAGGTAGACCACGCGCGAATTGCGCGGGCTATCGATTGCAGCATTGGCAATGGCCTGAAGAAGGTGGGTTTTGCCCAAACCAACACCTGCATGGATAAACAGCGGGTTGAAGCGCACAGCACCTGCACCAGCTTCAGCAATCGTCTTGGCCGCCGCCAGCGCAACACGGTTGGAAGAACCTTCAACGAAGGTATCAAAGGTAAAACGGCTGTCGAGCGGCGAACCGAACAGCGGTCCACCCGATGTCTGGCGTGCAGGCTGAGCCTGGCTTGCGGCGGCTGGTACAGACATACCAATCGGCTGGGCTGCTGCAGTTTTGCTGCGGGCAGCGACCGGTGCCATGGTCTCTGTTGCCGGTTCGGCGCGTTCAGCAGTCTGCGGAACGCGAACATTTGTACGGGTTGCCGAACGGACGAGAATCTCGACCTTCAGAACCTCAGGATCCTCACTCTGCACAAGGCTGGTGATCAGATCAATATAACGGTTGTTGATCCAGGACTTCAAAAACGTCGTTGGAACTGTGAAACGAACGACACTCTTGGAAACCGAATGAAGTTTAAGCCGCGCAAACCAGCTTGCGTAAACTTCAGGACCAACCTGCGCCTTCAAGCGTGCACTGAAGCGTTCAAACAGTGCATCTTGAGTCATCTTCGATTTGTCCCCTACCGGTTCAGAGCAAACGTCATCACATGCCTGCGATGCGCGGTCCCCGTTTACCGCCGCACCCATCACCAAATTCATTTGCATATTGCCGCCTTTCAAATTGCCAATCATAGCCTGACGAAAATACCCCGCCAGGGAAAACCTTCTCGTTATTGCCTTGAGCTACCCCCTCGTTAAGAATCGCTCAAAGTTCGTTTATTGCTCGCGAGCCGGTTGTCCCATTTCCCTCTTCATCATGGAGAGGCCTGCGATGCACTTGTCGGTGCTCCTTTCGTTTCAACTTCAGATCACTTTTTTCAAGACAAAGAAATTCCGCTCTACAACCATCACAGTTGCAGTTTGCATCGTGTCGATATCTGAAAAAACGGGATGAAAAACATCCCGCCGCAAGGAACTATCGAACCTTCGAATTCAATACTCGAAACAGTTGATGGATTGTAATCCGTGCCCCCTGACGAGGTGCATTTAGGCAGGATCGTAGGTTGAGATCAATGGTCATTTTTCTGCAAAGCCGAAGATCAGCCATTGACTCTGACTAACCATTTTGCATCACGCCGGGCCTATTTTGGAGAATCGCTTATGAATCAATGAGATTCAAATTTCTAGGCTTTCGCGAGGCTATCCAAATAAAAAAATTAAAAAAAAACTTGACTCGAAACCTCTGCCACCTTTCGCAGAGAAAGATAGGCTACTTGATAAAGACCTCTCGCAAGCATTTGATTTTAAAGGATTTTTTGTGTCATCAGCTTGACTTGGGATTGTCATGTTAAATGCCGAGAAGTTAATAAACGGTTACAAGCACAAAAAGCCCGGTCCGAAGACCAGGCTTTTAAAATTATATTCCAAAAGGATTATATTAGGCTGCGAGAGCCTTAACACGCTGTGCCAAACGGGACACCTTGCGGGATGCGGTGTTGCCGTGAAGAACACCCTTTGTGGCTGCGCGCTGGATTTCCGGCTGAGCGGCCTTCAGAGCTTCGGTTGCAACAGCGAGATCGCCAGTTGCAATCGCTTCTTCAACCTTACGGATGAAGCCACGAACGCGCGAACGACGAGCCTTGTTGACTGCAGTGCGGCGAGCGATCTTGCGGGTCGCCTTTTTCGCCGAAGTTGTATTGGCCATGTATGCCTCTCTTCGAATTCGATTTAATTTCCACAACCACAGGACAGAGTCTTTCAAAGACCTCACGTTCCAGAATTGCGGGAGTTATTTGGACAAGCCTGACGGGCTATCCTTTACCGTGGGCGGGCATATAGCTCGAATGCGCGCGCCCGTCAACGCGCATTTTCAACGAAACCAGAGATTCCGACTCCATTGCGCGAAATATCAGCGATTGCGAAACGCCGGTTTCCGCTTCTCCACGAATGCAGCCATACCTTCTTTCTGGTCCTGTGTGGCAAAGAGCGAATGGAACATACGCCGCTCAAACCGCAGACCTTCTGCAAGCGGCAGCTCAAAGGCGCGGTTGACGCTTTCCTTGGCCATAAGAACGGAGGCACGCGACAGGGAGGCTATACGTGTGGCGGCCTCCACAGCCTCGTCCAGCAGTTTTTCTGGCGCCACTATGCGGGACACAAGGCCAGCACGCTCAGCCTCTGCAGCGTCCATCATACGGCCCGTCAAAATGAGATCCATTGCCTTTGCCTTGCCTACGGCGCGGGTTAACCGCTGCGAGCCACCCATGCCGGGTATAATGCCCAGTGTAATTTCGGGCTGGCCAAACTTTGCCGTCTCCGATGCGATGATGAAATCGCAGATCATGGCAAGCTCGCAACCACCACCCAGTGCGAAACCGGATACGGCGGCAATGACGGGCTTACGGGTAGCCGCAACATCGTCCCAGCCACCGATAAAGTCGCCCAGATAGGCGTCGACAAAATCGAGCGTCTGCATTTCCTTGATGTCGGCACCAGCCGCAAATGCCTTTTCCGATCCGGTGATGACAATGGCGCCGATGGAATCGTCTGTCGTGAACGACTGCATAATGTGGCGCATCTCTTTCATGACCGTCGAGTTCAGCGCGTTCAGAGCCTTGGGACGATTGAGGGTGATGACACCAACCTCATCGCGCTTTTCCACCAGCAACGTTTCATAATCCATGGCCGTTCTCCCTAGGGCTCGTGTCAGGTCTGGCAAACCGCGCAATAAAAAGTAGAGCGACCTGCCTGCGTGATGCGTGTCACCGTACCCGCGCAACCGGGTGTGCGGCAAGCGTGCCCTTCCCGGTCGTAGACGGAAAAGGAGTGCTGGAAATAACCGAGCGTACCATCCGTCTGGATATGGTCTTTCAGTGACGATCCTCCTGCGGCGATGGCATCGGCAATCACGTCACGAATTTTCTGGGTCAGCAGAACCAGTCGGTCACTCGCCTCACCCGCTTTGGTCACCAGCGTACCGGCGGCCCGCTCCGGCGACAGGCCCGACCGCCACAGGGCCTCACAAACGTAGATATTGCCGAGACCTGCGATGATCTTCTGGTCAAGCAACACTGTCTTCAAGGGCTGCTTACGGCCCGCAAAACGGCTGGCAAGATAATCGGCACTCAAGCTGTTACCTGTGGGTTCCGGGCCAAGGCTTTCAAATGCCGGATAGCGATCGATATGGCGCCGATTGATCAGATGCATGAAACCAAACCGGCGCGGGTCATTATAGATCACGCGCTGCGGCCCACTTTCCGTTTGTAAATGAAAGATCACATGATCGTGCTTTTCATCCTTTGAACGTGGGTGATGGAACCCACCCGGCGTCTCAGGTTCACCCTTGCCACTGCTAACGCCCCCCGCCTCGATACGGAACGATCCGGACATACCAAGATGGGCAACGACCGTGCGGTCTTCCTCCAGATCAATCAGCAGATATTTGGCGCGGCGGCCAAGCGACAGAATCTTGCGACCGGCGAGATCAGAGCCAAAACCTTCCGAGAACGGAAACCGAAGATCAGCCCGACGCAATTCCACCGCGTCAACCAGCGCGCCTTCCATGGTGGGCGCCAGACCGCGCCTGACTGTTTCTACCTCTGGCAATTCGGGCATGGCATTCATCCAGTTGTTTATCGATGCGACTTTATGCTCTATAGACCACCTGCACATATCGCGGCCATTTGATACCGCCACAGATAGCGTCGCGAAAGCGTTTCCGCTATGGTCCGCCGCGCAATAAAGAATGGAGACAGACAATGACCGAGGCCCGCACCACCGCAGATGGCGGCATGGAAACGTCTTACGGCTTTCACAAGGTCGAAGAAGGCCAGAAGCAGGGCATGGTCAACGAGGTCTTCCATAAGGTCGCCAAGAAATATGACATCATGAATGATGTGATGTCTGCCGGTCTGCACCGCCTATGGAAAGATGCGATGGTATCCTCGCTCAATCCGCGCAAGGATCCGACCTACAAGGTGCTGGATGTTGCGGGCGGCACGGGCGACGTTGCGTTTCGTATCGTCGAGGCGTCGAACCGGCTGGCGCATGCCACGGTTCTCGACATTAATGGCTCCATGCTGGGTGTCGGTCAGGAACGGGCTGCCAAGAAAGGTCTTTCCGAAAATTTGACGTTTGTTGAGGCCAATGCCGAAGAGCTGCCACTGGAAAGCAACAGCTTTGATGCATACACGATTGCATTTGGCATTCGTAACGTACCGCGTATCGATTTCGCCCTGAAAGAGGCCCACCGCGTTCTGAAACGTGGCGGCCGTCTGCTGGTGTTGGAATTTTCCGAAGTGGAAATGCCGCTGCTCGACCGGGTCTATGATCTGTGGTCGTTCAATGCCATTCCGCAGTTCGGCAAGATGATTACCGGTGATGCCGAGCCCTATCAGTATCTGGTCGAATCCATCCGCAAATTTCCCAAGCAGGAAGATTTCGCGACGATGATCCGCACCGCCGGTTTCTCGCGCGTCAGCTACACAAATTATACCGGCGGCATCGCTGCACTGCATTCCGGCTGGAAACTGTAATCCAATGACTTTCTACCGTCAGAACAGAGCATTTGCATGAGCTTACCGGGTGCATATTTCCGGCTGGCACGGGTCGGCTGGGTTCTCGTGCGTGAGGGCGTGTTTCTGGCACTGCCGTCCGATGATCTGCCCGCATCGGCAAAATTTGCCAAAGCGCTGCTGAAACCCTTTGCGCGCAACCGTGCCAAAAGTCGCGAGCGTAGCGACAGGCTGGCGCGTGCGGTGGAACGGCTCGGGCCGTCCTATGTCAAGATGGGCCAGTTTCTGGCGACCCGCCCTGATGTGGTGGGTGCCGAATTTGCCGATGACCTGGCTGGTCTTCAGGACCGTATGGCATTTTTCCCGATCAGCGCGGCAAAGGCCAATATCGAGGGATCGCTCGGCCGTCCGGTGACCGAGCTTTACCGCGAGTTTGGCGATCCGATTGCCGCCGCTTCAATTGCGCAGGTGCATCCGGCCATCGTGGATACGCCACAGGGACCGCGCAAGGTTGCCGTCAAGGTCATCCGCCCCGGTGTGCGACAGCGCTTCCAGAACGATCTGGAAGCAATGTATCTGATTGCCGACCTGCAGCAGCGTTTCGTTCGTTCTGCCCGGCGCCTGCGTCCGGTTGAAGTTACCCGCGCGCTGGAGCAGACGACCAAGATCGAGATGGACCTGCGCCTTGAGGCTGCAGCCCTTTCAGAGATTGCCGAAAACACCAAAAACGACCCCGGTTTCCGCGTGCCTGACGTGGACTGGGAACGGACCGGCCGTGATGTCGTGACCATGGAGTGGATCGACGGCATCAAGATGTCTGACGTGGAGGCGCTGAAAGTGGCGGGCCACGATCTCGACAAGCTGGCCGATACGCTGATCCAGTCATTCCTGCGCCACACCCTGCGTGATGGCTTTTTCCACGCCGATATGCATCCCGGCAATCTGTTTGTCGATGCCAAGGGCATGATCGTTGCCGTCGACATGGGCATTGCTGGCCGTTTGGGGAAAAAGGAACGCCGATTCCTCGCCGAAATTCTCTATGGCTTCATTACCCGCGATTACATGCGCGTCGCCGAGGTGCATTTTGAGGCGGGTTATGTGCCCGGCCATCATGATATTGCGAGCTTTGCGCAGGCCATCCGCGCCATTGGCGAGCCGATCCACGGTCAACCAGCCGAAACCATTTCAATGGGCAAGTTGCTGACGCTGCTGTTTGAGGTTACCGAGCTTTTCGACATGGAAACCCGGCCTGAGCTGGTGATGCTGCAAAAAACGATGGTGGTAGTGGAAGGCGTTTCGCGCATTCTCAACCCACGCTTCAACATGTGGAAGGCTGCCGATCCGGTGGTTGGCAGCTGGATACGCGACAATCTCGGTCCCAAGCGCATCGTCACTGACTTGAAGGACGGCATGAAGGCGGCTGTAAAGCTGGCCGAGGCCCTTCCGGAAATTGCCGCCAAGACCGAAAAACTGCATGGCGAACTGGTCTATATGAGCGAAAACGGCGTGCGTTTCGATCCGCAGACCGCAGAAGCCATCGGCAAGGCAGAAGCGCGTCACACCCGATGGGGCCGTATCGCGCTTTGGATCATTGCTTTGGTGCTGGTTTACATCGCAATACGGATCAGCTGATAGCGATCCCCAGCTCCGTGCGCAGCTTCTTGGTTAGCCCAGATGCTACCATGTCATAGGAGCGGCGCACATAATGCTCGAGTTCCTCGCGCTTCAGCGGGGAATGTTCTGCGATCGATATCCATTTGCGTTTGGCGAAATAGGGCGCCTGACCTATGCCTTCGAGCGAGGTGAGGATTTCAAAACTTTCCTCGGAGCACTTCACGACAAGACGCCAGTTATCGCTGTTGCCGAGAACGGCAAAAACCTTACCCCCGACTTTGGCAACGTGCGAATCCCACTGGTCGACAAAGGTTACACCCGGCCACTTCGACAACAGGTCATCAAAACCATTGCGGTCAAAAATGCTCATGCCAGTTTCTCCGCAATCATCGCTGCGAGACGGTCGGCAACTTCATCCTTGCCCATATCCGGCCAAGCCTCGACGCCATCTTTCGAAATCAGCTTTACCTGATTGCGCAGTCCGCCCATCACACCGGTTTCTGGGGATACGTCATTGGCGATGATCATGTCGGCGCCCTTGCGTTCCAGCTTGGCGCGGCCATTATTTTCGACGTCCTGTGTTTCCGCAGCAAAACCGATGACCAAAGTCGGACGTTTTTCATGATGACCGACGGTTTTCAGGATATCGGGGTTCTCTGTCAGCATGAGTGCCGGTGGTGCATCACCCGGCTGTTTCTTGATCTTCTGATCGGACGCAGTGGCCACCCGCCAGTCCGCAACCGCTGCCACAAAGACGGCAATGTCGGCTGGCAGACGCTCAATCACCGCATCACGCATTTCCTCGGCCCGCTCGACATGCACGGTGCTGACACCAGCGGGATCGGCAATGGTGACAGGGCCAGAGACCAGGGTCACTTTGGCACCCAGGCGTGCAAGGGCGGCAGCTATGGCGTGGCCCTGCCGGCCAGAGGACCGGTTGGCGATATAACGTACGGGATCAATCGGTTCATGGGTCGGACCTGAGGTCACAATCGCCGTTTTACCGGCCAGTGGTTTGGGCGCAGTATCAAAAAGTCCCGCGACGGCCTCAACGATCTGCAGCGGCTCGGCCATACGGCCCGTGCCGCCCTCGCCTTTCTCGGCCATTTCACCAGCCATCGGGCCAATGAAATGAATACCGTCGTTTTTCAATGTCACGATGTTGCGCTGTGTTGCACTGGCCGACCACATTTTCGGGTTCATGGCCGGAGCGATCAAAATTGGCTTGTCGGTGGCCAACAGCACGGTTGAAGCCAAATCATCGGCCAGACCATGTGTCATCTTGGCCATCAGATTTGCAGTAGCTGGGGCAACCAGAACAAGATCGCAATCGCGCGCCAGCCGGATATGGCCGACATCCTGCTCATCCTGCCGTGAAAAAAGCTCGGTAAAGACGTGGGTGGCTGACAGTGCACCAACCGCGAGCGGCGTGACAAATTCCTGCGCACCTGCGGTCATCACGGGCGTTACCTTTGCGCCACGCTCTTTCAGGCGGCGAATAAGATCAAGGCTCTTATAAGCCGCGATCCCGCCAGAAATGACCAGAAGAATGTGTTTGCCTGAAAGTGTCATGCGCGAAGTAACCGATTGATGTTTCAACCGACCCTAGCGCATCGCCACAAAAATCGGAATCGATTTTCGCAAGGTGCAAAACATCCCTCAAAAGCATGAAAGCGCCGTTCATCTTTGACACACGGCGCTCTCGGCATTGATCCCGGGGATGCTTTTGATCGGCTATCACGCCGCCTTGGCAGCGTGATATTCCTTGATGGCAACCATCTTGATAGCCGGATAACGCTCAGATTCGTAGCGCAGCGAAAATGCATCCTGTGCTAGGAATACCGGATCGCCGTCCAGATCGCGGGCGATGTCGCCACGCTTGACGTTGAGGAACTTGTCCATTTCCGCAGGCTGGTCCGAGGAAATCCAGCGGCAAACCGAAAAGCGCGACATTTCAAACGACACCGGCAGGCCATATTCGCCCATCAGACGCTCTTTCAAAACGTCCAACTGCAGCGCACCGACCACACCGACGATCGCAGGGGAGCCGTCCTCTGGCGAGAACAGCTGCACAACGCCCTCTTCCGCCATCTGTTGTAGTGCTTCTTTCAGCTTCTTGGCCTTCATCGCATCTTCCAGTCGCACGCGACGCAGAATTTCTGGCGAGAAGTTCGGAACGCCTTGGAACACAAGGTTTTCACCCTCGGTCAGCGTATCGCCGATACGAAGTGTGCCGTGGTTGGGAATGCCCACCACGTCACCGGCAAAGGCCGTATCAGCCAATTGGCGCTGCGAGGCAAAGAAGAACTGCGGCGCCGTTAGACCCATCTGCTTGCCGGTACGTGCCAGACGCGCCTTCATGCCGCGCTCCAGCTTGCCGGAGCAGATGCGGGCAAACGCGATACGGTCGCGGTGGTTCGGGTCCATATTGGCCTGAATCTTGAACACGAAAGCCGTCATCTTGTCTTCCGCCGCATGAACGGTGCGAGTGTCTGCCACCTGGTCACGCGGTGGTGGCGCAAAATCGCCCAGCGCGTTGATGAGATCACGAACACCAAAGTTGCGCAGTGCCGAACCAAAGAACACGGGGGTCATGTGGCCTTCGAGAAAAGCCTGACGATCAAATGGGCGGCAAGCTTCTCTCGCCAGTTCCGTTTCTTCGATAAAGGCTTCACGCTCATTTTCTGGCAGACGGTCAGCAACTGCTCTTGGGCCATCAACCGGCAAAGATTCAACCTGCGTATCGACACCACGGAACGTGTTGTTGGCCAGATTATATGCACCGGAGAATGTCTTGGCGCGGCCAACTGGCCAGGTTACAGGCGCGGTGTCCAGCGCCAGTTTTTCTTCCACC
This sequence comes from Rhizobium sp. CG4, assembly GCF_023701965.1. Taxonomy (NCBI): domain Bacteria; kingdom Pseudomonadati; phylum Pseudomonadota; class Alphaproteobacteria; order Hyphomicrobiales; family Rhizobiaceae; genus Rhizobium; species Rhizobium sp. CG4. The sequence goes on along the minus strand of NZ_JABAEG010000003.1, from coordinate 188,599 downwards.
TCATCCAGAATTTCAAATGGGTCGCGGCTTTCACGGTCCATCTTGTTGATGAAGGTGATAATCGGGATGTCGCGCATACGGCAGACTTCAAACAGCTTCAGCGTCCGCGGCTCGATACCCTTGGCGGCATCGATAACCATGATCGCGGCATCCACTGCCGTCAGCGTGCGATAGGTATCGTCCGCAAAGTCTTCGTGGCCCGGTGTATCGAGAATGTTGAACACCCGGTCATTATATTCAAAGGTCATAACAGAGGTGACGACCGAGATGCCGCGCTCGCGCTCTATCTTCATCCAGTCCGAACGGGTCTGGATACGGTCCTTCTTCGCCTTCACTTCACCGGCCAGCTGGATAGCTCCGCCGAACAGCAGCAGTTTTTCGGTCAGCGTCGTCTTACCGGCATCCGGGTGCGCAATAATCGCGAATGTGCGACGGCGGGATACCGCCTCGGCGAGTGTTTCAGCCATTGAGAAATTCCTGTTGATTGGCGCCGTCTTTACAGTTTCAAGCCGCGATATGCAATTGACCTGCGCCACCGTGACAAAGCAAATGGCACCATGCCTTATGATATGTCCTCATCTCCGCAGCTTAAACTAATCCGTCTTGCCAATGGCAAGGGGGTGGAACTGCCATCTTACGAAACCAGCGGCGCTGCTGGCATGGACCTGCGCGCTGCCGTGGATGCCGATTCTCCGGTTATCCTGAAGTCCGGTCAGCGCATGCTTGTGCCGACAGGTTTCATCTTCGAAGTGCCCGTTGGCTTTGAAGCGCAAATTCGCCCTCGTTCCGGTCTTGCGATCAAGAACGGTATCACCTGCCTCAATTCACCAGGCACTGTGGACAGCGATTATCGCGGTGAAGTCAAAGTCATTCTCGCCAATCTCGGGCAGGAAGACTTCGTCATCGAACGCGGCATGCGCATCGCACAGATGGTGATTGCACCTGTGACGCAGGTTGTTGTGACCGAGGTCAGTGAGACCTCCGAGACCAGCCGTGGAACGGGCGGCTTCGGTTCAACTGGGACTGCCTGAGGGGTCTTAAAACGCATCGGTTTGCGCGCGTCTGCATCGCCCGAATTGTCATGATTGAAAAGTTCATGCCAGTTGGATACACCGCACAGCAGAATGTGTTTTCGGAGCCTTCCATGACAATCGGTACCCTGCTTGCCTACGCCACAGCCCTGTTCATTGCCGCTGCCATTCCCGGCCCCGGCATGACTGCCATTGTGGCGCGTGCTTTGGGCTCCGGTTTTCGCGAAACCTTCTTCATGGGGCTTGGGCTTGTTCTGGGAGATATGGTCTATCTGACAGCCGTTATTCTTGGACTGGCCTTTGTCGCGCAGACCTTCCACGAAGCGTTTCTGGTGCTGAAATTCGCGGGCGCTGCCTACCTCATCTATATTGCATGGAAGCTTTGGACGGCGGGGCTTTTGTCGACCGACCTGAAAGCGCGTAAATCCACCAGCATCGGCATGTCATTCATGTCAGGTCTTCTGATCACGCTCGGCAACCCCAAAACTATGCTGTTTTACGTGGCACTTGTTCCAACGTTAATTGATATTCGTGTTATCGGTATCACGGAATATCTGACGCTGATTGCCGTTACATTCGTGGTTTTGTTGGCAGTGCTTCTGCCCTACATCCTGCTTGCCACCAAGGCGCGCACTCTGCTGAAGAAACCCCTCGCATTGCAAATTCTCAACCGCACAGCCGCCGGTATTCTGGCGGGAACAGCGGCAATGATTGCCACCCGCGCCAGTTGAAATATTTGTTCGACTAAAGTGGAGATTTCACGAGAATTTTCCAAGTAACGGCTCGCATAAGAACAAACGTTCGCTAGCCTGAAACCGTGATTGCTCCTATTCTGCGCGGTAATTTCTGCCGGTTGCATGTTAAAGGAGACTATCATGTCAGAAGCCCGAAAGCCCGGACGCGGACGTATCTATTCGTCGATCACCGAGACGATTGGTGATACGCCGATCGTACGCCTCGACAAGCTGGCCAAGGAAAAAGGCGTCAAGGCCAACCTTCTGGCAAAGCTCGAATTCTTTAACCCGATCTCCTCGGTCAAGGACCGTATTGGCGTAGCGCTGATCGAAAGCCTTGAAGCACAGGGCAAGATCACCCCCGGCAAGACAACGCTTGTTGAGCCGACATCCGGCAATACCGGCATCGCGCTCGCCTTCGCGGCCGCTTCCAAGGGTTACAAGCTTATTCTGACCATGCCGGAAACCATGTCGGTCGAGCGTCGCAAGATGCTGGTGCTGTTGGGTGCCGAGCTTGTGTTGACCGAAGGCCCGAAGGGTATGAAGGGCGCCATTGCAAAGGCGCAGGAACTGGCAGAAACACTGCCTGACGCCGTTATTCCGCAACAGTTTGAAAACCCAGCCAACCCTGAGATTCATCGCAAGACAACTGCCGAAGAAATCTGGAACGATACCAACGGTTCTGCCGACATTCTCGTGTCCGGTATTGGCACCGGCGGCACCATTACCGGTGTTGGCCAAGTATTGAAGGCACGTAAACCAGGCTTTAAGGTGGTTGCGGTTGAGCCTGCTGACAGCCCCGTTCTGTCCGGAGGCAACCCCGGCCCACACAAGATCCAGGGCATCGGCGCAGGTTTTGCTCCCGCCGTTCTCGACACAACCATCTATGATGAAATCGTCACCGTCACCAATGACGAGGCGTTTGAAACGGCACGCCTCGTTGCGCGCCTTGAAGGTGTTCCGGTTGGCATTTCCTCCGGCGCTGCGCTTGCAGCCGCCATCAAGGTGGGCAGCCGCGAAGAAAACGCTGGCAAGAACATCGTCGTGATCATTCCGTCCTTTGCGGAACGTTATCTTTCGACAGCATTGTTTGAAGGTCTCGGTCTCTAACACAAAAAAAGGCCCGCCATGCTGTCGCGCACGGCGGGCCAATTCTACACCCAAGTTTTTAAGCCTCACGCCGCAGCGGTGAGCCTTTCTCCAGCAATACGATAGGAAATGGCTTCAGCCAGATGGATGCGGCTGACGATGTCGTGCCCCTCAAGGTCGGCAAGTGTCCGCGCCACCTTGAGAATACGGTGATAACCGCGCGCTGAGAATTTCAGGCGTTCTGCGGCATCACGCAGAAGCTGCAAGCCACCGGCGTCCGGTTCTGCAAAACGTTCAATAAGGGCGGTGGAGCAACGGGCATTGGTCCTGATCTCGGCAAAACCGGCACTGGCATACCGTTCCTGCTGACGTTCACGGGCACGCGCTACACGCCTTGCAACATCCACGCTGCTTTCAGCCGCCATTGGGCGGATGAGGTCTGCCGCCGAAACAGCGGGAACATCGACGCGGATATCGATACGGTCCATCAGTGGACCGGAAATCCGGGCCTGATAATCGGAAACGCAGCGTGGTCCTCTGGCGCAGGTGAAGCCAGGTTCGCCTGCCATACCGCATTTGCAGGGGTTCATCGCTGCAACCAGCTGAATTTGCGCCGGATAGCTCACGCGATGATTGGCACGCGCTATGATACATTCGCCGGTTTCCAACGGCTGGCGCAAAGCATCCAGCACCTGCGGTGAAAACTCCGGGAACTCATCCAAAAACAATACGCCATTATGGGCCAGCGATGCCTCACCCGGCTTGGCACGCAAACCGCCGCCGACAAGGGCTGCCATGGTGGCAGAGTGATGCGGCGTCCGAAACGGCCTGCTATCGGACAGTTTTCCGCCAGAAAGCTGGCCTGCAATGGAATGCACCATCGAGACCTCCAGCAATTCTGCTGCCGACAGGGGCGGCAAGATAGACGGCAGTCGGGAAGCCAGCATCGACTTACCAGATCCCGGAGGTCCAACCATCAGCATGTTATGACCGCCGGCGGCAACAACTTCGAGCGCCCGTTTGGCGCTCTCCTGCCCCTTTATGTCGGCAAGGTCAGGCATGTTGGCGGGTGTCGCACGGATGGCGGGTTGCGGGCGCGACAAAAGCTGCGTACCGCGAAAATGATTGGCCAGCGCAATCAGGCTGCGCGGTGCCAGAATATCAATATCCGCGCCGGCCCATGCGGCTTCCGGGCCGCTGTCCGCCGGGCAAATGAGGCCTCTACCCATGGCATTGGCACCGATAGCAGCAGGCAGTGCGCCGGCTACCGCACCAATCGTTCCATCAAGGTTCAGTTCTCCCAAAACAACGTAACCGGCCAGCGCTTCAGCAGGTATGGCCCCGAGCGCCGCCATGAGGGCAAGCGCAATGGGCAAGTCGAAATGACTGCCCTCTTTTGGCAAATCTGCCGGGGCAAGATTGACGGTGACCTTCTTTGGGGGGAGCGCAAGCCCGGACGCATGCAAGGCGGCCTGGACGCGTTCACGGCTTTCCGCAACGGCTTTATCCGGCAGTCCGACGATCTGTATGCCGACGCGGCCCGGTGCAACCATCACCTGAACTTCAACGGGCACACCTTCGATGCCCTGAAATGCGACCGTATTGACCCGAGCCACCATGGCCTGCTCCCGTAAACCGCATCCGCTGGTTCGGCGCCTCATGGCAAGAGACCGGCGGAAGACCTGATTATAGCGGCCATGGCCAGACATGATCTGCCCGTTGTCCGGCCGCTTCAAACAGCCTGACACAAGTGACGTTGCAAAACAAGAACGTTACGTGAACAATTTCACGTATATGGTGTGTTGGAGTTGTAATGGATGCAAAGGAATGGCTATTCCTTCACATCCAGACAGACAGAGCCAATCAGCCCTGCGCTTCGCGCTTGCGCTCAATGGCGTCCCACAACAGGCTTGCCACGTCGGCACCACCGAATTTTTTCACTTCGCGAATGCCGGTCGGCGAGGTCACGTTGATCTCGGTCATGTAGTCACCGATCACATCGATACCGACGAACAGGAAACCGCGCTCACGTAGTGCAGGACCAATCCGCTCGCAGATTTCCTTTTCACGCACCGTCAGTTCTGTCGGCTCGGGGCGACCACCGGCATGCATATTGGAGCGGGCATCATTTTCAGCCGGAACACGATTGATGGCACCAACCGGCTCACCATCCACCAGCAGGATACGCTTGTCGCCCTTGCGGACGTCAGGCAGGTACTGCTGGGCGATATAGGGCTCGCGGAACATCTGGCCGAACATCTCCAGAAGCGACGAAAAGTTGCGGTCGTCACGGGTCGAATGGAATACGCCAGCGCCACCATTGCCGTAGAGCGGCTTCAGAATAATATCGCCCATTTCCTGACGGAAGCGGGCAATCTCGGTCACGTCCTTGGTGATCAGCGTTGCCGGCATCAGGTCTGCAAATTCGGTGACGAAGATCTTTTCAGGCGAGTTGCGTACCCAGGCCGGATCATTGACCACCAATGTTTTGGGGTGAATGCGCTCCAGCAGATGCGTGGAGGTAATATAGGCCATGTCGAAGGGCGGATCCTGGCGCAGATGAATGACATCCATCGTCGACAGATCAACGCGCTCCGGTTCTGACAGCGAATAGTGATCGCCATTGATGTCGCGCAGTTCCATCTGCTCGACAGTGGCGTAAATCTTGCCGTCACGCATGCTGAGACGGTCCGGTGTGTAATGAAACAGCCGGTAGCCTCTGGCCTGCGCTTCAAGGCTCATGGCAAAGGTCGAATCCCCGGCAATATTGATGCCGGCTACATGATCCATCTGGATCGCAACGTTCTTGATTTTTGCCATGCGCAGTCCCTTTTCTCAAAGCCCGACAGATTTAGGATAGAGGGGCTTTAAAGGCAACTGCTGCAACATGCGGCATCTATGAGTTTTATTGATACTCTACCTGGCAAGGCTGTAGGAGCGAGCCGAGAAAATCTTGTTCCAGACACGATAGGCCAGAGCCAGCATTGTCGGGAACGGACGGCGCATAAAAGCCACTTTGCGCACGTAGTTGTCCACGCGCCATGTCGCCCATGTTCCGGCGCGGAAATAAGCAACGTCACCGCTGCGCAACACACTCACCACACCGTTTTCAGCCGTGACATGCACTTCACCTTCCAGGATATAAACGGTCTCATCCCAACCGAAAAACCAGCGAAATTCACCGGCTGTGCAGTCCCACATTGCAGTGCTGGAGGCGCGATCACGACTTCTGGAATGGTCTGCGGCACGCGCACGTGGCGTGCCTGACAAAATCCAGTCCGGATTGATTGGCGCGTCCTTCATATCCATGCCATGGCTTGAAGCGGCAACGACGGCGTCCAGATTGCCGCGACGAGACGTCAAGGGAATAAGCGGCACGCTACGAATTGCCATAGCCAACGAACTTGCCAACATGATCTTGATCGACATACGCTTTCCCCAACCGGTTTTGTCGATTGGGGTTTAGCGCAAACAAATAACGATACCGTTCATCCAGTCCGTTCAATTTTATCGATCTGGCCTCAAATGCAGACGTTTCATCCCGCAAATAAAGGGATAGCAGCGGTCTGTTGTTCTGCATTGAAACGCGCATGTTGCTGCTCAATCCGCTTTCCTGTTTCAACAGAGAAGAAGTGCAGCTTCTCCGGCGCGATGGTCAGCGAGAACTCCAGCGGTACTGGCAGATCCGGCGGGAAGGCAGCCGTCATTGCCTGATCGCCGACAAAACCATGTACGAGGCGCTGCGAACCCAGCTCTTCCACATAATCGACACGGAATGCCAGCCCCTTTTCCTCGGGCCCGGCGATGCGGAAATCTTCGGCTCGCATGCCAACCGTGACAGCACCGGATGCCGGCGCAAAGCTCTTCAGTGTCATGATTTCAGGGCCGATGGCGAGACGATCGCCATGTAATTCACCGGCAACGAGGTTCATGGCCGGCGAGCCGATGAAGCTTGCGACAAATGTCGAGGCTGGCGTGTGATAAACATCCAGAGGTGCGCCAATCTGCTCGATACGGCCACCGTTCAGTACAACCAGACGGTCGGCCAGTGTCATGGCTTCCAGCTGGTCATGGGTGACGTAAAGCGATGTCGTGCCAAGACGCTTTTGCAGACGCTTGATTTCACCGCGCATCGAAACACGCAGCTTGGCATCCAGGTTGGACAGAGGTTCATCGAACAAGAACGCAGCCGGTTTGCGCACGATGGCGCGACCCATGGCAACGCGCTGACGCTGACCACCGGACAGGGCCCGCGGCTTGCGCTCCAGATAGGGCTGCAGTTCCAGCATGCGCGCTGCTTCCTGCACGCGTGCGTCAATCTCAGCCTTTGGTGTCTTGCGGTTTTTCAGACCGTAGGCGAGGTTTTCATACACAGTCATATGCGGGTAAAGCGCATAGTTCTGGAACACCATGGCGATGTCGCGGTCAGCAGGGTCAATATTATTGACAACACGCCCCCCGATTTTCACCGTGCCTTCGGAGATTTCTTCGAGACCCGCGACCATGCGCAAAAGTGTGGACTTGCCGCAGCCGGATGGGCCAACGAGCACGATGAACTCGCCGTCATTGATGGAGATATCGACCCCGTGAACGGCGCGTACGCCACCATGGTAATCCTTGCAGACCTGACTGATTTCGATCTCGGCCATGTTACCTATCCTTTATTTATCGCTTTCGGTGAGGCCCTTGATGAACCACCGCTGGAAAATCACCACGATGAGAACCGGCGGCAGCATGGCGAGCACCGCAAGCGCAAACGCTTCGTTGTAATCGGGGATCTGGGAGCCGATCCAGACCTGGAGAATGGATTTGATGCCACGCATCAAGGTGAAGAAACTCTCATCCGTGGTCATCAGCATGGGCCAGAGATACTGGTTCCAGCCATAGACGAACATGATGATGAAGATGGCGGCCATCATGGTGCGCGACAGCGGCACCAGAACATCAATGAAAAACTTGAGCGGACCGGCGCCGTCGATGCGGGCCGCTTCCAGCAACTCGTCTGGCACAGACTTAAAGAATTGCCGGAAGTAGAAGGTTCCGGTGGCAGAAGCCAGCAACGGCAAGATCAGACCACTATAGGTATTAAGCAGACCAAGCTGGCTCATCACCTGATAGGACGGCATAATGCGCACTTCGAGCGGCAAAAGCAGAGTCGTGAAGATGATCCAGAATGCGAGAGTGGCAAAACGGAAACGGAAGTAGACGATGGCGTAGGCCGCCATCATCGACAGCACGATTTTGCCGACAGCAAAACCGACACCGAGGATCAACGAATTGACGACCATATTGAAGCCGGTGATCTGGCCGGTAAAACCGCCCTTCTGCGTCAGTACCTTCTTGTAGGTGGCCACCATGTTGTCACCTGGCAGAATGGTAATACCATTGCTGTGAATTTCTGCCGCCGTATGGGTGGACGTCATGAAAGCGACCACGACCGGCAGCATCAAAAACAGCGAACCTAGGATCAGCACCAGATGGTCGAGAGGTTTTGTCTTGTACATGTCTGTTTCCCGCTCAGCTGTAGTGAATGCGCTTCTCGAGGAAGCGGAACTGGATGATTGTGAGAGCAAACACCACGAGCATCAAAATGACGGACTGGGCGGACGAACCACCGATATCATTGCCACGGAAACCATCCATGAAGACCTTGTAGACAAGGGTAATGGGGTTGTTGGCGGCCTTGTCCTTTACCATCACGTCAATGATCGCGAATGTGTCGAACAGCGCATAGGTGATGTTGATGATAAGCAGGAAGAAGGCGGTTGGGGTCAGCAATGGCAGGATAACCGTCCAGAACCGGCGGAAACCTGAACGGCAATCGATGGCAGCTGCTTCACGAACAGATACGGGTACGCCCTGCAAACCAGACAGGAAGAAGATGAAGTTGTAAGGGATCTGCTTCCACACGGCGACGGTAATCATCGCAAATGCCGTATCGAAGTAGTTCAACCCAACTTTCATGTCCCAGCCAAACCACGAGGCAAGTTTTACGAACGGACCGATGTGCTGGTCAAAGAACATCATGCCGATCAGGCCCGCCACTGGCGGTGCGATCGCGTATACCGAGATCAGCAAGGTCTTGTAGGCGGAACTGCCACGGATAATCTTGTCGGCCTTGATCGCAAGAAGAAGGCCCAGCGATAACGAAAACAGTGTGACAAGTGCCGTGAAGATTACGGTAAACCGGGCAATATTTCCGTATTCCGAACTGGAAACTGCATCGGTGTAATTGTCGAAACCGACAAAGGTCGAACCGAAACCGAACGGGTCTTCAATATAGAATGAAGACTGAACCGCCTGCACGGACGGCCAATAAAAGAAGATAAAAATAACCGCCAACTGCGGCGCAAGAAACAGATAGGGAAGAAACGACGAGGAAAACTGCACCCGTTTCATGCCAGCCGGTTCGGCCAAAACAGCCGGCTTATTCGCCTTTGTGATAAATCCGGGAAGAAACCGGATGCGGCGAGGTTGAGAGGATGTGTAAGCCACGCTCGTTGCTCCTGAAGCAATCCCGGCAAACCGCATGGCGGACAACCTCTAGAATTGCGCAATAGGGGTAATCGCTGAATGGACCTCCCTTCCACAAGGGAAAGGAGGCCCAGTTTACATTCGACTATCGGGGATCGCTGATATCAGCCAGCCGTCTTGGCGAAACGTGCGAGAAGCTCGTTGCCTTCCTTTTCGATGGTTTCAAACGCCTGCTTCACAGTCGTTTCGCCAGCGAAAATGCGGTTGTATTCGCGTTCCATGATCGAACGGATCTGTGGGTAGAAACCGAGACGGTAACCCTTGGACCAGTCGCCACCCTTGAGCATCAGCTGCTTCATACCAACTTCAGCAACAGGCTGCTTTTCGTAGTAGCCTTCAGACTTCGTCAGCTCGTAAGCAGCATTGGTGATGGCAACATAACCGGTTGCTTCATGGTAGAACTTCTGGATTTCCGGCGATGTCAGGAACTGGAAGAAGTCAGCAGAGCACTTGTTTTCTGCCTCAGGCTTGCCAGCCATCGCAAACAGGGCTGCACCGCCGATGAAGGTGTTGGTGCCAGCGCCTTCAACCGACTTCCAGTAAGGCAGGAAATCAGCCGAGAAAGGCATGGTTGCAGTCTTCTGCAGACCACCGAACGAACCGGAAGAACCGATCCACATAGCAACCTTGCCCTCTTCGAAAGGCTTCTGGTTGTCGGCCCAGCCAGCGCCGTAATAGGCGTAGTAACCGTTGTCAGCCCAGGACTTCAGCTTCTCGAACATGTTGATCAGGTTCGGGTCGGTGAGGTTCATCTTGGTGTCAACAACGCTGTCGTAACCATTGTTGTTGGTTGCGAACTGCAGGTTATGACGCGAGAAGAAGTTTTCGGTGAACTGCCAGGTCAGCTGCGAGGCGGTCAGCGCGGTGTAACCGGCTTCTTTCAGCTTCGGTGCAACAGTTTCGAATTCTTCCCAGGTCTTTGGCACTTCAACGCCAGCCTTTTTGAAGGCTTCGGTGTTGATGTACATGATCGGAGCGGAAGAGTTGAAAGGCATGCCGACAAACTTGCCTTCGGAATCCGCGTAGAAATAACGTACGCCCTGGATGAAGGCTTCGCGGTCGAACTTGTAACCGGCGTTGTTGATCAGGTCTTCAGCAGGAATAACTGCGCCCTTGGCGTTGATGATGGTGGCGGCGCCAGCATCAAAAACCTGAAGGATGTTTGGCTGTTCGCCCGAACGGAATGCTGCGATACCGCTGGCGAGAGCTTCTTCATAAGTGCCCTTGGAAACCGGGGTCAGCGCACATTCGGCCTGCGATGCGTTGAACTTCTGCGAAATCTCGTTGATGACTTCGCCGTTACGACCACCCATGCCGTGCCACCAAGTGATGTTGGTTGCCGCCATGGCAGACGTTGCCGAAACGCTGATGGCCAGTGCGGCCATGGAAAACTTTTTGAGCATTACTCGATCCTCTCCACCAGTTGATTGGGGTGAGCATGCGAATAGTGACGTTCCATGACGCCACTTTAACAGTTACATGTCAGATTTGTTACAGTTGTGCATGGTGCTGATTGCACGTCTTTATTAGAGCACGCCGTTATGCCGATAAATCACTACGCAGACGCAAATATTGCTGAACCGTTGCCAATTGATGCACGCCGAACAAAAACAGCAGCCGAGTTCACCACTCCCGCCCCTGCCATAGGCACGACGCTAACCCTTCCCGATGGCTGAAACGCCTTAGAAAGCGTCGCGGAAATGCCGGGGCCATGACCATGGCAGGATGGCGACAATATCAAACCGCAGCGACAAGTGGCCTGTGCCGCGCATGCGGGCGAGCCAGACATCGGCGGCCGCGCGGATACGTCGTTGCGATTCAAAACTGACCGCATCCACAGCCGTCGTTTCGGCTCTACGCGCCTTGACCTCAACCATCGCCACCAGTTCACCCTTGCGGGCGATGATATCGATTTCACCGAGCGGCGTGCGATAACGCAGCGCCAGAATGCGGTACCCCTTGAGGACAAGGTAAAGGGCGGCGAGATATTCCGCGAGATGGCCGCGCCGGTGCGCCCTTTTTCGTTTCTTTAGCCGGCCTTCAACCGCCATTGGCATTCTTCATGTCGAGCAGTCGCTGATAAAGCTCCTTGCGTGGCAGGCCGGTAAGCCTTGATGCTTCGGCCGCAGCCTTTGCGGTCGGCATGGTGGAGGCCAGATCCTTCAACAGATCCTCTACGTCCTCAATGTCAGGTACCTCGTCAAAGGACGGAGGCTCAATCAACAGCACGATCTCGCCCTTGACCACACGATCCTCATTGTACCACTCGGTCAATTCGCCAAGGGTGCCGCGACGAAACTCCTCAAAGGTCTTGGTCAGTTCACGGCACACCACAGCACGGCGGTTTACCCCGAGAACTTCAGACGCAACCTTGATGGTCGCGCAAATACGATGGGGTGATTCAAAAAAGATCAATGTTGCCGGCGTTTTGGCCAGTTCCGACAAACGATCGCGTTTGCCGCGGTCCTTGACCGGCAGAAAGCCTGCAAACATAAATGCGTCGCTTGGCATGCCCGAACCAACAAGTGCGGCAAGTGGCGCGGACGCACCGGGGATGGGAACTACGCGGTAACCGGCTTCGAGCGCCAATTGACCGAGACGATAACCGGGGTCGGAGACCAACGGTGTGCCTGCATCGGAAACCAGAGCGACGGATTTTCCGGCTTCGAGCGCTGCCAGCAATTTTGGCCCCGCTTCATTGGCATTGTGCTCATGATAAGAAAACGGCCGGTTGCGAATGCCGTAACGGTCCAGCAGGATGCGGGTGACGCGGGTATCCTCGCAGGCCAGAACATCAACCGAGGCCAGGGTCTCGAGAGCCCGCAGGGTGATATCGCCGAGATTGCCGATCGGGGTGGCAACAAGATACAGCGCCACATCCAGCGGGCGGGCCGGCACTGTCACGCCACCAACCAGATATCCCTTCACGCCACCTGATGACGTGCCGCTCGTTTCATTATCCGTCACTCTTATTTCCGATCATTATCCGCATCTTTCCTGTCTTTATGGTAAAGAGACGATGCCTGAACAAGGGCACCAAGGTGTTTTTGGCTGTGGATCATGTTGTATAGCACCAAAATGGCGCGCGCCGTGCGCATTCGCCTCTTGCATTTTTCGGTATATCTCTGCCATTTTGCCCGTCCCACAGTTTCTGGTTCAGCCAGACATGCATACAATTGTCGATCCGGGTTTCCGGTTCGCGCGGTCGAAAGCGGTAGTGTCCATGCGTATTACTCTTGAGCGTTCCAACCTTCTGAAATCGCTAAACCACGTCCATAGGGTCGTGGAGCGCCGGAATACGATTCCGATCCTGTCGAACGTATTGCTGCGCGCCTCCGGTGCGAGCCTCGACATGAAGGCAACTGACCTTGACCTCGAGATAACAGAAGCAACACCGGCCATGGTCGAGCAGGCTGGCGCAACAACCGTACCAGCGCACCTGCTGTACGAAATCGTGCGCAAGCTGCCTGACGGTTCCGAGGTCCTGTTGGCAACCAATCCGGACGGTTCCTCGATGACGGTTACTTCCGGCCGTTCGAAGTTTTCCCTGCAGTGCCTGCCGGAGACAGACTTCCCTGACCTGACAGCCGGCACGTTCAGCCATACATTCAAGCTGAAGGCGTCCGATCTGAAAATGCTGATCGATCGCACCCAGTTCGCCATCTCGACGGAAGAAACCCGTTATTACCTGAACGGAATTTTCTTCCACACGATTGAAAGCGACAACGACCTCAAGCTGCGCGCTGTCGCAACCGATGGCCACCGTCTGGCACGCGCCGATGTCGAGGCACCATCCGGCTCCGAAGGCATGCCGGGCATCATCATTCCACGCAAGACCGTGGGTGAGTTGCAAAAGCTGGTCGATAACCCTGAACTGATCGTGACGGTGGAAGTTTCCGACGCCAAGATCCGTCTGACCATCGGTTCGATTGTCATGACATCCAAGCTGATCGACGGCACTTTCCCGGATTACCAGCGCGTCATCCCGACCGGTAACGACAAGGAAATGCGCGTTGCCTGCCAGAGCTTTGCCCAGGCAGTTGACCGCGTATCGACCATTTCTTCCGAGCGTGGTCGTGCGGTGAAGCTGGCAATCACCAGTGGTCAGTTGACGCTTACCGTCAATAACCCCGATTCCGGCAGCGCGACTGAAGAAGTCGCGATCGACTACGACAACGACTCGATGGAAATCGGCTTCAACGCAAAGTACCTGCTTGATATCACCTCGCAGCTTTCAGGCGACGATGCTATTTTCCTGCTGGCCGACGCGGGATCGCCGACGCTAGTGCGCGACACTGCCGCCGATGATGCTCTTTACGTCCTGATGCCGATGCGCGTGTAACACAGCCGGCTCGACATATAGTCATATCTGTTGAAACGCCGGAGGTTCACCCCTTCGGCGTTTTTCATTCAATGTGATTTAAAGCGTCCAGACGCATTGCAATAGAAGCCTTGAGCGTCAGGCCATCAGGTTATCGCCTGTCGTTATCAAAACACCGTGGCGTTCTTCGGCACGATAAGCTGCAGAAAGAAAATATCTGCAAAGAACCCAATTGCGACATTTTGCCTTGTTTTTGCGGCAAACGAGCGCAACATAACTGCAGACAATGACTGTCGCCGTCAAACGGAGAGGGAACAGATGGGTTTAAGCCTAAAGGAACGTTTTGGGAGAAAATTTGAAGAGGAAATTCGCTTCTTCAAGGGAATGGTCAGCCAGCCAAAGGCTGTTGGCGCAATCGTTCCAACCTCCTCCGTCACCGCACGCAAGATGGCAAGCGTCATCACTCCGCAGTCAGACCTTCCCGTTCTTGAGCTTGGCCCAGGCACCGGCGTTATCACCAAGGCCATTCTGGCCCGTGGCATCAAACCGGAAAACCTGACAGCAATCGAGTTTTCGACCGATTTCTATAACCAGCTTCTGCGTCATTACCCCGGTGTTAATTTTATCAATGGCGACGCGTTTGATCTGGAAAAGACGCTTGGCGAACAAAAAGACCAGATTTTTGACAGCGTCATTTCCGCTGTGCCACTGCTGAACTTCCCGATGTCGGCCCGCACCAACCTTCTGGAACAGCTGCTGGACCGCGTTCCGGTTGGCCGTCCTGTCATCCAGATTTCCTACGGCCCGGTTTCGCCGATCATTGCACAGCCATCGCGCTACCATATTCGGCATTTCGACTTCATTGTCCGCAACATTCCGCCGGCACAGTTGTGGTGTTACACCCGCAGCTGAACCAGCAGACTTCGCCAAGAGCCTTTTCAGTGAACATGAAAAGGCTCTCACCATTTGTGGGGTCCGTTTTTTCTTGCGGAACAGCCCATCTCATGCGACTTGGACGCGACCAAAGCATATTGTGTTTCATCACACCGGTGCAACGCAGCGCCGCGCGTCTTTGCGCGGAATGCTTTCAACGAACGGGGAGCCGAGATGACCGCACGTGATCGCCTGATCGTCGGACTTGATATTCCGACAGTAAAAGAAGCCGAAACAATCGTCAGCCAGCTTGGTGATGACGTTCTGTTCTACAAGGTAGGTTATCAGCTGGCCTTTGCTGGTGGGCTTGAATTTGCCCGTGATCTTGTCCAGAGCGGCAAGAAGGTTTTCCTCGATATGAAGCTGCTGGATATCGACAACACGGTTGCATCAGGCGTCGAGAACATTGCCAAGATGGGCGTTTCCATGCTGACGCTTCACGCCTACCCCAAGGCCATGCGGGCTGCCGTCAAGGCTGCACAGGGCTCCGACCTCTGCCTGCTGGGCGTTACCGTGTTGACCTCCATGGACAATGACGACCTCATCGAAGCCGGCTACAGTGGCGACGCCCGATCACTTGTTCTGCTGCGCGCCAAACAGGCCCGCGAAGCTGGCATGGGCGGCATTGTCTGCTCTGCCGAAGAATCAAGCGCCGTTCGCGAAGTTCTTGGACCAGATATGGCCGTCGTTACCCCGGGTATTCGCCCGGCAGGTGCCGATCACGGAGATCAGAAACGTGTGATGACACCTCTTGATGCCATCCGCGCCGGTTCGAGCCATCTTGTGGTTGCGCGCCCGATCGTCAAAGCTGCTGATCCGAAAGCCGCTGCACGCGCTATTCTCGCTGAAATGCAGACTGCACTTTAAAGGAGTTGAACTGATGGCCAAGGCTTATTGGATTGCCCGCATCGATGTACACGACACCGACCGTTACAAGGACTATGTTTCGACCGCCAAACCTGCCTTTGAGCGGTTCGGCGCAGTGTTTCTGGCCCGTGGAGGTGAGTTTAGCGAACTTGAAGGCAAAGCACGCCAGCGTAACGTGGTAATCGAATTCCCTTCGAGACAGGCGGCCGTCGATTGTTTCAACTCGCCTGAGTACCAAGAAGCCCTGAAAATTCGCCAGGCAGTTTCCGATGCAGAGCTGGTTGTTGTCGAGGGAATTTGACGCAAAACAAGTGTGAATGGAGAACCGTTCATCAAAGGGTAATCCTTGATGCTGTTCTCTCTTCACCTGCTGCCCGCTTTCAGCTAAGAGACCATTAAAACCTCAGTAATTCCGTTCGCAGGAGCCTGTCATGACCTTGGCAAACCTTCCCCCTCTCGTCACCGTGTTCGGCGGTTCGGGCTTTATCGGGCGTCATGTAGTCCGGACGCTGGCAAAGCGCGGTTACCGCATTCGCGTTGCTGTCCGCCGTCCTGATCTTGCCGGCTTCTTGCAACCACTCGGCAATGTTGGCCAGATTTCCTTCGCCCAGGCCAATCTTCGTTACCGCCAATCGATCGACAAGGCTGTCGAGGATGCCGATTACGTGGTCAACTGTGTTGGCCTGCTGCTTGAAAGCGGCCGCAACACATTTGACGCTGTGCAGGAATTTGGTGCTCGCGCAATTGCCGAAGCCAGCCGCGCCGCCGGTGCGAAGCTGACCCATCTCTCGGCAATTGGTGCCGACGCCAACTCTGCATCGTCCTATGCCCGCACCAAGGGTCGTGCGGAAGCTGCCGTACAGAGCATTCTGCCAGACGCGGTTATCCTGCGTCCTTCCGTCGTATTCGGCAATGAAGACGAATTCTTCAACAAGTTTGCCCGCATGGCGCAGACCATGCCGTTCCTGCCGTTGATTGGCGGCGGCAAGACGAAGTTCCAGCCTGTGTATGTTGAAGATGTTGCGGAGGCTGTTGCAAAGTCCGTTGATGGCGCCTTGAAGCCTGGCGCAATCTACGAACTCGGCGGTCAGGAAGTCATGACATTCCGTGACTGTCTTGAGGCAGTTCTGGCTGCCACCTATCGTGAGCGTCCGTTCGTATCACTGCCATTCCCGATCGCTTCGCTGATCGGCAAGATTTCCTCGATGGTTCCACTGATCAAGCCGGCTCTTACTGCTGATCAGGTTACGCTGTTGAAGAAGGACAATGTTGTTTCCGAAAGCGCGGAGAAGAATGGCCTGACACTTGCTGCCATGGGCATTACCCCTGTTCGCGTCTCGTCCGTTTTGCCGACATACATGGTGCATTACCGCGCCCACGGCCAGTTCGCCAAGACTGGAAAAGCCGCCTGAGAGCAAGGCTCAAAATTTTAAAACATCGACAATCGCCCGGGAACCATTTCCGGGCGATTTTCGTTTGGGCCAACAATCGTCAGATACGAAAGCGTGGCACAAGCGCAACGCTGAATAAGACTTTGCATTAACCGAGCATTCAGCAAGCTGTACTATTGATAATGGGCGGTGGGACACATATACCCCAGCCTCGCATCCCCAAGATGGACGACCCGTCATGTGGGCAATATCATTTGAAAGGCATATATAATGGGCAGGTCTATCGCACTGTTTTTTGCGTGTGCGGCATTGGTAGTTCTGGCAGGTTCTTTCATGGCGCCGGGTACTGTGGCCGCCGGAAAGAGTGAATGCGCCCCGGCTTACGGTGTGGATCCCTGCGCAACCGGTGCAATCCACTAAATCACATCTGATTTTCAGGTTTGACGAACGGCGCACGGTATTTTCATCGTTGACGCCATTTTGAGCCTTTCCCGTTTTCATGAAACAGGAAAGGCTTTTGCATTTCTGGTGTCCAGCGGGCCAGACATGATCTTCACATCCAGCTTGGTTTTGTTCTCAAAATTTAGCCGACCGTCAGAAGAGCGATCAGACCTATGGTGCCGATCACTATGCGCCACCAGGCGAAGACGGCGAAACCACGCTTCGACACGAAATCGAGCAGCGAACGCACCACAAAGAGACCGGACACGAAGGCCGCGATAAAGCCAACGGCGATAAGCGCACCATCATCGAAGCTCAGTGCGTCGCGGTTCTTGTAGAGATCAAGTGTGAAGGCGCCGAGCATGGTCGGCATGGCCAGGAAGAATGAAAACTCTGCCGCAGAGCGCTTGTCAGTCCCCATCAACAACGCACCAACGATGGTGGCACCGGAACGCGACGTTCCGGGAATCATCGCCAGGCACTGGAAGAAACCGATCTTAAGAGCCAGTGACGGCGGGTAGTCCATGACGTCGGTATATTTCGGCGTCAGCGTCATGCGATCAACGGCCAGCAGGATAACGCCGCCGATGATCAGCACGACACAGATCAGCATCGGCGTTTCAAATAGCACTTGCTTGATGAAATCATGGGCAAAGGCACCGATGATGGCAGCTGGCAGAAAAGCCAGCAGGACCGCCAAAACAAAGCGGCGAGCCTTGGCACTTGTCGGCAGAGCCATGGCAATCGACAGCAGTTTTTGGAAATAAACCAGCAGGATGGCCAGGATCGCGCCGAGCTGGATCAAAACTGCGAATGTATTGCCAGGAGACTTGAAACCGAGGAAATGTCCGGCAAGCAGCACATGTGCGGTAGACGAAACCGGAATAAACTCCGTCAAGCCTTCTATGATACCAAGCAGCAATGCGCTGATGATCGATTGGTCCGCCATGTGGAATCCTTTTATATGCCGGGGAGAATGTGGATGATGGTCTCTTGGGTTTAAACTTGTTTTGAAATAGCTAAGCTCTTATAGCTTTTGCCACAGGCGCATATTTGCAGCACTGCAGCACGAGCTTTTCACAAATCACCAATCTCTAAATTCGAGCATCAATGCCTACTCTTTATCATTCACCGATGTCTACTGCATCCCGGTTTGTCCGTCTTATTCTGTCAGAATACGGCTTTCAGTGCGATTTGGTGGAGGAGCAGCCGTGGGAGAAGCGTAGGGAATTTCTGGCGCTCAACCCGGCCGGCACGCTGCCGGTGTATGTTGATGATAATATGAGAGCACTTTGCGGCCCGAATGTGCTTGCCGAGTTCCTGGACGAAACCCACGGTGTGCTGAAAAGAGATCGTCGTCTGCTGGCCGAAGATCCGTTCCAGCGCGCCGAAATTCGCCGCTTGACCGAATGGTTCCTTCAAAAGATGGAAAATGACGTCACCCGCCCCTTGGTACGGGAACGTGTCTATAAACTGCAGATGACCGCCGCACAGGGCGGTGGGGCCCCGGATTCCAAACTGCTGCGCACCGCACGCGCCAACATTCGCCAGCATATGCGTTATCTCGAGTGGCTGTCCGGCTCACGGACCTGGCTTGCCGGAGACCGTCTGAGTTACGCCGACCTTGCGGCGGCAGCTGGTGTTTCCGTGCTGGATTATCTGGGAGAAATCGACTGGCTCGAATCCCCCATTACCAAGGAATGGTATCAAAGGCTGAAGTCCCGGCCGTCCTTCCGCCCGATGCTCGGGGAACGGATCCGTGGCCTTGCACCTTCTTCACACTATGCGGACCTCGATTTCTGACCCGGTGACACAAACAGCGACCTCAAACGACCGCGACAGCCAACGTCGCGCGAAGCTGACGGCTTTTGTGCGCTCGGAGGCAGCGGCAGTCGGGTTCGATCTCTGTCGCATCACGGCGCCTGACAGCATTCCGCAGGCGCCAGCACGGCTTAGAGATTTTCTGGAGGCCGATTACCACGGCACCATGAGCTGGATGGCAGAAACCGAAGAGCGACGCGCCGACCCGCGTGTCCTCTGGGAAAGTGTGCGCTCCATCGTCATGTTCGGCATGAATTATGGTCCGGATGAAGACCCGCGTTATCTGCTGGATAAGCCGGACAAGGCTGCAATTTCCGTTTACGCCCGCAACCGCGACTATCACGACCTTATCAAGGGCCGGCTCAAGGAGGTCGCAACGCGCTTTGCTGCCCGTGCCGGTGAGGATGTGAAGGTGTTTGTCGACACCGCACCCGTCATGGAAAAGCCGCTGGCGATGGCAGCCGGTATCGGCTGGCAGGGCAAACACACCAATATCGTCAGCCGCACGCATGGTTCCTGGCTGTTTCTCGGCAGCCTGTTCACCACGGCAGAACTGGATTTTGACAGGCCGGAGCGTGATCACTGCGGGTCTTGCAACTCATGCGTCGATGCCTGCCCAACCGACGCCTTTCCAGCGCCTTACAAGCTGGATGCCCGCCGCTGCATCTCCTACCTAACGATTGAGCACAAGGGCATCATCGACCCTCACTTCCGTCCACTGATCGGCAACCGTATCTATGGCTGCGATGACTGTCTTGCCGCCTGCCCGTGGAACAAGTTTGCGCAAAGTGCATCAGAAATGAAGCTGAAGGCACGTGACGACCTCAGCGAACCATCCATCGCCTTCCTGCTGACGCTTGATGATCCGACCTTTCGCACCTTCTTTAGCGGGTCTCCGGTCAAACGTATCGGTCGCAACCGTTTCATTCGCAATGTGTTGATTGCCGCTGGCAATTCCGGTGACCCGACATTTATCGACCAATGTCTTGATCTCGTGAAAGATCCCTCGCCTGATGTGCGTGGCATGGCCGTTTGGGCCTTGTCGCGACTGATGGACAAAGAGGCCTTCCACTCTTACGCTGCAACACGCGGTTCGGAAGATGATCCGGACGTGCTTGAAGAATGGCGACTGGCAGGAGCATAAGACTATAATGCATGCGATGATTTTGGGAGCCGGATATTCCGGCAAGGCGATAGCGACCAACCTTCAAGCCCATGTCTCGCAAATTTCAGGCACAACACGCACAGCCGACAAGGCCGATCAGCTTGCAAAAAACGGCATAAAGCCCTTTATTTTTAACGGAGAAGAGCTGAGTGACGCATTGCGTGACACATTTTCAAGTGTAACTCACCTCATACAATCCATCGGACCGAACGACGCTGGTGATCCGCTGTTATGCCTTATCGGCAACACACCGATGCAAAGCCTGATGCCGAAACTGGAATGGGTAAGCTACCTGTCAACAGTTGGCGTTTATGGCGACCACGGCGGAGAATGGGTGGACGAAGACACAGCTTGCCGTCCGGTCTCGGTTCGCTCAGTTCAAAGAGTGGCGGCAGAGGACGCATGGATGGCGCAGGCCAAAACCTCCGGCCTGCCACTCTCGATCTTGCGGCTTTCCGGCATTTACGGTCCGGGTCGAAATGCATTTCGAAACCTGGAAAACGGAACAGCACGCCGGCTGGTCAAAAAGGATCAGGTCTTCAATCGCATTCGGGTGGAGGACATCGGTGCGGCATGTGCATTGCTTTTTGCCCGGAAGGCTGACGGTATCTTCAATGTGACCGATAGCGAGCCCTGCCCGCCGCAGGATGTTGTGACCTACGCTGCTCAACTGATGGGGCTTGAGCCACCTCCAGAGCAGGATTTCGAAACCGCTGAACTCTCCGCGATGGCTCGCTCCTTCTACGGCGAAAACAAACGCGTCTCCAATCGTCGTATCCACCAGATGGGCTTTGAATTTCGCTACCCGGATTACCGGATGTCGTTACTGCAAATGTGGGACGACAAGGTCTGGCAAGGGTCAGCGGATGGCTGAATCCAGTGGCTGTTTTGGCATGAAAAATTCATCCAAAGCCAGTTTAGCGGATGAATTTATCAAGAATTTGCCACATTAAGATTTGGTTAAACCGGATTTAGGGCGCCAGATTCACAGTCTTGGAAAATTTTTTCATGACAGTTTTGTGAACGGTCAGGCCTTAAAATTTATTAGCAATTGCTTTTCAATTTGCTGTTGATTCTAAAGAAATTTTTCACCCTTTCTCAAAAAGCTCAACATTTTCAATCATCACGATAAAATCATGATTATTACAGTCATTTATATTTCGTGATTAGAAAAAGGCTCTTTTTTGCCATTTTTCGCCCTTTCTAAGCGCCGCACAGATCAACCGGCGCCCGCTGATGATAAAGGGAAGCACAATTTGATGAAGATCGGCCACAAGACTATCGCCGTTGCGACTATAGTTTGCTGTTCGTTTATTGCTCCACTTCAAGCCAATGCAGCAAATGGCTGCGGCGGGGCATCCTGGTACGCACTAACCTCGAAGACTGCTTCCGGTGAACGCATGAACCCATCCAACCTGACGGCGGCCCATCGCTCGCTTCGGTTCGGCACCAAGGTCAAGGTTACCAACAACCGCAATGGCAAGGCTGTGATCGTTCGCATCAACGACCGTGGACCGTTCATCAAGGGTCGTGTTCTCGATCTTTCCAAGGCTGCCGCACAGCATATCGGCATGGTCAGCTCCGGTACTGCAAAAGTTTGCTACCAGATCATCAGCTAAGCCCTGATAATACGGCTTTACCCGCAAATCGGGTAAACAACGTGAAAGCCTTGCTCTCGCCGCCATTCACCGCTACCAACCAGACTATCATAGTTGAGAGGTAGCATATGCGTTTGGGCGGGCGTTTAGCCGGGGCAATCGAGGTACTGGCCGATATCGAGACGCGCAAGCGCCCTGTGGCCGATGCCTTGAAGGATTGGGGACTTGCACATCGTTTTGCAGGTTCCGGTGACAGGGCAGCCATTGGCAACATCGTTTACGATGCCCTGCGCATGAAACTCTCCCACGCCTGGCTGATGGACGACGATAGCGCAACCGCGCTGGGTTACGGTGTGATGCTGCGCCAATGGAACATGACCGCAGATGCATTGCGGGCCGAGTTCGATGGCGACAAGTTTGCACCAGAGGCGCTGTCCGACAGTGCACTCAATGCATTTCAATCGCGGAACCTTTCCGATGCTCCCCTGCATGTTCAAGGTGATATTCCTGACTGGGTGCAGGCTTCGTTTGAGGAAGCGTTTGGTGAAAGCTGGCTGCAGCAGGCACAATCGCTGAATGAGCGTCCAACGCTCGATCTGCGCGCCAACACCTTGAAAGCCACCCGTGAAAAGGTTCTGAAGGCCCTGGACGACGCCGGGGCGGAAAAGACGCTCATTGCACGGCAGGGCATCCGAATTCCCGCAGGCACAGGCCCATCGCGTCTGCCAAATGTCACCGCCGAACTTTCCTTCCAGAAAGGCTGGTTCGAAGTGCAGGACGAAGGTTCCCAGATCGTTGCCGATCTGGCCGGTGCGCAAGAGGGCGAACAGGTTCTCGACTATTGCGCTGGCGGCGGCGGCAAGACATTGGCCATGTCCGCATCCATGAACAACAAGGGCCAGGTTCACGCCTTTGACACAGACCGGAAACGGCTTGCGCCGATTATCGAGCGTCTCAAGCGCGCCGGAACCCGCAACGTGCAGGTCCATGATCGCGCCGCTGGCCTTAATTCATTCCTTGGCAAATTTGATCGTGTGCTTGTCGATGCGCCTTGCACAGGCACCGGTACCTGGCGCAGACGCCCGGACACCAAATGGCGCATTACCACCCGTAATCTTGATGAGCGTGTGGAACAGCAGAACGATGCGCTGAAACAGGCCAAGGCATTTGTGCGTCCCGGCGGTTTCCTGCTTTATGTAACCTGCTCGGTTCTGCCGCAAGAAAACGAACGCCAGGTCCGACATTTCTGCGCAGAGAACCCAGAGTTCAGCATTCAGTCGGCACTTCCACAGTGGGACAGCCTGTTTGGAAAGGCTGGCAAACGCCCGCATTCGTCCGATGGCGACACCATTACATTGACACCTGCTTCGACAGATACGGACGGCTTCTTTTTCTGCGCGATGCAGAAATCCGCCTGATCTCGAGCATTTGACGCCCGTCAAAATGACGGGTGTCAAATTCGACCCTTTTGTTTGAAAAGGTTCTAAACTAGATAATTTGACACAGGTTTGTGATTGGTTCAGAACTCGGCTGCCCGCGGCGCAGGATATTAGCGTCGCAAAAGGAGGGACCATGATCCGCAAATCCATTCTCGGCGCCACCCTGGCGCTTCTGGCCGCCTCGGCCACATTTACCGCTATTCCTGCCCGTGCAGCGACCGACCCGGCTGCTGTCGTCAAGCATTATGCGGAGCTCGCACATGCCAAATTCGAAGACTCGTTGAACACGGCGAAGGAACTTGAAAAGGCTGTAGACGCGCTGATCGCGACACCAAGCGAAGATACGCTGAAAGCCGCCCGCGTCGCTTGGATCAAGGCGCGTGTTCCTTACCAGCAGTCAGAAGTCTATCGTTTTGGCAACCCGATCGTTGACGAGTGGGAAGGCAAGGTCAATGCCTGGCCGCTGGACGAAGGCCTGATCGATTACGTCGACGCATCCTACGGCACTGAAAGCGATGAAAACGAGCTCTATGTTGCCAATGTGATCGCCAACAAGACGCTGAAAATCAGCGGCGAAGATGTTGATGCCACCAACATCACACCAGAGCTTCTGCAGAGCCTGCATGAAGCCGGTGAAGTTGAGGCCAACGTCGCCACTGGTTACCATTCCATTGAGTTTCTGCTGTGGGGACAGGATCTGAACGGCACCGGCTCTGGTGCAGGCAACCGCCCTTACACCGACTACGACACCAAGAATTGCACCAACGGCAATTGCGACCGCCGCGCTGCCTACCTCAAGGCTGCAACCACGCTGCTGGTTGCTGACCTGCAGGATATGGTCACCGCCTGGGCACCGGAAGGTGAAGCCACCAAGAATGTCACAGCCGATCCCAAAGCAGGCATCACTGCCATCCTGACCGGTATGGGTTCGCTCTCCTATGGTGAGTTGGCAGGTGAGCGCATGAAGCTTGGTCTTTTGCTGCACGATCCCGAAGAAGAGCATGATTGCTTCTCCGACAACACCCATGCCTCGCATCTGAACGATGCTATCGGCATCGCTTCGGCCTACACCGGTGAATACACCCGCGTGGACGGCACCAAGCTGACCGGTCCTTCCGTTTCCGAATTGGTCGCGGAAAAGGACAAGGCGCTGGACGAAGAGGTCAAGGGCAAGCTGAACAAGACGCTGGACGCCATGCATGCCATGGAAAAGCGCGCTGAAGCCGGCGAAGCCTATGACCAGATGATTGGTGAAGGCAACGCTGAAGGCAATGCCGTTGTTCAGGCAGCAATCGACGGTCTCGTTGATCAGACCAAGAGCATCGAGCGCGTGATCACTGCCCTCGACCTCGGCAAGATCGAGTTGGAAGGCTCTGACAGCCTCAACAACCCGAACGCTGTTTTCCAGTAAGAATGAGGAGGGCCGCACATATCCTGTGCGGCCCCGTCCCCCCATGTCCCATTTCCGGCCCTCCCGGTTGCTTCTTTGTGCGTTGGCGGCAACAAGCCTGCTGCGCCCTTCCTTAGCCGATGACAAAACCTCCGCGTTGCGCAGCGATCTTTCAGACGAAGACCGCAACCGCGTGAGTGTGGTCACGGCACCGACGGTGGACTTTTCAAAGCCGGAACCTTTTGAAGCGATGTCTGCTGGAGCAACCACCAGCCGGGCAAAACCAAATAGCGGCGCTTTTTCGCATTTTTCCGCCAATATGCCGTTCGAGCGGCGGCAGGATTTCAAGCTGGGCAATGCGCTGTTTCAGAAATTATGGGTGTCCTCGCCCTCCTCCACACAGGCGTCAGACGGTCTGGGGCCGCTTTATAATGCCCGCTCGTGCCAGAGTTGCCACGTCAATGACGGGCGCGGCCGTCCGCCCCGCGAGGGAGAGGACGCCGTTTCGATGTTTCTGCGGCTGGCCCGCACAGCATCAAGCCAGTCCGAACGAGACGCTATCGCCCGACATGATGTCCTGAATTTTCCCGATCCAATTTATGGCGGGCAATTACAGAACCTCGCCATTCCCGGCTTGAAATCCGAAGGACGGCTGACCGTTACCTATCAGTATATGCCGGTTGTACTTGGTGACGGTGAAGTCATAACACTGCGCAAGCCGACCTATGGCATTAACGCGCTGAACTATGGTCCACTTGATCCCGTCACCACCCTATCGGCACGCATTGCGCAGCCAACACTTGGTCTGGGGCTGATCGAAGCCATCCACGACGACGATATTCTGGCCAAGGCCGACCCTGAAGACCGGGATGGCAACGGCATTTCCGGCAAACCTGCCTGGGTGCGAGACCAAAGAACGGGCGATCTCAAACTCGGCCGTTTTGGCTGGAAAGCGCAAAGCGCCAATGTGCGTGACCAGAGCGCAGCGGCATTCTCCCATGACATCGGCATTTCCACGCCGGACAGACCAAATGCCTATGGTGACTGCACACCCGCACAGACCGACTGTCTTGCCTTGCCGACCGGGGTTCAACCCCGGTTGGGCACGACTGAAGCGCCGGACCCTGTTATGGACCTTGTGACCTTTTATACCGAAAATCTTGCCGTCCCTGCCCGGCGTAAGGTGAGTGACGCTCAGGTTCTGCACGGCAAGGAAATGTTTTATACATCCGGCTGCACGGACTGCCACACGCCGAAATATGTCACGCGGCGCGACGCCACCGACACATTGCAAGCCTTCCAGCTTATCTGGCCCTATTCCGACTTCTTGCTGCACGATATGGGAGATGGTTTGGCCGATGGGCAACAGGTGGGCGAGGCAAACGGCCGGGAATGGCGCACACAGCCTTTGTGGGGCATTGGCCTCACGAAGACCGTCAATGGAAATACGTTTTATCTGCATGACGGGCGCGCACGCGACCTGACCGAAGCCATTCTGTGGCACGGCGGAGAAGCGCAGACGGCACGGGATGCATTTGCAGCCTTGCAAAAATCTGACCGGCAGGCTTTGCTGGCGTTTCTGGAGTCCCTTTGATGCGACCTGTCATGCGAAAAACCTTGTCCCTTCTGCCAATGATGCTGGTTCTGACGGCGTTCCACGCCAAAGCGCAGGATGTGGAACTCTCTCCACCGCCGCCGCTTGATCCTGCCAAGGTGCGGGTCATCATGAAAAAGGCTGTCGATGGCTTTATCAGGCCGGGTTATGCAGCACTTGCCGTGTCTGCAACGTCGTTGGAAGGCAACATGAAAGCACTGTGTGCGGCACCGTCACAGGAAACACTGGATGCTGCTACCGCTGCATTTGCCGACACAGTCAAGAAGTGGTCGACGATCGAAATCGTCCGTGTTGGCCCGGTCATTGAACAGAACCGATTTGAGCGTATCCTGTATTACCCTGATCGCAAGGGCCTCGGTCTCAAGCAGGTTCAGCGTTACCTGACGGAAAAAGACGAAACTGTTACAAATGCGGAGAGCCTGAAGGGCAAAAGCGTTGCCGCGCAGGGTCTGGGCGCACTGGAGTTTGTTCTTTACGGCACCAGTTCCGAAGCGTTGCAACAGGAAAAAGACGGCTTTCGTTGCAGATACGGTGCTGCGGTTGCTGGCAACATTGCCAATGTTGCCAAGGACCTTCAGGCCGTGTGGGACGAGCCGGATGGTGCCGCCAAGAGCTGGACGGAGCCGGGTCAGGACAATCCGGTATTCCGTGATGAGCGGGAAGCGATCGTCGCTCTGCTCGGCATTCTGGTGCACGGCTCGGAAACCATTCGTGACCAGCGCATCGAGACTTTCTACAAGGGTCCGGAAAAGGTGAAATTTCCGCGCACTGCGATCTACTGGCGCTCAGGGCAGACATGGAAAAGCATCGCCGACAACGTCACTGCCGTTCAAAGCCTGATGAAAACAGCTGGCATGGCTGACCTTTTGCCATCCGACCAACGCTCGATCAGCGGCTCCATCGACTTTCTCGCCAAATCCATGGTGCGGGTTGCTGGCACGATCGATCCAGATGTCGAAAAGGCCCTGGCCAATGACGAGCAACGCGCCAAGGTTGATTACCTTCTGCTGAATGGCCGGGATTTCATCTACCGACTGAACGACCAGTACGGCGGAGCTATCGGTCTGAGTTCCGGTTTCTCTTTTTCTGATGGCGACTGAGGCTCAAAGATGACAGGCGCGAAAAGCACTCTGTTGATCGACCGGCGCCATTTCATCAAAGCCGCCGGTGCGTCCTTCCTTGCAGCCCTTGGCCCGCGCTCACTTTATGCGCTCGAGCGGGCTGATGCGGTATTTGCCTCAGGCTTTCGGGCACGCGATGGCTCCTACGGCATTGCGACATTGAGCGAGAGCGGTGAGATCATCGACCGGCTGAAATTGCCAGCACGTGCCCATGGCATGGCCACCTGCCACAGGTCAGGCATGACAGTGGCGTTTGCCCGCCGGCCCGGTACTTTTGCCATGGCCTTCGACCCCGGCGGTGGTGTCGAGCCCATTGTCATGCACACCCCGGAAAATCGACACTTTTACGGGCATGGGCAATTTTCGCCCGATGGTTCCATTCTTTACGCCAGCGAAAACGATTTTGAGGGCAATCGTGGTGTCATTGGCCTTTATGATGCGCGGGACGGTTTCAGGCGCATTGCCGAGTTTGATGCACATGGCATCGGCACCCATGACATGACCGTCAGCGATGACGGACGCCTGCTTGTTATCGCCAATGGTGGCATTGAAACCCATCCAGACTTCGGGCGCACCAAACTCAACATTGACCGCATGCAGCCATCTCTGGTGCTGCTTGATGCCAAAAGCGGGCATCTAGTGCAGAAACACACTATGCCGGAGAAGTTGAGCCAGCTTTCCACGCGTCACGTCGATCTTGGTGAGGATGGGCGCATCTGGTTTGCCTGCCAATACGAAGGACCGCGCAACGACCTGCCGCCGCTGGTCGGATATTTCTCCAAGGGCGAGGATATCACCTTCATTGACCTGCCGGAGGAGACGACCGAACAACTGGCCAATTATGTCGGAGCCATCGCGGTGAACCGCCGTGACGGAGTGGTGGGACTGACCTCACCCAATGGCAATGCTGCAGTCTTGCTTGATGAGACGACAGGCCGCGTTCTGTCGGCAACGACAGTACGAGAGGCGGCAGGCGTTGCCGCTGCGGCCAAGGGAATCATCGTGTCATCTTATGATGGTCATTTTGGCGACAGGCTAACTGATGTGGCTTTCGACCAGCATATTGTCAGGCTGGTCAAATAATCGCTGTCGTATCAGGCGGAAAGCGCTGAAGGTGTCGTGTGGGAAATGGTCTGGCTTTGTTTGCCCATGACGAGCCTGAACGCACTGCCAGCCAGTGCCTGATTGGAATCGAAAACCTTAAGTCCATGCTTTGCAAAACGTGGCATGAGGCTGGTCAGTTCGGTGCAACCGAGCAGAATGGTATCCACCCCTGACAGGCGCAGTTTGGAACACAGACGGTCGAGCCGCTCCAGATTGGCGCCACCAACCACACTGTGAACTTTCACCTCTTCCAGCAGCTGCGAAACAAGCGACTGGTCCTCAGGCGACAGACGGTGGCATGCCATGCCCTGCTTTTCGATTACTGCACCGTATAGATCGAAATCGGCAAGCGACGTCGAGGTGAAAGGCGTTACTAGCTTTGCCTGCTCATGATGGGCAAGGGCAACGGTTTCCTCAACGATATTAGGAACTGGAACAGCTGCGTTTACCGCCCAGCGGTCATAGAGCAGATGCGCGGTATTGCAGGGCAGGACGATGACCGTCGCACCCAAATCCGCCAATTCCCTAATGTTCTCAGCTATGTAAGGCGAAGGGTCACGCTCTCCGAGCTGGAAGTAACGGCCCCGGCTTGGCAACTTGGTGTTGGTGTCCGTGATGACTCGCGGAAAATGCCAGTCCTTGGTGGCTGGAACAAGAGCGTAGAAGGCGCGCAAGAACTCGATGGTCGCCCACGGCGCAACCCCGACAACACCCAGTACGCCTTCGTCTTCCGGCCAGTCTACGTCGCCACCAAGCGGCAGGATCTTCGCCATTTTCAGAAATCCGGCTTGAACTGATAGATGCGCAAACGGGTTTCGGGATATTTATTGAGCGGCGAACCTTCCTCGAACATGTTCTCGTCGCGAACGATGCTGAAACCGGCAGCGGCAAACATGTCGACATATTGCTGGCGTGTACGGTAGGTAGCCGAATAGTTGGACTGGAGATGTTCCGAAAGCCGGTCATTGATCTCATGACGGTTTTCAAGGCCAGTGCCATCGCGCAACAATATTAACGTATTGGAGTTGCACGCCTTGACGAGATTTTTCATCAACTCGTCGGACTGATCATCGTTGAGATAAACGAAAAGACCGGAAATGAAGACGATATCATATGCATCGTCTGCCAGAAATTTCTCGGCTGGCGACACGACGAAGTCAATATTGTCGACGCCCTGACGGACAGCTTCATTGCGACCGATTTCAGCCAGCGGTGCGGAATATTCCACCGCCGTGACGTGCTTGGCGCCACGGGCCGTAAAGCGGAACGTCCACTGACCGACGCCTGCGCCAAGATCAACGATGGTCTTGTCTTTTACATCGCCCAGCCAGTCGAACACTTTTTGTGTTTCGCGGTCGATCTTGAGTTCAAGATTATTTTTGTCTTGCTCAAGATTGGCGATGCTTTCAAAAGCAACCGACTCGAAAGTCGAGGCTCGATCATCCCAGAAGCGTTTGACTTTGTCCTTGTCGAGCATGTTCATTGCGCCTTAGCTATTCAGTGAGTCAGAGAAACGGGGCGAAAGAAGGCCCAGTGAAGGGGTGGAGGTCGCCAGACTGCGATCATGCGCCTGCAAGCCGACAACGCGACTGTCGCACAGAAAGTCCAGGTTAAACTCCGTGAATTCGTTTGGTGATTTGTTCGGAATCGGCAGAACACGCACACCGAGCGGCTTGTGCAGCGACAATGCCATCTGCGCGATATCCAGTGTCAGGCCGGCAATTTCCTCAGGGAAGCTGTTGCCGCTGACCGGCACCATATCAACACCGCAACCACAGACCGCCGACAGGGATACCAGCGCATCCATGTTGATGTTGCGGCGGCTATTGGCGGCGGCAAGCGTGTTGTCTTCCATCAGGGAATACATGACGCCGTTGAAACCGACGCTCAGGGCACCGCTGGCGCGCAACGATGCTCTGATGGCATCGGTGAGCACACCGGTGATGAAAACGCTCCCGTGGCTGCCGACAGGCGCGCCCAGCAGATGTTCGATTAGGGCGGCCACAGACATTTCACCATCCGGGAACGGTGCGAAGGACGCATCCAGCCCTTTGTAAACGGTACCGGTTCTTTCGGCGATCTGCAGACCAAGCTGGTTGATCTCACCCAAAGCTTCACTCAGTCGTTCGACCAAACGATCACGGAACACGTTGATCGGTGGCGCAACGCCCAGTTCTTGCACGACAGAAAGAGCGATACCTGTTGTTTCCAGCGCAAAGCTGAAAGCGATTTCATCACCTTCGTGGCGCGAGAACGGGAAGAATGGCGAGTTGGCCGGCACGCCGCAGGATGCGCCGACCCGGAAATTGTCGAAACCGTTATTGCTCTTGCGGGCAATACGCGTCACCAGAGAGGCGACGTCATTTACCGCCGAGACCGACATCTTGTACTCATCGGCGACGATGAGGTTCATGAACAGACGTGGGAAACGGGTAATGATGTCCAGTGCCGTAGACAGACGCTGGCGTCTTGGACCTTCCTCAACAAAATCGAACGGCAGGCAAAACCAGCGCACATCGGTTTCGGCCGCCAGATTGTCGATCCAACGAAGGGTGGAGAGAACCGTTCCCTCATTTTCACCTTCGAGACCGACAGCCGGAAGCGTGTAACGTATCGTACGTGGCACCATGTTGGCATCGCCAAGAATTTCTCTGGCCGTTGCAATCAGCGCCTTGGCGCCTTCTTCCAGTTCGGCTGGAGACTTGGCGCCAACCGGTATGCCAACCGTTACAGATCTGATCATTGGTTTCGGCACCGTTCCATGAAGTTAAGATAATCGCCGGGCGTGTTGATCTCGACGAAGGGATGATCCTCGACCGCGACAGATGCGACAGGCGCGCCATCACACGGCAGGGTCTGGCCAACGAAGAGGTTGCCGTGGCGTATGCAGAGTTTTTTCCAGCGCTCGAGAAGATCGGAATTGCTGATCTTGAACAGGCCGATTGCCTCGGGGTGGCGCACATTGCGCACCGCGCCCTGATAGGTTTCCTCAACCGTGCCATTGTCGCGCAACATGCAATGGATGGCGGTCAGCGTGCGGTTTTCACGCGCTTCGGTCAGCACCAGATCGGCCGGTGCGGCATCCAGCTTTTCAATCAGCGGACGATCAAAGAACACATCGCCCGACACCACGTAAGTGGGGCGCTCATCCAGTGCCAGACCAAGGCTCATGGCATTGTTGGTCAAGGCCCAGTCGTAGTTCACGACATAGTCGAGCTGCGGATACTGTTCCATGATCTGAACGGCACGGAAGCCGACAACAACTGTGATCTGCTTGCCAGCGAAGGCTTCAATTGCATGGTCAAGGATCGTCTTGCCAGTCTTTGGATGACGGATCAGGATCTTGGTGTAACCATCAAGCTGATGACCACGACCTGCGGCAAGAATGATTGCACGTTCAACACCACTCATCGCAGATCTTCCAGGCTGTAGCTGATGACAGGAAGATCAATCGGGAAACGATGCTTCACAGTCTTGTAAGGATAGATGTCGCCGCTGAGCGCACGCTCGGTGACCATCTTCCAGTCGAATTCGTATTTACCTGGGCGCAGACTCCAGATTTCAACTTCGGCATAGCTGAACTTGACGGCAGGAACGCGCTTGAGACCCAAGGCACGGGCGACCTCCATGCGGTGCTGCCCATCCATGACGAGCGCGTGCTGGTCATCCAGCGCAAGGGGTTTGTTCCAAATCTTTTCGTTCAGAACCTTTTCCTTGAGCCACTCCACGCGGCGCTTGCTGTAGCCTTCGATGTGCTTGAGGCTTTCGACCTCGACGAGTTCGACCTTCACCTTATGCTCCGTGTCCTGCTGTCATTGCTTCAAATTGATGGCTGGCGTTACGGTATGCGGTAACGTCGTTGTAAGAGGCTGCAAAAAATGCGCTGAGGTTAAGCTCGCGACATGGCAGCAGCTCCAGATTTTCCACCCATGGTGTCATGTAATATTGCGCAATGGTGCGCTGCATTGCCTGCTTGCGGATGTACCTGTCTGCCTGAACTTCGTTCTTGCCGACATACAGCGTTCCCAGAAGCTTCGACCACCCCTCGTATTTTGCGTCATATGTGGGGGCATAGACGATATCAATGACATTGCCACCGGCACCGGTTTTCAGCGTGCCACCGGTCAGTTGCTCGCTGTAGAGGCCGCGCGTCGACCATTCGGATGCCGTGCGAGCACCGCGGAAAATGCGCTGCCAACCGGCCTCCTGCATCACGATATCGGTCTCGACAATCTGGTAGCCATGCTGCGGCTGGCGCAAGGCATCGACGCCAATATCCGCCGAGAGGATGTTGGTATCCTCGGCATAACGTTCATTGAATACTGGGCGAACGGCATCGCCATAGGTGGCACGCACGAAGTCTTCAATATCCGTGTTGCGGTATCCGGTCACGATGGTGATATCGCGCGGCTTTGCAGCCACCGCGACATCCAGAATATGCTGCAGGGCAGGTTTACCTGCCACCGGCAACAGCGATTTATGCGTATCGCCCGTCAGTTCCGATAACCGGCTACCCCGTCCCGCCGCCAGAAAAACGATATTCATACCAAGCTCCAAATTACCGCGTCTGCCCCGTGTTTCCGGAGATCATGAGGCCTGCCATTGCTAGTGCCTCAATCTTTTCCCAGGCTGATCTGCAATTGCCAGTTCAAGCCGCAGCAGATGCCCGTTCTTTTCCAAGCCCTTCGGCAATCGCGTCCACAATAACCAGTGCCGACGGACGCTCATTGGGCAGCATGATGTTTTGCAGGCGAGCGCGCGTCTCATTGCGTTCAAGCGGCTTGCCGGCGGCATAGGCGAGAACGGCGGCTTCAGCTTCTGCAAGTGTGTTGACGCTCTCGGCGCAATCCACGGCCAGCTGTCCCAAGGCGTTGAGCTGCACGTGACGGCGCGAGTCGATAAATACCAGCGGTTTGTTGAACAGCTGATATTCGGTCAGGAACGACAGGCCGTCTGTCAGCATGAGATCGGAGGCCGCGAACAGTTCGCCATACTGACCCTCAAAGATCGTGCAGTTTGGCAGGGCCTGCCACTGACGCTTGAATTCATCAAGATTGGCCTGCGACACCAATCCCATGCGCACAACCAGCGCGAACAGTGCCGGGTGCGGCTTTAGCACAAACTGGATATGCGGCGCACGCTGTGCCCAACGCAACATGTCCATATACATGTTATGGAACACACCAAATGCCAGCCAGTCATTACCGACCGAGTGATGCGGTGCCCAGATGACGCGGTAGGGGTTTTCCGGTGTATCCGGCAGCGGCCATTGACCGTGTCCTATCGATCTCAGCAAACGCTCGTGCTTCGGATAGCCCGAAAGGACGAACTTGCTTGGATCCGAATGCTGGAAACTGAGGAAATAAGACTTGGTCTGTTCCGTTTCGCAGAAAACGCGCCACGCAGAGCGGTGATAGGGCTGGTCAAACGCCATCGGCGAAATGGTTGTCGGCAGCGCTTCGGAGTGGCTGAACTTCTGCACGATCGACATGCCGTAAGGCACGATGCAAAGGCGGGTAAAGGCAAGTTCTGCCGTGCTGAATGCCGGCGGGTAATCACGATCCCAATGCGACTGGCGGAAAATGACATCCGGCGCCAGAAACCGCAGTGTTTCCTGTGCTTCGGTAAAGTTCTGCGTGCCAAGGCGAACATGCTCAATACCGAGATTGGTCAGGGCACGGCTGACAACATCCTCACCATTATAGCTGTTATCGCCCGGGAAGGCGCGATTGATACTGACGACAACGGGCTCAAAACGGTCGTCGGCACGCATGGCGCGATAAATGTCGACCTGCGCATCCCAGGACTCAATCATGTGAACAAGAAACACGCTGCGGATCCTGCCGGACGCGACAGGAAGCTTGCGAAGACTGGTCTGCGCCAACTGGCGCAGCACACGGTAATGTTCTGCCGCAGCCTGCTCGCTTTTCGTACCGATGTCCTTCAGGCCACCGGCAACCGCTTCCGTCAGCTTGACGCTCGACTGCATCAGATCATTGGTCTTGTAGATGATTGCTTCCGCCGCACTACGCAACTCCTGAACGTTGACCTGCTGACCTTCCAGAGTTTCCTCACGAAACCGCTGAAAAAACTTGATCAGTTCGACCATAATCTCATCATTGACCTGCTGGCGCTCGGAGAGCGACGCAACGCTGGCCAGAAGCTCATCGAGCTTATGATTGATTGAATTCAGGGGATCGGAAGAGAGATGGGAAACAGTATTGTCCATTGTGAACTTTCGCCTAGGTGTCGGCGAAATATTTCATCAATGGCTTGTGCCAAACTGACGTGACAATACCAAGCTACAACAGCAGGCGCTGATCAAAGGTCATTTTTAACATATTGAAATTGAAGGAAGAAATGGCGCACCCGAAGAGATTCGAACTCCTGACCCTCAGATTCGTAGTCTGATGCTCTATCCAGCTGAGCTACGGGTGCGTAACGCGAAGACTTGTTTTGCTTGCGTGGCGATCCTCTAAAACGTCCTCTGACTGAATGCAAGCGCTTTTCGTCATAAATTTGCATTTTAAGCCATTATGCGGTGCAAAAACTTTGAAAACTCGGCAGAAAAATCCCTAAAATATATTTCATTACAAAAGCTTATAGATTTTACCACCCAGACAAAGATTTAATTGAGCCATAAGAGAGGTCTTTCGTCTTTATCTTTTCCTTATGTCGTGGCGACAAATTCCCAATCGAAACCTGACCTGATGCGGCTCTACCCTTTAGCCATATCAACAGGAGAACCTGACATGTCCGACCTCATCTTTGTGGGAGTGGGCTTTGGCACCCTACTGGCTCTGGCGCTTTATGCCCGCGCCCTCGACAGGCTTTGAAGGGGCACACCATGATTGAAGCACTTTTCGGCCTTCTCGTCGCTCTCGCCCTCGGCGTTTATCTCGTGGTCACGCTTTTGCGACCCGAACGCTTCTGATTCTACAGGAGATTCTCATGACTATTATCGGGTGGCTGCAAATCAGCCTCCTTTTCCTCGCCGTGCTTATCACCATCAAACCCCTTGGCCTGTACATGGCGCGGGTCTTTTCAGGTGAGCGCACCGTTCTGTCATCGATATTCGGCCCGCTGGAACGCGGTCTCTACACCACCGCCGGGGTTAACCCCAGCAGGGAACAGGGATGGCTTGGCTATACGCTGTCCATGCTTGTGTTCTCGATCGCAGGTTTTGTGGTGCTTTATGCAATCTTGAGAGGCCAGGCCTATCTGCCGTTCAACAGCCAGGGTTTTGCCGGCATGGCCCCTGATCTTGCGTTTAACACCGCCGTTTCCTTTGTCACCAATACCAACTGGCAGAACTATGCTGGTGAAACCACGCTCAGCCATTTCAGCCAGATGGCCGGTTTGACGGTACAGAACTTTCTTTCCGCCGCCACCGGCATGGCGCTTGCCATGGCGCTGACACGTGCCTTCATCCGGTCCAAGGTATCGACACTTGGTAACTTCTGGGTCGATATGACCCGGGCCACTCTCTACATATTGTTGCCTATCGCCGTGCTGGTTGCGATTGCTTTTGTCGCCATGGGTCTGCCGCAGACGCTTCAGGCCGCTGTCAACGCCACGACGCTCGAAGGTACCCAACAGGTTATCTCGCTGGGTCCGGTCGCATCGCAGGAAGCGATCAAGCAACTTGGCACCAATGGCGGCGGATTCTTTAACGCCAATGCCGCCCATCCCTTTGAAAACCCAACCACCTACGCCAACTACCTGAACATGTTTGCGATGCTGTCGATTTCGGCAGCACTGATTTACACCTTCGGGCAGATGGTTGGTAACCGCCGTCAAGGCTGGGCGCTGATATCAGCCATGGCGGTGCTGCTGATTGCAGGGGTTACCGTCACCTATTGGGCGGAAGCGCAGGGTAACCCGATCCTGACGGCCCTTGGTGTCGACCCTTCTCTCGGTAATATGGAAGGCAAGGAAGTCCGTTTCGGACAGGCCATGACGGCGCTTTATGCTGCCGTGACAACCGGCCTGTCGGATGGTGGCGTCAATGGCATGCACGGGTCGTTCACCGGACTTGGCGGATTGGTGCCAATGTTCCTGATCCAGCTTGGTGAAGTGCTGCCTGGCGGTGTTGGCTCCGGTCTTTACGGAATGCTGGTTTTTGCCATTCTCTCGGTTTTTGTGGCCGGCCTGATGGTGGGTCGTACACCGGAGTTTCTGGGCAAGAAAATTGAAAGCCGGGAAATGAAATTTGCCATGCTGGCAGTGCTGATACTGCCACTGGTCATTCTCGGTTTCACCGCCGTGTCCGCCATGTTGCCCTTTGCGGTGGCAAGTGTCGGAACCGCAGGTCCGCACGGACTTTCGGAAATTCTCTACGCCTACACGTCAGCAACCGGAAATAATGGCTCGGCGTTCGGTGGCCTCAGCGGCAATACCGTCTGGTACAATACGACATTGGGGATCGCCATGTTGCTTGGTCGTTTTGCCTATGTCGTGCCGGTCATGGCCATTGCCGGATCGTTGGTCAGCAAAGTCAAAGTGCCAGCATCGTCAGGCACATTTCCGACCAATGGCCCGCTGTTTGTGTGCCTGCTGGTCGGCATCATCCTCATTCTCGGTGGTCTGCAGTTTTTCCCTGCGCTCGCACTCGGCCCTGTTGTCGAGCACCTTGCGATGCTTGCCAACCAGAGCTTCTAAAGGAATACATCATGTCAAAGGACCATAAAGCTCCTGGACTTTTCGACCCTGCCATTGTGCTGCCAGCGATGCGCGACGCTTTTATCAAGCTCGACCCACGTCAGTTGGTGCGCAATCCGGTGATCTTTGTAACCGAGGTGGTTGCGCTGGTGGTGACCCTGCTGTTCCTGCGTGACGTTGGCTACAACCCCTCCCAGGCAACTTTCTCCGGCCAGATCGCCGCATGGCTGTGGTTTACGGTACTGTTTGCCACCTTTGCGGAATCGGTTGCTGAAGGCCGAGGCCGGGCCCAGGCCGACAGTCTCAAAAAGACCAAATCCGAACTGGTTGCCCGCAGATTGTTGTCGTCAGGCAAAACGGAAACCGTGCCTGCCACGAACCTCAAAGTTGGTGATATCGTCGTCGTTTCTGCCGGGGAGCTTATTCCCGGCGACGGCGATGTGATTGAAGGTGTGGCTTCTGTCAATGAAAGTGCAATAACGGGTGAATCTGCGCCGGTCATCCGTGAGTCCGGTGGTGATCGCTCTGCTGTCACCGGTGGTACACAGGTACTGTCGGATGAAATCCGCATCCGGATTGGCGTTGCTCCCGGCTCCAGTTTTGTCGATCGCATGATTGCGTTGATCGAAGGCGCCAAACGCCAGAAAACACCAAACGAGATTGCGCTTTCGATTCTACTTTCGGGTCTGACGCTGATCTTCCTGTTCGTGTGTGTCGCCATCTGGGGCCTGGCGGGTTACTCTGGCACAGTGCTGTCGGTTACCGTACTTGCCGCACTGCTTGTGACGCTGATCCCAACCACCATTGGCGGCCTTCTGTCGGCTATTGGCATTGCCGGCATGGACCGCCTGGTGCGCTTCAATGTCATTGCCACCTCCGGCCGTGCGGTGGAAGCTGCAGGAGATGTCGACACGCTGCTGTTGGACAAGACCGGCACCATCACCTTCGGCAACCGTATGGCCAGCGATTTTCTTGCCGCTCCCGGTGTCAGCCAGACCGAGCTGGCAGAGGCTGCGCTTATGGCCAGCCTTTCTGATGAAACACCGGAAGGCCGCTCCATCGTGGCCCTTGCGAAAGGTGAATTTGGTATTGCCACGCCAACCAGCACATTTGACAATATCATCCACTTCTCTGCGGAAACGCGCCTGTCCGGTGTCGATATCGGCCAGCGCCGGTTGCGCAAGGGAGCTGTTGATTCCGTCCTCAAATTTGCAGGCGTGAGCGAGGACGCAGCCCCCGCAGCATTTCGCCAGTCCGTGGATGCCATTGCGCGCAGCGGTGGAACGCCACTGGCCGTGACAGACGGGCAGCGTTTGCTTGGTGCCATCCACCTCAAGGATGTCGTCAAACCCGGGATCAAAGAACGGTTTGCCGCCTTGCGTGCCATGGGCATCCGCACCGTGATGGTCACTGGCGACAACCCTGTGACTGCGGCGGCCATTGCCTCCGAGGCCGGTGTCGATGACTATCTTGCGCAAGCAACGCCGGAAGATAAACTTTCCTATATCCGCCGCGAGCAGGAAGGTGGTCGTCTGATCGCCATGTGTGGCGACGGTACCAATGATGCGCCAGCACTGGCGCAGGCCGATGTCGGCGTGGCCATGCAGACCGGCACCCAGGCGGCGCGTGAGGCAGCCAACATGGTTGACCTCGATTCCAGCCCGACCAAGCTGATAGAAATCGTTGAAATCGGCAAACAGCTGCTGATGACCCGCGGCTCCCTGACCACCTTTTCCATTGCCAATGACGTGGCGAAATATTTCGCGATTATCCCGGCCTTGTTTGTCGTGACATATCCGTCACTGGGTGCATTGAACATCATGCAGCTGGCGTCGCCGCAGTCCGCCATTCTGTCGGCGGTGATCTTCAACGCGCTGATCATCATTGCGCTTATTCCGCTTGCGCTGCGGGGCATCAGCTATCGTCCGGCAAGTGCCGCCCTGCTGCTGCGCCGCAATCTGCTGATCTACGGCTTTGGCGGTCTTCTCCTGCCCTTTGCCGGCATCAAGATCATCGATCTCACCATTACAGCTCTCCATCTGGTGTAACCATGTTGAACCATATTCGCCCTGCCCTGACATTGCTGTTTGCCTTGACGGCACTTACCGGTCTTGCCTACCCGCTTGCCATTACCGGCATTGCGCAAGCCATTTTCCCTGGTGAGGCCAATGGCAGTCTTATCGAACACAACGGAACGATTGTCGGCTCAAAGCTGATCGGCCAGAATTTTTCCTCTGACAAATATTTCTGGCCACGTCCTTCTGCGACTGGACCGGATGCCTATAATGCGGCAGCTTCTTCCGGCTCCAATCTCGGCACCACGTCCATCAAACTGCGCGACCGCGTTGCTGCAGATGTTGAAAACCTCAAAACTGCCGACATAGGCATGCCAGTACCGGCAGATGCTGTCACGACCTCCGGGTCGGGCCTCGACCCCCACATCTCGGTGGACTATGCCCGCGCACAGATCGAGCGTGTTGCCAAGGCACGTGGTTTACCGCCACAAACCGTGGCGGATCTCGTCACCACACATCTGAAAGGTCGTGATCTTGGTTTCATCGGCGAACCGCGTGTAACTGTGCTAGACATCAATATGGCGCTCGATTCCCTGAAACCGTGAGGCACCGCATGGCGGATACTGACCGCAACCCTGTGCGCAGACCAGATCCGGATGCCTTGCTTGCCCTTGCGCAGAAAGAACGCAGGGGCAAGCTGACCGTTTTTCTGGGTGCTGCACCCGGCGTCGGCAAGACCTACGCCATGTTGTCGCGAGCACGGCGGCTGAAGGCCGACGGTTGTGATATCATGGTTGGGCTGGTGGAAACCCATGGCCGGAGTGAAACAGCCGCCCTGATCGATGGGCTCGAGATCCTGCCGCGTATCCGGGTTGCTCATCGTGGCCGCATGCTGGAAGAGTTTGACTTGGACGCAGCCCTTTCGCGTCGGCCACGCATTGTTATTGTCGATGAGCTGGCCCACTCCAACCCGGATGGCAGTCGGCACCCCAAGCGCTACCAGGATATTGAAGAGCTGATTGCTGTGGGCATTGATGTCTGGACGGCAATGAACATCCAGCATCTGGAAAGCCTTGCCGATCTGGTGGCGCAGATTACCGGCGTGACCGTGCGTGAGCGTGTGCCCGACACCGTGTTGAAACGGGCCGACGATGTTCTGTTGGTCGACTTGCCACCAACAGAACTGATCGAGCGTTTGAAAGAGGGTAAGGTTTATCTGCCCGATAGCGCCAGCCGGGCGGTGGATCGCTTTTTCCGCTTAGGAAACCTGACGGCATTGCGTGAACTGGCGCTGCGCCGAACCGCCGACCGCGTTGACGACCAGATGGTTGATTATCTCAGGCAAAATGCCATTGAGGGACCTTGGGCCACCGGCGAAAGGTTGATTGTCTGCATCGGCCCCGATGATCTCTCGGAAAAGGTCATTCGTGTCGCCAGCCGTCTGGCATCCGGTCTCAATGCGCCATGGATCGTCGTGTCTGTCGAACGCGCCGACCGGGAGGTCAGCAATGCCGAACATTTCCAGCGCATGGAGGCACTGTTCAGACTGGCTGAACAGCTGGGCGCTGAAACACAACACATTATCGGTAGCGACTTTGTGGAAGAAATCCTCAAATGCGCTCGTAGGGAACATGCAACGCAAATCGTCATCGGCACCGGGCAACTTCGCGGTTGGGTCAAATTTGGGGCGCTGTCACTACATGAAGCATTGTCACGGCGGGCGGCGGGGCTTGGCATCCATCTGGTCACACCTGAACGCAGCGAAAAACGCGATCGGAAATTGCGTTTCCGTTTGCCGAACCTGGTGGCGCTGCGGCAATCAGCACTGTTTGCCATTGGCTTTACGCTGATAGCGACGGCAAGCGCGCTGATTATTGACCGTTTTATCGACCTGCCCAACATCTCCTTGTTATTTCTGCTCGCGGTGCTTGGCGCGTCGGTGACGGGCGGCTACATGGCGGCATTTCTCGCCGCGCTGATGTGCACGCTGGCTTACAATTTTTTCTTCATCGACCCGTTCCGGACCTTCACCATTTCCACACCGCATGAAGTGTTTGCGCTGTTCATATTCCTGGCAGTGGCGATGATTGCCGGTGGTTTTGCCTCCCGTATCAAGGAGCAGGCCTCCGTCGCGCGTGTGCGGGCCACGGCCTTGCAGTCGCTCTACGATTTTTCACGCAAACTTTCGACGACCGCCAAGGCCGATGACGCCATCTGGCTGGCGGTGTCGCAGTTGCAGGCCAGCCTCAAGCGCAATGTCGTTTTGTTGCTGCCCGACAACAGCGACGTCAAGGTTGCTGCTGCATGGCCCCCGGACACGGAACTGGACATCACCGATCTGACCGCAGCCCGCTGGAGCCACGACAAACAGGAAACCGCAGGCCACGGCACCGGCACGCTGCCCAACAGTCGTTTCGAGTTCCGTCCCTTGCGAGGACCACATGGCGTGGTTGGCGTGTGCGGTGTCGAGCAAATTAGTGAGCGTCTCCATATCAATGAAGAACGTGCGCTCTCGGCCATTCTCGACCAGACAGCAATCGCCCTGGATCGCGCCCGGCTTGCAGAAGAAAGCGTGACGCAGGCGGCCAAGCTGGAGGGTGAGAAATACCGTGAAGCGCTGTTGTCTTCGATATCGCATGACCTGAAAACGCCGCTTGCCACCATCACCGGTGCGGTGACCAGCCTGAGGGAACTGGGCGACAAAATGCCGCCGGAAAGTCGCGACGATCTTCTGCAATCCATTGATGAGGAAGGCAGCAGAATGAGCCGTTTTGTGGCCAACCTTCTCGACATGACCCGTATTGAGGCCGGGAATCTCAAACCGCGTCATGACTGGATTGATGTTTCCGACGTGGTGCATGCCTCCGCCGAACGTATCCGCAAATATTTCCCCGATCGCGTGGTCGAAACCGGCATTGCCGCAGACCTTCCTCTGATCGAAGGCGACAGCGTTTTGCTGGGGCAGGTTCTATTCAACCTTTTGGACAATGCGGTAAAATATGGCGGCAAGGAACCGGTCTACATCTATGCCCGGCGTGATGGAGACGACGTTCTGGTGTCGGTAACTGACCATGGCAAGGGAATTCCACCAGAGGATCTGGACCGGGTGTTTGAGAAATTCTACCGTCGTGGAAAACCGGACGGACGCGCCGCTGGTACTGGTTTGGGGCTATCCATTGCGCGCGGTTTCGTGGAAGCTATGGGCGGCCATATCCATGCCGAAAGCCCAGCCGTGAAGAAAAAAGGAACACGCATTGTCATGCGTTTTCCTGCGTCCAAACACAAGAAAGTCTACTGACCGAGATGACCGTGACGATTGCCAATATCCTTGTTGTCGACGACGAACCGCAGATACAGCGTTTCCTGAAACCGGCACTGATGGCGGCAGGCTACAGTGTCATTGAAGCCGGGACCGGAGCGGACGCCCTAAAGGCGGCGGCAACGGCCGCCCCTGACCTGATCATTCTCGATCTTGGATTGCCAGATATGGATGGCAAAGAAGTGATTGCCAGTCTGCGTGGCTGGTCGGATATTCCGATCATCATTCTTTCTGCCCGCGACCGCGAAAATGAAAAGATTGCGGCACTTGATCTCGGCGCAGACGACTATGTTGAAAAACCCTTTGGTATCGGTGAATTGACGGCCCGTATACGCAATGCACTGCGCCACCGCGGCCAGAAGGCCGACGCCATGCCTTCGGTTTTCGAGGCGGATGGTCTGGTGCTGGATGTGGTGAAACGGACCGTGTCACGCGGTGATCAGCCCATAAGGCTGACGCCAAAGGAATACGACCTGCTGACCCTGCTCGCCCGCCATGCCGGGCGGGTTGTGACCCACAAGACTCTGCTGACCTCCGTCTGGGGACCGGCCCATAGGGACGACCTGCATTACCTGCGGGTGTTCATTGGCCAACTGCGCCAAAAAATTGAACAGAACCCGGTCAATCCGGCGATTATCAGGACCGAACCCGGTGTGGGTTATCGGTTGGTTGCAGATCAGGAATAATTCCTGGCCGCGACTTGGGAGTGACAGATTGCCAACGACATCTGGCGCTTCAAACCCAAGTTCGAAGCGCCATGCGAGCGCCGCCGGGGACGAGGCAGCGCTGCTGTTCAGACCTGATTACTTCAGCTGAGCCTGGACCTTGCTGATGGCGGCAACGGCGCAGGCTTCATCGAACTGGCCGCCTGGAGCACCACTAACACCAATTGCGCCAATGGTTGCGTTGCCAACCTTGATCGGCATGCCGCCGGCCAGAACCAGAAAACCGTCAATCGATGCAAGTTCAGCAGCGGTTGGGTTCTTGGCAATGTTTTCTGCCATTGCGCTGGTTGGCATGCGGGATGACGACGAAGTGTAGGCCTTGTGGCGCGCCGCTTCCGGGGTGTGGGAACCAGCATTGTCAGCCCGCAGAAGCGCACGAAGTACACCGGCGCGGTCAACAACAGCAGCAGAAACATTGTAACCCTCAGCCGAGCAGGCTGCGACAGCTTCGCGTGCAATGGTGCTGGCCAGTTCCATCGAGATATTCTTTTCTTCGAGAACTTGGGCGGAAGCAACCGAGGTCAATACGGCGGCAGCGGTAGCGGCGAGAAGAATGCGCTTCATAGTCGGGTCTCCTTAAAACCATGTCTCGAAAGCTGCTTGCTTTCTGACGCCGGTTTTAACGGCAGCCCGGGTTTGATTGAATCCGCGGTTCCACAGGTGCAACTAGGTAATTCTACCGAGAGGCCGCGGCAACAGTCAGTCGCACGAACTCCGCCACCGAACTGGTTCCGAGTTTTTCAGCAATATTGGCCCGGTGTGCATCTATGGTGCGAGCGGAAATATCAAGGGCGCTGGCGATATCTTTGCTGGCAAAACCCTGACAGACAAGATCAAGCACCTCTCGCTCCCGGCTGGTCAGACTGGCCAGAAGACCTATGGCTTCCTGTCTTTCCAGCGTTGCCTGCAAAAGACCTTGTGCCGACTGGATCGCATCGAGCAACACATCCTCATCGATCGGCTTGCTCAGGAAGTCGCTGACACCGGCCTTGAACGCACGGCGGCAGGCGTTCACATCACCATGACCTGTTATCATGACAATTGGCCAGTCGATGTTCCGTTCAGTCAATTTCTGCTGCACCTGTAAGCCGCTGATCAATGGCATGCGCAGATCAAGCAGCAATATGCCGGGCCGCCTTGTTTCTACATGCGCCAGAAAGGTGGTAGGGTCGGCAAAGGTCTCCACCTGCATGGCGTAGGTTGAAAGCAGCAATGACAGCGCGTTGCGCACAGCTTCGTCGTCATCCACCAGATAGATGCG
Source organism: Rhizobium sp. CG4 (assembly GCF_023701965.1). Taxonomy (NCBI): domain Bacteria; kingdom Pseudomonadati; phylum Pseudomonadota; class Alphaproteobacteria; order Hyphomicrobiales; family Rhizobiaceae; genus Rhizobium; species Rhizobium sp. CG4. Next base: position 144,024 of record NZ_JABAEG010000003.1, on the reverse strand, counting down.
TGTTGCAGTCAAGCGCCTGTCTCCCGTGTTTGAACTGGCAGCCAGACAGTGAAACAGGCTCCGCCGGTGGCATTATTTTGCGCTTCGATCTGTCCACCGACACGTTCAACCAATGTCGAACACAACGCCAGACCCAACCCCATACCATCTTTTTTGGTGGTAAAAAACGGCTCGAAAAGATGCGGCAACACCTTCTCGTCAATGCCGGGGCCATTATCGCGGATGTCTATTCTCACCCAATCACCGTCACGCATCGTTTCAATCGTGATCTGGGACCCAGCGTCATTCAGTTGTTCAATGCTGTCGGCAGCGTTACGGATGAGGTTGTTAAAGACCTGCTCAAGTTCGACCGGATCGGCCATCAGCAGCGGTAAATCGGCACCGAGTTCCCATTGCAGCGAGATATGGCGTTTGTCGAGCTCGGCGCGCATCAGCTCAACCGTATCGGCGACAACCCGGTTGACCTCGACCGCGACCGGTCTCGGTGGCCGATTGCTGATATAGTCCCGCATACGCTTGAGCATATCGCCGGCCCGTCTTGCCTCACGCACATTGGACGCCAATGCCGTCTTCAAGAGGGTATTGTCGATACCCGTTTGCTCCAGCAAACGCTCGGCAGCGCGGCTCTGGCTCATCAATGCGGTCAAGGGTTGTGCGAGCTCATGGGCAATGCCGGATGCCAGTTCGCCAAGCGAATTGACCCTGGCGGCGTGGGCAAGACGCGTTTCACGCGCCAGCAGTGCATTACGCTGTTCTGCCACAAGCGCTGCTGCCTGCAGGCGTTGAGCTTCCCGCCTCTGCCTTATGATGTAGGCAAGCAGTAAAAGGCCGACAAAAGTGACGGCAGCCACGACCGCAAGCGAAACGAAATCGACGAGATCAAACACCGAAATCGGACGTTCCATCGTCAGCAACAGAGGCTGCGACCGGCTGTCGATCATGCGGCTGAACGACGGCATAGACAGCCAATTGAATCTCTGATGTTCGCTGACACGTTCCATGACCACAGTGCCGTTCAGTTGCAGCCGCATGGTTAGCCAGCTCGGTACTTCTTCCAGATCCACCAGCCTTTGCGGAACGATCTGCAGCACAATGGACAATGCGGGATTGGTGTCTCTTACCTTCTTGGTCAGCAGGTAATTGCCACCAAGCGACGGAGACACATAACTTTTCCCCTCACCAGCCTTTTGCGCAAATATCGCGCTGGCAATTGGTGCGTAATCCGCAACCCTGGCATTTTCCGGAACCGACAGTACCTGTCGCACATCCGTGGCAGCAGACGGCTCCTGCCATGCCAGTTTAATTTCCTGAATAGCGGTGATGCGAGGATAAAAGTGAATGATGCTCTCGCTGACCTGTGACAGCGGCTGTATTTGCCCACCGTCACCTGCGAGGATGAGCGATACCAGTGTCGTCAGATGCGCATCATGTTGTGCCACGCGCTGCGAGATCAGACGATGCAGAAGAAACCCCGCATCATTCAGCTCATCAGTGGCCCGTTTGAGGGAGATATTGACGGAAACAGCCCCATAAAGGCCGACGCAAACGAGCCAGACAGCAAGAATGCTGATTATCCAATTCAACCGGGAATACGTGCCTTTAACCACCTCTGCACACCCCCTCATGCGCGACATTGGTGACAGCATAGGGCATAAAGTGAACGGTTCATCAAGTGTCTGCCACCGGCAATCATGCTCACGGCAGATTGATCCGACACGTCAAGCCGAGACATATCTCTGCCTTTTTAAAGGCTGTAAGACGGTGGAGTGAAAACAAGGGAGTGCTTAGATTGTTGAGGACACGGCCGTTCATGCAGAGATCACTGAGGGTCATGATCCGGGCAATCGCTCTCTATAGCGTAATGGTGGGAGCGGCAATGGCGGAGACAAAACCAGATCTGTTGGAACTCGTGCGGCGCGGTGACCATCCTGCCATCGCATCGACAATCAAGGCCGGTTCTGCATTGGAACTACGCGATGTGCGTGGCCAGACGGCGTTACTGATTGCCACCCACGCCAATGATGTCGAGTCGGCGAAAATGTTGATCGAGGCGGGAGCTGACGTCAACGCCAAGGACGCTATTCAGGACAGCCCCTATCTCTACGCCGGTGCGCGTGGGTACCTGGAAATTCTGCGATTAACGCTGTCGCATGGTGCTGATCTGAAAAGCACCAACCGCTATGGTGGAACGGCGCTGATACCAGCCTCGGAACGCGGTCATGTCGAGACAGTGAAAACGCTGATCGACGCAGGTGTTGATATCGACCACGTCAACAACCTCGGATGGACCGCACTGCTTGAGGCGATCATTCTGAGCGATGGCGGCCCAAAACACGTCGAAATTGTCAAACTGCTTGTCGATGCAGGTGCCGATAAAAATATCGCCGACAATGATGGCATAACACCGCTTCAGCATGCGCAAACCCGGGGTTATCAGCAAATCGTCGATATTCTCGAAAGCAAATAATACTGATGATTGGGCCGTGCACAAAACCCGTCATCTTGGCGCACCAGTTACCTACCGATGCGCCAAGATATTGCGGCTACAGCCTGAAGGTTTTTACGGCATTGCCACGCTCGATTGAACGATTGGCAATAAAACGCTCCGATTTTGCCGTGACGGTTTTCCTGTCCTGAAGATGCTGAAGCATGGAAGCCAGTCGTTTCACCGCCAGAGCCTTGTTGCGGTGTTGCGACCGCTCATTTCTGGCAATGACGCGTAATCCCGTCGGAGTGTGGATTGCACGCACGGCACTATCGGTGGTGTTCTGGTGCTGACCGCCTGGACCTCCGGCTCTAAGCGTTTCAAAGCGTAGGTCCTTGGCATCAATTTCGACATCTTCGCCGACATCAAGGTCAATTTTTTGCACCGAAACAAACCAGTTCTGGCGTTTATGGCCCGGCCGAACAGGGCTCTTGAACAGGAACTTCACAGTGCCACAATAGTCCGCAGCCAGTTGTGCAGCCGCCTCTCCTTCAAGGTTCAGCAGAGCAGACTTGGGACCATGTGCGTCAGGCATCGGCCCCATGTTCAATTCACACAGGCAGTTGTTTTCGCGCGCCTGCCTCTGAAGAATATCCAGCAACGCTTTGACAGCGATGCGGCATTCCGTCGGTCCATTTCCTGAAGTAATCAACAGATCAATAGCGGTCATGTTTATGACCTCCCTTTTTGTGGCCTTCCTTGCGACGGTGATCGGGTTTGCCAGTATGTTGGGTAACGCCATCCTCCCCCACTGCCTTTTTGTAGGTAACAAGCGGGCGCATGGCCGCAAGGCTGTCGATCAGCCCCTCGGCCTGCAGGTCCGTTACCACTTGTCCCGCATCCTTGTACGCGGATGAGGCTTCCTCGATGACCAGATCACGATCATCGCAGATCGCCACGCCACCCCAACTGTTGCGCAAGAGGCCGTCCCGTTCCGACCGTGTTTTGCCAACGCGACCGTGCATGGTGGCACGGTCATATTTGCGCCCGGCACCGTGGGAAATGCCGCCTAGGGAAACACCAACCTTGTCGGTTGCCTTCACGACATAGCTCAGTGTCGCCCGCGATCCTGCAATGGGAGCAATCTCTCCCGGCGTTACGGCTGCAGCGCCCTTGTAGTGGACGAAACCATCTGATGTTCTGCGAACCAGATTATGCGGCACATCCGCCACAAGACGAAGATCGGCGTTGAGTAGAGAAGCTGCCTTTTCGGCGATCATGCGTCGATTGAGCGACGCCCAGGTTACGCATTGATCGTGCTTTTCCAGCCATGAAACCGCAGCGTCAGTGACGGCGTCAAGACCATGTACCAGGTCTGGTATGTGTGCATAAATGCTTGAAAACACATCTGCACCCAAACCACGGGAACCGGAATGAACAAGCAGATATGAGCTCTGCTTCTCCAACGCAGCCCCCTCTACGTCGCCGAGCAGACTTTCGACCGCCTGCAGCTCACAAAAGTGATTGCCGCCGCCGATCGTCCCCAAGGCGTGCGAGAAGAGGTCATTTGGCAGGTCGATGTCGCCAAGCCTTTGCGATGCATCGTCAGTCTTGACGCTGTCCATGCGACGCAGCCGGTTTGCCGCCTTGTCGAGCTTAAGCTTGCGGACCGGAAGATCCAGCTCGAACAAAGACATGCCGCAGCCGATGTCGTTACCAACCAGCAGCGGATGCAGCCTTTCAGACAGCAGGGCAACACCGGTTGCACCGTACTTGCCAGGATGAAGATCAGGGAACGCCGCGACGGCTTTGACACCCGGCAAACGCGACATTTTTTCAAGCTGGTCGAGAGCTGCACCCTCAATCCAGCTTTTGCTGGAGAAATAATGATGAATATTAGCCGGCAAACGTGCTGGCTCGTGGGAAGCAAAAGCGTCCCCGGAAAAAGTGCCCATAAATGATAACTCTGGATACGTGTTCGCTATCCGCCGTCGATGACGGCGGTTGGAGCGACCTAAGTCAGCTTATACTGAGTTAGACCGAGGCCCCGATGGGGCGTGAGGAGATATTTTGCATCGATCCGCTCCCTTTCCAGAAATCAAGATGCGGTGCTTATACGCGAGTTTTGCGAGATTGCAACTCTTCGGTGACAAAGGGGCGAGCCGGAGTCTATCAATACGACGCCCCCGCGATATTTAGAGCCATGTGCAGATGCCCAATAGAATGCAACGCATTTCTCCTTCATGGCCGTGGGAACACCTAAAGCACTGATATGATGATCCATTCTCCATCGCGTTAGATGATGGCATAGCTGAACTGCTGTCCTAGTCCGACCTCGTTACTGAGGCGGACAAGGACAGCTAGCCGCAAGGTTGCTTGAGAAGATCAGGCGGCCTTCGTTAGGTCACCATGTGGGTCCAGCACATATTTTACTGCAGCGCCCTGATCAAAGTTTTCGTAGCCCTGCGCGGCGTCATCAAGCGAAATGATCTTTGCATTGACGATATCCGCAATCGGTAGACGGTCATGGAGGATGGCTTGCATGAGCTGACGATTATATTTCAGCACGGGCGTCTGGCCAGTGTGGAAAGACTGCGCCTTCGCCCAACCAAGGCCCAACCGCAGGGACAAGCTACCCTTTTTGGCAGCATCATCGACCGCACCAGGATCTTCCGTAACATAGAGGCCTGGAATGCCAATGGAGCCTGCCGCGCGGGTGATTTCCATCATCTGGTTCAGAACAATGGCTGGCTGTTCGCCGCCCGAATGTCCGCGGGCTTCGAAACCGACGGCATCAATGGCGCTATCGACCTCATCCGTTCCTGTGACCTGTGCGATCATCTCCCCGAGCCGATCGCTTTTCGACAGATCAATCGGCTCGAAGCCAACCTTGGCAGCATGTGCAAGGCGTTCTTTGTTAAAATCCCCGATCATTACGACCGCTGCACCGAGAATACGCGCTGAAGCCGCTGCCGCGAGACCCACCGGACCGGCGCCTGCTACATAGACGGTCGATCCGACACCAACCCCCGCTTTCACCGCACCGTGAAAACCAGTCGGTAGAATATCGGACAGCATTGTGAGATCGCGGATTTTCGATAGAGCTCTGTCGCGATCGGGAAATTTCAGCAGATTGAAATCGGCATAGGGAACGGTGACGTAACGGGCCTGGCCACCGATCCAGCCGCCCATGTCAACATAGCCATAGGCGCCGCCCGCGCGTGATGGGTTAACGGTCAGGCAGACGCCAGTGTCCTGCGACTTGCAGCAGCGGCAACGGCCGCATGCGACGTTGAACGGCACCGAGACGATATCGCCGATGTTCAGCATCTCGACATCGACACCCTTCTCGATGACCTCACCCGTAATTTCATGGCCAAGGACGAGACCTGGCAAGGCCGTCGTGCGGCCGCGCACCATGTGCTGGTCGGACCCGCAAATATTGGTAGAGATGACCTTCAGAATGACTCCATGCTCGATCCGACGCCCGTCCGGTGCCTCGAGCTTGGGATCGTCAATATCTCTCACCTCGACCTGACCCGGCCGCAAATACACGACACCTCTGTTTCTGCTCATTCCCATTCCTCCTCTGGGTTTAGATTCGAAACTGTTTCTGCTCGGCTGGCAATTCTTTCGACACGTCAGTTCAGCCGGGTTCGAAACCTTTTCCTCCACGAAAAGATTATGCCAGATCGGCAGTACAACTCAGCCCTGCCAGCAGAACATCAACCTCTCTCATCGACTGCCGTGAGAACGACATGGAGAGACGAAATGGCGACGAAGGTCGATTAACGACGGGATCGAACTTATGTATCGGCTGTCGCAACCATGTCGTGCGTCCAAATTGCTGCCGACAGTCGCGTGGCGCTATCTTAAGAAATAGCGCGTGACGATAGATACAGATCAGTTTTGGCTATTATTTGATAATGAGGGAAATGCCTTATATTGAAGGCTGTTATGGCGGAGAGGGTGGGATTCGAACCCACGATACCCTTGCAGGTATGCCGCATTTCGAGTGCGGTGCATTCGACCACTCTGCCACCTCTCCGCGGACACAGGAAGCCATAAAGCTTCAAGTGCGGCGTTCTCATAACGGGCAAAACGGGAGCGTGCAAGGGGTAATGTGCAGTTCGTGACGAGTTTATGTCGAAGCGGTCAAGAAAACTGCGCCCATCCCGCTCATGTTGGTGCAATCACCTCGACATCAGCCATCAGAACATCATCACTCTCTCGTTTCTGTAACCACTGATGAGATGATGGCTGACACCGATTCTGGTCATTTTGTACGTGACCATATCCGTTGTTATCCATTGATATTGCGGATGATCCGCATAAAAATCCGGGCGCCAATATCAATCAACTCATCGGGAAAGTCGTAGTCCGGATTGTGCAGATTTGCGTGGCTCTGCCCAGCCCCCAGAAAAAACATAGCAGACTGTGAAACAGCGCCAAAACGTCCAAAATCTTCTGATCCGCGCATCGGTAGAAAATCCTCGGTATAGGGAATGTTCTCGGCCTTTAGTGCGGTTATGATATGCGCCGTCGCCTCGGGCGAATTTTCGCAATGCAGGAAAATATCATCGTAGGCTATGGAAGATTTCAGACTGTTTTTATTGGCAATATCTGTGACGAGCTCTTCCGCCTGAGCGCACAGGGTATCCATATTGTCATCCGACAATGTGCGCAATGTCGCCCAAAGCTCGGCATCGGCAGGGGAAATGCCAAAGGCGGCTTCACCCATACTGGCATGGGTGACGGTGACCATGCGAAAGTCGGCACCCGGCAAAAATGGCTCGTCGGCCTTTGGCAGCCCTACACCCAGTTTAACCAGCGCAGGCATCAACTCTGACAGTGCCAGCATCGGTGAGATGCCTTGTTCCGGTGACGATGCATGGGCAGTTTTGCCGCTGAGGCTGATCTTGATGCCACGCGAGGCACAGTTGACCACGCCTTCCATGATGCTGACATGGCCAAGCGGCAAGCCGGGAAGATTGTGCAGTGAAACGGAAACGTCAGGCACGATCTCGGCAAAACGCGGATCAGCCAATACAGCGGCGGCACCAGCGCCGGTTTCTTCTGCCGGCTGAAACATCAGGATAACGCGGCCCTTTCGCGGCCTCTGCCGTGAAAGTCCAAGGCCCAGCGACACAAGAATGGTGGAGTGCCCGTCATGGCCACACAAATGGCCCTTGCCATCACTTTGTGAGCTGTAGGCAAGACCGGTCTTTTCAAAGATCGGCAAGGCATCCAGCTCGGAGCGAATGAGCAGTGAGGGACCGGGTTCACGACCTTCGAAGATCACAGCCAGACCATGGCCGCCCAGACCTTCGATGATCCTGTCCGGTTTCATCTGCTCAATGTAAGTGCGGACGCGCTGCGCGGTCTCTTTCTCTTCTCCGGAGATTTCCGGAAACCGGTGCAGCTCCCGGCGAAATGCGGTCAATTCAACAAGGTCGTCATTGCTTAAAAACATCCGAATACCTTAATTTATTGCGGGCAAGCGCTACCCCTGCCCTGCTGCCGTTTCATCCGTCTTTCCAAAGATCATGAACACGTCATAACGTGTATTTTTGCCGTCAATCTGATGATTGGGTTTCGGCAGACCGGGCATCGGGTCCGCCTTTTGCGGCCATTTGAGAACCACACGTTTTTTGGCAACGTCAAGCGCCACACGCATCAACTCGGCCTGATCATCGTCTGCGCCGACAATGTCACGGAGATCGCGCATTTCCTTTTTGACAAGTGCGCTGTTGTGGCGGGGAGGATGCATAGGGTCGACCAACACGACGTCCGTTTCCAGCCCGGGCAGCAGCAGTCTGGAATCGCCGTGCAGCAGCGTCATCCGCGCTACGGTTTCAGCGTAGCGCCCACCTTCGGCCTTAGCAGCCTCAAGCCCTGCCGCAAGCAATGCATGCATCTGCGGCGACCGCTCGATCATCGTGACATTGGCGCCAAGTGAAGCAAGCAGAAAGGAATCGCGACCGAGACCTGCCGTTGCATCAACGATAGTCGGCAAGCGCCCCTTGGTCAGCCCTACAGCCTTTGCCAGGGCCTGTCCCCGCCCCTCGCCGGCGCGAAAACGATGGCCGACAGCGCCACCGACAAAATCCACGACCAGATCTGTGTTGTTTGGTTCCTTGCTCACGCAGCCACCTCAAAACGGACAAGGAACGCGAAACGACACATCGCGCCCGTCCGGGTGACGAAAACCGACTTCCTCGGCGTGCAGCAGCAACCGATCTGCGGCATCAAGCGCTTCACCACTGGCGTAGAAAGCATCACCGAGAATTGGGTGACCGATCGCCTGCATATGAACGCGCAGCTGGTGGGTGCGGCCCGTCAACGGGTGCAGCTTTACCCGGGTAGCCGGTAATGGCAGGCGGTCCAGCACATGCCACTCACTCTGCGCCGAACGGCCATTTTCATGGTCGACGCGGTGGCGCGGTTTGTTGTCCTGATCAATTGCTAAAGGCAGATCAACTAGGCCGCTTTCTTGCGCAAGATGCCCCCAGACAACGGCTATGTAGGATTTGCGTGTCGTGCGGTTTTCGAACTGGGCAGCAATGGTAGCGTGCGCCTTACGGTTCAACGACATCAGGACAAGACCGGAGGTGTCCTTGTCCAGCCGGTTGATCATCAATGCCTTGGGAAACTGCTTTTGAACGCGGGTCGCCAGACTGTCGTAAAGAACAGGGTCACGCCCCGGCACAGACAAAAGGCCACTTGGCTTGTCGAGGACAAGAATGTCGTCATCCCGGTGGACGATGGACAGGTATGGCTCCAGCGGCGGCGTATAAACAGGGTTTGAAAGAGTTGTGGGCATGCCACCCTTTACCACGGTTTGTGCCTGTTTTGCCTTGGATAATTGAATGCCGGGTGCCGCTTTCGCACAGCACCCGGCATTTCTTTTCGACTATGCGCGCTGTTCGCGGGCGGCAGCCTTGGCTGCCATGCGCTTGCGAATGCTTTCGATATCCGCCTGCGGCGTGGCCGCAAACAAGGTGCGGGTGTATTCGTGCTTCGGATCCGAGAAGACCTCTTCACGCGTGCCGTACTCCACCGCTTCACCAAAATACATCACCATGACTTCGTCAGCGATGTATTTCACCACAGAAAGGTCGTGGCTGATGAACACGTATGTCAGGCCAAACTCGTCCTGCAGGTCAGCCAGCAGGTTGAGAACCTGGGCCTGAACAGAAAGGTCGAGCGCCGATACCGGTTCGTCCAACACAAGTAGCTTCGGATTCAGCATCAAGGCACGCGCAATGGCGATACGCTGGCGCTGGCCGCCGGAGAACATGTGCGGATAGCGATTGTAGTGTTCCGGACCCAAACCGACCTTGATCAGCATTTCTGTTGCACGTTCACGACGCTCGGCAGATGACATCTTTGTATTGATGAGCAGAGGCTCACACAAAACATCGCCGATCTTCTGACGCGGGTTCAATGAACCGTATGGGTTCTGGAACACGATCTGAACCTTCTGGCGCATCTCCGCCGTCAGGTGACCTGGACGGGTATCAACCGTCTTGCCATCGATCAGCAGTTCACCAGAGGTCGGCTCGTCGATGAAGGTCAGCATGCGGGCAAGCGTCGACTTGCCGCAACCGGATTCCCCGACGATTGCCAGTGTCTTGCCGGCTTCCAGCTTGAAGGACACACCTTTCACGGCATGGATTGTTCTGCCTTTTTTGAGCATGCCGCCCGGCAGTTCATAATCCCGCTTCAGGTTGCGAATTTCCAGCATGGTCTTGTTGGACTGGTTCGCTGTCATGCTGTTTCTCCCGCAGGCGTTGGTGCGCCATCGAAAAATGCGGAAACGGTCGTCAGACGGTCACCTGTTGCATTTTCCGGCAATGCGGCAAGCAAAGCCTTGGTATAGTTGCTTTTCGGGTTTTCGAAGAGGGTCAGCACGTCGGCCTCCTCCATCTTGCGCCCCTTGTACTGCACGACCACGCGGTCAGCCGTTTCCGCCACGACACCCATGTCATGGGTGATCATGATCAGACCCATGCCGTTCTGCGCCTGCAGCGACATCAGCAGATCGAGGATCTGCTTCTGGATGGTCACGTCAAGCGCCGTTGTTGGTTCGTCAGCAATCAGAAGTTTGGGGTTGCAGGCAATGGCGATGGCAATCATCACACGCTGGCACTGACCACCGGACATCTGGTGCGGATAATGCTTGAGCCGTTCAGCCGGATCCGGCAGGCCAACCAGCCGGAACAGTTCGAGAGCACGTTCACGACGCTCCTTGCGGCCAAGGCCAAGGTGAATGCGCAGAACTTCCTCGATCTGGAAACCGACGGTGAAGCAAGGGTTCAAACTTGCAACCGGCTCCTGGAAGATCATGGCAATATCCTTGCCGATCAGCTTGCGGCGTTCCGCAGCAGACAGCTTCTGGATATCCTTGCCCTGAAACAGCATACGGTCAGCGGTGATGCGCGCTGTCCACGGCAAAAGGCCCATGACAGCCAGCATGGACACCGACTTGCCGGAGCCCGATTCACCAACGATGGCGAGAACTTCACCCGGATCGACCGAAATCGAAACGCCATCAACAGCCTTGAACCAGCCATTGGCGGTTTCAAACTCAACGGTGAGATTATCAATTTGCAGAAGTGCCATATCAGGACCTCTTCAGTTTCGGGTCAAGCGCATCACGCAAACCGTCGCCCATCAGGTTTATGGCAAGAACGGTGATGAGAATGGCAAGACCAGGGAATGTAACAACCCACCATGCGCGCAGAATAAATTCGCGTGCTTCGGCGAGCATCGTGCCCCACTCAGGTGCAGGCGGCTGAGCGCCCATACCAAGGAAGCCGAGAGCGGCCGCATCGAGAATCGCGTTGGAGAAGGACAGGGTTGCCTGAACGATCAGTGGCGCGGTGCAGTTCGGCAGAATGGTGCGGAACATCAGGCGGAACGGACCAGCACCGGCCAGACGTGACGCGGTGACGTAGTCACGGGTCTTTTCCGCCATGACGGCAGCACGGGTCAAGCGCACGAAGTGCGGCTGCAGAACCAGCGCGATCGCGATCATGCCGTTGGTCAGGCTTGGTCCGAGAATGGCGACCAGAACCAGAGCCAGCAGCAACGATGGAAACGCCAGAATGATATCCATCAGGCGCATGATCATCGTGTCGACCCAACCACGGTAATAACCGGCAATGACACCAATCACGATACCGCTGGTGAGCGACAACGTGGTGACGAACACACCAATGAACAGCGAATACTGCGCACCGTAGATCAGGCGGGACAGAATATCGCGGCCAACCGGATCTGTGCCGAGAAGATATGTGAGGCGTCCGCCTTCCATCCATGACGGTGGAACAAGAATAGCATCACGATACTGCTGAAACGGCGAATGTGGTGCGATGATCGGTGCGAAAACAGCAACGATAACCAGAGCAATGAAAACATAGAGACCAATGACGGCACCCTTGTTTTCAGAAAAATAGAACCAGAACTCCTTGAGCATCTGGCGACGCATCGCAGAGGCGGAAACCGGCTCTGCGGATTTGGAAATGGCGGTATCGGCCATGGGAATTTCTCCTTCTTAGTGCCGGATACGTGGATTGATAAGGCCATACAGAACATCAACGATAAGGTTGACGATCATGATGATGCCCGCAATCAACAACAAACCACCCTGGATAACAGGGTAATCACGGCGGAAGACCGAATCGACCATCCATTTGCCGATGCCCGGCCAGGAGAAAATCGTCTCGGTGAGGATAGCGCCAGCCAACATCACGCCGACCTGAAGGCCGATGGTGGTGATGACAGGGATCATGGCGTTACGAAGCGAGTGAATGCCGATAACGCGGAAGGGCGACAGGCCCTTGGCGCGCGCGGTACGGACGTAATCCTCCGACAGCACTTCCAGCATGGCCGAACGTGTCTGGCGGGCGATAACAGCCAGCGGAATGGTGGCCAAAACGATGGATGGCAGCGCCAGGTGGCTGAGAGCCGACGCAAATGCGCCCTTCTGGCCCGACAGCAGCGAGTCGATCAGCATGAAGCCGGTAACTGGCGGGAAGAAGAACATCAGCGAGATGCGTCCTGACACCGGTGTCCATTGCAGGATGCCAGAGAACAGGATGATCAGCAGAAGCCCCCACCAGAAAATCGGCATGGAGTAACCAACAAGTGCAACGCCCATCAGGCCTTGATCGAAGATCGAACCACGTTTGATGGCGGCAATGATGCCCGCCGGAATACCGATAGCGATAGCCAGCACGATCGCACAGAAGGAAAGTTCAACCGTTGCCGGGAACAGTGCGAGAAACTGGCCGAGAATAGGCGACTTGGACACAATGGATGTGCCGAAATCGCCCGTGAGAACGCCGCCAAGGTAATCCAGATACTGGATGACCAGCGGGCGATCCATGCCGAGCGCAGCACTGATCTGTGCGTGGCGCTCTGGGGACATGACGCGTTCACCCGACAGCAAGGCAACCGGGTCACCCGGAAGCAAGCGAATGAACAAAAATGCAACGATAGAAACCCCGATGAATGTCGGGATGAGCACAGCTATGCGCCGTACAAGGAAGCCAATCATAGTAGACCTTCGATCTGTTCCTTCAGGAACCTGTTCGTTGGTAGGTGTGGCGATTTTGCCTACATCTTAATTTGTCGGAACTGCACAAAGCAAATGCCGCGCGCCTTTATTAAAAGGCACGCGGCACGCTTAACGATGACAGCTTACTCAGCGATGTCCACATTTTCGAATGTGAAGTCACCCAGCGGGCTCTGAACGAAGCCGCTGACTTCCTTACGCATCGGAACGATGGACAGGGAGTGGTCGATGGTTGCCCAAGGAGCTTCCTTCTTGAAGATAACCTGAGCTTCTTCATAGAGCTTGGTGCGCTCAGCCTGATCGGTCGTAACCTTGGCCTTCTTCACCAGATCGTTGAACTCCTTGTTGCACCACTGCGCACGGTTGTTACCGCCAACAGCTTCGCAGCCGAGAAGTGTGTCGAGGAAGTTGTCTGGATCGCCATTGTCGCCAGTCCAGCCTAGGAATACAGCGCCGTCACGGTCCTTAGCCTTTGAACGGTCGAGGTATTCGGCCCATTCGTAGGACACGATCTCAACCTTTACGCCGATCTTTGCGAAGTCGTCCTGGATAACTTCAGCAGCGCGACGTGCGTTGAGCATGTAAGGACGCGAAACCGGCATTGCCCAGACCTTCATGGAGAGGTCCTTCACGCCTGCTTCTTCAAGCATCTTCTTGGCAGCGTCGAGATCGTAAGAATCATCTTCGATCTTGTCGTTGTAAGACCACATTGTCGGTGGGATCGGGTTCTTGGCAGGCGTTGCCATGCCCTGGAACACTGCATCAACGATAGCTGGCTTGTTGATAGCCTTGTTGAGCGCCTTGCGGACTTCGACCTTGTCAAACGGAGCCTGCGTTGTGTTGTAGGCGAGGTAAGCAACGTTCAGGCCTTCCTGTTCCATAACCTGCAGGTTTGGATCAGCCTTCATGGACTGTACGTCAGCAGCGTTCGGGAACGGCATCAGGTGGCATTCGCCAGCCTTGAGCTTCTGGTAACGAACAGCAGCGTCGGTGGTGATCGCGAATACGAGATCGTCAACCTTAGGCGCGCCGCCCCAGTATTCCTTGTTAGCCTTGTAACGGATAACGGCATCCTGCTGGTAACCGACGAATGCGAACGGACCGGTGCCAACTGGCTTCTGGTTCAGCTGTTCCTTGGTGCCGTCAGCAGCGAGCTTGTCGGTGTATTCCTTCGAAACGATCGAAGCGAATGGCATCGCAAGGTTTGCCAGGAAAGGTGCTTCAGGACGGTTCAGGGTGATCTTGACCGTCATGTCGTCGACTTTTTCAACGGACTTGATCAACTCTGGGAAGCCCATGCCGGCAGCATATTCCCAGGATGTACCAGCAACATACTGGTGCCATGGGTTGTCAGTCTTGATCTGGCGCTCGATGGAGAAAACAACGTCATCGGCGTTCAGTTCACGGCTTGGCGTGAAGAAATCAGTTGTCTGGAACTTTACGCCCGGACGCAGCTTGAAGGTGTAAACCGTGCCGTCTTCCGAAACTTCCCAGCTTTCAGCAAGACCAGCAACTGGCTTGGTTGTGCCGGGCTCGAATTCGAGCAGGCGGCTGTAAACAGTGTGTGCAGCGGCGTCAAAGGTGGTGCCGGCGGTGTAGAGGCCCGGGTCAAAACCTTCTGGAGAACCTTCGGAGCAGTAAACGAAGGTTTTCGCGCTTGCTACATTGGCGAAGCATGTTGCAGACAGCAAGGCTGCCGCAATGAGGCCAATTTTGGAATTCATGTATAGCTCCCACTTTTATGTTCCCGTTTGTGCCAACAGACGGGAATGGTTGAGTCATTATCGTAATTTCAGTCTGTTCCGATGCCGGAGCCACAACACGGGAAGAGCTTCACAAGGCAGTTTCCGTTTTGCTGTTCCAGCCTCGCTGCCCCCATTGCCAAAATAACGGGCGCTGTAACCGAAAAGCTGTCTTAGCATCACGAGAGGCAGAGGCGGAAGCCCCCTTTTTGCCTAAAGATATGATTTATTCTGTTACAACCAGAGATTCCTGTATCGATACAGGCCAGCCTTATTTAAGGCTCTGATATGTGAGGGAATTGGTGCCACGCAAAACCAGCATCTTGGCAAATCAGGCAAAACGCAGAATCCGCATAAAACAAGGGCTTAGAGGCTGTGCAAAACCATGCGCGGAAATTTTCACGTAAAAATACTATTTATTTTCAATTAGTTGAATCGCCAATCCGTATGACTGAAAACAATTTGTCATAAAAAATAAAAAAGTCCGTTGACATAGAGCGCTGCTCGCCGTACATCGCTCTCCGTCGCCCAGATGGCGGAATTGGTAGACGCGCCAGCTTCAGGTGCTGGTACTCGCAAGGGTGTGGAGGTTCGAGTCCTCTTCTGGGCACCAATTTCTTGATTTAGTTATCTAAATCAGCCTGCAAAAAAGCTCCGGTCTCCGGAGCTTTTTTGCGTTTAGGGCCTTAATTACTCCTCACAGCCTGTCCGAAAATGATAGATTTCGACCAGTTCGAGCACGCAGTTTTACTCGTCGGATTGGGCGTGTCTGAAACCGCAAGTTTTCAGGCCAATTTTGCCCCAAAGCGGGGATGCCAAGTCCTCATATCGAAGGACGGTAGCAGCGATGAGTTGCAAGCTCATGGGTAGTGAAAGCTCTCCCAAAAACAAAAAGCGCGACTATGAGCCGCGCCTTTGATGTTTTTATATGATGAAAAGCCGGATCAGGCTTCCATCGAATAACCCGCACCACGAACTGTGCGAATGACATCCTGCATATTGGAGAAGTTTAGCGCCTTGCGCAGACGTCCGACATGCACGTCGACAGTACGCTCGTCGACGTAGATATCATGCCCCCAGACACCGTCGAGCAGCTGCGAACGTGAGAACACGCGTCCCGGTGAGGACATCAGGAACTCCAGCAGGCGGAACTCGGTTGGCCCAAGGCGCACTTCACGGCTTTTACGGTGAACGCGGTGCGTTTCACGATCAAGCTCGATATCACCGCATTTCAGCACCGAAGACAGCACCTCGGGCTTCGCACGGCGCAGCATGGCTTTCACACGTGCCATCAATTCTGGCGTGGAGAACGGCTTGACGACATAGTCATCCGCTCCGGTGGCGAGACCGCGAACGCGTTCACTTTCTTCACCACGCGCCGTCAGCATGATAATCGGCAGGCGTTCTGTTTCAGGCCGCATTCTGAGGCGCCGGCACAGTTCGATGCCGGAAACACCCGGCAGCATCCAGTCCAGCAACAGAAGGTCAGGAACCCGTTCCTGCAAACGAATTTCTGCTTCGTCTCCACGGGTGATCGTGTCGACTTCGTAGCCTTCGGCTTCTAGATTGTAACGCAGCAGAACGCTCAGGGCTTCTTCATCTTCTACGACTGCGATCTTCGGCAACATGGCTGTACTCCGCTCAAGTCCGTCTATCTATTATTCGGTTACAGCACCGAGCGTGTTGGAGCTGTCGTCCTTCGGACGATCACCTTCAAGCTGGCTGCCTGTTGCCATGTAATAGATGGTTTCGGCGATATTGGTTGCGTGGTCACCGATACGTTCGATGTTCTTGGCGCAGAACAGCAAATGCGTGCAGGTGGTGATGTTGCGCGGATCTTCCATCATGTATGTCAGCAGTTCGCGGAACAGCGAGGTATACATAGCGTCGATTTCTTCATCACGCTCACGGATGGCATTGGCCTTCTCGGCAGAACGCGTTGCGTAAACATCAAGCACTTCCTTGAGCTGAACCAGTGCCAGCTCGGACAGGTGCTCCAAGCCGCGTGCCAGCTTGCGTGGTACGCCCGTGCCCTGAACAGCGATTACGCGCTTGGCAGTGTTCTTGCCAAGGTCGCCAACGCGCTCCAGGTCGCTTGCAATACGCAGGGAACCGATGATTTCGCGCAGGTCGGCCGCCATTGGCTGACGCTTGGCAATGGTCACAATTGCCTTGTCACCAATTTCGCGTTCCGCGTGGTCAAGTACGACGTCTTCTGAAATGACCTTCTGGGCCAAAGCCGCATCGGAGTTGACCAATGCGCGAACTGCATCCGCGCACATTTGTTCTGCAAGACCACCCATCTCAGAGATGCGGCGTGTCAGGAATTTCAGCTCATCGTCATAAGCAGACAAGATATGCGAATGTGTCGATGTCATTTCAAAGTCTCCGGCTTCTGCAAGGACGCGAGACGAAGCTAAATGGCTCCAAGTCGCTCCGGCACAATTCTTTCACGTTAACAGCGGGCGATTACTCCAGGATTAGCCGAAGCGTCCCATGATGTAATCCTGCGTGCGCTGGTCGTCTGGATTGGTGAACATCTTGTCAGTGTCGTTTTCTTCGACAAGATGGCCGAGGTGGAACATCGCCGTGCGCTGCGAAACGCGAGCTGCCTGCTGCATCGAGTGCGTCACGATGACGATCGTGTAGTTGGTGCGCAGTTCGTGGATCAGTTCTTCCACACGTGCCGTTGCAATCGGATCCAGAGCCGAGCAAGGCTCATCCATCAGGATGACTTCCGGGCTAACGGCAACCGCACGGGCGATGCAGAGGCGCTGCTGCTGACCACCGGAAAGACCGGTACCAGATTCATGCAGGCGATCCTTTACTTCGTTCCAGAGACCGGCTTTGTGAAGGCTGGATTCAACAATCTGGTCCATGTCCGCACGCGACTTTGCCAGGCCGTGAATACGTGGGCCGTAAGAGATGTTCTCATAGATCGTCTTCGGGAACGGGTTTGGCTTCTGGAACACCATGCCGACGCGGGCACGCAGTTCCACCACGTCGATGGCCGGATCGTAGATATCATCCGTATCGAGGGTGATCTTGCCGGTAACGCGGCAACCATCAATGGTGTCATTCATGCGGTTCAATGTGCGCAGGAATGTGGACTTACCACAACCCGATGGGCCGATCAGCGCCGTTACGGTGTT
Source organism: Rhizobium sp. CG4 (assembly GCF_023701965.1). Taxonomy (NCBI): domain Bacteria; kingdom Pseudomonadati; phylum Pseudomonadota; class Alphaproteobacteria; order Hyphomicrobiales; family Rhizobiaceae; genus Rhizobium; species Rhizobium sp. CG4. Next base: position 126,123 of record NZ_JABAEG010000003.1, on the reverse strand, counting down.
TTCGCGAACGTTGAGGTTCACGTCGAAAAGCGCGCGCTTCTCTCCGTAATAAACCGAAACGTCCTTGCCGATCATCTTAAGCGAAACATCATTCATTTTCTTGTCCAGCGCCTTTTCAACTGCTGCTTCCGACATCATGTTCATCTGCTTCAAGCTCCTTTTACCAGCGCCGTTCGAAACGTCGACGCAGAAGGATTGCGCCTACATTCATAACAATCAGGAACAGAAGCAATATGATGATTGCTCCCGATGTACGCTCTACGAAAGCGCGTTCTGCTTCATTTGCCCACATGTAGATCTGGACTGGCAAGGCAGTAGCAGGGTCCATTGGTGTGGTCGGGTAGTTGGCAACGAAGGCCACCATGCCGATGAGAAGCAGCGGTGCGGTTTCACCCAGAGCATGTGCAAGACCAATGATCGTGCCGGTCAGAATACCCGGCATGGCCAGTGGCAATACGTGATGGAAGATCGTCTGCATTTTCGATGCACCGAGGCCAAGGGCCGCAGCGCGGATAGATGGCGGGACTGCTTTGAGTGCCGCACGGGTAGCAATGATGATGGTTGGCAGGGTCATCAGGGTCAGAACCAGACCACCAACAATCGATGCCGAACGTGGGAAGCCCATGAAGTTGATGAACACCGACAGACCAAGCAGACCGTACACAATGGACGGAACGGCCGCGAGATTGTTGATGTTAACTTCGATGAGGTCCGTGAAGCGGTTCTTCGGAGCAAACTCTTCCAGATAGATGGAAGCGGCAACACCGATTGGCAGCGACAGCACCAGAACGATCAGCATCATGTAGAAGGAGCCGATCAGCGCAACGCCCACGCCAGAGGCTTCCGGACGGCTGGATGCGCCATTGAAGAAGATGCCGGTGTTGAAGTGCTTGGCCAACTGGCCAGCCTCAGCAAGCTGGTTCATCCAGCCAACTTGGTTGTCTTTTACCTTGCGGCTGGCTTCGGCCACCGACAGGTCGATCTGACCCTTGTAAGCAGAGTCGATGTCACCCGCCGCCAGCAACGACACGTTGCGGGTCGTACCGATAACCGACGGATCCTTGGTCACGATATCGCGAAGCTGAGTGCGCACGCTATCGGAGATCATGGCATTGACAGCGCGCAGGTCTGCACGGTTGTCAGGTGCAATACCCAGAACCTTGGCAACGGCGTCGCGTGCCAGGATAGGGTAGTTGGCGGTCATCAACTTTGCAGGATCCTGAGCGCGCTCATTTTTCGGGTCGATAACCTGTTCGGAGAACTCGACAGGCACCGTGATCATCGTCTGCTGGAAGGCGGTATAGCCCTTGCCAATAACCGACCACAGCAACAGCGCGAGAAAAATCAAGCCAAACGAGATCGCAGCGACACCATAGGCACGGAACCGGCGTTCAGCAGCGTAACGACGCTTGATACCGATATCGCGACGGTTTGTGGACGCCTTGGCAGACGGAGTGGAGGCCGGCGAGGAAACTGCGTCGGTCATTCATACTGCTCCCGGTATTTGCGCACGATGTAAAGCGCGTAGATATTGAGGCAAAGCGTGATGGTGAAAAGCGTAATGCCGAGGGCAAAAGCAACCAGCGTCTGGGGCGAGGTAAATTCAAGGTCGCCCGTCAACTGGCTGACGATTTTCACGGTCACGGTCGTCATCGGTTCAAATGGGTTGAACTGGATGCGCGCGGCAACACCGGCGGCCAGAACAACGATCATGGTTTCACCGATAGCGCGCGATGCCGTCATGAGGATAGCACCAACAATACCCGGCAAGGCAGCTGGCAGAACAACGCGCTTGATGGTTTCCGAACGGGTTGCACCAAGGCCGAGCGAACCGTCACGCAGTGCCCGCGGCACGGCGGTGATGATATCGTCCGACAGCGACGACACATAAGGAATGAGCATGATGCCCATAACGAAACCAGCGGTCAGAACACTCTGTGCCTGGATGAAGGTGGTGTAGTTACCCGTTGCCAGACCGTTGATCTGGGTGGAGATGTCACGCAGGAACGGACCAACAGTCGTCAGGGCGAAAAAGCCGTAAACGATGGTTGGGATACCGGCGAGCACTTCGAGAAGTGGCTTGGCCATCGAGCGAACACGCGGCGAAGCGTATTCCGCCATGTAGATAGCCGAGAACAGGCCAACCGGTACGGCCACGAGCATGGCAACCAGACCGATGTACAGCGTACCCATCAACAGTGGGATGAGACCAAACTGACCGGAACTGTCCGTTGCACCAGCAGCCGCAAAACGTGGGTCCCACACGGTTCCGAAGAAGAACTCATGTGCCGGCACCATATTGAAGAACTGGATCGCTTCCGTCAGCATCGACAGGATAATGCCGACCGTGGTCAGGATCGCGATCGAGGAGGCAAGTATCAGACCGGTCAGAATGAATTTTTCCACTCTGTTACGGGCGCGGAAGCGCGGCGCAATCGAACGGAAAGACACGGCTGCACCGCCAAGGGCCAGACCAAGCACCACAACGATCATCGCAATGCGGCTCATCGAGGTCAGGTCGTTCAGTTCCTTGGCAGAAACGATCATGTAGGGCTGAGGGTCGCCGGCCAAGGCAATACCACGGGTAGACAGAAGCGGACGGATATCTGTCGTGCCAGCCTCAACCGCGGCGAGTTCTTCAGCCGAAAGGGCGTTCATGCCGCGCGCAATTGCGCCGACCATGCCGTAAGCCAGTCCCTGCTGGGCTTGCGACTGGGCGCGAACGTCTTCCGGGAAACCGCCACGCACGGTGGAGGTGATGACCATTGGGCTGACAATCAGCCAGATACCCAGAATGATGGCGGCTGGAATGACGGCCCACAAAAGAACATAAGAACCGTGATAACCCGAGCGGGAATGCATGACGGCGGAACGGCCGCCGGCAAGCGCCGCAGCACGGCGGCTACCAAGCAGGTAGCTGGCAATGCCGATCAATGCCAGTATGAGCAAAAGGATCGATGTGTTCATAAAATTTCCTCGGCATGCCGGGGCGGCAGGGTGCAGCAAAACAACGTAACGGTGGCAAATAACACGCCTCTGTGGGCAGCCTGACCGTTTTCACAATCCCAATACGCCAAGGGTGAAACCGGAACAAGCCAGACACCCAAGGGAATAAACGGCGCGGGGAAAACCCCGCGCCGTCAAGATATTAGAGAGTCTTACCGGATTCGAAGTTAGCGCGGATTTCGTCGCGCTCTGCGTCAGGCGCAGCAACCAGACCGTAAGCGGCCAGCGGAGAGTCTGGGCCGATCATTTCTTCAGACGTGAAGAACTCAACGTATTCCTTCAGGCCTGGGATAACGCCCAGGTGAGCCTTCTTCACGTAGAAGAACAGCGGACGGGATACTGGGTACTTGCCAGAAGCAATGGTTTCCGTGGAAGGAACAACGCCGCTGATGGTAGCAACCTTCAGACGGTCAGCATTGTTTTCGTAGAAAGCCAGGCCGAATACGCCCAGACCGGTCTTGTTGGCGTCGATACGAGCCAGGGTCTCTGTGTAGTCGCCGTCAATATCAACCGAAGCGCCGTCCTTACGAACAGCTACGCACTTAGCAGCAGCCTGCTTGGCATCAGCAACCAGACCCTTGATGGCATCAGTTGCACCAGCTTCCTTGCAGCCTTCAGCCATAATCTTCTCTTCGAAGACTTCGCGTGTGCCGTGCTTGGAACCAGGGATGTAAGCAGCGATTGCTACATCAGGCAGTTCCTTGTTGATTTCGGACCACTTCTTGTAAGGGTTGGCAACGAGCTTGCCGTCCTGAACGATTTCAGCTGCGAGAGCGAGGTAAATGTCCTTCGGCTCAAACTTGACGTCTGGGTTGGACGAGTCCATCGCGAAAACGATGCCGTCATAACCGATCTTGACTTCCTGAACTTCAGTGACGCCAGCAGCCTTGCAAGCTTCGAGCTCTTCGCCCTTGATTGCGCGCGACGCATTGGCAACGTCGATGGTGCCTTCACCAACGCCGGAGCAGAATGCCTTGAGACCGCCACCGGTGCCGCCGGATTCAACAACTGGCGCCTTGAAGGCAGGGAAGGTTTCGGAGAACGTCTCGGAAACGATCTTCGCGTATGGAAGAACGGTCGAAGAACCTGCGATCTGTACCTGGTCGCGAGCAGCGGCGGCGCCTGCAAATGCAACGGAAGCCACCAAAGCTGCTGCGGTCAATTTAACGATGTTCATTTGTCTCTCCCATGATGGGTTTGTAAGGACGCAGCCTATGCGGCACTCGCACTTTCCTGCGTTCGGCGCGTCCTTATTAGCCGCGCTTGGCTTATGCTTTTATGTCATTTCAATGAAACATTTGTGACACAACAAGCCATTGATATAAAACGTTATTTTATATCAGTTGAAAAACTTGATGACTGAGTATGTCAGAATCTGACGGTAAACTCGGTTCCTTCGCCCAATTCGGATTTCACGATCAACCGTGCCCGATGGCGCGTCAGGATATGCTTGACGATCGCAAGACCGAGACCTGTGCCCTTTTTGGAGCGACTGTCAGTGACGCTCACGCGATAAAACCGCTCCGTCAAACGCGGCAAATGTTCCTTGGGGATGCCCGGCCCCTTATCAATAACGCTGACTTCTACCGGCTTTCCGGGCGGTGTCTTCAGCCAGATATCGACGACCTTGCCTTCCTGGCCGTATTTACAGGCGTTCTCGACCAGGTTCTGGAATACCTGCACCAATTCGTCGCGCTCGCCCTGCACTTCGACAGCCCCTTCGGGCACATGCAGATTGATCGAGACATCAAGTTCATTGGCCAATGGCACCAGAGCATCCCGCACATGTCCGAGAAGCGGCACAAGATCGACCTTCTGATCCGGAGCGATATGAGCGCGTAGCTCCAGCCGCGACAATGACATGAGATCATCGACCAGACGGCTCATGCGGGTTGCCTGATCGAGCATGATGCCCAGAAAGCGCGTCTGCGCCGCAGGATCATTCTTGGCTGGTCCCAACATGGTTTCAATAAATCCACGCAAAGAGGCGAGCGGTGTACGCAGTTCATGGCTGGCATTGGCAACGAAGTCGCTGCGCATGCGGTCGATACGACGAAGTTCGGAAATGTCGCGGAATGAAAGGATGTAATAACGTTTGTCTTGCGATTTCGGTAGGTCGGCCGGTGCAATACGGACAATAAAGACCTGTTGGGACGGCAGTCTTTCGGAATGCTCGATCTGGTTCGGCTCTCCAGTCATGATGGTTTCGCGGATCATGTCCAGTATACTGGGCGAACGCAGGCGGGCGGAAATATGCGTGCCGGTGGTAAGCTGACCGAAGATTTTTTCAGCAGCCTCGTTTTCAAACAGAATGGCCGCCGACTTGTCCAGAATGAATATTGGGCTGTCCAGCACGGCAAGACCGGCCTTGAAGCTGGCGAAGCTTTCCGGCACCGCATCATCGGCTTCGACGACAACAGGTGGCAGCATGCGGGGGATTTCTGGACGGGCTGATTTATCGCGCAGCAACAATGCGACCAGCGCCAATATCCAAGCGCCGCCCACCAGCCAGGGCGAACCTTTTTCCAGAACAGCCAGAAGCGCCAGCAAGGTCAAAGACAAGATAACGAGCCAGTTCCGTCCCATCTTAGCGATGACACTGTTGCCAGCATTGTTGTTGTCATCCGTCGCCATTGCCATGTCCGCTTCCAAACGTCGCCAGTTATAATGCATTGCACATCATGTCCGCAGAATCGCGAAACGTTTGGCGCATCGATCCGTCATATCGTGACTTCATGACAGATATTCATCAAGCCAGCGGTTATTAAACAGCTCATTATCCCCGAGAATAAAAAAGGGCGATTTTCCTTAGCCGGCGACAAAAATCTGTTCTTGAAATTGCTTGAATTTCAACATGCAATATGTGCTGATTGGTTGATAATTACACGTCCTGTGCGCGTGGAAAAGGGAGATACCATGGCTGATACCAGCAAGAACCGGGCAGTTGAGCTTGATATCAATGGCAAGACACGGACATTCGATATTGATGACCCAACGTTGCCCTCCTGGGTCGAAGACTCCAAGCTTTCCGCCGGAGGTTATCCCTACGACAAGAAAATGAAGCGTGAAGATTATGACAATGCGCTGGAAGCGTTGCAGATTGAACTGGTAAAAGTGCAGTTCTGGCTGCAGTCAACAGGCAAGAAGGTTATGGCGGTCTTCGAAGGCCGTGACGCTGCCGGTAAGGGCGGCACGATTTTCGCTACCAAAGCCTACCTCAATCCTCGCTCCGCACGGGTTGTTGCGCTGACCAAGCCGACGGAAACCGAACGCGGTCAATGGTATTTCCAGCGTTACATCTCTCATTTTCCTACAGCGGGCGAACTCGTGCTGTTTGACCGCTCATGGTACAACCGTGCCGGCGTTGAACCGATCATGGGTTTTTGTACGGCGGAAGAGCACAAGCGCTTCCTGAAGGAAACGCCACGGCTGGAAAAAATGATCGTCCATGACGATGTGCATTTCTTCAAGTTCTGGCTGGATATTGGTCGTGAAACGCAGATCGAGCGTTTCCATGATCGCCGTCACAGCCCGCTGAAATGCTGGAAACTGTCGGATATGGACATCGCCGCGCTGACAAAGTGGGATGATTACACCGCAATGCGCGACCAGATGCTGGATAAGACCCATACGGATGACGCTCCATGGACAGTTGTCCGTGCCAACGACAAAAGGCGCGCACGCATCAATGTCATCCAGCACATTCTCAAATCGATCGATTACGAGGGTAAGGATAAAAAGGCCATCGGCGATATCGATGACAAAATCCTTGGTTTCGGCCCTGACTTTTTGAAGTAAAACACCTCTGACGTCTTTATAAAGATCAGGCCGTTTTCATTCCGGTTTCGGTTGTAACGGCACGATCCGATATTTCGATGCGAAAACGGGTTCCCGGCTCCGGCTTTTCCACCAGCGCAATCGTACCACCATGGGCAAGTACAAGTTCACGGGCAATGACGAGGCCAAGGCCCGTGCCGCCGGAGCGGGCAGAGCCACGAAACGCGGAAAACAGGTTTTCACGTGCCTTGAGTGGCATGCCCGGGCCATTATCATCAATGGTGATGCTGACAGAATTGCCGTTGCGCTGGCCGGAGACAATCAGCGTGCGCGGCGGCATGCTTTCGTCCCACTCCATATTCAACAATGCTTCCACCGCGTTGCGACAGATATTGTGAATAATGCGGAAAAGTTGCTCTGCATCGGCATCGACAACCAGTTCCGACTGCAGCTGCGACACAAATTCAATGCCACTTTGCGGGCCAATGGCCAGAATATCGCGCACTTCTTGCAGCGTTGTGCTCAATCTCAATGGACGACGTCTTGGCGCAGCTTCGGTAGCCTGCCCATAGGTCAGCACTTCATTTGTGTAACCAACGGCCCGGTCGATGGTTCTCAGAAGCTTGGGCGCAAAACTGCGGACCATTGGATCGTTTACGTCCACCAGTCTGTCCGACATCAGTTGCGCCGATGACAGAATATTGCGCATGTCATGATTGATCTTGGATACGGCAAGACCGAGGTCAGCGAGGTTTTTCTGCTGCTTCAACGTCCGGTGAAGCTGTGTCTGCATATCTGCGAGATGCCGTCCGGCCACCGAGAGCTCATCAGGACCATTATCGGGCGTGAAAATTCGTGACGGATTATCCGGCTGCTCTGAAAAGTCCTGAATGCCACGGGTGATACGGCGTATTGGCCGGATCATGATGCGGTTGATCGAAACGAAAATCAGAAATGAGGTAATCAGCGAAAGGACGATCGACAGCAGGAAGACATTGCCAGCATAGGCCAGCATTGCCTTGCGCAGATGTTTGTCCGGCATGACAAGTTCAATGATGGTGTCGGTCTCACCGACCACGCCGAACACCCGCATCATGCGATCACCACCAAAAAGCAGAGTGGAGAAGGCATCCCTGACGGCGCCGAGTTGCGACACGTGGGAGAGATCAAACTGCTGATCGACACTTGGTGGCATTTCGGTCGCCGCCAGAAGACGCGAGGTTCCGTCTTTACGAAGGGCAATCAGCTTTGCGCCTATTGCCGACAATGTGTCATCCTGCACGGAGCGAGGAAGTTCCGCTTGTAAACCATCGATGACGGCACCGGCCGCAGCAGCTGTGTTGAGGCGGTCATTGAGCCAGGACAGGCGCATGTTGGCGACAGATGGTGGAAAAATCAGCACTTCCGCCACCATGATAAAAATCACGGTCAAGAGCAGCAGACGTCCGGACAGACCTTTGGTCAGCCCCGGCATGTCATTGGGAGCTTTCTCCAATGCTGGACCTGCCTTGTCTGCTCCTTCTGAAAACAACGGCTCATTCCTGTCTGCGATGCCACATCCACGTTGTTGGGCATCCGTTGGGCATTATCTGACAGACATAATAAGGGGTCATCCGTGTTTTTCCAATGCCTGCCAACACGTTCCTCGCATAACACAGAAACGCCACCTGAAAAGGTGGCGTTTGTTATTTCACGGAGGATTACCGCTGATCACTCACGATATCAGAAGTCTTCCCATTCGCGGGTATTCTGGGCAACAGCGGCCGATCCGTTAAACGCACGGGCGACATCACCCATCATACGACGGGCTGGAGAGGCAACCGCCGTCGCGCCATTCTGGCCGGAACGGGCAAGTGTCGGACGGGACTGTGCAACCGGGTTACCCTCGCCAACTCTGAACTGGCTGACCAAACGCATCAGATTGCCAGCTTCTTCCGTCAACTTATGGGTTGAGGCAGAGGTTTCCTCGACCATGGCCGCATTACGTTGTGTGACTTGGTCCATCTGGTTGATGGCAGTGTTAACTTCCTGCAGGCCGGTCGACTGTTCCTTGGCAGCTGTTGCAATCGAGTGAATGTGCTCATTGATGCTGAGAACACGGCTTTCGATTTCATCCAGCGCTTCACCGGTTTTCTGAACCAGTGTTACGCCCTGCGACACCTCAGAACCGGACTTGGTAATCAGCGCCTTGATATCCTTGGCAGCGTTTGCAGAGCGCTGCGCCAGTTCACGCACTTCCTGCGCAACCACCGCAAAGCCCTTGCCGGCTTCGCCAGCACGGGCGGCTTCAACACCGGCATTCAGCGCCAAGAGATTGGTCTGGAAAGCGATCTCATCAATGACGTTGATGATCTGGCTGATTTCACGCGATGCCTGTTCGATACGCCCCATTGCCGAAACGGCTTCACGAACCACCTTGCCAGACTTCTCTGTTGTTTCCTTAGCCTCGGAAACCATGGTGCTGGCTTCCTGAGCTCGCGAGGTCGAGTTACGTACGACGGCGGTAATCTCGTCCAGAGCGGCAGAGGTTTCTTCCAGTGCCGCAGCCTGCTGTTCGGTACGCTTGGAAAGATCGTCGGCAGCCGAGCGGAGTTCGAGACCGCTGTCATTAATACTATGCGTGCCCAAACGAACGTCGCTCATAGTGACGCGCAGCTTAGCGAGGGTATTGTTGACGTTGCCCTGAAGTTCACCGAACACACCGTGGAATTCACCACGCATGCTCTGCGTCAGATCACCATCAGCAAGGCTTGCAATAACGCGGCCGGTTTCGGATACGCCATTATCAACGCTGACCAGCAGCGTGTTGATGTTTTGCGCGAAGCGATTGAGGTTGTCGTCGCCGTAATCCTTGTTGATACGGCGGCTGAAGTCACCTTCTGCGGCAGCGCCGACAACTTCGGCCATACCGGCCTGAAGATCATCGCTCTTTGCTCGCATGGCAGCTTCCTGCGCATTCATCTGGCGCACTTGAAGACCATTGCGCTTGAATACTTCAACGGCGGCGGCCATTTCACCAATCTCATCCTTGCGGTCAAGATAAGGGACATCCGCCTCCAGATCACCTTCAGCGACAGCATTCATCACGCCGGAGACTTTAAGAATAGGGCCGCTCAGTTGCTTGGAGCCAATGTAAAGGCCAAAAGCCGAACCAACGATAACGCCAGCAGCCGTCACCAGAGACACGATCCAGAACATCGCCTGACCGAAATTCTCGATACCGGCTTTTAGCCCGTTCAACTCGTCGACGTCAGCCTTGACGATTGCGTCAATATCAACCTGATAAGCTTTACGGTTTTCTCGGTTGGCGTCATTATTACCCTGTTCATTGGCCGCTTGCGGGCTGACATCGCGACCAAGACGGACTGTTTCGGTACGGAACTTCCTGAATTCGGCAAAACGGCTTTCAAGATTGGAGAAGGCGGCGGACTGTGCAGCAGGAACCATTGGCTTCCACGCGGCAATCAGGCTTTCCATGGAATCGAGGTTCTTCAATAGGCCATCGCCAAACTTCGATGCGGTTGCTGTGTCCTTTGCCGCATAGATACCGCGTGCTTCCATAACAACGGCGGTTACCAGACGATTGAGCGATTCCCCCTTATGCGCACGATCGGCAGCCGCATCAAAAGCAACAACCCGGCTGTGGTACTCATTGACGGCATAGATAGACAAGCCCCCGATGGTACACGCGACAAGGCTTAAAAGCCCCACGAGAAGATTAATCTTGCCCCGAATTTTCACTGCAATCCCTCCAAAGTGCTGCCCCCTCACGCAATAGTGAAAAAAGGAAGCCGCCATGACCTTTCGTCACAACAACATTTATCTACGCACCATTAAGAAAGAATTTCCGATTTTAATTACTTGCCATTGCTGGAACAAAATTTATACATTCTGAAGTGATGCAATTGTTCCTGCTACGCGACAAAGTCGTTCCGGCTGTTTATCTTGCAGACAAAACCAGCTGCGGTTCAGCAATTGACTTTAGAGGTCTTAAGCCCTTATAAGCCCGCACGTCTGGCTATTATGCGCTTAATGCGCGTGCCGGGCATCAATCGAAACGCTCCTGCCCATAAGGGCAAAGCCAAGAAGGGCCGCACACCGCGGTATTAAATAAATGTCGAAGCGTACATTCCAACCATCCAAGCTTGTTCGCAAGCGCCGTCATGGTTTCCGTGCCCGTATGGCTACCGCTGGTGGTCGTAAGGTTCTGGCTGCTCGCCGCACACGCGGCCGCGCCCGTCTGTCGGCTTAATTGCCGATTGCCCGATTGAAAAGTCGCGGGCAGATGACTGAGACGAAGAAATCCCCCGGGCGGTTGAAAAACCGGCCGGATTTTCTTTCCGTGCAAAAGGGAGAGAGACGCAAGGGGGCAAATTTCCTTCTTGAAGTTCTTGACCGCAAAGAACCTGAGAGCGACGCTCGTGTCGGTTTTACGGTCACCAAAAAGCAAGGCAATGCGGTCGAGCGCAATCGAATGCGCCGTCGCCTCAAGGAAGCCGTCAGGCTGTCAGCCGGGTTTGCAATGAAACCCGGACATGACTATGTGATTGTCGCACGGCGTGACGTGTTGAAAACACCTTTCGCCCAACTGTCCTCCCAGCTTGCCGATCGTATCGAAGGCCGTGGGAAACCGAAACGGTCCCAGGAGACCCGCTCCAGGAAAGAATGATGGAAAAGAACCGCAATTACTTCATCGCGATAGCCCTTTCGGTTGTCATCGTCCTTGCCTGGCAATTCTTTTACATGAACCCGCGCATAGAACAGCAACGTCTGGCTGAAGAAGCGCGCAAGGCACAGGTTGAACAGACGCAGGCAGCCAATGGCGCCGCGTCGACAACGTCGGGTGCAACGGTAGACGGCACGCTTCCAGGTGCTGCAGGCCAGCCAGCCGCAACCGCGACCCGCGAAGAATCCCTGGCCAAGTCACAGCGTATCACAATCGATACCAGCGCAGTTGCCGGTTCGATCAATCTGACAGGCGCACGCCTCGATGACATCCGTCTCAAGGACTACCATGAGACCGTTGATGACTCGAGCCCGATCATCACGCTATTTTCTCCATCGGACAGCAAGGACGGTTACTTTACTGAGCTTGGTTACATTGCTGGCGAAGGCGCAGGCTCTGTACCAGGCCCGTCGACTGTCTGGACTGTCGCTTCTGGCGACAAGTTGACCGAAACGACACCTGTTACTCTTTCCTTCACCAACGAAAAGGGCGTGGTTTTCACCCGTACCATTTCGATTGATGAACACTATATGATTACCGTTGCCGACAAGGTCGAGAACCCGGGACAGGAAGCTGTTTCCTTCTCCACTTACGGCCGCGTGACACGTAACAACAAGCCGACCACCCCGTCTGTTTTCGTTATTCATGAAGGCTTCATCGGTGTGACTGGTCCTGATGCCAGCCTGACGGAAGAAACTTACAAGAAGGCTGAAGAAGGCGCGCTTACCCTGCCTAAGGGCACTGGCGGCTGGATCGGTATCACCGACAAGTACTGGGCAGCAGCGATTGTTCCGCCGCAGACCGTACCTTTCGAAGGCCGTTATTCGCACTTTACCGATGGTCAGCCACGTTACCAGGCCGATTATCGTACCGACGCCGTTACGGTCGCCCCTGGCCAGTCCACGGAACTGAAGAGCCTGGTCTTTGCCGGCGCCAAGGAAGTTCCGCTGGTCGACCGCTATGAGACATCGCTGTCCATCCCGCGCTTCGATCTGATGATCGACTGGGGCTGGTTCTACTTCATCACCAAGCCAATGTTCAAAATGATGGACTTCTTCTTCCGTTATTTTGGCAACTTCGGCGTTGCGATCCTGATGACGACCATCGTCGTGAAGGCGCTGTTCTTCCCGCTTGCAAGCAAGCAGTACGCTTCCATGGCCAACATGAAGCGCATGCAGCCGAAAATGGAAGAGCTGAAGGCCAAGCATGGCGATGACCGCATGGCATTGCAGCAGGCGATGATGGCGCTTTACAAGGAAGAGAAGATCAACCCGGTGGCCGGTTGCTGGCCGATGCTGCTGCAGATCCCGGTGTTCTTCGCGCTCTACAAGGTTATCTACGTTACCATCGAAATGCGCCATGCGCCGTTCTTTGGCTGGATCCACGACCTTTCCGCGCCAGATCCGACCTCCCTGTTCAACCTGTTCGGTCTGCTGCCTTATGACGTACCACACTTCTTGATGATTGGTGTATGGCCGCTCATCATGGGTATCACGATGTTCCTGCAGATGCGCATGAACCCGACCCCGCCAGATCCAACACAGGCCATGATCTTCACTTGGATGCCGCTGATCTTCACGTTCATGCTCGCTTCCTTCCCGGCTGGTCTGGTTATTTACTGGGCATGGAACAACACCCTGTCGATCAGCCAGCAGGCACTTATCATGAAGCGTCATGGCGCAAAGATTGAGCTGTTTGACAATCTCAAGGGCTTGTTCAAACGCAAAACGGCCGAACCGAAATGACGACAGGTTTACCTCAGGAAAAACCGCTGTTCGGACGGCCATGGATCTTCATTCGCGGTGTACCCGCCATGAAGTTCCTGCCGCCTGAGGGACCGCCGGAAATCGCATTTGCCGGGCGCTCCAACGTGGGCAAGTCCTCGCTTATCAATGCGCTGGTTGGCCATAAGGGTCTGGCCCGCACATCGAACACGCCGGGCCGTACGCAGGAACTCAACTACTTCGTGCCGGACGGTTATTCGGGCCAGGAAAACGATCTTCCGCCGATGGCGCTGGTCGATATGCCCGGTTACGGATACGCACAGGCTCCGAAAGAGCAGGTCGATGCATGGACCAAGCTGGTCTTTGACTACCTGCGTGGCCGTGCGACGTTGAAGCGCGTTTATGTGCTGATAGATTCCCGCCACGGCGTGAAGAAAAACGACGACGAAGTGTTTACGCTTCTGGACAAGGCCGCCATTTCCTATCAGCTCGTTCTGACCAAGACCGACAAGATCAAGGAAGCTGGCGTACCGCGTCTGATGAGCGAAACTCTTGAGAAAATCCGCAAGCACCCTGCCGCTTACCCGGAAGTGCTTGCCACATCGTCGGAAAAGTCATCCGGCCTTGATGAATTGCGGGCTGAAATAGTGCGGACTGTCGGCTACGTCTGAGATACAGCTCCTGTCATTCAGTGCATGAATGACAGGAGTACCGCAAAAAATATCGCCGCGAAGGCGATGGCGCGCCAGAAGCGCACAGAATTCCAAAGATATGCCAGAGTCAGTCTTTTTGTCGCGTGTTGCCGCGCCTGCATCATCGCAATCGCTGCAGTCTGTGTCTGTAATTTTCCGGCATAGGCTGTGTGAGTAGCCTGTTCTTCAAACGCGACCTGCTGCAAATTGGCCTGCCAGCGGCTGACCATTAGCGCAAATGACCGGTCTTGCCGGATACGCCGCGTCAATTGCTCGTGAACCTCAGGCGGCAATGCACCCAGCACATATTCTCCGGCCAGTATCTCGTCTTTCATACCGCTTTGCTTGTTGCTGTCCGGCATGGTCATTTGCCGTCCACTCCCTGTCATCACTTTTGTTGTTTTGACACATGCGCCTCCCGCACAATGTGCCCTATCCGACCAAGCTCTGCCTATTCCCCGCGCCTGTCAATCGCCGGAAAATCACACCCTCGCGGAATTTATGGTTTTAACGTCCGTCAGGCACATTAAGCGATTGAGATTATTCCCTCCGTCAAAAACTTGCGCTAAAAGGCCGCAACCAACGACGAGGGTTTTTCCATGGCAAGTTCTGAAAGCGAAATGCAAGCACGGCTTCTGGCGCAAGCCCTGCCCTTCATGCAGAAATACGAAAATAAAACCATCGTCGTGAAATATGGCGGCCATGCCATGGGCGATCCTGCACTGGGCAAGGCCTTCGCCGAAGACATCGCACTTCTCAAGCAGTCCGGTATCAACCCTATCGTCGTGCATGGCGGCGGTCCGCAGATCGGCGCGATGCTGGCCAAGATGGGCATTGAATCGAAGTTTGAAAATGGTCTGCGCGTTACCGACGCCAAGACCGTCGAAATCGTTGAAATGGTTCTGGCCGGTTCAATTAACAAGGAAATCGTTGCCCTGATCAACCAGACCGGCGAATGGGCCATCGGTCTGTGCGGCAAGGACGGCAACATGGTGTTTGCTGAAAAAGCCAAAAAGACGGTTATCGACCCGGACAGCAACATCGAGCGCGTTCTCGATCTCGGCTTCGTCGGTGAAGTTGTTGAAGTCGACCGCACGCTTCTCGACCTGCTAGCCAAGTCTGAGATGATTCCGGTTATCGCACCTGTTGCACCGGGCCGCGATGGCGCGACCTACAACATCAACGCCGATACCTTTGCCGGTGCTATCGCTGGTGCGCTGCACGCCACACGCCTGCTTTTCCTCACCGACGTTGAAGGCGTTCTGGACAAGAACAAGGAACTCATCAAGGAACTGACCGTGTCGCAGGCCCGCGCGCTGATCAAGGACGGCACGATTTCCGGTGGCATGATCCCCAAGGTCGAAACCTGCATTGATGCGATCAAGGCTGGCGTTCAGGGCGTTGTCATTCTCAATGGCAAGACCGCCCACTCGGTTCTGCTGGAAATCTTCACCGAAGGTGCCGGCACGCTGATCGTTCCCTGATCATCGGATTTAATCGCCGTTTTACATGCCCGGCCGGAAAGTTTTTTGCACTTTCCGGCCGGGCTTTTTTTACCAGAACAATAGACCCAAGATGCCGCTGACGATCAGCAGGCACCCTGCAAGCTCCATGGCATTGATCCGTTCGCGAAACAGGAACCATGACGCCATGAAGGTGAATATCAGTTCGATCTGGCCAAGCGCCCTTACATAGGCCACCTGCTGCAAGGTCATCGCCGTAAACCAGCAAGCCGAGCCCACAACACCAGCTATTCCCACCAGTGCAGACGAGCGCCATGTGACAAGGACCTGCACGATTTCCCGTTTGTCTTTCCATGCCATCCAGATCAGCATGAAGGCCGTCTGAAAGGTGGTGACGCAGGCAAGCGTAACCGCGGCAGACATGATCGGCCCCGCCCCTTCAAGAGACAGCGACGCGCTGCGATAGGCAACCGCTGAAATACCAAAAACACCGCCAGACGCGATGCCGATCAGGGCTGTCCGGCTGGTCAGAGCCGTCAATGTATTGCGCCAGGAAAGCGGCATGCGCGCCATGGAAATTGTCATTACGCCGATAACACCGACAAAGATTGCCGCGATGGTACCCGTCGTCAGCTTTTCACCCAACAGTATAAAACCGAACAGGGCTGCCTGCACCGGCTCGGTCTTCGAGTAGGCGGTACCGACCGCGAAATTCCTCAGCGAGAACAGATGCACCAGCAGCATCGTGGCGAAGATTTGCGCCAGTCCACCGATCACTGCCCAAGCAAAAAAGGCCGCATGAAAGCTGGGGAATGTCTGCACGGCTGCGAAATACAGAAATAGCACATAGGCTATGGCAATCGGAAAGCCGTAGCCGAACCGCACAAAGCTCGCACCGCGTGTTCCGAGCGAGCCCTGCAAATGCTTCTGCAATGCCGAGCGCAGGTTCTGCATGAAGGCAGCAGCGATAGTGATGGGTATCCAGAGTTCCATGATGTTTGACGACAGCATCGGCTCGAAAATCGGGCAGGATTTCCGGAAAGCTCGGTGCGAAGCTTCCATAGGTTAGAGCATCCTTTGAGCGTCCTGAAGGACGTATGGTGCATTATCATGCGGCACTTGCAGGCCCCAAGCCCGGAAAGCGGTGCAAGCCGTCACCTTTTCGATTTTCTTTGCCGTTGCGAGGGTGCATAAGAAAGCTATGACAGCAAAGCCACACAATCTCCCTCAGAACTCTGATTTCGACCACGTACGCGACTGGGTGTTTGACCTCGATAACACTCTGTACCCGCACCACATCAATCTGTTCGAGCAGATTGATCGCAACATGACCGCCTACGTGTCAGAGCTGTTGCAATTGGAGGCCGACGAGGCCAGGGCTTTGCAAAAACGGTATTATCACGAGCACGGCACCACCCTGCAGGGGTTGATGATCCATTATGGCATTGATCCCAATGACTTCCTCGAGAAGGCACATGCCATCGACTATTCGCCGCTTCTGCCACATCCGGAGCTGGGTGAGGCAATCAAGGCGCTTCCGGGCCGCAAGTTCATTCTGACCAATGGCAGCGTAAAACACGCCCAAGCCGCCGCAGGGGCACTGGGTATTCTCGATCAGTTCGAAGATATTTTCGATATTGTTGCCGCAGGCTACCTACCAAAACCTGCCAGCGCGACCTATGAAAAGTTTGCAGCCCTGACCAAGCTCGAAACAAATAAGGCCGCAATGTTTGAGGACTTGCCACGCAATCTGTCAGCGCCAAAGGCGCTCGGCATGAAGACCGTGTTGCTGGTGCCGCGCAATCTGGAAGGCATCGTCATGGAGCGGTGGGAAATTCCCGGCGAAACCGATGCCCACATCGATTACATCACCGATGATCTTACATCGTTCCTGACCCATCTGACAGGAATGAAAAATCCGGTTTAAAAAAGGCAGATAAGCCTGCTTTAACATTACAAAATCGTCACCCACATTACGGATGTTTAAGTGGTGTGGAGCGTAATGCGCCATTACTTTTTCCTCAGGGACACCAAAGGAAAGGTACTAGCGATGACTACAAAAAAGATCACCCTCACCGCTCTTGGTGCAGCACTTGTTCTTGGCAGCACAACAGTGGCCAGTTTTGCCGCACCAAGGGATCGGCACCCGCCGATGCCGCGTGAGGCGCTGTTCATTCATTTGCTCAAAGTAGCCGACACCGACAAGGATGGTAAAATTTCCAAGGCGGAATTCGACGCGAGACAGGAAGCCCTGTTTATCGAAGTCGACAAGGACAAGGATGGCTCGATCACGCCAAAGGAAATGCGCGAATACCGCAAGGCGAAGTTCGAGGAATTCCGTGCCAATAACCCGCGCCCGGAACGCGCAAATGCCGATGCTCCCAAAGATAAAAAGCATGAAGAGCACGCCAAGAACGATGACCGCCGTCACGGCGAAGGTCGTCATGGCGCTAAAGGCTGGGGTGAAGGTGGTCACGGCGGCAAGGGTGCCGGTTTCATGCTGATCCGTATGGCGGACAAGGACGAAAACGGTCAGCTCAGCAAGACCGAGGTTACTGAAGCCAGCGCAAAACTGTTTGAACGGCTGGATCGCAACAAGGATGGTGTCATCAGCATTGACGACATGCCAGATCGTCCATTCCCCTGAACGGACATGATCTAAAAAATAATGCCCGCCCGGTTTCTTGCCTGGCGGGCCTTACGGTCCACTAAGCTGCACACGCAGCTCCGTGTGACAAATCGATCAGTGAAGACTTACGGTCTTGAGGTGGTCTTCGGCAGCCTTGAAGAAGGTGCTGGAACGATTGTCAGTCAGCAGGATCGGTGTACCATCGGCACCGAACAATGCCCAAAGGTCAAGCTGCGGGTCGACATCAGGCGCTTCAGGAAAACAACGGCTGATTTCTTCAGCGCGCATGCGTCTGATGTAACCAACCTCACCTGCCCCAATATGAGCAAGCTGTGACTGCGTAAGGCGCGAATGCGCATCCTTCAAAAGCATTTTATGCCTCCACATTTGCGAACGCTGTCACCAGCGCCCTTCGGAACCTTACGTTCTCATGAACGTCCCTACGGTTCCGCCAAGACCTGTCGCACTCAGTGCCCTTATTCAGCAGACGGTGCGTTGCGTCCTACTGTGAAACGGAAATGTTAATTTTCTTCACCATATGGGAAATTTCCGGACGGACGAGATCAATGGAAAGCAGGCCATTGCGCAGACGCGCTTCACCCACTTTCATGCCCTCAGCCAGAACAAAAACGCGCTGGAATTGCCGGGCGGCAATACCGCGATGGAGAAAGTCGCGTTTTTCCTGTTCTTGCTGGCGCCCACGGATTATGAGTTGATTTTCGACTGTTGTGACATCAAGCTCTTCTTCGGAAAAGCCGGCAACAGCGATAGTTATGCGCAAGACATCATGTTTTCCGTCTTCGCCATGCAATCTCTCTATATTGTAGGGGGGATAGCCGTCATTGCCCTTGATCATGCGTTCAAGGGTCTTTTCGATAGCATCGAAACCCAGCACCACCGGGCTACCAAAAGGCGTCATACGGCTCATCTTCTGTCCTTGTTTTACCCAAGCGACGTTTTGCGAACCCGTCAATCGGCACTCGCAGACTTCAATATGGGAAGAGAAAGCCTGCCCTGCAAGGCCGTGTGGTGGACACATCCGCGGCTTCTGTCCAGCCAACTTGACAATCCACTTCGGAACGGTCGAAAAGAACCACCTCACTCAATTGCAGGCGCACCATGACCGAACGCAGAAAAATCATTATCGACACAGATCCCGGCCAAGACGATGCAGCTGCCATCATGCTGGCACTGGCGAGCCCGGAGCTTGAAGTTCTGGGCCTGACAGCCGTTGCCGGCAACGTGCCATTGCGTCTGACCAGCCGTAATGTCCGCATTATCTGCGAATTGTGCAATCGTACCGACGTTCCGGTTTACGAAGGCGCAGAGCGCCCGCTGGTGCGTGAACCGATTACCGCCGAACACGTCCACGGCAGTACGGGCCTCGATGGCGCTGACTTCGATGAACCGACCATGGCGGTGCAGGACCAGCATGCCGTTGATTTCATCATCGAGACGCTGCTGCGCGAACCGGCTGGCACAGTCACATTGTGCACACTGGGCGCCCTGACCAACATTGCCACGGCCCTCAACAAGGCACCTGAGATCGCTCCGCGCGTCAAGGAACTGGTGATGATGGGCGGCGGCTATTTTGAAGGCGGCAACATCACGCCAGCTGCAGAATTCAACATCTATGTCGACCCACAGGCGGCCGACATCGTGTTCCGTTCCGGTATTCCGATCGTCATGATGCCACTTGATGTGACACACAAGTTGCTGACAACAAAGGAACGCGTCGCGAAAATTCGTGACATCGGCACACGCCCGGCGCTGGCCATGGTTGGCATGCTGGAATTTTTCGAACGTTTCGATGTCGAGAAATATGGCTCGGACGGCGGCCCACTGCACGATCCTTCGGTTATCGCCTATCTAATCAAGCCGGAACTGTTCACCGGTCGTGATTGCAATGTCGAGATCGAAGTCAGCTCGGAACTGACCATTGGCGCAACAGTCGTTGATTGGTGGCACGTGACTGATCGCAAGCGCAATGCCCGTGTGATGGGTGGCGTTGATGCAGACGGTTTCTTTGCGCTTCTGACCGAGCGCTTCGCCCGCCTCTAATGCGGTGCTGAAATCACCAATACACCCATGAAAAAGCCACCGGATTGCGCCGGTGGCTTTTTTGTTTGGCAAACCTTGGCTTGTCTGGTCAGGCTTGGCTCAGAACTCAGTCCAATCTGCTTCCGCCAGCGCATTGGCACCCGACACGCGCGGCGCGGGACGCGCTGGCGCTCTTTTCACCTGATGTGACGGTGCAGGCGCGGCAGCAGAGCGCATGGTGCTGGCGACAGAGTGCAATGGATGGCCGGCAGTACCGGACACCGCAAACCTCGCCACCAGCGTTTTCAGCGTGTCGGCTTCGCCATTCAACGTCACGCTGGCAGCGGTCGTTTCTTCGACCATCGCAGCGTTCTGCTGGGTCACCTGATCCATCTGGTTGACCGCAGAGTTGATCTCCTTCAGACCGACGGCCTGCTCGCTGGCAGAAGCCGAAATCTGTCGGATCAATCCGTTAATCTCCATAACCTGCACGGCAATACGGTCCATTGTTTCGCCAGCACGACCGACGAGATCAACACCCTCATGCACCTGCGTGGACGAGGTGTTGATGAGTGCCTTGATTTCCTTGGCCGCGGTTGCGGAACGCTGCGCCAATTCACGCACTTCCTGCGCAACAACCGCAAAACCCTTGCCGGCATCACCGGCACGCGCCGCTTCAACACCGGCATTCAGCGCCAGCAGATTGGTCTGGAACGCAATCTCATCGATAACGCCGATAATCCGGGAAATTTCCTGCGAGGACTGGGCAATGCCGTTCATGGAATTGACGGCCTGCTTGACGACGTCACCGGACTTTCCAGCATCATCACAGGCGTGATTGACGGTCTCAGCCGCACGTTGGGCATTTTCGGCACTGGAGTTGACCTGAGCAGTCAGCTCGTTCAGTGCTGCGGCCGTTTCTTCAAGGCTTGCCGCCTGCTGTTCCGTACGGTGTGACAGGTCGCTGGCAGCACGGGTGATTTCACCGGTACCGTTGCCGATGCTGAACACGGTTGCGTTGACAGTCATCATCGTGTCTTCAAGGCTGGTCAGAGCGGAATTGAAATCGGTCTTGAGCTTTGCGTATTCGCCTGGGAAGTCATCCGTAATACGGAAGGCGAGATTGCCCATTGAAAGTTCATTCAAACCCCAGCCAAGCGCTGAAACGATATGCATCTGGATGCGGCCGTTTTCATTGCGCTCGGCTTCAGAGCGATTGCGCTCAACCTCGGCGGCGCTGCGCTGATGATCTGCATCCTGCTGGATGCGCAAGGAATCTGCCAGTTTGACACGGAAACCTTCCAACGCTTTAGCCACCTCACCGGTCTCATCCAGTCTTTGCTGGCCGGACACCGTGTGGTCGTAGTGGCCATTTTCCAGCGTCTTTACATCCTTTACCAGGGCTGCAAGCGGATTGCGCACGAAGAAGCGCACGGCGAAATAAAGCGTCGTGATAACCGCCGCCAGAATAACCAGCGCGCCGATCACCATCAGGAAGGTCTGCTCATTGACCGGCGCATTGAGTGCGCTATGCGGAATATCGACAAGCACGACCCACGTGGCATTGAGGCCCGGAACGGCAAATGGATAGACCAGCCGGTTGAACGGCGTGTCGGTATCCATGCCAAGATTTTCGATCAGCCCGCCAGTGCTATTGGAAATCGCAGCCTTGACGGTATCTGCGCCATTATCGGCATAGGCCTTCATATTGAGATCAGCAGAGGGCGGCACCAACCATTGTCCGCCCTGCGATACCAGAGTCACGCGACCAGTTCCGAATGGATGGATGGCCTGCAGCTTGGTCGAGAGCGATGCCAGCGAGATATCGACGCCCGCCACACCAATCATCTTGCCGCCGGACAAAACCGGATAGGCAAGTGAGGTCATGGTTGTCGGAACCTGGGTTCCTTCTGCCAGATACGGCTGGGTAATGGCACCTTTGCCGGTTTTTGCCGCCAACGAATACCATTCGGCGGCGTAGTCATTGTTGAAGGTCGAGAACTGAATTTCGCTGGTCTGGGTTTTCGACCAGTAAGGCGCAAATGCACCATTGGCGTTCATGCCAAGTTCGGTCTTGCCCGCCAGTTCCGTTGTCTGGCCATCAAACAGGCCGATCTGCTCGCAGAACCAGCTGCCGAAAGCAAATGCATTCTGTTCAACATTGGCTTTGAGGATGTTGACGATACCGGGGCGGTCCATCGACTTGCCCTCATGGGCACGTCCGATAACCCCGGCCATGGAACGCGCCGCACTTGCCATTTCCCCGACATCTGCGGAGATGGTGTTGGCGATCGCGCGCGCTTCCGTGTTGGCCTGCTCCATCGTCAGCGCGTGCACACGTTCGCTGGTCTGAAGGATAAGAAATGAATTGGATGCAACGAGAACCGTTGCAATGGCACCGCCTGTCGCAAGAATCAGCTTGGTCGAAAGCGACCTGATCTTGATATTGAACATCATTGCCTCAAATAAAACGCGCGAGTTTTGGCAAACCGGCACAATGGGTAACGAATAGGGGGATGTCTCCATCATGGAGGGTCTGTTCAGTGCAGACGGGTCGCATTAATCTCGACAATTGCAATTTATTCGATGTTTCCTAAAATTATTATAAATAGAGTCCGAAGCTCAAAAAAATAAACGGTCCACATCCCTAGATGGAGACCGTTTATCCTTGGGTTGTACTTTCACTCATCAAGTAATTGGCAAAAGTTAAACTGTATCCGGCTCATAAAACGACGCTACGATATCCCATGCCTGTTCTGCCGTTTCGGCAAAATGCAGCAATTCCATATCTTCCGGAGCAATGGTGCCGAAATCGGCCAGACCCTGGAAGTTGATGATCGAGTGCCAGAACTTCTCGCCAAACAGCACAACCGGAATACGGGCCATGCGCTTGGTCTGGATCAAAGTCACGCATTCAAACAGTTCATCCAGCGTGCCGAAACCGCCGGGGAAAATAACCACGGCCTTGGCGCGCATCAGAAAGTGCATCTTGCGGATGGCGAAATAGTGGAAGTTGAAGCTCAAATCCGGTGTGACATATTCATTGGGTGCCTGCTCATGCGGCAACAGAATGTTCAGACCAATCGATGGTGCGCCAACTTCCGAAGCGCCACGATTGCCGGCTTCCATGACGCCCGGACCGCCGCCTGTGACCACGACATATTCACGGTGATCGTATTTTGCGGCCTCTTCGGCGCACAGGCGAGCAAATTTACGGGCTTCGTCGTAGTAGACAGACGCCGCTTCAAGATTGGTCTTCTGGACATCATTCTTGGCAGCCCAGGCGGGCATGCCAGGGGCCGGAATTCGGGCACCGCCAAACATCACAACGGTGGATTTGATGCCGCGCTCGGTCAGCACCATTTCTGTCTTGAGAAGCTCAAGCTGCAGGCGGACCGGACGCAATTCTTCACTGCACAGGAAATCCGTGTCGACAAAGGCAAGGCGGTAGGACGGTGACGCCGATTGTGCGGTTTTCGGAATGACTTCCGCCTGATCGCGATCCGTCGAACTGCTTTTCAAAGGATCCCAAACACCGTCCTTCCGATGCAGCTTGCCGTTCTTTATTTTTGCCATTGCATTGCCTTTCCTTCACTCACGCCAACAGCGTTGACGCCATTCTCAAATCAGCGATCACCCTGCATGTCACCACACATGGTAAAGTCCATTCCGTTTTTTTGAAGCCATCTGCCCGACAGATCAAAAATTCATTCCGATTCCCGGACCAATGCTGTAGAGCATTTCCGAACATTGCCCGGGCTCTCCCGTCTGCAACGATAGTCAACGAAGTTTAAGGAATTCTCATGAGCAGCACCGATCTCGCTTCGCTTGAGCGCATCATTGAAACCGCATTCGACAATCGCGACACCGTTACGATTTCGACACGCGGTGAAATTCGTGATGCGGTCGAAACCTCCCTCAATCTTCTGGATGGTGGCAAAGCGCGTGTTGCTGAAAAGCAGGCTGACGGTTCTTGGAAAGTTAACCAGTGGCTGAAGAAGGCCGTGCTTTTGTCTTTCCGCCTCAATGACATGGGCATCATCAAGGGTGGTCCGGGTGCGTCCGTCTGGTGGGACAAGGTACCATCGAAGTTCGAAAACTGGGGCGAAAGCCAGTTTCGTGAAGCCGGTTTCCGCGCTGTTCCCAACGCTGTCGTGCGCCACTCTGCCTATGTGGCCAAGAATGTCGTGCTGATGCCATCCTTCGTCAACCTCGGCGCTTATGTCGATGAAGGCACCATGGTCGACACATGGGCAACCGTCGGCTCCTGCGCGCAGATCGGCAAGAATGTTCACCTGTCCGGCGGCGTTGGTATCGGTGGTGTTCTCGAGCCGCTGCAGGCCGGCCCGACCATCATCGAGGACAATTGCTTTATCGGCGCACGTTCCGAAGTGGTTGAAGGCTGTATCGTACGTGAAGGCGCCGTGCTTGGCATGGGCGTTTACATCGGCAAGTCCACTCGCATCGTTGACCGCGCCACCGGCGAAATCACCTATGGTGAAATTCCGCCATACTCGGTCGTGGTCTCCGGCACGATGCCGGGCAAGCCATTCCCGAACGGTGAGCCGGGCCCAAGCCTGTACTGCGCTGTGATCGTGAAGCGCGTCGATGAAAAGACCCGTTCCAAGACCGGCATCAATGAACTGCTGCGTGACTGAGTGAAAGTGCAAGACATGTCCGTGACCGATCCCGTTTCCAATCTCGCCGCCCTTATCCGTTGCCCGTCCGTGACACCGGCAGAAGGCGGCGCGCTATCATTGCTCGACAACTTGCTGACACCACTTGGTTTCAAAGTGGAGCGCATGACAGCGACGGAGGCGGGAACGCCGGACGTGGAAAACCTTTACGCCCGCATTGGCACCGATGGCCCGCACCTGATGTTTGCGGGTCATACCGACGTTGTGCCGGTTGGCGATGAAGCTGCGTGGAGCCACCCGCCTTTTTCCGCCGAAATTGCCGGTGGTGAAATGTATGGACGCGGTGCGGTGGACATGAAGGGCGGCATTGCCTGCTTTGCGGCGGCGATTGCCCGTTACATCGAAAAGAACGGCGCTCCGAAGGGTTCCGTCTCTTTCCTGATCACCGGTGACGAGGAAGGTCCGTCCATCAACGGCACCTCCAAACTTCTGGAATGGGCGGCGGCCAAGGGTGAAACCTGGGATGCCTGCCTGGTGGGTGAACCAACCAATCCTGACAGGCTCGGCGACATGATCAAGATCGGTCGTCGCGGATCGCTGTCCGGCCGTGTCACCGTACATGGTGTTCAGGGTCACGCTGCCTACCCGCATCTGGCCGACAATCCGCTTCGCGGTCTTTTGCAGTTGACGCATGCCCTGATGGACCCACCATTCGACCACGGCACGGAAAATTTCCAGCCGTCCAATCTGGAAGTCACCACAATCGACACCGGCAACCCGGCGACCAACGTCATTCCGGCCAAGGCGACCGCGTCGTTCAACATTCGTTTCAACGATACGTGGACCGCCGACAGCGTGAAGGCTGAAATCGTACGTCGTCTGGATGCCGCAGCGGCCGATGGCGCGCTGCGCCCGGACAGAACACCCGCCAAATACGATATCGTCTGGGCGGATCGTCCAAGCCACGTCTTCCTGACCCGTAACAACGCACTGATATCGTCGCTTTCCGGTGCAGTTGCCGGAGTGACTGGCAACGAGCCAAAACTTTCCACGACCGGTGGCACGTCGGATGCCCGTTTCATCAAGGATTATTGCCCTGTGGTGGAATTCGGTCTGGTCGGTCAGACCATGCATATGGTCGACGAGCGGGTGGCTGTTGCCGATCTGGAAACGCTGACCCATATCTACGAAACCTTTATCGAACGCTGGTTTGCCAATGCCGCCGATTAGCGAAGTGCGCTCTTACATGCATGGCCTCTGGCTGATGTTCTGTGGCGACCCGAAAGGTCAGAGTTATCTCGACCTTACGGATCGCGGCATGATGCGTTCGTTCTTTTCGGCGATCTGGAGCCTGCCCGCACTTTTGCTGTCCTGGTTCTGGTGGCAGCGGGCCTTCAAGGTCGAGCAGGTTCTGGAGAGCATGTCCGGCCCTTCCTATTACCTCAGACTGGCACTGGTTGAAGCTATCTGCTGGGTGGTGCCACTGGTTTTGATAGGCGGCTTGATGTTGATGTCCGATGTGCGCGGCAAGTTTCCCGCCGTGGTCACCGTCGTCAACTGGCTGAACCTGCCCTTTGCCTATGCTTCTGCCGCACTGGTGCTGATTGCCGTGGCTGTGCCGGGCATGCAGGGCTTTGTAGCGCTGTTGTGGTTTGCGCTGCTGTTGACGCTCGTCTGGACGTTTTCGCGCATCCTTAGCCTCATCCTCGGTAAACAGCCGCTATTGGTCTCGACAGCTGTCATGACCCTGCTTATTCCCGGCATGTTGCTATCGGAAGTGCTGCAGCGCTTTCTGGGTGTCTACCCCGGATAACCGTGTCGCGCGATGCGCCACAAGGCGGATTATGATAGATCGTCGGCGTCACTGGTTATTTCCGCACGCTCTTTTCGTGGTAGAATAACATCAGGATAATCCACCTGCATGAAATACAGCCCTTCGGGCGGCGCCACGGGCCCACAGGCTTTTCTGTCTCGCGCCTCAAGGGCTGCGCGTACATCCTGCGGGGTCATGGTGCCTTCACCTGCCAGCTTTAGGGTCCCGGCGAAAGACCGTATCTGGTTGTGCAGAAAGCTCTGCGCCGAGGCGCGAATTTCGATGATGTTACCGTTCCGCGTCACATCCAGCCGGTCAAGTGTGCGCACCGGGCTGTTGGCCTGACAGTGTGCAGACCGGAATGTCGTAAAGTCATGTCGACCGACCAGTGTCTGGGCCGCCGCATGCATGGCGTCATGGTCGAGATCCTTCGACACCCACCAGGCGCGTTTATGCTCCAGCGCAAGCCGCGATTTGCGCGATATGATGCGGTACAGATAATGCCGACGAACCGCAGAAAAACGCGCGTCAAAATCTTCGGTTACCGACATGACATCCAATATGGCGACCATGTCGCCAGCCATGGCAATATGGGCGTTCAAGGCATTTCTGAGCTTATAGGGCTCCCACTCCCGCGACAGATCCGCATGAATGACCTGTCCCATGGCATGGACGCCAGAATCGGTACGGCCAGAGCCACGGATCGACACGGTTTCGCCCGTTAAAGACGAAATAGCGTCTTCAATGGCAGACTGAACGGAACGATCGTTTTGCTGCCTTTGCCAACCGACAAAGGCGGTGCCGTCATATTCAACGGTCATACGGTAACGTGGCATCAGATCAGCCTCGTGCCTTCAGGCAACGCCGTTCCGCGCAGGAAATCGGCTGCGGCAAGCGGTTTGCCTCCGGCCTTCTGCAGACGCTGAAGACGGATTGCCCCCTCTGCACAGGCAACCAGCAACTGATTGTCCAGCACGGTGCCGGCAACACCATTGCCGTTTTCAAGTGTTGTTTCAAGAACCTTTACGCGTTCCAGCTTGCCGGAAATTTCGGTTTCAAACCAGGCACCTGGGAAGGGCGCCAAGCCGCGGATGTGGTTATGCACATCACGGGCCGGCCGTGCAAAAACGATACGCGCCTCAGCCTTGTCGATCTTGGATGCGTAGAGAACGCCATCCTGTGCCTGCTCTTGTAGCGGCAAGTCGTCGGCCTCCAGCTTGTTCATAGCCTGCGCCATCGCGCGTGCACCGGCAAACATCAACGCGTCATGCAGCTGTCCGGCCGTCATGTTTTCGCCGATCGGCACCTTGACGGTCAAGGCAACAGGGCCGGTATCCAGCCCCTTGTCCATTTTCATGACCATCATGCCTGTTTCCTTGTCACCAGCCATGATGGCACGCTGAATAGGTGCAGCGCCACGCCAGCGCGGAAGAAGTGAGGCATGGCCATTGTAGCAACCAAGCCGGGTTCCGGTCAGAATGGCTTCCGGCAACAACAGTCCATAGGCAACCACCACAGCAACATCCGCATCGAACGAGCGGAATTGTTGCCGGTCTTCCTCGGCCTTAAAATTGACGGGAGTGAACACCGGAATGCCGAGCAATTCAGCGGCCTGATGCACAGGGGATTTTTGAAGGTCCAGACCACGCCGCCCACCGGGACGCGGTGGCTGGCTGTAAACGGCCACCACCTGATGGCCAGCCTCCACGAGAGCCCGCAAGGTTGCCACCGAAAATTCCGGTGTTCCCATAAAGATGATGCGAAGAGACACGGACGCCTCCCTGAGTTTTGCGGCCCGGAGAAAACCTTGCCGGTTTAATGACCGGCACAGGCAGGATCAGGCTTTCGCCTTGGCGATCTTGGTGAATTTCTTGATGACCATATCGCGCTTCAGGCGCGAAATGTGGTCGATGAACAACACGCCGTTCAAATGGTCGATTTCATGCTGCAGGCAGGTTGCGAGCAGACCATCGGCTTCAAGGGTCTGCTGCTTACCAGTGCGGTCGACGTAATTGACCGTCAATCCGGCAGGGCGCTCCACTTCCGCATAATAATCGGGAATGGAAAGGCAGCCTTCTTCATAGGTCGACAGTTCATCCGTGGTTTTGACGATTTCCGGATTGATGAAAACAATCGGCGCTTTTTCTTCATCCTCACGGGACACGTCGATCACCAGCATACGGCGAGCGACGCCGATCTGGATGGCAGCAAGGCCAATACCGGGCGCATCATACATGGTTTCCAGCATGTCATCGGCAAGCTGGATGATTTGTGAATCAACCTGTTCGACTGGTGTTGAAACCTGTCTCAGCAAGGGATCTGGAAGAATGATAAGTGGTTTGATGGTCATGGCTTCCCATAACCCATCTGATTGCCAGAGGAAATGAAAAAACACATCATCGTCTCACCACGATAAATCATGCACTAAGCAGTCAGCCGATAAGCTCAGCCCGCCCGGCGCGCGGTTTCCCAACCCGCATTGGACTGGCGATGTGTGTCTCTCGTTTTGAACTTGTTGAGTGCACCGACAAGCTGCTCGACCTGGTGACGAAGCGTGACGGTTTCGGCCGAGGTCTGCTCAACCATTGCAGCATTTTGCTGGGTGATGGTGTCCATGGCGCCGATGGCGGAGTTCACTTCGCGTAAGCCGCCTGACTGATCCTCCGCAGCCGTTGCAATTTGGGATACGATGCGATCAATGTCGCCAATCCTGTCGGTGATCATGCGCAGGGCATCACCGGCATTGTTGACCAGGCCGACGCCTGACTGCACCTGACTGGTGCTCTGGGAGATCAGGGCTTTGATTTCTCTCGCGGCGTTGGCACAGCGTTGCGCCAGTTCACGCACCTCCTGCGCCACCACAGCAAATCCGCGCCCCGCCTCACCGGCCCGAGCGGCTTCAACCCCGGCATTCAGCGCAAGCAGGTTTGTCTGGAACGCAATCTCGTCGATCACACCGATGATTTTAGAGATTTCGCTGGATGAATGGGCGATATCTCCCATCGCCTTGACGGCGCTGGTGACCACCTCGCCGGAGGTTTGTGCATCACTCAGAGCTGCGCCGACGGCTGAGGCAGCCTGCTGTGCACCATTTGCCGTGACTGCCACGCTTTGGGTCAGTTCGTGCAGTGCAGCGGTGCTTTCTTCTAGGCCCGCCGCCTGTTGCTCGGTACGCTGCGAAAGATTTTCCGTCGCATTGGCAATACTGGTGGCGACATTCAGAATTTCTTCTGCCGTGTGGCGCACCGCCGCGATGGTGTCATTCAAGGTTTCAACCGAGACATTATAGTCATTGCCGATCTTTTCGAAATTATCAGGCAATTTTTCTGTCAGACGCGTCTCCAGATCGCCCTTGGAAAGAGCAGACAAAAGATTGGTGAGTGACGCAAGCGCCTGTTGCTGTTCGCGCAGATTGCGCTGGCGCTCTTCTTCGAGTTGCTTGCGCTGTGCGTCAAGAATTTCGAGGTAGATGGAAATGGAATAGTCCATATCCAGCACCGAAGCCTTGACGATTGCCGAAACGTCTTCCGCCAGTCCCTTGGACTTGCGTTTGCCAAATCGGGATGGCCAACGCTCTCTGACAACCGCATGGATCAGTTGTTCCATCAGCAGAGCGTAACCACCCATGTACCAGCGGGGTTCGAGACCGATACGGGCATGCGCCTGGCCAACCGCCTGCACGCCTTCAACGTATTTTTCATCGTAGGCTGCGGCACCGACAACACCCCAATGCTCGACCTGACGTTTTTTCGCACCCTGAATGTGATTTTCGTTGCGGAAAAATGCAGCCGTCTCGGGCGTCGACCGCACCTTGGTGTAGAACGTATCCAGCGCAGATCCGACATTACCCGCAATCACTGGATCAAGATCTTTCAGCCTCTTGCGCGCCTCAGTGTCCAAACCAATAAAATCGAGCCGCTTGGCGAGCACCTGTTTGCTGTCGTTGTTTGTCATGCACGGTCCCCTTAACCCCGATAAGGCCACGATCCCGGCTAAACCCGTCCGGAAACATGGTTAACCCTTGGTTACACCAATATTCCTTTCGAATTTGCTAAATTTAGAACTTTTTTATATCAGACATAAGCAGACAGTGGCGCGTGTTCTCGTTTTGATCTTCCGAATCAAACTGAATCCGGGTAGGTTCGGCCATGAGCATCGATTTTCCCGCACTCGGCATTACGATCTTGACCATTGGCGGCATGCAGGTTTCGGCAGGCGCAATCATCATTTGTTTGCTGCTGCTTTCCATTGCGTTGCCGTTGTTCGTATCAATGCGGTTTTCAAGGCGCAACGACGATGCCCGCGGCGAAGTGAGTACGCTGTTGCGCACTCAGGCGGAGTTGCATGGGCGTATCTCGGCACTGACGGAAACACTTTCCAACAAGCAGTCTGAAATGAGCCAACACCTTAATCAGCGGCTCGACGGCATGTCGCAACGACTTGGTGCCACGCTGACCGAACAGACAAAATCGACACACGACAATCTCAGCAAGCTTCAAGAACGGCTTGCAGTGATCGATGCCGCGCAAAGCAATATCCAGACCCTGGCGCGCGACGTTGTTGGCCTCCAAGCCATTCTATCCAACAAGCAGACGCGTGGCGCTTTTGGACAGGCGCGCATGGAAACGATCATTGCCGACGCCATGCCTTCCAATGCCTATGCGTTGCAGCCGACACTGTCGAATGGTTCTCGCCCCGACTGTACGGTGCGAATGCCGAACAATGCACCACCGCTGGTCATCGATGCCAAGTTTCCGCTGGAAGCCTGGAATTCCATGCGCGAGGAAACTTCGCCTGAAGTGCGCAAGCTTGCGGCCCAGCAATTCCGGCGTGACATGGAAGTGCATATCCGCGATATCGCGGAAAAATACCTGCTGGCAGGTGAAACACAGGATACGGCGTTTCTGTTCGTGCCATCGGAATCGATTTTTGCCGATATTCACCAGCATTTCGAAGCCATTGTGCAAAAAGCACACCGCATGCGGGTTGTTATCGTTTCACCATCGCTGCTGATGCTGTCGGTACAGGTTATCCAGTCCGTGCTGAAAGACCAGCGCATGCGCGAGCAGGCACATCTCATTCAAGGCGAGGTCGCGCTTTTGATGGATGATCTGAACCGGCTGGACGATCGTACCCGCAAACTGCAAGGGCATTTTCTGGCTGCACAGAAGGATGTGGACCAGATCATGACCTCCGCAGACAAGCTGACGAAGCGCGGCAACAAGATCGAGGCTCTCGATTTTGGCGGCGATACACCGGAGCAGCCTCAAGCGCCTTCTCCACAATCATTGGAGAGCCGAATAGGCAGCCTCAAGTTCCGGGTGGTTGACGACGAGTGACCCTGTCGGGCAAAGTCGGCGCCATTGAACATCAATTGGACATATCATGATTACTGTATTCGGCTCCATCAACATGGACCTCGTTGCCACTGCACAACGCCTGCCCAAACCGGGTGAAACCGTAACCGGGCAAACCTTTGCAACGGCAGCAGGCGGCAAGGGTGCCAATCAGGCGCTGGCAGCCAGACGGGCCGGAGCAAATGTCCGCATGGCCGGCGCTGCAGGCGATGACACCTTTGCAGGCTCTGCACTGGAGCTTCTCAGTGACGCCGGCGTTGACCTTACCACCGTCAAGACATCGCCGGGCGCGACCGGCACAGCTGTCATTCTGGTGGGCGAAGGCGGAGAGAACATGATTGCCGTCATTCCTGCGGCAAACGGTACGATCACGCCTGACGATGCGAGCAACGCGCTCGACGGCATGACGTCCGGCGATATCCTGATGCTGCAATTTGAAATTCCCGTCGAGGCCATTGAAGCTGCCTTGGCTGGCGCCAAACAAAAGGGCGTCACCAGCATCATCAATACGGCACCATTGACGCAGGACGCTGCTCGCATTTCTGCATTGGCCGACATCATCATCGCCAATGAAACCGAGTTTGAACTGCTAATTGGCAAGCAGGGCATTTCTGGCGAAGAGCGCCAACAGGCCATGCAGGATATGCATGCTCGTACCGGCCAAACCATCATCATAACGCTGGGTGCTGATGGCGTTATCGCCATGCGGGATGGCCAGTTGCACAAGGCTGCCGGTCTGAAGATCGAGCCGGTTGATACGGTGGGGGCCGGCGATACATTCTGCGGTTATCTGGCAGCCAGCCTCGACAAAGGTCTGGATTTTGCGACGGCGCTGACGCGTGCAGCCGCAGCCGGATCGCTGGCTTGCACCAAACATGGAGCCCAGCCGTCTATCCCGCTGGCCAGCGAGGTCGATCAGCAGGTCTGAGGGCAAATTGCTCGCCCATAGGGTTAAAATGAAAAGGCCGGGTCAAAACCCAGCTTTTTCATTGAATTCATTTTGAACGAGATACCTCAGACGCGAATAAACGTCAGATAGGCGGATGTTCGGCCCTCTCGTTTAGCCTTTGCCTCATACCGGGTTCCCGGCCATCCGGCGTAAGGTGTCTTCCAGTCCTCAGCAGACTTTGCGGTCCATTCAAAGCCGCCATGGTCGCGACAGTGGGTCAGCGTCCAGTTCACATAGGTGTCGATATCGGATGCGAAACAGAAAGTTCCGCCCGGCTTCAACACACGATGGAAGCGGCTGAGATTAACCGCAGAGACAAAGCGACGTTTCCAGTGCTTTTTCTTCGGCCATGGATCGGCATACAGCAGATCAATCTGATCGATCGAGGCCTCTGGCAACCAGTCGAGAAGCTGCGTGGCATCGTCATCATAAAGGCGGATATTTTCAATGCCGCGGTCGCCAACCTGCCGGAGCAGTTTTGCCATCGAGTTTACGAATGGTTCAACGCCGATGAAGCCGGTCGTTGGCTCTTCCTGCGCGCGGTGAACCAGATGCTCACCGCCACCAAAGCCGATTTCCAACCGCAGCTGGTCGACTGCGTTTGGGTACAGCGAAACAAGCGATGCGGGCGGCGCAGCATTGAGGTCTATTTTCAGCTCCGGCAACAATGTTGCGATATCATCGCTTTGCCGGTCACGCAGGGGTTTACCCTTGCGTCTGCCGAAAAATGCCTCAGTTGCGCGTGCGCGCCGCTCGCTATCGTCTGTCATACCTTGCTTTAAGCCTTCAATGCTTCCTTGAGCGGCTTGACCAAATCAAGCTTCTCCCAGGAGAACGAACCGTCACGTCCGGACTTGCGTCCGAAATGTCCATAGGACGCGGTCTTAGCATAAATAGGCTTGTTCAGGTCAAGGTGGCGACGAATACCAGTTGGGGACAGGTCGATAACCTTGCGGATACCCGCCTCAACCTGATCTTCCGTGACCTTGCCGGTGCCATGCAGATCGACATAAACGGACAGAGGCTGGGCAATGCCAATTGCATAGGAAAGCTGGATCGTGCACTTGTCGGAGAGGCCAGCTGCAACAACGTTCTTCGCGATGTAGCGCGCCGCATAAGCAGCTGAGCGGTCAACCTTGGTGGTGTCCTTGCCGGAGAATGCGCCGCCGCCGTGAGGTGCTGCACCACCGTAGGTGTCCACGATGATTTTGCGGCCGGTCAGGCCTGCATCCCCATCCGGGCCACCGATGACAAATTTACCGGTCGGGTTGATGTACCACTGGCAATCGTCAGCGATCTTCAGCGTACCGAGCGCTTCGCGAATGTAAGGTTCGACAACGGAACGTACCTTCTTGGAGTCCCAGCTTTCATCGAGGTGCTGGGTAGACAGAACGATCGAAGCAACCTCGGCAGGTTTGCCGTCTACGTACCGGACTGTAACCTGGCTCTTGGCATCCGGGCCGAGTTTTGCAGCGTCGCCATCACCCTTTTTACGGGCTGTCGCCAGCAACTGCAGGATCAGATGCGAATAATAGATTGGAGCCGGCATCAGTTCCGGTGTTTCGCGGCAGGCGTAACCGAACATGATACCTTGGTCGCCAGCACCTTCATCGCCCTGCTTGTCGGCAGCATTGTCCACGCCCTGTGCGATGTCAGCGGACTGCGAGTGCAACAGCACGTCAATCTTGGCGGTCTTCCAGTGAAAGCCATCCTGCTCGTAACCAATGTCTTTGATAGCGCGGCGTGCAGCGGCCTTGAACTTGGCAGGATTGATAACGTCTTTACCGGCTTTATCCTTCTTCATCAGGCTTGGCGGCAGGCGAACTTCACCAGCGATAACCACCCGATTTGTCGTGGCCAGGGTTTCGCATGCGATACGAACGCCCCAAGGGTCGACTTTGCACTTTACAGCTTCACGATAAACGAGATCGACGATTTCATCCGAAATACGATCACACACCTTATCCGGATGACCTTCGGCCACGGACTCGCTGGTGAAAAGGTAGTTGGCACGCATACGGGATTCCCCTCAAAGAAATGGCCTCTGCGTGTGTTAGTCATTTCACGTCAAAAAAACAAGGACACAACGACATAAATATATCTTTATGTCAGCAATTCTGTCGAATTTTGCCGCGAAACTCTACCAAACTGTAAAAAGCAAAAAGCCACCGCGATCTTTCAATCACGGCGGCAATCATGAACCATTCACAGTTTGTCGGATGCTTACTCGGCCTCGCCCTCAGCGGAGAGCGCCTTGACCAGATCCACGATACGACGACGAACCTTCGGATCAGAAATCTTCACGAAAGCGCGGTTGAGCTGCAGACCTTCTGAGGAGGACAGAAAATCAACAACGTAGTTCGAGCTGGACGCTTCTGCGCCAGTCGCCGAACCTGGCTGATCGCCCGGCGCGTCTTCGAAGAAAAAGGAAACAGGTACATTGAGGATACCAGCAATGTTCTGAAGACGGCTGGCGCCAACGCGGTTGGTGCCTTTTTCGTACTTCTGAATCTGCTGAAAGGTGATACCGAGACTTTCACCCAACTTTTCCTGGCTCATACCAAGCATTGTTCGGCGCAATCTGATCCGGCTACCAACATGAATGTCGATGGGATTTGGCTTCTTTTTATTCTCGGTCATAGTCAATGTCCTGACATCGATACGTTGCGTAATTGCAAAATGGCCAGCCTAGCTGGTCACTGCGGGTACTTCGCATTGCCGCAGCATTTTCCGCATCTTAAACACGTCAAAAACATGTCATCCGAAGCATGGAACAAGCTGCCAGCGACATCTTCAACGAAACGGTAGACCCAAAGTTCCCCACCATATACCATCTGCGTTGTAGCTATATGCAATATCACTATGCCTTTTTAGGGAATTTTGGTCAATTCTCCTTAAAAACTAAACCAAAGCGCGAAACTATTGCTATTATAAGCAGTACTCCAAAGATCAACCAAAAGTGATCCTTGCGAACACCCAGACGTACAGATTGAAGATCAGCACTACTCAGGGTAGCGTCAAAAATTCCTTTTTGACCGCTCGCAAGCCCTGCGACAATTTGTCCCATTGGGTCAATTACAGCCGAAATACCGTTATTTGCAGCACGAATCATGCTGACGCCGTTTTCGACCGCCCGTAAACGGGCCTGCAAAAAGTGCTGCGACGGCCCTGGTGTCTGGCCAAACCAGCCGTCATTGGTGATGTTGAGAAGCAGGGAAGCGCCCGCCAATCCACTGGCCAGTTCATTCGGGAAAATGGCTTCGTAGCAGATCAACG
Source organism: Rhizobium sp. CG4 (assembly GCF_023701965.1). Lineage (NCBI taxonomy): Bacteria > Pseudomonadati > Pseudomonadota > Alphaproteobacteria > Hyphomicrobiales > Rhizobiaceae > Rhizobium > Rhizobium sp. CG4. Next base: position 90,034 of record NZ_JABAEG010000003.1, on the reverse strand, counting down.
GATAGAAGCTTTGGCCACTCGGCAACGTCAGCACACTACGATTTGCTGCTGCAGAGAAACCGCCAGGAAGATTGACGATATTCTCGATGCCAAATCGGGTGAGGATATTCTCAAACGGCACATATTCGCCGAATGGCACCAGATGCACCTTGTCGGCTGCTCCCAGAATCTGGCCCTGACTATCAATCATGTAGATCGAATTATAGAAGCGTGGAGGCATTCCCGGTGCAGCTTCTTCGAACCGCACCGCTCCAGTCAAAAGAATCTGGCCGTCTTCCAGTACATCGGCAATTCTGACCAGTGCATCCGGGTTCTGGGTCAGAATGAACGGTACGGAAGTTTCAGGCCAGATGATAATATCGGGCCGCTTTTTACCGGCTGCAGCTGGCGTTGCCGTCAGGCTAAGGTGTTCTTCGAAAATTGCCGCCCTGTCGGTGTTTTCAAGCTTGCGCGATTGGTCGATGGCAGGTTGGACGATACGAACTGTCAGGCCGTCCTCTGTTCGCGCAGGCGCGGTGTAAATGCGATATGCACCATACCCCAGATGCGCGGCGACAAGCAGGACGGCGATAGCAATTCCTTGCGCCGCTCCGCGTCGCGTACCCAACAACGCGGGTGTGGAAAATACGAAGACCGCCAACATGCTGACCCCAAAAAGGCCGATGGCATGCGAGGACTGCATCATGATCGGAATGGGCATGGCGCCGTAACCGATGGCGTTCCAGGGAAAACCGGTGGCAACAAAACTTCTCAACCACTCGGCAAGGCCGAAGGCGGCAGCCAGTGCGGCGATACGCCCAAAACCTTCTGACCAGAAGATATGGGCAAGGCCTGTCGCAAGACCATAAAACAGCGCCAGAACGGCTGGCAGGCCCAGGATCGCCAAAGGCAGAGCCCAGGCAAATTCATCCGCTTCCAGCAGAAGCGCGTTACCAAGCCACCACAGGCCAGCAACAAAATAACCAAAACCGAACAGCCAGCCGATCCGCACCGATGACCACCAGCGGCTGGTACCACCACCATTGGCAGAGCCGACGGAACCGTCCATCAGCCAAACAAGCAGGGTGAAGGAGATAAACAGGGCTGCAAAAAAGCCGACCGGCGGAAGTGCCAGAGCGCCGAAAGCACCGGCAGCGATAGCCAGAACAGCGCGCCAGAAGCCCCCCATGAGCATGACCCTACCTGCAAGCCGCTCCATGTGGTCTCCGTTCCGTTGACTAGAATTAGCAGGATGCCCCGACCGAAATCCTGCGAGCCTTCGATGTTGCATTTTATCCGTCACATCGGAATGGGTGTGATCGAATCAAATACGCTGTATCTTGTCAGATAAACCAATTGGCATCAGAGGCACAAATATATCCGGTAGACAGCAATATTGAATTTCAAAAATGGTCTGTTGTCCTGCGGACATAATATGGTTTCGGCGCAATATAAGGCAGCACTTCTTGCCGCCACACTGCAAAACCGACATCGTTTACTTGGGGTTACAGAACAGGCGGCGACACCATGCAATCATTTGCCACCGCCTGCTCAAAATTTATGGCGTTTCGGCCTGTCCGGAAGCCTGACGCGAAAGGGAGGATGCAGCGATCAGAGCAGCGATTGGCTTATCTCCGTCGTTGTCTTCTCCGCTTGCATCGTGCCGCGTGATGCGAACACGTTTTACGCGACGACTGTCGGCATCGAGAATTTCAAACTCGAAGCCAGCAACGGCATGAACGGTTTCACCGGCAACCGGAATACGACCGAGCAGGAAGAAGATAAGGCCGCCAAGCGTATCCACTTCTTCCAGATGTTCCGCCACGTCGAAGTCAGGACCGATTGCCTGTTGCAACTCAGAAAGTTCCGCACGGGCATCCGCCACAACAGCACCATCCGCAAGACGGGTGAACATGGCCTCTTCGTTGTCATGCTCGTCGTCGATATCACCGACAACCATTTCGACGATGTCTTCGTGGCTGACAAGACCGTCGGCGCCACCATATTCGTCGATGACAAGAGCAAGCTGCGTGCGCTGCTGTTGCATGCTTTGCAACAGATTGGCCGCCAGCATGGAGGACGGCACGAACAGGATTTTGCGGACAAGGCCTGCTTCCTGCACCGTCTTTGTGAGATCAACACGTGCGAGATCAAAATCAGCGCGTGGCGTCTTTGGCGCCTTCACACCCTCAGCCTGCGCTGGCCGCGTACCGACCCGACGTTTGTTGCGCGCCTGCTTGCCGATATAGGCGAGCAAATCGCGAATGTGGATCATGCCACGGGCATCATCGAGGGTTTCAAGGTAGACCGGCATACGCGAACGCCCAGTTTCCTCAAAAAGGATCATGGCTTCGCCGATTGTCATGGTCTGGTCGATGGCATCAATATCCGTTCGCGGGATCATGATGTCTTCGACGCGCACTTCGCGAAAACGTAAGATATTGTTGAGCATTGCCCGTTCTTCGGGCGCAAAGGCTGTGGCGACATCCGCATCGGTCATCAGCGCATCAGCCAGGTCCTCACGCAGGCGTTCACCTTGCAGCGGCCTCAAAAGGCGTGAGAGACGGGACCAGAGTGTCCCTTTGGTTTTCTGTATCGAGTCCTGTCGTAACGGACTACTGCCCTCTTCCGATGAGGACTGCTCTCCCGTTTCCTTGCCCTGCTCAGAGGGTCTTGTCGAATGTTCGTTCATGGCTCCAGACTATAATTATGACAGCGGATCCTGTCCCGCATAGGGATCAGATAGTCCAAGCGAAGCCAAAATGCGAGTCTCAAGCAACTCCATTTCTTCCGCTTCCTCGGTTTCCATATGATCATACCCGAACAGATGCAGAAATCCATGCACCATAAGATGTGTCAGATGATCATCAAAAGTCTTTTCCAAATCAACAGCTTCGCGCTCTACCGTTTCGCGCGCAATGACGATATCGCCAAGCATTGGACCCGGCATACCGCCCGGTTCAAGCGGAAAAGCTGGGAAGGAAAGGACATTGGTTGCCTTGTCCTTATCCCGCCATTCGGCGTTGATTTCGCGGATTTCGGCGTCGTTGGTAAAGACGAGAGAAATCTCTGGAGCCATTTTCGGGAAGGGCTGTTTCTCTTCCTTTGCAAGAAACTGGGCGGCAGCGCCCAGCACCTTTTCACAAAGCGCGAGTAAAACGTCTTCTGAGGGCCAGGCATCGTCTTCGACTCTGATCTGGATATCCATTGCTGTCATTTCAGTATTTCGCTTTTTCGTGTCCAGATTTTATCTGTCCGTGTTCAGACTTTCATCCGGAACCGCTGTCTGCGCCTCGTATGCACGCACGATACGGGCAACCATCGGATGACGCACAACGTCCACATCCTTGAAGCGGACCACGGAAACACCTTCCACGCCGTTCAAAATCTGCAGTGCCTCAACAAGGCCAGACTTCACCCCGCGTGGCAAGTCGACCTGGCTCGGGTCACCGGTCACAATCATGCGGCCGTTTTCACCAAGGCGCGTCAGGAACATCTTCATCTGCATCGATGTGGTGTTTTGCGCTTCGTCGAGAATGACGGCAGCGTTGGCAAGCGTACGGCCACGCATGAAAGCGAGCGGAGCGATTTCGATCACTCCGGCCTGGATGGCACGCTCCACCTTGTCGCCCGGCATCATGTCGTAAAGCGCGTCATAGAGCGGGCGAAGGTACGGATCGACTTTTTCCTTCATGTCGCCAGGAAGGAAGCCAAGACGTTCACCAGCTTCAACAGCCGGGCGCGACAGAATGATGCGGTCCACCGCACCACGCTCAAGCAGCTGTGCCGCATGGGCAACCGCCAGATAGGTCTTACCGGTACCGGCTGGACCAACGCCGAAAACCAGTTCGGACTGCTCCAGCGCCCGCATGTAGACATCCTGCGTCGGCGTGCGGGCAGAAATAGTCTTTTTGCGAGTGGAAATCTGCGCCATGGAAAGCTTAACCTTGCCCTCCATCGTCGGCAGTGTCAGTTGGTCGTCAGCAGCTAGGACCATTCGGATTACGCCTTCAACGTCAGAAAGTTCAACAGAGCGGCCTTTCAGCAGGCTCTCATATAGTAGATCAAGCACACGGCGGGCCTGATTGGTAGCCACAACATCGCCGGTAATGGCAACCGAATTGCCTCGCGGCCTCGCGTCGATATTGAGGCGCTGTTCCAGCAATTTCAGATTCTGATCGTACTGCCCGAACAGCTCCCCAGCGATCCTGTTATTCTCGAACGTGAGGACGAAGTGATTGGCGTCGGTCGCGGCTGAACGTGGCTGGCGCGATGAAGGTGATACCAATTCGTGTGCGTTCAAGCGGTCAGGCTCCCGTCCCAGTAAGCTCCGGCTCCATCTTAACGCTCTGCCACCTCGGCAAACAAGCTGTTTGGACCCGTCGCGGTGATTCGTACATTTACAATGTCACCGATTTGCGATGTTTTTGCATCAAGATTCACAGACTGAAGCCACGGAGAACGGCCAATAAGCTGTCCCGGCATGCGTCCCGGCTTCTCCAGCAGGATATCCATGGTCTTGCCAACGAGCGATGCGGCAAATTCATTCTGCTGTTTCAGAAGCAAATTCTGAAGTCTTTCAAGGCGTTCCGACTTTACGTCTTCCGCAACCTGATCCGTCAGATCCGCTCCCGGCGTTCCCGGTCGTGTGGAATATTTGAACGAAAAAGCCTGTGCATATCTAACGGTTTCGACAATCATCAACGTGTCTTCGAAGTCCGCATCCGTCTCGCCGGGGAAACCAACGATAAAATCACCGGACATGGCGATGTCGGGACGTGCGACACGAATGCGCTCGATCAGCCGTATATACTCCGCGCCGGTGTGGCGACGGTTCATGGCTTTAAGAATGCGGTCCGAACCGGACTGCACCGGCAAGTGAAGGTAAGGCATGAGGATGCGCAGATTGCTGTGCGCGTCGATAAGACAGTCATCCATGTCGCGCGGATGGCTGGTCGTGTAACGAAGACGCGCCAAACCAGGGATTTCCGCCAGACGGTAAAGAAGCTGTGCCAGGCCCCACTCTTCACCCTTGGGGCCGGTTCCCTTCCACGCATTGACGTTCTGGCCAAGCAGCGTCAACTCGCGAACACCACCGTCAACCAGCTTCATTGCCTCGTCGACGATCTGCGAAACGGGACGCGATACTTCAGAACCACGGGTATAAGGCACCACGCAGAAAGTACAGAACTTGTCGCAACCTTCCTGAACGGTAAGGAACGCAGTGACACCACGCGTGCGGATCTTCGCCTTGTCGGCGACAGGCAGATGTTCAAATTTGTCTTCAACCGCGTAATCGGTCTCGATCACACGCTCGCCATCGCGCACCCGTTTCAGAGCGGCCGGCAGGCGATGATAGGTCTGCGGGCCAATCACCACGTCAACGGCCGGCGCACGGCGCAGAATTTCTTCGCCTTCAGCCTGTGCAACACAGCCGGCGACGCCAATCATGAATTCGCGGCCCTCTTCCTGACGCGACTTCTTCATGTCACGCAGGCGACCAAGCGCGGAATAGACCTTTTCAGCGGCCTTCTCGCGGATATGACAGGTATTGAGCAAAACGAGATCAGCCTCAGCCATGTCCTCTGTGGGCACATAACCGTCCTTCGCAAGAGCATCGCTCATGCGAACGGAATCGTAAGCATTCATCTGACAGCCGTAAGTCTTGATGAAAACCTTGCGGCTGTTGCTACCGTCACGGAGCGATTGATCTGTTTCGGCGATTGCTGTCGTTTGCTGTGTCATGGCGGTTACCTAGTCATTTTCAGGACCATATTAAACAGAAAAATATGCTGCAGGCTATTTTCGTCTTTAAAGCGCCTGCTAAGAGCAGCCGCGTTGACAGACTAAAGCCAATTGATAATTGCTAAATTTTTGCGATTTTCCGTCTGTAACTCTTGTGATTTTTACTGCTTATATAAGCTTGAAAGCTATGTTGAAGTATTGATCTCAAACACTACAGTTTTACATGAGTGAAATTCACCACGATATTGTCAGTCAAATCTATGCGGCAGGGCTTCTTCCAGAACTTTGGCCTTCTGTTATCGACAGCCTGTCAGATCAGGTCAAAGGGCGTGGCGGTTCGCTGTTTATCCTGACGGACGGACAATTGACCTGGGATGCACCCCAGGCGACTAAAACCATCATGGAAGAGTATATTGCCGGCGGGTGGGCGGACCGGAACGTGCGTCTTCAGCGTCTTCTCGAAAAAAGCTACCCTGCATTTGTCGTGGACAAAGACTTTTTCGAAGAAGACGAAATACAGAGCCTGGCGATTTTTCGTGACTTTCTGTCGCCAAGAGACATCGCATTTACTGCCGCGACGGTCATAAAAGGCTCTGGCGACGACATCGCGGTGTTTTCGGTCGATCGGCGGTTTGCGGAAGGTCGTTTCGCAGGTCCAGAGCTTGATTTCCTCAACACTATTCGCCCCCACCTCGGGCGAGCCGTGGCCCTCGCTGGCCGATTGAGGATGAAACAAACGATGACAGCAATGGCGACGCTGCAATTGCTTGGCATTCCGGCCGCAGTTCTGTCCCGGAATTCAAAGGTCATCGCCACCAATGCCTCGTTTGATAGGCTGGCAGGCCAGATGTTCCTTCCGGCAGCCTTCGGCCGTTTGGCCCTTTATGACAAACGCGCGGATGGCCTTTTACGGCAGGCGCTTGAAGGCACCATTGTGCAGCAGCGGTCGGTTCGTTCGATTGCCGTTCGCTCCGAAAACAGACTACCAACAGGCATCCTGCACGTCATTCCGGCCTGCATGCAGGCGCAGGATATTATCGGGGCTGGCGGAACATTGCTTATTCTGGCTCGTCCCATCGGGGATATCACCCTGAATGCGGAGTGGCTGAAAGGTCTTTATGATCTGTCACCCACTGAAGCACGGATTGCAGCCCAGCTTTCCGAAGGAAAGAGCTTGGAGAAAATCGCTTCGCAGACAGGGACCGCCAAGGAGACAGTGCGCACACACGTTAAACATCTGCTGCAAAAGACCGGATTTGCGCGCCAGATCGATTTCGTGCGTGCTGCCGGCAGCCTTGCCGCCATTCAACCGCAACTGTCGGACACCGCAGTGCTTTCCGAAGTGTAGCGACTACCGCCAATATCCACGAAGACTTTGCTGCAACATGCGGCGGATCGCTGCTGTAACACCAACCGCCAGATGTTTGCGGTTGTCACCGCGCTTGAAAGCGACGCTATCGCCGAATGTGACGTCAACTTCGAGCGCGCCTGATTTCAGGACGCCGACCAGATGCGGCAGAAGGGTTAGAGATCCCGGCCATGCGACGAGCGGACGATGGTAACGCCCCATCGCCATTCCATGAACACCGGTATAGGCTATTGCCACCGGTTGCACATAGACAATGCCACCCGGCACCTGCTCCACGGCGGTGGATGCAGCGCCAAACAGCGATGACTTGACCTCAAGAAGCCGGTTACCGTCCGATGTCGTTCCCTCAGGAAACAGCACAACAACCTCGCCGCCCGCCATCCTTTCGGCGATCTCGTTCACCTGCGTGCCCGTGCTGCGTTTCTGCTCACGGGTGACAAAAATGCTTTTCTGTAAACGTGCCAATACGCCGAAGACCGGCCAGTCTCGCACCTCAGTCTTGGCGATAAAAACCACATCAGTAATGCTGCCAAGGATCATGATGTCCTTCCAGGAGGCATGATTAACCGCCAGCATCAACGGGCGGTTTTTATCCGGTGTTCCATGGACGGTGATTTTCAGGCCAAGGGTGTGGCAGGCAGCACGATGCCAGAAACGCGGCAGCCAGCGTCGTATCTTTAGATCAAATGCCAGACCCAAAAGCTGAAATGGCAGCATAAGTAGGGTCAGCAACGTTAGAACGAAAACGAGATAGATAATCCGCAGCCACAGCATCATGACGTGACTACTCGCACCGCTCAGTGATCTTCAGGTTTTAGCGGTACACCGTAAAGTTCAAGACGGTGGTCCACCAGCTTGAACCCGTGCTCGCGAGCGATCTTTTCCTGCAGTGCCTCGATTTCTGCAGAGCGGAATTCAATCACAACGCCGTTCTTAAGATCAATCAGATGATCGTGATGTTCTTCTGGCACAGTTTCGTAACGAGAGCGACCATCACGAAAATCATGCCGTTCGATGATACCGGCATCTTCGAAAAGCTTTACAGTACGATACACGGTCGAGATGGAAATGCGTGGATCAACCTCAGACGATCGTCGATACAGCTCTTCCACATCAGGATGATCTTCCGATTCTTGTAAAACGCGGGCAATGACCCGACGCTGATCGGTCATGCGCATGCCACGTTCGGCGCATAGCTCTTCTAGCGTTTTGTTCAGATCTGTCACGTTGTAAGGCCTTCATATCAACGCCCCGCCCTCACGGAGAAGGCGGGATATAGAAAATGGTCATAAACGCAACTAGCGAAGATCGCGCCGCATGACAAGCGCCGTCGACTGTGTACCGTCGGGGGCTGTATAATAGGCCTTGCGTTCCGCGACCTGCTGGAAGCCCAGCTTGCGGTATAGCCCAAGACCTGCGGCATTGCTGGTATCAACTTCGAGGAACATGGAATCGGCGCCACGGCCTGCGGCCTCACGCACCGCCGCCTGCATCAGACGCCAGCCAAGACCCGCACGGCCCAATTTTTCCTGCACGGCAATGGTCAGAATTTCTGCTTCGCCACCTGCCTCACGGGCCAGCACAAAACCGGACAATGGCTTGCTGAAGAACGCGTTGGTCTGGCGTGCTACGAAGCCATAGCAATTGGATTGCACGAGAAGATTGCCAAACTCGTCTTCACTCCACGGCCGCGAGAACCGCAGCTTGTGCAGTTCGGCTATGGCATGGCTATCGTCTTGTACTAAAGGTACAATTTCGAACTGGGGCTTTAGTGTCAAATACTGATCGATCATCGCAGGGAATCACCGCATAAATACATATCATGCCCGATTATCAGGCATGGGCACGTCGTTCCAGCGCAAATCCCGTTTGCGGTCTGGCATCAGGGCCACGCAGGTAGAGCGGAGCCGGGCGAGGTCCGCCTTGCGGCCTGGCAGCACCAAGGCGTGCGACGGCGGTAATTTCAAACCGGTCAGGCTCCGCGGCATTGGCTTCGCCATTCAAAAGAATTGCAGCCGACCCGAAAACCTCACCACCAAGGCGTGAGAACAGGGAAATCGCATCATCCAATGGCAGCAGTTCCGCATTCGTGACAGACGAGCCATCGGCCGCAAAGGACTGGATGTAAACCTCGCCACGACGCGCATCCAACGCGATGGTGACAGGTTTCTGTCCATGCTGGTCCTGCCAATCCTTGGCCATCACCTCAAGCGTGGTTAGGCCGACAGCCTCAATGCCAAGGGACAAGGCAAAACCACGCGCGGCTGAAACACCGACACGAATGCCCGTGAAGGAACCAGGACCAATAGTGACAGCAATCCGCTGCACGGCCTTCAGGTCAAGATTGGCTGCTTCGAGTGCCTTATCGACGATTCCCATCAACCGCTCGGCGTGGCCTTTGCCGATGGTTTCACACACTCTGCCAAGGACGGCATCGCTGGCGCTGTCATAAACACAGGCGGCGCAGTCGCCTCCCGATGTATCAAGCGCCAGAACGATCATGCCATTTTGCCTTTGTATTAAACGGATTCGACAGCCTGCACTTCAGGAACGAAGTGCTTGAGCAGGTTCTGAACGCCGTGTTTCAATGTTGCGGTAGAAGATGGGCAGCCCGAGCATGCGCCCTTCATGTTAAGGAACACGGTGCCGTCCCGGAAACCACGGAAGGTGATGTCGCCACCATCCTGCGCCACAGCAGGACGAACGCGGCTGTCCAGCAGTTCCTTGATGGTAGCAACGATGGTCTCATCGCCTTCATCGAAGAACTCGTCTTCTTCGTCAGAAAACTCGGCGGTGCGTGCTTCACCCAGAATCGGACGACCCGACATGAAATGTTCCATGATCGAGCCCAGGATCGCAGGCTTCAGATGGTGCCATTCAGCACCTTCCTTGGTCACGGTGATGAAATCGAAACCGAAATACACACCGGTTACACTTGGAATTTCAAACAGTGTCTGCGCGAGCGGAGACGCCTGCGCCTGCTCTGCGTTCAGGAATTCTGCCGTGCCGGTTTCCAGCACAACGCGTCCGGGAAGAAATTTCAGCGTAGCCGGATTTGGAGTGGCTTCGGTCTGAATGAACATCACATGTCTCCTTCGGAGCGATCGGCGCCCCTGAATTTAGAATAGTTCAAAAATACGCCGGACAGGCTCATTCTTCAAGCCCGGACATGAGAATACATTCAACAAATGAGCTTTCGGCAAAGAAAGTCAATTTGTGCGTTTAAAGCATGTTGAACCGCACATCACCAATAGATGGTGCTTGCGCTGTTTGTTTTCGCACGCTCCTTGCCGCTTGGCGGACGCTCAGCAAAGTGCGTCAATTTCCTCGTCGCTCAGCGTATCTGGCAATACGGTAACAGGAATGGGGAATGCAGCCCCCCTGCCCGCTATGGACGAGACCAGCGGACCCGGGCCTTCCTTGGTTGAACCGGCAGCCAGGACCAAAATGGCAATATCCCGGTCTTCTTCAATCAAACCATGGATCTGTTCGGCGGCGGCACCTTCACGAATGACCACTTCCGGCTCTATACCGACGGTCTCACGTACTTTCTGCGCCGTTTTCGCCATCGAGGCTTCTGCCTCTTCCTGTGCCTCTGCCCGCATGATCTGCTCGACACCCAGCCACTGCTGGAAATCGCCATCCGGAATTACGTAAAGCAAAACAAGGCCGCCATTGGAGTTCTTGGCACGGCGACCCGCATAATGAACGGCCCTTTCGCATTCGGGCGTCCCGTCGATGACCGCCAGAAATTTACGGCGATGACCTTCAAGTCGAGACAGCCGTTTTGAAACCATAGAGCGTGCTCCCTGTTTCTGAAATTCCAGACGATGAAACTCGCCTTTGATACGATTGAGGCGGAGCTTATAGAAATTTGTCAAGCTGACAAGCCGCCCGCACAGACTGCGGGCGGCAAGTTATCACCTGAGAAAGCCAACGATATCGCGGACTTCATTCATGGTTTTTTCCGCAATCACGCCAGCCCGTTCAGAGCCATCTCTCAGAATGGCGTCGATGTGGTTGGTGTCGTCAAGCAGACGGCGCATTTCAAGATTGATCGGCGCCAGAACATTCACAGCCAGATCAATCAGTGCAGGCTTGAAGGCCGAGAACTGCTGTCCTCCAAACTCCTGCAACACCTCTGCCTTGGATTTATCAGCCAGAGCCGCAAAAATACCGACCAGATTTTCTGCCTCCGGGCGGCCTTTCAACCCCTCGGTTTCCCTCGGCAAGGCATCCGGATCTGTCTTTGCCTTGCGAATTTTCTTCGAAATGGCATCCACATCATCCATCAGGTTGATGCGCGACAGGTCCGACGGGTCGGACTTGGACATCTTCTTTGAACCGTCCTTGAGCGACATGACACGCGGCGCAGGACCACCGATCAGGGGTTCAACCATTGGGAAATAAGCGTGCACCGGCTCTTCGCCAACCACGATATCCAGCCCAAGGCCGGCACTTTTGATCTGGCCACCAAAGTCGATATTGAACTTCTGGGCAATGTCACGCGCCAGTTCCAGATGCTGTTTCTGGTCATCGCCAACAGGTACATGGGTTGCGCGATAAACGAGAATGTCAGCCGCCATGAGGCTTGGATATGCCAGAAGGCCAAGCGACACCTGCTCGGCATTCTTGCCGGACTTGTCCTTGAACTGCGTCATGCGCTCCATCCAGCCGATGCGCGCCACGCAGTTGAACACCCAAGCCAGTTCGGCGTGCTGTGGCACGGCCGATTGGTTAAACACGATGTGTTTTACCGGATCGATACCGGCTGCGATGAATGCGGCAGCGATAGACCGTGTCTGCGCCCGCAGATCTTCATGCACCAGCTGTGCCGTGATGGCATGCAGGTCAACAACGCAGTAGATGCAGTCACTGTCTTCCTGCAGCGCCACGAACTTGCGAATTGCGCCGAGATAATTGCCAAGATGCAGATTACCGGTTGGCTGAACGCCCGAAAAAACCAGTTTCTTGAATTCGCTCATGAGTGTCCTCGAAGGCTTGTGGAGGGCCCTGCTCCTTGGTTAGATTTCGCGGGCGCTTATGCACCCGCAACACCGCGCAATCAAGTGGGTGAATGACTGGGTTCCAAAAGATCCCAGCGATTGCCGTAAAGGTCTTCGAACACGGCCACGGAACCATAGATCTCATGGCGCGGCTGTTCCAGAAAATGTACACCCTTGGCCAGCATGGCGGCATGATCGCGGGCAAAGTCATCCGTGTTCAAAAAGAAACCGACACGACCGCCGGTCTGATTGCCAATGGCCAGCATTTGTTCACCACCGTCCGCCTCGGCCAGCAACAGACCGCAACCATCAGTTCCCTTCGGTTTTACCACCAGCCAGCGTTTGCCATCGGGCAACGGTTCGTCAGCAAGGCACTCGAAACCGAGTGTCTCGCAGTAAAATGTTTTGGCCCGATCATAGGTGTCAACAACTAACGTAACCAACGCAACGCGGCGGTTTTGCGCAAAATCGGCACTCATGCTGTTTCATCCTTGGCGGGAGTATTTTTTGCACCGCCCCGTTTGAGATTGCGTCTGACCATGGAAAGCTGCGCTCCACCGGTGGCAAAAGCCAACGCAAAATAAACCGCCATGGCAACGACAATCAAACCGGCAATGGTGCCAGCCCGCACAGCGAAATGCCCATTGGACAACCAGGGATGCAGCCAGCCCATGGCAAACCAGATCAATGTCGCCATAACCGCTGACGCAAAGAGCAGGCGCGGGATACGGGTCAGAAGCGGCGTATCAATCTGCCAATGGCCACGCTTTACCAGCATTGCAAACAACATGGCGGCATTGACCCAACCAGCCACGATTTCCGCAGTGGCAATGCCAGCGCCATCAAAACGCGGAAACAGATAAAGTGCCAGCGACACGTTTACTACAACGGAAATGCCAGCAAACATCATCGGCGTTCTGGTATCTTCGCGTGCAAAAAATCCGGGAATGAAGGCTTTGATCAGAACGAATGCCGGAAGGCCCAGTCCGTAGATACCAAGAATTTCAGCGACCTTGACCGTCGCACCGGCTGAGAAGTTACCGCGTTGGTACAGCAACTGAACAATCGGCTCTGCCATGACCAACAAAGCTGCTGCGGCAGGAAGTGTCAGAAACAGGACAAACTCCACGGAGCGGTTCTGCAAAGTCGCTGCTTCAACATGCTGGCCGCCTCGTAGGGCACGCGACAGTTCGGGCAGCAACACGGTGGCAACGGCAATGCCGACGACGCCAAGCGGCAGTTGATAAACGCGATCGGCATAGGCAAGCGAGGCAATAGTCCCCTCGCCGCCCGACGCGATCGCCGTATTGATCAGCAGGTTGATTTGCGTGATGCCACCAGTAATTGCCGCAGGCAACGCCAATATCAGTAGCCGGCTAACGTTTTTCGTCAGGCGGGGACGGCGGAATCCAATTCGCATGCCAGCATTGCGAACGGCAACCCAGACGATGGCAAGCTGCACGACACCGGCAACCATGACACCCCAAGACAGGCCATAACCCACTTCCAGCGGATCATGGCCACCATACCATGCCCAACCGAGGACACCGATCAGGATGATATTGAGGAAAACCGGTGCGATGGCGGCTGCAAAATAACGGTGCAGCGAATTCAGCATGCCGCCCATCATCGCGGCCAGCGACATGCAGGCCAGATAGGGGAACATGATGGTAGCAAGCTGAACGGTGTTGTCGAACTTGACTGTATCGTCGACAAAGCCCGGCGCGATGATGGTGCGCACCAGAAGCGGCATGGCCAACTCCATGGCGATTGTCAGGGCCATCAGCACAGTAAACAGGACGCCGAAAACCTCTTCTGAAAACCGCCTTGCACCCTCCATGCCGCTCGCTTCGATTTCCTTGGCAAACAGCGGCACGAAGGCCGAATTGAACGCACCTTCGGCAAACAGGCGTCGGAACGTGTTGGGAAACCGGAATGCGGCGTTGAACGCATCGGCCACGGGTCCCGTACCAAGTGCCGCAGCCATCAACATTTCACGCATGAAACCAAACACGCGGCTGCCCAGCGTGCCGGCGCCAACCGTTGCGAATTTTTTGAGAAGGCTCATGCCTGTGCTTTCATGCGATTGTTTGCGGCTTCCGCTGAGGAAACAGTGGCCGCCTCACCGGTTGCGGCCAACAAATCCTCGGGGTCGGCCATGATGTTTTTCAAACGCGCCACAATTGTGGACTGACGGTTGTCATTCATCACCTTCTGGCCAGTAAGATCGGTGACATAGAAAGTATCGATGACCTTTTCACCGAAAGTCGTGATGCGTGCCGAGGCGATATCGAGCGACAGATCGGCAATGGTCGCGGTGATGTCAGCCAGCAGACCCGTACGGTCAAGGCACTCGACCTCAACAACCGTGAACTTGTTTGACAGACCGTTGGAGATGATAACCGACGGCGGAATGTTGAAGGTCCGGTTCTTTTTCTTCGACTTGGTGCGAGTCGCAATAACTTCCGGCAAACGTTTGGTGCCCGACAGCACTTCTTCGATCAGCTTGCAGATGTTGGCGCCACGGCGCATCTCGTCTTCATCGATCGGGAATTCGCGATTGATGAGAATGGTGTCGAGTGCGCGACCGTCAGAAGTCGTGAAAATCTGCGCATCAGCAATGTTGGCACCGGCAGCGGCACAAGCGCCGGCAATCACCGACAGAAGACGCGGATGGTCAGGCGCCAAAATGGTGATTTCGGTAATGGCATGGAAGGAGTGGGTGCGTACCATGGTGGCAAGCGCTTTTTCTTCCTTGTCGGCCGCCCTCAGGAACTTTGTGTGGCGTATCTGGTCATCGAGATCGACCGACAGAAGATAGGGTTCATAATGCAGACCGGTATATTTGCGACGTGCCTTCTGGCCCCAGTCGGTAAGCGCGTCATAGAGTTTTTCGCGAGCAACCTTTGCGCGTTCTTTACGGGAAACTTCAGAAAAACCGCCAGATAGCAGCAGTTCTGTTTCGTAATAGAGTGTGCGCAGAAGCTGGCCTTTCCAGCCGTTCCAAACATCAGGCCCTACGGCACGAATATCGCAGACCGTCAGGATTAGCAGCATTTTCAGCCGTTCCATCGACTGTACCTTATCGGCAAAATCGGCAATGGTTTTGCGGTCATGCAGATCGCGTGTCTGCGCGACCATCGACATCAGCAGGTGCTGTTCGATGAGCCAGGTCACGGTTTCCGTCTGCTTTACGTTCAAACGGAAACGTTGGCAGAATTTACGGGCGACGCGTGCACCGGCAATCGAGTGATCTTCCTGCCGTCCCTTTGCAACGTCATGCAGCAGCACAGCAACGTAAAGCGCTTCGCGGTCTTCGATCATCGGCATCAACTGGTTGACCAGCGGATGCGTATCGATGGCTTGGCCCTTTTCGATTTCCGAGAGAACCGCAACAGAGCGGATAAGATGTTCATCAACCGTATAGTGGTGATACATGTTGAACTGCATCATCGCGACGATCTTGCCAAATTCCGGAATGAATTTGCCGAGAACACCCGCCTCGTTCATGCGTCGCAGCATCAAAGCGGGGTCGCGCCGCGATGTCAGGATCGACAGGAAAAGACGGTTGGCCTCGTCATTTTCCCGCACCTTGTTATCGATCAGCGACAATGAGCGAGTGAGAACACGCAGTGCATCCGGATGCAGTTCCAGATCATTGATGTCGGCAATGTGGAACAGACGAATGATGTTGACAGGATCGCGCTTGAAGACATCGGGATCGGCCAGTGCAATACGACCGCGGTCTTCTACAAATTCCACGCTGCCAGCAATCTTACGCACGCGGTTGGTAAACCGGTTCAGAACACCGGTGAGGCCGGGAACAGCCTTGGCCTGCCGGTCTTCCAGCGCCGCGCAGACGATGCGCGTCAGATCGCCCACGTCCTTTGCGACAAGAAAATAGTGCTTCATGAAACGTTCAACGGCGGACAGGCCGGGACGCGGCTGATAGCCAAGCGCGGCGGCAATTTCCCGCTGTATATCAAAAGACAGCCGCTCTTCTGCTTTATTGGTCAGAAAGTGCATCTGGCAGCGAACGGCCCAGAGAAAATCATCTGCTTTTTCGAACAGCTTCAATTCGCGGCGTGAGAGCACGCCGAGTTTTACGAGTTCAGCGGCGTCGCGTACGTGGTAATAATATTTGGCGATCCAGAACAGCGTGTGCAGGTCGCGCAGACCGCCCTTGCCTTCCTTGACGTTTGGCTCGACAAGATAACGCGTGTCACCTGCCTTGCGGTGGCGCTGGTCGCGCTCAGCCAGCTTGGCGGCAATAAATTCCGGCCCGGTACCGGTGATCACTTCGGCGTCAAAGCGTTTTTGCAGATCGTCGGACAATGCCATCTTGCCGCAGATGTAGCGCATTTCCAGAATGGCGGTGCGGATGGTCATGTCGGATTTTGAAAGGCGGATACATTCCTCAACCGTGCGGGTGGCATGGCCAACCTTGAAGCCCAGATCCCAGAGAATGTAGAGAACAAACTCGACTGCCTTTTGCATATCCTGCGAATTCTTGGGTGGCAGAAGAAACAGAAGGTCGATGTCGGAGCCAGGCGCCAGCGTATCACGGCCATAACCGCCGACGGCGGTCACGGTAATTTCAGCAGCATCGCGTGGATAAACGTAACTGACCGCCAGATGGTACAACACCTCAATCAGACGGTCCTGCAACCAGGATATACGGCGTGCACAATCCAGTCCCCCACCGTCCGCATCCAGAATCTGGCGTGCCGTTTTCCGTCCATCGTTGCTTGCCTTGCGGAAGATTGGCAATAGTTGCGAACGTGCATCCAGAAGCGGTTTGCCGCTTCCGGCAAACACTGCGTCGCATTCCTTCTGAAAAGCCTCGACGTCGAGGATTTCGGAGTAATCGATTTCCTTGTGGGCCATAAAGCCTGCATCCATTCTGCTTAAGGGTCGCCATAGCCTACCGTAATGGCAAAGGCCTATAGCGATTTTGGGGCGTCATGGACAGGCAATTTAGCGCTCAAGCATTGCCAAGTTGTTTCTTGAGCGCATAAAGCGCGTCCAGAGCCTCACGAGGCGTCATCTCATCGGGATTGAGGGCCTTAACCGCTTCCTCTACCTTAGAAGCGCTGGTTTTACGGGTGTCCTCACGACGCACGGCCATCTGGAACAGTGGCAGGTCATCGATCAACTGGCTTGCCGGATTCTTGCGATCGGCATCTTCAAGTCGTGTCAACACATCGCGCGCACGATCCACCACCGAGGCTGGCAAGCCAGCCAGTCGCGCCACCTGAATACCGTAGGAGCGGTCTGCCGCACCGGGGCCGACTTCGTGCAGGAAAATAACCTCGCCGTCCCATTCCTTGACGCGCATGGTAGCGTTGGACAGTCGGCCAAGTTTTTCCGACAACACGGTCAGTTCATGGAAATGCGTGGCAAACAGACCGCGGCAGGCATTGATTTCATGCAGATGCTCAACGGCTGCCCATGCGATGGAAAGACCATCAAATGTCGCTGTGCCACGACCGATTTCATCAAGAATAACCAAGGAGCGTTCGGTCGCCTGATTGAGAATCGCAGCGGTCTCCACCATCTCAACCATGAAGGTCGAACGGCCGCGAGCCAGATCATCGGATGCGCCAACCCGCGAAAACAGACGGTCGACGATACCGATATGAGCAGTCTCGGCCGGTACGAAAGACCCTGCCTGTGCCATGATGGCTATCAAAGCGTTCTGGCGCAGGAAGGTCGATTTACCGCCCATGTTCGGGCCTGTCAGCAACCAGATTGCACCATTCTTGTCGCCGTTCTGCGCAGAAAGATCACAATTATTGGCAATGAACGGACCGACAGACTGGCGTCGCAGCGCCTGTTCGACCACCGGGTGGCGTCCGCCCTTGATTGCAAATGTCATCGAGCCATCAACGACCGGACGGCAGTAGGCCTGCTCAACCGCCAGATAGGCCAGACCAGCCGCGACATCGATAACCGCCAGCGCCAGCGCGCCAGCCTTGATGGCTTCAGCTTCTGAAACCACCGCCAATGTCATCTGCTCGAATGCCTCAAGCTCCATTGTCAAGGCCTGGGCTGCTGCATTGGCAATGCGGCTTTCCAGATCCGCCAGTTCTGTGGTGGTAAAGCGCATCGCACCGGCCATGGTTTGACGATGGATAAACCGGGCCTTTGCCTCATCGGTCGCCATCATGACGTCGGCATTACCGGCCGTCACCTCAATGAAATAACCAAGCACATTGTTGTGTTTGATCTTCAACGATTTGATGCCGGTTTCCTCGGCATATTTCAGCTGCAAACCAGCCACCACCCGCCGTGACTGGTCACGCAGTGCTCGGACTTCGTCCAGTTCCGCGTTGGCACCGTCGCGCAGAAAACCACCGTCTCTTTTCAACAGCGGCATTTCGTCGGCTAGCATGGAGCCGAGCATGGCCTCCAAGCCGTTTGGCAGGGATTTGAGGGCCGAGAGCGCGCCAGCCAGTTCTTCCGGCAACAGACCTTCCTCAAGTAGCGAGGCAATGCTGGATGCGATCGAAAGGCCTTGGCGGATGGCACCGAGATCACGTGGGCCGCCGCGTTCCAGTGCCAGACGCGACAAGGCGCGCGGCATATCCGGCACATGTTTCAGGGCTTCACGCAGCCGCTCTGCCATTGCGTTATCATCGATCAGCCATGAAACCGAATCAAGC
Source organism: Rhizobium sp. CG4 (assembly GCF_023701965.1). Classification (NCBI taxonomy): domain Bacteria; kingdom Pseudomonadati; phylum Pseudomonadota; class Alphaproteobacteria; order Hyphomicrobiales; family Rhizobiaceae; genus Rhizobium; species Rhizobium sp. CG4. The sequence goes on along the minus strand of NZ_JABAEG010000003.1, from coordinate 71,270 downwards.
CGCGCGTTGATCTTGTCCGGATCCGTCAGAGGTGACAGAAGGCGCTCGGCCAGAAGTCTGGCACCCCCACCGGTAACGGTGCGGTTGATAGCACTCAGCAATGCGCCTTCGCGGTCACCGGAAAGCGTTTTTGCGAGTTCCAGATTGGCGCGGGTGGCAGGATCGATAAATAGGGTTGATGCTGCACTTTCGCGCTCCGGCGCGCCCAAAGGTGGTCGCTCTGAAATCTGCGTTTTTTCGACATACGCAACGGCCGCAGCCGCTGCAGCCAGTTCCACACGCGAAAAACTGCCAAACCCATCCAACGTCGTGACGCCAAAATAACGGGCAATACGGCCTTCTGCCGTTGCGCTGTCGAACAAAACAGCAGGCTGCGGGACGGCAACACGGCCGAGCACATCAAATACCGGCTTCAGTTCGGCATCGTGAAACAACGTATCGGCAACGATCAGTTCGCGCGGGTCAATACGCCAGATATCGGCGAGAAGCCGTGTCAGGTTCGTCTCTGAAAGGCGGAAAACGCCCGTTGAAATATCGATCCAAGCCAGTGCGAACTGCACTTCGGCACCGCCACGAATGCGGGTCAGCGCCATCAGGTAGTTGGACTCGGTTGCAACGAGCAATTTTTCTTCGGTGAGTGTACCGGGTGTAACAAGACGCACCACGTCGCGTCGGACGACGGATTTCGAACCACGCTTTTTGGCTTCGGCCGGATCTTCAACCTGTTCACAAACGGCAACCCGGAAACCGCGGGTAATCAGTTTCTGAAGATAATCATCCGCTGCATGCACGGGCACGCCGCACATCGGAATATCCTGTCCCAGATGCTGGCCGCGTTTGGTCAGTGTAATGCCAAGCGCACGCGATGCCGCAACGGCGTCGTCGAAAAACAATTCGTAAAAATCGCCCATGCGATAGAACAGCAGCGAACCGGGATTGTTCGATTTTATCTCAATATACTGCTCCATCATCGGCGTTGCCGATGCACGGCTTTCTTCTGATATCAGCGAGGCGTGGGAATGAACGTCCGTCAATGGCTTAGTCGACAATCTGGTCTGTTGCGGGAAACGAACGGCCAAACTAGCGGTTTTGCCCCTTGCAACACAACATGGGCGGCACCGCTTCCCACAGGAAGCTGGTGCGACGAGCCTTTATTCGAGCGCGGTAAGCACCCATCAATACAGGTCAGCTGGCGAAACGGCCAGCATCTGCGCCATAATAATTGACGTAACGACCGGCGATTGCCGACACCGGAAGCACGACCAGTACATCCGTTGTGTTGAAGGCGTGGTCAACAACGGCACCGGAACCGAACATCGCACCAAGGCGCATATAGCCCTTGACCAATGGTGGCATGGACGACACGGCACGGCGGGCATGGACGGCCTCGACTGGCATGAGGTCCATGTCACGGTGAAGTTCGGGACGTGCACTGACTGCCCATTCGCCCTTTGCCGTGTTGTGATGATGCAGGAATGATAGCGCAAGCGCATGGCTTTCCGGGCTGACACCCGGGAAGGATGCGCAACCGAACATGCCGTCCATTCTGTGGCGCAGGGCATAAGCCCAATTTCCTTGCCACAACAATTCAACGGTGCGCTTGGTGCGGTATTCCGGCAGCACGCACGACCGACCTAGTTCCATGAACTGCTTGTCTGGGTGGCGCTCCAGGAGATCACCGATCTGGAATTCCGAAGCGGAATAAAAACCACCATGGGCCAGAGCCGTTTCCTGCCGCAGCAAACGGTATGTGCCGACGATCTGGTCTTCCGTATCGCCTTCGATGGCGCGGTCAAGCACCAGAAGATGATCACAGATAGCGTCGTAGGCATCGACGTCGCGTTTGCGCCGCATGGCGTCGGACGGAAGGCTTGCCTTCATCTCCTCGACAAACACCCGGTAACGGACGGATTGGGCCGCATCAACCTCGCGTTCATTGACCGCAAGGCGGGTTTCCAATGTACCGATACGGCCCAGAAGACCGCTGTCACGTTGCGGTTTGCCGATGACCTGAGCGACCGACGCGCCCTGTTCGGAAATATCGCGGTTCAGTATTTCTGTGACCATGGAGAATCGCTCCGCCACCGATTGAGTTCGGTTGTCATAAATCACTTATTGACGACAGAATAGTGACAACACAGCCCTGCGGCGAAAAGGAGCATCTGTCAATTGTGACAGGGAAATCCACTTAAGGTTGGTACCTACTGCACCATGCTTTCCATCTGCGGCAACAGGGCGTGAATTTCCTCCAGCAGTTGCTTGGGATCGGCCGGTTTTGCCAGAACCGTACTCACGCCTGCGTCTAATACGGATTTGCGCGTTTCAGCCGATGTGTCGGCGCTTAAAACGATAACCGGTACGCGTGGCCAAAGCGCATATTCCCGGCAGATATGCGGGAGAACATCCAGGGCTTCGCCGCCTGGCATATTGAGGTCCGAAATAATCAGGTCCGGACGAATGGCGGCACCGGGGACTGCGGCGGCCAGCAGCGCTGGAAAATCCGTCACCAATTGCACATCGTGGCCGGATTTTTCCAAAACAGCGCGCAGAATACGCGCGTTGACTGGATCATCTTCTGCCACCAGAACCATCGGCTTGCGGCCGGCCGGATGTTCGATATCAGCACCGCCAAAACCGGGCTGGTTGTCATTGATGGCATCACGACGCTCCATGCCACGAAGACGCCCACTCAATACATCCGCGAGTGATTTTTCCCGCAATGGACGGATGAGCCAGGCGTCGTAACCGCCCTGAAGTTGGGTTGCACGCTCCTCGGGATTAACCATCAGGATGCGGCGCACTGGTTTTTCCGACAGGCAAGGCCAGCGTTTGACAATATCATCGAACAGGGTGGCACAGCGATGGTCGACAATGATGTCGCTGATCGCCTCGTCCTCCCGCGCGCTATCGAGATCAAGCGCCTCTATGCCTGCCATATCCGATACAACACGGCACCGCCCGCCCAAGGAGTGGATGGACGCCTTGGCGGCCATTGCTGTCATCCCCTCCGGCGATAGAACCAACACATTGCTTTTGGTCAGCATCGTGCGGCGGGCTTCATCATCCTCGCCCGCGGCATCGGCAACGGCCCGAAAACGCAGGATGAAGACACTGCCCTTGCCCTTGGCGCTTTCAACGCTCAAGGAGCCACCAAATTCACGCACGATACGTGCAGAAATTGCCAATCCAAGTCCCGTTCCCGCACTGCGTTGGCGGGCAGAGCCGGCCTGTTCAAATTCTCCGAAAATCCGCGCCTGTTCCGTTTTGGTCATGCCCGGACCCGTATCGGATATCGAGAGAAGAAGATCGTCTCCATCCATCAAAGTGCGGATCAACACCCCACCTGAGGTGGTGAATTTGACTGCATTTCCGATCAGATTAAACAGCACCTGGCGCAATCTTGCCGGATCAAAATCCAGATATTCCGGCACATCGGCTGCCACCGTCGAGGCAATCTCAATGCCTTTTTCATGGGCACGATGGGCAAGCATTTCGACGATGCTTTCAATGAGCCGACGGAGATTTTCCGCACGCGGGTTCAGGCGGAAACGGCCAGCTTCCATGGTCGAAAAATCAAGCAGATCCTCGACCAGTTGCACGAGTGCCTGCCCGGACTGGCGGGTGCCATCAAGGTAGTTGCGCTGCTCATCATTGAGCTTTGTCTGCGACAACAAGTGGTTCATGCCGAGAATACCGCTGAGAGGCAGGCGAATTTCATGGGCGACAGTGGCCAAAAGCCTGCTTTTGACAGCACTTTCCTTTTCGGCTTTTTGCCGTGCTTCCTCGCGCATCATCAAGGCCCGACGTTCATCCGTCACGTCGCGTGCCACGGACTGGATAACCAGACGGTTACTTTGCCCCAGACGCACCACGGCATCCTGCCAGGTGAAAATGCGCTGTCCATACGGAGTCGCAATTTCCACGTCGTAACAATGCGCCTTGCCGCCGGGACGGAATGCAACGCCGATTTCCTCGCAGCTCATGCCATCAGGTGCATTGCAGCCAGTCATTTCCCGAAACGTATCATTGGCCTCGATGATACGGCGGTCCATGCCACGCAGAACCGCGATATCACCCATGGCATCATGGATGGCTGGCAAGAAGGATCCGACTACCTGTTCATCCGGGCTGTCACTTGAGGTTTTGACAGAGTGATTCAGCCCGCGGAAAACCGGAACCGCAACAGCGCCCAGTGTAGCCAGAGAAGCGAGCGAAAGAGACCAGCCGGCAAGCCCGCTCCACACAAAAGGCAGGGCGGAAACAACGGCAGCACCCGCGGCAAGCCAGATGAACGGCGCTCTGCTCTGCTGACCCGACGGGTCAACGGAGAGCTGATCCGCAGGGGTCGCGGTCTGCGCCTGATATCTGCCGTCTGCCTTGTCTTGCAGGGCAGACGCATCCTCAAAGACGCCGGAAATTTGCTTGCGAAGATGTGCAGGGTCGCTCATACCCAATCTCTACCATGTCAGCGGTTTTGATTGGCTTTGCCTAAACGATAAAAGTTTAATCTTTCTGCGCGTCTTTGGCCGTTTTCATCTGCAAAACTTCATCCAGAATGACGCAGGCCGCCCCGATGCTGATGAAGCTGTCGGCAAGGTTAAACACGGCAAATGACCATGTTTGCGTGTGAAACAGTATGTAGTCGATGACGTGGCCATACAGAAAACGGTCGAAGATATTGCCGAGCGCGCCGGCAATGATCAGTGCGAAACCCAGATGCGCAAAACTGCGGTCCTTGGGCGTTTTTTTCCACATCCAGATGACAAAAACCACAATGACCAGACGCATGGTCACGATGAACCAACCGTCCATGTCCGACAGCATGGAAAATGCAACGCCCAGATTATAGGTCCGGTAGAGCGCCAGCATCGGAATAACAGGCACCATTTCCTGCAGAGGCAGATAAAGCTCAACCAGTGTTTTGACGATCTGGTCGATCACCAGCAATAAGACAATGAGCGCCAAAGCCGGGACCAATCGGGAAAACATGCCTGTTTTTTCCATTACGTGCGGAGCTCCAGATCAAGCAGATGTCGCCGCGCTTCAAAAAGCATCACGGCTGTTGCCACCGCAAGGTTGAGTGAATCCGCCCTACCTTGCTGGGGAATACGCGCCAGACGATCCGCCTTGGAGGCAAGTTCCTCTGGCAGACCGGACTGTTCGTTGCCCATCATCAGCACAACCGGCTTGCCCTTGTACGCAATGGTCCGGTAATCGACCGAGCCGGCCAGATGCGTGGCGACAAGATTGACGCCGGACTGCTTTTTCCATTGCAAGAACTCGTCGACGCTGGCCCTGGTAACAGGAACAGCAAACACGGAGCCCATGGTTGCACGCACCGTTTCCAGCGAAAACGGATCCGTGCAATCGCCAATCAGGATAACGCCGGATGCGCCAGCCGCATCAGCGGTGCGGATAATCGTTCCGAGATTGCCGGGATCACGCACTCTGTCGAGCGCCACGAAGGTCTGGCTTTCCGATGGCTGAATATCGCGCAGCGAGCGCCATTTCTGCTCGAAGATACCAACGACCATTTGTGGATTATCGCGACGGGTGATCGAAGAAATAACCTTCTCGCTGACTTCCAGAACCAGTCCGCCTGACGCAACTGTTTTTGTCGCAACCTTTTCCACCAGAGGCTTGCCCTTGGCAGCCTTGGCATAGACGAGCGTGCGGATTGTCCAGCCCAACTCCAATGCGTCGATGACCAGCTTCAAGCCTTCCGCCATGAAGGTACCGCTCTCTTCGCGACCTTTTTTCTGGGTCAGAGCCTTGATATCCTTGACGATGGGATTGGTCAGGCTGGTGACTTCCTTCACCTGGCCAACGCGCCGCGGTGTTCCGGCTTGATAGTCCTTACTCATTTCGGCTCCCACCGGCTAAACAGGGATGTAGACAGAGCACGACCCGGCGTCTTGCCATCAAGCCCCGCTTCACGAATAACGAGTTCGCCGGAGGCAATCGTTCCACCGGCCCCGCGCATGATATCCATCAGCAGCTCATGGGTGGAATAGAAACTGGCGCGGATCGAATAGGCCGTGAGAACAAGGCCTACTGCCTTTGGTGACAGGATTTCACGGCAGATATCCAGCATCAGCGGCAGGTGGTCGAAAAGCTGCCACACCTCACCATTGGTACCACGACCGAACTTTGGCGGGTCCGTCAGAATGATATCGTAGGTGCTGCCACGGCGCTCTTCTCGCTGAATGAACTTCATGGCATCTTCGCAAATCCAGCGGATTGGCGCTTTTTCAAGTCCGGCAAGTGCCTGGTTTTCCTTTGCCCAGTTGATCGCCTTTTTTGACGCATCGACGTGGGTTACTTCTGCGCCAGCAGCGGCGGCAACAAGGGAGGCAACGCCGGTATAACCGAAGAGGTTTAGAACCTTGACCGGACGGCCTGCATTTTCAACGGCATGTTTCAACCACTGCCAGTGCACGATTTGCTCCGGGAACACGCCAACATGGCGAAATGCCGTGAACCGTCCGAGAAAATCGACGCCCAGCAGCGACAGCGGCCAGGTTTCACCAAGAGCCGCCTTCGGGAAACGCCAGCGTCCCATACCGTCTTCGTCGGTGTCGCCGGTAAAGACAGCGTCGACATTTTCCCAGACACGCGGGGCAAGATTTGGCCGCCACAGCGCTTGCGCTTCCGGTCTGACGATACGGTATTCACCATATTGCTCAAGCTTCAGGCCATTACCGCTATCGATCAGGTGGAAATCACCGGCACCGGTCGATTCCAGAATGACCGGCACCTGTTCTACAGGGCGTTCACCGGTGCGGTTCATCAGGCTACGCTGCGGGATGGGTGCCGCGGATGCAGCAGCAACATCCTTTTGCGCAATCTTGTCTTTTGGCGCCACAGCGGGTCTGGCAGGCCGAGTGTCCTCCTGGCGGCGCTGCGTTTGCCCGCGCTCCCTGGAGGATGCGGATTTTTCCGGGCGGACCGGGCGGGATTGTTTTTTATCCTGTCCGGCAAAGTTCTTGCCACCGGACCGGTTATCTTTTTTCTTCAACGGAAGTTTTCCCATTTCAGGCTATTTTGTCTTGCCAAAGCCAATAGCATCAGTGTGGCGCGTGGCAAAGGCCTCAGCGCGATTGCACGAAAAACAGCGATAGAAAAGGCGTTAATTCGCGCCAGCGTTCACTTGGCTGGCAGCTGGGCGTCTGAATGAACGACGGTTGCGCGGGCGGCGACAGCCTTCTGGCGGTCCGCTTCGGCATGCCAACGATTGGCTTCCTTCGCCTCAACACGCGCACGCTTGCGATGTTTGCCCTGTGTGACCCAGGTTGCCGCCGAGCCTACGAGAATACCGAAAATAACGGCGAGAAACAGGAAAACAAAAAACGGTGCGGAGAAAGACAAAACGCTGTCTTCCGGCCGGAACGGATTAAGCGCCAGCGTAACCGACTGGCGATTGGCAACGGACAGGACGATCAGCACGATACCCAGCGGAACCAGAACCAGAAGGTTGATGATCTTTTTCGACATGGGGTACTCCGTTCATGCTTTTCATCATGATGCGCAAAGGATGAAACCATCCAGCGGCATCCTCACAAACTCAATCTTCGTCGTCGTCTTCGACATCGCCCATACCAGGGTTCAGGCGCTCACGCAGTTCCTTGCCGGTTTTAAAGAAAGGAACCCACTTTTCTTCAACGAAAACCGATTCACCTGTACGTGGGTTGCGACCGGAACGAGAAGGACGGTTTTTAACCGAAAAGGCGCCGAAGCCACGCAGTTCAACGCGGTTTCCACCCGCCAGAGCATCCGTGATTTCGTCAAGAACCGCGTTGACGATGTTTTCCACGTCACGGTGATAAAGGTGCGGATTACGCGCAGCAACAATCTGCACCAGTTCAGACTTAATCACGACTGCCCCCTGAAAGAATTGGCTTTTTAGTGTGGCTCAACCTGCCAAACCGAAACGAGACCGTCAAGAAACAACTTGTCGGTTGCCTCGCTTGCGGCCCCTGCAAGTGGCAGAAAATCCTCATATCCGAGCATTCTGGCAACTTTTGCCAACCCGAGAAGTGAAAATGGCGTGGATGATGACGGCGCGCGCCAGTCAGCGACCGGCAGATTTTCGTCTATATCACGCTCTTTAAGGTAAGCGCGAATCTCTTCATCGCCACCCAAACGGTCCACAAGCTTCACGGCCAGCGCCTGCCGACCGGTAAAGATCGAGCCATCTGCGAGTTTCAGAACCTCCTCGCGGGACAGTTTGCGACGATCGGCAACCAGATCAACAAACCAGTCATAGGTATCCATGATCATGCTTCGGATCATGGTTTTCGCCTCTTCAGGCGGCTCATGGAACGGTGACGGCTCTGCCTTCAACGGCGTCGATTTGATTTCCTGCAAGGACACGCCGAGCTTATCAAGAAGTGGGCCTACCTGTGGATACTGGAAAATAACGCCGATGGAACCGGTGATCGATGTTTCACCAGCTACGATAACGTCACCGGCACTGGCGATCATGTAACCAGCAGATGCTGCAAGAGTGCGGACGTCAGCGACAACCGGCTTCTTGTCAGACACGGCGCGAATTGCCTTGAAGATGCGTTCGCCGCCATAGGTCGTGCCGCCGGGCGAGGAAATGGAAACGATAAGCGCCTTGGCATTGTCGCTCTTGGCAATCTTGTCCAGCCGTTCCAGCAGTTCCGTGTCGTCACGAATCAAACCGGAAATCTCAACACGGGCAACATGCGCCGAGCCGGATTTTGAGCTTGGAGTGTAAACCATGCGATATGCGGTAAAGCAGGCTGCTATAAGAAGAAGTACCGCTGCAACACGCCAGAATGTCAACTTACGGCGTAATTGCCGCCTGTCAGCGATTGCCATGCGATCCATTTTTTCACGTCCCTTGATGAGGTCTAGCGAAGGCTTAACACTATTTGCGTTACAGCCGGTTTTATATTGCCGCTCACGGGAAACAAATAAAAAAGCCTGTTTTCGGTAAAAATCACGCCCTACTTGTATGGCACGCATAAAAAACCATATTGGCAGAACCTTTCGCACATGCCAAAGACAAACGTTGAAACACAAAGGCCGACCCGGATTTATGGTATCCTGTCCGCTTTTACCCGGGACATCTAAGGAATGCTCGACAAGCTACGCGAATCGCCAGCACTTGCGTCTGTGCCCACCGATGGTGGCGCAGCCTATGGCACTGCTATGCGACATTCTTCGCGCGTTCGCCGGCTGAAAATCATTCTTCCGGCTGCTGCACTGCTGATTTCCATGGTTTTTATTGGTGTGTCGCTGATCAAGGCCTGGTGGCCAGCTGACGTATCGGTAGAGAGCGCGACGATTGAAAACGGCAAGATCGTCATGGAAAAACCGGCTGTTGCGGGTCGAAATGATGATGGTATCGCCTATTCGATGACCGCCGATCGTGCCTTGCAGGACATTGCCAGCCCAAATTTGATGACACTTGAAAATGTGCTTGCCGCCGTTCCCATGAACGATATTGTGGCTAAGGTAACAGCAAGCGGCGGCGTGTTTGACCGCAACACCAACAAGATGCAAATGACTGCGCCGTTCGAGATCAATATGACCAACGGCATCAAGGCAAAATTCCAATCTGCAGATGTTGATTTGCGTGCTGGCAAGATGCAAACGAGTGAAGCGGTAGACATTACTACCAAAGATGGTTCGATTGTTGCACAAAGCATGCAGATCGCAGATAATGGCAGAACAATAATTTTTTCGGGGCAGGTTCGGGCACGGCTCGCTGCATCGACCATACAACAAGCTGAAAATTGAAAGCCCGACCCGATGTCACGATCCTTACGTTGTTCGATTTTCCCAATCCTCGCGCTGCTGTCCGGCTCGGCTGCGGTTTTGATGCTGGCAGGAACTGCCTCCGCGCAAAACACAACGAGCCAGATGGAGGGGCTGAAGCTCTCCAATGACCAACCGATTGCCATTGAAAGCGATCAGTTGGAAATTCAGGACCAGGAGCGCAAAGCCTACTTCACAGGCAATGTGAAAGTTGTTCAGGGAACTACAACCTTGAAGGCCGGCAAGATGACCGTGCTTTACAAGGGTGAAGGATCGTCGCTCACCAGCGGTAATGCCGATATCGAAAAGATTTTCGTCGATAACACGGTGTACCTGAATTCCGGCACACAGGAAGCAACGGCCGATCATGGCGAGTTCGACATGGCAGCCCAGACCTTTATCCTGTCGGGCAAGCAGGTGGTGCTATCTGAAGGCAAAAACGTTTTCACCGGCTGTAAGCTGACGGTGTTCATGAACACCGGACAGGCAAAGCTGGACAGCTGTGGTGGGCCGGTTCGCATTTTGCTCGACCCGAAATCACAGAAAAAACAGCCATAAGACTTGCTCGTGAAAATTCCTTCTCTATCTCGCCTGTTCTCCGACAAAGCCACGCCCGGCAACCCCCTCAATCTCTCAGGGGATAAAAGCCGTTACGAAGGCACACTGATCGCGCACAGCTTGTCGAAAACCTACAACACCCGCCGGGTAGTGAATGGGGTTTCCCTTGTGGTGCGCCGTGGCGAGGCCGTGGGCCTGCTTGGACCCAACGGTGCGGGCAAGACAACCTGTTTTTACATGATCACTGGCCTTGTGCCGGTTGATTCCGGGCGTATAGCCATCAATGGCAATGACGTGACGGGAATGCCGATGTACCGCCGCGCCCGCCTTGGCGTTGGCTACCTGCCACAGGAAGCATCGATTTTCCGAGGCCTGACGGTTGAGGACAATATTCTTGCCGTTTTGGAAGTGCACGAAAAAGATCGCAAGAAACGCGATACCAAGCTGAATGAACTGTTGGAAGAGTTCCACATTGCGCATCTGCGCAAATCGCCGGCGGTTGCATTGTCGGGTGGTGAACGCCGACGTCTTGAAATTGCCCGTGCGCTCGCCACAGACCCAACCTTCATGCTGCTCGACGAACCATTTGCCGGTGTCGATCCTATTTCTGTGAGTGACATCCAGAACCTTGTGCGACATTTGACGGCACGTGGCATCGGCGTTCTCATCACCGATCACAATGTGCGTGAGACGCTGGGACTGATTGACCGAGCTTACATTATTCATGCCGGTGAGGTTCTCACCCATGGTCGCGCGACCGATATCGTGAACAATCCCGACGTGCGCAGGCTTTATCTCGGAGATAATTTTAGCCTGTAATCGCTCATTCGCGAAAGAATCTTCCTTTAGACGCTCCTGTTGTGCTTGACCAAATCTCATAAAAAAGCAATTTTTGGGCCAAGTGCTATTTCATTCACCGCCAACCTTAAAAAAAGCGGTCAGGAAGGCGTTGAAGGGGAGTTTCGCGTCCGTCATGGCATTATCCGCTAGCCTTTTTCTGCGTCAAAGCCAATCGCTCGTCATGACGCCACAGCTGATGCAATCAATCCAGTTGCTTCAGATGACCTATGGCGAGTTGGAACAATTTATTGCGCAGGAAGTCGAAAAGAACCCGCTGCTTGAATTTGCAGCAGGTGATGAGGGCGTGAGCAGTGAGACCCCCGATGACAGCTTTGGTGTTGCCGAGCCGGATTTTGAGCCTTCAGACACACATGCTGCCGATCAGGATGAGTGGTACAACGAACGCAGCACTGGGCTTGGTGAACAGCTCGATACCAGTTTCGAAAACGTATTTCCGGATGATGGTAACCAGCGCAAGGCGGATGCCCCTGAACTGGCCGATCAATGGAAATCGATGCCAGGCAATGATAGCGGCGAGGCTTATGACCTTGACGACTTCGTCGCGGCAAAAACCAATTTGCGGGATTACATCAACCAGCAAGTGCCGTTCATTTTGCAGGATGCCACTTCGCGGGTAATTGCCGATATCCTTGTGGATCAGTTGGATGAGACCGGCTACATCCACGCCGATACCGTGTCCGAGACAGCCGAGCGTCTGGGCAAGGATGCGCAGGATATCGAACGTATCGTTGCCGCCTTGCAAACGCTCGATCCCCCCGGGATCTTCGCCCGTTCTTTAAGTGAGTGCCTGGCGATACAGCTTCGACAAAAAGACCGGTTTGACCCCGCCATGCAGGCGCTCGTCGGCAATCTGGAGCTGCTGGCAAAGCGAGATTTTGTAACCCTGAAAAAGCTCTGCGGTGTGGATGAGGAAGACCTCCTCGACATGCTTGGCGAAATTCGTGCACTCAACCCGCGTCCCGGCTCAGGCTTTGAAGCCTCTGTTTCAGAAACGATCGTGCCTGACGTGATCGTTCGGGAAACACCTGATGGAACATGGCTTGTGGAACTCAATCCCGACGCATTGCCGCGTGTTCTGGTCAATCAGTCCTACTATGCGCAGATTTCGCGCCTGCCCGCCCGTAAGGGCGAGGACGAAGGATTTTTGTCCGAATGCCTTCAAAATGCAAACTGGTTGACAAGAAGCCTCGACCAACGCGCCAAGACAATTATGAAGGTTGCCAGCGAAATTGTCAGGCAGCAGGATGCGTTCCTGATGCATGGTGTTGACCACCTTCGCCCTCTCAATCTCAAGACCGTGGCGGATGCGATCAAAATGCATGAATCGACCGTCAGCCGCGTCACGTCAAAAAAATATATGCTGACACCGCGCGGCATGTTCGAGCTGAAATATTTCTTCACGGTTTCCATTGGTGCCGTGGAAGGAGGCGACAGCCATTCGGCCGAAGCTGTGCGTCATCGCATAAAAGTGATGATCTCTCAGGAGACGCCCGATGCCGTTCTCTCCGATGATGACATTGTGGACAATCTGAAGCAAGGCGGGGTCGAATTGGCTCGCAGAACAGTCGCGAAATATCGTGAAGCGATGAACATTCCCTCGTCTGTGCAGCGCCGGCGGGAGAAGAAAGCCCTTGCAAAACTGGGCTAAGGGCGCCGTTTGCCACCGACAGCACATTTACGAACCGTAAATATATGCCTCCAGCCGCCTTTAGTAGCATTGACTCCTGATTGCCCCAAGAGTAGAAGCGCGCACCTTTACGGGATGATCGAGACGAACAAACTCCCTTAATCGAAAGGCAGAACGCCGCAGCAAGGCCAAAGAGGTCTGGAATCGCTTGGATGAGCGCGTGGCTTGACGTAAGCTGGTATTCGCAAATCACTACAAAAAGGAAAATTCCATGAGTGTGCGTGTATCTGGTAAGCATATGGAGATAGGTGAATCGTTCCGTCAAAGGATCGAGGATGCGGTCGGCTTGGCGGTTACGAAATATTTCGATGGGGGGTATTCTGCTCAAGTTACTGTTCAGAAATCGACGTCCCATTTTTCGTGCGACTGCAAGCTGCATCTGGACACCGGAGTGGTTCTTCATGCTGCGGGAGAAGCAAACGAGCCGCAAGGCAGCTTCGACGCAGCAGCGGCCCGAATCGAAAAGAGGCTTCGACGCTACAAGCGCAAACTGAGAGACCACCATGCTGGTGGGCACGTCCCTTCCTTCGAGGAAATTCCTTATACGGTTATGGACGCCGTTCCGGATGAAGATGATGAAGTGCCGGACGATTACGCGCCAACAATTGTCGCGGAAAGCTCGAAACAGATTAAAACTATGTCTGTGGCAAATGCCGTGATGGCACTTGATATGACAGACGAACCGGTCCTGCTTTTCCGCAGCCCGGGAACCGAATACCTCAATATCGTTTATCGTCGTCACGACGGTAATATCGGCTGGATTGATGCAGCCGCGATAAAGGGTTGAACAGTCGGAATACGTTTGGCGGACGTGGTCACCACGCCCGCCAATCACTCCGGTGATACAAAGGAAGACGAAATGGCATTGGCAGACCTGCTGCAACAAGATGCGATTATCCCCGCCCTCAAGGTAAATTCCAAGAAACAGCTTCTCCAGGAACTTGCTGCAAAGGCATCCCGGATTACAGGTGTTCCGGAACGCGAGGTATTTGACGTCATTCTGCAACGGGAACGGCTTGGTTCCACCGGTGTTGGACATGGCATTGCCATTCCGCACGGCAAACTCGAAAGCATTTCATCGATCGTCGGTGTATTTGCACGTCTGGAAAGCCCCGTGGATTTCGAGGCGCTGGACGACCAGCCTGTTGATCTGGTGTTTTTGCTGCTGGCGCCTGAAGGTGCAGGTGCTGACCACCTGAAAGCCCTCTCACGCATTGCCCGCGTTCTGCGCGACCAGGATCTAGTTGCCAAGCTGCGTGCAACCGATTCGGACACGGCAATATATGCCTTCCTGAACCAAGAGCAGGCCAACGCCGCTTGAGGCTGCACGACGGCGTGCAGCAGTCTATCAACAGCGACCTGCTTTAATAATCCCCCTTAAAATCAATTCCGATTTTTCATTCCATGCGGTAAATCAACCGTCATCAGACGTGAGCGCTGATGACGGAGGATGCATGGAGCCGGAAAAGCGTGGGGCCAGCGTTGGTGATGACTGTTCATTTGACCTCGACCAGATGCCTGATGTGCAAATGACCGGTGTAACCGGAGACCACCTGCCGGTTTTCAGTGAGCGACTGAAACAGCGACTGACCTATTCAATGGCATGGACGCCTGAGGTCAGCGATCTCGAGGACTGGAAGGCTCGAGCTCGAGCAAAGATCTGGGAACTCACTTGGCAGACACCAGACAGAACTGGTTTTGATCCCGAAATTGTCGATGAAATCGACCGTGGTGATTTTATTGCCCGGAAGATTGCGTTCAACCTGACGCGCGACAGCCGGGTTATTGGCTTGCTCTTGTTACCCCAGGGCAAGGGACCATTTCCGGCAACTGTTTTCTACCATGACCATGGTTCCAAATTCGATATCGGCAAAGAAAAACTAATTTCGCCTTGGGATGGTCCAGATAAGCTGCACTCCGCACAAGGGTGGGCAGATAGACATTTTTCAGGAAGGTTTCCCGGTGACGAGTTGGCACGCCGCGGTTATGTCGTGCTTGCAGTCGACGCACTCGGCTGGGGTGATCGCGGGCCGTTGACGTATGATGGACAGCAGGCGCTGGCGGCCAATTTTGCCAATATGGGGAGTTCCCTTGCCGGTCTGATGGCGCTTGAGGACACCCGCACCGCAGAATTTTTGGCCAGCATGCCAGAGGTCAACAAACAACAGATCGCATCAGCAGGGTTTTCCATGGGCGCATTCCGCGCCTGGCAGGCTGCGGCTCTGACCGACACTATCACCGCGACGGTGGTGGTAAACTGGATGGCCACAGCAAAGGGTCTGATGGTACCCGGCAATAACCAGCTGCGCGGTGGTTCTGCGTGGCACATGGCCCATCCGGGCCTTATGCAGTTTCTGGATTATCCCGATGTTGCAAGCCTTGTGGCGCCGCGGCCCATGCTGGTCTTTGCCGGCAGGGAAGACAGGCTTTTTCCAGTCGGCTCCGTTACTGAAGCCCTGCAAAAAATGGGGAGCGTATGGGCTGCATGGCAGCGTGCAGACTGCCTGGACAGCAAAATCTGGCCAGGTGCCCATGTTTTCGAAGCCGAGCAGCAGGACTACGCGTTTGATTGGCTCGATCGGCAATTCTCCCGATCCTGATACTAAAAAACCCCGGCTGATGACCGGGGTTTAAAAGTTTCAAACGAGGGTGATCAGAGATCACGCATCTTTTTCATTCAGGCTGCCAGTACCTGGCTCAGCCCCTGCTGCGGCTTCACCCTTTGGGCCACCCTTGGCAACACCGACCATGGCAGGACGCAGAACACGGTCACCAATGGTGAAGCCTGCCTGAACGACCTGAACAACCGTATTGTTGGGAACCGCAGGGTTTGGAATTTCAAACAT
Source organism: Rhizobium sp. CG4 (assembly GCF_023701965.1). Classification (NCBI taxonomy): domain Bacteria; kingdom Pseudomonadati; phylum Pseudomonadota; class Alphaproteobacteria; order Hyphomicrobiales; family Rhizobiaceae; genus Rhizobium; species Rhizobium sp. CG4. Next base: position 55,529 of record NZ_JABAEG010000003.1, on the reverse strand, counting down.
CGCCTGGTGGAAGTTCGGGTCGAACTTTTCACCTTCCGCTTCGATCTTGCGAACACCGTGGCGTTCAAGGGTCGAAAGCATCGAACGCTCGGTCATTTCAACGCCTTCGATAAGACCTGCAATGCCGGCTTCAGCATTTTCCTTCAACTCGGCAGGAATTGCTTCGAGCGCGCGACGAAGATTATCTGATACGGCCAGCATATCGCGGGCAAAACCAGCCACCGAATAAGCCTTGGCATCCTTCACATCGCGTTCTGTGCGGCGACGCAGGTTGTCCATTTCAGCAGCAAGGCGCAGGAACTTGTCGCGCAGGTCGTTGTTTTCCGCCTTTAGCGCCTCGGAAGGATCAGGTGTTTCTTCGACAGGCGCGAAATTTTCATCAACCGTAGCGTCCGCTACAGTTTCTTCATATGCCGTTTCCGCTTGCTTTGCGTCAGATCCGGTCTTGTTCGTGTCGTCGGTCATGACGGTCTCCAGATTAAATTTTGATGTTGCGCCCGATATCGATGTTTGACGGGCAAAAATCAAGGCTTAGCCGCCATTCGGTGCGCAAAGAACTGTCAGTTGAGGAATATGGCAGCTAACTATAGCGGTTTTCGCGATAACCGCCCCATCAACTGTGCCGTATAATCGACCATCGGCACAATACGGGAATAGTTTAGCCTTGTCGGCCCGATAACGCCAACAGCACCAACAATGCGATTGTCATCATCACGGTAAGGCGCGACGATCAGCGATGAACCGGACAGAGAAAACAACTTGTTTTCCGCCCCGATAAAAATACGTACCCCCGGCCCGCTTTCAGCCAGGTCGAGAATTTCAATCAGATTGTCCTTGCGCTCCAGATCGTCAAACAGCAGGCGCAGGCGATCCATATCTTCTTCGCTGCCAAGCCCTTCCAGCAGATTGGAGCGTCCCCGAACAATAAGACGGCCGGGTTTACCCTCTTCGCTATCGCCGGCCCAAACGGCCAGACCACGTTCCACCAGATCCTGCGCCAATGTACCAAGTTCGGTCTGCACCTGTAATTTCAGCGCATTCAGTTCACTTCGCAGTTCATCCAGTGTCTGCCCGGACAAGTGGGCATTGATAAAATTGGCAGCCTCCGTCAACTGCGAAGATGTGATGCCGGCCGGCAGATCAATGATACGGTTTTCCACCTGATTGTGTTCACCGACCAGAATGGCGAGTGCTTTGAACGGCTCAAGCCGGATGAACTCGACATGTTTGATGACCACATCGTTTTTGGTGGTTATGACTAGCCCAGCGCCCCGCGACATGCCCGACAGGGTCTGGCTGGCCTGCGTCATCATTCCCTGCAGGGGTTGTTCGCGATTGGACAGTGGCGCGATATTCCGATCGATATTGGCGCGTTCGTCATCAGACAAGTTTCCGACCTGCATGAAGGCATCGACAAAAAACCTTAGGCCCGAATGTGTCGGCAGGCGGCCCGCACTGATATGCGGCGAATAAATAAGTCCGAGCTCCTCCAGATCGCTCATCACATTGCGAACGGAGGCAGGTGAAAGCGACATGGGCAAAAGCCGCGACAGGTTACGCGACCCGAGCGGCTCTCCCGTCTCGAGATAACTTTCTACGATACGGCGGAAGATTTCGCGCGAACGTTCGTCGAGCGACGCGAATTGATCCTGTGCTATCGGAATGGAAAAACCCATATTGACCGTCATCTCTGTCGATTGCCTGAGACCATCAACTATAATCACTGATCGACCTTCGGCAAAACGGAAATTCCACTTCCCAAGATCGGTTTTGCGGCGCAAAACCGGGATAGATGGGCCAGAGCCTTCCAATTGCTTGGGAAAGGCACTAGAAGGCTCCGACCAATTCAAGAGGAGTCCGTCATGCGGCCGTCAGGCAGAAAAACAGACCAGATGCGCAAGGTTTCATTCGAGCGCAATTTTTCCAAGCACGCCGAGGGCTCCTGTCTCGTCAAGTTTGGCGATACGCATGTACTTTGCACTGCGAGCCTGGAAGAAAAGACCCCACCATGGCTGCGCAACAGCGGCAAGGGCTGGGTGACTGCTGAATATGGCATGCTGCCGCGCTCTACCCATGAACGCATGAAGCGCGAAGCTGCATCCGGCAAGCAGGGTGGACGCACACAGGAAATCCAGCGCCTTATTGGCCGTTCCTTGCGCGCTGTCGTTGACCTGCAGGCGCTGGGCGAACGCCAGATCAGCATCGACTGCGACGTCATTCAGGCCGACGGCGGTACCCGTACCGCTTCCATTACTGGCGCATGGATTGCCCTTCATGACTGCCTGAAATGGATGGAAAGCCGCAACATGCTGAAGGTCGAAAAGGTTCTCAAAGACCATATCGCTGCCATTTCCTGCGGCATTTTCGCAAACCAGCCAGTTATCGATCTCGATTATCTTGAAGATTCGTCTGCTGAAACGGACGCAAACTTCGTCATTACCGGTTCCGGCGGTATCGTTGAAATCCAGGGCACTGCCGAAGGCGCACCGTTTAGCGAGCAGGAATTCCTGACGCTGCTCGGTCTTGCCAAGACAGGCTGCGCCGAACTGGTTTCCCTGCAAAAGCAGGCAATCGCCTGAGATCCGGATAAGACATGCGTAAACTCGACACCCGCACCATCGTCGTTGCCAGCCACAACAAGGGCAAGATTGCCGAAATTGCCGAGCTGATCGGTCCGTTCGGTTTTTTGGCAAAGTCGGCGGCAGAACTGAACTTCGAAGAGCCGGATGAAACCGGCACGACTTTCGAGGAAAATGCTGCGATCAAGGCGCTGGCCTCGGCGAAGGCTTCCGGTCTTCCAGCTCTGTCCGATGACTCCGGTCTGGTGATTGATGCGCTCGACGGCGCCCCCGGCGTTTACACCGCCAATTGGGCAGAAACCGCCGATGGTACGCGCGATTTCGCCATGGCCATGGAAAAGGTTGAAAAGGCGCTTGCTGACAAAGGTGTGACAGATCCAAAGGATCGTGCTGCCCGCTTCGTCAGTGTTTTGTGCCTTGCTTGGCCTGATGGTCACACGGAAATGTTCCGTGGCGAGATCGAAGGAACTGTTGTGTGGCCGCCACGCGGCACGGCAGGTTTCGGTTACGATCCGGTGTTCCAACCGAAAGGTTTTGACACGACGTTCGGTGAAATGCCGTCTGAACAGAAACATGGCTGGAAGCCAGGCGACGCGACTGCACTTTCGCACCGTGCCCGCGCCTTCAAGCTTTTTGTTGAAAGCTGCCTCGAAGCATGATGACCAGCGCCGGGAGCGGTACTCTATCTGCACCCGGTGCTACTCTATTGCCTGATACCGGGGAACCCGGTTTCGGAATATATGTGCATTGGCCATTTTGCGCGGCCAAATGTCCTTACTGCGATTTCAATAGTCATGTCCGCCACAAGCCGGTCGATCAGGAGCGTTTTACAGCTGCGTTTCTGAAGGAAATGCAGACCATGCGCACGCTTGGTGGCCCTAAGGTTGTCAGCAGCATCTTTATGGGTGGCGGCACGCCATCACTCATGGAGCCTTCGACCGTCGGCGCCATTCTTGATGGCATCGCCAAATACTGGCATGTGCCCGACGGGATTGAAATCACTATGGAAGCCAACCCGTCCAGCGTCGAGGCTGAACGCTTCCGCGGCTACAGGGCCGCGGGCGTCAATCGCGTGTCGATGGGCGTTCAGGCTCTCAACGATCGGGATCTGAAGTTTCTGGGACGTCTGCATGACGTCGCGGATGCGCTGAAAGCCATCAAGCTGGCGCGCGAGATTTTCCCACGCATGTCGTTTGACCTGATCTATGCCCGTCCCAATCAGACGGTGGAAGAGTGGGAAAAGGAACTGGCCGAAGCAATTTCCTACGCGGTGGACCATCTGTCGCTTTATCAGCTGACAATCGAAGAAGGCACAGCCTTTTACGGGCTGCACAAGGCCGGAAAACTGATTGTGCCGGATGGGGAGCATTCTGCCGTGCTTTACGAGGCAACGCAGGAGATTACCGCCCGTCACGGCATGCCGGCCTATGAAGTTTCCAATCATGCCCGCCCCGGCGCTGAAAGCCGCCATAACCTGACCTATTGGCGTTATGGTGACTATGCTGGCATTGGTCCCGGCGCGCACGGACGCCTTTCGCAAAGCAAGGTGAAACTGGCGACCGCCACAGAGCGCAACCCGGAAGCGTGGCTTGAACTGGTTGAGCGGCAAGGCCACGGCATGATCGATCAGGAAATGCTGGGTTATGACGAGCAGGCAGACGAATTGCTGCTGATGGGCCTGCGCTTACGCGAAGGGATCGATCTGGTGCGCTGGCAGTCGCTGTCCGGGCGCGAACTGGACCCGGACCGCGAAGATTTCCTCATTCAGCATGGTTTCGTCGAGCGTCTCGGCAATTCGCGCATTCGCTGCACGCCGTCAGGTATGTTGATCCTCGACAGCGTGGTTGCAGACCTCGCTTCGTGAGGTCATACATTCCGCAAGTCAGGTATCCAGCCCCTCATCGGCTTTCCGATCCGTATGGCCAAGATCACGTTCGGGATCGATCACGTCACGAATACGCTGCTTTAGATCTTTGGGTCCGGGAAACCCGCCATCTCGCTTGCGCTCCCAGATAAGAGTGTCATTTACCGTGATCTCAAAACGGCCACCGGTCGAGGGAACGAGTGCAACTTCGCGGAGGTCCTGACCAAAGGTTTGCAGCAATTCCTGCGCCATCCAGCCGGACCGCAGCAGCCAATTGCACTGTGTGCAATAGACGATGGCAACACGGGGTTTGGCGGTCGTATCGTTCACGGGCTTCTCCATCATCAAATCTCGTTCACGGAAATATTAACAAAAATAATCATGTTTTGACACGATGCTTGATTGTCTTCACGTCATACAGCTTTAGAGAAAACACCATGTTCAATTCATGGAGTTTCTTATGACGAATAAAATTCAATCATCGCAGCGTCTCATCGTTCCGGCTATCGCACCCGTCTATAACAGCACCCATCAAATCGTTGAAACCATTCTGCGTGTTGCTGCCGGTGTTCTTCTTGTGACGCATGGCTACGGCAAGATCATGGACCCCTTTCGCGCCGTTGGCATGGTGGAAAGCCTTGGTTTTTACCCCGGCGTGTTCTGGTCACCTTTGCTGGCCGCGACAGAGTTTTTCGGCGGCATTCTGATTGCCATTGGTCTTTTCACGCGTCCTGCGGCTTTTGCCGCAACTATCGTTTTGCTTGTGACCGTTTACTTCCACGGCATCGTCAAAGCCGAGGGCTTGGCGGGCAGTGAGAAGTCGATCCTGTGGGCCGCTATCTTCCTGTTCTTTGCAGTGCGTGGCGGCAACAGCCACTCCGTGGATGCCAAGCTGAAAAAAGTGTTCTGATCTTTCTGACGCGCACAGAAAAATAGCTTCGACCAAAGGTGGCCAGCGCTGCCTTTGGTCTTGTCAAGCGACCAGTCGCATGGTCAATTTAGCGCGCTAAATTCGCTTACAGGTAGACTTCATGCGCGTCGCAATCATTGAGAACATGGCAGGTACACCCCACGGACAAGTGGGCGCCGCCCTGGCCGAGGTTAACGCCGAGCTTGACGTGATCAGCGTTTATCTCGGCGAGGCTGTGCCTGACAATGCAGACAGTCACGATGCGCTTGTGGTGTTCGGCGGCGAACAAAGCGCCGTGGACGACGAAAAATATCCCTACCTGCCCAGACTTGCTAAATTGATGCGTGACTTTACCGAAGCGGATAAGCCGGTTCTCGGTATCTGTCTCGGCAGCCAGTTGTTGGCGCGTGCCCATGGCGGCGAAAACCTGCTGAAGGTGACGCGTGAATTTGGCTGGGAAAATATAGAGGTCAACGAAGAAGGCCGACAGGATCCAGTGTTTTCCAGTGTTGGCGATAACTTCCGTATTTTCCAGTGGCACTATGACAGCTTTACATTGCCACATGATGCGGTGCGGCTAGCCTCCAATGGCGCAGCAATCAATCAGGCTTTCCGGATTGGCCGCGCCTCCTACGGTACCCAGTTTCACTTCGAGGCAGACACCTCGGTGGTTGAGGGTTGGCGCAGCAATTTTGCCGACAGCATTGAAACGATTTCACCGGGCTGGCTGGCCGGTTATGCCGACCAGAAGGCACAAAACGGCACACAGGCTGACGTGGCGGGACTTGCCCTGGCCCGCGCCTGGGTAAAGCTGATCGAGCAGAATGACAACACCACGCAAAAGCAGGATCAGCAACCGGTTCTCGCCGGCTCGTAACGCTCAAAAACCGCGGTTCCGGCCTTATTGTCATTTTTTCAGCAAGCTTTGCGTGTGGTTGACAAGGCCTTAACGGCGTTCACCCACATTCATCAATCCTGCCACATTTCGCGGGCCTGAATTTCAAGTCTCTAAAAATGAATGGTTTTTACCATGTGGTCTCGCCACATTTCCTAACAGATCATCATGGTTGGCAGGTTCGGTTTCCGCTGAATGCGGCGCCGAAACCTCGGAAAATAGCCGTTTTACGGCCATAAACACATTCTGGTCGGACGCAATTTAATCTTTCTTGATAATTGTTCTTTAATCCTAGCAGAACGTTAGCGAGGAGGCTTTTCTCGTATTTTCTGTTTTGTTTTGAGTACGGATTCCCATGCGTTCATCTGTTGTGCCAGCATTGCTCCTTGCCTGCCTGACAATGTCCGGCTGTACATCCAGTTCTGGGCCAGAGAGCATCATGACAGGTGTTTCCTCTCCGTCCAGAGAAGTCACCAGCTCTGTAACTCCGACATCCGGCCCCATTCCTTCGGCAACAGTTGGCGCCGCACAGGCCTCCGGCTCGAATGAGCATCAGGAACTGCTGGCATGGGGCGGTCCCGTGCCGGAAGAACCTCAGGCATTTTCCGTTGTCGCGCCAAACGTTGGCATGCCGGTTCCCGACCAGCGCCCGGTCACGATGGCGATGGCAGCAAGCCCGGCGATCATGGCAGGCCCACAGGTACGCTCTCGGATCTATAGCCGCCAGTTCCGTGACGCTAAGCCGATCAATTTCGGCAAGGTTACGCCTAATCATTACGCCGTGCACGGCGTCGACGTTTCGCGCTGGCAGGCCAATATCGATTGGCAAAAGCTGCGCACACAAGGCGCAAACTTTGCCTATATCAAAGCAACCGATGGCGGCGACCATCTTGACCCGATGTTCAAGACCAATTGGAGGCTGGCCAAGGAAGCAGGTATTCGTCGCGGTGCTTACCACTTCTTCTACTGGTGCCGCCCGGCCAGCCATCAGGCCGAATGGTTCATTCGCAACGTGCCGCGGGACCCGGATGCCCTGCCGCCGGTGATCGACGTTGAATACAACGGTGAGTCCAGTTGCAAGATGCGTCTTCCACGCGCCAAGGTTCTGGAAAAGATGCAGGTGTTTATGGACATGCTGGAACGCCATTACGGCCAGCGTCCGGTTATCTACACCGCACCTGACTTCTACAAGGATCACCTGTCCGGCGAATTCCTCAACTATCCATTCTGGCTTCGTGCCGTTGCCCAGCATCCTTCCAAGGTTTATCCGGGCCGCAAGTGGGTGTTCTGGCAGTATTCCGGTTCGGGCCTGTCACAAGGCGTGTCCGGCAAGATCGATCTGAATGTGTTCAACGGCAGCATCGAAGACTGGCATCGCTGGGTCGCCAGATCCGGCCCGGCTCGCACCGCCAGCCGCTAGGGTTACCATTAAGACAAACTAAAAGCGCCGTGGATAGCCCCGGCGCTTTTGTCATTTATGGCCAACGTTCCTCATGTTTTTAACCCTTGTTGACCGCAACTGGAACTCTTTTGCCGATCACGCGTTCTTGATCCAGAAGGAGGAAGTAACATGACGTATGATCCAAATGACAGAAATCCTGAACTTCGCCCACGGCCGGATTTGAATCCAAATGTGCCACCGCATATTGATCCAAATCTGGCACCGCCAGCACGCTCATCATCATCATGGGTTCCGTTCGGCGCTCTGATTGTGCTCATTCTGGCGGGTGTATTTATCTGGTCGCAGATGGGTGGTCCAACAACGGACCCAACAACAACATCGTCAACGACCACACCGCCAGCCGCAACGGAGCAGGCTCCCGCAGTTCAGCCTATGGCACCAACAACGCCAGCTGAGCCGCCAGCCAACAATGCTGCGCCTGCTGCCCCAGCAACGGGTGGTGGCACATCGACCACCCCATAACCTAACGGTTACCGGGAGGAGCGAGAGCTGTCCGTCTTTCGAGGCGGGCAGTTTTCTTTTTACAGACTGTCTATTCGGAACAAAAAAGGGAGGCGTTCACCTCCCTTTTTTGTTGTGGATTTTGATGTGTAACGCTTAGTCGTCGCTCATCTTCAGGGCAGCAATGAACGCTTCCTGCGGAATATCAACCTTGCCGAACTGACGCATGCGCTTTTTGCCTTCCTTCTGCTTGTCCAGAAGTTTGCGCTTACGGGTGGCGTCACCACCATAGCACTTGGCTGTCACGTCCTTGCGCATGGCTGAAATCGTTTCACGGGCGATGACGTTTCCGCCAATAGCCGCCTGGATCGGGATCTTGAACATGTGGCGAGGGATAAGATCCTTCAGCTTTTCGCACATGTCGCGACCGCGCTTTTCGGCAGCGGTACGGTGCACCAGCATAGAAAGCGCATCCACCGGTTCGCCGTTGACCATGATCGACATCTTGACGAGGTTGCCTTCACGATAACCATCCAGATGGTAATCGAAGGACGCATATCCCTTGGAGATGGATTTCAAGCGGTCGTAGAAGTCGAACACAACTTCGTTCAGCGGCAATTCATAGGTAATCATCGCACGCTTACCGACATAGGTGAGTTCGGTCTGGACGCCGCGGCGATCCTGACAGAGCTTCAAAATGCCACCAAGATAATCGTCCGGCGTCAGAATGGTCGCCTTGATCCATGGTTCACGAATTTCGGCAATCTTCACCACATCCGGCATATCAGCCGGGTTGTGCAGCTCGCGCTCGGAGCCATCGGTCATCGTCAACTGGTAGACCACCGAAGGTGCAGTCGCGATCAGATCGAGATCGAACTCACGTTCGAGGCGCTCCTGAATAATTTCAAGGTGCAGAAGACCAAGGAAACCGCAGCGGAAACCGAAACCGAGAGCGGCGGACGATTCCATTTCAAACGAGAACGACGCATCGTTGAGGCGCAACTTGCCCATGGCGGCACGCAGGTCTTCGAAATCTGCCGCATCGACCGGGAACAGTCCGCAGAAAACCACTGGCTGCGCGGGTTTGAAGCCCGGAAGTGCCTTTTCAGTCGGGCGCTTATCTTCAGTGATGGTATCGCCAACGCGCGTATCCGCCACTTCCTTGATCGAGCCGGTGATGAAACCGATTTCGCCCGGGCCGAGGCTATCGACAGCGACCATCTTGGGTGTGAGAACGCCGACGCGCTCCACCTGATATTTTGCATCCGTGCCCATCATGCGGATGGTTTGACCCTTGCTCAAAACGCCATCGAGCACGCGCACCAGAACCATGACGCCTAGATAGGTGTCGTACCAGCTATCGACGAGAAGCGCCTTCAGCGGGCCCTTTTCACCAAGCTCACTCTTCGGTGGAGGCAGCTGATGGACGATGGCTTCCAGCACGTCTGGAATACCAAGGCCGGTCTTGGCCGAGATCAAAACAGCTTGGCTGGCATCAATGCCAATGACTTCCTCGATCTGTTCCTTGATACGATCCGGCTCTGCAGCGGGCAGATCGATCTTGTTCAGAACGGTAACGAGCTCGTGGTTGTTATCGATCGCCTGATAGACGTTGGCCAGCGTCTGGGCTTCTACGCCCTGCGATGCATCCACCACCAGTAGCGAGCCTTCGCAGGCAGACAGAGAGCGCGAGACTTCATAGGCAAAGTCGACGTGGCCGGGGGTGTCGATAAGATTGAGAACATAGGTCTCACCATTGTTGGCCTTATAGTGCAGACGCACGGTCTGGGCCTTGATGGTAATGCCGCGTTCGCGCTCGATATCCATATTGTCGAGCACCTGCTCGGACATATCGCGTTCGGCAAGACCACCGGTCGACTGGATCAACCGGTCGGCCAATGTCGATTTGCCATGGTCGATATGGGCAACGATCGAGAAGTTGCGGATATGGTCAAGCGGGATGCGGTTCGGATTTGTGCTCATGCCCCGGGCTATAGCAGGGGCTTCGATAGTCGAAAAGTGGGAATTCGTTAAAAGGCCACTAAATATGGACCTTTCATACGTCAAATTGCTCCGGCCAGTCACGGCGGGTGGCCACCTGCCCGTCGGTTCGCAGTTTTGCGACGGCGCCGAGATCGATGTCAGTGATCAGCCAATGGCTATCGACCACATTGTCGCTTTCGCTTTCTGCCACAATGCCCGAAGGCGGCATGCCGTAGTCAGAGGGAACGTAGAGAGCCGCGCGGCCACGATTTTCATCAACCGCTGGTGACCAAGGTGCTTCACCCGCTGTTGGGGAGGACAGTACGGCATACTGATTTTCCAGCGCGCGGGCCTGCGCGCCGATGCGCACCCGGAATGCACCGGCCAGCGTGTCAGTGCAGCTGGGTGCTAGAACTAACTCTACACCCAGTTCCGCCAGCTTGCGGCCAAGCATCGGGAATTCGTTATCGTAACAAATCAGAATGCCGAGTTTGCCAACCGGCGTGTCAAAGGCCTTAAGCCCCTCGACACCGGCGGCAATGTTCCATTTTTCCCGCTCAAACCGGGTCATGATCTGCTTGTCCTGATACCCGATCAACCCGTTCGGTCCAAACAGCCAAGCACGGTTGCGATATTTGCCATCTGGGTTCTTGACCGGCGCGCTACCCGGCTGAAACACGATGCCATGGCTGCGTGCCAGTTCTTCACATAGTTCCAGCCAAGCCGGTAGCAGGGGCTGCAGGGCATCGATGGACTTGTGCAGATCGGAACGGATATCAGCCGGCAGCAGGCCAGTCAGTGTTAGCGCAGAATATTCCGGCAGAAGCGCAAGTTCGGCACCGGTCTCTGCCGCTTGTCGTACCAAAGCGCTTAAATGTGCAACGTAATCTTCCCAGCTTTCGATGAGTTCAATGGCGTATTGGCAAGCGGCAAGTCTGGTCATGAATTACGCCTCGATCTTTCGCATCCAGAAGGAAAGGGTTTTCGGGCTTTTTGCCGTTTCATCCAGATCCTGCCAGGTGAATGTGGTGCTCAGTTCCGGCTTGTGGACGTAACCGCGATTTTCCCAGAAACTGTTGAGTGGTTTGTAGTCTGTGGGCCGTCTTGGATGATCCAGCGGACGCTCCACCGCACAGAAGGTGCAATAGTCAAAACCGCCAAGCCGTTTTGCCTGCGCTTCTCGCTCTTCAAAAAACCGAACACCAGCGCCCTGCCCGCGATATTGCGGCAGAAGCACGCTCTCGCCGAAATAGAAGATCCGATCAGGATTATAACCGGCTGCGATGAAAGGCTTTTTCACCTCATTAGTTTCTGACGCCATTGGAATTCCCGTCGACATACCAACGACTTTGCCGTCATTCAGCGCCAGCACCACAACGGCACCTTGCGAATTGGCATAGGTGGCCAGATATTCCCGCTCATGTTCAATCGTGCCGTCATACAGATAGGGGAATTCCCGGAAAACACCGATACGCAAACGGGCGAGGTCATCAAAATAAGGTGCAATATCGGCACCGGATGCGGATTTGATTTCGAGTGCTTTCATGTCAGTTGAGATACTTTCCGATATACAGCATTTTCACCTTGGTTGTGCCCGGTTATATCGTGACGACCAAAGTGAGCCAAGTTCTGTTGCAGACCCATGGAGATAAAGATGACAGCAGCCGCCACCATCCACGCCTATTACGATGCTTTCAACCGTCAGGACATGGATGCCTTCCTGGCCCTGCTCGACGAAAACGTGGTTCACGACATTAATCAGGGTGAGCGCCAGACCGGCAAGGCGGTGTTTGCGAAGTTCATGGATCACATGAACCGTTGCTACAAGGAAACCCTGACCGACATGGTGATTATGGCCAGCGAAGACGGCAAACGCGCGTCTGCAGAATTTGTCGTCAACGGTGAATATCTGGTGACCGATGAAGGTCTTCCAGAGGCCAATGGACAGAAATACGTGCTTCCAGCGGGTGCCTTTTTTGAATTAAAGGACGGCAAAGTTAGCCGGGTAACAAACTACTATAATCTGAATGACTGGATCGCTCAGGTCGGCGCATAAGACTATCAAGAACGACGAACCTACTTTCACGCAGGTTCGTCACTTTTCGAATATTCCACTATAATACCCATTGACTCCACTATAAGAGAATGCAATTCTCTGATCATGGACATGGAAAACGACATTCTCGAAAAATCGATCGGCGAGCGGGTCCGCACGTTGCGTGCTGAAAACGATATGACGCTCGACCAGCTCAGTCTTGCTTCGGGCGTCAGCCGGGCGATGATCTCGCGTATTGAACGCGGCGAGGCGAGCCCTACCGCCTCGCTCCTGGCCCGGATTTGCGCCGCACTTGGCCTTTCGCTGTCAGACTTTTTTGCTGAAGACGAGACAGTCACTCCAATCGTCCGCAAGGCAGAACAGAAAATCTGGCAGGATCCGGAAACCGGATATCTACGCCGCGCCATTTCACCGCCGCGCGTCGGCTCGGATGTCGATATTGTTGAGGTGGAGTTTCCAGCTGGCGCAAAAGTCAGTTTTCCACCGCACTCTGCTTCGCATGGCATGACCCAACATGTCTGGCTGCTGCAAGGCACGCTGGAAATGACGACACAACAGGATGTCTATCTCCTTTCGCCGGGCGATTGCCTGTTCATGCCGGTTGGCGAAGGCCACGTTTTTCACAATCCGGGTGAGCGGCCCGCCCGCTACTGCGTCGTTTTGGACCGGCGAGCCCGCTGACACGCCGATAAAACACATCACAAATTTCTCAATGACAGTCCCTCATCGATTTACGTTTACCGGCAGGTACCTATGGCAACGATCCGAATTTTAGATGCAGCAGATACATTAAATGCCCTGCCTCACCTGTGCGAGGTTTTGTCGGATTGCGTCAATGACGGGGCATCGGTTGGTTTCATGCTGCCCTTCACTCCGCAAGACGGGGCAGACTTCTGGCGGAATGTGGCTGCCGGCGTCGATACCGGTGACATCATTCATGTCGTCGCGGAGGTTGACGGCGTTGTTGTCGGAACCGTTCAGATCGGTCTGGCATCCAAACCGAACCAGCCGCATCGTGGTGACCTGATGAAACTGCTCATTCATCGTTCGCAACGCGGACAAGGACTTTCTCGTCTGCTGATGGATGCGGTGGAAGCAGAAGCTACCAAACGCGGGCGCACGCTTCTCGTTCTTGATACGGCAACCGGTAGCGATGCTGAAGCAATCTATCCACGGTTCGGCTGGCAACGGGTAGGCGTTATCCCCGATTACGCTCTGTTCCCCGATGGCCGGTATTGCAGCACGACGATCTTTTACAAACGCATCGCGTGATAAAACGCCGGGTTTTCCCGGCGTTTTGTTTTACTGACATTTGGTTCAATGGCCGTATTTCAGGGTGCGGGTGAAGCTATCGACAATGGTTTTAATGAGTTCCTGATGAATCTCAGCGCGGTCCCGCAGACCGGCATCGCTGCAAATGGGGTCCAACTCACCAATGGATTCAAGAAAAGCATTGGCGTCCTTTTTGCAAACCGGCAGAAAGCTGAAATGGTCGGCACCGCCGAGCCGAACATAATTTGCCGAGGAGATCTGATGCGACAGCTCATCCGCTTTGACGGCAACCGGAACCTTGCCCTCATCGCCGAGATTGATGAAAGTCAGTGGGATTGTCACGTCCTTGATGCTTTCGGGCTGGATGACCGTTGCCAGAGCGGGATCAACAAGAACCGTCGCCTTTATGCGCGGGTCCCTGTTGGATTGCTCAAACCGTCCCTTGTCGACGGTGCGCAAATCAAGCTTCGGCACGGATACCGCTTCGTCATTCACATAACCGCGCCCACCGGCAAACCAGCGGCAATCCATCATGTCTGAATGGTCTTCACAATAACGCACAAACGAATCAAGATCGGCACGCAAACCGGAAATTTCCATGGCCGCCGCACCGCCCAGCGAAAAACCCAAGACACCTACACTGCTCTGGCTGATGGAAGACACCCAGGCCTTGTCGGTGGTCAGGCTTGTGACAAGGTTTGAGAGGTCTTGCGTACGCTCCCAGATTTTTGGTGTGTCCTGTGGTGTAGAATAACCGCTCGTGGTGCCGGGATGGTTGGTGCCAGCCACGATAAAACCGGCCTCAGCCAGTTTCACCGCAATCCATGCCATGCCTTCGACCCTTGAACCTGAGCCATGAGACAACAGGACGAGCGGAAACAGGCCGGTTTTGATGGTGGCATTCTTGAAAGCCTGTGAACCTTCAAAAATCCTGGTATCGCTAACCAGTGTTTTTTCGCCGTCCCCCGCTGACGGGTACCACACCGTCACCTCGAGATTGCTGTTCCGCTGTGGGGAAAAAACATTGATGTCGCGCACACCGACCTGCTCTGCTGAAAAGGCACCCGAGCCAGCCGTGCAGGCCATAAGAAGGGCCACGATGAGAAGTTGAAACCGCATAAAAAACCTCGTTGAGTTGGATGAACGATGGCTCATGCTGGCAAAAATCAGGTATTTAGCGACCTTAATCACGATCAAGGTCGTACCGGAACGCGATCTGGTCCATTCATTGAATACTCAACCGAAGCAATCGGCTTGTGCTGCGCTTTCGCGCATAACTTCGTTCCGCAAGGCCTTTAACGTGCTGTTTATTCCCCTGCCCTTTGTCGTTGCCCTGTTGCTCAGTATCACCTTGATCGCATTGTTCAGGGCCCGTGAAAAAAAAGCCAACCGACCATTTCTGGCGCTGATCGGCCTTTGTGTGCTGCAATCGATTTCAGTCGGAGTGCGCTGGGGTTATGGTGTCGAGGACGTGCGTTATGTCTTGCCTATTATTGCCGGATGCCTGCCGCCGCTTGTCTATGCCAGCTTCCGCAGCCTGATGAATGACCAACCTGCCACCCGCAACTTTACCCTGACCGGTATCGTCGTTTCTCCGCTGATCATTCTGTTGCTGATGCTCGTCTATCCGCTGGCGATCGACTTTGCGCTGATTACTCTGTTTGTCGGTTATGCGGTTGCCATCATTGCGCTAGGTCGTTCAGGTCCTGACGGGTTGGACGAGGCGCGTTTTGCGAGTGTAGTGCCTGCCCACCGCGCGCTCTACATCGCCGCGGGCGCGCTGTGCCTGTCTGCCTGCTTTGACTTTCTGGTGCTCCTGGACTTCGAGTGGACACGCGGTGCCAATGTCGCCGCCATCGTCAGCAATGCCAATCTTCTAGGCCTTTTCTTGATCGGTCTGACGGCGTCGGTTGCAGAAGGCAGCAAGGTCGAGCCGGAGGCTGGCACAGAGGCGCTCAGCGACACGCCTATTCCACCTTCCACTGAAGACCGTGAAGTGATGGAGCGGCTGGAGCATATCATGCAAAAGGACAGGCTGTACCGCGATGAGAATCTCAATCTCACACGGCTGTCGCGCCGACTTGGCCTACCCAGCCGACAGATTTCCAATGCCATAAACCGGTCTGCCAATATGAACGTATCGCAATACGTCAATCAGCTGCGTATCCGGGAAGCCTGCCGTCTTCTGGAAGAAACCGAGCAATCGGTGACCTCGATCATGCTGGATGCCGGTTTCCAGACCAAATCCAACTTCAATCGCGAATTTCGCCGCATAACTGGCCTGAGCCCAGTAGCATGGCGCGAACGTGAGGTGTGGAAGCTGGTCTCCACCCACAAAAACGGTCACCCGGACCAAACCGGGTGACCGCATAACAATTACCGTCGATGATTACAGCGTGCCGTTGCGCTGCTGGATCATCATGTAGGTGTCGTAGGTGTATTCAGCGATCTGCGCCCAGAGATAGGCGTCCTTCTTGAAAGCCTGCTGGCTGTCATAGATTTTCTTGAAGGCTGGGTTGGATGCGGAAATTTCAGCGTAGGTTTCCAGTGCTGCCTTGTGGCAAACATCGAGAATTTCCTGGCTGAACGGACGCAGCACAGCACCCTGTGCGACCAGTTCCTTCAGTGCCTTCGGATTATGAGCGTCGTAACGCTCCAGCATGCTGGCGCTTCCGGCCGCGCAGGCGTCCTTCAAGATGCGCTTGTAGTTTTCTGGCAGGCTGTTGAACTTTTCGAGATTGACGAAAGCATGAACAGCCGGGCCGCCCTCCCACCAGGCAGGGTAGTAATAATACTTGGCGACCTTGTAGAAGCCGAGCTTCTGGTCGTCATACGGCCCAACGAATTCGGTCGCGTCGATCGTGCCCTTTTCAAGCGCTGCATAAACATCACCGCCCGCGATCTGCTGCGGCGTGACGCCTACCTTCTGCATGACCTGACCGGTCAGGCCGGCGATCCGCATTTTCAGACCCTTGAGGTCATCGATGGTGTTGATCTCCTTGCGGAACCAGCCACCCATTTGCGCACCGGTGTTGCCGAGCAGGATAGAGTAAATGTTGTGCTGGGCTAGGAATTCGTTGAGCAGTTCATTACCGCCAGCCTGATTGAACCAGGAGTTTGTCTGGCGTGCATTGAGACCGAACGGAACCGACGTGCCAAGCGCGAAGGTCGGGTCCTTGCCCACGTAATAATAGGAGCAGGTATGCGCCATTTCGACCGTACCGGCCGTCACCGCATCAGCAGCCTGCAAAGCTGGAACGATCTCGCCGCCGGCAAAGTGTTGGATGGTAAAGTTACCGCCGGTTGCTTCCTTCACATGGTCAGCAACAATCTGGCCTGCGCCAAACAGAATATCCAGACCCTTGGTAAAGGATGAGGTCATGCGCCATGTGATTTTCGGGTTTTCTTGAGCGATGGCCGGAGCGGCCAATGCAGTTGCCGTGACACCGGCGCCAACCGCGCCTGCATTGCGGATAAAAGATCTGCGATCCATGTTGGTTTGCCTTGTTATGAAGAGTTTCATAAGGCGAACCGCCGGGTACGCCTCCCACAGTTTACTAATCATTTCTTCTTGATTGCTTCAAGTGGGAAAATCGATCCTTTCGCAAAAGGCGGCTTTGGTGTTCCGAATCTTGCGCGGGCAGCATTTTAACAGCTGAGGATTGCAAGACTACGCCATATGATTGTAGCCTTTGGTCGCTAATCGTAGACAAGCCGTAACATAACTTGACTTGCGTCAAGGAGAAGCCGGTCCAAGCAGTATCTTCTACGCATGGAACTGCACCAGCCCGCAAAGTGGGTTACGATTTTTGGGACCAGTCTGGTGCGTCGCAGTGAATTTTCTGGAGAATTTTGTTGCGTCCAATCGGGGCGTAACTCTCCAAAACATCACCAGAGTGAGGAGCACGTATGACGCAGGCAACAAAAGCAGTATCCGGTGAAAAAACATTGACGGCAGATGAGCTTTCGCTGATCGATCGCTACTGGCGCGCCGCTAACTATCTGTCCGTCGGGCAGATTTACCTTCTCGGCAATCCCCTTTTGAAAGAGCCTCTACGCGCAGAACACGTCAAACCACGCCTGCTGGGACACTGGGGCACCACCCCCGGTCTCAATTTCATCTATGCTCATCTCAATCGGATCATCAAAGCGCGCGACAGCAACGTCATCTATATCTGCGGCCCGGGCCACGGCGGGCCAGGCATGGTAGCCAGCACCTATCTCGAAGGGATCTATTCGGAAATCTATCCTGGAATTACTGAGGATGAAGCCGGGATGCTGAAGCTGTTCAAACAGTTCTCGTTCCCTGGCGGCATTCCCAGCCACGCGGCACCGGAAACACCGGGTTCGATCCATGAAGGCGGCGAGTTGGGTTACGCGCTGGTACATGCCTATGGTGCGGCCTTCGACAATCCTGATCTGGTCGTTGCCTGCGTGGTGGGGGACGGCGAGGCCGAAACCGGACCACTGGCAACCGCGTGGCATTCCAACAAGTTCCTGAACCCGGCAATTGATGGGACCGTGCTGCCAATCCTGCATCTGAATGGCTATAAAATTGCCAATCCGACCGTGCTGGCACGCCTACCCGACGAAGAGCTGACACATCTGTTTACCGGCTATGGCTATGAGCCGTTTTTTGTCGAGGGGCATGAGCCGGAAGCCATGCACCAGCAAATGGCGGCAACGCTGGATGTCATTTTCGATCGCATCAAGACAATCAAACAGAAGGCGCAAAAAGACGCGTCCGAGCGTCCGCGTTGGCCGATGATCATCCTGCGTTCGCCCAAGGGCTGGACCGGACCCAAGATGGTGGACGGCAAGATCGTCGAAGGCCATTGGCGTTCGCATCAGGTGCCGGTGGCCAATTGCCGGCAGGATGCCGGGCACCGCAAGATCCTTGAAGATTGGTTGAGGAGCTACAATCCGGAGGATCTGTTTGACACAAACGGCACCCTGAAAGAGGAACTGAAAGCGCTGGCACCGCAGGGTGAGCGACGCATGGGCGCCAACCCACATGCCAATGGCGGATTATTGCGCAAGGAGTTGCATACGCCGGATTTCCGGACCTACGCCGTTTCCGTCACCACACCCGGTGCAACCGAGGGGCAAGCGACCAAGGTTCTCGGCGATTATCTGCGAGATGTTATCCGGCTAAATGAAAGTGAGAAGAACTTTCGTATCTTCGGGCCAGACGAAACGGCGTCAAACCGTTTGGGCAGTGTGTTTGAGGCCACCGACCGCGTGTGGATGGCGCGGACGCTGGAAACCGACGACAATCTCGCCCCGCAAGGCCGGGTGATGGAGGTATTGAGCGAACACCAGTGCCAAGGGTGGCTGGAAGGATATTTGCTCACCGGCCGACACGGTTTATTCTCTTGCTACGAAGCCTTTATCCATATTGTCGATTCCATGTTCAATCAGCATGCAAAATGGCTGAAGGTTTCGCGTGAACTGGAATGGAGAAAACCGGTTTCGTCACTCAATTATCTGCTGACGTCGCATGTCTGGCGGCAGGATCATAATGGGTTCTCCCACCAGGATCCGGGCTTCGTTGATCTGGTTGCCAATAAAAGCTCGGAGATTGTGCGGGTCTATCTACCACCGGATGCCAATACCCTTCTGTGGGTTGGCGACCATTGCCTGAAAACATGGGACCGGGTGAACGTGATAGTGGCGGGCAAACAGCCCGCCCCGCAGTGGTTGACCATGGAAGAAGCCGAGCACCATTGCGAAGCAGGGCTTGGCATATGGGAATGGGCGGGGACCGAGGACGGACTGGAGCCAGATGTGGTGATGGCTTGCGCCGGCGATGTGCCAACCATGGAAACACTGGCGGCGGTTGATCTGTTGAGGCAAGCATTGCCACATCTGCGCATTCGCGTGGTGAATGTGGTGGATCTGATGACACTGCAGTCACCGCAACATCATCCGCACGGCATATCCGACGAGCAGTTCGACCGGATATTCACCACAGATCGGCCGGTGATCTTTGCCTATCACGGCTACCCCTATCTCATTCACCGGCTGGTCTATAAGCGCACCAATCACCCGAACTTCCACGTGCGTGGTTTTATTGAAGAAGGAACGACCACAACTCCGTTTGATATGGCCGTGATGAATGAGCTGGACCGCTATCACCTGGCAATCGAGGCGATCAACCGGTTGCCGGTTCTCAAGGAAAAGGCCGCAGATGTCGTGACCGCGCTTCATGAAAAGCTGATGCAGCACAAGATGTTTGTGTGTGAACATGGCGAGGACATGCCGGAAATCCAGAACTGGAAATGGCCTTATCCCAAACCATAGTCAGAAAATAACCGATTGGGCGCGCCCTGCCGAGGGGCGTGCCCCCCTTGCCCTGTCAGGTCCGTTTTATCGCAGGATCATCCAGTGCCGGATTGTAAAACAGTGACAATGTCAGGCTGCGGGCGATACGCTCGGCCGTTGCCATGAACCAGTCATGCGCTTCACGGCTGGGGGCGATGTCACTCAGCGTTTCCGAAAAGAGCGCCAGCCATTGCGGAAACAGACCGGACGTCATGCCCTGTACACCAACATGCGCCTGCACCGGTTTTCCCGCATAACCACCATTCTTGAATGCGATGGCCGACCAGAAACTCTTCATCTTGGCCATATGTTCAGGCCAGCGGCCGTGCAGCCTGCCATCAAACACCGGCCCCAGCTCCGGGTGGGCGAGAACACGACCGTAAAAGGTCTCTACGAGATGATCGATAAAAGCCGCATCGATCCCCATCCGCGCCATCTCATCCTCGGCACGGCGCTGAATTCCAGCGTTGTGGGCGGCTCTTGCCTGTAGATCATCGCTCATGCTGGTTCCGGCGGTTCTTTCTGCACTCATGTCTTTCTGCCAGCCTCATATGGTCTTCATGGGCAATTTTCGCAATGCGACCTTTTGCATCCCTTGCTTCCCAGCGCGACATTGAATATATTTAGAATAATTCTAAACTAGGACATTCCCATGTTGCGCTCGCTGTTTGCCTCTTCAAAACGTGATTTTTCTTCGCTAAGCGAACAGGAGATATTGGCACTGGCCATTGCGAGTGAAGAGGACGACGCCCGGATCTACCGCGCCTATGCCAGCATTCTGAGGCAGGATTACTCGGCATCAGCCAAAATTTTCGACGACATGGCCGAGGTTGAGCAGACGCACCGCAATATGCTGATCGACATGCACATACGCCGGTTTGGCGACAATATACCGCTTATTCGCCGTGAGCATGTCAGCGGTTTTTATGACCGCAAACCGGACTGGCTGGTTAAGAACCTGTCGCTTGAGAAAATCCGCCTGCAGGCCGAGCTCATGGAACAGCAGGCGGCGAATTTTTATGACCAGGCGGTCGCCCGCGTGTCCAACGCCGATACCCGCAAACTGCTTGGCGATCTGGCAGATGCGGAACGTGGACACCAGGACATCGCCGAGATGCTGGAAAACAAACATCTGGCCGACGGCGTTGATGAGACCGAAAAAGAAACTGCGAAACGCCAGTTTCTGCTGACCTATGTGCAGCCGGGTCTTGCCGGTTTGATGGATGGTTCGGTTTCGACACTGGCGCCGATTTTCGCGGCGGCCTTTGCCACCCAGGATACTTGGCAAACATTCCTCATTGGCCTTTCCGCCTCCGTCGGTGCCGGCATCTCCATGGGCTTTACCGAAGCGGCCCATGATGATGGCAAACTTTCCGGCCGAGGCTCACCGCTCAAACGCGGCCTTGCCTCGGGTATCATGACCGCCGTTGGCGGCCTTGGCCACGCATTACCCTATCTCATTCCACATTTCTGGACGGCCACCGCCATAGCGGCCGTCGTGGTCTTTGTTGAACTGTGGGCAATTGCCTTCATCCAGAACCGCTTTATGGAAACGCCATTCATGCGGGCAGTCTTTCAGGTGGTGCTGGGTGGATCGCTGGTGTTGGCAGCCGGTATAATCATCGGCAATGGCTGATAACGGTTTATACCGATTGCCTCCAGAAACACCTCGTCATGGCTGACGACCAGCAGCGCGCCGTCATAGGCGCGCAATCCCGCTTCTAGGGCTTCGATCGCCTCCACATCCAGATGGTTCGTCGGCTCATCCAACACCAGCAAGGGTGGCGGCGATGAACCACCTACCGTGCAGGCAAGCCCTGCCCGCAAAAGCTGACCGCCACTGAGACTTCCGGCAATCTGCAGGGCAGCGTCGGCACGGAACATGAATCTCGCCAGTGCGGCCCTGCGTTGATTGTCATCGGAATTCGGGTTCAGTCGGCGGAAGTTATCAAGAATTGAGGTCGCGCTATCCATCAGGCTGACCTGTTGGTCGAGCATGACCCAGGGGGTGAACACACGCACCTGACCGGCCCACGGTTTCAGCGCACCTGTAACCAATGACAGAAGGGTAGATTTTCCCGCACCATTTTTGCCTGTGATGGCAATACGCTCCGGTCCGGTGATGGTAAAACTGACATCGCGCAGAACGGGTGCTTCAGGCTGATAGCCTGCTGTGACGTTTTCCATCTGCAGGACCATTTTGCTGGCTGGCAGACCGGTTGACGCCAGTGTTACCACCAATGGCTGGAGGATTTCCTTACGACGTCGTGCCGTTTCCAGTGCTGCTGTGGCTTCAGTCTGGCGGCGCTCGGTCAATCGCGCATAGCCTCCACTGGTACTTTCGCTTCGCCCTTTCATGGCGCCAAGCAAGATACGTGGCTGATCACCCTTGGCGGCGTTCTGCTTACCCGTGCTATCCTTGCGTCCCTTGGCTTCTGATCTCGCCTGCGCTTTGCGTGCAACGTCGTTAAGCTGCTTTTCGGCCTCGGACATATCCTGCTCGATAGCGGCAAGCTCCAAGGCTTTGGCTTCACGATAATCGCTCCAGTTGCCACCGCAACGATTTGCGCCAAGCGAGGTCAATTCCACGATGCAATCCATCGTATCCAGCAATTCACGGTCATGGCTGACGACAAGTACACCGCCGCGCCATGTCGACAGAAAATCGATGACTGCTTGGCGACCTTCGCGATCCAGATTGTTGGTAGGCTCGTCAAGAACGATAAAGTCAGGTTGCGTGAATATCAGTGCCGCAAGGCCGGCACGGGTTCGTTGCCCACCGGACAAGCTGGAAAGCAGGGTTTCAGCCGTGACAGCAAGGCCCAGAAGATCAAGCGACGCGCGCATGCGATCTTCCAGCGTCCAATCGGCATCCGCCAGTTCTTCCATTGTCGCTTCGCCATTTTCAGCACGGCGAAGAATGGTGAGAGCACCAGACACGCCAAACAGATCCGCAACGGTTTCATCAGTTGCGATCTGCACAATCTGCTTCATGGCGCCAACGCTGCCAGAGACCGAGATATCACCCGCCAGCGGCTGCAGTGCACCGGTTATCAGTTTCAGAAGTGTCGATTTACCGACGCCGTTGCGGCCGACAAGGCCGGTCCGTTCTGCCTCGAAAGCAAGCGTAAGGTGGGAAAAAAGCGGGCGCCCCTCAGGCGTCGACCAGCTTAGATTGGAGAGTGTTATCGAAGTTGACATGAACAAGGACTTTCCCGTGAACAACAAAATTTGTGACTGTTGTTGCTGGGTTGAAATCCATGTTGCACACATCCTGTAAGCATTAAAACTGGACCATATAATAGGATCCAGTTTCCTTGGCTTCAAGAAAAATGGTTTGTGTGCCAAGTCTTACCGCACAAATCCCGTCGCTGTGAGTGATGAAGGCGGGTGGGCATGGGCCGGTAAAGCACGCAAATACCCCACGTGCTTCACCGGGAACAAACAATCAGTTCGATTGCGGAATGCGGGCAATGACCTTGATTTCGAAGTCGAAACCGGCCAGCCAGTTCACACCGACAGCGGTCCAGTTCGGATATGGCTTTTCCGAAAATGCCTTGTTCTTGGCGGCCATCACCACCTCGAACTGGTTGGCAGGGTCGGTGTGAAATGTCGTGACATCGACAATATCATCAAAGCTGCTGTTTGCTGCTTTCAGGACCGCTTTGAGATTGTCGAAAGCTAGCTGCACCTGCTTTTCGAAATCCGGTTCTGGAGATCCATCTTCACGGCTGCCGACCTGGCCGGACACAAACAGCAGATCACCGGATCGGATTGCTGCGGAGTAACCGTTGATTTCATAGAGTTCTTGCCTGCTGGCAGGGAAAATAGCATCGCGTTTGGTCATTGTGTGCTCCTTTAAAACGCACTCGTCCAATTCCAGAACACGGGTCTGCCTTACGCAGTGGCGTTCTTGGATAAATCGGTCGATTTTTCATTGCTTTAGTGAGCGGGACGCAGCATTGATATACGGCCCGTATGCCAATATATGTTAGCATACATCGCGTATGTCAATACGCATACGGACCGTATGTTAATTTCAGGAGAGCCGAATGGCTGCGAAAACACGTGCCCAGATGGTTGAAGAAACCCGCGCCAAGCTCATCACTGCAGCGCGAAAAGCTTTCGCAACAAAGGGTTATGCCGCGGCGTCCATGGACGACCTGACGGCCGAAGCCGGTTTGACGCGTGGGGCGCTCTATCACAATTTTGGTGACAAAAAGGGCCTCCTATGGGCCGTCATCGATCAGATTGATGGTGAGATGCTGGCACGGTTGCGCATCGTCCAGGAGGATGCAGCGACGCCCTGGCTCGCATTGCTCGCTGAAAGTACCGCTTATATCGAAATGGCCCTAGAGCCTGAAATCCAGCGTATCATGCTGCTGGATGGTCCGGCGGTTCTGGGTGACCCCGCAAATTGGCCTAACCAGACGGCTTGCCTGCAACGGATTGAAAAAACCGTTCAGGGCCTGATTGACGATGGAACACTGAAAAGAGTCGATGCAAAGGCTGCGACATGGCTGCTGAATGGCGCTGTGCTGAACGCAGCACTATGGATTGCCGCCGCTCAAAATCCGGAAGAGGCATTTCCAAGAGCTGTCGATGCTTTCCAGCATCTTGCCTCGGGATTGCTGGCTGACACGTAAACTGAAGCCTGCACAGGCAGGCTTCACTTAAGACAGTTATCTCAGAGCACCAACCAGAACGTCGCGACCATCTTCGATGGAAACCCAACGGCCGGAGTTAAACGAGGCCTGGCGCTTCAGGTATGTGTATTGTGTGTCTGTCCAGAGTTTTACCTCATCCGACAGGTTGTCGAGAATGAAGTCACCTTCAGTGGTGCGCAATGTCAGTACAGCGTGTCCCTCGCCATCAGGCTTGCGAACGACGGTGATCAGAAGGTCGGACACGGAAAATCCGTTCTCGATCAGCATCTTTCTTTTCAAAAGAACATAATCTTCGCAGTCACCAGCCGTGGTCGGATATTCCCAGACCTCATCGCGACCATAGATTTCCTGATCTGTCATGGCGATGATGCTGTTGTTGACCGACGCATTGATCTCGCGCACCAGCTTCCAGCCATATTCGGTCACACGTGGTGGAGCTGTCAGTTTGCTGCGCACATTGCACTCGGCTGCGTATTTCTGACAGAACTCATAATGGCCAATTGGCTGCGAGGTGACACCGCCTGTCACCATAGACAGGCTGCCCTTGTTTTCCGCCTGCACGGAAGCCGCAGAGAATAATCCCGCGACAGCTGCTATCAACAGCGCACGCGCCAGCGGTGCTTTCATCATGAAACCGTCCCTTACATTCTTAACAAAACGTTAAAATGAGGGACGGCTTTGAGTCAATCATTAGCGATTGCTGAAGGCAGAGAGATGTTGAATATGGTTAAGACCGTTGCGGTTTTGCCGAAAACGCCATGTCTTTTACCGCCTGCAGCATACGCTCGATATCCTGCGGGCGTGAAAGCCGGTGGTCGCCATCCTGTATCATGGTCAAAACCACATCATCGGCCGGCAGAAACTGCATCAACCTTAGAGCATGGGTGTAAGGCACATCAGGATCTTGTCCACCCTGCAGAATATGCACCGGGCAACCGGTTTCGATCATGCCCTTGAGCACCCGGTTTTCGCGGCCATCCTCAATCAGCGCGCGGGTAAAGATATTTGGTTCAGGGCTGTATTCGGAAGGCTCCTCGAAATAACCACGCTCTGCAAGCGAGGCTTTTTCTGCATCCGACAGGTTTGGCTCGATCAGTTCGGCTGTAAAATCCGGCGCCGGGGCGATCAAAACCAGACCGTCTATCGTTGCTGTCTTGAGCTTCTTTAATTCCTGCACCAGGCGCAACGCGATCCAGCCGCCCATCGACGAACCAATGGCAATGATGCTCTGCGGCTTCTGATCTGCGATCACGGCCAGCGTCTCATCCAGCCAGCGCGAAATGGTGCCCTTGGTGAAATCCCCGCCGGAGACGCCATGACCGGAATAATCGAACCGAATGCAGGCCAATCCATGTTCACTTGCAAAACGATCAAGCTCGACGGCTTTGGTTCCGGACATGTCTGAACGATAGCCACCCAGCCACAAAAGGGTCGGACCCTTCGCACCAGCCTTGGCAGGACGAACTATCATTCCTATATTGCGCGCATCATCATCGTTACCGACAGTGATGTATTGAACCGGATTTTCGCTGTTTTGCATGCCTGCACTCCTCGATTTTGACGTCTTGTAGAGCAGATTCGCAAAAACCGCGACAAGTGGTGATTTTTTCCAGCACTTATGCTATTGACTTCGCCACGGCAATCACGACATTTCCGCCATTTGCTTCGGCAGGAGGTCATTGCCGCAGCCAATCCGGAAAACAGTTCAGGAGAATACGACCATTCGCAGACCTTTCAAAGCCGATGCCCCCGTCAAGGAGGGCCCGCGCTCCAACCGGGAAATTCGGGTTCCCCGCGTTCAGCTCATCAATGAAGAAGGCACAAACCTCGGCCCGATGCCGACGGATCAGGCCCTGAAACTGGCAGAGGAGGCCGGTCTCGATCTCGTTGAGATTTCGCCGAACGCCGAACCGCCGGTATGCAAGATTCTCGATCTCGGCAAACTGAAGTACTCGACCCAGAAAAAGGCCGCTGAAGCTCGCAAGAAGCAGAAGATTGTCGAAGTCAAAGAAATCAAGATGCGCCCCAACATCGACACCCATGACTATGAGGTGAAGATGAAGGCAATCAGCCGTTTCTTCGAAGAAGGCGACAAGGTGAAAGTGACCTTGAAGTTCCGTGGCCGTGAAATGGCGCACCAGGAACTCGGCATGAAGCTTCTTTTGCAGGTTAAGGAAGACACATTGGCGATTGCCAAGGTGGAAGCCGAGCCGAAACTCGAAGGCCGTCAGATGATGATGGTTCTCGCCCCCAAATAATAAAGCCTGACAGGGCTTTTTATAAAGAGTTGCGCTTTTGGCCGACTGCGGTTATAAGCGCGCGTCCGAACGGTCCGGCAGGGCATGCCGAGGCCGTTCCAGAATAGCTTGAAACAAGGCCTCATCCGCCAGTTTCGATACAAAAAACGGAGTAGCAAAATGCCCAAGATGAAGACTAAATCGGCTGCCAAGAAGCGGTTCAAAATCACCGCAACCGGCAAAGTCGTTGCAGCCGCTGCTGGCAAGCGCCACGGCATGATCAAGCGTTCCAATAAGTTCATTCGCGACGCGCGCGGAACCATGGTTCTCGCCGAGCCTGACGGCAAGAAAGTCGTCAAGAACTACCTGCCGAACGGTCTCTAAGACTTTTCCGCGTATTTGGACACTTTAAGGAGATCATGATATGGCTCGCGTAAAACGTGGCGTTACTTCCCGCGCCAAGCACACCAAGACACTCAAGGCCGCTAAGGGCTTTTACGGTCGTCGCAAGAATACTATCCGTACAGCTAAGGCTGCTGTCGACAAGTCCAGACAGTATGCAACACGTGACCGCCGCGTCAAGAAGCGCAACTTCCGCGCTCTCTGGATCCAGCGTATCAACGCTGCTGTTCGCGAATCCGGCCTGACCTACGGCCGCTTCATCGACGGCCTGAACAAGGCTGGCATCGAAGTTGACCGCAAGGTTCTGTCTGACCTGGCAATCCATGAGCCTGCAACGTTCGGCGCACTCGTAGACGCTTCCAAGAAAGCTCTCGAGTACCTCAAGGAAGCCGGTACGAAAAACGAGTTTGAAGCTGCTGTAAACTAATACGGCGCTGAACATCTTCGTTCTTATTAAACCCGCGCCGGTTCATCCGGCGCGGGTTTTTTCTTTCGATGACATGCGTCCGGAGCATTGGACCGAAAACGCCCAGCGGTTCTCGATCTGATGCCAAATGACAGCTTGGAGCGACGGAACTTAATCCAGTTCATCTCTCGCCGCTCTGCACATGAAACAGGGAGGATCGCCAGCATAACGCGACGATCGGAGGCTTATGTTAAATGCAACGGATATGGACACGAAAAAGCGTGGGTTCCGCGTCACGCTGAAAGATACGGATATTGCCGCCCTTATGCAGGCACTTCTGGCCAGTGACCGGCGCATCCAGCGGCTTGAGCTTGACAGCGGCGCTGTCTGGATCAAACGTCAGGGCACGGAGAATTCCTCCTGGTGGATTTCGCTGCAGGCTTTCCTGGCAAAGCTCCTGCCCTATTCATTTCTCAAGCCGTCACCACTTCTCAAACCTGCCGCCATGATGGCGCGGGAAATCCGTCGCATGGAGCGTTTTGCCGAAAAGGGCTTTCCTGTTGCAGAGATTGTCTATGCGTCCGATACCGCAATTGTGCTTGGTGATGTCGGCCCGACCGTCGAGGTCATGCTCAAGGGTTTGAAAAACGCCTCTCCGGCAGAAAATGACGCACTGCTGGTCAAGGCAACAGAAGCGCTTGGCGCACTGCATGCCACCGGTCTGTGCCATGGACGCCCACATGTGCGCGATTTCTTCCTGCGTGACGGCCGCATCGGCTTCATGGATTTCGAAGAAGAGCCGGAAGCTGTCATGCCGCTTGAATCTGCGCAGGCCCGCGATCTGTGGCTGCTGTTTCTGATCGTTGCGACCCGCTCCGTCGAACAACAAAAAACCTGTGATGAAGCCTTCCGCCTCTGGCGGAAGCAGGCCCCTGCCGCCACCGTTCAAGAATTGCAGCGTCTGGTGACCGTTCTTGCGCGATTTTTACCGCTTGCCCGGTTGATCGGGCGCGTGCGGATGGGTAGTGATCTGCGACGCTTTATCATGGCGACCGACTATCTGAAGAATGCTGTGAAACCGCAAGCCGCTGGAACATATCCCGGCGAGGCAGGAAAAGATGACTGAACTTGATACTTTGAAATCGCAATTGATGTCGGAGATCGCCGCAGCCGGTGATGAGGCAAGCATTGAAGCTGTGCGTGTTTCGGCGCTGGGCAAGAAGGGTTCGGTTTCCGAACTTCTCAAAACCTTGGGCACAATGACACCGGAAGAGCGCCAGACACGCGGCGCGGCTATCAACCAGCTGAAGAATGAAGTCACCGACTTTATCACTGCACGCAAGAGCGAACTAAAAGATGCAGCCATCACGGCCCGCCTGAAAGCGGAAACAGTCGATGTCAGCCTGCCTGTTCGTCAGTCCCCTGCCGAGCGCGGCCGCATCCATCCGATCAGCCAGATCGTTGATGAGATCACCGCGATTTTTGCCGATATGGGTTTCTCGATTGCCGAAGGTCCGGATATCGAAACCGACTATTACAACTTCACGGCTCTGAATTTCCCGGAAGGCCACCCGGCCCGCGAAATGCACGACACCTTTTTCCTGCCTGCCAATGACAAGGGCGAGCGCAAGGTTCTGCGCACGCATACCTCGCCAGTCCAGGTGCGTACGATGGAGGCCCAAAAGCCGCCGATCCGCATCGTCATTCCGGGCAAGACCTACCGTCAGGACTCTGACGCCACCCATTCGCCGATGTTTCATCAGGTCGAAGGCCTGGTGATCGACAAAAAGGCAAATGTCAGCAATCTGCGCTGGATTTTGGAAGAGTTCTGCAAGACCTTCTTCGAAGTCGACAGCGTTGTGATGCGCTTCCGCCCGTCATTCTTCCCGTTCACGGAGCCGTCTTTCGAGGTGGATATCCAGTGCGACCGCTCCGGCCCGATCGTCAAGTTCGGCGAAGGCAAGGACTGGATGGAAATCCTCGGCTGCGGCATGGTACATCCCAATGTACTGCGGGCAGGGGGACTGGATCCGGACGAATATCAGGGCTTTGCCTGGGGTATGGGTCTCGACCGCATTGCCATGCTGAAATACGGCATGCCTGATCTGCGTGACTTCTTCAACGCCGACGTTCGCTGGATGAACCACTATGGCTTCCGCCCTCTCGACATCCCGACCCTGTTCGGCGGCTTGAGCCAGTAAGGAGAAAAGACGATGAAATTCACACTCTCCTGGCTGAAAGAGCATCTTGAAACCGATGCCACGCTTGATGAAATCTGCGAGCGCCTGACAGCCATCGGTCTTGAGGTTGAAGACGTGGATGACAAGGCTGCCTACAAGCCCTTCGTTATTGCCAAGGTTCTGACGGCTGAAAAACACCCAGAGGCAGACCGCCTCAGGGTATTGAGCGTTGATGCCGGTGACGGCAAGCCGGTTCAGATCGTCTGCGGTGCACCCAATGCACGCGCCGGTCTCGTTGGTGCGCTGGCGCGTCCGGGCACCTATGTTCCTGGCATCGATGTGACCCTTTCGGTCGGCAAGATCCGCGGCGTGGAAAGCCACGGCATGATGTGCTCCGAAAAGGAACTCAACATCTCCGACGACCATAATGGTATTATCGATCTACCGGAAGATGCGCCAATCGGCACATCCTTCGCAGCCTATGCCGGTCTTGATGACCCGGTTATCGAAATCAACCTGACGCCAAACCGTCCGGACTGCACGTCGATCTACGGTATTGCCCGCGATCTGGCCGCATCCGGCCTTGGCACGCTGAAGACAAAACCGGCACCGGCTTTCAAGATCGAGGGCCTGACACCGGTCGACGTAAAGCTGGATCTGGAAGACGCGGCCCTTTGCCCCGGCTTCTCCCTGCGCATCGTCCGTGGCGTGAAAAATGGCCCCAGCCCAAAATGGATGCAGCAGCGCCTGATGGCGATTGGCCTGCGCCCGATCAACGCGCTGGTTGATATCACCAACTACATGACGTTCGATCAGGGCCGTCCGATGCACGTGTTTGACGCTGCAAAGGTCAAGGGTAATCTGGTGGTCCGTCGCGCTCAGGAAGGTGAAACTATCCTGGCGCTTGACCAGCGAGAATACAAGCTTGGTCCCGCCAACATTGTCATCGCTGATGACAATGGTCTGGAATCCATCGGTGGCATCATGGGCGGCGAACATTCCGGCTGCGATGAGAACACCACAGACGTGCTGATTGAATCGGCTCTGTGGGACCCGATCAACATAGCCAAGACCGGTCGTACACACGGCATCATCACCGATGCCCGTTATCGTTTCGAACGCGGTGTCGACCCGGAATATATGGTTCCGGGCCTTGAGCGCACCACGGAACTGGTTTTGGAACTGTGCGGAGGCACAGCGGGTGAAGCCAAGATCGTTGGTTACAAGGGTTTTGAACCCAAGTTCGTTGACTTCCCGCTGTCCGAGGTCAAGCGCCTCACCGGTCTCGAGGTTTCGACGCAAGAAAGCCTTGAGATCCTCAAGGGGCTTGGTTTTGGCATTGAAGGTTCGGGTGAGCGCGTTAGCGTTTCAGTTCCATCATGGCGTCCAGACGTGGAAGGCAAAGCCGACCTGGTTGAAGAGGTCATGCGTATCCATGGCGTGGACAAGATCAAGCCACAGCCACTGGAAAGCCTTGGTGCCGTCAACGGCCGTATCCTGACCACGCTTCAAATTCGCACGCGCACCGCGCGCCGCGCATTGGCCAGCCGTGGCATGCTCGAAGCCGTCACATGGTCGTTCATTCCCGAGGCACAGGCCAAGCTGTTTGGTGGCGGATTGCCTGCCCTGAAGCTTGCCAACCCGATTGCGGCCGACATGTCCGACATGCGGCCTTCGCTGCTGCCAGGTCTGTTGACCGCCGCTCAGCGTAATGCCGACAAGGGTCATGGCGACGTTGCCATCTTCGAAGTGTCCGGCACCTATGAAAACGACACGCCGGAAGGTCAGCGTCGTGTTGCTGGCGGCGTTCGTCGCGGCACAGCATCGCTTTCCGGCGCTGGCCGCATGTGGTCCAACGCATCGAAGGGCGGCGGCAAGCCAGTTGACGTTTATGACGCAAAGGCCGATGCGCTGGCAGTGATCGAGGCCTGCGGCCTGCCAATGGCCAATGTGCAGATCGAGGCTGGCGGACCGGACTGGTATCATCCTGGCCGTTCCGGCACCATCAAGATGGGACCGAAAATCGTTCTTGGTTACTTCGGTGAATTCCATCCGAAAACACTTGGTGAACTCGACGTATCGGGCGTCTATGCCGGTTTCGAGATTTATCTCGATGCCATGGCAGAGCCAAAGAAAAAAGCCACCCGCACCAAGCCGGCGCTTGAGCTTTCGCCATTCCAGGCTGTGAAGCGCGATTTTGCTTTTGTGGTCGACAAGTCGGTGGAAGCTGGTGCGATCATCAAGGCTGCAACAAGTGCGGACCGCAAGCTGGTGACCGGTGTGAACGTGTTCGATGTTTTCGAAGGTGCGTCCCTTGGCGAGAACAAAAAGTCCATCGCAATCGAAGTTCAGATCCAGCCGGTCGACAAGACCCTGACGGATGAGGATTTCGAAGTACTAACTGCCAAGATCGTCGGCAATGTCGAAAAGACAACCGGCGGCGTGCTGCGCGCCTGAGACAGCATTGATTTTAAACGATCAAGGCCCGCGAAAGCGGGCCTTTTTGTTTTGGTTGGCTGTTGTTGCGGCAGACGTTTCAAGCCGTCGCCGTTTTTCGGGGTGTAGGTTGTTTTGCAAAGATCACCACATTGCCGGCCAGCGTCAGCAGCAGGCCAATGCCGCCAAGCAAAGTCCACTGATACCCTTCATAAAGCGTCGAAAGCGACAGCGCGACCACTGGAAACAGCACGGTGGCATAAGCGGCCCGCGACGATCCGATGCGCGCGACCAGCATCAGATAAGTGGTAAAGCCAACGACGGAACCAATGGCAGCGAGATAGAGCATGGCCAGCAGGTATCGTGTGTCGGGCGGTGCAACGACCGGCGTTCCAGTGACCGCAATCAAACCCAACAGAATGATTGCCCCATAGGTCATGCCCAAGGCATTAGCTGTGGCCGGTGTAATGCCAGCCGCACTGTTGCGGCGTGACACCATGTTGCCGAGGGAAAAGAACAGCGTGCCGAGCGCCGACAGGCTGACACCTTTCCACGTGTCGACATTGTAGTGGATGAGGATATCAGGCCCAAACAGCAACACCAGACCCGATGCGCCGAGAGCTGCCGCCACCAGTGTGCGCCCGGTAATCGCATCGCCGAAAAACAGCCGAGCATTAATGGCGTTGTAGATCGTCGCCAGCGAAAAGATCACCGAGATCAGGCCCGATGGCACGTAGCTTGCGGCATTGTAGAAACAGATGAAGTTGAGGCTGAACAGGCAAAATGCCTGCGCCAGAATAAAGGGCTGATTTTTCAGTGCCGGAATTTTCAGTTTTCCCATCACTATCAGGACGATGAGAAACAGAACTGCTGCGGTGGCAAAGCGGTAAAAGACCGAAACCAGGACCGGCACCGGCCCGACCTGCATGGCAATTGCGATCCAGGTGGTGCCCCAGATCAAGACGGTGGAAATAAATAGAATGATGTTGGCCATTTGGTCCTCGCGGTATTGCGAGAAAGATATGCGCCGCCCGTGAACCGCATTCTTGCATATTCTTGCGGTGAAATGATCTCGGCTTACCTGAACCGTTGCGTAGATTGTGACAGGACCCAAACTATTCGGTAGAATGGCCTCATCGTCAGGGTTCATCATGCAGGCTCAACCGCAATCCGTTTTCAGTTTTCTCAAGGCGTCGCCTTCCGCAGATGTGGTTGGTGCGATCGATCTTTCGTTTGGGCGCTCGGCAGCAATCTGGCGCAATGCGCATGACCGCATGAAATATGAGCGGACTGGCGGACACACATTCAGCCTTTACCTGCAAGGCGGCACCGGCACGCGGCGGTTGGACAATGGCGGTGTGAACGGTTGGCCGGGGGCCTTGTGTGTCATGCCGCAAGGCGCCTCGTCGGAATGGGAAATCACTGATACCTTCGAGTTTGTGCATCTCTACGTAGAGGATGACGACCTGCGCCGTTTCTATACGGAAATGTTTGATCAGGACGCCAGATTGATGGTGTTGCCCGAGGCAACCTTCGACAATGCGCCTGAAATGGCAAAGGCTTTGCAGCGCATTGCAGAGGCAACCCGGCAAAGTGATAGGATGGCCGCAGATGCCGCCGTGACCAGCGCATTGACTCAACTGTTTACCGATCCGCGTTACGGCGGAAAGCAGTTCCCTTCGATCAAGGGTGGCCTGACGCCAGCGGTACGGCGACGGCTTATTGATTATATCGACGCCAATCTTGGTCAGACGCTGACCCTGCATGATCTGGCAGGGATTGCCGGTCTCAGCGAATTTCATTTGCAGCGCATGTTCCACACCAGTTGTGGAGTTTCTCCGCATGTCTGGGTGATGCACAGACGCCTTGCCCGGGCCAAAGCGCTTTTGGCAGGACGCGATCCGATTGCTCAGATCGCGTCCGCTTGTGGTTTCAGCAGCCAGAGCCATTTGACGAGGGTGTTCAAGTCCCTTGTCGGCACTACGCCTTCAGCCTACCGCCAGGGTGTCCTCACTCACGCCTGAGGCCGCCTGTCAGCGGCTTGCCATCGAAGCCAGTTGCTGCGGATAACGACCGCCTGCCACCTTTGCCGGCGACAGCAGATCGCCAAGCTCCTTGACCTCTTCCTTGGTCAACACAACGTCTGCCGCAGCAATGTTCTTTTCCAGATTGGCAATCTTGGTGGTTCCGGGGATTGGCACGATAAAATCACCCTGCGCTAGGACCCAGGCCAGAGCCAGTTGACCGGCTGTTACACCCTTTTGTTCTGCCATCTCTTCCAGCAGTGCAACCAGCGCCAGGTTGGCATCGAAATTCTCCGCCTGAAAACGCGGAAGCGAACGACGGAAATCATTATCCGACAATCCATCCAGCTTTTTCAGTGCTCCGGTCAGGACACCGCGACCAAGTGGGCTGAATGGCACAAAACCGATACACAGCTCGCGGCAGGTGTCCAGCACGCCATTTTCTTCGACATCGCGTGTCCAGAGCGAATATTCGCTTTGCAATGCCGTGATCGGATGTTCGGCATGTGCCTTGCGGATGGTATCGGCACTGGCTTCGGAGAGACCGAGATATTTGACTTTGCCCTGCTTCACCAGATCAGCCATAGCGCCCACCGTCTCTTCAATCGGCACATTGGGGTCGACGCGATGCTGATAAAACAGATCAATAACATCAACGCCGAGACGTTTCAGCGAGGCTTCAGCCACGGCGCGGACATTTTCAGGGCGGCTGTCGGTGCCCACCATCATCTGGCCGGCCGGTTTGCTGGTATCAATCTTGAAACCGAACTTGGTGGCAATCACCACCTTGTCGCGGTAAGGCTGCAGCGCCTTGCCGACAAGGATTTCATTGTCGTAGGGACCGTAAACTTCCGCTGTGTCGAAAAAGGTGACGCCCAGTTCCACCGCCCGGTGCAACGTGGCAATCGAACTGCTGTGATCTGCCGAGGGACTATAGGCGTGGGTCATGCCCATGCAGCCAAGGCCAAGCGCCGAGACAGAAAGATCTTTTCCGAGAGTTCTGTTTTTCATTTTGTCCGTCCTTTCAGGAAGGAAATATTCTTTGAGGAACAGACACACCATATGACGATGCGCGGATAAAAATAATCGCTGCAAATTCGCGTGGGTTGTTCTAAATAATAGAACAATGAATCGTGTTCAGCTTTCACAACTGGCCGTTCTGGCCACCGTCGCAGAAGAAAAAAGCTTCCGCAAGGCGGCCGCTGAACTGGGCATTGCGCCATCCGCGGTCAGCCATGCGGTCTCTGCACTGGAGGCTAGCCTTGGCCTGCGGCTGCTTCACCGCACCACCCGCAGCGTTTCACCGACCGAAGAAGGCCGGCGGCTTCTTGAAACACTGGCACCAGCCTTGAGCGATATAGACACCGTCATCAGCACGCTTGCCGAACAGGGTGGTCGCCCGGCCGGACCGTTGCGCGTGACCTTGCCGCGCCTTGCAGCAGAAGAATTGCTGATGCCGCGGCTAAGCGAGTTTCTGGAGCTTTATCCCGACATTTCTCTTGAAGTCGCCACCCATGATAGCTTTGAGGATATTGTCGCCAAAGGTTTTGATGCCGGATTCCGGCTGGGCGAAAATCTGGAAGCAGACATGATTGCCGTTCGTGCCAGTGGCCCGTGGCGCGGCGCGATTGTCGCGTCACCTGGTTATTTCGAGCAACATCCAGCTCCCCATCATCCCCGCGAACTGATGCAACATCGCTGCATAAGCCGTCGTTTTTCAAGTGGGCGGATTTATCGATGGGAGCTGGAAAAGGACGGAAAACCGCTGGTCGTTGATGTGCAGGGGCAACTGATCCTTTCGGACCAAAACCTCATTTGCCGTGCGGCAATTGACGGTGCAGGTCTTGCTT
The DNA here is from genome assembly GCF_023701965.1 of Rhizobium sp. CG4. Taxonomy (NCBI): domain Bacteria; kingdom Pseudomonadati; phylum Pseudomonadota; class Alphaproteobacteria; order Hyphomicrobiales; family Rhizobiaceae; genus Rhizobium; species Rhizobium sp. CG4. Next base: position 19,541 of record NZ_JABAEG010000003.1, on the reverse strand, counting down.
TCGTGTTCGAACAACGGGTCGAAGACCACATAAGGGCTGGCCGTTTGGTGCGTGTGCTGGAGGACTGGTGTGCACCGTTTGACGGTTTTTATATCTATTACCCCTCGCGCCGGCAGATGCGGCCGGCGCTGAGGGCCTTCGTCGATTTTTTCCGCTTCAAGGGCTGATCAGAACTTGAGGCGGTAGCGGATATGGCCATCGCTTTCGACATAGCTGTCATAAAGCTTGCGAGCGCGCTGATTGTTTTCATCGGTGTGCCAATAGAGGCGTGACCAGCCCTTTTCCTTGCTGATGGCAATCAGATCATCAATCAGGGCGCGGCCGATACCCTTGCCACGAATGGTCTCATCGATGAACAGGTCTTCCAGGTAACAATCCGGGGCCTTAACCCAGGTGGAGTCATGAAAATGGTGAATGGCAAATCCCACCGTCTGCCCATCCAGGACCGCCAGACGCATGGACAGACGCGAGACCGGGTCCATCACCCGGGCCCAAGTATGAGCCGTTACCTCTTCAGCAAGATCAACATTGTAAAAGGCGAGATAATCGCGCCACAGTTTTAGCCAGTCGGCCTGATCCTGTGGCTGGGCATCACGAATTTGCAGGCTCATTATGCACCTGCCTTATCGAGAAGCGTCATCATGTCGTCTGTCAGTTTCAGGTCCGTTGCCCGCTTGAAACTCTCCAGCTGCGACAGGCTTGTGGCGCTGGCTATCGGTGCTGTCACAGCCTTTTTGCGCAGCAACCATGCAAGAGCGATATCTGCCAGCTTTGCACCGGTTTCGGCAGCCACTGTGTCCATCGCACCGAGGACAGCCAGTCCGCGGTCATTGACGTAACCTTCTACCCGATACGAGCGTGCAGCACCTTCCGTATCGACCTTGGCGCGGTATTTCCCGGTCAGGAAGCCAGCGGCAAGGCTGTAATAGTTGATGACGCCGATATCTTCCTTCACGCAGAGGTCGGCCAGCGGGCCTTCAAAATCGGCACGGTTATAGAGGTTATATTCCGGCTGCAGCACATCGTAACGCGGCAGGTTGTTGCGTGCAGCAACATCCAGCGATGCCTGAAGCTGTTCGGCACTATAGTTCGAGCAACCGATTGCGCGGATCTTGCCCTGCTCTTTCAGCCGCGCAAATGCGCCAAGCGTTTCCTCAAGCGGTACATCCTCATCCGGCTTGTGGGCCAGATAAAGGTCGATGTAATCGGTCTGCAGGCGCTTGAGCGATGCATCGACAGCCTCGTTTATCCACTTGGCGCTCAGACCTGTCTTGCGCTCATTATTATCGAAGCCGACTTTGGTGACGATGACAGCATCTTCGCGTTTTACCGAACTCTGTTTCAACCAGTTGCCGATGATTGCTTCTGACTCACCACCCTGATGGCCGGGAACCCAGGCGGAATAGACATCTGCCGTGTCGATGGCATTAAAACCCGCGTCAAAAAAAGCATCCAGAAGCTGGAAAGAGGTCTTTTCGTCGGCAGTCCAGCCAAACACGTTACCACCGAAAACAATGGGTGCGATGGATAGGCCGGTGCGGCCAAGGGCGCGTTTTTCCACGTCAAATACTCCTTTTCAAAACTGCTTTTGCCAAACTAGCAATCCTGCGGAGACATAACCATTGAATTTCCCTGATGGGATACTGCCTGCCCGCGTGATGAATCGCGGCGGTCACATCTCACGACAGATGCGAACGGTAATGACTGGGTGAGTGGGAATTATGTTCAGACCACACACGGCGAAGATGACGTGTCGAGGCAAAACCGGAGCGTTCCGCCACGCTCTCCATGTCCAGTCGCGAATTGCTGATCAGATCGCGCGCCAGATTTACCCGCATCAGGTTGACATAGTCCACCACGCTCATGCCGGTATGTTCGCGAAACAGCCGCGAGAGATGCCGCTGGCTGAGACCAGAACGTCCCGCCAGTTGCGGTAAAGACCACTCTTCGGCGGGTGCGGACATAATGGCATCCTGCGCCTTATGGATTGACGGATGAATATGGTTGCGACCGCTCAGCCAAGGTGAAATCTGCGGATCGTGACCGCTGCGGCGGAGATAGACGACCATGGTTTGCGCGATGCGCGCCGCGACCACGGGGGTCGTCAGACCCGACACGATATGCAGCAGCAGATCGATGCCGGTCGAAATTCCCGCACTTGAGAAACGTTTACCATCCTCGACAAACAGCCGGTTTTCCAACACCTGCGCCAGAGGTGCTACACGGCGCAATTCACTTATACAGTCGGTATGGGTGGTGCATTGGTGTTTGTCGAACAGTCCAGCTTGCGCTGCGATCAATGCACCGGAGCAGATGGAAATAATGACGGTATCGTCTCTGACGGTGCTGCGCAGCCAATCGGCCAAAGCACGCCTTTCCCGGCTGATATCACTGTCTGAACCGGCACCGGGCGGCGTGACAGAAGAACTGCCTGAAATCAGCACCATGGCATTATCAGGCAACTCGTTCGGCAGAGTCTCAAGCCCCGCCAAGGTCAGGCCAATGGTGGTGGACTGTGTTTCGCCTGACGCGATGAAATGGCAATCAAAATGAATGTGGTTTTGCTGTTGATTGGCATAACGCAGCACCTCCAGTGGGCCAGCGACGTCCAGCAGCAGAGTTTGCGGCGGCAGAACCACAAAGACAGAAATAATTGTTTTTGAAGCGCCGCCGCTTGTGTTCATCATGCTGTTGCTTTCGTTCCTACCAAAGCGTCATCGACCGTGGCGATACGCGCAAAACGTCCGGCGAGGACCAACTCGGTGCGTTTGGCAATCTGCTCGGGCGAAAAAACTTCACCGGAAGCACGTGTCATCGGGAAGGTTAGCGTTGCCTCGGTTACGTAGTCCACGCTGTAACCAATATCGGAGCCATGGCGGGTTGTCGTTTCGCAGCATTGCTCAGTGCGAATACCCGAAACGATCAATCGCGTGATGCGATTTTCTTTCAGCCAAGCGTCAAGCTGCGTGCCGACAAATGCCGAATGGCGGTTTTTGCGAAACGTCACGGCGGGGTTGATCTCAATGCCATCAAGCGTGCGAACAAATCCGTTTTCTTCGGAAAATGCGTGGTCACCGTCAACGTGAAAAATCTGGACGACCGGAATACCAGCAGTGTCTGCACCATCGATCAGTTTCTGCTGTGCCGAAAGATAGGTATTCAGACCGCTTTCCTCGAAATACGGTGTGTGCCGGAACGATTCCTGCACATCGATCACCAAAAGCGCTGTTTTCTCATCGGACATTTTCTGTATCTCCAGTTTTCAATGGATACAGTTTTTCGCATTTCTATAAAAGTAAAAAGGCGGCTACACGCCAAATGCAGGACATATCCAGCCATCAATGCGATCAACATATCCGGTCTTTCGTCTTCGGTTGCTTGTCTATCATGGCATGCTAAGGTGCTGTCCACATTCTAGGGAGATGAGCATGCTACGTTTTGGAATTCTGTCGACAGCGAAAATCGGCCGGGATCTGGTTATTCCTGCCATTCAAGATGCGGAAAATGCCGTTGTCACAGCGATTGCCAGCCGCGATCTTGCCAAAGCACGTCAATTGGCAGACCGCTTTTCGGTGCCACACGCCTTTGGTTCCTACGAGGAAATGCTGGCCTCCGACGTCATCGATGCCGTCTACATTCCTTTGCCCACTTCCCAGCATGTTGAATGGACGATCAAGGCTGCTGACGCTGGCAAACATGTATTGTGCGAAAAGCCGATTGCCCTGAAGGCCGATGAGGTCGACAACCTGATTGCCGCGCGTGATCGCAACAAGGTGCTAGTGTCGGAAGCCTATATGGTGACCTACGCTCCTGTATGGCTGAAAGTGCGCGAACTGCTCTCCTCTGGCGCGATTGGCACGCTGAAACATGTGCAGGGCGCATTTAGCTATTTCAATCGCGATCCGGGCAATATGCGCAATATTCCGGAACTTGGTGGCGGCGCCCTTCCCGATATCGGCGTATACCCCACCATCACCACCCGTTTCGCGACCGGCAAGGAGCCGAAGCGCGTGCAGGCCGTGGTGGAGCGTGACCCGGTTTTCGGAACCGATATCTATTCCAGCGTCAAAGCTGACTTCGGTGATTTTGAACTGAGCTTTTATGTCTCGACACAGATGGCCAACCGCCAGGTCATGGTGTTCCACGGCACCGAAGGTTTCATTGAGGTAAAATCACCCTTCAATGCCGACCGTTACGGCGCCGAGGAGGTCGAGTTGACCAACCAGAGCCATGGCCTGTCACAGATTTTCCGTTTTCAGGACAGCCGCCAATACCGATGCGAAATTGAAGCCTTTGCGGCGGCCGCAAAGGGCGGCGATGCCGATGTCGTGTCACTCGAAAGCTCTAAAAACAGCCAGCGTTTTATCGATGCGATTTATCGCGCGGCTGACAAGGATGGTTGGGAAACGGTGTAGGCCGTTTCCGTGTCCTTTAGCGCAATCAGCCACCTTCGCGGCGACGAAAGACGAACCGTGAGTAACCGAAGTAGCTGAATGCCATTGCCGACAGCGATGACAGAAACAGCGCGATGAACGGTTGCAGGTCGGGATTGCGCAGCAAAAGAAGAGCGTAAATGCCGTAATTGATCAGGGCCGCGACGATGCCAACAAAGGCATATAAAAAGCCCTCATGCAAAACACGGCGATCCGACTTGCCAAAGGTGACATGGCGATTGACCAGCCAAGTGAACAGCATGGCGGTGGCAATCGCAAAAATACGGGCGATGAAGGGACCAGCTGGCGTGTAGGCGATCAGCAACAGCGTTACGCCGGCATCCACGGCAAAACCCGAGCCGCCCGCTATCACAAACCAGAAAAGTTTTTTCACGCCACCCTCACATCCTTGTCGTTGCCGTTCTGGCGCGGGACAGGTGTTTCGGCAAGGGCTTTGGACGATATTTGTTTCTGATTCAGATAATGGATGCGCAGCTGTTCATTACGCGAGCGCGCAACGGAATCGAGAACCAGACCGGCTGTAAATATCAGGAACGAAATCATCAGCAGAGCCATGGAGAGAACCCAGGTCGGCATTTTCGAGACCAGACCTGTGGCGAAATACTCCGCCAGAACCGGCGTCATAAAGGCCATGCTGATCGACAGCGTTACCGCGCTTGTCATCGAGAAGAACGCGAAAGGCCGGGTCTCCTTCATCAGCATGGCGAACATCCATAGAATGCGCAGACCGTCCTTGTAGGTGGAAAGTTTGGAGTGCGATCCTTCCGGGCGGCGACCGTAATCCAGCTCCAGCTCACATACCGGTAACTTGAGACGCGATGCATGCACCGACATTTCGGTTTCAATTTCAAAGCCTGCCGACACCGCCGGAAAGCTTTTTACGAAACGTCGAGAAAACGCCCGGTAGCCGGAGAAAATATCGGTAAAATCGGTGCCAAAGATACTGCGATACAGGATATTGAACATACGATTGCCAGCAGCGTGGCCCTGACGTCCCGCATCAGCCGTGACGCCACGTCGTGTACCCACGACCATATCGGCGCGTTCCGTCAGCAATGTGCGGATCAGTTCTTCGGCATCTGCTGGAGAATAAGTGCCGTCTCCATCCGCCATAACGTAGATATCGGCTTCGATGTCTGCGAACATGCGGCGCACGACGTGACCTTTGCCCTGACGGCGCTCACGCAGAACTTCCGCGCCCGCCAACATAGCCTGCAGGGCCGTCCCATCAGTGGAGTTGTTGTCATAGACCACGATGCGGGCACTTGGCAGAGCCTCGCGAAAACCTCTCACGACACCGGCAATCGTTGCCGCTTCATTATAGCACGGCAATAACACGGCCACGGTTACATCGCTGCTGGGCGCAAAGGTCATGATTTCTACTCAATACAACAGAAAATCTTCAGCCGGAGAACAAGAACCAGCCCGTTTTACTATTTCTTGAGAAGGTTAAATCTAGGTTGAAGAGACTAGTAAACACATACGGAAAATAACAGCATGACAGACGAGACCCTGCCGGGACTTTCGAGGGAAACATGCAGGTCCAACCTGACAGAGGCAAACGGCAGCACTCTCTCCAATGGGCGTTTCTGGCTTATTGTGCTGGCCTATTTCCTGATCACGGCCGGTATTATTTTCTTCGGTAACCTGTTCACGGCAACGGATTATGTCGGCCTCGATAATGACGACACAATGCGTCTGGTGGAAGTACGCGACCTGCTTGCCGGTCAGGGATGGTTTGACCTGATGCAATATAGGCTTGGCCTCACCGGCGGAACGCTGATGCACTGGTCGCGCGTCATCGATGTGCCCATCGCCGCCTTGATCAGCTTTTTTGGCCTGTTCCTATCGCCTGAAGGTGCGGAGAGGGTCGCACTTGCTGTCTGGCCACTTTCGCTGCTGTTTCCGCTTTTTGCAGCAACGGCTCTTGCCGGTCGTCGCATGGGTGGAGAAGCCACCATGCATATCAGCCTGCTGATGGCCGCCCTGCTCGCGTTCGGCAGCAGTCGCTTCTATCCCGGTGCGATTGACCATCACAATGTGCAGCTTGTGCTGACGATGGTGATTGTCGCCATGCTTCTTGACCCCAAACTTCGAGCCTCAAACTACGCGGTGGCCGGTGCTTGTGCCGCCTTTGCCATTGCAATTGGTGCAGAAACAACGCCGCTGATTGCAGCAACGGCTCTTGCGGTCGCCTTGTCGTGGGCCATCATTGGTGAAGCATTCCGCGCTGCTGCCAAGGCGTTCGGCCTTTCTCTGACGCTCACGATATCAGCCCTGTTCTTTCTAACCGTTCCATCGTCATCCTATTCACTGGTAACCTGCGACAGCCTTTCTCTCGGCTTTTACGGGCTGTCCGCAATCGGTGGAACGCTACTTTTCCTTTCCGCCAGCGCCGCCTCAACTCTTTCCAGGACAAAACGCTTCGCACTTCTGGCGATCAATGGCGTTGCCATTCTCAGCACAGCATCGGTGCTGGCACCACAGTGCCTGCAAAGCCCACTTGCAAACCTCGATCCGCTGCTGGTCAAATTATGGCTCAACAATGTGGGTGAGGCGCGCAGTTTCGTTGCGCAGGCACGGATCGAGCCGGAGGGACTTGGTGCATTTTATGCGGCGGGCTTGCTGGCTATGGGGCTCTGCCTTTACCGAATTACCAGCGGTCACAAGGCCCTTCCTCACGCAGTGCTGTTTCTTCTGATCCTGATCTGCTGGGTAATTTCATTGATCCAGCTTCGCGTCGCAATTTTCGCAAATCTGATTTCCATTCCCGTTCTCGCGGTTACGATTGCGAACCTGCGCGAAGCAGCAATGCAAAAACGGTCTTCTGGTGCAAGCTTCGGCTATCTTCTGCTGTTTGCCATTTCCACGCCGCTGATCTGGGCTCTGGCGGCCTCTTGGTCGATTACCGGGTGGAATATGATTAGCGGTCGCACAGTTGCTGCCGTCGGAGGTAACACAGCCTGCGTGAGCAGAGGCGATTTCGCGCAATTGGCACACCTGCCAGCTACCGTTGTCGCGGCCCCTGTCGATAGCGGCGCCCCTATCCTTCGATTTACCGATCACAGGGTGCTCAGCGCACCTTATCACCGCAATCAGGGTGGCATGCTGGCAGAAATCCATATCGGCCTGTCATCGCCCACGGAAGCAGAGGCTTTCCTGCGTGGTGCAGATGTTGGCATTCTTGCCTTCTGCACCAGTGATATCGGCACGAAAAATCTTGTCGAAGCGGCACCGGATGGGCTGTACGCGTCGCTGGCGCGTGGTGTTGTCCCGGATTATCTGGAGGCTCTGCCCAAGGATGAAACGTCCAGCCTGCAGCTTTACACGGTTCGCCCCTGAGGCGGACCTGTTGGGTGATGACTTGAGTGTTAGGCGGCGCGCAGTCTGTGAACCAGCAGCATGCCGCAAAGCAGGCTGATGATACCGGTATTGTATCCGGCAACAGCGATCACCAACGGCAAGAAGGCGACAGGACCGGCTGAGACAAAAGCTGCAGCTGCGAAGGTGCCACCGATCATCAAACAGATGAGGATGATGCAAAATGCCGAGCGAAGCATAACGGCTGTCATGCCCAAAACCATGGCGGTTAAGAAGATCATTTGTCCGCCTCCTGTGCGACTTTAACTGACCTCAAAATGGCCCGCATATCCTAAAGAAACATTGCGATAGGTCATGGAAGCAAGCAGGTTTCAGCCCTTTGTAGGGTTATGGTTTCACCGTCATTAATCGTCACGTTACAATCTCTCCATAAACGTTCACAAACCGGTCATCATTGGCTAGAAACGGGAATGAGCAATTTTTTCGAGAGCGATTCTGGCAGCAATCTCACCGAGTTTTCCGTTTCGGAACTATCCGGTTCCATCAAGCGGACGGTTGAGACGGCGTTTGATCATGTGCGGGTGCGCGGTGAGATTTCCGGTTATCGTGGGCCACATTCTTCGGGCCATGCGTACTTCTCCTTGAAGGACGACAAGGCGCGGATCGATGCAGTGATCTGGAAAGGCAGTTTCAGCAAGCTGAAGTTCCGGCCGGAAGAAGGCATGGAAGTGATTGCCACGGGCAAGATCACCACATTCCCTGGCTCGTCCAAGTACCAGATCGTTATCGAAAACCTGGAACCGGCCGGCGCCGGTGCGTTGATGGCGCTTCTAGAAGAACGTCGCCGCCGGCTTGCTGCCGAAGGGCTGTTTGATCAGGGGCGAAAACAACTGCTGCCGTTCATGCCCAGGGTTATAGGCGTCGTAACTTCGCCCACCGGAGCAGTTATTCGCGACATCCTTCACCGTATTGCCGATCGTTTTCCGGTTCACGTCATTGTATGGCCGGTGAAAGTGCAAGGTGACGGTTCGGGAGAGGAAATTGCAAATGCCATCAGGGGCTTTAATGCGATCGCCCCCGGCAGCGCTATTGCCAGACCGGATGTACTGATCGTTGCGCGCGGCGGCGGCAGCCTTGAAGACCTATGGAGCTTCAACGACGAAATTGTGGTTCGTGCAGCCGCTGACAGCGATATTCCGCTGATATCTGCCGTTGGCCACGAAACCGACTGGACGCTAATAGACCACGCAGCCGATGTGCGTGCACCAACACCAACCGGTGCTGCCGAAATGGCGGTTCCTGTTCGTGCAGATTTGCAAGCGCAGCTTGCTGGACTTGCTGCACGACTTGCTGGTTCAACGACACGGCAAATGGACAATCGTCGCCAGGGTCTGCGGGCGCTGGTTCGTGCATTGCCTTCGCTAGACCAGCTTCTGGCCCTGCCCCGTCGTCGTTTTGACGAGGCTGCCAGTGGACTTGGTCGCGGGCTTGAGTTGAATACGCTGAACAAGCGACGCGCCTTTGAACGCATCGCCTCGGGCCTGCGGTTGGACATGCTGGTTCACCGCCTGCAAGTGCAGCGTCAGGCGCTTACTGAGCGTATGCAGCGGGCTGATCGGATTGTTGAACGTCGGCTGTTGCAGGCTACCGCTCGCGTATCGTCGTTTGATTCCGCCCTACGCACCTTGCCTGTGCGGCTGCTGGGGCAAGTTGAACGCCAAAAAGAACGGGTTACGGGTATTTCGCGGCGCGCCGATACAGCGGTTCTGCACCGCATGGCACAGAACCGCTCAGGACTGGCGGCACATGAGCGTATTCTACAATCTCTGTCTTATAAAAATGTTCTGAAACGCGGTTATGCTGTCATCCGCGATGAGGAAAACCGTACATTAACGCGCGCCGAAGCCGTAAGCAGCGGCATGTTTGTGTCAATGGAATTTGCCGATGGTCGTGTGTCAGCCGTTACCACGGATGAGACCGGGGCTGCATCTCCAACGGAGACGTCGGCGCCTAAAAAGAAGACGGCAAAGCCAGCATTATCCACTCCGACGGATCAGGGCAGCCTGTTCTAAAGGTCATCGCGCAAAGCTGGCTGGCAACTTTGCGCGATGAATGATCGGTTTAGATCGAATTGGCATCCGAGAAACGACGGCTGACGGTGAAGGCCTTCTCGAGATCCGGGTGCAGTTCCATGCCGAGGCCGGCACCGGGTGGCACAGTGATCATGCCGTTTTTCACTTCAGGCAACGCCGTCACCAGATCGCGGTACCAAGTCTTGTAGAAGGCACGGACACTTTCCTGAACCAATGCGTTTGGCGCGTTGAGCGAGAGGTGGGTAGAAGCGCACAGCACAACCGGACCGGTGCAATCATGCGGCGCGACCGGCAGATGCCAGGCTTCAGCCATGGAAGCGATCTTGCGGGCTTCTGAAATACCACCGCACCAGCTGATATCCAGCATCATCACGCCAGCGGCACCGGTTTCCAGCAGGTCACGGAACGCCCAACGAGAGCCGAGCGTTTCAGACGCCGAAATTGGTGCTGGCGATACGGCAGCGTAACGTGCGAGGCTGGACAGGCTGTCCATTTTGATCGGGTCTTCGTGCCAGAAGGTGTTGTAGGGCTCCAGTGCCTTGGCAATCTGCATGGCGGGCAGAAGTTGCCACATGGAGTGGAACTCCACCATGATGTCCATTTTGTCGCCAACGGCCTTGCGGATTTTCTCAAACGGTACCAGTGCGCTTTTCAGATCCGGCATCGAGATATACTGACCACGGGTCTTTTCGGCGGCCGCGTCAAACGGCCAGATTTTCATGGCTGTGATGCCTTCTTCCAGCAGTGAATGCGCAAGCTCATCGGCATTGTGCAGGAAGCCGTTGAGATCGTCATATTCCTTGCCGCCGGACAGGCCGTAATTGCCGGTCTGCTGACCGGTCGCTTTTTTGATATATTCCGTGCCTGCGCAGGTGTTGTAGGTGCGGATTTCCTTGCGGCTGAAACCGCCAAGGAGCTGGGCAATCGGCTGGTTCGTTACCTTGCCGAAAATATCCCAAAGCGCGATGTCAAACGCCGAGTTTCCGCGTACTTCGGCACCGGAAGACCGGAAACCGAGGTAACCGACCAGATCCTGCGCCAACAAGTCGATCTCCAGCGGATTACGCCCGATCACGCGTGGTGCAATATATTCATGAACATAGGCTTCGACGGTTTCAGCACCGTAGAAGGTTTCACCCAGACCGGTTATGCCTTCGTCTGTGTGAACCAATACCCATAGAAGGTTCGCCCGTTCCGCGACGCGGACGGTTTCAAGTTTCGTAATTTTCATGGATTTCCTCCTGGAAAGCGGTTCAGGGAAAATCAGCTGCCCCTGAACCACATAAGACAGATTATGCTATTCCTGCTGCGATGAGTGCGTGCACGCTCTCGTCGAAATGTTTCGCCATCAATGTCGCGGCGATTTGCGGATCACCTGCGGCAATGGCCTGCCCGATGGCAATGTGAAGTTGGCCTGCCGCATGGCGTTGTTCGTCCGATGTGCGGCTTTTCCAGCCAATCGGCCATGTCTGGCGTGTGACATTCTGAAACGCACCCAGAATGAGCTCAAACACCGGATTTTTAGAGGCTTTTGCAACGGCAAGATGGAAGGCGAGGTCGTGTTCCATGACCTTTTCATTGTGGCCAAAATCCACTTCCATCTGGTTGGCATGGTGCAGAATGTCCAGCGCCTCGCTGTCGGTGCGGCGTAGCGCAGCCAGCGTAACCGTCCGCACCTCTATGGTACGACGAACATCGTAGATCTGCTGAATAGTGATCTGTTCGGTATGAATGCCATGTTCGAACATCAGCGACATTGCACCATGATCAAGCGTGGCAACTGTTGCACGCTTGCCGGGACTCATATCAATCAGCCGCATGGCGGAGAGCGACCGGAATGCCTCACGCACAACGGTGCGCGACACACCAAGCTGCTGCGACAGCGTCATTTCGCTTGGCAATTTTTCACCCGGAGCCAATTCATTTTCTCTGATATGGCGGGTGATGGCGCTGATGGCACCACTGACAAGGCCAAGGTCCTGCGAAACCTCTGTAAACATTTCTCCTCCAACCTGTACTACAGGTTTATGGATTATTGCGTACAAGAGTTCGTTGATATGTGCAAGGTCACGTTACGGCATAATTCGCCAAATCGCAGCCTAATTTAGGAAAAAATTATGCAGTGAATTGCCGAGTAGCAGGATTCCCAATGCACTATCGGCGGCAATACAAGTGAAAGATTGTCCAGGCTTGCCCAAACTCACCGGGCGACCGCTGCGTGGTCTTGTCGTGTTCTAGGGCACGGTCATCACGCCGATCCAGCAAATCGACGATCAGGACGACACAATCCTTTTCTTCCTCGGCCACCTTACCCCGACAACGCTAAATGCAACTGACTGAATGCAGCAGAGATACAGGTTTCTCAGAAGGTGGTTCAGGTCAATTCAGCCGCTACACTGCCTGTGTTCTGCGAACGCGGTCGGGAGTTCGCATTCGACCTGCATTCAGCATCCCCGCCCAAACTCCAAAGTGACTGGCCACCAATATTATCTTGACATCAAGACAAAATACATCAATCCTGATTTATCTTGATGTAGAGATTGTTTTATGATGCGAAATTTCCGATACACAACCGATGTTGCAGCGACGGCCATTGCCCCAGCGATCTGGGGTAGCACCTATTTTGTCACCACGTCGTTCTTGCCGCACGGCTACCCATTAACAGTTGCTATGTTGCGCGCCCTCCCCGCTGGCCTGCTTTTAATGTTGCTGGTGAGAAAACTGCCAAACGGTATCTGGTGGGGGCGCAGCTTCCTTCTCGGAAGCCTTAACTTCTCGTTCTTCTGGGCCATGCTATTTGTCTCAGCATACCGATTGCCCGGCGGTGTCGCCGCTACAGTTGGCGCAGTTCAGCCTTTGATCGTGATTGCCCTTTCACGCGTCTTCCTTGGCACGCCAATCCGTTTTCTTGCGATTGTTGCTGGCCTGATCGGCATAGCGGGCGTGGCACTGCTGGTTTTGACACCTCAGGCCGCGCTTGATCCCATCGGTGTCGCTGCGGGTATCGCAGGTGCGGTATCGATGGCGTTTGGCACGGTTCTGACGCGTCGCTGGCAACCGGCAGTTTCCAGTCTAACCTTTACAGCGTGGCAATTGACAGCCGGTGGAATTTTGCTTGTACCAGTGGCGCTGCTGCTGGAGCCAGCTCTGCCGACGCCCAGCACAGCAAATATTCTGGGTATTGCCTATCTCGGCCTGATAGGTGCAGCATTCACCTATCTGCTCTGGTTCCGCGGGCTCTCCCGTATTGAACCGTCAGCCGCTGCTTCTCTTGGCTTTCTTAGCCCACTGGTCGCAACATTGCTCGGCTGGCTGGCGCTTGGTCAAAGCCTAGCGCCAGTCCAAATTGTCGGCTTCATAATGGTGCTGGGCAGCGTCTGGTTAAGTCAGCGCAGCCAGATGCCCCGATAAAGATCAGGCCCATTCGCCCTTGCGCATGACGGGCACCTTCGTACCGTCTGCGCGAACACCATCGATATCGACCTTGTCGGAACCGATCATCCAGTCGATGTGAATAAGGCTTGAATTGCCGCCTTGGGCCTTGATCTGCTCCTGGCTGAGCGAGGTACCATCAAGGAAGCACTTTGAATAGCATTGGCCAAGGGCAATGTGGCAGGATGCATTTTCATCAAACAGCGTGTTGTAGAACAGAATGCCGCTGGCCGAGATCGGCGAAGAATGTGGCACCAGCGCCACCTCGCCCAACCGGCGAGCACCTTCGTCTGTATCCAGTACCTTGTTCAGGACCTCTTCACCCTTGCTTGCCTTGGCCTCTACGATACGGCCAGCCTCAAACTTCACCTGGATGTTGTCGATCAAGGTGCCCTGATGCGACAAAGGTTTGGTACTCGAGACATAACCATCGACCCGCAGCGCATGCGGTGTGGTGAACACTTCTTCGGTCGGAATATTCGGATTGCAGGTCACGCCATTTTTTGCCGTCGATGCACCGCCATGCCATTCATGGCCATCAGCAAGGCCGATCGTCACATCCGTACCGGGGCCGGTAAAGTGCAGGCTGGCGAAACGTTCGCCATTCAACCACTTTGAACGCTTGGCAAGGTTGGCATTGTGCTGAACCCACGCAGCGACTGGATCAGCCACGTCAACACGCGAGGCCGCAAATATCGCATCGGCCAGTTTATTGACCGCCTCGTCTTCCGGCACATCGGGAAATACCAACTTGGCCCAAGAAGGGTTGGGGTAGGAAATGATGTTCCAGTTGATATCAAAATTGGAAATCTTCTCCAAAGCAGGTTTGTAAGCCATGGAGTTGGCCTTGTTGGCGCGAGCAACCTTTGCCGGATCTTCCGCCGAAAGCAGCATTGGATTGTCGCCGGAAATAGCCAGGCGTGCGGCGCCGTTTGCATAGGCTTTTGCCATGCCTTCGTACAGCCAGCCGGACGCTCTGTCGAAATTGCCATCGCTGGCATAGCGATAACGCGCCAGCGTGGTTTCCTCATCCGAATAGAATGTCGTCACCAATCCGCTGCCAGCCAGATAGGCGTGCTTGGTCAAAAACCGAACCAGAGGCAGGGCAGCGAGCGGCGCCGTGATGACCAGATCCTGATCCTTCTGCAATTGCAGACCCACCTTGATGGCCACTTCGGCCAGCTTTTCAAGTTTGACAGGATCAATGGATGACGAAGATGAGAGTGTCATGATTTACCTCGAACTTTGTTACCAGAACGGAACGCAGGGCTGGATTCTTAGAGCCTGCGGCCCGACTTGGGAACCATGAACGTGATAAATTTCAGGCGGCGAACAATCACCTCTCTCCGTCGACCCGCAACACCACCCTGTCTTGAGAATAACTATTCCGCGACAATCGGGGCGACAATGGCATTGAGTGTTGTGACAGCATCTTGTGGCGACAGGCGCACCTGAAGGCCACGCTGACCACCATTGATGTAGACATACGCCTCAGTCATCGCCTGCTGCTCAACTGCTGTTGGCACTTTCTTTTTCTGTCCAAACGGGCTGATACCCCCGACGTGGTAACCGGTGATGCGCTCCGCTTCCGCAGGCTTCATCATCTGGGCCGACTTGCCACCAAAGGCCAATGCCAGCTTTTTCATGCTGACTTCCTTATCTGAAGGAACTACGACGCATACAGGTTTGCCGTCCAATTCAGCCATCAATGTCTTGAGAACGCGATGCGGAGGCTCACCGATCGCCTCTGCCGCCTGCAGACCGATGCGATCCGCCCCGGGGTCATAGTCATAGGTGACGGTCGAAAACGTGATCTTGTTCTGGCTGAGAGCCTGCGTTGCTCGCGTGGTCTTGGACATTATTTCTCACTTCAAGCGGAAAACAGGCGCTCGTAAATTTCAGGCTTAAAACCGACTGTTACGGTTCCGTCCTTTTCGAGCACCGGACGTTTGATCATCGAGGGTTGTTCGAGCATGAGGGCAACTGCCTTATCTCTCGACAAATCAGCCTTAGATGCATCGTCCAGATTTCTGAAGGTCGTGCCGGCGCGATTTAGCACCGTTTCCCATTCCGCCTTGTCACACCAGTTTTCAAGGTGCGCACGGTCAATGCCTTCCGCCTTGTAGTCGTGAAATCGATAATCGATGTTGTGCACTTCCAGCCACGTGCGGGCCTTTTTCATCGTGTCGCAATTCTTGATGCCATAAATGGTGACTGTCATCGGCTTCCCGTATTCTTGATCAAACAGATGCAATCCATAACAAATTCTGGCGACTGTGCAAATTTCCCGAGCAGCTTTTGCGCGAGATCAAACATTTCTGCATGGCTTGCCTGCTATATCATCGGTTGTAAACAGTCTCTTCAAGCACCATTATTAGGGCGTAAAAGAAACGGAGAGTAAAATGCGTAATATCGCAAAGAATTCGCGTAATTTCATTGGCCAGACGATCGCTATCTTTGGTGCCGCTGCATCGGTTTCTGCCGCTGTTCGCGCTCACCGCAAGCCAGCGCAGTCCGACCTTGAAGCCCTTGGTATCGATGCTGCTACTTTCGACAAGGTGCAGCTTTAATTCCGAGTCCACAGCCTGTTGCGTGGCGAGACATCTGTCTCGCCCTGTTGAGAAAGATTCGGCGCATCTAGCCTGAAAACACTTGAAGCCTCACCATATTGCTTAAAACCACGCAAGGTGATGCACTGAAAATATAACGATATATATTTTCACTTTATTTCCCGCATAAATTTTTCGTTAACGATATACTTGGATCGCGTGAGGCCGCCGTCATACGCCGCGCCCATACCATGCGCTAGGCATCGTCATATTCATCGGCTAAACAAAGGCCTTTCAGCACGTTGAAAGGTATAGTCATATGGATTTTCAACTTCTTGATATTGCCGGGAAATCAATTCTTTTTGCCATGGCAGCAGAAGCGGAGTACGGCCCACACCTCAAAGCAAGAATATCGCCACTGATGATTGGCGTTGGACCGGTCGAAGCTGCTGTGTCCCTGACCGCCGCCCTGTCTCTGCTCAAGACCAAAGGTGAGCTGCCTGACCTTGTTGTTTCACTTGGCTCTGCCGGCTCGCGCAGTTTGGAGCAAACAAGTGTTTACCAGGCAACATCCATTTCCTACCGCGACATGGACGCATCCCCCTTGGGCTTTGAGAAGGGCCGCACGCCATTTCTCGACCTTCCGGCGGAAGTAAAGCTGCCGTTTTTCATTCCCGGAATTGAGGGTGCTCGACTATCGACCGGAGGCAACATCGTATCCGGTTCCGCCTATGACACGATCGACGCGGATATGGTGGAGATGGAGAGTTTTGCCGTGTTGCGCGCCTGCCAGTATTTTGGCATTCCAATGGTAGGTTTGCGGGGAATTTCCGATGGCAAGGCAGAGCTTCACCACGTCAATGACTGGACGGAATATCTTGATATCATCGATGAGAAGCTGGCGCTGGCCATTGATCGACTGACATCAGCGGTTGAACAGGGCCAGATTGCCCTTTGAACCATTGCCTCACCGCAGAAATTCTGCCGTTTGGGGTCATCTGACAGTTGCCTAATCTGCCGGATTTCTTTAAAGGCTCGCCATGGAAAACACAACACATCCCGACAGCGTTCTCATCATCGATTTCGGTAGCCAGGTCACGCAGCTCATTGCGCGCCGTGTCCGTGAAGCCGGCGTGTATTGCGAAATCGTTCCCTTCCAATCAGCTGAGGACGGTTTCAAACGTCTGCAGCCCAAAGCGGTTATCCTTTCTGGCAGCCCAGCCTCGACACTGGAAGACGGTAGCCCACGCGCTGCACCAGTTCTGTTCGATAGCGGCGTTCCAGTTTTTGGTATCTGCTATGGTCAGCAGACCATGTGTATGCAGCTCGGTGGCAAAGTCGAAAGCGGGCACCACCGCGAATTCGGTCGTGCCTTCCTCGAGATCGACAAGGACTGCGCCCTGTTTGACGGCGTCTGGTCTGTTGGTTCTCGCCACCAAGTGTGGATGAGCCATGGTGATCGCGTAACGGCTCTGCCAGACGGTTTTGAGGTGGTTGCTACCTCATCCAATGCGCCGTTTGCATTCATCGCCAACGAAAAGAAGAAATATTACGCCGTTCAGTTCCACCCGGAAGTCGTGCATACGCCCGATGGCGCTAAACTGATTTCCAACTTTGTTCACAAGGTTGCGGGCATCAAGGGCGACTGGTCGATGTCGGCTTACCGTGCCAAAGCTGTTCAGGCTATCCGTGACCAGGTTGGCGACAAGCGTGTTATCTGTGCCCTCTCTGGCGGCGTAGACAGCTCTGTCGCAGCGCTGCTCATCCATGAAGCCGTTGGTGACCAGCTCACCTGTATCCTCGTGGATCATGGCCTGATGCGCAAGGACGAGGCAGCCAATGTGGTTGCCATGTTCAAGGAACACTACAACCTGCATCTCGTTCACGTTGACGCTGTTGATCGCTTTATCGGCGAGCTCGAAGGCGTCAGCGATCCTGAGACAAAACGCAAGATTATTGGTCGCCTGTTCATTGAGACCTTTGAGGACGAGGCCAAGAAACTTGGCGGCGCCGATTTCCTCGGCCAGGGCACTCTTTACCCTGACGTTATCGAAAGCGTCTCCTTTACCGGCGGCCCGTCCGTGACCATCAAGTCGCACCACAATGTCGGCGGTCTGCCTGAGCGTATGAACATGCAGTTGGTTGAGCCGCTGCGCGAACTGTTCAAGGACGAAGTGCGCGTGCTTGGCCGTGAACTTGGCTTGCCGGACAGCTTTATCGGCCGCCATCCTTTCCCAGGCCCTGGTCTTGCCATTCGTTGTCCGGGCGGTATTACCCGCGAGAAGCTCGAAATCCTGCGCGAAGCTGATGCCATCTATTTGGATGAAATCCGCAAGGCTGGCCTTTACGATGCTATCTGGCAGGCGTTTGCCGTTTTGCTGCCGGTTCAAACCGTTGGCGTCATGGGCGATGGCCGCACATACGAATTTGTCTGCGCCCTGCGCGCTGTAACCTCCGTAGATGGTATGACAGCCGATTTCTATCACTACGATATGGAATTCCTTGGTCGTGCAGCAACGCGCATCATCAACGAAGTACGCGGTATCAATCGCGTTGTCTATGATGTGACCTCGAAGCCACCTGGCACGATCGAGTGGGAATAAGGCTCGTCTTTTGACAGATGCTTCTTGAACCAAGTAACTGAGGGCCGCCGCTGGAGATATCCATCGGCGGCTTTTCTCTGGCCGGCGCTGGGGGCATTTTTCCTGAATGGGCTTGTCGGGAGCAGAAGTGAAATCCGGCCGTCTAGTGCTGCCGCATTCTCCTCGCCTATTCTCTTTTCGCTGGAGATTTTTCTTTGACTTCGTGTTGCTCGACGCCTTTTTTCGCCTCACCCTATTCACTCCAGTCGACACTTCTTCTTTGAAGTGTCGTTCCTTGCCAGTTTCTTCAAACGGTGCTTTTTCAAAGCAGGTGGCTCCGGCCTTTTAGATTCCGGCTGTATTTTTTTACCCGATTAAACCGGGACCTATTCTGATACGCTGGCCGCCTGTTTTCTGCTTTTGCTTCATCGCGATTTGTACGCCTCTCTCTGAGCGTTTCGTTCGTCCACTATGACATAGGAGCTGGCTCGTTGCGCAGCGGTTCCTATGCCTCTGTGGCCCGTCCGACTTTTGCTTTTAGGTGATTGAGGTTTGCCCCGTGATGTAGGTTTGCGCCTTCCAGTTCGCCTCCGGAGGCCGCGCGCGCAGAGTTATTCTGCGACCTGGTTGAGAGGCGGCGCTTACATTGCGGTCATTGTCGCCCTCTGAGGTGCAAGCAAGTCGATCGATCAGCTCTATTCCGCCCTGCCTTTCGCGCCGGGCCGATCATAAGAAGTGGTGCAGCACGTTGTGCTGCCTTTTTTGGCGCCGGCCGTCGTGTTGTTCGGTCTCCGCTGCGCGCCTACAATGATTTCGTCAAGGCGATGCGGCGATTGTGCCTTGAGGGTTTAGGCTTGGGGCGTGTTGGCGGTTTTCATGTGGAGGAAGATATTGAAGCGGGCAGACTTGTGTCTGTTCTGGACGATTATAACCCAGGCGATGTCGAGGTTATCTGGTGTGTCTATGGTGGTTCGAGACCATTATCTGGCCGGGTACGCGCCTATTTGGATTTTCTGAGCGAGCATGTTGTGCGAGCGTGGCCTTGATTTTCTGGTGGGACGTCTACCATTGGTTATTGAGCGTTTTGTCGCCGGCGGTTTTTCGTGGCTT
>NZ_JABAEG010000002.1:0-1054960 GCF_023701965.1 Rhizobium sp. CG4 | reverse complement strand
GGTGGCGGTGGTGGCGGCGGCTGGTAATTCCGCACGGCGCAAGAGTGCAAAAGGGCTGTTGTGAATGGCTGATACGTCACCATATGTTTTGGCACTCATCTGCATAGCAGTTGTCGCGCTCTATTATCTCGGTGTCAGGCTCAAGGTTGGCCCTGGCCTGCCGAAAGGTTTGATCAGACCACATTGGTCTGTTCCAGAGGACATGTCGCCCGTCCGCGCAAACTTTCTTGCGCACCACACTTTTTCGTCGGAAGGCTACACGGCCTTTTCTGCCAGTATATTCGAACTCGCGGTGAAAGGTTTTGTTGTGCTGACGGACCTGGGAACCGAGATTGTTTTCCGCCGCACCAATAAGTCAGAAGACAAACAGTTGCCGGCCAGCCAACAGGCCATTCTTTCCCACATTGCAAATCCAGGGTCAGAGTTCACCATCGACAGGTTCAATGGCTGGGCGGTTGACACGTTGGTCAAAGATTTTCGCCAGACGCTGGGAGGCGAAGATTTGGGACAATATCATGAGGATCACTCCTCATATTTTCTGTTCGGATTCATTCTCAGCATCGTGTCATTGGGTGTTTTTGTATTTTTGACCGACTTTAATTTTGAGCAGTTTAAAATACTCCTTGGCGTTTCTGTGGTTGTTCCCTTTTTCTTCATTCTTGTTCCCCTATTCATTTGGAGACTTATGGCTGAAGTCCGTGCGGGTTGTGCCGCCAAGATTTTTGTAACTGGTATCCTGGTGTTTGTTGTCTACCGGTGTAGGGATATCGCACTTAGCTTCCCGCACGACGTGTGGCAGGACACTATTGACCTTGGTTTACCTCCCATAATTTTGGCTATTGGCGGCATTTTTCTCACAAATGTGGCTTCTCTGTTCCTGATCGGCGGGCGGACACCACTTGGCCGTACGGTACTGGAGCGATTTGAAGGTTTCAGCCTTTATCTGCAATTGTCAGAAAAGGAGCGCGCGGTGATGGCCCGTGCACCATTGATGTCTGCATCGCATTTTGAGGATATGTTGCCTTATGCCGTTGCTTTGGGTGTTGAGAAAAACTGGTGCCAGCAATTCAGAAATTGGTTGATCAGCGCAGGTGTTGCCTCATCCTATGCGCCATCATGGTATGGCGGCAGCCCCGAAAAATGTTTTGGTGACTGGATAGTCGACTTCTCCTCCGCTCTTGCGCAAAGGGTTGAAGCCGTTGTTCCTGAACCTGAGAAAAAGTGATTGGCCGGTTTTTCGCTATAGTTTTGCCGGATCATGGTGCTGGTTGCTTCTATCCGCTAGATAAACCTTACCTTGTCGGTAATTTAACCGTTTGCCGTGGTGACTTTTTTCACAGGGCTTGCTAAGTCCGCGACACTCTTTTGAAACAGATAAAGTTTTCATCCCATGCCCGATCTTCTGCTTGAACTCCGCTCCGAGGAAATCCCCGCCCGCATGCAGCGCAAGGCGGCGGGTGACCTGAAAAAGCTCGTCACCGACGCACTGGTTGAAGCTGGCCTGACCTATGATGGCGCGCGCGAATACTGGACACCACGTCGCCTGACGCTGGACATTCGTGGCCTGAACGCCCGTTCCGCCGATGTGCGGGAAGAAAAGAAGGGTCCACGCACCGACGCCAATGAAAAAGCGATCGAAGGCTTTTTGCGCGGCGCGGGTCTGAGCGATATTTCGCAGGCGCAGGTCGTTTCCGATCCGAAGAAGGGTGACTTCTATATCGCCGTGGTCAACAAGCCCGGCCGTCCGGCGGAAGACATCATTGCTGACGTTATGCCGGGTATCATTCGTGGTTTTGCCTGGCCAAAGTCCATGCGCTCCGGCCCGGCTTCCATGCCAAAAGGTTCGAGCTACGGCGGCATCGAAGGCAAAGGTTCGGAAAGCCTGCGCTGGGTGCGCCCGTTGCAGTCCATCGTTTGCCTTTTTGGGCCAGAACATGACGAGACGCAGGTCATTCCGTTTGAGATCGATGGCATCGTTGCCGGCAACGTGACCTATGGTCACCGTTTCCATGCGCCTGAAGCGATCACTGTCCGCCGTTTTGAAGACTATGTTTCCAACCTCGAAAAGGCCAAGGTCATTCTCGATGCCGAGCGCCGCAAGGATATCATCCTACATGACGCCAAGGACATCGCATTCGCCAACGGTCTGGAACTGGTCGAGGACGAAGGCCTTCTCGAAGAAGTGTCCGGACTTGTAGAGTGGCCACAGGTGCTGATGGGAACATTTGAGGAAGATTATCTGCAGATCCCGGCAGAAATCATCCGTCTGACCATCAAGACCAACCAGAAGTGTTTCGTGACCCGCCCGCAGGGTGCGGAAGAAGGCCTGTCGAACCGCTTCATTCTGGTGTCCAACATTCAGGCAACCGATGGTGGCAAGGAAATCATGCATGGCAATGGCAAGGTCGTGCGTGCACGCCTGTCGGATGCCAAGCACTTCTGGACCCGCGACCTGGGTAACCTGCCGGACCTAGAGACGCTGAAGGCATCTGCCGAAAAGTTCAACCTCGACCTCAACAAGCCGCTTGATCAGCGCATGGCCAAGTTGGACGCGCTCAACGTAACCTTCCACGCCAAACTTGGCACGCAGGGTGAGCGCGTAACCCGCATTCGCCAACTGGCAAAACAGCTGGCACCAATCGTCGGTGCCGATGCTGCGCTGGTCGATCGCGCCGTCGTTTTGGCCAAGGCCGACCTGCGCACCGAAGCTGTTGGCGAGTTTCCAGAGCTGCAAGGCCTGATGGGCCGCAAATATGCGCTGTTACAGGGCGAAAACGAAAGCGTTGCTGCTGCCATTGAAGAACATTGGAAGCCGCAGGGCCCGACCGACCTCGTGCCACGTGACAAGGTTTCGCTGACTGTCGCGCTGGCTGACAAGCTGGACACATTGTCAGGGTTCTGGGCCATCGATGAAAAGCCAACCGGTTCAAAAGACCCGTTTGCACTGCGTCGTGCAGCACTTGGTGTCGTGCGCATCATCATGGAACGCAATGTTCGCTTGCCGCTGCTTTCCGTCATCAAGGACCCGGACCTCCTGTCGTTCTTCCATGACCGCCTGAAGGTATATCTGCGTGATCTCGGTGCCCGTTACGATCTGATTGACGCGGTTCTGACACCGGAATCGGACGATCTCTTGATGGTTGCGCGCCGCGTTGAAGCGCTGACGGCATTCATCACCGATCAAGACGGTATCAACCTTCTCGCGGGCACAAAGCGCGCCACCCAGCTTCTGGCTGCGGAAGAAAAGAAGGGCACCGTGGTTGCCGATGGCGTGGCAGACGAACTGTTGAAGCTTGATGCTGAAAAGGCGCTTTATGCTGCAATAAAAACAGCCTCTGCTGATGCCGCCAAGGCTGTTGCAGGCGAGGACTTCCGTTCTGCCATGCAGGCGCTGTCAACGCTGCGTGCGCCGGTCGATAAATTCTTCGAAGACGTTCTCGTCAACGATGAAGATGCGGCGATCCGCGCCAACCGTCTGGCATTGCTGAAGGCTATTCGTGAAGCAACCGGCACTGTTGCCGACTTCTCGAAAATCACTGGCTGATAAAGGGGCGTCTGGTGGGCGGAAAATCCTCATCAGCGCCTGCCTTCTGGGCCATGCCGTACGGTATGACGGTAAGGGAAAGCTGCTTTCCCATCCGGCGATAGAACGCTGGAAAAATGAAGGGCGTCTTGTGTCCATCTGTCCGGAAATGGCAGGTGGAATGCCCGTTCCCCGTCCTCCTGCTGAAATAGAAAATGGTGCCTCCGGTCTCGATGTGCTTGAGGGCCGTGCCCGCGTGCTGGAAATCACCCGTGGTGATGTGACGGCCGAATTCATTCGCGGTGCGCAAAAGGCGCTGGCTTTCGCGCAGGATAGTGGCTGCGACTATGCCTTGCTGATCGATGGCAGCCCTTCCTGTGGTTCGATTGCCATTTACGATGGCTCGTTTTCCGGCCTGAAACATGCCGGCAACGGCATAACCGCCGCTCTTCTTGCAAAAGCGGGCATCTCAATTTTCTCCCACGACCAGATTGCACAACTCGTCCAACTGACCGAGTAAAAAATGATCCGGCGCTGCCATCTCCGATGTCTCGAGGAACGTTAGGCTTTGCTACGCATTCTATGCCTGAGGAGGTGGTCAATCGGGAGGAAACGAGCATGGCTAAGAATACGATCTGTCTCTGGTATGAAAGCGAGGCGGAACAAGCCGCGCGTTTTTATGCCGAACTTTTCCCGGATAGCGTGGTGGGCAAGGTCTATCGCGCGCCGAGTGATTACCCATCAGGCCACGAAGGCGATGTGTTGATGGTCGAGTTTACCGTCGCTGGCGTGCAGTGCGTTGGTCTGAATGGAGGACCGGTCTTCAAACATAATGAGGCTTTTTCATTCCAGATCGCCACAGACGATCAGGAAGAAACCGACCTTTACTGGAACGCCATTATCGGTAATGGCGGGCAGGAAAGTGAGTGCGGCTGGTGCAAGGACAAATGGGGTATCTCCTGGCAGATAACCCCACGTGTTCTGATGCAGGCGATGGCCGCTGGTGGAGCTGAAGCAAAACGTGCCTTTGATGCCATGATGACCATGAAAAAGATCGACGTGGCAAAAATTGAGGCCGCCCGTCGCGGCTGAGATATGGCCGAGGGACATGGCCCAAATAAAAACGCCGGAGACTGATCTCCGGCGTTTTGTCTTATCTGATTGTCTATCGCGACCTTAGCTTGCCCGGCGCATCTGCTCTCCCATGCCATAGAGGCTGCCGGAAGCGTTGGACGAGGCGGACACTCGGAAGGTGCGGATCAGCGTCAGCAGCTCTTCCGTATCCACGGCAAGGGCTTCAGCCGACGCCGTGGTTTCTTCCGCCATGGCGGCATTGTGCTGGGTGGCTGCGTCAAGCTGGTTCAGCGAGGACGAAATGGACCTCAGTGTCGTATCCTGCTCGGACGCCGAATGGGCAATCTTGGTGACAATCTCATTGGCCGATTTGATCTGGTCGGAAATACGCTTCAATGCATCGCCGGCCTCGCCAACAAGACGAACACCGTTTTCAACCTGACCGGACGAGCGGGCGATCTGGTCTTTGATTTCCTTGGCCGCAGCCGCAGATTTCTGAGCCAGCTCACGCACTTCCTGTGCCACGACGGCAAAGCCCTTGCCTGCTTCACCAGCGCGTGCCGCCTCAACACCGGCATTCAGCGCCAGAAGGTTGGTCTGGAAGGCGATGTCGTCAATCACGCCGATGATCTTGGAGATTTCATCCGAGGACTGCTCAATGCCGCTCATCGCGCCAATGGCCTGCTCGACAACGAGGTCGCTACGGCTTGCTTCACCGCTGATTGCGGTAACGCGCTTGGCGGCTTCATGTGCACCTTCTGCGGTCTGGCGAACGGCCACAGTCAGTTGGTCGAGGGCAGCGGAGGTTTCTTCAAGGTTTGCAGCCTGAAGCTCGGTACGCTGGGACAGTTCATTCGATGCCTTGCGGATTTCTTCCTTCGAGCCGCCAATGTCGATGCTCTTGGCGTTCACCTTGGCCATGGCAGCATCAAGATGCGTCAGGGCTTCGTTGAAGTTGCTGCGCAGATCCGCATAACGCGGGCCAAGATCACCACAACGAACGGTCAGATCGCCCTTTGCCAGCTTTTCAAGCGACTGGCCGATGATGGTGACGACATGCGCCTGCAGTTCAGCTTCGCTGCGCTGCATATCAAGGTTGTTCTGGCGCTCTGTATTTAGTTCGCGCTGCTGCTGTTCCTGGCGCTCGACCATGGCGTGGCGTTCACGAACCTTCTGCTGCAGCGATGCGGTTGCCTTGGCCATCATGCCCACTTCATTGGTCATGGTGGTGTGCGGAATGTCGATGGCGACATTTTCGTTGGCAACTTCACCCAGTGCCTTGTGAATATCGGCCAACGGCTGGGAAATGCCACGAATGACATAAAGTGCTGCACCGATACCAAGCACCAGAACGGCGATGCCAAGCGACAATGCCTTGAAGATTTCAGCGCGAACCTGTGCCTGAAGATCGTCGACATAAACGCCGGTTACCACGACCAGCTGCCAAGGTTCAAAAGCCAGCGCATAGGAGCTTTTCAGGAAGGAGCCTTCTAGGCCAGGTTTTGGACCGTAAAAGTCGGTTTGGCCACCACCAGCGCGGCCAAGCTTTACCAGCTCGTCGCGATACTGGTAACCCTTGCTGTCCGGCTGGCCCTTGTAGTTCTGGCCAACGCGTTTTGCTTCTGGGTGGAACACCATCTTCACGTCGTAGTCATAACCGAACAGATAACCATCCGGCGTGTATCGGATAGCGGAAACGACTTCAAAAGCCTGCTTCTTGGCTTCCTCGGTCGTCAAAGTGCCTGCTTGTTCCTTGGCGTGGTACTCTTTGAGAATAGAGACTGCAGACTGAACCTGCGTGCGCAGCATGTTGTACCGCTCTTCATAGATCGCATTCGCGGAAGAGCTGATCTGATAATATGTTGCACCGGCAAATGCGATCATCAGGGTGATGACCAACAATAGCAACTGTCGGGAAATCGGAAGATTTTTCATATCTACTCATCGCGCTTTTGCGGCACCGCGTCTCATGAAGCGGTGGGGCAAGATCTAAAAAAAGGGGGAGCGCATTCTGCACTGGTCATCATGCTGCATCGCACAACCATGCATTAAAAAAATACATATTGTTGAATAAATATTTAATTGAGCAGTTGGTGTGGGGGAAATCGCTTCAAGAGACGAGTATTATGATGTCGTTATTCAGTATGATTAAGTTGATGACAAATAAAAATAAAACCAAAGCGAGCATTTTTCTGCGTCTGTCATAAATACTACATATTAATACATGGTGGCTTGTCGCTAATAATAAAACTCCCCGCAGTTGAGTTTTAAATATATGTTGCGCCAAACCCCGCTTCGGGGATGCGAAAGAAATCTGACAAAAGACAAATAGTTAACGCGATGGCTGGCAGTGCGCTGGTTCACAATCCGCTACTGGTTGCGTAAATCTGCATCGGCTGATCGCAGCTCAAAGCCCAGCTGGCAGAAAGACATGCGCATAAAAACACCCGCCTGTTGTTGCCAAGCGGGTGAAACAGGCCTCAAGGGCCGATCGCTGATCGTGTCTGTTAGTTCAAGCGCAGCGAAAAATTGCTGAAATCGGGTTTTGTCACGGTAGAAGCCGCAACAGGTGGCTGTGGTTTACTGATTGAGGTCGTTGTCGCCTCGAAATCAATGCCATCAGGTGCGTGTTCGGGGCCGTCCTTCGTGGCAGCCAGCGTTGTGCCGCTATCTTCCGCTGGCATCCAGGTCTTGGCTGTGCTCACGTAGACAACGGGCGAACCGCCCAGCCATGCTTCGGTGCGGAACATTTCCTTTGTGCCGTTCACATCACGGATTTCGGTTTTCTGAACGCCGGATTGCAGCGATGGCGCAACATACTGGCTAGCCGTCACCTTCTCCTTCAGGGGAGGGCAAGACCCGCAACGCAGGTTGATAATGCTCTTGTTGTCTGTGCGGTCATGGTCAATGACCTCGATCGAGGAAGCCATAGCGGCATGGCTTGTCAGTGCAAACAATGCAACCGAAACAAAATAACGCATGGGCCAATACTCCTTCATTCGAAGAAGTATAGTAACCGGACTTCCTTTCCGTCCGGTCAGTAAAATTGGTAAATATTGAACGAATAACCTGTCAGGGCGACAGCTTATCAGCCCTGTTCGCGGGCAATCGCCAACCAGCCAATATCCTTGCGGCAGAAGCCATTGTCCCATTCGACTTTGGAAAGCAGGTCATAGGCACGACGCTTCGCTTCGCTCGCCGTTTTGCCGGTTGCCGTGACGTTCAACACGCGACCGCCGGTGGCCACCAACTGGCCGTCCTTAAGCGCTGTGCCGGCATGAAACACCTTTGCGCCTTCGTCAGCCTGGGGAATGGCGACGATGGGTGTGTTCTTTTCATAGGCTGCCGGATAACCCTTTGATGCCAGAACGACTGTTAGTGCGGTGTCGTCGATCCACTCTGCTGTCACCTTATCCAGCGTGCCGGTGGCCGTTGCGTAGAGAATAGGTAGCAGATCGCTCTTCAGGCGCATCATCAGGACCTGGCATTCGGGATCACCGAAACGCACATTATATTCGATCAGTTCGGGGCCTTTTTTGGTGATCATCAGCCCGGCGAAAAACACACCGCTGAACGGATGGCCGTCCTTGGCCATGCCGTGAATGGTCGGCTCAATGATTTCCTTCATGGTGCGGTCAACCATGTCAGCTGTCATGACCGGAGCAGGGGAATAGGCACCCATGCCGCCGGTGTTCGGGCCGGTGTCACCATCGCCAACGCGCTTGTGGTCCTGTGCTGTTGCCAGCGCCAGCGCCGTCTTGCCATCCGAAAGGCAGAAGAAACTTGCTTCTTCACCATCCAGAAATGCTTCAACAACCACTTCTGCGCCGGCAGCACCGAAGGCGCCATCAAAACAATCGTCAATGGCGGAAAGCGCCTCGGCTTCGGTCATCGCCACTGTCACGCCCTTGCCGGCGGCAAGTCCATCGGCCTTGATGACGATAGGTGCGCCCTGTTCGCGCACATAGGCCTTGGCCGGTTCTGCTTCCTTGAAACGTTGGTAGGCGCCGGTTGGAATATCGTAACGGGCGCAGAGGTCCTTGGTGAAACCCTTGGAGCCTTCGAGTTGGGCTGCTGCCTTCGACGGGCCGAAGGTGGCAATGCCTGCATCACGCAGATCATCCGCCAAACCTGCAACAAGCGGAGCCTCAGGACCAACGATGACAAAGTCTATCGCCTTTTCCTTGGCAAACGCGATGACCGCAGCGTGGTCTTCAACGTTGAGAGACACCAGCGTCGCATGTTCCGCAATGCCTGGATTGCCGGGTGCCGCATAGAGTGTGTCCAACAGGGGGGACTGCGCGATTTTCCACGCCAAGGCATGTTCGCGTCCGCCAGAACCGATCAACAGAACTTTCATAGTCTCACCCCTGTAATCTCGTTTCTGCGGCGTTAAGGGCAGGGGGGAGAAAGGTCAAGGAGAAAGCTGTCTTTCCGGCCTGTTTGTTCCCGCATATCCGCCTTCCGTGGCCTTTAACACCAGCTGTTCACGGTGCTTTATCGGCTTTTCTGTGGGTTTGTTTACACTTCGTGTTGTCATGCCACAATCAGCCTCTATGTTCGGCCAGATTTTAAACAGACCAGAGAAGCACATGTCCGCAGATAATGCCCGCCTCGCGCCAGTCATCGCATCTGAGATCAATGCCCGACCCGATCAGGTCAAGGCTGCCATACAGCTGCTAGATGAAGGCGCGACGGTTCCGTTCATCGCACGTTACCGTAAGGAAGTGACGGGTGGTCTGGATGACACCCAGCTTCGCACACTGGCCGAGCGGTTGTCGTACCTGCGTGAACTGAATGCGCGTCGTGCCTCGATCGTCGAATCCATCACCGGTCAGGGAAAAATGACCGACGATTTGATGGTCAAGATCGTATCGGCAGTCACCAAGGCCGAACTGGAAGACCTTTACCTGCCTTACAAACCAAAGCGCCGTACCCGTGCGGAAATCGCCCGTGAGCGTGGCCTTGGACCGCTGGCAGAAGCCATCTGGGACAATCGCAGTGCCGATCCTACCAAGCTGGCTGAGACTTATGTTCAGGGTGAAGTCGCCGATGTAAAGGCCGCCCTTGAAGGTGCGCGTGACATTGTTGCCGAAACCATGACCGAAAATGCCGAACTGCTTGGCCGCCTGCGTGACTACATGCGCCACAACGCAACGTTCCGTGCCAAGGTTGTCGAAGGCAAGGAAGCAGCGGGCGAAAAATTCTCCGACTATTTCGCCCATTCTGAGCGCTGGGCCACAGTGCCGGGTCACCGTGCGCTGGCGATGTTGCGCGGCTGGAACGAAGAAATTCTGACACTGACAATCGACGTTGATGCAGATGATCCATCGCCGGTCAAACCGTGCCAGAGAACCATTGCCAGTGCATTTGATATCCGTTCCGGCGGAGCAGGCGATGCCTGGTTGATGGAGGTTGCCGGCTGGACATGGCGCGTCAAACTTTCCATGTCGCTGTCGCTCGACCTGATGCGAGAAGTTCGCGAACGGGCGGAAGAAGAAGCGATCCACGTGTTCGCCAGAAATCTGAAAGACCTTCTGCTGGCGGCACCTGCCGGTTCGCGCGCCACCATGGGTCTTGATCCGGGCATCCGTACCGGCGTCAAGGTGGCGATTGTCGATGGCACCGGCAAACTGCTCGATATCTCGACCGTTTACCCATTCCCGCCCAGAAACGACATTCGTGGTACACAGGTCGAACTGGCAAGTCTTATTCGCAAACATGGCGTGGAACTGATTGCGATTGGCAACGGCACCGGCAGTCGCGAGACCGAAAAACTGGTGGCTGACATGCTGACCCAGCTGACCGGTCCGAAACCCACCAAGGTTATCGTGTCGGAAGCTGGCGCTTCGGTCTATTCGGCCTCTGAGCGCGCCGCTGCCGAATTCCCCAATCTCGATGTTTCAATCCGTGGCGCGGTGTCGATTGCTCGCCGCTTGCAGGATCCGTTGGCCGAACTCGTCAAGATCGAACCCAAATCAATTGGCGTTGGCCAGTATCAGCACGACGTTGATCAGGGCAAGCTGTCTCGTTCACTGGATGCCGTGGTTGAAGATGCGGTGAATGCGGTTGGTGTTGATCTCAACACCGCTTCGGCCCCGCTGCTGGCGCGCGTTTCCGGTCTCGGCGCATCAATTGCTGATGCCATCGTGCTGCACCGTGACCAGACCGGTCCATTTGCCAGCCGCAAGGACTTGCTGAAAGTGCCTCGCCTTGGCCAGCGCACCTTTGAGCAGTGCGCAGGCTTCCTGCGTATTCCAAACGGCAAGGAGCCGCTGGATGCATCCTCGGTGCATCCGGAAGCCTATGGCGTTGCCAAGAAGATTGTTGCCGCTTGCGGCCGTGATCTGCGCACTCTTATGGGCGACAGTGCCACCCTGAAATCGCTTGATCCGAAAAAGTTCATTGATGAGCAGTTTGGTCTGCCGACGGTCAAGGACATTATTGCAGAACTTGAAAAACCCGGTCGCGACCCGCGCCCAAGTTTCAAGACAGCAACCTTTGCAGAGGGCGTCGATGAAATTACCGACCTGAAGCCGGGCATGTTGCTGGAAGGCACGGTTACCAATGTGGCGGCCTTCGGCGCCTTCGTGGATATCGGTGTGCACCAGGACGGTCTTGTTCACGTGTCGCAACTCGCAGACCGTTTCATCAAGGATCCGCATGAAGTCGTCAAAGCCGGCGACGTGGTTAAGGTAAAAGTGGTTGAGGTTGACGTTAAGCGCAAGCGCATCGGCCTGACCATGCGCAAGGATGGTGGCGAAGCGGCACCTCAGTCGATGCGGGAAAGGGGCACTGCCAGCGCCATGAAGCACGCCAGTACCAAACCGCAGGGTCGTGGCAATGATGCGGGCCAATCCGGTGGTGCTTTGGCTGCCGCACTCGCAGAGGCGATGAAACGCCGCTAACCTTATCTGCGATAAATTGAAGAACAAACAACGCCGCCCCGTGTGACTTACGGGGCGGCGTTTTGCGTCTGAAATGCATCAATTTTTTTGAAAACTGCCTGTCTTGAAACTTTGGCCGAAAGGAATACGGTTACAAAACTTGATAAGTGAGACTTAGCTTATTCGGGAGGTGAAATGGCCTCGTCTCTGCATGCATTGCTTGAGAAAATAGTCAGAACCGGCGACCTCGTCGTTACCGGTCCAAATGGACTTCACATTTACGGCGACGGTACAGGAAAACGGGTCGCGATCAGTTTTACCGATGATGAAGCGTCGGACGAGATTGCCAGAGACCCGACATTGAAACTCGCCGAAATCTATATGGAACGCCGTATGAATGTCGACGAGGGCGACATTTATGATTTTCTGGCGTTGATCAAGGCGAATACACTGAGCGAGGCGCTGACCTTCGGCATGATTTGGCGCGGTTTCGCGCGCATTATCGCCTCGCGCATAAAGATGCACCTGCCAGTCAATCACAACAAAAGCAACGTTTCACACCACTATGATTTGAGCGCCAAGCTGTTCGATCTGTTTCTGGACGAGGACTGGCAATATTCCTGCGCCTATTTCAATCCGCCCGGAATAACGCTGGATGAGGCACAGGCTGCCAAAAAACGACATATTGCCGCAAAACTGTTGCTGGCCGAGGACCAGAGCGTCCTGGAAATAGGCTCCGGTTGGGGCGGCATGGCGATGTATCTGAGCGAAAGTTCCGGTGTTGATGTAACTGGCATCACCTTAAGCGAAGAACAGCTAAGGGTATCGCGGGGTCGTGCGTCAAAACGCAACCTGTCGGAAAAGGTGCGGTTTGAACTGCAGGACTATAAATATCTGCCGTCCAAAAAATACGACCGCATCGTGTCGGTTGGCATGTTCGAACATGTTGGGCCAACTCATTATCGGGAGTATTTCAACAAGGCGGCAGAAGTGCTGGATGACTACGGCGTGATGGTGCTGCATTCCATCGGTCAACCCTATCCGGCGCTGGCCACCAACCCGTTCATCGAAAAGTATATTTTCCCCGGCGGTTATATTCCGTCACTGGCGGAAGTATTGCCTGCGGTGGAAAAAGCCGGCTTGTTGGTGCGCGATATCGAAATACTGCCGATGCATTATGCCCACACGCTGAGGCACTGGCGGCAACGTTTCGTCGCTCGAAAGGACGACGCCGTGGCGCTTTATGACGAGCGCTTTTTCCGGATGTGGGAATTTTATCTGGCCGGCTCAGAAATGGCCTTCACTCACGAGAATTTTCATATCTTCCAGCTGCAACTGGCAAAACGCGGTGATGTTGTTCCCGACAACCGCAATTACATTCAGTTGGCAGAGCAGCGGCTGGCAGAGTTTGAAAAGACCCGCCTGCCGATGGAGAAGGTCGAGTTCTGACACACAATCTCGGATAGGATTTGACACGCTGGCGGCTACCCTGCGTAGTTAACAGATTGGCAAGGGAATATGCTTAATTTGAAATGAGAGTATCTGTTTCTCCTTTCTGTTTTGCGTATCCGGAGTTCATACATGTCTTTTTCAAAGCTGGCTTTTTCCGCCTGCCTTATTCCCCTTTGTCTTGCGGGCACTGCACAGGCCGAAAGCTGGTTCTCCGGTGACTGGTATCTGAAAGTTGGTGCGGTCGGTTTTTCCGCGCCGAAGTATCAGGGCGACAACAAGAATGAGTTTGGCGCTGCGCCAATCATTTCGCTGGGCAAAGTTGGCCCATCCGCAAAGTTTTCGTCGCGCAATGATAGTGCGTCGTTTGGTCTTCTCGATCAGGGAACGTTTCGCGCCGGTGTCGCTGCAAAGCTGATCATGCCACGTGATGAGGGTGATTCTTCTGACCTTCGTGGCATGCAGAAAATCAAGCTCGGCGGTGAACTCGGTGGTTTTGCTGAAGTCTACCCAACGGACTGGGTGCGTGTTCGCGGTGAAGTGCGCCAGGGCATACGTAGCCATAGCGGTGTCGTTGCCGATCTGTCAGCGGACGTTTTCACCGACATCACGCCCGGCCTGCAGATTTCGGCCGGTCCACGCGCGACATGGGTCAGCAACAAATATAACGACAAATATTACGGTGTAAGTTCCGCGGCTGCCGCGTCCGGTGGTCCGTCGGCCTATAATCCCGATGGCGGTCTGCATTCTGCCGGTGTTGGTGCCGCCATCACCTGGAAGGCAACCGACAATATCGAGCTGACATCCTTTGCCGAATACAAGCGCCTGATGGGCGACGCTGGCAAAAGTACGCTGGTCAGTGAACGTGGTTCGAAGAACCAGTTTGTTGTCGGTATCGGCGCCAGCTACAAATTCGGGTTCAGCGTTCCCTAATCATCCTTGCTTTGCAAAAAGCGCGGGTTTAGAGCCTTTCCTGTGTCATGGTAGCAGGAAAGGCTTGGAAACCCCGGTATGGTTCACAATAGCGATATGACCGGCCGCGTTTCAGACGCGCCATCCGACAACTGGGTTTACCGACTGCTGCCACGCTGGGTCTGGCCGTATGCGCAGCTCGCCCGCTGGGACCGCCCGATTGGTTGGCAGCTTCTGATGTGGCCGTGTTTCTGGTCGGCCGCCCTGGCGGCAAATGTCGCCATGGACGCCGGAACATTTTCATGGGGCCTGCTGGCCTTCCATCTTGTGCTGTTTTTTATCGGTTCGGTCGCCATGCGTGGTGCAGGCTGTACCTATAATGATCTGGTCGATCACCAGATCGACATGGCCGTTGCCCGTACACGCTCCCGCCCATTGCCATCAGGGCGGGTTACACGCAAACAGGCGAAGATTTTTATTGTGCTGCAATCTCTGGCCGGTCTCGTGGTGCTGTTGCAGTTTAATACCTTCTCTTGGGCGCTTGGCATTTTTTCGCTAATCTTTGTCGTCATTTATCCCTTCGCCAAAAGATTTACCGACTGGCCGCAGTTCTTCCTCGGTCTTGCTTTCTGCTGGGGTGCGCTGATGGGGTGGTCGGGGCAGTTCGGCACTCTGGCACCGGCAGCATTCCTGCTCTACGGCGCGTCAATTGCCTGGACGATTGGATATGACACGATTTACGCCCATCAGGACAAGGAAGACGATGAATTGGTTGGCGTACGCTCAACCGCCCGCCTGTTCGGTGATAACACACGCATGTGGCTTATTGGCCTTTACGGTTTGGCGCTTGTATTAATGGTGATGTCTTTCGCCTCTGCCGGTGTCGGCTTGTTGGCCTATTCTGGTGTTGCGGCCGCGGCAGGCATGTTTATTCGCCAGATCATCGTGCTGGATATCAATGATGGCGACCAGTGCCTTGCACTGTTCAAGTCCAACACGCGGGTCGGCGCGCTGGTGTTTGCCGGTCTGTTATTGCCGCTTGCCGTCAATCTGCTTCAATAAAGAAAACCCGGCAGGAATGACTTCCTTGCCGGGTTCTTTTTGATCTGGAGATCACGTTTAAAGTCAGTTGCGTGCGATAATTTCTTTGCCTTCGATCTTCATCGCGACGCCAAGCTTGCCGGTGGATCGGCGAACAAGGAAACGTGGACGACGATTTGCGAAGTAGGAATGGCGACGGCGCGGACGAAGGTCCTGCGGGCGTGGGCCGCCAATATGGTCTTCCAACGGACGGGCAACGCCATCTGCTTCAACCATCAGCATCGGAATGCGATAGGTTTCAGACCAGTTGCGCCAGTCGGCAGCAATGTCACAGAGATCATGGGCTACCAGCAGTGGAATGCACAGGGCAGGGTCCTCGTGGTGCAGTTCCAGCGTTACGGTAACCTGACCATCACCATGGTCGATGGCGCGGGCTGCAACACCCTTGAAAGCGCGTGCTGGCAGGGCAAAGGAAAGCGGCAGGCCGCTTGAATTGAGTGTTTTCTTGAGTACGGCACCGCGTTCATCAAGTGTAATGACAACGTCGGAACATCCGTCGCGGACTCCATAAGTGACCTGTTGCGGAAACCGCGCTGGATCGAGTCTGAGTGTCGCTGCGGCCCATTCGGGCTTCAAAACCGTATTTGTCATATTCATGCAACCCTTGTTTTACCTGAGAGCCTTTTGGGCATCTCCCGGGACTTTTCGTCCTCTGATGATGTGAACATAGCGCCTGCTCATTCTGGACCGCTTAAAAAACGAGGTTAAAAAACTTTGCATTCCCAGATGGTTAGCAAAGTGCCCAATGATCAGGGTTGCGGAAGTGTGAACGGAGACAGTGCAATTTTCTCCAATTGGCCACGGCAAAGGTCTCATGGTTCAAGCTCCGGGCAAGGCTACGCGGGCATTTTGCCAATCTCGGAGTTCTGTGCGATTTTATCGGACGGAATTGCTTGGTTTTGTTTTGCGGTGGAATTTACGCGAAGGAATACGCGCAATGGTGTCGACTTATCTCAGCTACGATTTGATAAACCGGGACATGAAAACCAGTTTGTCACGCGTTGCCCAGCAAAGCATGACCGCCCGGCAAACCGAGTATTACAAGGAGAACATCGGCAAGGTGAAAACCGTCGATGAGTTTCTGGATAATTACCAGCTCTATACGTATGCCATGGAAGCCTTCGGTCTGTCCGACATGAGCTATGCCAAGGCGTTCATGAAGAAGGTGCTTGAGAGCGACCTGAATGATTCAAACAGCTTTGCCAACAAGCTGACTGACACCCGCTATCGCCAGTTTGCCGAGGCGTTCAATTTCAGCACACCGACCAGCACGTTGCAGTCGGATTCGCAGCTGGAAGCGATGATCGGCCTCTACAACACCAATGTTGCGGATGCGGACTCGGCGATTACTGAAGAAAATCGCTATTACAATGTGATGATCAAGACGATTGATAACGTCGACAAGCTTATGCAGAACGAGCGCCTTCGCTCCTATACGCTCAGTGTCTTCGGAATTGATCAGCAGTATTTCTCCTATGCCAACATCAGGGGATTGCTGACCAGTGATACAGATGATCCCAACAGCTATTTCAACATTACCTACGGCGCTAAATACGGTGCCAATGCCGCGCGTCTGGCCGAAATTAACACCACGCTGACCGAAATCACCGGGCGTGCCACAGCCATTACCAAGGTCAGTGACCTCAATAGCGCGATTACCAAAGGTGATGCCCTTCAGGTGCAGATTGATGCGGCGCAGGAGGAACTGGACAATGGCGGTGACGAGGAAACACTGACTGCCACGATCGAAGATCTGAAAACCCAGCTTGCCAGCGTGTGGAGCAAGGTCAGCGTTACCGACCGTGATGCGGCGCAGGCTGCAATCACCACCAATCAGGCGCTGATTGACGATTATAGTACCCGTCTTCCAGCCGTTGGCACTGAGACAACGGCACTGACCACGAAGTTGAATGCCGAAAAGACCACGCTGACGAAGACCAACTCTGATCTGGATGTCTTCCGAGCCCTTGCCGATGCGTTTGATTTCAATGCTGATGGCACCGTAGCCCCGGGCAGTGCTCAGACGGAAGAAAACCGTCTGGTGATGAACAATGCCTATATCCTGACCAATCCTCGCTCGACCATCGCCAAGGCAGAGCTGGAGCGGGATTATTTCCTGAGCAAGATCAACACGATCACCTCGGTTGAACAGATCGCCGGCGGTAGCGGCGTAACCGGAGACGCTCGCCTTCTGGCCTATATCCAGACTGCGTTCAACCTGACTGATGCGACGATCATGCCGGCAACGATCAAGAACATTCTGACGGCTGATCTGAGCGACCCGAACAACTACATCGCGACAGTCGGCAAAAACGACGAGCGCTATATTGCGTTGAGAAACGCATTCAACTTCCAGTCTGATGGCACGCTTGCCGATGGCACTCTGCCGCAGACGTCCGAACAGAGCCGTATTACCAATATGGGCTATATGAGCTACCATAACGACAAGGATGAAGCCGCCGACGAAAAGGCGCTTGCGTCGTTCAAGACCCAGATTGCCACGGTCACGTCGCTGTCGACCTTCATGACCAACACCAGCGTTTACAGCTATGCCCTTAAGGCTGTGGGCCTGGACCCGAACACGGAAAGCGAACGCACCATTAAAGAGGTGCTAAAAAGCGACCTTCAGGACCCGAAAAGCTTTGTCTACACCCTGAAGGACGAGCGCTACGTCAAGCTGGCGGAGCTTTTCAACTTCAAGTCGGATGGCACAATCGGCGCGCCGGTTCTCGCGCAGTCGGAGCTTGACGTGCAAACCGTGGCTGCCGCCTATATCAATGGCCGCTCGGCATTCGGCACCGAAGACGAAAAGACCCTGGCGAAAAAAGAGTCCGAATATTACACGGAAGAAATTCAGAAGATCAAATCTCTCAAGGACCTGCTGGGCAATGCCAGACTGCTGGCCTTTGCCATGGAAGCTTTCGACATTGATCCGGCCAGCGTCACGACCGAACAACTCTACAAGATCTTCACGTCCGATCTGGACGATCCGAAAAGCTACATTAATACGGAAGCCGACACCTCTTTCCGCAGGCTGGTAACCTCCTTCAATTTCGACACCCAAGGTAACCTGATGCGCGAGGACCGCGCCTCCATTCAAAACCGCAGCGGTCTTTATGAGACGCTCGACAACTATCTGCAGCAGACCTTGGAAACCCAGGCGGGTGAAGACAATGCCGGTGTTCGTCTTGCGCTGTATTTCCAGCGTATGGCCAAGGATACGACGTCCTACTACACCATTCTTGGCGATACAGCGCTTCAGAAGTTCATTACGACGACCTTCGAAATTCCTGACGAAATGGCCAATGCGGAAGTCGACACGCAGGTGACGATGATGAAGAAATACTTCGACATCGAGGACTTTCAGGACGAAGAAAAGGTCAAGAAGCTGATCTCACGCTTCACCGTCATGTATGATATGGTCAATGGAAGCTACAATCCGACTCTGGCCATGTTCAGTGGGTCTACAACCATCAGCGTCGACACGTTGATGGCGGTAGCAACGCTCGGTTCGTCGCGGTAATCGCAATAGGCGGTGCCTGTTATGGCGTCGCTATGACCTTGCCGGGGTTCATGATGCCGGCAGGGTCAAAAGCGGACTTGATGCGCCGCATGAGATCAATCTCGATACCATCCCTGATATGGGCAAGTTCATCGCGCTTCAGCTGACCAATGCCGTGTTCAGCCGAGATTGACCCGCCACAAGACAATACCAACTGATGCACGATGGCATTGACCTCGCGCCAGCGCCCAATGAACTCTGCTTTGTCTGCTCCAATCGGCTGGGAAATATTATAATGGATGTTGCCATCACCCATGTGGCCGAAGGCGCAGATACGGGCATCCGGAATGACCTGCAAAACAGCCGTTTCTGCCGCTGCCATAAATTCCGGGATGCTGGAAACTGGCACTGACACGTCGTGCTTGATCGAACCGCCTTCAGGGCGCTGCGCTTCCGACATGCTTTCACGCATATGCCAGATTGCCTGACGTTGTGCGTCTGATGTCGCAATGACGGCATCCTCAACGATACCGTTTTCCAGGCCCTGCTCCAGCAGGACCTGCATCATCGCGTCGGCTGCATCGCTGGAGTCGGATGTCGAGATATCGATCAGCACATACCAGGCATGTGGCCGTGCCAGCGGATCCCTGACGCCGGGAATGTGTTTGGTGGTGAACTCAACACCGAGGCGCGGCATCAATTCAAAGCCGGTCAGGGCAGACCCGCACAGGCTGGTTGCTTTTTCAAACAGCGTCAAGGCGGCATCAGGGCTCGCCAGGCCGACAAAAGCAACCTGATGGCCGAGCGGCTTAGGAAACAGTTTCAAAACGGCGGCGGTAATGACACCGAGTGTGCCTTCCGAGCCGATGAACAGATCCCGCAGATCATAACCCGTATTGTCTTTTTTCAGCTTGCGAAGACCGTTCCAGATTTCGCCTGTCGGTAAAACCACCTCAAGGCCCAGGCAAAGCTGGCGCATATTGCCGTAGGCCAGAACGGCAGTGCCCCCGGCATTGGTGGCAAGGTTACCGCCGATGCGGCAGGACCCCTGCGATGCCAGCGTCAACGGAAACATGCGGTTTACACTGTCGGCCGCCGTATGAATGTCTTCAAGGATGCAGCCGGCGTCGGCAACAATGACATTGGCCACGGCATCGATTTCACGCACCTTGTTCATGCGTTCCAGTGACAGAATGATATCGCTGGCTCCGGCCCGTGGTGTCTGACCGCCAACAAGGCCAGTATTGCCGGTTTGTGGGACGATGGCCGTGCCGGTTTTGCTTGCCAGCTTCATGATCTCGGCAACTTCTTCTGTCGAAGCAGGTTTCAGCAGCAAGGGTGATGTACCCTGGTAAAGACCACGGTTTTCGACAAGGCGCGGCGCGAGTTCGGCCTGATCGCGAACGGCGTGGCTTGCACCGACAATGGCCGTGAACTGTGCAATGAGATGGTCTGAAAGAGCGGCAACAGTCATCTTTCACCTTTATCGTGGAGATTGCTGGATCTTATGAACGGGGTGCGGCGGCTCGTGCCAGTCGATCATTGATCGCTTCACCGAGGCCATGCTGCGGAATGGAGGTAACGGCAATGCTGGCTGCCCCGCTGGCATCCGCCAGTTTGAGATATCCGAAAAGATTTGTGGCGGCCTCGGCCAGATCGCCCGAAGGGCTGAGGTTGA
This sequence comes from Rhizobium sp. CG4, assembly GCF_023701965.1. Taxonomy (NCBI): domain Bacteria; kingdom Pseudomonadati; phylum Pseudomonadota; class Alphaproteobacteria; order Hyphomicrobiales; family Rhizobiaceae; genus Rhizobium; species Rhizobium sp. CG4. The sequence goes on along the minus strand of NZ_JABAEG010000002.1, from coordinate 1,034,834 downwards.
GAACGACCTTGGCTTTGTCCTGTCCCGGCAACGGCTCGATATCACCGAAGGAGATAAGGGCCTCGCCTGCGTCAACCGATGTGGCTTGCAGACGCACGTAAGCGCCTGGTGCGTAATGGGAGGCCAGCATGCCCGGCGCTTCAATGGCTGGCGATGCCGTTTTGGACCGCAATAATTTTTTGCCTGCAATCCGTTCGATATCCTGTGAGGCAAGACCACCCGGCCGTAACAGTCGCAAACTGCCGTCTTTTTCAACTTTGACGATGGTGGATTCGACTCCAACTCCTGCGGAACCTGCATCAAGCACCAGCTTGATCTTTTCGCCCAGATCATCTTCGACATGCAAGGCGCTTGTCGGGCTGATCTTGCCGGAGCTGTTGGCGCTTGGTGCAGCAAGCGGTCGATCAAATGTCTTGATCAGCTCGCCGGCAAAACCCTGCGGCACACGAATACCGACCGTATCGAGACCGGCAGTGGCCAGCGGATGAATGCCGCTGTTGTCTTTTAACGGCAAAACGATGGTTAGCGGGCCTGGCCAGAATGCCTTCGCCAGCGCAAGAGACAGGTCATCGAACCTTGCGTAGCGCTGCGCCATCTCAAGATCAGACATATGGCAGATCAGTGGATTGAAACGTGGGCGGCCCTTGGTCTCGTAAATGCGGGTAATCGCGGCGGGATTGGTCGCATCGGCAGCGAGGCCGTAAACAGTTTCCGTTGGAATTGCCACGGGATAACCGTCACCAAGAATTGCGGAGGCAACCTCAAGGGCTTCCTGTGGATGTGTATGGATATTGATATACCGAGCCATCTAATGCACCGTTCCTGTGGTGTGGTGCATAGCGCATTTTAGGTCCGCCTGTGAAGCGCACATTATCGGTGCGCATCGGGCGGTCTGTTTACATCGCCATGATGAGCTTGCGCATTTCTTCCGTACGCGCACCAAGCGTCAGCACGTTTTTCAACGCGACCTTGGGGTCATGCGTGCGAAACAGCAGACCGTCCTTGTGAACCGAACGATCGATCTCAACGCTGCGGCCGTTGACCGCGTTCATCGCGATGGCAAAATACATGCGGGAATAGCGTGGATCAATCTCAACGAAGAAGCCGTCCTTGTCACCGCCGATTTCCGCGAAGAAATTCGCAAAATAGAACGACCACAGGATCTGTCGGCGCATGTCGAAACTGGTTTTCGACGCCGTCACGTGGCAGTAGCCAAGATGCGGACTGTCTTCGAGCGTCTTGTGAAAGATCATGCTCGGGAACTGAATGGACCGGTGGAAATTGTTGAGGTGGGAATGCGTCTTGTATCCCGCCGTTTCGAGTTTACGGCCGGTACGGTCCGCAACCTCGTCATGCGTCATGTAACGCTTTTCGTCGGGCAACCAGCGTTCTTCGTAACGCAGGATGCGTCCGGTCCGCAGGAATTCCGAATGCATATTGCGCGCACGGGCAGGGGCCTTCTTGCGCGCACTGGCGTCGTAATAACGGATACGTGTTGCCTGTTCCACGCGACAGGTTCTCCATGGTCACTGGGACATCAGTTTAGATTTAAGGAGTTAATACACGGTTTCCGGTGATTTTCTGAACAGGTGGCATGTCTGGTTGCGACTTCGTGTGTCGGAAATCTAATTAAACTATTGATTATAAACAATGATGTAGATAACGGCATTGTTTCGCCATGTCGCAAATTGTCGCCAATGCGGAAAACCATGTCGCTGTTTGCGCACCTGCGCTCTTTCAGGCGTGATTAGATGTTCACATGCCGTTGAAACAGCAGTTGGAGTACCTCTTCGACATTCTGTTTTGCCAATGAGGAATGTGGCCATGGATTTGCGTGACACCGTTTTGCGCCAGCTGAAGAACCGTCGGGAAGGCTTCAGTCTTGAGCAGCCATTTTACATCGGCAAGGATTATTTCCAGCTTGATATGGAAACAATCTGGTACCGTGACTGGCTGTTTATCGGACATGATTGCGAAGCGCCGAAGGCTGGCAATTATTTCACCGTCCAGATCGGCAATTATGCCGTGGTCATCGTGCGCGGCAAAGATGGTGTCATCCGCGCTTTCCATAACTCCTGTCGCCACCGCGGTTCTCGGGTCTGCACCAGCCATAAGGGCCAGTCGGCACGTCTCGTTTGCCCATATCACCAATGGACCTATGATCTGGACGGCAAACTGCTGTTTGCCCGCCATATGGGTGATGATTTCGACAAGAGCGAATTTGGTCTTAAGCCGGTCGCCTGCGAAAGTGTCGCCGGTTACATCTTCATCTGTCTTGCCGAAAATCCGTTAGATTTCTCGCTGGTGCGTGCGCAGGTCGAGGGCTACATGGCCCCCCATCGCATTGCCGATGCGAAGATCGCCCATGAAAGCACGATCATTGAAAAGGGCAATTGGAAGCTGGTGTGGGAAAACAACCGCGAATGTTACCACTGCGCGGCAAACCACCCGGAACTGTGCCGTACCTACCCGGAAAACCCAAGTGTAACAGGCACGGATGGTGGCGCTGATGACCCCGAAATTGGCGGTCACTGGTCACGGTGTGAGGACGCAGGCCTGCCAAGCCGCTTCCAGATTGATCCACGTGGACAGTTCCGTGTCGCGCGTATGCCGCTGATTGGCGACGCAGAAAGCTACACAATGTCCGGCAAGCGTGCGGTGCGACGTCAGCTCTCGGATGATGTCACGATCAGCCATATCGGCGCATTGCTGCTGTTCCACTATCCAACAACATGGAACCACTTCCTGGGCGATCACACGATTTCCTTCCGCGTGTTACCGCTTGGGCCCGAGGAAACCATGGTCACCACTAAATGGCTGGTGCACAAGGATGCGGTTGAAGGGGTGGACTATAATATCGAGGAACTGACCCACGTTTGGAACGAGACCAATGACCAGGATCGCCAGATCGTGGAAGAAAATGCCTTTGGTATTCGCTCACCTGCCTATGAGCCGGGACCCTACTCCATGGTTCATGAAGGCGGTGTCATGCAATTCGTCAACTGGTATGCGGATTTCATGATTGATCGCCTGCAGGGCGACAAGGCAAAACTCGCAGTGGTTGCCTGACGTGAACATGGTGCTCTCTTATAAACATCTCGACGAAATGAAGCCGTGGAGCGACAAGCTCCACCTTCTCGAATGCCTGTCCGTGACACCGGAAACTTCAGATGTGATGACGTTCCTGTTTCGCTCGGAAGAGCCGAACTGGTTCCGCTACATGCCGGGTCAATTTGTGACGCTGGAGCTTCCTGTCGGCAACGAGGTGCTATTGCGCACCTACACGCTGTCATCCAGCCCCTCACGGCCCTATGCATTGTCGGTGACGGTGAAGGCGCAGGCCAATAGTATCGGCACGCGCTGGATGTTCGACAACCTCAAACCGGGCATGAAGATCCGGGCGCTGGGGCCATTCGGTGACTTTTCCTATGTGAAACATCCCGGCGACAAATATCTGTTCATCTCGGCGGGTTCCGGCATCACTCCGATGATGTCGATGGTGCGCGACATGAGTGATCGCGCGCCGCAAAGCGATATCGCCTTCCTAAACTGCTCTCGCTCGCCCTCCGATATCGTGTTCCGGCACGAGCTGGAATATCTGGCGCGTTTTATGCCGAAACTGTCGCTCGGCTTCATCGTTGAAAATTGCGGGCGCACAGACCTCTGGTCCGGCCTTAAGGGCATGGTGGATAAGGCCAAGATTGCACTTCTTGCGCCTGACTTCATGGATCGCACGGTGTTTTGTTGCGGTCCGGAACCGTTCATGACAGCGGTACGCTCGTTGCTGGAAGCCTCTGGTTTCGACATGAGTCGGTACCATCAGGAAAGTTTCGCTCCGGCCGCGCCGCCTCCTTTGGCGGAAGTTATCGCCGGTGCAGATGGTGAGGTGCTCGCCACGGTCACCTTCACGCTTGCCGGGAAAGAAGCCTTCTGCCAGCCGGGACAGACAATTCTGACCACCGCACGTGCTGCTGGCGTTCGTATAGGGGCAGCATGTGAATCCGGTATTTGCGGAACCTGCCGGGTGCTTAAACTTTCCGGTAATGTCGATATGGCCCATAATGGCGGCATTCTCGATGAGGAGATCGAGGAAGGTTATATTCTTGCGTGCTGCTCACGGCCGCTGGGTGATGTAAAAGTTGAGGTCTGAATACAATCACATGATTTTTACTTTGGTTATCGCAATGTTGCGGAACAAAGTCCTATCAAGCTCGTTTCTCTATAGTTGAATTTGAAGTTAGTGTGCTCCCCGCGATAGTCGTCTGGTAAGTGCATGCCCTCAAAAGAACTTCGTTTCGTCATTGACGATTTACTATGGAGGAATACCCATGATGCGATTTCGTACGACAAGCGTTGCTACGGCGATCGTGATGTGCCTAAGCGGCGTTATTCCAGCTCAGGCATTCCAGATGCCCACTGTGCAGCAGCCAGACGATAATCGGTTACCTACTGTTCAGGTGAGGGATGAGTTTCAGCGCCTAGGCCGGGATCGGAATGGCAATATTGTAGATATGCCGAGGTATATACCGAGACACGGCCGAAATGTTTCGCCCCGTGATCGTTGGGACGGACCACGAGTAAGAGATAACGGGCCACGCTATGGCTGGTACAATGGCCACCGTGGTTATTCCGACAGACGTCCCGGATATCGTTATCACAATGGGTACTGGTTCCCCATGGCAGCGTTTGCTGCGGGCGCCATTATAGGTGGCGCCATGCAGCAGGGCCAGCCATCGTATGGCAACAGCCACACAAGCTGGTGCGCCAACCGGTGGAGATCCTACCGCGCTTACGACAACACTTATCAGCCCTATAACGGTCCACGCGCTCAGTGTGTGTCGCCTTATGGTCGATAAACAGAATTTATTAACCCGCGATTCAATCGCGGGTTAATTTTTTAAAAGACGGGTTTTCCTGCGATTTCATTCGTTAATGCTGGGTTCATGCGAACTGAAATATGTTCGTAATATAAATTCCGGATAGACCTGCGTGGTGCAGATGGAGTTCGGTAGAACAAATAACGTTTATCGCTCTGTTGGTGCAGACTTGCCCAGAGTAGGGAGAAGTCAGATGAGTAACTACCTCAAGAAAATTGCCGGTGCCGGTTTTGCTGCACTTGTTGCAGTAACAGCGATCGCACCAGCGCAAGCCATGCCGCTGCCGGTGGTTCCAAGCCAGCCCAGCGTTAACCCCGACGTGGTTAATGTGCAGTACTACCGCGACTATGATCGCGGCCCTCGCCGTGGCTATTACAACGGTTATCGCGGTTATCGCGAGCCTCGTCAGGGCTATCGTCATCATGACGGTTACTGGTTCCCGCTCGCTGCGTTTGCAGCCGGTGCGGTGATCGGTGGCGCAATTGCTGCTCCGACCTACAGACCGGCCCCGGTCTATCGTCCTGCGCCAGTCTATCGCCCGGAACCAGTTTATCGCCCGGTTCCTACGGGCAATATCAATCCGCGTCATTACGACTGGTGCTCGGCCCGTTATCGCTCTTATGATTCCTACAGCAATACGTTCCAGCCAAATTACGGCCCACGCCGTCAGTGCCTGTCGCCGTATTTCTGATCCGCATCCCAGAGATGTCTATCAAGCTCTGTCCGGTATCAAGCCGGGCGGAGTTTTGTTTTGTGTTTGATGCATTGGCTCGACAGCGATTGGTGCTCAATGGGGATTCAATCTCATCAGTAAATTGACGTTTACGTAAAAATAAATTATTTCTGAAAACCATACCTGAAAACTTGGGTTGTAAGGTCGTGGGAGGAGTGCCGTGCAGGATAACTATATCATGGTGGAAAAGTCTGAAGACGGATCAGGCGTTCTCGTCATTCGATTTAACCGGCCTGAGAAGAAGAACGCCATAACCCAGGCGATGTATCGTCGTATGGTGAAAACACTGAATTCTGCCAATGAAGACGAGGGCGTGCGGGTTGTTGTTTTTCTCGGCACGGAAGGCTGTTTCTCGGCCGGCAACGACATGGCCGACTTCTTGACCTATGGCATGGGGCAGGCGGTGGAACCGCCCGCAGGTTTTGAGTTTATCAAAGCGATGGCGGAAGCGAAAAAGCCCTTGGTGTCCGGTGTTGATGGTTTGGCGATTGGCATCGGCACGACGCTTCATTTGCATTGCGATATGACGGTCGCATCGTCACGCAGCCTGTTCAAAACGCCTTTCGTCGATCTGGCGCTGGTGCCAGAGGCCGCATCCAGTCTGCTCGCTCCTCGCGTCATGGGTCACCAACGGGCCTTTGCGTTGCTGGTGGCAGGCGAGGGTTTTTCGGCAAAACAGGCTTTTGAGGCTGGCCTGATCTGGAAAGTCACCGAGCCCGAGAATGTGGAAACGGAAACGCTGGAAATCGCCCTTAAACTTGCCGCCAAGCCACCGCAGGCTTTGCGTATTGCGCGCGACTTGCTGCGCGGAAGCGAACAGGAAAAACTGCAAAGAATGGATGAGGAATTTGCCCATTTCAGCTCTCGCCTGAAAAGTGCGGAAGCGCGGGCTGCCTTTGAGGCTTTCATGCGCCGTTAATGCTGAAGGCGGTAAAAGAATGTCACTGGCAACCAAACGCTTAAACGGGTGTTGGAGGCAGGATGATCGGTTATTCGGGAACCAATGTAATGCGTAAAATTGCCCTTGCCTGCATGGCGCTGCTGCTCACCACAGCCGCCGAAGGCCGCGAGATGCCAGCCATGTCTGTTGTGCCAAACAGTGATGTTTTGCTGGCGCAGTCTCAGAACATGGATTTTAACTCTTCGCAGTCACGCCCAGACCGTCAAAAAAACAATCGTGCACGTTTTGCCTGCGTGATCACGCCGCCAGAAAGCGCAAGACGCTCGCAGCCCTATGTCTGCCGTGTCGAAACCGGCCGGGCAGGCGGGCGCTGCCGCTGCCCGGGTATTGTCGGGAGCGGCAACCTGCAGCCAGTCTGGTAAAAAGGGATCTTTGGGGTGAGCGTGCTGCACACACCCTATTTTTCGAGCAGTGCCACCGCTTCCACATGGGGTGACCACAGGAACTGGTCCACAGGCACAACGCGCACGATGCGGTAGCCACCTTCTACCAGAATGGACAGATCGCGTGCCAGCGTCAGCGGATTGCAGCTGACCGCAGCGATTTTTTTGATGGTGCTGCGTGCCAGCTCTTTCGATTGCGCTTCTGCACCGGCCCGTGGTGGGTCAAACACAACGGCATCAAAGGTTTTGAGCTCGCTTGACATCAATGGCCGACGGAACAGGTCACGTTTTTCGGCTTTGACGGGTTTCAAACCTTGGGTTTTGCGAGCACCGGCATCCAGTGCCTTGATGGCCTTGTCATCGCCCTCAACCGCGAGCACCTGTGATTTTTCCGCCAGGCGCAATGAGAACGTGCCGCAACCCGCAAACATGTCAACCACACGTTTGGCCTTGCCAAAATGGTCAACCACGATGTCCGCCATCGCATTCTCAGCAGCAATGGTTGCCTGCGTGAAGTTGCCGGGCGGTGGATTGACCTCAGCCTTGCCAAATTTTAGCGCCGGTTTTTGCGGTTCGATGAGGATTTCACCATTCAACGAAACGCGGGCAATGCCTCTCATCGCCAAAACGGTCTGGGTCAGCACATGGCGCTGTTTGTCATTGACGGATTTTATTCCCTCGACCGCGACATCAAGACCCGACAAGCTTTCCAGCACCGTCATGCGAAATGGTTCGGCACTCTGAACCATGGCTGTACCAATGGCCCGAAGATCGTTCAGTCGGCTGACAATACCATCCGAAGTGACGGGACATTCGGCAATATCGACAATGTGGTGGCTGCCTGCCTGGCTGAAACCGAGAAGCATGCTTTTTTCGGTTTTGCGCAGGGCAAAGACCGCGCGCCGACGCTGTTTGGGCTGACAGGTCACCAGAGCATCCACTTCAGGTGCCAGGCCCTTGGCTTTCAGGGCAGAAACGACGAGATCGCGTTTGAATTCGTGATAGGCCTCATCACCCATGTGCTGCAGCGAACAGCCGCCACAGGTGCCGCCCTGACCATCCGGTCCGAAGTGGCGACAGAGTGGTTCGCGTCGCTGCGCAGAGGCTTCCGAAATCGACATGATCGTGCCTTGGTCCTTAACCCGCGCAATGGCAACCGTTTCGCCGGGAAGGCTGAACGGGACATAGACGGTGCCATCGGGACAGTGTGCAATGCCATCGCCCTGCGCGCCCATGCTCTGGATTTTCACGGTTTGCGTTGTCATGGCTTTTGGCCTCCGAGCAAAAATTCGATGTTTCCGTCTCCTCCGGCAATAGGCGAGGGAATGAGGCCAAGGCTTCGCCAGCCCATGTCCTCAACCAGCCATCGCTCCAGTTCGCGTGCAACATCAGGCGCGGTTTCTGGTGCCTTGAGCAGTCCGGCTTTGCTGATGGCATCTCTGCCCGCTTCAAATTGCGGTTTGATCAGCAGCACTGCGTGGGCGCCAGCTTCGGCAAGCTCCAGCGCAGGCGCAAGCGCCAGCTTTAGCGAGATAAAGGAAACGTCCGAGACAATAAACGTCACCGGCCGGTCGAAAATATCTTCCGCTGTCAGGTAACGCGCATTGAGCCCTTCGATGTTGGTCACCGAAGGGTTCTGTTCAATGCGGGCGTGCATCTGGCCATGGCCGACATCGATTGACGTTACATGGGATGCACCGCGCTCAAGAAGGACTTCGGTAAAGCCGCCGGTCGACGCACCGACATCGAGGCATTCCTGGCCACGCGGATCGAGTTTGAAATGGTCGAGTGCAGCCACGAGTTTCAGCGCTGCTCGCGAGACATAGTCCTGCGCAGGGTCTGCGGTTCTGATGGCCACGTTGGCTGCAAACATCGCAGCCGGTTTGGTGACCACCTGCAAGTTGACGCTGACCGTGCCACGTTCAATGGCATCGCGTGCCCGCGAACGGCTGCTGAACAAACCAAGTGCCACCAGCAACTGGTCTAGGCGTTGTGTTTCTGTTGAGTGAGACATGGGAAGTGTCAATGACTGCGGTCTGCCCTGAACGCAAGCCTTTTGTCGAGGCGAGCACCGATCTGACAACCATATGGCGGTGATGGGCATCATCTTTGCAACGCAAATGGTTTGTTCTGACCTATAATTTTGCTGCACACGCGAAATCCGGGCGCTTTTGCGCGGCCGATTAAGTGATTTTAAACGCGCTATCTGCAAGGTGCGATTGGCTGGCTGCCTTTAATCCCGCCGATTTGCCATGAGGGCATTTTCTAAAAATCCATGTTGCGACACCGGGGTTCTTGAGCGTCGGGCATGGTGCTGTTGATACATCAACTGTTCCGGAAAGAGCATTCAATGTCCTTGAAGAATTTCTCGATCAATTTGAAACTGATCATAACCTTCGTCGCCTTGATGGGGGTCTGTCTCGTGGCGTCTGCCGTGGTTTTCTGGCAGACACTTGATACGAAGCGTATTTCCGAAGAACAGTTCAGAACTGACAAGATCGTCGAGTCGGTGGATGCGGCGCTCGCAGCAATGCTTGAGCAGGCCGTCAACCAGCGCGGATTCCTGCTGTTCCGCAGCGACAGCACATACAATGACGTATTCGCCAACCGCGAATTGATGCTGAACAAGCTCAATGAAGCCCGCACTTATGCAGCCGGCATGCCAGAGATCATTAAATCGATCGATGCGATGGAAGCATCGGCGACGGTGTTCCACACGCAGCTTGCCGAGCCACAGATTGCTGCGCGCAAGACGACGGAAGCGCCGATTTCCGAGATCATTGAAATTGGCCGTAACCAGGCCAAGGGTCAGCTGGATGGCTTCCGCACCAATGCGACGACCATCAAATCGCAGCTTGCTGAATTATCTGCATCACACTATGCGGCACAGGACGCCGCACAGTTTAACCTGCAGATGGCGCTTCTTGGCGGCGGTGCAGTTGCTGGCGTGATTGCCATTGCCCTGATCCTGCTTCTGGCACGCGCTATTGCAACGCCAATCGTGCAGATGACGGAATCGATGAGCCGCCTTGCACAGGGTGACAACACTGTCGAAGTGCCGGCTCTCGACCACAAGGACGAAGTCGGTAAAATGGCGCAGGCCGTTCTGGTCTTCAAACAGGCGGGTATCGAAAAGCTGCGTCTCGCCGACGAGACGGAAAGAATGCGTCTTTCGTCGGACGATGAACGTCGCCGCAACGAAGCTGAAAAGGCCCGCGAGGACGCTGAGAACAACGTCGCAGTTGAAGAACTGGCAAATGGCCTGACGGCTCTTTCCAACGGCAATGTCGCCTATCGTATTGAAAAGCAGTTCGCCCCGCGCCTGGACTCGCTTAGAAACGATTTCAACAATTCGCTTGAAAAGCTGCAGCAGACGCTGCGCTCGGTTGGCGAAAATGCATCCGCCATCAACGCTGGCGCTGCTGAAATGTTGTCCTCTGCCGATGACCTTTCCCGACGTACTGAACAACAGGCTGCATCGATCGAACAGACGGCCGCTGCTCTGGAAGAAGTTACAACGACAGTTCGCGATTCTGCCCGTGGTGCGGAAGAAGCAGGCAACCTCGTACAGCGTACCCGTGAAGGTGCCGAAAAGTCTGGCGTGGTGGTGCGTAATGCCGTCAAAGCCATGAAGGAAATTGAAAAGTCTTCGGGTGAAATAGGCAACATCATCGGTGTTATCGATGACATTGCCTTCCAGACCAACCTTCTGGCGCTGAACGCCGGTGTTGAAGCGGCGCGTGCTGGTGAAGCAGGCAAGGGCTTTGCGGTTGTTGCGCAGGAAGTTCGTGAACTGGCGCAGCGTTCCGCCAATGCTGCAAAGGAAATCAAGTCGCTGATCACCGCTTCGAGCCAGCAGGTCGAAAACGGTGTGAACCTCGTTGATGAAACTGGCAAGGCGCTGGAAAAGATCGTCTCCGACGTCGCTGAAATCAGCACGCATGTCAGCGCCATTGTCGTTGCCGCTCGCGAGCAGTCCACTGGCCTTCAGGAAATCAACACGGCCGTCAATGCCATGGACCAGGGCACGCAGCAGAATGCTGCCATGGTCGAACAGCAGACGGCAGCCAGCCATTCACTGGCCCGTGAAGCCGAAGGCCTGAACACGTTGCTTGGCCAGTTCAATATCGGTGCGGTCAACCGCGTTGCTGCGATGGGAACATCATCCCACCGCCAGTCGTCTTCGGCGCGTCCATCGGTTCAACCGGCTGTCAGAAAAACAGTGACGAGCCGTGGCCCGATTGCCGCGACTGAAACGTCGCGTCCGGCTGCGTCACCAGCCCGTTCCCTGGGACAGACACTGGCACGTGCCTTTAATGCCAAACCGGCAGAAAGCACAGCCAAAGCCGCTGAGCAGGATTGGACAGAATTCTGATAAGCGGTTCCTAAAAGCGCTGTAGGCAATCACTTACAGCCTCATGGTTTCCATACGAAGATCCGAAAACGTCGTGCGTCCAACTGGAGGCACGGCGTATATGCTTTCAAGCAGCTGTGCCAAACCCCCGCTCGGTGTTGCGCACTGCCTGCCTGGAGATGGGAACATGTCTGCAACACCGGGTGTGACGTCCCGTTTGCTGCGAAATCAACTTATCAAATCAGGAGGGTTGATCTTTGCGCTAAAGCACGTTGCGGGGGCATTCTGCCCCTCGCAAACGATGTGCCTCCATGTCATCCATGCGATGATGGAGGGATAGGACGCCTGAGTTAACCGGCGTAACCCGTACCCGGCTGTGCCTGGCCCAGTGCCTTGAACACAGTGTTGACGATGCCAGCGCGGTCAAGCCCGGCATTGGCATACATGGTTTCCGGCTTGGCCTGTTCAACCCACTGGTCTGGCAATGTTAGAGTGCGAACCTTGAGGCCCGTATCCAGGAGACCGGCACTGGCCATGAAATGCAGCACATGGGCACCGAACCCACCCGCAGAACCTTCTTCAATGGTAAGCAGGACTTCATGATGGCTGGCAAGTTGGCGGATAAGGTCGAGATCCAGCGGCTTGGCAAATCGTGCATCGGCAACCGTTGTCGAAAGTCCGGCGGCGTCAAGATCTTCCGCCGCCATCAGGCATTCGGCAAGCCGTGTCCCAAATGACAGGATGGCAACCTTACTGCCCTGCTTGATGACACGGCCTTTGCCAATTTCAAGGATTTCACCACGGGCAGGCATTTCAATGCCAACACCTTCACCACGCGGATAACGAAAGGAAATAGGACCGCCGTCATAGGCGGCAGCTGTGCGCACCATATGTTTGAGTTCGGCTTCATCAGCGGCTGCCATGACCACCATGCCGGGCAGGGTAGCCAGGAATGTGGTGTCGAAAGAACCGGCATGGGTTGGGCCATCGGCACCAACAAACCCGGCGCGGTCGATGGGGAAGCGCACAGGCAAGCCCTGAATGGCAACGTCATGGACGACTTGGTCGTAACCACGCTGCAGGAATGTCGAATAAAGCGCGCAGAACGGCTTGTAACCATCCGCAGCAAGTCCGGCTGCAAATGTAACGGCGTGCTGTTCGGCAATACCGACATCAAAGGTCCGCGACGGAAAGAGATCGGACAGCTTGTCGAGGCCAGTGCCGTTTGGCATGGCCGCGGTAACGCCAACGATCTTTTCGTCAAGCGTCGCTTCCTGCACCAGCGCTTCAGCAAATACGCTGGTGTAGCTCGGTGCATTGGGCTTGGCCTTGGCCTGCGCACCAGTAATGACGTCGAACTTGTTGACGCCGTGGTATTTGTCGGCCGCAGCTTCGGCAGGGGCGTAGCCCTTGCCCTTTTGTGTCACCACGTGAATGAGTACAGGCCCTTGCTGGTTGTCGCGCACATTGCGCAGCACTGGCAGCAGATGGTCAAAGGAATGACCGTCAATCGGGCCGATATGGTAGAAACCAAGCTCTTCAAACAGCGTGCCGCCAGTTACATAACCGCGGGCATGAGTGACGGCGCGTGTAATGGCGCGGTCGATGGTCTTGCCCAGATAGGCGGTCAGCTTCTTGCCGAAATCACGGATGCCCATATAGGTGCGGCCAGACGCCAGACGCGCCAGATAGGCGCTCATCGCACCGGTTGGCGGTGCAATAGACATGTCGTTGTCGTTCAGAATAACGATAAGGCGCGCATCGAGTGCACCGGCATTGTTCAGCGCCTCAAAGGCCATGCCGGCAGACATTGAGCCGTCACCGATGACAGCAATGACCTTGCGGTCGCTTTTGTCGAGTTCGGCTGCCACAGCCATGCCCAGACCGGCAGAAATCGACGTGGACGAGTGACCTGCACCAAAGTCGTCATATTGGCTTTCGGCCCGACGGGTAAAACCAGAAAGACCGTCTTCCTGACGCAGCGTGCGAATACGGTCACGACGTCCGGTCAGGATCTTGTGCGGATAACACTGGTGCCCGACGTCGAAGATAAGCCGATCTTCAGGCGTGTTGAAAACCTTATGGATAGCGATGGTCAGCTCAACCACACCAAGGCCAGCACCGAGGTGGCCACCGGTACGGGAGACAGCATCGATCATTTCATCGCGAAGTTCCCGTGCCAGTTGGGGCAGGTCGCGGTCTTCAATCGTTTTCAGATCGGATGGAAACTGCACCCGGTCAAGCAATGGTGTTTCTGGCAATACGGTCAATCGTCCGGCCTTTATTCAGATGGCTCCAGCAGCAGATAAATTATCGCAAATCCATGTATTGCGAAATTCTGTCTGAGCAATTGGTCCACTTCTACAAAATGTCAACCTTGCGGCAAAGGAACAAACTCTTCTTCATCACCCGGAACAATGTCAAACCGGGCGGTTCTCCACTCTTCCTTGGCCTGTTCAATACGTTCTTTTGATGAAGAAACGAAATTCCACCATATATATCGTTTGGAATTGAGGGCAGCCCCGCCAAACAGCATGATATGACAGCCTGTCTGTCCGCCCTTCAGCGTTATATTGTCGCCGGGGCGAAACACCAGCAACTGATCAGCGGCAAAAATATCGCCAGCGACATCCAGAGAGCCGGAAAGAATGTAGATTGCCCGCTCTTCATGCATCGCGTCGAACGGGAATGTGACGCCGGGCTCGAGGCTGATATCAGCGTAGAGTGTATCGGAATAGGTTGTAACCGGCGAAACTAGCCCACCCATCGAACCAACCACTACACGGCCGCGTACACCTTTGACATCAATATCAGGCATATGTTCACGCCCGGTATGGGCAAAGGCCGGTGCCATTTCTTCCAGATGGTCGGGCAGGGCCAGCCAGGTTTGCAGGCCGGACATCGAAAGCGGATGCCCGCGCAGGTTCTCCGGTGTGCGCTCCGAATGAACAATGCCACGACCGGCCGTCATCAGATTGATATCGCCGGGGCGAATGACAAGTTCGGTCCCCAAGCTATCGCGATGTTTGATCTCGCCGTCAAACAGATAGGTGACAGTCGAGAGGCCGATATGCGGGTGTGGCTTCACATCCAGCGCTTCACCGGCTTTCAAAATGGCAGGGCCCATACGGTCAAAAAAGATGAATGGCCCGACAAGGCGTCTCTGGCGGGTGGGCAGTGCCCGGCGCACTGCAAAACCGCCAATATCACTCGAGCGTGGAATGATCAGGTTTTCGATCGCGTCGCAACTGAATGCATCACCGGCGGCAGGATCGTTCCCGGGAAAAAAGGACATCGTGTATTTTCCTTCTTATTCGCCGGCAAACTAGCACAGATGAACGAAATTGGCAGAGCACGTCTTGTGAACAGCGTGTACTGTTTTTGAACGGATCAACTTAAAGCGGAAATCCACCTGAACGACTTATTCGCCGTCGAGCGGCTCAACACCCTGTGGTGCACCATTCCGATCAAGGCGGATTTTTTCGATGCGCTTTTCTGCGGCGGTCAGCAGGTTTTCGCAATGCTTTTTCAGGGCTTCGCCGCGTTCGTAAATCTTGATGGAATCATCAAGTGCAACATCACCACGTTCAAGACGGGCCACGATGCTTTCCAGTTCCGCGACAGCTTTCTCGAAAGAGTAGCTGCTAACATCGGTTGCGCTGGTCGTGTCCGTCATATTCAACCCTTCATCATTCTCAAAATATGCATGGCCGCCGATTCCGCCAGCCCTTCCAGATCATAACCACCTTCAAGCAGGCTGACGACCCGGTTCTGACAATATTTGTCCGCCATCTCCAGAAGTCGGCCCGTTGCCCAGTCGAAGTCATCACCAACCAGATTGATATGCGCCAGCGGATCGCGGTAATGGGCATCAAAGCCGGCAGAGATGATAATCAGGTCCGGCGAAAAATCGGAGATCGCTGGCAAGATGCGGGATTTGAACGCCTCACGGAAATGATCGCTGCCGGTGTTGGGAGACAGAGGCGCATTGACCACGTTGTTCTTCACGCCGGTTTCGTTCTTGTCACCGCTCCACGGATAAAGTGGCATCTGGTGCGTGGAGCAGAACAGCACGGAGGTATCTTCCCAAAAGATATCCTGTGTGCCGTTGCCATGGTGAACGTCCCAATCGACAATGGCCACGCGTTCAGCACCATGCACTTTCTGTGCGTGGCGTGCGGCGATAGCGGCATTGTTGAACAGGCAAAAGCCCATGGCTTTTGACGTCTCGGCATGATGGCCGGGAGGGCGCGATGCCACAAACACGTTATCGGCGGCGCCGGAAAATACATCATCCACCGCCGCCATAGCCGCGCCAATGCCGGTTAAGGCAGCCTGCAGGCTTTTCGGCGAAGCATAGGTGTCGGCCTCGAGACGGTTGATACGGCCTTCCTCTTCCGGAATTTCCCGCATCACGCTCAGAAGATGTTCTTCCGGATGTGCCAGAAGCACTGCATCCTCATTGGCCTGCGGCGCCTGCTTGCGCTCGAGGCCGCCGAAATTCGGGTGCTCCAGCGCAATATTGAGCGACCGTAACCGATCGGGGCGCTCAGGGTGCCCCTCCGGTGTCAGGTGTTCAAGAAAAATGGGATGCTCATAAAGACGTGTGGCCATGGTCTATCCAGGTGTCTTTTCGAAAAAAAAGGATCGGATGTGGGGATTACGGTCAGGCGCGATGCGGCAAAAGCGGATAACCCGCCAGAACTGCACGCCCTGCAAGTGCCGCCAGAACAGCCTTGAGAACGTCACCTGGAATGAAGGCCAGCGAACCAAGGAAAGCTTTTTCCAGACCCGTGCCGGCCGCGTAACCCAGATAAGGCACACCGAAAGCATAAAGCACCACAACACCGCCGGTGACGCTGGCAATGAAGAAACCAACGCCTTGGACCAGACCGGACTGCTGACGATTGACCAGTTTCTCCGAGAGGTAACCGGTGACGAAGGCAGCAAAAATCCAGCCGATCAGATAACCGGTTGTCGGCGTGTTGAAAATCGACAGACCTCCGCGACCGCCCGACAGCACCGGCAGGCCGATGGCGGCAATCAGGATCGTCAACAACACGGCCAGCGTGCCACGTTTTGCGCCAAGCACGACACCGGCCAGCATCACACCGAGAGACTGCGCCGTAATTGGAACGGGGATAATGGCGACCGGAATTGGCGGCAGCAATCCAAGCGCAATAATGATCGCTGAAAACAACGCAATAAGAACGAGGTCACGGGTCTTCATGGGTTTAGTCTCCCCTCAAAATATCAGGAGATGAGGTTTGGCCTCTGAAACCGCGCGCGTCAATGGCGTCGGCAATCGCATCCGCATCCTTCAACGTCATAATAATCAGCGGAACAAGGATTGTGTGCAATTTCGCCCGTATCCCGCGTGCCCGATGGGCGTCCTGCAACAACTCATAGCGGTGAACGACGTCTGGTACGAAACGAATAACCAGCCCAACCGCAAGGCCGATGTCGGCAGCCTTGGCCAGTCCCAGTTTTTCCAGGGGACGGATGGCTAGCGTGATTTCGTCCATGAACTGCGAGATACTGACACTTGCCGTTATCGCGGTTGCCAAGAGCGTTAGCGCAGTTAGACGAAAAAGGGCAATGGTGGCTTCCAGCGGTGAGGCAAACACGAAGCTAAACAAGGCGATTACCGTAATCGTCAGCATGACCGGCCGCAGACGCGATAGGGTTTCTTTCAAGCCCAGATGTGCCTGCCACAATACGCCACCACCGACCATTAGCCCGACGGCCAAGAGAAAGGGATGGCGCGTCATGAAAAGTGCAATGCTGAACAGGGCAAGCGAAATCAGTTTGACGCGTGGCGACAAACGGTAAAGCCAGCCGGTTCCCTCAACGTGCAGGCTTCTCATGACAAAGCCAATTCGCGGTAGAGGCTGATGGCATTAGCGGGTGACGTATCGCCGTGCAGACTACCCTGATTGAATACCAGCACACGATCGAAAGTTTCCAGCAGGGCAAGGTCATGGGTGATGACAATCAAGTCCTGCTCCAGCCCAGCCATTGTTTTTTCCACGAGCGCACGGTTCTTCAGATCAAGCTGGTTGGTCGGTTCATCCATGATCAGGATTCGTGGGCCGGTTACCGTCAATGCGGCCAGAGCCACCAGCTGCAACTCGCCACCGGAAATCTCATGGGCGCGACGGTTTGCCAGATGTTCGATGCCAAGACGTTGCAAAACGGCTTCAACTGCGGCATCCAACGCCGCCTTGCTCAGTCCGCGGTTTTTCAACCCGAAAGCAATGTCATCGCGAATAACGGGCAGAATGATCTGGTTTTGCGGGTTCTGGAAGATAAAGCCGACCTGCCGCAAAACGGCGACATCATCCTTGACGGTGTCAAGCCCATTGACCGTGACCGTGCCGCTGGTTGGTTTGGTCAATCCGTTGATCATGCGGGCAAAGGTGGTTTTGCCGGAACCATTCAACCCGATAATACCGATACGGTGTTCGTTTAGCGTCAGGCTCAGAGGGTGAAGGGCAGTGCGGTTTTCAAACCGTGCGCCCGCCTGGTTAAAGCAGATGTCCAACCGCCACGTCTCCTGAAATACGATCATTCTTGTTCAAGCTTACGCGGAACGTTTGGAGCATCAGAACGGACCTGTAAAGGGTTCAGCAGTGGCGATCATTAAGAACAAAAAAAGAACATTGATTTTCAGATTTTATCGCACTAACGTTTCGACCATGGCGATTGAGATTGAAAATCAGATGGCACGACGGTTGTTTCTGGCAAAGCAGGGGCTTTGTGCCGCACCTGCACGTGCCATGGACAAACAGGGCCTGTTGCAGCTTGTCGATAATATCGGCTTCGTTCAGGTGGACAGTATCGCCACCGTCGAGCGCGCGCATCATCAGATCATCTTTTCACGCAACCGCACCTACAAACCCAAACATCTGACCGAACTTCTGGAAAAGGATCGGTTGCTGTTTGAGCACTGGACGCATGATGCCTCCATTCTGCCGTCTCGATTTTTTCCCTACTGGAAGCACCGTTTCCGCCGCCGCGAACCGGGTATGATTGAGCGTTGGACCAGATGGCAGGGCGAGGGGTTCCGTCAGGCTGTTGACGAAACCTATGCACGGATTGTGGAAAACGGTCCGGTCATGTCACGTGACGTGAAGGCCGAGGATCATAAGTCGGGCGGTTGGTGGAACTGGCATCCTTCCAAAACCGCCTTGGAGTTTCTGTGGCATACCGGCAAACTGTCGATTTCTCGCCGGGTGAACTTCCAGAAGGTTTATGATTTGACGGAACGGGTATTGCACCCTGATCACCACCAATTGGATGTCGAACACGAGGCGTTTCTTGACTGGGCCTGCCGCGAGGCACTGAAACGGCTTGGTTTTGCAACCACGGGAGAAATCGCTGCCTTCTGGGATATCGTAACACCGCAGGAAGCTAAGGCCTGGGTTGACAGCCACCGCGATGAATTGACCGATGTGACACTCGCATCAGCCGATGGCAAAAAACTGCGCGCCTGCGTCGCCTTCCGTGACATTGAGGATGATTTGCAGGCAGTGCCTGAGCCGCCAAGTGGCATTCGTGTCCTCAGCCCCTTCGACCCGTTGCTGCGCGACCGCGCTCGGGCGGAACGACTGTTTGGCTTTTTCTATCGTATCGAAGTGTTCGTTCCCGAACCCAAACGGCAATACGGTTATTACGTGTTTCCGTTGCTGGAAAAGGACCAGATGATCGGCCGCATCGATATGAAGGCGGATCGCAAGCGCGGAACGCTGGACGTAAAGCGCTTGTGGCTGGAGCCGGGTGTACGCGGTTCTGCCGGGCGTTTTGACAGGCTGGATGCCGAACTTAAACGGCTGGCGCGGTTTACCGGTGTCGAGAGCGTCAATTATCTGGAGGGCTGGAAAGGGGAATGATCCCCTTTCACCGGTAATCTAAAACTCTGCAATCAGCAGATTTCGGTCTCTGTGATATTGATACCAAAACCCTCAAGGCCGACATAGTGACGCTCGCGGCTGGCCAAGAGCTTGATCGAACTAATGCCGAGGTCTTTAAGGATTTGTGCGCCGAGACCAATTTCTAGCCACTCATGTTCGCGTGACCGCGCCTGTGCATGATCCTCGTCAATGGCTGTCTTTTTGCGGTTGCGGCTTGGGTCACTTGCCTGACCAACGCCGACAGAGCCTTCGCGCAGGTAAACGATCACGCCGCGGCCCTGTTCAGCAATTTTTTGCATATAGTGCTGCACCGGCTGCTTGTTGCCGAAAATGTCGTCAGCAACATTTTCAGGATGCAAGCGTACGGGAATATCGACGCCGTCACGGATATCACCAAAGATAATCGCCATGTGCTGCATCGGATCCCATGGCAGCGAATAGGTCTGCGCCTTGGCAGGACCATAGGGCGTGTCGATGGTAAATTCAGACTCCATATCCACCAGCGTTTCCTTGCGCTGGCGATAAGCGATGAGATCGGCAACAGACACCTGCTTCATGCCATGGGTCTCGGCAAAAGCTGAAACCTGCGGGCCACGCATAACGGTGCCGTCATCATTGACCAGCTCGCTGATCACGCCAATCAATGGCAGACCTGCCAGCTTGCACAGATCAACGGCTGCTTCGGTATGGCCGGAGCGCATCAAAACGCCGCCTTCACGCGACACCAGCGGGAATATGTGGCCGGGGCGGGTAAAGTCGGCCGCGCCGACATTGGGATTGGCAAGGTTGCGAACCGTCAATGTACGGTCATCGGCAGAAATACCGGTCGTGGTGCCGTGCTTGAAGTCGACGGAAACGGTAAAGGCCGTGGTGTGGGCGCTGTCATTTTCAGCCACCATCGCATTCAGGTTCAGGCGTTTCGCCTCCTCACGCGGCATGGGCGCACAAACAATGCCGGAAGTGTGGCGCACGATGAAGGCCATTTTTTCCGCCGTGCAATGCACGGCAGCAACGATCAGGTCACCTTCGTTTTCACGATCGTCATCATCCATGACAACAACGATCTCACCGGCTTCGAAGGCGCGGATTGCTTCAACGACACGCTTTTGATCATAGGCCATGTTCAGTTCCCTACTTCAGACGGCCGGTCTGGCCACGATCCCGCAGATAATGATCAGCAACAGTGCACGCCACCATCGCCTCGCCAATCGGTACGGCGCGAATACCCACGCATGGGTCGTGACGACCCTTGGTGCGAAGATCGACGTTCTTACCGTCAGCATCAATCGACTGACGCTCGGTCAAAATGGAGGAAGTTGGCTTGATGGCAAATCGCGCGACGATCGGTTCACCGGTTGAGATGCCGCCGAGAATACCGCCAGCATGGTTGGACAGGAATATCGGCTTACCGTCATTGCCCATGCGCATCTGGTCGGCATTTTCTTCACCGGTCAGTTCGGCAGAGGCAAAACCTTCACCGATCTCGACACCCTTTACGGCATTGATCGACATCAGATTGCTGGTGATATCTTGATCGAGCTTGGCATAGATAGGCGCGCCCAGTCCGGCCGGCACATTTTCAGCGACCACTTCGACAACCGCACCAATCGACGAACCGGCTTTGCGGATCCCGTCGAGATAGTCTTCCCAAACCGGAACCATCTCTGCGTCAGGGCAGAAAAACGGGTTCTGGTCGATCTGGTTCCAGTCCCAGTTATCTCTGTTGATCTTGTGTTTGCCGATCTGCACCAATGCGCCACGCACAGTGACCTGTGGCAGAATTTTTCGCGCCAGGCCGCCGGCCGCCACACGGGCTGCTGTTTCAC
The DNA here is from genome assembly GCF_023701965.1 of Rhizobium sp. CG4. Lineage (NCBI taxonomy): Bacteria > Pseudomonadati > Pseudomonadota > Alphaproteobacteria > Hyphomicrobiales > Rhizobiaceae > Rhizobium > Rhizobium sp. CG4. The sequence goes on along the minus strand of NZ_JABAEG010000002.1, from coordinate 1,013,787 downwards.
GCGCCGAAGAGCGGCCACCACCACGGTAATCACGAATGCCGTATTTCAGATCATAAGTGTAATCGGCGTGCCCCGGCCGATATTGGCGGGCAATTTCGCCGTAATCCTTAGAGCGCTGATCGGTATTTTCGATCAGCATGGAAATTGGAGTGCCGGTGGAAATGAATGTTTCGCCATCCTCATCCAGCATCACGCCGGAGAGTATCTTGACGATATCGTCTTCACGACGCTGCGTCACAAAACGGCTTTGGCCGGGTTTGCGCTTGTCGAGATAATCCTGAATGTCACGCTGGGTAAAACGGACGCCGGGAGGGCAGCCGTCAACGACACATCCCAAGGCTGGACCGTGGCTCTCGCCCCAGGTGGTAACGCGGAAAAGATGACCGAAAGTATTGTGCGACATGTATTCAGACCAAGGCAATCGCGACCGTTTGTGAAGGGCGCATTGTTGATGAAAGCAAAGCTGTCATAGTGGAAAAAGGAAAGAAGGCAAAAGCCTTTCTTCCCGTGCGGCAAGAGAAACGGCAATCAAGCCTCAGGAGGCCATCGACCAGACGCCGGATTTCGCCTGTGCGGAAAAGTCTTCTGCGCTCAGCGGTTTGGCAAAGGCGTAGCCCTGCAACAGATCACATCCCATCTGTGCCAACATGGTAGCGTGATCCTTGCTTTCCACGCCTTCCGCCACGGTTTCAATGCCGAGCGAGCGGGCAATATCGATAATCGAGCGAACAAGCGCGCGTTCCTGCGATGCCTCAAGAATCGGCATGACCAACTGACGGTCGATCTTAAGACGCTTCGGCTTCAGTCGCAGCAGACTGACGATCGAGGTGTGACCTGTACCGAAGTCATCGACCTCGATGTCGATACCCAATGCTTTGATGCTTTCAATATTCGATGAAACGAGATGTTCGCTCTCATCGAGAAAGATCGACTCCACCAGCTCAAACGCCACTTCACCGGGCATGATGTTCAAATCAGCCAGGCTTTCAATCAGATTTTCGTTGTTGAGGCGCCGCAGCGACACGTTGACAGAAACGCGGGGCAGGGTAACGCCCTTCAGGTTCCACAAACGTTTGTCGGTGAGCGCCGTTTCCAGCATCTGCCGATCAAGCGATGCCATAACGTTAAGGTCTTCGGCGATTTTCAGGAACTTGTCTGGCGTGACGATACCACGTGTCGGATGGCGCCAGCGTATCAGGGCTTCAGCGCCGACAATCTGCCTGGTCCTGGCGCAGAACTGTGGCTGGTACCAGGTCTCAAACTCGCCGTTTTCGATGCCGACCAGAATCTCATCGGCGATACGTTTGGTGTTAATAACCTCAGCCTGCAGGTTCTGCGTGAAGAACTCATAGCGGTTACGGCCCATGCTTTTGGCACGATAAAGGGCAAGGTCAGCATTTATCAGCGTCTTGCGGGCATCTGCATGGATGCCCTCACCAAATGCGATGCCGATGGAAACACCGCAACGGCAGGAGAAGCCCTCAAAATCCAAAGGTTGGCGGAAAGCATCGATGATATTGAGCGACAGTTCCTTCAGAGTGTCGCGGTCGCAATTGTTCTGCACGACAATCACAAATTCGTCGCCGCCGATACGCGCCACCAGATCATCCTGGTGCACATATTGTTTGAGGATTTTGGCAGCATGAATAAGCATGGCGTCGCCGGCCGCGTGGCCAAGCGTGTCGTTGATCTGTTTGAAGCGATCAAGATCCAGATGGATGATCGCAAAACGGTTGCGGCTTTTGACCTCCCGTTGCGGCAGCGCATCCAGTTCAAGGTCCAGCTTGCGGCGGTTGAACAGGCCGGTCAAAGGATCATGTAACGAGTTGTGCTCGATGCGGTTCTTGGCAATTTCCAGCTCGGCATTTTTGGCTTCCGCATCTTCCTTGGCGGTTTGCAACTGCTGGGCCAGCAGCATGTCGGCGGTAATATCGAAGGCAATACCGACGATTTTTCCCTCGCCACTACGTCCTTTGTAAATTTGTCCCACCGACCGCACGTAGCGCACCTCACCATTGGGTAGGCGCACACGTTGGATATCAGACAATTGCGTGTTGTTGGCGGTAGACGTGTCAGCGCGTCCAGCCGCAGTCTCTCGGTCTTCCGGCACAAGGCACTGCAACCAGCGCTCACGGGTCACGTGACCGTCGCCAACATAGTCCAGCTCGTAAAGCTGGTGCATGCGTCTGTCCCAAATTGCCCCACTTTGGTTGAGACGGGATTCCCATGTGCCGCACTGGTAGGATGCAAGAGCAAGGTCCAGACGACCAGAAAGCTGCTCCAGATCCTGTTCGCGGCTGAATAGCTCCTGCAGGGCAAGTTCAAGTTCCGCGTTTTTGATCTCACTGGTCGACATCGCATCGCGCAGATTTTGCGCCATCATGCTGTCGGCAGACACATCCCAGGCAATGCCGGTCGTGCGTCGCGTACCATCCGGTCTGGTATAGTTGGCACCGGCTGAGCGAATATAACGGATGGAGTTGTCCGCCAGTTTCAACCGGTAGATTTGCGAGAAGGTCTTGGTGCCGAGCATACAGTTAAAGACGTAGGCTTCCGTGGCCGCGCGGTCCTCCGGAACAATCATGCTTAACCAGCTCTGCAGAGAAACATCCTGTTCCAGCATGGCCAGACCATGCAGGCCGGAGGCACGTTCGTCCCAGAAGCAGCGCTCTCCATGTTCATCCAGTTCCCAGATGCCGATGTTGGAGGATTCCATCGCCAGCTTGAAGCGTTGGGAGATTTCCTGCAATCGGCTTTCACGGGCGCGAAGCACAGCAATGTTGCGGTTGCGTTCGGAAATCAGGAAGCTCGCGATAAAAATCGGCAGGATCATCGCAATTGCAGCCGACGATAGCATAAGCCGGAAGGTGCCTTTGCCTTCAGGCAAGGCATCCCAACCCTTTTTGGGGCTGGCCATGATGTCCCAGGAACCGCCGGGAATATTCAGCTGTCTGATCGCAGGCTGCGAATTGACGATATGATGTGCGCCGATGAAGGCCGTGGATGTGTTGCTGTTTTTCAGCGCGACCTGCAACCCGTCCATTTCGCGGGCAATATCATTGTCGGGATGGGCGTTCGCCGCATCCAGAAACTTGTCCTGATCGATAACAAGGACCACGGCGCCATGGGCGTTAGCCTGGTCTGTTTCGCTGTCCATGATCGGAACGACGAGAATAAGGGCACCATTCTCTGCATTGCTCATGATCGGTTCAGTCAGCTTGGTATCGGCAGATGTTCCCTGACGAATTTCCTCAAGTCGCTTTTCCATCATCTGCCTGATTTTCTCTTTCGGAAAATCTGAGACCCATTGGGCGGGGTAGATGTTCTGCAACTGGTAGCCGGGTGCAAGCCCGATACTGATGAAATGACCGCTAGAATTGAGGTTATGTTCGGCGAGACTGCCAAACCGCTCAACCGGATCGTTGGAAACATTGATCGTGGAATGGGCCAGCGAGCGGATCAGGCTGACGTCATGATCAATGCGTGCAGATAATCTGTTGTGCAAAAGCTGTGACAAGTTATGCGCCGTGGTCCGCAATTCGGTGCGGAAATTCTCAGTATGGCGCATGTCCACGACAAGAACGGCGATAATCACGACGCAGGAAAGCAACACCGATGCGACAATTGAACCGCGATAAGTACGTGAAATGCCTGTATATTTTTGCTGGAAAAAGGATGCCGCACTCAAATCGGGAAAACTCTCCTCGCCAAAAAGTGTGCCGTGTTACGGAAATACTGCGCAATACAGCACAGATTTCACAGGCATTCTCATTTTACCCAGGCTCGCACTATAGTCGACGCGAGTTAATTTAGACTTGAAATTCTACTTGGCACGGGATGGTGGGGAAATCTCTTTGCGGCCGCTTGATTGCACTAAAAATTCAGGTCATCAATTGCGCCAAAATGTCATTGTTACGGGCGAATTCCGCCACAATCAGGAGGCAAATCTTGTCACAGGTTTTGATGGCGAATGCGCTTGGGAAGGTTAAGTCGATGCGTTTGATGATTGCAGCACTGTTGGCGACGGCAAGCTTCTTGTCTCCGATCAACGGCTTCGCTCAGAGTGCGGATGTCGAATCCACCATCAGCAAGGTCGACGAAAATGGCCTGACCATTACCCTGAGTGATGGCAAGAACTACAAGGTACCGGAGGAGTTTAACTTCGAAGGGCTGAAGGCTGGCGTAAAGGTCGTCGTGTTCTACACCGAAGTTGATGGCAAGCGCGTCGTTGACGATCTGGAAGTCGTCCAGTAACGCCGCAATCATCGACCTGTTTTGAAGAATAAGGACTGGCTGATCACAGCCAGTCAGCCGTTTTATCGGCAAGCGAAATTTTCAGGATTCGATCCTGCGGAATTTCCGTGTTGGCCGCAACTGAAGTATCCATTCCCGTGACCAGCCTGAAAATCGAGCGGATAACGCCGCCGTGGCAAACGCAGACCGTTGGCTTGTCGACAGACGACAGCCATGCCCCGATGCGCCATGAGAGAATCTCATAACTTTCGGCATGTTTGCCTGGTGGGATAAAGTCCCATTTAGCCCGGTTTCGGGCCTTAACGCGGTCAGGCACTTCCAGTTTCAGCTCGGGTAGCGTGCGGCCTTCCCAGTCTCCGAAGGAAATCTCGACCAGTCTATCGTCGGTTCTATAGTCGAGTGCAGGCAGCTGCATCGCAGCGCGAATAAGCTGCATTGTCTCGCGTGTACGGCCAAGCGGGCTGGCCACGAAATCAAACTGCGAGACAGTATCACCAAGCAGGTCGCCCAGCGCCTTTCCGTTCGCAACCGCCTGGCTGCGCCCGAAGTCATTCAGCGGTATGTCTTTTTGCCCTTGAAGGCGGCGTTCGGCATTCCAGTCGGTCTGTCCATGTCTGATTACATAGATAAGCACGCGTATCCTTTCGCCGCCTTCCGGCGTATTTCAATCAGTCTTTCACTACGGAGATGTCTGGCGCATCCACGGCCTTCATGCCGATGGTGTGGTAACCCGAATCGACGTGATGAATTTCGCCGGTAACGCCGGTCGAAAGATCAGACAGCAGGTAAAGCGCAGACTTGCCAACTTCTTCGATGGACACGGTACGCTTCAGCGGCGCGTTATATTCGTTCCATTTCAGGATGTAACGGAAGTCACCGATGCCGGATGCAGCAAGCGTCTTGATCGGGCCGGCCGAAACAGCGTTAACGCGAATGCCGCGGTTGCCGAGATCAACCGCCAGGTAACGAACGCTGGCTTCGAGAGCAGCCTTTGCAACGCCCATGACGTTGTAATTCGGCATGACCTTTTCCGCACCGTAATAGGTGAGGGTGATGATCGAGCCGCCATCATTCATGATAGGCTCTGCGCGCTTGGCAACAGCCGCCAACGAGAACACCGAAATGTCCATCGTGCGGTTGAAGTTGTCACGGCTTGTATCGAGGTAACGGCCCGTCAGCTCGTCCTTATCGGAAAACGCGATGGCGTGAACAACGAAGTCGATCTTGCCCCAATGCTTTTCCAGCGCAGCAAAAACCTCATCGATTGTTCCGAGGTCCGTCACGTCGCAGTGGCCGGCCATGAACGCGCCCAGTTCTTGTGCCAGCGGTTCAACGCGCTTTTTCAAAGCGTCGCCCTGCCAGGTCAATGCAAGCTCGGCACCTGCATCGGCGCAAGCCTTGGCAATGCCCCAAGCGATTGAGCGGTTGTTTGCAACGCCCATGATGAGGCCGCGTTTGCCAGCCATAAGGCCGGATGTCTGAGCCATGTTATGCTCCCTGATACCTACAGCGTCCTTGTGCGTTTGAGAAAACGCACAAGGACGCTGTAATATTTTAAGTTGCTGCAAGATTTTCACCGCAAATCGATTCCGATTTAGGGTGATGCAGTGGATTGACCTGCCTATGGCATAGCCTGCTTGCCGGTTCAAGCAGGCAGAGGATCATCTCCTGTTAGGGAGTGTCACAAAGGGTGCTTGACCAACAGGTTTCGTGAAAATGTCACAAATAAAGGCCCTGACGCATATGGCGCATCAGGTCTGTTACCTTTTCGTCGGGCTTTTCCAGAAGCACGATGCGGATTTCCATTACCAGATCACCACGTTCGCCCTTGTCGTCGTAGAGACCTTTACCAGGAATGCGGATCGTCTGGTCGGAACCGGACCATGCCGGCACGGTGACGGAAATTTCGCCTTCGGGAGCCTGCAATGTAGTCTCACAACCGAGCACGGCATCCTGCAGCGACACCGAAAGAGGAGTGTGGATATCGTAGCCATTGATCCTGAAATTGTCGCTGCGTGCGGCAAGCAGGGTAATGGTTAGATCGCCGCGCTGCATGCCGGGGATCTTCAGGCCCTGACCCTTAAGCCGTACGATATGACCGTCGGTCATGCCAGGCTCAATCTGGAACCGGACCTCGCGTTCGTCGCTCAGCGTCAAGCTGACAGATTTCTTTTCCAGGAAATCGCTGACAGTCACAGTTGCTTCTGCGGTGATATCAGGCGCTTTTTCAATCACCTGGCTTGTGCCCGTCAGGCGCTTGAAAAGGGATGTGATGAAGGATCCGGCAGCAGCAATAGCCGCCGGTGTCTTGTCACCGGATCCATCGGTTTCGGAATAGGCCTGAGCCTCGTCTGATGTTGTGCCGTTGCCAGACGTGCCAGCCGTACCGGAAGCGCTGCTGTCGCTTGCAGAGGTTTTTGCCTGCTGCTGGCGCGCCTGCGCACCAAAAATCCGCTCCAGCATATCTTCCGGGGCTTCGGGTGCTGTCGCATCGGCAGGCTTGCCGGAGGCAGTGCCCTGCGGTTTGCGGGCTTCGGCCTTTGCCAATTCTTCCATCAGCTTTTCGGCAGCCTTTGCGCGTTCGGCGGCCTCACGGGCGGCTTCGCGCTGCTGCATGATGGTCTGCTCGCGGTGTTTTTGTGCCGCTGCCTTGCGCGCCTGATCATAGCGGTCACGCTTTTTGGGATCTTTCAGAACGTCATAGGCCTGCCCAACCTCGGCAAAACGCTGCGATGCATTGGGGTCATCCCGGTTCTGGTCGGGATGGATTGACTTGGCTTTGGAGCGCCACGCCGCCTTGATCTCGTCGGCGGGAGCATCACGTTTGACGCCAAGCACGGAATAAGGATCACGCATATGAACCACCGGTAACGCTTTTCCCTGTTCTTCTCATCATGAGAACGAGGGTGAAAATACACTTGCGGTAAGCTGGTCGCGATCATTCGCGCCCTCTTCCTGCTTAAACTGCACAAGACTTTGGCGACAAGTTGCTAATCAGACCTTTACGCGGGCGGTTCAGCCGGGTTCCCGGCGGGTTTTCGCGTGGATAAGGTAAATAGATTATTTCTGGTTGAAGCGGGTCATCAACCATTCGCCTGCTTCTGAAAGGCACGTTTGGCCCGAATAGCTGGCGATACCCTCATAGGAATGACGGGTGGTGTCGAAGTTGCGGCAAAGGAAGCCGGTGGAGTTGTCTTCGCGAATGGCGGTAATCACGCCAGCACTGCCGGTTGTGGTATTGGCCCAGGGAAGGGGAGAATTGGATAGTTTTGAAAGATCGGCTGACGTTACGGCATTGCGCACGGTAACATCGTCTGTCTGAACAGTGGGGCGGTTGCCACCGGACACGGAGGCCGTGGAAAGGCTGGTATCAGCCTTGTCGCCACCAAACAAGTTGAGGCTGCTGACACAGGATGTAAGCATCAAAACAGCCGACATGCTCAGGAAAACACCTGCGCCTGTTTGCAAGCTGCTCTTTGTTCGCCTGTTCGACTTTGCTATGACGTTCACCATCTTCATGCCGGAGATCATCTCCGGGTTTGCCAATCAGTTCAGGAGCTTTTTATTCAATATGTCTGAAAGTGGGTTAACAACCGGTGACTTCACCGAGGAAAACGAACCCTTTGCTCTTTTCGGGCAATGGCTGAACGACGCAACCGCGTCCGAGATCAACGATCCGAATGCGGTCGCATTGGCAACTGTCGATGAATACGGCATGCCGAGCGTCCGCATGGTTCTCCTCAAGGATTTTGATGAGCGAGGGTTCGTATTCTATACGAACTTCGAGAGCCGCAAGGGACTGGAAATTCTTGGCCAGAAAAAGGCAGCCATGTGTTTTCACTGGAAATCCTTGCGCCGACAGGTCCGTATCCGTGGCGACGTGGAAACTGTCAGCGACGAAGAAGCCGATGCGTACTACGCGTCCCGCCCACGTGGCAGCCGCATCGGCGCATGGGCGTCCAAGCAGTCGCGCCCGCTGGAAAGCCGGTTTGCGCTGGAAAAGGCCGTTGCCGAATATACCGTACGTTATGCGGTTGGAGACATTCCGCGCCCGCCGCATTGGTCCGGTTTCCGTATCCGCCCCGTTACCATCGAGTTTTGGCACGATCGTAATTTCCGCCTGCATGACCGGGTGGAATTCAGACGCGACACGGCAGAAGGTGACTGGAGCAAGGTACGCATGTACCCGTGAGCATCTGTCCGGTGCGTGGCGGATTGGTACCGCGCACCGGACACACAGTGTATCTTGATGATGAGTATTTGCGTGTTGTCCAAGACGAAATCGTTTCAGTCCGGGCTGTTTGCCCGTGTAATAAAAGCCGCCCGTATTCCGGCCCTGGCATTGTGTTCCGTGGTGGCTTTGACACTCAGTGGTTCTGCGCATGCCATGGACGACGTGGCCTTGAAAGCGGCGATGGCGTCGTTTGGCGAAGCGGCGCAAGCGCAGCGGCTGGAGAATGAGATTGCCGGTTACGTAAAATCAGGTGACCTCGAAAAGCTCACGCAATTGGCTGAAGACATTCAGGCCAAGGATGGAGAATTTCTCAATATTCTGACGCTGATCGTCGAACAGCAGGAACAGGATGTCAGCGAAGAGCTGGCGCTGATGGCGGTTGATCCACACCAGGTTGCTTTGCAAATGGGGCCATGTCACCACGCCAATATTGCCATCCGCTCCTTGGCGCTGATGATCGCTGATGGCGCCGAACCCACCATCAGAAATGATGTCGTCATGGTTGATGGCACGCAGCTCGATAATGTCTTTGCTGAAACCATCAATCGCTGTGAGCGTATCAAGGGATTGCCGCAGCGTGTGCCGCAGATCGGCTCATTATGTATGATGACCGGTAACTGCTCCGATGATCCGGACCTCTCACCGCAGCCCTGATACATCTGCCTTGGCATTATCTTTTACAAATCGCGCACAGCTGCGTCGATGATTGTGTTGATGAAGTCGGTCTTGGCGCGCGTATAGGCATCGCCGTCATATTCATACCGCTGTACCAGTTGCAGTTTTAACCGCTGGTACTGCAGAGCTAGATCACTGTTCTCGCGCAGCCTGTCCCTGAACAGAACACGGCGGGTATGGGTCAAACTATCAGGCGGACATACATAAAGACGCTGATGGGGCAGGGCGCCGCGACGCAAGAAGGCCCAGACGCCGTCGCCATAACGGCTGCCGCGCGGTTCATAACCAGCATCTTCCAGAGCGGCTCGGCAAAAATCCATCTCAGTGAGGTCACCAAGGATGATGTCTACATCGATACAGGGCTTGGCAGACAGGCCAACAACGGCGGTGCTGCCAATATGCTCGATATCAAGGGATTTGCCCGGCAGAAGGAGCTGTAGGTCCTGCCGGATTTTTTCAAATTCGAGTGGCCATGAGGCATCATAGGAAACGATTTCAACCTTCGTTCCCATGAGGGTTTAAGCCTGTGTGCCGCCGACGGTGACCTGATCCATGCGCAGGTGCGGCTGGCCAACCCCAACCGGCACCCACTGGCCTGCCTTGCCACAGTTGCCAATGCCGGTGTCGAGTTTCATGTCGTTACCAACCATAGAGATGCGCTTCATGGCATCCGGGCCGTTGCCGATCAGCATTGCGCCCTTTACCGGCGCACCGATCTTGCCGTTTTCGATCAGATAGGCTTCGGTGCAGCCGAACACGAACTTGCCGGAGGTGATGTCCACCTGACCACCACCGAAGGATACGGCATAAATGCCTTTCTTGACCGAAGCGATAATTTCTTCCGGCGTCTTGTTGCCGCCCAGCATGTAGGTGTTGGTCATGCGGGGCATTGGTACATGTGAATAACCCTGCCGTCTGCCGTTGCCCGTCGGCGTCATGCCCATCAGGCGGGCATTCTGGCGGTCCTGCATGTAGCCGACCAGTTTGCCATTTTCGATCAGGACATTGTAAGCAGACGGTGTGCCTTCATCATCGATGGTGATGGAGCCGCGACGGTTATCGATGGTGCCATCGTCAACCACGGTCACATCAGGTGCCGCAACCATCTCGCCCAGCAAACCTGCAAAGGCTGAGGTTTTTTTGCGGTTGAAGTCACCCTCAAGGCCGTGACCAACCGCCTCATGCAACATCACACCCGGCCAGCCGGAACCCAACACGACATCCATGGTGCCGGCGGGCGCATCGATGGCGCTCAGATTAACCAGTGCCTGACGCAACGCCTCGTCGGCGCCGCGTTGCCAGTTGTCTGTCGCGATAAAATCACCAAAGCCGACACGTCCGCCCGACCCGAAGGAGCCGCTTTCCTGACGGTCGCCGTCTCCGGCAATAACGGAGATGTTGATACGGGTCATCGGGCGAATGTCGCTGACACGGTGACCGTCTGCACGCAAAATATCAACGATCTGCCAGCTTGCCGAAACCGATGCCGTCACCTGACGGACTTTCGGATCCTTGTCGCGAAGATAGGTGTCGATATCCTGCAGCAGCTTCACTTTTTCTTCGAAACTTGGTGAACCGATCGGGTTCTCGTCACCGTAAAGCTTGCGGTTTGTTCCCTGTGGAGCGGCAGCGTAAGAACCGGAATAACCCTTCGTTACGGCAGAAACAGCATCCGCCGCACGTTTGAATGCGCCTTCAGACAACTCACCGGCATGGGCGTAACCGACAGTCTCGCCGGCCACGGCGCGCAGGCCAAATCCCTGGTCGGTGTTGAAGCTGCCGCCCTTCAGGCGACCATTGTCGAAGGTCAGTGATTCCGCCTGCGCATGTTCGATAAACAGTTCACCGTCATCCGCTCCCGAAAGAGCATCTGCCACAAGCGCGCGCATCTTTGCTTCGTCGCAATCAAACAGGGACAGAAGATCTTTCGTCATCACATGCTCCATCGGTTTGCCGTGGTTTCTGTCACTAGCGGACCTAATCCCTGATAGTGCAGACCATAGCGTAAAATTATGAAGGGCGTCCGCCGGGTCTGCGAACGCCCTCAAGGTATGATGTAGGCTCTGGTGGTCGCTGGCGCAAGCAGGCCAGCGGTCAGGCAATCTGGTTAGGGGAGTGCGTCGTACCCTTCGGAAAAGCCGGAAAGTTCGATCGGAATACCAACGCGATCCTGATCAACCGATTCCCGCAGCGCAAAAACGGCTGCCTTACCGGCACGCAACACCTTCATCAGCTCGTCGTCAATGTCCACTTCCACGTAGCAACCTTCAGAGAAACAACGTGTGAAATAAGCGCGGCCGATATTGTTGTTGTCGACATAAAGTTCCATCCCGTCCTTCAGCAGCACGCCAAGCGGCGCCAGAATGCGCAGGATGCGGGATTTACGGTCAGCGGTCTTTAGCACGACAACGGAGAGACCAACTTCGGGCCTGTCATCCGCGATCACGTTTTGCATCAGCGCACACTGCTCTTCAGACGCACCAGCCGGCTTGTCGCAAATCACCGACCACGATCCATGGTTGGAACGCGCCATGCCCGGAGCGGGTGGCTGGCCGGGTGCAGGCTGCGGTTGCTGTGCCATGACCGATGCTGTCGGCATGATGATCGCTAGTACCGCGGCTGCAAGCACAGTGCGGGCAAACGGGGTGAAACCCATGAGTACCTCTGGAATTCGAATCAATGCGGCTATTTTGCCCTTCGCTCAAGGAAATGAAAGCCTTAATCCTTCAATTCCAGTTGAGTGCGGCGGAAATTGGACTTCCCCGTGAAATCTTCAAACAAGCCTGATATGCCAGCTAGTTCATGTTTTTTAGATATAAACGATGAAAAACATTCTGAAATTGATGAATGCCAAAAAGCCGCACCCGCTTTCGATTGCGGATATTGCGGCGGCGTGCAAACTATGGTTTGAGTTTATTCTATAGCATGGATTCTGCGTTTGAGTTTGAGATGGATCAAACGCGTGAGGGAGAGATACCGTGATTAACAGAATTTACGTGGCGCTGGGGGCATTTTTCTGTCTGCTCACGGCTGGCGGCGCCCATGCCGACCAGCCGGTACATTGGCAAATGGGGATGCAGGAAGCTGCCACAATTATTATGCACGACATTCGTGCGTTTGAGCAGTACACCCTGTGGTTCATTGTGCCGGTTACGCTTTTTGTGCTTGCGCTGCTGATCCTGGTGGCAATCAAGTTTCGTGCAGCCGCCAATCCGGTTGCATCCAAGACCAGCCATAACACGGCAATTGAGGTCGTCTGGACACTGGCGCCAGTTCTGATCCTGCTGTTCTTGGCTTTCCCGTCTTTCAAGCTGTTGAATGCACAGCTTATTCAGCCGGAAAATCCGGACCTGACATTGAAGGCGACTGCGACGCAGTGGCTGTGGAGCTATGAATATGCGGCGGCTGAGGGGGCCGAACCCGTGTCTTTCGATAGCTACATGCTCAAGGAAGAAGATAGAGACGCCGCCGGCAAGACCGACAAGGCTGTTTATCCGCGCCTTCTGGCTGTCGATAATGAACTGGTCGTTCCGGTTGGCAAGACCGTTCGCCTTCTGGTGACGGCTGCTCCGACAGATGTTATCCATTCTTTTGCAATGCCAGCCTTCGGTATCAAGATCGATGCCGTACCGGGCCGTCTGAACGAAACATGGTTCAAGGCTGACCGTGAAGGTCTTTATTATGGTCAATGTTCCGAGCTTTGCGGCAAGGATCATGCTTTCATGCCAATCGCCATACGAGTGGTTTCCGAAGATCAGTACAATAGCTGGCATGCCGCCGCAGGCTCTGACCTGGGCGCAGCCAACAAGGCACTGACTGCTTCTGTCGAGGGTGGGGTAAGCACCGTCGAAGTGGCTGGAAACGAAACCAAGTAAAGGTAGGGTGAGGCAAATGGCTGGACATTCCGCACACGACGACCATCACTCTCATGGTCATTCCGCTCACAACGAGCACGTGCATGACGAACATCATGCACATACACCGGGCTTTTTCGCCCGCTGGTTCTTGTCGACGAACCACAAGGACATCGGCACTCTCTACCTGATTTTCGCGATCATCGCGGGTATCGTCGGTGGCGGCCTTTCGGTTGTCATGCGTATGGAGTTGCAGGAGCCTGGCATTCAGATTTTCCACGGTCTTGCGGCCATGGTTTATGGTTTTGAAGGCGATGCCGCTATCGATGGCGGCAAGCACATGTTCAACGTGTTCACCACTGCACACGCCCTCATCATGATCTTCTTCATGGTGATGCCGGCGTTGATCGGTGGTTTTGCCAACTGGATGGTGCCGATCATGATCGGTGCGCCTGACATGGCTTTCCCGCGTCTGAACAATATTTCGTTCTGGCTCATCGTTCCGGCATTCATTCTGCTTATCCTGTCGCTTTTCGTGGAAGGACCAGCAGGTGCTTATGGTGTCGGTGGCGGCTGGACGCTTTATCCGCCACTGTCGACAACCGGCATGCCGGGACCGGCGGTTGACCTTGCGATCTTTGCGCTTCACGTTTCAGGCGCGTCTTCGATCCTGGGTGCGATCAACTTCATCACCACCATTCTCAACATGCGTGCGCCGGGCATGACCCTGCACAAAATGCCGCTGTTTGCATGGTCGGTTCTGGTAACTGCGTTCCTGCTCTTGCTCTCCATGCCTGTTCTGGCTGGTGGCATCACAATGCTGCTGACTGACCGTAACTTCGGCACTGCATTCTTTTCGCCGGAAGGCGGCGGTGACCCGATTCTCTACCAGCACCTGTTCTGGTTCTTCGGTCATCCGGAAGTGTACATTCTGATCCTGCCTGCTTTCGGCATCGTCAGCCACATCGTTTCCACGTTCTCGAAGAAGCCGGTATTCGGTTACCTTGGCATGGCTTACGCTATGGTCGCCATCGGCGCCGTCGGCTTCATCGTTTGGGCCCACCACATGTATACGGTTGGCCTGTCGCTGGAAGCACAGCGTTACTTCGTGTTCGCCACGATGGTTATCGCTGTTCCGACCGGTATCAAGATATTCTCGTGGATTGCAACGATGTGGGGTGGCTCACTCAGCTTCCGCACACCGATGATCTGGGCTATAGGCTTCATCTTCCTGTTCACGGTTGGTGGCGTCACGGGCGTACAGCTCGCCAATGCCGGTCTCGACCGTTCGCTGCATGACACCTATTACGTGGTTGCACACTTCCACTACGTGCTGTCACTGGGTGCGGTGTTTGCGATCTTTGCAGGCTGGTACTATTGGTTCCCGAAGATCACCGGTTATATGTACAGCGAAACCATTGGTAACATTCACTTCTGGGTCATGTTCGTGGGCGTGAACCTGGTGTTCTTCCCGCAGCACTTCCTCGGTCTTGCAGGCATGCCACGTCGTTACATCGACTATCCGGATGCCTATGCCGGCTGGAACATGGTGTCGTCCTACGGTTCTTATATTTCCGCAGTGGCTGTTCTCATCTTCCTTTACGGTGTATGGGAAGCGTTGGCGAGGAAGCGTGTTGCGGGTGATAATCCGTGGGGCGAGGGTGCAACCACCCTTGAATGGCAGCTTTCGTCTCCGCCTCCATACCACCAGTGGGAACAGCTTCCGCGCATTCGCTAAGGCGAAATGACGTTGGTACAAGGATATCGCGCCGATGCGCGCGGTATCCTGATTGAATCAGGATTAAGTTTGAAATGACTGTTATCGACAATCACGACGTATTGGATGCGAAAGGCTCTGGTCTGTCAGAAGCCGGTGCGCGTGATTATTTCGAATTGCTCAAGCCACGCGTTATGTCGCTTGTCGTATTCACAGCATTTGCCGGTCTTATCGTGGCGCCAGGCAGCCTTAACCCGGTACTCGGCTTCATTGCCATTCTGTGTATTGCGGTTGGCGCAGGTGCCTCCGGCGCGCTGAACATGTGGTATGATGCTGATATTGATGCGGTGATGACCCGTACGGCAAATCGTCCGGTGCCTTCCGGTCGCGTTGCGCCCGGCGAAGCGCTGGCATTCGGCCTTACGCTATCGGCATTCTCGGTGATGATCCTCGGGCTGGCGCTGAACTGGCTTGCTGCAGGCATCCTTGCCTTCACCATTTTCTTCTACGCCGTGGTTTACACCATGTGGCTGAAGCGCTCGACACCGCAGAACATCGTGATCGGTGGGGCGGCCGGTGCTTTCCCGCCAATGATCGGTTGGGCCTGTGTAACCGGCGACGTGACGCTGAACAGCGTTCTCCTGTTCCTTATCATCTTCCTCTGGACGCCTGCGCATTTCTGGGCGCTGGCCCTTTTCAAGATGAAAGATTACGGTTCCGTCGGTATCCCGATGATGCCGAATGTAGCGGGCGAAGCTTCCACCAAGAACCAGATGCTGGCCTATACTTTGCTGACCTCTGCGGTCGCTGTCGCGCCATCATTTACCGGTCTTGCGGGCGTTGGTTACGGCATTTTCGCGGCCGTACTCAGTGTGATCTTCATCTACTTCTCTCTAACCGTGCTGCGTATGCCGGAAGGAGATGAAAAGATGGTTCCTGCGAAAAAGATGTTCGCCTACTCGATCTTTTACCTGTTCGCGATCTTCTCTGGACTTCTGGCCGATCACTTCGTGCCATCATTCCAGACGTTAAGGGCGGGGTGGGCCTAATGGAAACAGTAAAACCAAGCGAAGCAGAAAAGAAATCCAGACGTGGAAGAAACATCGCGCTTGGCCTTGTATTGGCGGCGTTGGTGGTCCTTTTCTACGTCATTACGATCATCAAGATCGGATCGCACTAGAGCATGTCGCGCAATACTGCGTTGCAGTCACCTCTGACGCGACAATGCGGAGAGAAATGGCGGGGAGTGCAGAGATTGCATCTTAAAGGTCGTTACAAGCCCGGAATTTTTCGAAGCGCGTAACGAAAAAAGGGAGGAGGAGCGAAATGACAACGGCAAATGTAGGACCTGCAAAACGCACAGGGAACGGCACAATTCTGGTGCTGTGCCTGGTATTCGTGTGTGGCATGGTCGGCATGGCCTATGCCGCCGTCCCTCTCTATCGCCTTTTTTGTCAGGTCACCGGTTATAACGGCACCACGCAACGCGTAGAGCAGTACTCCGAGACCATTCTTGATCGCACCGTAAAGGTGACGTTCGATTCCAACACATCCAATGGCCTGAACTGGGACTTCCGTCCGGTACAACGCTCAATCGATCCTAAGATCGGTGAGACGGTCGAGGTTCGCTTCAAGGCGACCAACCGGTCTACGGTCCCGACCACGGGCACAGCTGTCTTTAACGTGACGCCGATGGAAGCGGGCGCCTATTTCAACAAGGTTGAATGTTTCTGCTTTACGGAAACCACCTTGCAGCCGGGCGAAACGCTGGAAATGCCTGTGGTGTTTTTTGTCGATCCGGATATCGTCAAGACGCGCGAAACAAAAGACATACACACAATGACTTTGTCCTATACTTTCTATCCGTCAAAGACGGACAAGCCGGTGGCAGCGCTGCCGGTGAAAACAGAAGGTCAGGAACAGAAACTTTGAGAGAGGGAATCGCACGCTCTGATCGGGAGGGTGTGATTTTGGGAAAGCAGTCAATTCGGGGAATTGTCGGATATGGCAGACACGCACGAAAAGAAACATGACTACCACATTATAGATCCAAGCCCCTGGCCACTTCTGGCTGCTGTTGGTGCATTTGTGCTGACCTTTGGTGGCGTCTGTTATATGCGCTACCTCTCGGGTAGCTCGATGAAGCTGTTTGGTCTGGAAATGGCCAATCCTTGGCTGTTCTACATCGGCCTCGCGCTGGTGCTGTACGTCATGTACGCCTGGTGGGCAGACACCGTGAAAGAAGCGCATGAAGGGCACCACACCCGTGTTGTGTCGCTGCATCTTCGTTACGGCATGATCATGTTCATTGCCTCGGAAGTCATGTTCTTCGTGGCATGGTTCTGGGCTTACTTCGACGCCAGCCTTTACCCGCATGAGGCAATTCAGGCTTCGCGCCTTGAATATACCGGCGGTCAATGGCCACCCAAGGGCATCGAGGTGATCGATCCATGGCATCTGCCACTGTACAACACCGTTATCCTGCTGTTGTCGGGTACCTGTGTAACCTGGGCACACCATGCGATCCTGCACAATGATCGCAAGGGGCTGATCAACGGTCTGGCGCTCACGGTTGCGCTTGGCGTATTGTTCTCGTCCGTGCAGATCTATGAGTACATGCACGCGCCGTTCGACTTCAAGAATTCTATCTACGGCGCCACCTTCTTTATGGCGACCGGCTTCCACGGCTTCCACGTTTTCGTCGGTACCGTGTTCCTGCTGGTCTGCATGTTCCGTGCTATAGCCGGGGACTTTACGGCGAAACAACACTTTGGTCTCGAAGCGGCCGCCTGGTACTGGCACTTCGTTGACGTGGTTTGGCTGTTCCTGTTCTTCGCAATCTATATCTGGGGCGGTTGGGGCGCACCGGTTCACGGTTGATCGCCAAACAACAGACAATGTCGGGCGGCAGCAATGCCGCCCTTTCTTTTTGCCTGCCCTGAAGCATGTTGCCGTTAAACATGCTTTAGTGCGGGAATACGTGGAGACAGAGGAAAAGCCATGCAGGATGACAGCGCCCTTTATCCACCGGTTGATCCGGTTAAGTGTGGCTTGAAGGGGCATTGCCCGCGCTGCGGGCAGGGGAAACTGTTTGATGGTCTTCTCAAGGTAAAACCAGAGTGTTCAGCCTGCGGGCTTGATTATTCTTTTGCCGATGCGGGTGATGGGCCGGCCGTGTTTGTCATGCTGATCGTCGGTTTTCTGATTGTCGGTCTGGCGCTTTGGCTTGAGACGACCTTTGAACCACCCGTCTGGGTTCACGCCCTGATATGGTTGCCACTGACGGTCATTGTGTCCCTTACCCTGTTGCGCGTTCTGAAAGGCATCATGATTGCCCTGCAATATAGAAACAACGCCAGTGAAGGCCGCATAGATCGTGGCTGACATCAACATGACAACAGTTGGAAGAACACGGAAATTGGTCGCTGGCTTGAGCGCCTTGGTCGCTCTGGCAATCCTGTTGGGGCTTGGTACATGGCAGGTACAACGCCTGCACTGGAAAGAGGCGCTGCTGCAGGACATCGATACCCGCCGCACCGCCGCACCGCTGACGCTTGCACAAGCCGAGCAGATGCTCGGCAAACAACCGCTGGAATATCGCCGGGTGAAGGTGCAGGGTTTGTTTGACCACACCCGTGAACGTCACTTCTTTGCCACCCATCGTGGGCAGACCGGGTATTACATCTACACGCCGTTGCGACTGGAGGATGATCGCTTCATTTTCATCAACCGCGGTTTCGTGCCCTATGAGTTGAAGGAACCGGCAACACGGCTCGCCGGAGAAATAATGAGCGGCCCTGTCGTTATTGAAGGACTGCTGCGCGAGAAGCTGACGGAAAAGCCTTCCTCGATGGTTCCGGAAAACGATCTCGCCAAGAATATCTTCTACTGGAAAGATTTTGACGCAATGGTGAACAGTGCCGGTCTTGATCCGGCCACGGTCGTGGGCTTTTTTGTCGACGCCAACGATGCGCCGAACCCAGGTGGCTGGCCGCAAGGTGGCGTAACGCTCATCGATTTGCCAAACAATCATCTGCAATATGCGATAACATGGTACGGACTGGCCGCTGCCCTTGTCATCGTCGCCGGATTTGCCTATTTCCGGGGAACTAAAGGTAAACCCGGGTAGCAACTTTACCGGCTCGCCAAGGAGAAGGAATGAACACCATCGTTTCCAAGTCGCCCCTGACGATTCGGCTCTGTGGGCCGCGCGGTTTTTGTGCAGGCGTGGACCGGGCCATTCAGATCGTCGTTCTGGCGCTGAAAGCCTATGGTGCTCCCGTTTATGTCCGCCACGAAATCGTTCACAACCGCTACGTGGTTGAGGGGCTTGAGGCCAAGGGCGCGATCTTCGTCGAGGAACTGAACGAGATTCCACCTGAACACCGTGAGCAGCCGGTGGTGTTTTCGGCCCATGGTGTGCCGAAGTCGGTGCCTGAAGATGCGCAGGCCCGTAACCTGTTTTATCTCGATGCAACATGCCCGCTGGTTTCCAAGGTGCACAAGCAGGCCATGCGCCACCAGCGTTTGGGTCGCCACGTCGTGTTGATTGGCCATGCCGGTCACCCGGAGGTCATCGGTACCATGGGTCAATTGCCTGATGGGACCGTGTCGCTTGTCGAAACCATTGAGGATGCAGCAGTCTATGAACCGGCCGATTCCGAAAATCTCGGTTTCGTCACGCAGACCACGCTTTCTGTGGATGATACGGCCGGCGTTATTGCCAAGCTGCAGGAACGTTTCCCGTCCATCCAATCGCCTGCGGCTGACAGTATTTGTTACGCAACGACCAATCGCCAGGAAGCGGTCAAGCAGGCTGCTCCCGGTTGTGATCTGTTCATCGTGGTCGGTGCACCCAACTCTTCCAATTCCAAGCGCCTCGTCGAAGTGGCCTTGAGGGCAGGTGCAACGCGCTCCGTTCTGGTGCAGCGCGCCTCGGAAATCGATTGGGACGTGATTGGCGATATCCGCACGGTTGGCCTGTCGGCGGGTGCCTCCGCCCCGGAAGTGATCGTTGACGAGATTATCAGCGCATTCCGCGAGCGTTACGACACGACACTGGATCTGGCTGTGACTGTTGAAGAAACCGAGCATTTCCTTGTCAACAGAGAGCTGCGCAGCATTGAATTGACCACTGCCGATATGGCATTCGTAAATGGCGATTCACGCGACATCATGCCTGCAAAATCCATCTTTGCTGCAAACCTCTGATATTTAAGAGACTTCAAATTGGCAGTTTACACCGATATCACCGAAGACGACCTCAAGAGCTTTCTGGAAGCCTATGATGCGGGGGAATTGACCTCCTACAAAGGCATTGCCGAAGGTGTAGAGAACACCAATTTTCTGCTTCACACCACCAAGTCGCCGCTGATCCTGACGTTATATGAAAAGCGGGTGGAAAAGTCGGACCTGCCGTTTTTCCTTGGCCTCATGCACCATCTGGCAGACAAGGGACTTTCCTGCCCGCTGCCGCTGCCCCGCAAGGATGGCGAGTTGCTGGGCGAACTTTCGGGCCGTCCGGCCGCCCTGATATCCTTCCTGGAAGGCATGTGGCTGCGCAAACCGGAAGCCAAGCATTGCCGCGAAGTCGGCAAGGCTCTGGCGGCCATGCACCTCGCGGGCGAAGGTTTCGAGATCAAGCGACCAAACGCGCTGTCCGTTGAAGGCTGGAAAGTTCTCTGGGAAAAATCCCGTGAACGCGCTGACGAAGTTGAAAAAGGCCTGCAGCAGGAAATCCAGCCGGAAATCGATTTTCTGGCAGCCAACTGGCCGAAGGATTTGCCGGCCGGCGTCATTCACGCCGATCTGTTTCAGGATAACGTGTTTTTCCTGGGCGACGAACTGTCTGGCCTGATCGATTTCTATTTCGCCTGCAATGACTTCCTCGCTTATGACGTTTCCATCTGCCTCAACGCTTGGTGCTTTGAAAAGGATGGCGCTTATAACGTCACCAAGGGCAAGGCGTTGCTGGAAGGTTACCAGTCCGTGCGTCCACTGAACGCTGAAGAGCTGAACGCACTGCCGTTGCTGGCGCGTGGTTCTGCACTTCGCTTCTTCCTGACCCGCCTCTACGACTGGCTGACAACGCCGGAAGGGGCTTTGGTGGTCAAGAAAGACCCGATTGAATATCTGCGAAAGCTGCGCTTCCACCGGTCCATCAACGACGTGGCCGAGTATGGATTGGCCAGCGAATGAAACACGTCGATATTTTTACTGATGGCGCCTGTTCGGGAAATCCAGGACCGGGTGGCTGGGGCGCTGTTTTGCGTTACGGCGAAATCGAAAAGGACATGTGCGGCGGCGAGGCGGAAACGACCAACAACCGTATGGAGCTGATGGCGGCAATTCAGGCGCTTAACGCCCTGAAATCGCCCTGCGAAGTGGATCTCTATACCGACAGCTCGTATGTTAAGGACGGTATTACCAAATGGATTTTCGGCTGGAAGAAAAAAGGCTGGAAAACCGCCGATAATAAGCCGGTGAAAAACGTCGAGCTATGGCAGGCACTGGAAGAAGCGCGTGACCGGCACAAGGTGACGCTGCACTGGGTCAAAGGTCATGCCGGACACCCGGAAAACGAACGTGCCGACGAACTGGCGCGCAAGGGCATGGAGCCATTCAAGACACGGTGACGCCAAACGGCGTCTGATTTAACCTTGCCAAAGCCTCATCTCTACCTATCTTGTCGTCAAATAACAGGAGAGGTCATTTATGATTCAACATTGCGTATTTCTGCGTTTGAAAGCCTCGACCACGGCTGATCAAAAGCAGGCAATTTATGATGCCATTGCGGCCTTGAAAGATGTTGTCCCCGGTATTCTCGATATCAAGTTCGGACAAAATGTATCGCCGGAAGGCTTGAACGGCGGCTTTCTGGACGGGTTTATCGTGACACTGGAAAGCATCGAAGCCCGTGATGCCTACCTCACCCACCCGCAACATGTTGAAGTCGGCGATGAAATCATCGCATTGACCGACGGCGGACTGGCGGGAGTTCTCGTCTACGACATGCTGATCTGAGCGACACGCGCGCCTGCTGCGCGATATCGCATCGTATAACAAAAAGGGCACATTCCAGCTGGAATGTGCCCTGATTTTTTGTCTGATTGTTCAGATCAAAGCTGTTCAATCATCGTTGCCGCGGAGGAAACCGTGGCCTGGCCTGGGTTTTCCTCGACGTTCAGAGACTTCACGACGCCATCATCGACCAGCATGGAGTAGCGCTTGGAGCGAACGCCAAGGCCGCCACCAGACAGATCTGCATCCAGACCAAGTGCCTTTGTGAAAGAAGCATCCCAGTCAGCCAGGAAGTGGATCTTGCCGAGGCCACCGGAAGACTGCGCCCACGCACCCATGACATGCCAGTCATTAACCGCAACGACAGCAATATCGTCAACGCCGCGTGCGAGAATGGCATCGCGATTTTCAAGATAGCCAGGAAGGTGGTTGAGAGAGCAGGTCGGCGTAAACGCGCCCGGAACGGCGAAAACAACAACCTTCTTAC
Source organism: Rhizobium sp. CG4 (assembly GCF_023701965.1). Classification (NCBI taxonomy): domain Bacteria; kingdom Pseudomonadati; phylum Pseudomonadota; class Alphaproteobacteria; order Hyphomicrobiales; family Rhizobiaceae; genus Rhizobium; species Rhizobium sp. CG4. Next base: position 991,546 of record NZ_JABAEG010000002.1, on the reverse strand, counting down.
CCTTGAAAAGGTCTTCTGTGGTGGTTTCTACCGCGCCATCCGCTGTTTTTTCCTTGAAGGTGGCCGAAGGCAGCTTGTCACCAATTGCAATGGTCATTGAATGCTCCTGTTGAATAAATGGAAATGACTGAAAGATTTTCCGCGGGCACCGTAGAGGCTAAATCGGTCCGTGAAAAATGAATTTTGTTAAAACTGAAGCGGGCTTTCGATTGCCTTGCCACCGGCCTTTATCAGAACACGCCAATTGCTACCCGGCATGCGGAAGCGTTTGGGCAGTCCGCTCACATCCATATCGAAAACGGCGTGTCGTCCCGTCTTCTTGATATTGGAGGGGCTGGAGAATGCGTAGCCATTCGGCCCTGTCAGATAGACCTCGAATGTCTCGCCAGCTCCCTCGGGTAGCCGGACGTCGAAAGTGACCGTATTGTCGCGTTTGTGGGCGTAGGATGCGACCTTGAAGTTGTCGTCGGGTTGCTGAGGCAGTTTTTTGTATGCGGTTTCAATGATCTGGCGTTCATCCAAGGTTGCTTTGGAAGACCTGCCTACGTTGATTTCGAACTCGGCCTGAAACGGTATGCAGATATTCTGGCAGACGCCGATAAAAGCAGATAGCTTGGCAGAGATTTCTTTCGAGGGGTCGAACGCGCCAAGTTTGAAGGGCAACAACACGGACTGATCATAGCCGATATCGCGCATCTCGCCGTTCATGATGAGTTTCGGAACCGGAAAAACAAGCGATTGAACGGTGACGCCACTGTCCGGTGAACTGGCTTCAATATGCGGCGGAATACCTGCTTCGCCCGGCTCACGCCAATAGGTGATCCATCCCGGCTTGAGTTCGATTTCCAGTCCGGCTTGAAGCATGCCATGTTGGTCGACATCCAGTGTCACCACACGCATGCGGCCGCCTTCGCTTTCCGCCCATTCGGTCACAGTTGCGTTGCCGGAAGTTGCTGTTCCAAAGACGCTGAGGCTGGCAAATATGGACAGGGCTTGAAGTGATCTGGAAATACGCATGGGTTCTTATTTACTCCAGCTGCCAGCGCTCTGCCACTTCATATCAAAAAAATTCAATCATTTTCAGTTGATTGATTGGCCACAATACCGCATCCTTAATGAATTGGGCAAAGGGCAGGGCCGACAGTTTCCAACGATCCGGAGGTGAATATGAAGTTTTCAACTCTCATGGACAAGCGAGAACGGGGCTTTCTGGATGGGCAATTTCTCATTGCCATGCCAGCGATGAACGACGGGAATTTTGCCCGTTCAGTGATTTACATTTTTGCGCATTCCTCAGCTGGTGCAATGGGTTTCATCATTAACCGGCCACAGCAGATAACCTTTACCGACGTGTTGCTGCATTTGAACCTTATGGACAGCAACGACGCTATCATGCTGCCAAACCACACGCGGGAATTCCCGATCCAATGCGGTGGTCCGGTAGAAAGCGGCCGCGGCTTTGTTTTGCATTCCGATGACTATTCCAGTGAGTCCAGCATTCCGGTGAGCGACGAAATTTCCCTGACGGCAACGCTGGATATCGTGCGTGCCATTTCCAATGGCCGTGGACCGGATCGTGCGACGATGCTGCTTGGATATGCTGGTTGGGGGCCGGGCCAACTGGAGGAAGAAATCGTCCAGAATGGTTGGCTGAACTGCGAGGCGAATGAAGGTATGATTTTTGACCGCTCGCTCGATAACAAGTACCAGCGTGCGCTTTCATTGATGGGCATTGAGCTTTCTGCATTGTCGACTACGGCCGGGCACGCCTGATGACTCAAAATAATTCAACAGCGTTTGGAACCAGCCTGCGTCGCTGACGTTTTCTCCACGCTGCCGCTACAGACGGCAGAAAAGTTTAAAGGAGAAGTCCAATGGGTAGCATGTCTGATAAGGTTGCTGGCAAGGCAAACGAAGTCGCTGGCAAGGTGAAGCAGGGCGTTGGCAAGGCAACTGGCAACGACCAGATGCGCGCTGAAGGTGCTGTTCAGGAAACCAAAGGTAAGGTCCAGACAGCAACCGGCAAAGCAAAAGATACCGTGAAGAATGTTGTCGACCGCATGTAAACACCCCATGCTTGGCTTGCCGTGTGATCGGCAAAGCAACGTTAAGTGCAGGTAACCTTTTACCTGCACTTTTCTTTTGTTTCATTGATGCGACTGCGGGGTTGAAATGAGACTTTTTACATGCGCGACGTGCGGCCAATCCATTCATTTCGATAATAGATATTGCGTGAAATGCGGAAGCCGTCTGGCTTTCATTCCAGACATGGTTGCGCTGGAAGCTTTGCAGCCAGCTGGTGAACCGCTTTGGAGCTTGGTGTCATCTCCTGAGCGACAAGTTCGTTTCTGCGCCAATGAGGTTCACGACATCTGTAACTGGACGATCCCTGCCGAGCAGGACGGTGAGTTTTGTGAAGTCTGTAAACACAACAGACTGGTGCCCGATGCTTCGACCGCGGTTGGTCTTGAGCGCTGGAGACGTATTAGCCAAGCGCAGCGCCACCTATTCTATTCGCTTTTACGGTTGAGATTGCCTGTGCCTGACCGACTACAAGACCCGCAGAGCGGGCTGGTGTTTGATTTCCTGGTGGACGAAGTAACGCCGGATGGCAATATCATTCCCGCCATGACCGGCCATGAGGAAGGGTTGATCGCCATCCGTGCCGCTGAAGCGGATGACGCGACACGTGAGCAAGTTCGCAGCAACATGAATGAGCCCTATCGCACCATGCTCGGGCACTTCAGGCACGAGACAGGGCACTTCATTTGGAACAAGCTGGTACGTGATGCAAATCGGTTCGAAGCATTCCGCGCCGTGTTTGGCGACGAAACGCAAGACTACGCCGAAGCGCTCGAGCGCAATTACCAGAGTGGACCGCCGGAAGGTTGGCAGGAAAATTACATCAGTACCTATGCCGCCAGCCATCCCTGGGAAGACTTTGCCGAATGTTTTGCCCATTACCTGCATATCATCGACACACTGGAGACGGCTGGGTCTTTCGGCATGGCGATCGAACCTGAAGGTCACAAGGAGATGGCCGCAGAAGTTGAGTTTGATCCGTATAATGCCCGCAGTGCAGAACAGCTCGTATCCGTCTGGGTGCCGCTCAGCGTGGCGATGAACTCCATTCACCGCAGCATGGGGCAGGGAGATCTCTATCCATTTGTCGTTACACCGGTTGTTACCGCCAAGCTCCAGTTCATTCACGAACTGGTGCATGGCAATATTTCAACGGATCAGGCGCGTTTGGCTGGCTGAAAACGCTCGCGCAACAGCTTGAGTGAAGCGTCTGCATTTTCCGGTGTGCCGAAAATGAAGCTTTGGCCGTAATGGCAGTTCATGCGTGCCAGTTCGGCTGCGTCTTCTGGCGTTTCGATGCCTTCGGCCACCACATGCATTTCCAAGGCACGGGCCATCGCGATCACCGACATAAGCAGGATATTGCGCTTCTCTGTAGAATTGGCGACCAGCGCCTTGTCCAGCTTGATCGTATCGAATGGAAAGCGGGTCAGATAGGCAAGCGATGAATAACCGGTCCCGAAGTCATCAAGGGCAAGGCTCAAACCTGTGTCCTTGAGCTTGTTGAGGACAAGCCGTGCCTGCTCGGGGTTTTCCATCACGATGGATTCGGTCAGTTCCAGCTTCAACTGCTTGGGATTGCAGTGTGTGCGTGCCAGCATGCTGCGAACATCGTTGTAAAGTTCGTTGTTTAGCAACTGGGCGCTGGAGATGTTGACGGAAACAAAGATCGGCAATTTGTCGATCGCCTGTTGCCATTCCACGAGGTTGGTCGCAGCGCGCTCAAGTGCAAACATCCCGAGCTGTTCGATCAGGCCTGAGGCCTCTGCAATAGGAATGAACTCACTGGGTGGAATATTGCCGCGCTTGGGATGCTCCCAGCGCATGAGAGCCTCGAAGCCTGCAATGTCGCCATTATCCAGCCGGATGATGGGCTGATAGGCGAGGTAAAGCTCCTTTCGCTCCAATGCTCGGCGCAGGTCGCTTTCCAGCTGCAAACGGTCTGTACCGGAACTGCGGAACGCCGGACGGAACGGTTCGACACGGTTGCCGCCAGACCGTTTTGCACGGTACATGGCAAGTTCGGCGTCGCTGAGCAGTCCGGCTGCACTGTCCTGCTGATCTATCCAGGAAACCAGACCAACCGATGCCGTCAGGATGATTTCACGTCCGGCAAAGTTGATCGGCACCATGATCGCCTTGTTCACCGCATCGGCAAAATCAGCAATACGGGCCGGATCTCGTTCGGAAACGAGGATAAGGCCAAATTCATCACCACCAAGGCGGGCGAGCGTATCCTGCGGTTTAAGCAGACGGCGCAGGCGGCGGGTCAGCGCGATCAGAATATTGTCACCAGCGGCAATGCCCAGCGTATCATTGACCAGCTTGTAGCGGTCGATATCAATGGCAAGAACCGTCGGGCGGACACTGTCGCCGTCAGCGGTCAGGTTGAGGATCGATTGCAAGCGATCAAGGAAAACCTGACGGTTCGGTAGGCCGGTCAGATTATCGGTGAGTGCATCCTGCAAGAGGCGCTCCACCGAGTTTTTCTGCTCGGTAATGTCAGTAATCGTTCCCACGCAGCGAATGATTTCACCGTTGGAACCGAGAACCGGCCGAGCCCGAATCTGCAGCCAATGGAAATGACCATCTTCGGCGCGAATGCGGAATTCATGGTTGAAACGACCCTTACGGTGGTCGAGTAGCACGTCTAGCGTTGCCTTGAACCGGTCGCGGTCGTCGGGATGAAGGCGTGGCAACCAGTTGCGCGCTGCGCCATGCATGCTGCCGGGATGAAGACCCAGCTTGAGGGAAATGTCTGGCGTGGTCACGATGCGGTCACGGGTAACATCCCAGTCCCAAACGGTGTCGCCGCTGCCGGTTAGGGCAAGTGACTGGCGCTCGAGGTCTGAAAACAGGCCTTGCTGGTAGGCGCTGCCGGCAAAGGCATGCTGGATGACTGTAAAGCCGATCAACAGCACGATCAGGACAAGACCACCACCCAGCGCCGGCTGGATAATGTCATTGTCCAGTTGACCGGTAACGGTCAGCCAGCTGCCGAAAAGCCATGCAAGGATCAACGCCCATGAAGGCACCAGCAAAATGGCGCGGTCATAGCGGTTGAAGCCGAGATAAATGATCAGGGCAATACCGACGACACCGGTCAGGGCAAAGGAAATACGGGCGATACCCGACGCCACCGACGGGTCATAGATCGCAACGCCGAACAGAAGTGCCAGACCGACAACCCAAGCGAATGTCGCATAACCAAGATGGGCGTGCCACCGGTTGAGGTTGAGGTAGGTAAACAGGAAGATCACAAGGCTGGATGCGAGAGCGACCTCCGCCCCCGCGCGCCATATTCGCTGATCGCTTGAGGTCACGCTGATCAGCTTCTCAAGGAAACCGAAATCCACGCAGATATAGGCAAGAACAGCCCAGGCAAGGGCAGCCGAAGCTGGCAAAACCGATGTGCCCTTGACCACGAACAGAATGGTCAGCAGCACCGCCAACAGGCCGGCAATGCCAAGCACGATACCGCGGTAGAGTGTAAAGGCGTTGACGGTGTCCTTGTAGGCTTCCGGTTCCCACAGATAAATCTGTGGCAGTTGCGGCGTGGAAAGCTCGGCAACGAAGGTAATGACAGAACCGGGGTTCAGGGTGATGCGGAAAACGTCGGCATCCGGGCTTGGCTGACGGTCCAGCGCAAAACCTTCACTGGGGGTGATAGCGATGATGCGCTGAGAACCAAGATCCGGCCAGAATACCTTGGAATTCACCAGACGGAAATGCGGGGCAACGATAACGCGCTCAAGCTGCTCTTCGGACACGTTGGCGAGCGCAAAAACTGCCCAGTCACCCTGGTGGGCAGGAGAGCTGGCACGCACCTCGATACGGCGGCGAATACCATCGGGTCCCGGTGCGGTGGATACCTGAAAGGCTTCACCCTGATTGACATGAATATCGGTCGTGGCGGTCAGGTCCAGCGCGGTGGCATCGCGCGAAATCTTCACCGGCTCAAAGGCAGCAGCAGTCGTTGCGAAACCGGCCAGCGCCAGTAGGGCCGAAAAAAAGATGGCGATTGCTGCGATCAGCCGTGAAACTCGAAATTTTGAATACATGCCAGCCATAATCAGTCCGGTTTCCTACTGTCATGGCGACCATCAGCGATTAAGGAGAACATGGCATGATCGCGCCACTCACCATTGATCTTGAGATATTCTCGCAAGAGACCTTCCCGCTGAAAGCCGGCATTTTCGAGCAACCGGATGCTTTTGAAGTTATCTGGAATACAGGCTGCCTCAATTCGGTGCAACTGTAGCCCATTGAAGATGTAGGGTATTACCAGTCTTAATGCGGCAGACATATGACCTTGTGCCGCATATCGTTCGCCCATCCAGTATCCGATCATGCAGCTTTGCGCTGCACCTCTGCGTATGTAGCCGATTGTAAGACCGCCGAGAAGTAACATTTCGGGCTGTTTGAAAACTAGGAGCGCTACAGCGGTGCCGGAGGAGAATTCCTGGCCGTTGCGGATTACCCGCGTTCTGAAAGAACCTTCTGTTAACTCATCTGGCCGCCAAGTCGGTTCCCACGGTTGCAGAAACCGACGACTTTCAGAGCGTAGCCCGTGCCATTGCCGAAAATCCGAATATTGCGGCAGGCGCAGCAAATAGGACGAATCGCGAATTTCCGGTTTGTCGCCGTTTCGTGAGAAAAAACGCAACATGGCTCGGCTCATTCAATTCCCCGTTACGACCATCGCCTCCTGATCGTTGTCAGGGGCGTCAACCTAGGCATTTGCTTTTTTCTGTAAGTGCTGCGGTGCTGAGAGGGCAGCGGAGATATCGTCCATGGACGCGAGATTTTCCAACGGGCCGATGGCAGACAGTGTCGGAGCCTTGTCGAAGAACAGGCGTCCGGCAAGATCCGTCAATCGCTCGGTGGTGATGTCACGCAGGCGCTGCATCATCTCGTCATTGGGGATGGGCCGACCATAAAGCATCATCTGCCGTGCAATCTGTCCGGCACGGGCGGCAGGGCTTTCCTGACCCATCAGCAACTGCGCACGAATCTGGGCCCGGGCACGCTCGATTTCCTGATTGTGGATTTTATCAGAAGACTTGCGAAGCTCCTCCAGAATAACTGGAACCAGTTCCGGCAGATCGTTTGCGCCTGTTGCTGCGTGGATGCCGAAAATGCCGGTATCGGAAAAGCCCCAGTGGAACGCATAAACCGAATAACACAGACCGCGATATTCGCGCACTTCCTGAAACAGTCGCGAAGACATTCCGCCGCCCAGAATATTGGCGAGAATTTGCGAGCAGTAGAAATCACGGGCGTGGTAGGCTTTGCCTTCAAAACCGAGCAACACCTGCGCATCCATCAGGTCGCGCGTTTCGCGGATTTCACCGCCGGTGTAGATCGCCTTCTGCATGACAGGCAGCGCATTCGGTGTCTGCGGCAGGCTGGAGAAGCGCTGCTCGACCTGCTTGACAAATGTTTCGTGGTCAACGCCACCGGCAGCAACGACGAAAATACGGTCCGTCGTGTAGTTGCGGGAAAGATATGCGCGAATTTGTGAGGTGGTAAACGACTGGACCGTCTCAGGTGTGCCAAGAATTGGCCGGCCGATGGTCTGATCTTTATAGGCAACGCCGGAAAAATTATCGAAGATCACGTCATCGGGAGTGTCGGTGGCAGCGCCGATTTCCTGCAGAATGACGTTTTTCTCGCGCTCCAGCTCGTCTTCCTCAAACGAGGATTCTGTCAGGATATCAGCCAGAATGTCCACTGCGAGCGGGACATCGTCCTTCAGGACGCGGGCGTAATAGGAGGTGGTCTCTGTCGATGTTGCGGCGTTGACTTCACCGCCTACGTTTTCAATCTCTTCCGCAATCTGGCGGGCTGTGCGTCTCGCCGTGCCCTTGAATGCCATGTGCTCAAGAAGGTGAGCAATGCCATGCTCATTATCGGTTTCATTGCGTGAACCCGATTTGATCCAAACCCCGAGGGCCACACTCTCAATGTGTGGCATGCGCTCGGTTACGACCGTCAACCCGGACGCAAGCCGGGTTACTTGAACATTCATTTTAACGTCTTTCCGCGTCTCTATTCCTTGGCGCGCGCATGTTTGCCGATAAAGGTTTCAACGGCTTTAAGGTCGGCCTCAAGAATTTCGAAACGCTCCTCCCGGTTCATAAGATCAGCGAGCCATGATGGAAGGGCCGGATCGATTGCGCAAGCGGATTTTACAGCCGCCGGAAATTTTGCTGGATGAGCAGTGGCCAGCGTAACCATCGGGCTGCGTGGCTTTTCATGCTTTTTCGCCACAAAAACGCCGGTTGCTGTGTGCGGATCCAGCAAATAGCCAGTTTCCTGCAGGGTGTCGCGAATGGTTGCTGCAACCTGCTTTTCGGTTGCACGGCCTGCGCGGAAGTCGCGACGAATAAACTTCATAGTTTCTTCTGGAATTTCAAAAGAGCCGGACTGCTTGAGACCATCCATGGAATTGCGCACGGCACGCGCATCGCGGTCATAGGCTTCAAACAGCAGGCGCTCGAAGTTCGAGGAAATCTGGATATCCATCGAAGGCGAGGTGGTCGCCTTCACGCCACGCATTTCATAACGGCCAGTCTTCAGCGTGCGCGCCAGAATGTCGTTGTCGTTTGTGGCGATGACCAGACGATCGATTGGCAGGCCCATTTTCTTGGCGACGTAGCCTGCGAAAATGTCACCGAAGTTGCCTGTTGGTACGGTGAAGGACACTTTGCGATCCGGAGAGCCCAGCGTCAGTGCCGAAGTGAAATAATAAACCACCTGCGCCATGATGCGCGCCCAGTTAATGGAATTGACGCCGGACAGTTTGACGGTGTCGCGGAACTTGGCGTCATTGAACATTTCTTTGACGAGATTCTGGCAGTCGTCGAAATTGCCGTGAACGGCAATGGCGTGCACGTTCGATGCGGTCGAACTGGTCATCTGGCGCTGCTGCACTGGCGAAACCTTGCCGTGCGGGAAGAGGATGAAGATGTCTGTACGTTCGCGGCCGGCAAACGCGTCGATTGCGGCGCCACCAGTGTCGCCGGATGTGGCGCCAACAATAGTCGCTCTTTGATCGCGCTGCGTAAGGGCGTAATCCATCAGGCGACCGATCAGCTGCATGGCGACGTCCTTGAACGCCAGCGTCGTGCCGTGGAAAAGTTCAAGCACGTAGGAGTTGGGACCGGTCTGCACCAGCGGAGCAACGGCTGGATGTTTGAACGTGGCGTAGGCCTCGTCTATCATCGCGCGGAAATCATCAGCCGGAATTTCGCCGCCTGTAAAACGGTAAAGCACTTCAAAGGCGATTTCCTGATAGGACTTTCCGCGCAGCGCACGAATTTCCTTTTTGCTCATCGACGGCCATTTACGCGGCACATACAGCCCGCCGTCGCGTGCCAGACCGGCAAGCAATACATCGCAAAAACCCAGCGAAGGGGCTTCGCCCCTGGTCGAAACATATTCCACGAGATGGTCCCTTGTCGTAAGCAGTCAGGTCGCCGAAGCAAAACAGATATGGTGGTATTCAGTGATGCTGAGGAAAATTCAAGCAAATCCGAACAGGCCAATCGATTTTTTCCGACGTCGCTGCTATAGACCATCGCCAACTGGCGTGAAAGGCCGTTAAACAGGTTCTCCGGTACACCTCGGAGGCAGTGTAGAGGATTGAACAGAGTGTCAGGTCATATTTTGCGTTTATCCGCCGCCATGTCGCTGCTGGCTATCGTTGCCGGATGCAACTCTTCCAGCCCATCGGAAGCGCTCGGCATCGGCGAAACCGGCGGCAGTGCAACCCCGGCAGCCGCAGCTGTTACGCCGGTTGTGCAGGCAAACTGCCCCAAGGTAACGGTTCTCGATAGCAATGCCGTGCATCGCGTTTATGCGCGCGGCGCCAAGGATAATCCGGAACAACTGGTTTATCAGGCGTCATTGGCTGACAGCACCCGCGCCTGCACGATGAACATGGACACATTGACTGTGAATGTTTTGGTGCAGGGCCGAATCGTTCCCGGTCCACAGGCAAAGCCAGGTGCGGTGACATTGCCAATTCGCGTCTCTGTAAAAGATGGCGACGGTGAAATTTTCTCCGAGGTAACGCAGTTCCCGGTCAATATTGCGGCTGATGGTGGCGCACAGTTCATCTTCAACAATGACCATGTTGCCATTCCAAATGGCCCTGGCGGCGCACCAAAGACTGTAAACGTCTTCGTCGGCTTCGATGATGGTGTGAAAAAGAAGAAGTAACGACTGGCTGGCCCGTCAGCGTAAATCTGCTTTAGTCGGGTGGCAAGGTTTTGAAAAATGGGCGGAAGAACAACGTGTTCCTCCGCCCATTTTCTTTATCAGGAAATGCCGCCCCAATCGGACAGCGCTGCAACGACAGCCGGCAGGTCCATCATGCGGGCGATGACGGTTTCTGCGCCCGCATCGGTCAGCTTGTCAGCGTGGCTTGGGTAGGTGTGCGAGGCGCCGGTAAAGCCGATAACACGCATGCCAGCCGCTTTTGCCGCATGAACGCCGTGAACGGAATCCTCGACAACAACGGTCTTGGATGGCGAGACATTAAACTGGCTGGCGCCGTGCAGGAAAATATCCGGTTTCGGTTTTACCCTGTCCGGACCAAGGTCTTTGGCCGAATAGATATGCGGATCGAAATAAGGCTTCAGGCCGACTTTGGTCAGCATCATGTCCAGACGCTTGCTGCTGGAATTGGAGCAAATGCAGCGCTGCAGCGTCAGGCGCGCCAGCGCAAACTTGACGCCTTCGATGACTTTGACGTCGCGCTGTAGGCGGGCATCCAGCAGCTTTTCCGATTTGTCGAGCAGCGATGCCGACAGCGGTATGCTTGCTTCACGCTCAACAGCCAGCAGAATATTGTGCCATGTCATGCCGGCAAAACGTTCGCCCATCTCTTCCACGGTAATCGGATAGCCTGCATCTGTCAGAAGTGCGGATTCGACCTGCGCGGCAATGATTTCGGAATCGACCAGCACGCCGTCACAGTCAAAAATGATAAGGTCGAAGGCGCTCATCTGCGCTCCTTTCAGAATAACAAATCGCGGCGCTTTTAGACCATGCGGCGGTTAAGCTCAACCTGCTTGCTTTTGTTGCTCGACAAGCTCTGCACCGCATTCTATGGGAAAGCATGGCTCCTAAAGAACCCCGCAAGCCGGATGATACAATCGCGGCGCGTATCGCACGCAGTCTCGGCGACCGGATCGTTCGTGGTGAATTGTCGCCGGGTGAGCGGCTGCGGCAGGATCATATTGCTGAAGAGTTCGGTGCCAGTCACGTCCCTGTGCGTGAGGCTTTTCGGAGGCTTGAAGCGCAAGGGCTTGCCATCAGCCTGCCGCGACGCGGCGTAAGGGTTGCAGATTTCGGTCTGAACGAAGTCCGCGAAGTTGCTGAAATGCGCGCGGCTCTCGAGGTTCTGGCCTTGCGACACGCCATTCCGCACATGACTGCCGCCATTCTTGATGAGGCTGAGGCCGCAACGGCCGAAGGCGACAGCGCGGCGGATGTGCGAAGCTGGGAGGCGGCAAACCGGCGCTTTCACCGGTTGATCATAACGCCTTGCGGCATGCCGCGATTGCTTGAAACGATCGACGGGCTGCATGCGGCGAGCGCGCGTTTCCTGTTTTCCGCTTGGCGTGCCGGATGGGAGCGCCGTACAGACCATGACCATCGCGCTATCCTGAATGCCTTGCGTTCTGGCAGGGGAGAGGAAGCTGTGCGTATTCTCGATGGTCACGTGCAATGGATTGGCCGAACCGCAATACGCACACCAGCCGGCTCCACGAAGGATGCCTTTGCTATCGTCGGATAAAATTATAGATAATTTTATTTCCGCGTAATTCACTGTAAATAAAGCCATTTATTGAAATATCTCCACAGCCTCCTGGTGAAGGTGCGTGCTATTTTTCAAGTTTTGAAGATTCCATTTGGTTCTTGGACGGTTTGATCCTTATAAATTCAGAATTATCTATAATTTTGAAAAGGAAAGATAATGTCAGGAAAGGTATCTGCTTTGAACGGTCGACTTATCGATAATCTCGAAAAGACTCTGTTTGGGAAAGTCGTCCTCGTGGTTGCCGGCACGCTGGTGTTGGCAATCGCATCACAGATTTCGGTGCCCATGGTCCCTGTGCCAATCACCATGCAGACATTTGCTGTGACGATGATTGGAGCGCTTTATGGATGGCGATTGGGCGGGCTGACAGTTTTGGCATGGCTCGCTGAGGCGATGGTCGGTTTTCCCGTTCTTGCCGAGTTCAAGTCGGGCATTGCACCCTTCATGGGGCCGACCGCAGGATACCTCGTGGCATTTCCGCTAATGGCGATATTTGTCGGTTTCCTCACTGAAAAGGGCATATCGGCCAATCGGTTGTTTGCCGGCTTTTCATTGCACCTTGCCGCGAACCTGCTTTGCCTGCTCTTGGGATGGATGTGGCTGGCACAGGTGATCGGCGCTGAAAAAGCCTGGATCGCCGGTGTTGTACCATTCCTGATCGGCGCGGTCCTTAAATCTGCTCTGGCAGCAACGCTGCTCAAGGCAACCATAGGCCGGGTAAAGACATCTTGAGTATACGTCTGCGCGGGCATCATCTGCTCTGCATGTTGACCTTTGTCGGTGAGGGCTACACAGTGGCCTTCACCGATAATTATCGCAAAATCGCCAAACGGCTGTCTTCCGGTGAGACAATCGAGCTTGTCGATGGGCCAGACGATATATGCCAACCCTTGCTCTGCAGTCAGGGCGCGCATTGTTACAAGGAAAGTGTCGTGCAGCGCGATATTGCTGCACTGGGCGCGGTCGGGCGGTTGCTTGGGAAAACACTGGTGATTGGTGATACGCTCGAACCCGACCACGTGTTTCTGTCACGTTTGCGGTTGGCATTTTCACACAATTCGATTCGCAAAGCCTGCCATGATTGCGAATGGAGTTCGCTTTGCGACAAGGTTGCCGCCTCCGGTTTCAAGGGCGTGAAAATCATCTCTGAAACCGTCGAACCCGCTGCGTGCCATGGTTAATGGCACGCTCGCTTCTTCTATTTGTCACACTGCGATGACCAACTGAATACAAATGAAATAATGCTTTTTTGTCAGATATTTGCGTTTTTCTGCGCCGCATTCAGTCTTTGATAACCATCTTCGGTAACCATAGGCATCAGTTCAGTTCGAGTAAGCGTATGGAGCGAGTACCGATGGCATCAGTTTATCCGCTGGCCGATTTTCGGCGTGCCGGTTTTGATCGTGCAGGGCAGGAGGATGCCTGGAAAGACAGCATCATAAAGGGCGATTGCGTAGCAGCTCTTGAAGCATTGCCGAGCCAGTCGGTCGATGCGATTTTTGCCGATCCACCCTATAATCTTCAGCTTGGCGGCACACTGCATCGTCCGGATCAGTCTGTTGTCGACGCCGTTGACAATGACTGGGACCAGTTCGCTTCGTTTGAGGCTTATGATGCTTTTACACGTGCATGGCTTCTCGCCTGCCGCCGTGTTTTGAAGCCCAATGGCACGATCTGGGTTATTGGCTCCTACCACAATATTTTCCGCGTCGGTGCGATGTTGCAGGATCTCAACTTCTGGCTCCTCAACGATATCGTCTGGCGCAAAACCAACCCGATGCCGAACTTCAAGGGTCGCCGGTTCCAGAACGCACATGAAACCATGATCTGGGCCAGCCGCGATTCCAAGGCCAAAGGCTATACCTTCAACTACGAAGCGCTGAAGGCATCTAACGATGACGTGCAGATGCGTTCCGATTGGCTGTTCCCGATCTGCAGCGGGCATGAGCGCCTGAAAGGCGAAGACGGCAAGAAGGTTCATCCGACGCAGAAGCCGGAAGCATTGCTGGCGCGTGTCATCATGTCCTCGACCAAGCCGGGCGATATCATTCTCGATCCATTCTTCGGTTCTGGTACCACCGGTGCCGTTGCCAAGCGTTTGGGACGCCATTTCGTCGGCATTGAGCGTGAACAGGATTACATTGATGCAGCTTCCGCTCGCATCGCTTCGGTAGAGCCGCTGGGTAAAGCCGAATTGACGGTTATGACTGGCAAGCGTGCTGAACCACGTGTCGCGTTCAATACGCTGCTTGAAAGTGGACTTGTTCGTCCAGGCCAGGTTCTGACCGATGTGAAGCGCCGTTATAGCGCCATTATTCGTGCGGATGGTACGATTGCTTCAGGCGGTGATGCGGGCTCAATTCACCGGCTTGGAGCCAAGGTGCAAGGGCTGGATGCCTGCAATGGTTGGATGTTCTGGCACTTTGAAGATGGTGCTGACCTCAAGCCTATCGATGAATTGAGAAGTGTCATTCGTTCTGAACTGGCAAAGGTAGAATAAACGATCCACCGCCGCGCCTGTCTGCCAGTTTCTCTTTCCGGTGTAAGTACCTCTAGTCCCGGAAGGAGATGAACGGCCCCCGAAGCGAAAGCCTCGGGGGCCGCTCTGTTTATAAGCTATTTCTGTATAGTGCTGAAATGTCGGTCATATAAGTATTGCTTTAGATAACAAAACCATGACAGTTTCACACAAGCCTGTGTCTTTATCTATGTTTTCAGAGGAGACATGGCGAGTTGCGAAAGCATAAACGTCTCACGCATGAATTCTGAAATCCTGCCGTTTACGGCTGGACTGACGCAGGTGGGAGACCGCCATTTCCTGCCTGCGTCAGATATTCGCTCACAGCACGCCGTGCGCTTTCAAATCTACTCTCAGCTTTTCAATGCCGGTAAAATGCACTGCCTGCCATCCGGCCTTGCGTGCGCCTTCGACGTTTGGATAGGAATCGTCGATAAACAATGTGGCCGAAGGCTCCAGATTAAAAGCCTTGTGATGTGTTTCGTAAATCGCGACATCGGGCTTTATCAATCCAACATCGCCGGAAACGGTGACCCCACGTGGCCGTTTCAAAAATGGGTAAATTTCCTGCGCCTGCCGGAATGTGTCCGACGCAAAGTTGGTCAGCATCGTCACGTCACGACCGTCCTCGATCAGTCCAAGCATGATCGCAACGGAATCGTCATAGGCGTGCGATACCATATCATGCCAGTTTTCGCGAAACGCACGGATATGTGCTTCTTTTTCCGGATGCTCTGCAATCAGCAACGCTTCAGCATCCTGCCAGGTACGACCTCTGTCCTGCTCCAGATTCCAATCATGCGTACATACATTCTCGAAAAACCACTGGCGCTCTTCCTTGTTGGGAATGATGCGGCTGTAGGGAATGTCAGGATCGTAGTGGATGAGTACTTTGCCAATATCGAAAACAATATGCCGAATAGTCTGGGTCATGCAGAGGTCCTGTTATGATCGAAAGCAAACGGAATAGCCTGTTTGATCGCTTTTTTCATGACTGTTGGCAGTGCTTGTGCATCAAGATTTGTGACTGGCTCCCACCATCCGTCATTGACATGATTTTCGCTGTCGGGAGGAATTTTTGCCCGGTAGATCGAAAGTCTCAATTCAAAATGGGTAAAGACATGCACGATTGCGCCTGCGGCCTCCCAGTCCGCTGGCAACGGTGCTTCTTCGGTGCCGGTCGTGCCGTCGATCCGCGCAGTCCAACCCGTTGTTGGCACTTCTGTCATGCCACCCAGCAAGCCGCTTTCAATCCGCCGCCGCAACAGGATTTCGCCGTTGTCATTGACAGCAATAAAGGCCGCACCTAGCCGCACCGGTTTTTGTTTTTTGGGTGCCTTGACCGGAAAACGCTCCGGATTGTCAGTGGCAAGCGCCAGACAGTGCTCGTTGAACGGACAGAGTGCACAGGCCGGACGCTTCGGCGTACAGATAGTAGCACCCAGATCCATCATCGCTTGCGCAAAATCGCCGGGACGGCCGGCCGGCGTCAGCGCAACGACCTTCGCTTTCATGGCCGGTTTTGAAGATGGCAATGGCGCGTCGATGACAAAGAGCCGCGAGATAACACGCTCGACGTTACCGTCCATCACGGCAGCCTGCCGATTAAAGGCAATCGCTGCGACGGCGGCAGCGGTATAATCACCAATACCGGGCAGGGCTCTCAAGCCATCTTCAGTGTCCGGAAATATACCGGCATGGTCACGGGCAACGGTTTCGGCGCATTTCCGCAAATTACGCGCACGTGCGTAGTAACCGAGCCCGGCCCAAGCGGCCATCACATCGTCAACCGGTGCATCAGCCAGATCGGTAACGGTTGGCCAGGCGGCCAGGAATTTTGCGAAATAGGGTTTTACCGCCTGCACGGTTGTCTGCTGCAACATCACCTCAGACAGCCAAACGTGATAAGGGTTAGCGGTGACACCTTTTGCTGCCATGGCAGGGGATGTCCGCCAGGGGAGTTCCCTGTGATGCCTGTCATACCATCGCAATAGCAGGTCGGATAATGCTGGACGGTCGTTCGTGAGGAGCATTGCACCTTTTCCGCGATATTTATGTCACGCGACACCCCCGGTGGAAACTATTTTCAACGGAAAAGCATGGGTATGTCACTGGTAATGGCGCATTCTTTAAACTATGCCAACCATCTCATATAGGGCCATGCAAACCTTAGTCAATGAAAGTGGAATTGATGAAGCCTCTGTCAATGAATGCAAACAACCATGTGTTCATTTTTGCCGTGGCGGCCTTGGCAGGTGTCGGCGGCTCGGTCACGACGATCCTGTTGATCGCCTCCATTGTCTGGGCGATTGTTTCTCTTTCTCTGAAACGTTTTCCGCCAGCCTTTTCCAGCCAGGATCTTTTCCTGATTATACCGGCCATCGTCTACGTTTTGGTGCAGCTACTCGCCATGCTCATCAATTCGGATACCGGTTTGATGCCTGTATTGCGCAAGCTGGCACCATTGCTGCCGTTCTTGCTGTTCTGGCTGATGCTGCCGCGTCTGCGCATTACGTCAGGAAGGACCCTTTTTGAGAGTTTTGTCCTGGGTGCTGCGATCTGTGGCATCATCGCTTTGCCCATTGCCATGTGGCAGGGCGTTATTCTGCGGACTCGTGCAGAGGGCGGAGCGGGTAACGCGCTGCCATTTGCCCTGATTTGCGCCCTGTTTTCAGTGCTTGCATTGTTGAACCTGCTGTCTGAGGTCAAATGGCGCAAGATTGTTGGTTTCATTGGCTTTGTGGCTGGCTTCGTCTGTCTGCTGCTGTCTCAGTCACGCGGCATGTTGCCGGCAACCGTCCTTGCTATCGCTTTGTTCGCAATGTTTTTCCCGGCCACTATCAAGCCGTGGCTGAATATCAAGGGTGCGCTTATTCTGGCTGTTGTTGCCGTGATCATCGTTTGCTTCGGCATCAGCAGTGCCGACAGAATTCGCGATACCATTGCCTACATGACCAGTGAAAATGCCACTGCAACCGACACATCATACAGTGTCCGGATGGACTTATGGAAATATGGCCTTGAGCTGGTTCAGCAGAACCCGGTTTTTGGTTATGGTGTTCAAAACAGACGTGTGCTGATTGAACAGACCGGACTGCAGTTCACCCACTTCCACAATGGTTTTCTGACGGCGATGGTTGATTCAGGTATCGTCGGTTTCCTGTCTTTGGTTGCGTTGCTCTGCGCACCGCTTCTGGCCGCGATCAATGCCGCTCGTGATGATTTTTATCGCCAGCGCCTGTTTGTCGCTATCGTTTTGACTGCTACATATGTGGTTGGCGGCATGACGAACTTCATCTTCGGCCACGATATCTACGACAGTATTTTCCTGTGGTCGGCGCTGGTTATTTTTGTCACTCTGCCAGTCACAACTGAAGAGAACACGAAGGGAAATGTGCGTGGCACCGTTTAAGGGACGCAGACCATCTGTTGTCCAGATATCGGAAGTAGCCAACGGTATCATCGACCCGGTGCTGGCGCGCCGGGCAGGGATCAGCACCGCCCTGCTTGGTTCCTGGGATGAAATTGCCGGTGAAGATTTTGCCGACTGCACCCGTCCTGAAAAAATTGCCTGGCCGCAACGCGACGATGCATCCGACGGCAGCGGTTATCAACCCGGTGTTCTGACGATTGCCTGCGAAGGCGCACGTGCGCTTTTCCTGACCCATGCGCAAGGTGAACTGATTGCCCGTATCAACGGATTTTTCGGTTATCCCGCCGTGCGCCAGATCCGTATTGTGCAAAAGCCCGTTTCGCAGGCGATACTGCGCAAGAAAAAACCGCAGCCATTAAAGGGAGACGCCGCGAAGCGTCTTCACGACATGATGGAAGGTATTGAAAGCGAACAGCTTCGCAAGGCGGTGGAGCGATTGGGCACCGCAGTGTTGCAGAAACCTGCGCGCGGACGTTCTTGATCAACGGCAATAGTGTCGGAAAATACTTCCGAATGTGCACTGATATTTTAGCGAAACGAGCTTTGGTCACAATTCTTTGACAATAAGAATGAGAATGGCTGCTTGTTATGAACAGGCCGCCGCGATATCGGAAATACAGACATATCGAGTCTTCACACGAACAGGTGCTTCAATGCCTTCTTCCGAACTTACCATGACCCGCCGTAATCTTCTTGGCAGCGTTGCTTTGGCAGCGGTTTGCGTAACCTTGCCGATTTCGCTGGTTGCGGATTACGCAAGCGCGCAGGAACTGCCGCAATCCATTGGCGATGTGGACATGACGGAAGTGCTCAAGCCTGGCCCTCTGCCAGACAAGGCGCTTGGTGATGCCAACGCACCAGTCAAGATCGTGGAATACATGTCCATGACTTGCCCGCATTGCGCAAACTTCCACAACAACACCTTCGACAAGATCAAGGAAAAGTACATCGACTCCGGTAAGGTGTACTTCGTTATCCGCGAATTCCCGTTCGATCCGCGTGCTGCTGCGGCCTTTATGCTGGCCCGTTGCGCTCCTGAAAACCAGTATTACCCATTCGTCTCCATGCTGTTTAAGCAGCAGCAGACATGGGCGACAGCACAGGATGCACGCGCCGCATTGCTGCAAATGTCGAAACTTGCCGGTTTTTCACAGGAGAGCTTCGAAGCCTGCTTGACGAACCAGAAGCTTCTGGATGATGTGAACGCAACGATGCAGCGTGGTGCTGGCGAGTTTGGTGTAAACTCTACGCCAACCTTCATCATCAACGGCAAGAAGTATGCTGGAGACATGTCGCTTGAATCCATGTCGGCCCTTATCGACAGCCTTAGCTAAACGACGTTCCATTCAAATGACGGGCGGCGGATCATTCCGTTCGCCCGTTTTTTATTGCTTATGCGCTGCCGGGGATAACGATCAATGAAGTTCAACAAGCTACGCCTTGTCGGCTTCAAGTCGTTTGTCGAACCATCCGAGTTCATCATCGAGCCGGGACTGACTGGTGTTGTCGGTCCGAACGGCTGCGGAAAATCCAACCTTGTTGAAGCGCTACGCTGGGTGATGGGGGAAAACTCCTACAAGAACATGCGCGCCTCCGGAATGGATGACGTCATCTTTTCAGGCTCTGGAAATCGTCCGGCCCGCAACACCGCCGAAGTTGGCCTTTATCTCGACAACGCTGATCGTACCGCACCCGCGGCGTTTAATGACGCAGATGAAATTCAGGTGACGCGGCGCATTGAGCGCGAAAATGGCTCGGTCTATCGCATCAATGGCAAGGAAGCCCGCGCCAAGGATGTACAACTGCTGTTTGCCGATGCATCAACCGGTGCCCGCTCGCCATCGATGGTCGGGCAGGGGCGCATTGGCGAGTTGATCAACGCCAAACCGCAGGCCCGCCGTCAGTTGCTGGAAGAGGCAGCCGGCATTTCGGGTCTGCATTCCAGACGTCATGAGGCGGAACTGCGCCTGCGCGCTGCGGAAACCAATCTTGAACGTTTGGAAGATGTAACGGCGCAGCTGGAAAGCCAGATTGAGAGCCTGAAACGTCAGGCCCGTCAGGCAAACCGGTTCAAGAGCCTGTCTGCCGATATTCGTGCCCGCGAGGCCATGTTGCTGCACATCCGTTGGGTGGAAGCCAAGCAGGCGGAAGGCGAGGCCGAAAGCGCACTCAATCAGGCCACTGTTCTGGTTGCTGAAAAAGCCCAGAAGCAAATGGAGGCGGCCAAGGAACAAGGCATTGCCAGCCTGAAGCTGCCGGAATTACGCGAGAATGAAGCGCGTGCCGCAGCCGCCTTGCAGCGCCTGCAGATTGCCCGAACCCAGCTTGATGAGGAAGCAGGCCGCCTGCTCAGACGTCGCGATGAACTGACCAGACGCTTGGCACAACTGGGAGAAGACATCGCCCGCGAAGAGCGGCTGGTTGCCGACAATGCCCAGATCCTGACACGGCTGGATGCCGAAGAGGCCGAGCTGGTCGAGACACTGGCCGATAGCGGGCGTTATGCCGAGGAAACGCGCGAAGCCTTTGAGGCTGCCGCAGCAAAGCTCAGCGAAAGCGAAAATGCCGCAACGGCACTGACGGCCCAGCGCGCGGAAGCGGCTGCTGCCCGTACCCAGCTTGAACGCGCCATTCGTGATCTCGCCGATCGCAAGATGCGCTTGGAAAAACAGGCGCAGGACGCGTCGTCCGAACTGGATGCCATCTCCGAAAAACTGTCTTTACTGCCGGACCCCGCTGAAAAGCGCTCGGTGGTCGAGGCTGCGGAAGATGCGGTCAGTGACGCGCAGATTGCGGTTGAAGATGCCGAAACGGCACTGACGGAAGCGCGCAGTGGTGAGGCCATGGCGCGTGCCCCGGTGGATGCCGCGCGGGCGCGGGTAAACGGCCTTGAAACCGAAGCCCGTACCATTTCACGCATGCTGGCGGCCGGCGCAAGTTCTGGTACATTCACGCCGATCGCTGAAGAATTGACGGTTGGCAAGGGTTTTGAGGTAGCTCTTGGCGCTGCCCTTGGCGATGATCTTGAAAGCTCACTTGATCCGGCAGCTCCGACCTATTGGAGCGTCAGCGGTGACGCGAGTGCTGATCCTGCGCTGCCAACCGGACTTGCCTCTCTGGCCGAACATGTGAAAGGCCCGGTGGCACTGTCGCGTGCGCTCAAGCAAATCGGCATTGTCGCGAACATTGAAGACGCCTTTCGCTTGATGCCGAAGCTGCAAACCGGCCAACGGCTTGTGACGCGTGAAGGTGCAGTGTTCCGTTGGGACGGCCATGTCACCGGTGCAGATGCTCCGGGAACGGCCGCCCTGCGGCTTGCGCAGAAAAACCGTCTAGCTGAGCTGGAAGGCGAGATGGAAGAAGCGCGTTTTGCGCTCTCAGAAGCAGAAGAACAGCTTGCGGCGACGGCGGATGAAATTCGCCTTGCCGATATTCGCCTGAATGAAGCGCGCGAAATGAGCCGCCTTGCCGTGCGGCATCTGGCGGAATCACGTGACGCGCTGTCCAGTGCAGAGCGCGCCTCCGGTGACCTGATGCGTCGTCGCGATATCGTCAGCGAAGCCCTCAACCAGATACGGTCGCAGATCGAAGAGGTTGTCATTCAGGAAGAAAATGCGCGTATCGAAATGGATGATGCGCCTGATCTGACGCAGATCGATACCCGTTTGCGCGAAGTCCAGATGGAGGTTGCTACCGATCGTGGCCTGCTTGCCGAAGCCCGCGCCCGTCACGAAGGTCTGAACAGGGAAGCCGAAGCCCGTCAGCGCCGTATCAACGCCATCGCGCAGGAGCGCAGTACCTGGCAGGCACGTGTTGCCAGCGCTTCCGATCATATTTCGACCTTGCGTGAACGTGAGGAAGAAGCCCGCGAAGAAATGCTCGATCTCGAGGTCGCGCCAGAAGAGTTCGATGAAAAACGCCGAGCGCTTTTGACGGAACTTCAAAAGACTGAAGAGGCCCGCCGTCTGGCCGCTGACCAGCTGGTGCATGCGGAAAATCTGCAACGTGAAGCAGACCGCACGGCTGCAACGGCACTGTCAGAACTGGCGGAGGCCCGCGAGCGTCGCGGTAGAACCGAAGAACGTCTGGTATCTGCGCGCGAAAGACGCCAGGAAACCGAACATCGCATCCAAGAGACGCTCAATGTCGGTCCACATCAGGCCTACCGCCTGACGGGCCTTGCCGCTGATGCAGCGCTGCCTGATTTGCGCGAAGTGGAGCGTGAACTTGATCGCCTCAAGATAGAACGCGAAAGACTAGGCGCGGTTAACCTGCGTGCCGACGAAGAACAAGCAGAGCTTTCGGAAAAATTGACCGCTCTGGTCAAGGAACGCGATGACATTATCGATGCCATCAAGAAACTGCGCGCCGGTATCCAGAGCCTGAACCGCGAAGGACGCGAGCGTTTGATCGCTGCCTTTGACGTGGTCAATGGCCAATTCCAGCGGCTGTTCACGCACCTGTTCGGCGGTGGCACTGCGGAACTGCAATTGATTGAATCGGAAGACCCGCTGGAAGCCGGTTTGGAAATTCTTGCCCGCCCACCCGGCAAAAAGCCGCAGACGATGACGCTTTTGTCCGGTGGCGAGCAGGCATTGACGGCAATGGCGCTGATCTTTGCTGTGTTCCTGACCAACCCGGCACCCATTTGTGTGTTGGACGAGGTGGACGCACCGCTGGATGACCACAACGTCGAGCGTTACTGCAACCTTATGGATGAAATGGTGGCGTCAACCGCAACGCGGTTCGTCATCATCACCCATAACCCGATCACCATGGCCCGCATGAACAGGTTGTTCGGTGTGACCATGGCAGAGCAGGGTGTGTCGCAGCTCGTGTCTGTCGATCTTCAGGCCGCAGAGCGGCTTGTCGAGGTTGCGTGATCAGGCTTTTTGCAGTCTAAGGCCGGTTCCCCAGGGATCGACAGCTTCAACATCGCCATTCTCAAGCTGGGAAACCTTGTAACCTGCCGCCTCAAGACGATCCCGCTGCTGCTTGATGTCTGCCGCGTCGGTGATCTTCAGCGAGAACCAGGCAAGCCCGGTCTGCTTGTCATCGCGCAATTCGGCGCCCCGGCTGTTCCAGGTGTTGATAGCGACATGGTGATGATACCGCCCGGAAGACAGGAAGGCAGCGTCCTCACGGTTGCCGCGTGTCGAGGCGAGGCCCACTGCATTTTCATAAAACGCACGTCCCTTAGCGATATCGCCGACCCGCAAATGCATGTGCCCGATACGCAGATTATCCGGCGCGATCGTATAGTCGTCCTTTGTTGTATCGGTCAGCGCGACGATGTCGTCGATATCAAGTTCCTTGGTGCCCATCGTCACCACATCGCCATCCCACTGCCAGCTGTCCTTCTGACGGTCACTGTAGACTTCGATGCCGTTGCCTTCGGGGTCGTTCAGATAGACGGCTTCACTGACATTGTGGTCGGCAAAACCGGTAACCGGTGCCTGCATTCTTGCGACATGCACAAGCCAGCGGGCAAGATCCTTGCGGGTGGGCATCAGGTAGGCGATGTGGAATAGGCCCGCAGCACTCTGGCTCTCAAATTCCGCCTGCGGCAGGTGAATGAGATGCAGCAGTGGTATGCCACCGGCACCAACAATGACGGTGTTGCCGTTGCGCGCAATCTCGGTGAAGCCCATCACCTGCCGGTAATAGGCAAGCATGTTATCAAGGTTTTTTACCCGGATTGCGGCCTCGCGGACATGCATTGGCGTGGTCAGAGCAAACGGCAGGGCATCGGTGGAAAGGGTCAGGTTGGTCATGCCTTCGGCTTTGACAGCACCGGCCAGGGCAGCGCTGGCAGATGTCACGCCAGCAAGTTTCAGAATATGTCTGCGAGAATGGTTCATGGAAAAAATCCGGGAGTGAGATTGATTTCCCTTACGCCGCGTTTTGTGCTCTTGCATCTCACGAATGCGTCAACCGTTTACGGAAAATTCGTGATCCTGAGAGGCAAAGCATGCAATCGCCTCATTTCTGTTGCACTGCGCCGAAGCAGTTATACGGTATCGATTTTAAATAGCCGGATGATGCTATAAAGATTTGAAAAACAAGACCGCTTCTGGGTGGAGAGCGTTGATGAAAAAATGGGTCTACACCTTTGGCAACGGGGCAGCCGAAGGCAGGGCGAGTGACGTCGAGATCCTTGGCGGCAAAGGGGCGAATCTTGCCGAAATGGCAAGTCTTGGTCTGCCTGTGCCACCTGGCCTGACCATCATCAGCGAAGCATGTGGCTGGTACCACGTCAACGGCCGCGATCTGCCTGACGATCTGAAACAACAAGTCATGACAGGTATTGCCGACATGGAGGCCATGTCGGGTCGTAAATTCGGCTGCGGTTCGCAACCCTTGCTGCTTTCAGTTCGGTCCGGCGCAAAAGTCTCGATGCCCGGCATGATGGACACTGTCCTCAATCTCGGCCTCAATGATCAAACCGTGGAGGCGCTGGGCCACGATGCTGGCGACGCACGTTTTGCCTGGGACAGCTATCGCCGCTTTATCCAGATGTATGCCGATGTGGTCATGGGCCTCGACCACGAGGTTTTCGAGGAGGTGCTGGAAGATGAAAAGGCACGCCTCGGTTATGAATATGACACCGAGCTTTCCGCCGTCGAATGGCAGCACATCGTCACGCTCTACAAACAGATCATTGAAGATGAACTGGACGAGGTATTCCCGCAGAACACTGAAGTGCAGTTATGGGGCGCCATCAAGGCTGTTTTTGCCAGCTGGATGAACCCGCGTGCCGTCACCTACCGACAGCTTCACAACATTCCGGCAGCTTGGGGAACCGCGGTCAACGTCCAGGCGATGGTGTTCGGCAACCTTGGCTCTACCTCGGCAACCGGCGTTGCTTTCACGCGCAATCCATCAACCGGAGAAAAAGCCCTTTACGGCGAGTTTCTGGTCAATGCGCAGGGCGAAGATGTCGTGTCCGGCATTCGCACACCGCAATCAATTACCGAAGAAGGCCGTATTGCATCCGGCTCGGACAAGCCGTCCATGGAAAAACTGATGCCGGAAGCGTTCGAAGAATTCGCCGGCATCTGCGGCGACCTCGAGCGGCATTACTGCGATTTGCAGGACATGGAGTTTACCATTGAGCGTGGCAAGCTTTGGATGCTGCAGACCCGCGCCGGCAAACGGACAACACGCGCAGCGCTCAAAATTGCGGTCGATATGGTGGATGAAGGGCTGATCTCCCGTCATGAAGCAGTATCCCGCATTGAGCCCTCGTCGTTGGACCAGCTTTTACACCCGACGATTGACCCGCGCTCGCAGCGTCCTGTCATCGGCTCCGGTCTACCTGCCTCCCCTGGAGCTGCCACCGGTGAAATCGTCTTTACCGCAGAGGCAGCCGTTGCTGCGGATGCGGAAGGTCGCAGCGTCATTCTCGTGCGTATGGAAACCAGTCCTGAAGATATTCACGGCATGCATGCCGCAGGTGGTATCCTGACGACACGCGGCGGCATGACCAGCCACGCGGCCGTTGTTGCACGCGGTATGGGGATTCCCTGTGTTTCCGGTGCCGGTTCCATGCGTGTTGATTTGCGCAACAACACGCTGGTCGGGCTGGGCTGTGTGCTCAAAAAGGGTGACATCATCACCATTGACGGTTCCTCCGGGCAGGTATTGCGCGGTGAGGTGCCGATGGTACAGCCTGAGTTGTCGGGTGATTTTGCCCGCCTGATGTCCTGGGCGGATGAAGCACGCCGCATGACCGTTCGTACCAATGCCGATACGCCGCAGGATGCACGTGCTGCCCGCGCCTTCGGTGCCGAGGGCATTGGCCTTTGTCGTACCGAGCACATGTTCTTTGAGGAAGACCGCATTCATTCCATGCGGGAAATGATCCTCGCCGACAGTGAAGAGGGCAGGCGGGTCGCACTTGACCGGCTGTTGCCCATGCAGCGGTCCGACTTCACCGAAATCTTTAAGATCATGCATGGCCTACCGGTGACCATCCGCCTGCTGGACCCGCCCTTGCATGAGTTCCTGCCGAAGACCGATGGCGAAATCGTTGAGGTTGCGGCGGCCATGGGTATGCCGCAAACCGTATTCCGTCAGCGGCTGGATGCTTTGCACGAATTTAACCCGATGCTCGGCCATCGCGGGTGCCGCCTTGCCATTTCCTATCCTGAGATCGCCGAGATGCAGGCCCGGGCGATTTTTGAGGCAGCGGTTGCCGCCGCCAAGGAAACTGGCGCGCCTGTGGTGCCGGAAATCATGGTGCCACTGGTTGGCTTGCGCTCAGAACTTGATTACGTGCGTGCCTGCATCGACCGCGTTGCTGCCTGCGTGGCCGAAGAAACCGGTGTGAAGATCGATTATCTCACCGGCACGATGATCGAATTGCCGCGTGCTGCCTTGCGCGCCCACATCATTGCCGAAGCGGCCGAGTTTTTCTCGTTCGGTACCAATGACTTGACGCAGACGACCTTCGGTATTTCGCGTGACGATGCAGCGCGGTTCATCACGACCTATCAACGCAAGGGTATCATTGAGCGTGATCCGTTCATTTCGCTCGATTTTGACGGGGTTGGTGAGTTGATCCGCATAGCCGCTGAGCGCGGCAGGCAGACCAAAAGCGACCTCAAGCTCGGCATCTGTGGCGAGCATGGTGGCGACCCGGCATCGATCCATTTCTGCGAAGATGCGGGTCTGGATTATGTGTCCTGTTCACCGTTCCGTGTGCCGATTGCACGGCTGGCCGCGGCGCAGGCTACTATAGCGGCGAGGGCATTGTCCGGCTGACTGGCGTTTCCCTTAAGAGGATTTCTGCACGATCACCCGACGTTCAATAACCACCGGCTGGCGGAAGAACATGTCGTTCTGCCGTTGTTGCCAGCTGCGTGCTTCTGCACGGCGGTCCAGATCGATATCGAGCAGGCATCGGGCCATGGCATCTGTTCCAACCTTGAAACCATAACCGCGGCAGGTCGCCTCGTCGGCAGCACGCCGCTCTTCCGGTGTCATCGTTTGGCAGGACGCCAACGTCACTGCCGCGCAAAACAAGCCGATGAGAGAGAAAATACGCATCTGAACACCTCCAATGCCGAATGGCCGTGATGCACATTTTCTACAACGAATAGAATGGCATCTGGTTCGACTGATACGCCCGTTTGATCGCTTTCGGAAGAATTTCTTTTGTCGTCACGTTTGCCGCAAGGCGAATCCGGTCTATTTACTGGCAGATGGTGATTCTTGGGCCATTGGTCTAACCATCCGTCGCCGGATGGTAGGCTTCATATAACGACTGAAAAATATCCGGGTGGCTGTTTCCATGGCTGTGCGCTTCGTTCGACCTGTTTCCCGTGCTGCCGCTGCCTCGCGTTATTTCGGCCTTGTCGCACTGTGCCTATTTGTATTTGCCGTGCCGCTGTTTCGGTTCGGGCCACTCACCATGCCAGACTTTGTCAGCCTCGTGCTGATTTCGGCAGGCCTGGCGCTTGTCGCAGTACTTCTGGCATTTTTTGGTCTTTATCGGCTGTGGATGACAGGGGCAAAGGGCGGTCGATCTGCCTTCAAAGCCATCCTGCTATCAGCTCTGCCTTTGGGCGTCGCGATTTGGGCAGGTTTTCTCTATTGGCAAAACCCTGTTCTTTACGATGTCTCGACCGATACCACTGATATCCCTGAATGGATCGAGGTGCCCACGGCCAACCAGCAATGGTTTACTCGTCCGCCAATCACAGCCGAAACGAGGGCGGAACAGGCTGAAGCCTATCCC
This sequence comes from Rhizobium sp. CG4, assembly GCF_023701965.1. Classification (NCBI taxonomy): domain Bacteria; kingdom Pseudomonadati; phylum Pseudomonadota; class Alphaproteobacteria; order Hyphomicrobiales; family Rhizobiaceae; genus Rhizobium; species Rhizobium sp. CG4. Next base: position 963,939 of record NZ_JABAEG010000002.1, on the reverse strand, counting down.
GGTTTGACCGGGCGGCGTTATGAAGGCGCGGTGGACCGTATCTATCAGGCGGCACGTAAAGTCGCGACGGCGCAAGGCATCCGTATCACCGAGACACGCGGGCTTGCAGGCGCCATTCCTGACCAGCCGGAAGCGTTACCCGCGCCGGAAGAAAACCCATCGGGTGAGACCTTGAATGACGAGCCACCGGCAAATGTGCCGGTACCGCTGTCGAGACCGGCGGATGCACCGCGACCAATGTTTGGGACGGGCGGCGATGTGCTGGTGCAGGGCGCGACACGCTCCTTCATCCTCGGTGCGCGTTTTGATGTCCTGTTGCGGCTGCGGGAAGAAACGGAAACGACGCTGGTCGATATTCGCGTTGCCTCACGTTTCGGGCCGCATGATCTCGGGACAAGCGCCAGTCTGGCGGAAGCCTATTTGCTGGCGTTGGATGCTGAGATGCTCGGCATAGGGGACTGATCCCTTAGCCTTACGTCGGGAAATAATGCCCTGACAACGATGGCGGGCCATCGGTTTGAACGCGCCCCTTTTCAAGCAGGTCTTCCAGATGCGCCAGAACCGAAAGTGCTGCAGCGCCGTGCAGACGCGGATCGGTGCTTTGGTAGATAACCTTGACCATGTCGGGTATCCTGCGGTCGCCAGCTTTTATCCGCTCCAGAACGGCCCGTTCGCGCATACGGCGATGGGTCCTCAATCCGCGCATAAAAGAGGAGGGGTCTTTCACCGGGCCGCCATGACCGGGCAGGAACAGCCTGTCGTCTCGCTCCAGCAGCTTTTCCAGTGAAGCCATATAGTCGCTCATCGCGCCATCCGGTGGTGCCACAATGGTGGTTGCCCATGCCATGACATGGTCGGCGGAAAATACGATGCCGGTACCGTCAAGCGCGAAGGACGCATGGTTTGCGGTATGGCCGGGTGTGTGCAGCGCCGTCAACGTCCAGCCATCACCTGCTATGCTCTCATTGTCGCCAATGGCGATATCCGGCGCGAAGGCGTAGTCGGAGCTTTCTGAAAACGGGTTGCGTTCATCGGCATGCAGCGGACGTGCGGACCGGTGTGGACCTTCAGCCACGACGATGGCACCGGTGGCATCTTTCAACCGGGCAGCAAGCGGCGAGTGATCGCGATGTGTATGGCTGACAAAAATATGGCTGACTTCCCGACCTTTCAGGGCGTCCATCAGAGCTTGGAAATGCGCGTCATCTTCCGGGCCGGGATCAATGACGGCCACTGAGCGGTTACCAACGATGTAACTGTTGGTGCCGTGAAAGGTGAACGGCGAAGGGTTGTTGACGGTAATCCGCTGGACATGATCGCTGACCGGAACGGCTGTACCATAGGCGGGCAGAAATTCGCGGCTGAATTCCGGGTCTGACATCTGTCTGGCTAACGCCCTTATTTGTATTCGATTTCGATAAATGACATCGGCTCGTCACCGGCATTGACGACATTGTGCGAAACGCCTGCCTCCCGCCGGTAAGGCATGCCGCGCGGTGTGTCGACACGTCGACTGCCATTTTCATCCTCGATCAGGAAATGGCAATCGGTCATCGGCACAACAACGTAACCAAGCCCATGGGTATGGTGGCCGGTATCGGCACCGGGCTCAAAGTCCCAACGGATGATCCGCACGACATCGTCATCAAGCAGTGTGGTTGGCGTGGCTGGGGGACGTGCGCTGTATTTGCTCATGTGCACTTTCAAGCAAAATGATCGGCAATATCGGTTGCTTTATGAACTACCATGAAGATGGTCCGGTCCTAACAAGAAATATTGCAGTTCTGCAAACTTAATGATTGCCGCTGCCCTTATGCTTTGCTAATCAGGCGCCACTCGAATAGCAGCGCTTCGCCCTGCTGTTTTGTTGGGGCGTCGCCAAGCGGTAAGGCACCGGTTTTTGGTACCGGCATTCCCAGGTTCGAATCCTGGCGCCCCAGCCACATTTTTCCAAGATGATTTTGAGTTTGAAGTCTGCTGATCAATCGGTCTGGCAGCGTCAATAACATTACGGCCCCGATGTTACTGCGGGGCCGTATTGGTCGTTGGATATATCACTCAGCAGTCAGGAATTCTGCGCAGTAGCTTGGTCCGTTCACGCCCGGGCGGTCGGCAACCGGGCGGATCGAGCGGATTGAGTAATCTTCTGAAGCTGTGATCTGCACTGTACAAGACAGGTAGAGCGTGCGGGCTGGTGCTGTCTGCTTGCCGCGCTTGCCGTCCTTGGTCTGCTCAAATTGCGCAGGAACGCGTGTGTTCTTGTATCCGCCGCGCCATGTGTAAAGTGTTTCGCTGCCAGATGCCGTGTCGCTGATCGGCGGGCCGTACTTTGCGAAAAATACGCCTGCGGACTGTCCCTTCCAGCGGCTTTCGATTGGGTTAGTTGCTGGCAGTGACGTTGTGGTGCAGGCGGTGAGGGCAACAGCCAGCCCTGCCAGCATTACGCTGCGAAATCGCATGGTCGAGATCCTTTTGAATTTTGTCCGGCTGATTGCCGTTTATGTGCGTCGCCTATCAGATTTGTTGCGTCGAATGGAGTGTTTTGCGAGTGCTAATGTGCGATTTATTGACGGAATTGCTTTTTTGTAACGTTTGCATCAGGCTGAAAATTGCGGATGCGCAAGCCCAAACGAAATGAGCAAAGAACCATCATAAAATTTACACAAAAGCTGCGTTGTCCGCTTGTGGAACTTTTTAGGCTGGTCTATAGAGTGCCGCAGGTAACGGAGTGTAGCGCAGTCTGGTAGCGCATCTGGTTTGGGACCAGAGGGTCGGGAGTTCGAATCTCTCCACTCCGACCATATTATCCCATAAATCAAATATTTTGACCTGCGACTTCAGTGGGTTAGCTTGTTCTATGTCGCCTCTGCGCACAGTTTGCAAACGCGCTTTTTGCTCTCCCCAGATTATAACTCATGGCTTGATGCCCGACTGGTGTCGGTCGGGTCGCGCTCTTCTTCATCATTGTCGTTGATGTCGCCAATAGCGCAAAAATTATCACCATTTTAACCTCTTGGCGCCTTGGTTAACGAGTTGTTAACCATGATCGGTTGTATTGCATACAACCTCTCATAGCTCATGACGAGCATCTCACAATTTCCATGAGCTATTATGACCAGCATTCTTACGAACGTTGGAGCGATGTCTGCACTCCAGACGTTGCGCGCCATCGATTCCAGTCTTCGGCAAGCACAGAACGAGACCTCTTCAGGGCTGCGTATTTCGTCTGCGTCGGACAATGCTGCCTACTGGTCGATTGCGACCACCATGCGATCGGACAACATGGCGCTGTCTGCCGTCAGCGATGCTCTGGGTCTTGGCGCTGCGAAGGTTGATACGGCCTATGCTGGAACCAGTTCGGTTGTTGATGTGCTCAAACAGTTCAAGGCCCGTCTGGTGGCTGCGAAGGAGGAGGGCCTAGACCGCTCCAAGATCCAGGAAGAGCTGACGCAGTTGAATGCGCAGGCCGAGAGCATTGTGTCGTCTTCAAGCTTCAGCGGTGCTAACTGGCTGAACACCGACGCGACAACCCATCTGATGGAAACGGACAGCCTGACATCCTCAGTGGTTTCCACTTTTGTCAGATCAAGCGACGGTTCGGTTGCCGTCAAGACGACAGAGGTCGATCTGAAAAGCATCAGTATGCTTAATGCCGGCGGCGGCGGCATTCTGCAGAAAGATCTCGGCGGCGTGAGCGACATGGGCGGTTTTGCCAATGCCAACATGAATGCCTCTGCCCATAACGGCCATGAAACCCACGAATTTACAGGACCTGCCACGTTTGATGTCGGCGACTTCATCGAGTTCTCGGTGTTGATCGATGCGTTCGACACCGACGCCGGTGTAACGGTCAACAATTTGAGAATAGACAAGAGCGTGATTGATAACGCCCTTGGTACGACCACCGGCACGATCAACAATGCCTACGACATGACACGTGTGTTGCAGCAGGTGTTCGATGATAACAGCGTTCCCTTGTGGGCTGTAAGGCCGTCGACTTATACGTCCTTCGGTAACTCTGCCACCCGCTTCGAAATTGGTTCGCTTGAGACTTCGGGGCATAATGGTTCCAGCGTGGACATCGTCGGGGTAAGCTCAAGTTTTGCGGTGGGACATCCAGCAGGTTTTGCGCTGGGGCTCGAGGATGCGCCGTCCAACAATCATGACAACATGTTCCCCAAGGGCACTCTAAGCTTCACCGAAGGGTTCACGGTTTCGGCAACTGCTGAAATCCGCTTTGACGTTGAGGTCAATGGCGGTGGCGTGCAGACAATGCTCATCAACAAGGCAGTCGTTGATGCGGCCCTTGGCACAACAGATGGATATATTGGCGACCGCCACGAACTGGCGACTGTGCTTGCCTATGTGACGGCAGGTACCGGCGTCACGGTCATATCCAATGATCTGGAATATCCAGGCGTTGTCGTCTTCATGGCAGATCCGGCGATGTATCCCGAAGCCGGAAACCGGGCAGCAAGGTTCAACGTTTCAAACGTGCGCACCAACCTGCCATTCTCGCTGGATTTTGACCTCGCCGAGATCGATGTCACCTCCACCCGTTTCAAGATCGATAAATACATTGAGGGTGTCGAGCACATGCTGCGCGAGGCGATTAACAGCGCCGCGGCACTTGGAGCGCTTTCCATGCGTATCGACATGCAGAGCGAATTCGCTAACCGGCTTTCCCAGTCTATCAGTCAGGGCGTCGGCCGGCTTGTCGATGCCGACATGAACGAAGTCTCGACGCGCCTCAAAGCGCTCCAGACACAACAGCAGCTGGCAATCCAGGCGCTGTCGATTGCCAACTCCAACTCCGAAAATATCGCGCAACTGTTCCTCTGATCAACCGGCAAACTGAGATCTTGGAGGCCAAACCGTCATGCCATTCGATGACGCTTGAGGAAGTCCGTGACAGCTTGCCGAAACAGCGGGTGGGATGGAGCGTTGCCGTGAGTGGCGCCATCAATTTCCACATGCTCGATTTGCGGGATGCGGCTCTTGAGTTCCCGCATGGCTTCCGCCTGCCAGTCCAGTGAACCGATAATGCCGAGAACCGGTAGCGACGTCCGTTCGATACTCGCCTTCATCTCCTCAAGGGTCACGGTATGGTCAGGCATCGAGCGTTTGATGGCCGAAAGCGACAGTGCATCCTTGCCCGCGAGCCTCTGGCGCGAAATCTCAATAACCTCCTCTGGGCCGGGTTTGGGCGAACCAGTCCACATGCGCAATATGTGCTTTGTCATTGCACCATTGGCCAGTTCATCCGCCTCGTCAGAGATAGCCTGAAGTTCTGCGGCCGTAAAATTCCAGCGTCCGACCCCGCCGCCGAGTGTCAGGCTTGCCATGCGCTCGGGCGCGATAGTCAGTGTTTGAGCGGCGATATGCGCACCAAGCGAATAGGCTAGAATATGCGCGCGTTCCAGCTTCAGATGATCCATCAGGCGCAACACATCCAGCGCCATTTCCCGGCCGTAGTCTTCGCGGCGGTGCAGGCTTTGGCTGTTGCCATGGCCGCGATTATCGAGTGCGATGACGCGAAACTGGCTCGGCAACGCGTCTAAAACGCCATCTTTGCCCCACTGGGTAGCGGTGCTGGAGGTGTAGCCATGGGCCAGAATAACCGGTTCGCCTTCTCCAGCTTCACCAAAAGCAAGGCGGGCATTGCCGGATTGAAAAAAATGATCTGTGGTCATCATGTGCGTGTTCATTTCCGTAAAATTGTTTGCGAATACTCTACGATATTTTGAAGGGACGAAAACGAGTTTCCATCACTTGCGAGCAATACAGTGTTTGGGTTGGTTTATGATGATTTAATACTGTACCCCCATTTATGGGGGTGTGGCACATAATGCGTTTTCTTTTAAATATTATGAACAGAAGCGATTCAAGTTCCGGCCGATAATATTCCATCTACAACGTTGCAGTTAGAAGATGCGGTTGAAATAGGGTAATTACACCGGGATCGTTCTCCAGAGGTGCATGATTGACATTACGCAACAAACGCACGGCGCGTGAAAAGATTACCTTGCAGCACGTCGCAGAAAAAGCAGGTGTCAGTGCAATAACCGTTTCAAGAGCATTGCGGGAGCCGGACAAGGTTTCCGAGACATTGCGTGAGATGATTCTGCAAATTGTAGCGGAGATGGGTTACGTTCCCGATCTTGCAGCGCGGGCCCTTGCGCGTGGCAGCAGTGGTTTCATTGGCGTGCTTGTTCCATCCCTGTCACATGCTGCCGTACTAAGTGTGGTGCGTGGTATCGAGGAGCGGGTGAGGGGCAGTGATTACAGCATCCAATATGCCAATACCCATTATGATCTGGCCGAAGAAATTGCCAAGATCCGCCTGTTTGCCGCGCAGCGTCCGGCAGGTATCATTCTGGCCGGGGTGGAAGATCACGGCAGTATGGAAGCGCTCATGCGTGAGGCCGCATGCCCCATCGTGCAAACTGTTGATGTCAGTTTTCCATTGTCGGAATTTGCGGTGGCGATTGACCACCGAAGCGCGGCACGAGCCGCAACACGGCACATGCTGACGCAGGGCTATCGTCGTTTCGCACTGATCGGTGGCGGCAATGATTTCCGGGTCCGACAGCGCCAGATGGGCTATTGCGAGGCGATGCGCGATGCTGGCCTATACGACGAAAAACTGGTGATCTGGGAGGATACGCCGCCAAGCCCAAGGCTGGGCTCTCGCCTTGCGCGCGCTTTCATTGAGGCCGTGCCAGACGCTGATGGTGTATTATGTCACAGCGATGATGTGGCGCTGGGTGTTATTTTTGAGGCTCAACGTCTCGGCATCCGTATCCCCGAGGATTTCGGAATCTGTGGTTTTAACGATCTGGATTTTGCGAGCGTTACTGAACCGCCGCTGACGACGGTGCGTATTCCGCGTTTCGAGATGGGTTACCGCGCTGCCGACATGCTGCTGACGCTGGCGGCTGGAAAGAAGGTTGAAGAGAAGATCGTCAGCCTCGACTATCAGTTTGTCGAGCGGCAAACCACGCGGCGACTGCGCAGCCCTGTATCAATCTGAAATAAGTCTCTGAACTGCTTTGGAACCTTTTCCATCGCCTTGTCGTTATTTATTCGAACAAGCAAGGAGGTAGAAACATGTTACGAGCAATGCTTCTGTGGGCGATGGGCGTACCGTTTGTTGTTGTGCTTTTGATCTGGATGTTCTTCCTGCACTAGTAGGAATACTTGAAGATCTCCAAACCAAATGCGGTATGCCGTAACAGGCAAAAATCAAAAAGCCACCTTCCGAGGAAGGTGGCTTTTGTATTGGCTGAACGCGGAACCTCAGCTCAGATCATTGATGATCCGGTTGGCTGTGGTTGCATTCGTCCGGCGAACATCAATGTCATCACGGCGGTCCGCAAACAGCTCGCTCGACAGCAACTTTTCAGCCAGATCTGCAGGCAGTGATAGGATCACCCGTTCATTGCTACCCAATGCGCTAACATCGCTGCGCTTGGACACGATCATGCCACCCGCAACCGTGTTGTTGGTGTCCGGGTCGATCAGGATGAACGAGCCGGTCGCACGGTTCAGTTCATAGGGATCAAAGATCGCTGTCTCATCAAAGGCCAGATGCACCTTGCCGATGGCATTCATCGCCAGTGCGGTCGAATGCTCTTGCCATTTGCCGTTCTTGAGGTCGAGTTGTGAGACCGGCTCAACTGTTACACGTTGGCGGCGACTGCCGCTTTTCAGCCAGTAACGTTTATTGGGTTCAATGCCACCGGGTTGCAAGGCAACCAGTTGCGCATCAAAGGCAAGCCCGGCATGCGGCTGGCCGTCAATTGAGCTGATGACGTCACCACGGGAAATGTCGACCTGCCGGTCAAGCACCAGTGTCACTGCATCACCAGCCACGGCGGCGTTGCGCACCAGATCGAACGTCACGATCTGCTTGACGTTGGCAACCGTACCGGACGGCAGAATGACGACGGAATCGCCCGGCTTGACTGAGCCACCGGCAATCGTGCCCTGATAACCACGGAAGCTTTCGCCCGGACGCGATACGCGCTGGACCGGCATACGGAAACCAACAGTTTGCGAGGAACGGACAGTTGCCAGTTCCAGTGTTTCGACCAAAGTCGGGCCATCATACCATGGCATGGCGGCATGACCGCTCAGCACCACGTTTTCGCCCTTCAGCGCAGACATAGGAATGGCGGTAATCTGTTTCACACCCAGCGACAGCGCAAATTCGCGGAAGTCATGGGCAATAAGCTCAAAGCCGGCCTTATCGTAATTGGTCAGGTCGATCTTGTTGATCGCCAATACAAACTGCTTGATGCCCATCAGGGCAGCAATCGTCGCGTGACGACGGGTTTGCTCAAGGATGCCGACGCGGGCGTCGATCAGCAGAATGGCAAGGTCGGCGGTCGAAGCGCCGGTTGCCATGTTGCGCGTATACTGCTCGTGGCCGGGCGTGTCTGCGACGATGAAGGCGCGTTTTTCGGTCGAGAAATAACGATAGGCGACATCGATAGTGATGCCTTGTTCGCGCTCGGCTTGAAGGCCATCCAGCAACAATGCAAAGTCCGGCAGACCAAGGTCGTTCTGCTTGCCGCTGTCACGACGTAGCGTTGCAGCCTGATCTTCCTTCACAGCCTTGGTGTCCCATAGCAGGCGGCCGATCAGGGTCGATTTTCCGTCATCCACGCTGCCGCAGGTAATCAGGCGCAAAGGGCGCGTGTCACGCACTGCCTTGACCGGTTCTGCAAACGGCAGAATTGTTGCGGAGGTGGTTTCGTTATGGGAGGCCATATCAGAAATATCCTTCGCGTTTCTTCTTTTCCATGGAGCCGGACTGGTCACGGTCAATGGCGCGGCCTTGCCGTTCGGAAACGGTCGCAATTTCCAGCTCGTCGATAACTTCTGTCAGCGTCGTCGCTGTGGAGCGGATGGCGCCGGTCAGCGGGAAGCAGCCGAGCGTGCGGAAGCGGATCATGCCTTCCTGCTTCACTTCGCCGGGCAGCAGTTCCAGACGCTCATCTTCCGCCAGGATCATCATGCCATCGCGCTCAACATAGGGGCGCTTCTTGGCGTAATAGAGTGGCACCAGCGGAATGTTTTCCGCCTGAATGTAACGCCAGATATCGACTTCCGTCCAGTTGGACAGCGGGAAGGCGCGTACGCTTTCGCCACGCTTGATCATGCCGTTATAGATGTTCCACAGTTCCGGGCGCTGGTTGCGCGGGTCCCAGCGATGATCCGGCGTGCGGAACGAGTAGATACGTTCCTTTGCGCGGCTTGCTTCTTCGTCGCGGCGTGCGCCACCGAATGCAGCATCGAATTTGCCGGCATCCAGCGCCTGCTTCAGCGCTTCGGTTTTCATGATGTCGGTGTAAAGCGAACCATGGGTAAACGGCGAAATCTTCTCTGCATCACCACGCGGGTTGGTGTGGGAAATCAGGTCCAGATCATATTCCTTGACCATGCGGTCACGGAACTCGATCATTTCCTTGAACTTCCAACCGGTGTTGACGTGCAACAACGGAAACGGCACGCGGCCAGGGAAAAATGCCTTGCGCGCCAGATGCAGCAGGACGGACGAGTCCTTGCCGATGGAATACAGCATCACAGGATTTTCGAACTCGGCTGCAACTTCACGGAAAATGTGAATGGCTTCGTTTTCAAGGGCTTTCAGGTGGGGATCAAGAGGCGGCTTGGGTGCAAGCGGGCTTTTGCTTTCCGTTTCCGGAAGGGCACTGGACATGTAAAAACTCCGGGATTTCTGAATTCTGAGAAAAGGTTACTGCTGGGATGATGAGGGGAGGAGAGAGGCTTGAGGTGCTTCCGCAACATGGAGGCCGCACTCGCGCTTTTCGTCGTTTTCCCACCACCAGCGTCCGGCGCGCTCAGGCTCACCGGGCTTGATGGCGCGTGTACACGGTTCGCAGCCGATCGAGGGATAACCACGTCCGTGCAACGGGTTCACAGGAATGCTCTCCTTCGTCACATGGGCGTGGATCGCATCAATGTCCCAGTCTGCAAGGGCGTTGATTTTGATGAGGTTTCTGTCCGCATCATATTCGGCAAAGGGCGTGGACGCCCGGTTGCCGGACTGACCACGGCGCAGGCCGGTAATCCAGAAAGAAGCACCTTCCAGCGCTCTGGCCAGCGGCTTCAGCTTTCTGACATGACAGCAGGCATGGCGGGCTTCAACGCTCTCGTAAAAGCCGTTCAGGCCATACTTGGCGGCATAGGCGTCGATGTCGTCCTGTTCGGGATAAAAGCGACGGATGGCGATATCGTAGCGTTCTTCGGTTTCCGAAATCAGCGTAACGGTTTCGGCAAACAGACGGCCGGTTTCAAGCGTTGCCACTTCGATTGGCAGCCGGTGGGTGCCGATGGCAGCGGTGATAACCTGGTCTTCAATGCCAAGGCTGGTGGTAAACACCGCACGACCGCCAAGCCCTGCCACAAGCGATAGCCTCCCGGCTAAATCCAGTGAGGCAAGGGCTTCATCCAACGACATAATGTCGAGAGGTTTATCGGTCTGCAAAGGCTTAGGCATCGTCATCATCGGCATCCATCTGCGATTTTGGCGATTATCGGTCTTCAGGTCGCTCTTTGTAAGAAATGTGAGTCTTTGGCCTTTGCTTTAGGGAGCAAATATCTCTCACACATGCCAATTCTTAAGCAAAACGTGCCCACGCGTTGGAAGGGCAGTCATCGGTTTGAATTCTTTCGGAAATTGCGCTAATGCGGGGGAACATTTGTTTGCGTGGCGTGTTTTTGGTTTTGTTATGATTTCCCAGAAGGCGAAATATGCGTTGAGGGCGCTGGCCGCATTGGCACAAAGCGATGACGCATGTCCTGTGCAGATTTCCGATATAGCCAAGAAACGAGCCATTCCGAAAAAGTTTCTGGAGCAAATACTTCTTGAGCTGAAACGCGAAGGTTACGTCGAAAGCCGGCGTGGCAAGCAGGGTGGTTATCTTCTGCTGCGCCCAGCCAACGATATTACTTTTGGCGAAATCCTACGTCTGATCGATGGTCCCGTTGCGCCGCTGCCCTGTCTGTCGCAGACGGCGTACCGGCAATGTGAGGACTGTGATGGCGAAAGCCAGTGCGAAATTCGCCACGTATTTGCCCGCGTTGCCGACAGCACCCGCAACATCCTGTTCAACACCACCATCGAGGATTCGGTCAGCGGTGTGATGGTTCCGGAGTTGCTCAAGGCCTGACGCTCGACGCGATTTGTCGGGGAACAATATTCCGCCTGAATGAATTATCCTGCCTGTAGTGCCCCGTTTTTGCATAAAAACGTGAATTCGTTTTGCCTGTGTGTTTAAGTTCAAAGGGCCATATTGCGCAATTTTGCCGTTGTGCACTGTGTTTATTGCCCGCCGGAAAGCCGGGGGGAAACACTTTTGCAATCACAATTCCTGCGATTGACCAAGACGACTGAACCAGTAGAGTTAAGAGGCATCCAATAGGAGGAAAACCTATGTCAAAGCTTCTCTCCGGCTTGAGCGTTCTGGCTCTGAGCCTTTCACTGACGGTTGGCTCGTTTAGCGCCGCCTCGGCCGATACTAAACTGTTGAACGTTTCCTACGACCCGACCCGTGAGCTTTACAAGGATTTCAACGACGCCTTCGCCAAGAAGTGGAAGGCTGATACGGGTGAAGACATTACTATTCAGCAGTCGCATGGCGGCTCCGGCAAACAGGCCCGTTCGGTTATCGATGGTCTTGAAGCCGATGTAGTTACGCTCGCCCTGCAGAGCGACATTGATGCCATCGTGAAGAATGGTGGCAAGATCAACGCCGACTGGCGCACACGCCTGCCGCACAATTCATCTCCTTATACATCGACAATCGTTTTCTTGGTCCGCAAGGGCAACCCAAAGGGCATCCATAACTGGGGTGACCTCGTAAAGGGCGATATCCAGATCGTAACGCCAAACCCGAAGACCTCAGGTGGTGCACGCTGGAACTATCTTGCCGCCTGGGCATGGGCCAATGAAGAGTACAAGGGCGACCAGGACAAGATCAAAGCCTATGTGGCTGAACTTTACAAACGCGCTCCGGTGCTGGACACGGGCGCCCGTGGTTCAACGGTAACTTTCGCACAGCGTCAGATCGGTGACGTGCTGCTGGCTTGGGAGAACGAAGCCTATCTCGCCGGTGAGGAATTCGGCAAGGACGCTTTCGATATCGTTGTGCCGCCAATCTCCATTCTCGCAGAGCCACCAGTCGCTGTGGTTGACAAGAACGTTGATGCCAAGGGTACCCGCAAGGTCGCAGAAGCTTACCTGCAGTATCTTTATTCTGACGAAGGTCAGAACATTGCTGCCAAGCACTTCTACCGTCCATCCAACCCGTCTGTCGTCGCACCTGACCTGTTGAAGCAGCTGCCAGACATCAAGCTGGTCACCATCGACGACCCGCTGTTTGGCGGATGGGCCAAGGCGCAGCCGGAACATTTTGGTGACGGCGGCATCTTCGACCAGATTTACAAGCCCGGCAAGTAAGCGGATGATGTGAACATTCTGGATTGGCAGCAAACCATTCCAGACCGGATAAAATATCGACCGGCCACAAGCCGGTCGATGGCGCGTAAAGTGCCGGCGTGGATTTTGCCTGACAGCGTGTCCTGACGCCTGGTGCCTGAACAACAGCTGAGAGTGGCGGGATCAGTCCAGTTTTCCCGGCGTTCTGAAAAGGGTGGCTTTTGCCACCAGAGTTTACCCGGAGCATTGATGAGCAATACCCCATCGCCAAGCAGGTGGAAGTGGCGTCAGTCGAGTGTCCTGCCAGGATTTGGCCTGACGCTCGGCTACACGATAACTTACCTTTTTCTTATAATTCTCATTCCACTTGGCGGCTTGGTATGGTCCACCGCAAAACTCGGTCTGGCAGACTTCATTGCCATCGCCACAGATAGCAGAACACTGAACGCCCTGCGCGTCAGCTTTGGCACGGCCTTCGTAGCCGCCCTGGTCAACGCCGTGTTCGGCGTCATAATCGCATGGGTACTGGTGCGTTATCGTTTCCCCGGCCGCCGCTTTGTTGACGCCATCGTCGATCTGCCGTTTGCTTTGCCCACCGCCGTTGCCGGTATCGCGCTCACTGCACTTTATTCCAATCGTGGTTGGGTGGGGTCATGGTTTGAGCCCTTCGGCATCAAGATCGCCTTCACACCAACCGGTATTGTCATCGCGCTGATCTTCATCGGTCTGCCATTTGTGGTGCGCACCGTGCAGCCGGTCATGGAAGAAATTGACCGTCAGGTGGAAGAGGTTGCCGCGACTTTGGGCGCCAATCGTTTTCAGACGATCACTCGTATTCTGTTGCCCGGTCTGGTCCCTGCCATTCTGACAGGTTTTGCACTGGCCTTCGCGCGTGGTGTGGGTGAATACGGTTCGGTCATCTTTATTGCCGGCAATATCCCTTATGTGTCGGAAATCGCGCCGCTGTTGATTGTCATCCGTCTGGAGGAATTCAATTACGCAGGCGCGACAGGCATTGCGACGATCATGTTGATCATTTCCTTTGCAATGCTTTTTGTCATCAATCTCATTCAGGCTTGGAGCCGCAAGAGGTACGGATATGCCTGATAACGCGCGCACCATCCAATCCAGACCATTCCGTGATCCGGCAACTGAAGGCCCGCTTGCAAAGTTGGCGCTGTTTGCTCTGGCTTTCCTCTTCCTGGCCCTGTTTCTGGTGCTTCCGCTGGTTTCGGTGTTTTTTGAAGCTTTCCGCAAGGGCGGTGAAGCCTTCTGGGAAGCGATTGTCGAGCCAGATGCTCTGTCGGCCATTCGCCTGACATTGCTAGTTGCGGCCATCTCGGTTCCGCTAAACCTGATCTTCGGTGTCGCAGCGGCCTGGGCCATTGCGAAGTTCGAATTCAAGGGCAAGGCGTTCCTGATCACGTTGATTGACCTGCCGTTCTCGATTTCACCTGTGATTTCGGGGCTTGTTTATGTCATCCTGTTTTCGTCCCACAGCGTGCTCGGTCCATGGCTGAAAAGCTACGGTATCGAAATCCTGTTTGCCGTGCCCGGCATCGTATTGGCCACGGTATTTGTGACCTTTCCGTTCGTGGCACGCGAACTGATTCCGCTGATGCAAGAGCAGGGAACGGGTGACGAAGAAGCGGCCATTTCGCTCGGGGCGTCCGGCTGGCAGACCTTCTGGTACGTGACCCTTCCCAACATCAAATGGGGCCTGCTTTACGGCGTGTTGCTGTGTAACGCGCGCGCTATGGGTGAGTTCGGCGCTGTGTCGGTGGTATCAGGTCACATTCGCGGTGAAACCAACACCATGCCGTTGCATGTCGAGATTCTCTATAATGAGTATAATATCGGCGCTTCATTTGCTGTCGCAACGCTGCTGGCAGGTCTGGCACTGGTTACGCTCGTTCTGAAAACTATTCTTGAAATTCGCTTTGGCGCGGGCAACGCTGCCGGCAAGCATTGAAGGGCATTTTTATGGAAGTCAAAGTTTCCGGCATTACCAAGCAGTTTGATCGTTTTCCGGCTTTGAACGATGTGTCGCTGGACATTCGTTCTGGAGAACTGATCGCGCTTCTTGGACCTTCCGGTTCGGGCAAAACCACGCTGTTGCGTTTGATCGCCGGTTTGGAGCAACCCACGCAAGGGCAGATCTTTTTCGGTGATGAGGATGCCTCGCACCGCAGTGTTCAGGAACGTAACGTTGGTTTCGTGTTTCAGCACTATGCGCTTTTCCGCCACATGACGGTGGCCGAAAATATTGCCTTTGGCTTGAAGGTACGCCCCTCGGACACACGTCCGGCCAAAAGCGAGATCAAGCGCCGCGTGTCGGAACTGCTTGATATGGTGCATCTGAGCGGCCTTGAAAAACGGTATCCGAACCAGCTGTCAGGCGGTCAGCGCCAGCGTGTTGCTTTGGCACGTGCCGTGGCAATCGAACCAAAGGTCCTGCTACTCGACGAACCATTCGGCGCGCTTGACGCCAAGGTGCGCAAGGAACTGCGCCGCTGGCTGCGTGAATTCCATGACCGTACTGGGCACACCACCGTCTTCGTAACACATGATCAGGAAGAGGCGCTCGAACTGGCCGACCGTGTGGTGGTGATGAGCCAGGGTAAGATCGAGCAGGTTGGAACGGCCGATGACGTGTACGATCGTCCCAACTCACCTTTCGTGTTTTCCTTTATCGGTGAATCTTCCAGCCTGCCGGTGTCGATCAAGGACGGCCATGTTCTGTTCCAGGGTGAGCAGATCGGCGTTTCCGATGAAGGCAAGGGTGAGGGCGAGTTGTTCTTCCGTCCGGAAGATGTCGAACTGACTATCGATCAGGGGGCGCTTTACGGCAAGGTTACCACCTGTCGTCGTCTGGCCGGAACACGCATTGCGGAAATCGACATCGCCAATAACGGCCATGATCCCTACCATCTGGAAATCGAAGTGCCGCTGCATGCGTCCATCGCGGTTGGGCAAGAACTGCGTTTCCGCCCAACGCGCTGGAAGATTTTTCAGAAGTAATGTTAGGGGCTCGGTGTGCTGGCCGGAGCATCGTGACGTTGCGTCGCGCGTTTGTCACGAATGCTCTGTGCCAGGAAAACTCGGGAGAGGCCATGATAAAGTGGTTCATGCGAAATGAACCGCGACGTCAGATAGCCCAACATGGCGGCTGCCATGATGGGTAGAACGCCTTCGTGGTTGCCGGTCATTTCCAGAATGATCACGAAGGCTGTCATGGGCGCGTGAACGACACCGGCAAAATACCCCGCCATGCCGACAATCGCACCAAGGCCGATGCTGGCGCCGAGCATCGAGGCAACCGTGCTGCCAAAACCTGCTCCAACCGACAGCGATGGAGCAAAAATTCCACCGGGAATACCGGACAGCATGGCAAGCAATGTTGCGGCAAGTTTTTCGACGAAGAACAACTGACCGGTTCCATGTCCTTCAATGGCCGCACGCGCCTGTTCATAGCCGGTGCCGAATGTTGCGCCACCGGTCATGACGCCGAGCAGTGCGGAACCCAAACCGCATATCAGGGCAATGATGAGCACTTTTCGCAGCGGTGTATAGCGGTTCCATCGACGTATACGCTGCGAAATCTTCAAGGCGAGTGCGCTGAACAAGGCACCGAAAACGCCACCGCCAACACCGCAAACCAGAACCAGTGCCCAGTCTTTTGCCGTGGTGGCCAAGACAGTGCTTGCACCGAAATAAGTGTAGCTGCCGACCAGCGCAAGCGAGGCAAGACCGGAAAGAATGACGGCCATGAGCACCAGGCCGTTGGCACGGGATTCGTACGCTCTGCTCATTTCCTCAATGGCAAAAACGATGCCGGCAAGCGGCGTGTTGAAGGCCGCCGCGATGCCCGCAGCAGAGCCAGCGAGAATGAGGCCGCGGGCTTGCGCTATACCGCCCCAGCGGGCGGCTTGCAGCATGATGGATGCGCCCACTTGGACGGTCGGGCCTTCACGTCCGATTGACGCGCCGCACAGCAGACCAGTGATCGTGAGAATGATTTTTCCCGTGGCGACTTTCAGATTTAAGAGCCGTGAGCGATCTTCGACATCACGCAAATGGCGCGCAGCAATAGCCTGCGGAATGCCACTGCCCTGAGAGTTGGGAAAAATGGTTGCTGCAATCCATGCACAAAGCATGAAGCCGACAGGTGTAATGATCAATGGCAGCAGGAAGGTGTATTCGCCTGCAGATGTCATGGCAAAAAACAGGTGCTGCGCGGCATCCGCCATTTTTGCAAAGGCAACGCTGATGACGCCGACTGCTATTGCACCCAGCCAGAAAATTCCTCTGGGTTTCCACACACGCCAAGATCCCCACATCACGCGTGAGCGACGCAGCATTTTCAGCTTCTTATAATTCATGGGCATCGGAAACGATCTTTAGTCAGTCAACGATCAGGCTGCCCTCTTATCTGCCTCGTGTAATACCATTGCAAATAAAAATCCCCGCATATCTGGCGGGGATTTTCGATTTTGACGGTAGCACTCGTTTATCTGTCACTGACGGCAGCGCGTGGATTGGTCCATGGCTGCTGGTTGGAGCGCGGCAACGGCTGGCGTCCAAGAATATGGTCAGAGGCCTTTTCGCCAGTCATGATCGATGGGCCGTTCAGGTTACCATAGGTGACATGCGGGAAGATCGAGCTGTCGGCGACACGCAATCCTTCCACACCAATCACCCGGCATTCCGGATCGACGACCGCCAGAGGGTCATCACGGTCGCCCATCTTGCAGGTGCCGCAAGGGTGATAGGCGCTTTCGAGATGTTCGCGAAGGAAAGCATCGATATCATCATCGGACTGTACGGCATTTCCTGGCTGAATTTCAGGGCCGCGATAATCGTCAAATGCCTTCTGGCCAAAAATCTCGCGCGTCAGGCGAACGCAGTGCCGGAACTTCTCCCAGTCTTCCTCATGGCTCATATAATTGAATTGGATAACCGGATCGGCCTTCGGGTCGGCAGAGCGCAAGGTCACGTTGCCACGCGACTTTGACAGATTGTAGCCAACGTGAACCTGGAAACCGTGGCTCTTGGCGGCAGCACGGCCGTCATAAGAAATGGCCACCGGCAGGAAATGGTACTGGATATCAGGCTGTTTGAGGCCTGGCTCTGAGCGCAGGAATGCACAGGCCTCGAATTGGTTGGAAGCCCCAAGGCCCCCCTTCGATAACAGCCACTGTGCGCCCGCCACACCCTGCCAGAACCATGGCAGCCAAGAATAAAGCGATACTGGCTTAGTGGATATCTGCTGGAAATAGAATTCCATATGGTCCTGCAGGTTGGCGCCGACACCCGGTCGATCTACCTTCACCTCAATGCCCATATCCTGCAAATGCTGAGCCGGGCCAATGCCAGACAACATCAGCAATTTTGGCGAGTTGAACGAGGAGGCCGACACGATCACTTCGCGGCCTGCCTTGATGACCTCGACACGGCCTTTTCGCTCGATCTCTACGCCGGTCGCACGACCGTTTTCAATGACGATCTTGCGGGCAAAACCATGCACCAGCGATACGTTGGGGCGCTTGAGCGCAGGGCGGAGATAAGCATTGGCGGCGGACCAGCGCCGACCATCATGGATGGTCTGCTCCATCAGGCCAAAACCTTCCTGCTTGGAGCCGTTATAGTCCTCGGTCATTTCAAAACCGGCCTGCTGGCCGGCCTGAATAAAGGCGTGGAACAGCGGGTTTTTGACCGGACCGCGCTGCACATGCAGCGGACCATCGGTGCCGCGCCAGCCTTCTTCCCCGCCATGGCTGTGCTCCATGCGCTTGAAGTAGGGCAGTACGTCGGCATAGGCCCAGCCTCGTGCACCAAGATCTTCCCAGCGGTTGAAGTCTTCCGCATGGCCGCGCACGTAGACAAGGCCATTGATCGAGGATGAACCGCCAATCACCTTGCCGCGGGGTGCGGTGATCCGGCGATTGTTAAGGTTGGGTTCCGGCTCGGACAGGTAACCCCAGTTGTAGCGTTTCATGCTCATCGGCCAAGCAAGGGCTGCCGGCATCTGGATGAAGGGGCCAAAATCACTGCCGCCAGCCTCGATCACGATGACGGAATATTTGCCGTCTTCCGACAAACGATAGGCCATGGCTGAACCGGCCGAACCCGAGCCGACGATAACGAAATCTGCTTGCTGCATTGGTATCAATCCCAAATATCAATCGCTCAAGGGTAAATTACGGTCCAGAGTCTTTTCCACGCAGCAGACGCTGCGTGGCTGGATTCCTGTGACAAGCACAGGAATGAGGGGGAGAAGACGTTCCTACAACGAGTAGGGATCGCTTCAGTACGGCGCGTCCACCTTGCCCATGCCGACATAGACCGTCTTCAATTCGCTGTAGTGGTCCAGTGCCGCAACCGAATTTTCACGGCCAAAACCGGACTGTTTGGAACCACCGAACGGAATTTCGACCGGGCAAAGATTGTAGGTGTTGATCCACAATGTACCGGCCTGGATCTGGTCGACAACGCGGTGGGCGCGCGACAGATCGCTGGTGAAGACGCCACCGGCAAGACCAAGCTCGGTCGCATTGGCACGTGCGATCACATCTTCTTCGCTGTCGAAATCCAGCACGCACATCACAGGCCCGAAGATTTCCTCGCGGGCAATCGTCATATCGTCTGTGACATCGGCAAATACGGTTGGCTGAACATAATATCCGGTGCCGGAGACCGTGTTGGGAATGCCACCGCCGGTCACCAGCGTTGCGCCTTCGGCCTTGCCTTTTTCAATGTAAGCCAGAACCTTTTCACGTTGAGCGAGCGAAACGAGCGGGCCAAGCTGAGTTTCTTCATTCATCGGATCGCCAACCGACATGGCCTCGGTACGCACCTTCAGCTTGGCAAGGAACGTATCCTTGATCTTGCGATGGACGAACACACGCGTACCATTGGAGCAGACCTGACCACTCGAATAGAAATTGCCAAGCATCGCGCCGCCAATGGCGCTGTCGATATCGGCATCATCGAATACGATCAGCGGCGACTTGCCGCCAAGTTCCATGGTGACGTGTTTGAGGTGGCTGGCAGCCGCAGCGGCTACCTTGCGTCCAGTCGGAACGGAGCCGGTCAGCGAGACCTTGGCAACGTCGGGGTGGTTGACAAGAAGCGGGCCGGTATCGCGGTCGCCCTGAATGACGTTGAAAACGCCCTTGGGCACACCGGCTTCTGCCAGAATTTCTGCAATCTTGAGGGCGCCAAGCGGTGTGTTTTCCGAAGGTTTAAACACCATGGTGTTACCGGCTGCAAGAGCAGGTGCACCTTTCCAGCAGGCAATCTGCTGTGGATAGTTCCAGGCGCCGATACCCACGCAGACGCCAAGCGGCACGCGCTTGGTATAGGCAAAATCGGAGCCTAGCGGAATGTAGTCGCCATTGAGCGCAGCCGGTGCAATGCCGCCGAAAAACTCGAAGGCATCGGCGCCCGATGTCGGGTCGGCAACAATGGTCTCCTGAATGGGCTTGCCGGTATCGTATGTTTCCAGTTCCGACAGTTCGCGGTTGCGCTCGCGGATAAGGTCTGCAGCGCGCTTGAGAATACGGCCACGCGCTGTCGGGCTCATCGCCGCCCATTCCGGTTGCGCACGCTTGGCCGCAGCAATCGCCTTTTCGACGATAGCAGGGGTTGCGGCGTGCAGCTTCGCAATCACGTCACCGGTCGCAGGATAAATGCTTTCGAAAGCAGTACCCTGCTGGTCTTCCACATATTCGCCGTCAATGAAATGCGAGGCAGTTGGTTGGGTTTTCATATATAGAACTCCGGAAAAGAAATTCGTTTAGTGTTTAGGGGCAAGGGCACCGGTGAAGGGGACGAGTTTTGCGTCCAGATAATCCTCCACGAGGGCGATTGCCGATTTGATGTCAAAGCGCGCGGCGCGCAGGCTGTGACGGATGTAGAGACCATCGATCATCGCAGCGGCACCTTCGGCGATGCGCGCCGCATCATCCAGCGGGCAGAGCCGCTTGAGGTCCGCCAACAAGTTTGAGCGCAGCCGGTGTGTATAGAGAGACAATAGCCGTCTGGTTTCCTCCGAACGCTGTGCCTCAACGTAAAATGCAAGCCACGCGGCAATCGTTTCGCTGGTGAACTGGTCTTGCTGAAACGAAACACGGATAATAGCAGAAAGCCGCTCGCGTGGACCACAGGCACTGTTGAGTGCCGCAATCGCATCTACGCGCAAATCCCGCAGCATGCTGCGGATGCTTTCCAGCAGAAGCTGTTGTTTGCTGCCAAAATAATGGTGTGCCAATGCCGCAGACACACCGGCTTCGCGGGCAATCTCGTTCATTGTGACATTGAGCGAACCGTGATGGCCGATTGCCCGCAACGTGGCATCCACCAAAGCCTTTCGGCGCAACGGCTCCATTCCAATCTTTGGCATAACTGTCTCCTGGATATCAGTCAAAATTACATTTGATTGATTGATCAATCAATAAAAATAAATGGCACCTTTAAAGGCGCTTATTTGATGTTGCGCTAAATCAATTGCAGTCACCTATTAGGTGTATATGATGAAATCATACCGTGTGGATGGAGTGTCAAAAATGTCCGATTTCCAGCCTTTGAAAATGTCCGGTATTCACGCCAAATGGGGGTGGTTTGTCGCTCTCGGGGTTGCTCTTCTTGTTTTTGGTATCATCGCCTTTGCGAACCTGATGGTCGCGACCGCCGCCTCAGTCTTTTATGTCGGCCTGCTGATGCTGATGGGTGGTGTCATCCATCTTATCCATGCCTTCCAGGTCAAAGGTTGGGAAAGCATCCTGTTCTGGACGTTAAGCGGTGTCCTTTATCTGCTGGCAGGCATCATTGCGTTTCAGAACCCGAACCTGACAGCTGCCGTGCTGACTTTGGTGATGGCCGTCGCCCTGGTCATTGCCGGGGTGTCGCGCATATGGCTTGGCCTGAAACTGCGTCCGCTGAAAAGCTGGGGTTGGGTGGTTGTCGCGGGTGTCGTCACCGCACTGGCGGGCTTCATCATCGCGCTTGGCTGGCCGGTCAACAGCATCTGGGTGCTGGGCCTTTTCCTGTCGATTGATTTGATGATGCAAGGCTGGGCGCTGATTGCGCTTGGGCTTGCGCTAAAATCCTGAACATCAAAATGCAGGTAAAGTAACAAGGGCGGCGGAACCTGCAGCGTATCGTCTGCATTACTGCTCGGCTGAACGGGGTGCGGCTTACGTCGAACATTCATCCCGAATGAGTTTTGTAAGTTGCGGTAGTTTGTGCTAATATAATGTCTTCGGATTACCAATGTCCGGTGCCACGGTCAGGCTTAAAATAATAAGACCGCAATCAATCCAATGTTGGCCCCTTTTATCGGCGACTCAGCCAAGGGGCAGGATTTGAGGAAAAGGGAGAAACAATATGCCTATGGTCACTGTGTCAGTTTCCCCGGAGCAGGCGGCGAGAATGCGCCATGCTGTTGAATGTGGTGCATATGCATCCGGAAGCGAGGTTGTGCGTGCCGCATTACGGTTGTGGGTCGCATCGTCGCAGGCGAACGACTTGGACGTTGCTGCTAAAGGTCAGCAAAATCATGAAGATGAGCGAGTGAATGTTGCAGAGCTTTTTGCAGCTCACGCAGACAAGAAGCGGTGCGGCTGATGCTGCGTCTTGTCTGACAATATTGGCAGGCTGATATGTGACAGTTATGTCATAAAACTTTCATCCAACATTCACATACAGTCAATCTTTTATTGACCAGTTTTCAGGATGCTTCTCCGTAAAAAGCGGTGTTGTCGCCGTGCCCAAAAGGCCGCGTAAACCCGTATAATTATGGTGCGGAGAATAATCATGACAACGGCTATGGCGTTGGATCACCCTTCGATACGTCGTTTTGCCAGCGGACAGATGATGTCCATGTCTAAATTGGTTCTGGAAACGGCATTTCAGCCGATTGTGGAAACCACGACAGGAACGGTTTTCGGTTACGAAACCCTGATGCGCGGTCACGAAAAGCTTGGCTTTTCATCTCCCTTAGCGCTGCTTGATCAGGCGGAAAGTGACGGCCAACTTGTCGCGCTGGAAAACCTGCTGGCCAGCAGGGCACTGGCCAAGTTTTCGACCTTACCTGATTTCACCTCTGCCACGCTGTTTCTCAATCTTGATGTTCGATTGATACGCCATGGGGATGCCATCCTCGACAAGCTTGTTTCGCATCTTTCGGGCGCCGGTATCGCGCCGTCTTCAATCTGTTTTGAACTGTCTGAACGCTTCGACAATACCAGCGTGCCGGAATTTTCTTCGCTGATCGCCAGAATGCGCAAGGAAGGTTTCAAGATTGCCATCGACGATTTCGGCGTGGGTCATGGCGAAATGAAACTTCTCAGCGACTATCAGGTGGATTATCTCAAGATTGATCGCCACTTCATCGATGGTGTCGACAGCAATGCACGCAAACGCCATCTGGTGCGCCATATCGTCAACATTGCGCATGTTTTGGGTGTGCGGGTTATCGCTGAAGGCATTGAAACCGAAGCGGAATTCCTTGTATGCCGCGAATATGGCGTTGATCTGGTACAGGGCTGGTTCATTGCCCGGCCGACAACCTTTACCACTGAATTGCAGCCGGCCTTCCCACATCTCCAACATTTGGGCGAGAACCGTCGCAGCAGCCAGTCACTCGATGAAATCCTCATTCGCAAACAGATTGAACGTCTGCCGACCGTCTATGAGAACGACAGCATCGACAGCGTGTTTGAACTGTTTCGCAGAAACCCTGCCCAAGGCTTTTTCCCGGTACTCAATGCAAATGGCGAGCCGCGCGGTGTTATTAACGAGCACCACCTGAAAGAATATATCTATCAGCCCTTTGGTCGCGACCTGCTGAAGAACAAGGTCTATGAGCGCACCATATCGCACTTTGTCGACGCCGCGCCGATCGTCGGTCTCGACGCTGATGCAGACCAGTTGATGTCGATGTTTGCCAGCATGGACGGCAGCGCCTGCGTGATCTTGACGGAAAATCTGCGTTACGTTGGTGTTGTCTCTGCGGCCTCGCTCATCAAGGTCGTCAATGAGAAAAAGCTGAAAATGGCGCAGGACCAGAACCCGTTGACGGCACTGCCTGGCAACCGCGCCATCAGCAGCTTCATTGAAGAAGGCTGCCGCGACGACGACGATACCCGTTTCCTGTGTTACTGCGACTTTGACAACTTCAAGCCCTTTAACGACAAATACGGTTTTCACATTGGCGACCACGCCATTTCGTTATTCGCCGCACTGATGCGGCGTTACTTTTTTGCTGGCGGCTGTTTCCTCGGCCATATTGGCGGCGATGATTTCTTCATTGGCGTTCGTGGCTGGTCGCGTGAGGAAATCCTGGAGATTCTTGAAAGACTGCTCAGCGATTTTCACGGCGACGTCATCGAACTCTACTCTGAAGATGACCGGGAAGCAGGCCGTATCGTTGGTCACGACCGCTTCGGAACAGAGCGTTTCTTTGCGCTGCTGCGTTGTTCTATTGCCGTTCTGGAGCTGCCGAAAGGTCTGATGATTGGCGACAGCGAGCGTATCGGAAGTGAAATCGCTGCTATCAAGAAAGCAGCCAAGGACAGCAAGGACGGCCTGACGGTCCGGGTATTTAACGGGACAAAATGACGCCAGTGGCAAAGCGTCTTCTTTTCTTCGCCATGCCATTCCTCTAAGCCTTTCCCCCTGCATTGTTTCAGGAGGATTGTTCTATGGCATTGCCGCATGAAATGAACTTTGTCGATCTGCCCTCTTTTGGCGGCGCCGAGGTTATGGTCTTGGCCAAGGGGCCTGTACCTCAACCGAAGACGGGCGAAATTCTGGTCCGGGTTGAAGCGGCAGGAATCAACAGGCCAGATGTGGCGCAGCGCCAGGGAACCTATCCGCCTCCCAAGGACGCCAATCCGATTCTGGGCCTGGAAATCGCCGGCGAAATTGTTGCGCTGGGCGAAGGCGTAAACGGTTTTTCCATCGGACAGAAGGTCTGCGCGCTCGCCAATGGTGGCGGTTATGCCGAATTTTGCGCCGTTCCGGCTAGCCAGACATTGCCGTTTCCCAAGGGATATGATGCAGAACGTGCAGCTGCATTGCCGGAAACCTTCTTCACCGTCTGGGCAAACCTGTTCCAGATGGCAGGTCTTGGCGAAGGCGAGAGCGTTCTTATTCATGGCGGAACAAGCGGCATTGGTACCACGGCCATCCAGCTTGCCAAGGCGTTTGGTGCCAAGGTCTATGTCACGGCGGGATCCGCGGAGAAATGCGAAGCCTGCCTCAAGATCGGGGCCGATGTCGCCATCAATTACAAGACAGATGATTTTGTTGCCATCATCAAGGAAACCACGGGCGGAAAGGGCGTCAACGTTGTTCTGGATATGATCGGCGCTGATTACTTCGAGCGCAATCTGGCAAGTCTTGCCAAGGATGGTTGCCTGTCTATCATCGCGTTTCTCGGAGGCGCGGTTGCCGAAAAGATCAACCTGACACCAATCATGGTCAAGCGGCTGACGGTAACCGGCTCTACCATGCGGCCGCGCACCGCGGCTGAAAAGCAGGTTATCCGGGACGAATTGTTACAACAGGTCTGGCCGCTCATCGAAAACGGAACCATTGCGCCTTGCATTCACAAGGTCATTCCGTTCAGCGATGTGGTTGAAGGACACAGGCTGATGGAAAGCAGTCAGCACATCGGCAAAATCGTACTTAAGTTGAATACGTAAGAAAGCCCTTGAAATCGCCCATGGATGGATTACCTTTCTCTCATGTTCAACGTAGCGAAAGGAAGGTGATCCAATGTCTAATGAGATTTCGATCTTTGTACTGGGCTTGGGAAAGGAGAAGGTTTTGACGGGGCAGCCCTCGGCCTGACCAACCTTCCTTCGGACTGCCATCTTGAATGACAGTTCGGGTCCTCTATCAGGATCAAACTCATGGAAGGGTCGCGTGAGCGGCCCTTTTCCTGTTTTTACGGCCTATTAAATCGCGATATTGCCAGTGCGTTGCATACCAAACCAGCCAAGGCCGGGGATCTTTATGCCGGGATTGACCACATCGATACCGGCGACAAGCCCAAGCAGATGGACTTCAAATCCGCTGCGCACGCCAGCGGCAACCCCGATCAGACCTCTCCAGGACACATGCACATCTTTCCAGTCGTCATCGACATGGAACAAGGCGGCATTCGGCACATAATCCCGCCCGACCGCATCTGGCGGCAAGGCTACACCCAGTTCCGGTACCGAGCGCAGCACATGCGCAACAAATGTATTGGAGTTGGGGCCGGGGTAGATCTGATAACCACCCTGTTTGGCGTACGGGTACGCGGCAATCGCCTTTTCGATTTTCGGGATCAGGCGCTCAGCTTCATCACCCTTGATTGCAATGACCTGGCGTGGTGGATTGGAATACCAGAAAGCGTCAGGCGGATAGTTGTTCACCCTGATAGGATTGCCCCAGCCAACCTTGTCATAGCGGTTGTAGCGCGCCGCGTTTCTTTCCTTGGTAACGATCCATGCATGGCTGGCCAGCGCGCCCTTAAAACCGCCAGTCATCGCGGAAAACACATAAACCGCAGCGTCCTTCTGGTCATCGGCTTTCGGCAATAGCCCAGATGATGACCACTTTGCCTCACGCCAGTTGGAGGGCTTGTCGCGAATGGCCCATAACCCGGCAGATGCGATGGCCGGTAAAAGGAAGATGACAAAAACCAGAACGAAGAAACGTTTGACGTATCTCATATTGCCCCGTGCGTTGTATCCACTGCCTTTCAAAGCGCAACGCCTTCTGTACACTGCGCAAGGGAAGCTGGAATGGCTGCATGATCCATGCCTTGAATCAGGTGCGATTTAAGGCGTCATGCAGTAGAAGCGTATATTATCTGGAGTTTTTTGAGGCCGTTATGAACAATCCTGTTACTGTTGAAGTTACCCGCGGAAATTTGGTCGAAAGCCGTCATCATGGAATGGCAGTGGTGGTCGATGGTGACGGCAAGATCCTGTTTTCCGCCGGCGATATTGAAAGCGGTGTTTTCCCGCGTTCGGCCTGCAAAGCCATGCAGGCTCTGCCACTGGTGGAAAGTGGTGCCGCAGACGCCTATGGCTTCGGTAACCGGGAACTAGCGCTGGCCTGCTCGTCGCACAATGGCGAAGATGCCCATGTCGAGCTGGCGGCCTCGATGCTGGCAAAAGCAGGTCGAGACGTGAATGTGCTGGAGTGCGGCGCCCATTGGTCGTCCGATCAGGCAACACTCATTCATCAGGCCCGTACCTTGGAAAAACCGACAGCCCTGCACAACAACTGCTCCGGTAAACATTCCGGTTTTGTCTGCGCCTGCTGCCACATGGACGTCGATCCGCAAGGTTACGTCGGTTACGACCACCCTTTGCAGCAGGAAATCCGTACAACCATGCAGGCGCTGACTGGCGCCGTGCTGTCCCATGAAACTTGCGGCACCGATGGCTGTTCCATTCCCACCTATGCGGTTCCGTTGAAGGGGCTTGCACATGGCTTTGCGAAAATGGCAACCGGCACCGGGCTTGAGCCTTTGCGGGCGAAATCGGCGAAACGCCTGATCGACGCCTGCATGGCTGAACCATTTTATGTCGCCGGGACGGGCAGAACCTGCACGCGCCTGATGCAGGTTTCACCCGGTCGTATCTTTGCCAAGACCGGAGCGGAAGGTGTGTTCGTCGCGGCGCTGCCCGAGAGCGGAATTGCCATGGCGGTGAAATGCGAAGACGGAACAACGCGTGCGGCAGAAGCCATGATTGCGGCGCTGTTGGCGCGTTACTCTGAAAAGGGAACTCAGCAACAGGCCGACCTGCTGGCCATGTCGAACCGTGGCATGAAAAACTGGAACAAGATCCACGTCGGCGACGTCAGGGTCGCTGCCGGTTTTTCGCAGTGAGGTCGCGAAACTTCGTCCTTGAGTGAAATTAAAGGAAATCGAAAATGTTTACGCTGTTTTCCATGCCGGGCACCTGCTCGCGGGCCAGCCATATTACGCTTGAAGAATCCGGTTTGCCCTACAAGGTCAAGCGGGTGGATTTCAGCAAGCAGGAGCAACTTTCGCAGGCGTTTTTGGCCGTTAATCCGAAGGGCAGGGTGCCAGCGCTGGTGACATCCAGCGGTGTTTTGACGGAAACACCTGCCATTCTGTCGTTCATTGCGCAAATGGCACCGGCCGCCAAACTGGCGCCGCTGGATGACGCCTTTGAATTTGCGCGCATGCAATCCTTCAACGCTTATATTTCATCCACCGTGCACGTTGCGCATGCCCATGGCCGTCGTGGCAGTCGGTGGGCGGATGAGGCGTCATCGCTGGAAGACATGAAACGCAAGGTGCCGCAGGTCATGAGCGACTGTTTCGAGATTATCGAGCAAGGTTTTCACGGCGGCCCATGGGTGCTGGGCAGCCAGTATTCAGTGTCCGATCCCTATCTGTTCGTGATGTCGGGATGGCTGGAAAGCGACGGTGTCGACATCGCCCGTTTTCCAAAAGTGCATGACCATTACCAGCGCATGTTGGCGCGCGCTGCCGTCATCAGGGTGCTTGAGGCTGAAAAGCAGGCTTGAAACATCAAGCCACCCCGGTCAACATTCGGGGTGGCTTGTTTTATCATTGGCGTGTCATGCGGCTTCAGCGCCACGTGCATCCCACATCGCCTTGAAAGCCGGGCGGGACTGGCAGCGTTCCAGCCAGGCTTTAAGTGCAGGATATGTGTCGATCAGTGCCGTATGGGCCTGCGCATAACGGACCACCTCAGCAACATTGATGTCGGCAACGGTAAAACGATCACCGATCAGGTAGTCGTGTGACGAAAGATGCTGCTCGAGAACACGCAACGGCCGTTGCAGCAGGCGGGCTGCGACATCAATCACCGCCTTGCCAGCAGCCGTTTCGGCCAGATCCTCAGCAAAGGTGGTGGATATTTTCAGTGACTGCGTTTCAATTTCGGTCGCAGCGAAGAATGACCACTGCATCACTGCGCCATCTTCGGACAGGTCTTTAGGCGCAAGCGCGCCACCATATTTGCGCGCAAGGTAAAGATTGATCGCCATCGATTCGTATAGAACTATGCCGTCATCTTCGATGCAGGGTATCGTCCCCATAGGATTGATTGTCAGAAAAGACGGGGAAAGCGTGTTCAGAGGTGCTGTGTCGGCAAGAGGGTTGTCGAGACGTCGGGCTTGAATGACCGGCACATGTTTGTAGGCGATACCAAGTTCTCCAGCCAACCAGAGAGTGCGCGTGGCGCGGGAGCGGTAAACACCGTAAATAGTCAGCATGAGGGTCCCCTGTGTGCAGTCGCGTCTCGCAACTGCGAAAGAAAGCAAATTATCTCAAAACCTTAAGGCCATGTAGGCGGCACTTTTGTGCTCTACAGCGGCCAGTTTTCGCGGTGAGCCTATTGGCGCTTTTGTCTAAACGAAAGGAAATTTAGACCGTTTATCATGAATTTTTCTGAACCTGCTATCCGGATCAGATTGCTACCTTTTCCGTTAATTTGTAATATTTTCTAACAAATCGGTTGCATGGTTGGTTTTTCCGGGAATCTTTAATCAAGCATAAGCAAATATTCGCTATGTCCTATAGAATAACGACGCAGATCAAATGAATTACCTGTTTTAAACGTGCATTTGAGGATGCGCAGAAAAATTTAAGGCAAGTTTGGATGGGTATTTCCTGAAACAGGCCGTGAAGAGATGGCGAAGCCCATGACAAAAGTTGTTGATGTATCTTTTCTCAGGAGTAACGGCGGCTTTACCGAAGCAGATCAACTTCTTGGCTTGGTCAATCTTTTGCCTGACATGGTGTTTGTCAAGGATGCCGCAGGTCGATTTATCTTTGCCAATGCAGCACTTCGCAAGTATCTCGGGCTGAGGTCTGACGAACCGCTGAACGATTTTCACGAAAGTCATTTCCTGCCCGAAAAGTCAGTCAGCAATATTCTTAGCGCCGAAGCTCGAATTCTGGAGACAGGCGAGTCGACTTCCGACGTGGAAGAGTGCTTTTCTTTTAGCGGCAGGCCTGTTTGTTGGCTTTCGACGACGAAAATTCCACTGCGAGACGAGCAGGGTCGCATCAACGGTCTGGTTGCCATTTGGCGCGACATTACCGAAAATAAAAGACAGGATACGATACGACGCGGCAGTGCAGCATTGTTCGAATTGATAGCGCGCAATCAGCCGCTGGACATGATCCTGCATGCACTGACTTTGCTGGTCGAGAGCATGGTTGAGGGCATTTGCGCGTCGGTTTTGCTATTTGATCAGGAAACCGGAAAGCTGCGTCACGGTGCTGCCCCCAGTTTGCCGGAAGCCTATTGCCGCGTGATCGATGGAATTACATTCGGCCCGAAGGTTGGTTCTTGCGGGACGGCTGCCTGGCGTAGTGAGCCGGTTATCGTCGAAGACATAGAAAATAGTCCGCTATGGGAGGACTATGTCGATATCGCAAGGCCGTTTAAGCTTCGCTCATGCTGGTCTACGCCGATCATGAACGCCAACAGGCAGGTGCTCGGCACCTTTGCGCTTTATTCCGGTGAGGTGCGCAAACCTTCCGCTCACGAAAAAGAGCTGATCGATATGGCGACCAGCATTGCCAGTATCGCGATTGATCGTTGGCACAATGAAGAGCGGGTGCGTTTCATGGCGCATCATGACCCGTTAACAGGCCTGTCCAACCGCACGCTGTTCTGGACGCAGTTCAATCGTGCGCTGCACGAGGCCAAGCGCGAGAACCGCATGGTGGCAATCACCTATCTCGATCTCGATGACTTCAAGCAGGTGAACGATCTGTTTGGCCACGCCGCCGGTGATGAGGTGCTGTGCAGGGTGGCGGACCGGCTCGTCTCCTGCATCCGTGCTGCCGATATTGCCGTACGTCTTGGCGGAGATGAGTTTGCGCTGGTGTTCAGCAATCCCAAGCATGATGAAGAGGGCGTGCGTCGACGTCTCGCGCAGATCAGGGAAAAGGTCGGCATGCCGATTGATGTTGAGAGCGCTCGACTCAAAGTCGATTGTTCGATCGGCGTTGCGTTTTACCCCGGCGATGGCCAAACGGCCGAAGACCTGCTCGCCGCAGCCGATGCCGATATGTACCGTGCCAAGAAGGCAGGTCGTAACCGATTGACGGTGGTGCAGGTCGAAGAATGATCTGCAAAAACGGACTTCAACGGTAAATCGCAGCCTGCGGCATTATGTGTCAGTCGCATGTGCAGTTTTCTCGCCATTGATTTTGTTGATGTATTTTTGATTTTGAGTCCGGGCGGAATGCTTGGACTGCGCGCGCATTTGATCTCGCTCAAATTCAGACAAAGCCGCCAGGCCTATAGTTTTCGTAAAGCATATCATTCGCTTTAGAGCTTTACGGAGATAATAAAATGTCACGCACAGATGCCGTAATCGATGCTTTCGCAGGTCCGGTTCTGGCCGGTTTCGCGATTGTTCGTCTTCTGTCTGCCCGTCATGCAGAGGCCTGGAAGCCGAGAAAAGGCTACCGCCAGATCCCGCACCACGCGCCACCGGCCGCCATTGCACAGCAGGGACCTGTCAGGCCGACAAGTCATGTGCGTTTCGCCCGTTTTGAGGGCTGACTCCCTTTGGCAAACCTGTCGTAAACGCTGATCACACCAGCTTCGCGCCAGCCGAAAGGTTCATCATGAGGGCAACGATATCTGTGTGAAGCGGTTCAATGACAGACAAATTCAAGAAAACCTGCCGTCGCTCGCTGTCCGTAGCGGCCTTGATGGTTCTGCCTTTTTTGGGGGGGTGCCTGTTCGTGACGGACACCAGCCGCATGAATGCGGATGTTTTCGTGCGCGAAACGGCACCGGTGTTCCAATATAATGATGTGAACTCCAACCGACAGCCGCCACGGGAGCGTCTGCCCGGCCAATTGTCGCCGCAGCCGCCAGATCTATTCCGCACACGCTTCCATCAGCAATATGGCTTACCTGTTCCGGGCCAGCCGTTGTCTTATGGCTTGCCAGTATCCAATCCGCTACACCGCGCCATGTATGGCGTGGTCAATGATGATGGCCACACGCTTCCAGCCATTCCCTACAGCCGCATCGATCAGCGTTTCCTACGGCAGGAAGTCAGTTATCAGACGAACGAACCGCCGGGCACGATCGTTGTCGATACCAACCAACATTTCCTTTATCTGGTGCAGGATGGCGGCAAGGCCGTCCGTTATGGCGTTGGGCTTGGAAAAGACGGATACGCCTGGTCTGGCCGTGGCAAAATTCAGTGGAAGGCCAAATGGCCACGTTGGACACCACCGGATGAAATGGTTCAGCGCCAGCCTGAACTCGCTTCCGTCTCTGCCCGCAATGGCGGGATGGTGCCCGGTTTGAACAACCCGCTCGGTGCGCGTGCGCTTTACATTTTCAAGGACGGCAAGGATACGCTGTACCGCGTTCATGGAACGCCTGACTGGCAGTCCGTTGGCAAGGCAACATCATCCGGCTGCGTGCGCCTGCTCAATCAGGACGTGATCGATCTCTATGAACGCGTGCCGCAGGGTGCGCCAATTGTGGTTATTTGAGCACGGTCGCCATTTGATCGTATCGCCGTGACTGCGGTTTAAAGCACCGGTTGCTGGAATTTAGGGATGCCTTAACTAATGTGGGAATAAATCCTTGACTGCGAAATGAGTACCGCACGTCAGTATGTGATGTCCCGCTTATGAAAGAATTCCGGCCTTCATGATGAACCCCGACCAACCAGATTTTTCCAAAAGATCCTTCCTGTCTTTGCTTGGCCTGTCTTCCGCGGCCCTGCTCACGGGCTGTGCATCTTCCGGCAACTACAATCCTTCCGCAGTCGCCAACAATATATCCGGTGGCGTTCGCCAGTTTTTTGGCGGTCGTTTGAGTGACGAAGAACTGAATGTCATGTACGGCTCGATTGAGGATGGCGGTTATGTCATCCCAGCCGTGCCTTTCAGGCAGATCGACTCGCGTTTTTACCGCCAGCGGGTTGTCGACCCGACCGGCGAACGGCCCGGCACCGTGGTTGTGGATACGCGGTCGCGCTTCCTCTACCTTGTTGAGCAGGGTGGTTCGGCCATGCGCTACGGCGTTGGCATCGGCCGCCAGGGTTTTGCATGGCAGGGTGAGGGCGTTATCCAGTGGCGTCAGAAATGGCCAAAGTGGACCCCGCCAGATGAAATGGTTGCCCGTCAGCCAGAACTCGCCAAATATTCTTCCAAGAATGGCGGCATGCAGCCTGGTTTGAAGAATCCGCTTGGCGCGCGTGCGCTCTACATTTTCCAGAACGGGCAGGATACGCTTTACCGCCTGCACGGTTCTCCCGAGTGGAATTCCATTGGCAAGGCCGTTTCCTCAGGCTGTGTACGCCTGATGAACCAGGACATCATTGACCTCTATGAGCGCGTTCCCAACAAGGCGCGTATCGTCGTCTGGCAGTAATTGTCCTGATATTAATATATGATTTCAAAACGCCGTATGCAGTTCGCATGCGGCGTTTTAGTTTTGGGTGTCGTTGAGCCGTGCGCTGAGGTTCTTGAGCGTGTCGCGTATGGCTGCCAATTCGTCAAATCCGCAACCGGTTGCCTGGCCAATCGCCTGCATCACGCCAACCGCATCTTTCTTCAAGTCCCGTCCACGATCGGTCAGCGTAATCAATACCTGACGCTCGTCTTCAAGGCTGCGCTTGCGACTGATCAGCCCTGCTTGCTCAAGCCGCTTGAGGAGGGGGGAGAGGGTGCCTGAATCTAGGCCCAACATTTCGCCGAGCGCCTTGACGGTGGCGGTCTCTTTTTCCCAAAGGGCCATCATGGCAATATACTGCGGGTAAGTCAGGCCAAGCGGATCCAAAAGAGGTTTATAGGCCCGCGTAAATGCGTGGGCCGCACCGTAAAGGGCAAAGCAAATCTGATGTTCCAGTTGTAGATGCTTCTCAAGTTCATCCCTGTCCATGGCGTCTCCTGCAAATCCCTCGCGTAATGGAACAATCGGCGGGGCTGTAAGTTCCTTGGTCATGTCGCCAAAGATTATTTCTGACGTTGTTCTGCTTTTCACAGATAATATTTTTGATGGCAATGTGCAAAATTATATTGCGCGCAATTAAATTGAGTGATAGGTAATGCTTATTAAATCAACCGAAGGGAGTTAATGCCATGCCAATTCTGTACAAGACAAAAGCAAGTGCAACCGGTGGCCGCGCTGGCCGCGCCGTTTCGGAAAATGGTGTTCTGGATGTAACACTGACAGTTCCTAAAGAACTCGGCGGCGACGGCGCAACCGGGACGAACCCAGAGCAGCTTTTTGCAGCTGGCTACTCGGCCTGCTTCCTCGGCGCGCTTAAGGTTGTTGCTGGCAAGGAAAAGGTAAAGATTTCTGAAGACACCACTGTGACAGCAACCGTGGGTATTGGTCCGCGCGAGGATGGCGGTGGTTTCGGAATTGATGTTGCTCTCAGCGTCCATATTCCAGGCGTCGAGCGCGAAGTGGCTGAAAAACTGGCTGCTGCAGCACACATCGTGTGCCCATACAGCCACGCCTTGCGCACCTCGACGGAAGTGCCTGTCACTGTTGAGTAATTGCAGTAATACGAACATAAAGCCGGCGGTTCATCCCGCCGGTTTTTCATGGGTTTGTATGAAGGATGTTATCTGGAGATGTCGAGCAGGTCCTGCCGCAGACGGCTTGGGTCACCGCTGACGATACCCCGTTCAACATCCGCATGGACACTTTCCCAGATCGGAAAGGCGCTGACCAGCAGTTGCATGCCCGCTTCGGTCAACCGCAGTCTTTTTCCCCGCTTGTCTCTGGGGTCGGGCTCAATGCTGACGAGGCCTTTTTTCTGAAGAGGTTTGAGGGCGGCCGTCAGTGTGGTCCTGTCCATGGCGAGCAGTTGCGCCACTGGTCCCATCGGCGGCGGTTCCGGTCTGTTGAGCGACATCAGCAGTGAGAACTGGCCATTGGTCATGCCCAAGGGCTTCAATGCATTGTCGAAACGCCGCGCCAGCGCACGCGCTGCCCTTTGTGCGTGAAGGCAAAGGCAACTATCGCGCACTAGAAGCGTTGTTGAAAAAGGAATCGCTGTAACATTTGACATGACTAATATATGTTGATATCAACGTAAATAGTCAAGCAAAAGCTGATCGAAGGAGGATTGATCATGTCTCATGCTGTCGTTTCCCAAAAGGAATGGCTGGAAGCCCGTAAAAACCTTCTCGTGCTGGAGAAGGAAGCCACACGTGCGCGAGACCGGCTGAATGAAGCGCGACGAGAACTGCCATGGGAGAAGGTCAGCAAGGACTACATTTTCGACGCACCGTCTGGTCCCAAAAATCTTTCCGAATTGTTTGATGGCCGCAGCCAGCTCATCATCTATCATTTCATGCTGGCACCGGACTGGGAGGAGGGCTGTGTCGGCTGTTCTTTCTTCGCCGATCACGTCGATGGCTCTGTCATACACATGCAGCATGCCGATGCCACATTCGTTGCCGTGTCTCGTGCGCCACTGGCAAAGATTGAGGCCTACAAGACACGTATGGGCTGGAAGTTTCCTTGGGTCTCGGCCGGGGACAGCGATTTCAATTACGACTATCAGGCGTCTTTCCGGGATGAAGAACTTTCAGACGGAGGGATCACTTATAACTACCGCGAGATACCGCCCATGGGCGACCTCAAGGATTTGCATGGTATCAGCGTGTTTGCAAAAGACGAAAATGGCGAGGTTTTCCATACCTATTCCACCTATGCCCGCGGCTGCGAACAGACCATCGGTACTTTGATGCTGCTGGATCTGGTGCCCAAGGGACGAAACGAGGACGGCGTGATGAACTGGGTGCGACGCCACGATCAGTACGAAGATGTACCGAAGGCCGCAAGCTGCTGCCATTGAAACATCATCTGGAAAGGCTGCAACACCGCCAACCGGATCATGCGTCAACAAAAGGATTTGGAGTGCTTAACACCCTAACGTAATCTCCGGAGGAAAAGATTATGGAAAGTGCCAAGCCGCAAAAACAGCATGAGTTCCTGCAACGGATCGTGGGTGACTGGGTTATGGTGTCCACGTCAGGCCATGAAAGCTATAATCCCGATGATCCCGAGCAGGTGTTTACCGAAACTGTTAAATCCATCGGCGGTCTTTGGATCGTTGGCGAAGGCAAGGGAAAGATGCCGGATGGCAGCCCGATGACCGCGCTTATTACGGTTGGCTATGACCCTGATAAAGGTGATTTTGTCGGCACCTGGGTCGGGTCTATGATGACCAATCTCTGGGTCTACAAGGGCCGGCTGGAAGCAGACGGCAAGACACTGACGCTGGAAGCCGAAGGTCCCGCCATGGATGGCACTGGCGGCACTGCCGTTTATCACGATGTCCTGACATTGCATGACGACAATAACAGAACATTTTCCGGCAGCGTCAGGCAGCCGGATGGTAGTTTCAAACAATTCATGTCTTCTGAATTTCGCCGGAAATGACAGCGGTTACGTTTGTGCCGCTTAACATGTGACCAATGGGAGAGTGCAATGTCTGATACGCATGGCAAGTTCATCTGGTATGAACTGATGACGCCCGAACCCGAAGCTGCAGCACGGTTTTACGGTTTTGTTGTTGGATGGACGGCGGCGCCATTCGAAAATGCCGCCATGCCCTACACCATTTTCGAGACCAATGGTCGGGGTGTCGGCGGAATGATGGAGCTGACCGACGAGTTTGCGAGAAGTGGCATACCACCGAACTGGACCGGTTATGTCGCCGTCGACAATGTAGATGAGACTGTGCGCAAGATCGACGCCGAAGGCGGAAGCATCATGCGCCCTGCGGAAGACATTCCGGAAGTCGGCAGGTTCGCCGTGGTGAAAGATCCTGACGGGGCGGTTCTGTGCATCATGACGCCTCTGCCTATGGATAACCAGCCACCGGAAGCAGCTCCGGATGCGCCCGGCCATGTCGGCTGGAGCGAGCTTTTCACTGACGACGTCGAACGGGCGAGTGTCTTTTATAACAGCGTCTTTGGTTGGACGAAGGACCATGATATGGACATGGGTGAAATGGGGCCATACCGCATTTTTGCCTATAAGGGCAAAGCCATTGGCGGCATGATGAAACGCTTGCCGCAGGTTCCCGTTTGTCACTGGGGTTACTACTTCAATGTCGACGCCATCAATGAGGCCGTTACCCGTGTCAGCACCGGCGGCGGCCAAGTGATAAACGGTCCCATGGAAGTGCCCGGCGGCAGCTGGATCGTCAATTGCCTCGACCCACATGGGGCCTATTTCTCGCTGGTCGCACCACGCAAGTAAACGTAGTGCTCGCGCGTGTCAGATATGTCCCCTTTGCCCTGACCAGGCAAAGGGGACATTTTTTATCCGAAGGACGCAAAGAAAACTTCGGGGTCATCGACCTCAATCAGTTTGCGTTTTTCGATTAGCCAGAAGCGGTTGGCAACATCCCTGATAAAGCTGCGGTCATGGGATACCAGAACGCAACTGGTAGTCTTGCCGGTCAGCTCTTCGCCAAGCGTTTCTTGGCCCTCGATGTCGAGATGGTTGGTTGGTTCATCCAGCAGGTAGAAATTGGGTGCCGTCAACCGCAGCACCAGCATACTGAGCCGTGCCTTTTGCCCGCCTGACAACAGGCTCGTGGCGCGCTGTTGCATGACGATGCTGATGCCGGCCCCTGCCAGCAGGGTGTGGGCCTGCTGGTCGGAGATATCAAAACGCCGGGTTATTGCGGCAAGCGGCGTTTCCTCTGGTGACAACACATTCAGCGCCTGATCAGCGTAGCCAAGCACCAGCGACGGTGTTGCGCGGATACTGCCGGTAGCCAACGGCTGTTCAATCGCGGCCTTCAACATCCGTATCAGGCAGGATTTTCCAACACCATTGCGACCCAGCAGGACGATGCGGTCGCCCTGGCGAATGTATTGTTTGCCGGTCCTGAACAACAGCGTTCCGTCCGGTGTCGTCACGTCGGCGTCCTCAAGGCTAAGCAACACCTTGGCGTGTGTACGGCGGCTGGCCAATGCAATGTTGCCGCTCGACTGTTCGCGGTACGCAGGACGTGAAGCATCCTCCAGCTTTTCTGCGCGCTCCTTCAGTTGTTTTGTTTTGACGACAAGCAGGTCGCTGCCGGAATTGATGCCGATGTTCTTCAGCTTGGCGGCCTGCTGGCGCAGTTGCTGCGCCACCTTGATGTTGCGCTGATAGAGGCGTTCTTCCGAGGCATCCACTTCATCAAGTGCAATACGTGCCTTGCTGTAGGGCAGGGCAAAGGATTGTGAACGTTCCGGCCGAAGGAACAGGGTGCTGCGTGTTGTTGCATCCAGAAACGCCCGATCGTGGCTGGCAATGACGATTGCCGTTTCTCGGGGCAGCCCGGCCAGCCAGTTCTCAAGGACAGCTATTCGCTCCAGATCGAGGTGATTGGTCGGTTCGTCCAGCAGCAACACGTCGGGCTCGCGTATCCAGACCCTGGCCAGAAGGGCCTGTCGTTGCCAGCCGCCACTCAATTCAGAAAGTGGCCGGTCCCTCCTCTCAGCTGGTACCTCGAGCATATCCAGCAGCATGTCGACACGCCAGCTTTCCATGGTCGCCTGCTCGTCAGGCAGGCCACCGGAGACCATGTCGCGAAAAGAAAGCTTCGCCAGCGCCGGTGTTATATGCTGGGTAACATGGCCGATGGTGACGCCGCGCGCTGAGGTGAGCTGGCCTTCGGTTGTGTCTATTTCTCCTGCCATTGCCCGCAACAGGGTCGACTTGCCCCGCCCATTGGCGGCAACAAGGCCGATGCGGTCACCGGCCGAAATGCTCAGGTTAACGTGCGTAAAAAGGGGTGTGGTGAGTGTGACGCCAAGGTCACGAATATTGATCAAAGTCATTGAAATTCTCGGGTCTGCCAAGCCGGAACCCATGGGAATTACCCATGAGAATATGCTGACGGTGCCTTCGGCAACACGACAGCAAAATCCGGCGATCAAGAACGTGCAGGCACAACGCAAAGGTCGTGCTGCGTCTAACCGCTACGGTAGGCAAACCAGAGTGATATGTGTCCGGTCAGCCCCGCAAACGCATTTGCAGGGCAGAAAGGTGCGTGATCTGGCAAAAACGCCAGAAGCATGAAATGTCCATGCGAAGCCTCCTTTCAAAACCGGTTTTAGATGCCAATTCATAACACAGGCTGTTTTCTGAAACAATCAGCCGACATTGGCCACTTGGCGGTCAACTGCGCCGTGGCAGCCGGACGTGGTCAATGAAGGCCCGAAGTTTGGGTGCCAGATTACGACGGTTTGGGTAATAGAGATAAAACCCCGCAAAGCTCGGGCAATAACCATCCAGTATCGACACCAATTGCCCACGTTCGATGTATGGGCGAAATGTCTCTTCCATACCGAAGGTAATGCCAGCACCGGCACAGGCCAGCTTGATCATCAGTTGCATATCATTGGTGGTAAATTCCGGTTCCACCGCCACGGCAAATTCACGGTCTTTTTCCGCAAACTCCCATCGATAGGGGGCAACGCCGGGACGGGCACGCCAACCGATGCATCTGTGGTCGATCAGCTCTGCAGGGTGTGAGGGTAGGCCATGGCGATCTCTGTAAGCTGGTGCGCAGACCGCAAGCTGACGCTGCTCGACCGAAACAGGCACCGCGATCATGTCTTGGGCAATCAACTCACCCAGTCGTACGCCCGCATCATATTGTTCGGCAACAATGTCGAACTCCTCATCGGTCACGACAATATCCAGCTGAACCTCCGGATAGGTCTCGGCAAAACTGGCCAGCAGTGGCCCGGACAGAAAGCGTTCGGCGATCGACGACACCGCCAGCCGCAATTGCCCGCGCACCGCACCGCTGAACGACGATGTGGTGAGGGTGGCCTGTACGAGATTGGCGATTGATGGTGACACATCGGCATAAAGCTGTTGCCCTGCTTCGGTCAGGCTGACGCTGCGTGTCGTGCGCTGGACGAGCGCAATGCCCATCGTTTCCTCCAGCTTGCGAATGGTCTGGCTGACCGCCGAGCGCGTGACACCAAGACGGTCGGCTGCGGCGCGGAAATTACGCTCCTCGGCGACCAGGCAAAAAGCTGACAATGCATTGAGATCGATATTCATTGGTTAGAAAATCTACCTACTGAGTTCACGATTGAGGCGGTTATCACGACAATGCCTGTGAATTATCTTCCTTGCAACAGCAGAGGCCGGAAAGGTCGGGCTGGCAAACCAAGGAGATGAAACATGGCAATGAACAAAGTCGTTCTCATTACAGGCGCATCCAGTGGTATCGGTGCAGGCATTGCACGCGAACTTGCTGCCGCTGGCGCAAAGCTGGTTCTGGGTGCTCGTCGCATGGATCGCTTGGAGGCATTGGCAGACGAGTTACGTCTGGCTGGTGCCGATGTGGTCGCCCATCCGTTGAATGTGACACACCGGGAAAGCGTCGCAGACTTCGTCGAGGCTGGTCGTAAGGCTTTCGGACAGGTCGACGTTATCGTCAATAATGCCGGTATCATGCCCTTGTCGCTGATGTCGTCGCTGAAGGTTGCCGAGTGGGACCGCATGATCGACGTCAACATCAAGGGTGTGCTCTACGGTGTTGCAGCCGTCCTGCCGGAAATGATCAACCGTAAGTCCGGTCAGATCATCAACATCGCCTCAATCGGTGCACTTGCAGTGTCTCCGACGGCAGCGGTCTATTGTGCGACCAAATTTGCGGTACGCGCCATTTCCGATGGTCTGCGCCAGGAGCACAAGGATATCAGGGTGACCTGCATCCATCCCGGCGTGGTGGAAAGCGAACTGGCCGACACCATCACCGATCCGGCAGCCGCCGAACTGATGAAAACCTACCGCGCCATTGCGTTGAAGCCGGATGCCATTGGCCGCGCCGTGCGGTTTGCCATCGAACAACCTGATGGCGTTGACGTTAATGAAATCGTCGTGCGCCCGACGGCTGCGTGACGCGAGGAGGTCCAGCAAATGAAAATGGTTTCAACATCAATTGCGATGGCGCTCGCATCTGTCGTTGCAGATGCCGGCCCGTCCAGAGCGAACTCCATGATGAAAACAGAAAACACCGAGCAGACATCGCAAGCGGTTACAAATCCTTACATTGGCATGTGGGTGACGGGCGACGGTCAGATCCGCCAGGAACTGTTGGCAAACGGCCGCTATGACGAAGCGCGCGGCCAACGCAAAAGCGCCTATCAGGGGCGTTATGAAGTCACCGGCAATCATATCGATTATTGGGATGACACCGGCTTTACTGCGGACGGCAAGTTTGTTGACGATGTGCTCTATCATGGCGGCATGATTTTTTACCGCGAGAAATAAGCCGTCGCCAGAACGTCAATAGATGCCACCGCCCGTGCCTTTTTGGCCGGGCGGTGGCATAATTCTATCGCTTCAGGCTTCCGAGAATGCCGCGCACAATCGCCCGACCGACCGATGTCGCGACCGAACGGGCGGCACTTTTCATTGCGGCTTCAATCACCGTCTCGCGCTGGTAACCACCGGTACGGCGTGGCGCAGAACCGCTCGAACCGGTTGTTGAGGCTTCTTTCGGTGCATCGCCAAATCCAGGCAGGGTCCAGCGCCCTGCAGCGCTGTCCGGCTGCGCGGACTGCTCTTCGGCGGCACGCTTGGCGGCTTCGGCCTCAGCTGCTTTTTGAGCGCGGGCAGTCAGAATTTCAAACGCGGATTCACGGTCGAGGTCGGTGTCGTACTGTCCGGCAACCGGGCTGACATTCATCACGCTTTTGCGTTCCGCATCGGTCAAAGGACCGGCGCGACCAGAGGGTGGGCGAATGAGCGTGCGTTCCACGATTGAAGGCGCACCCTTCTCCTGCAGGGTGGAAACCAGCGCCTCACCGGTGCCGAGCGTGGTGATGACCTCCGCCGTGTTGAAGGCAGGGTTTTGGCGGAAGGTGTCGGCAGCGGTCTTGACCGCCTTCTGTTCGCGTGGGGTATAGGCGCGCAAGGCATGCTGCACACGGTTACCAAGCTGCGCCAATACTGTCTCTGG
The DNA here is from genome assembly GCF_023701965.1 of Rhizobium sp. CG4. NCBI lineage: Bacteria > Pseudomonadati > Pseudomonadota > Alphaproteobacteria > Hyphomicrobiales > Rhizobiaceae > Rhizobium > Rhizobium sp. CG4. The sequence continues at coordinate 922,466 of NZ_JABAEG010000002.1, read as the reverse complement.
CACATCGAGCGGGTTCTGGGTCACGAAGTAGACGCCAACGCCTTTGGAGCGGATCAGGCGGACAACCTGTTCCACGCGCTCGATCAGCACCTTTGGTGCGTCGTTGAACAGCAGGTGCGCTTCGTCGAAGAAGAAGACCAGTTTTGGTTTGTCCGGATCACCCACTTCAGGCAGTTCTTCAAACAGTTCTGACAGCAGCCACAACAGGAAGGTGCCGTAAAGGCGTGGGTTCATCATCAGCTTTTCAGCCGACAGAACGGAAACAGCGCCACGTCCATCATTGGTAACACGCATGATGTCGCTGATTTTCAGGGCAGGCTCACCGAAGAAATGTTCGGCACCCTGTTGCTCCAGCACCAGCAGACCACGCTGCAACGAACCGACCGATGACTTGGAAATCAGGCCAAACTGGCCGGAAAGCTCGGAGGCATTTTCCGCCATGTAGTTGAGCAGGGATTGCAGGTCTTTCAGGTCGAGAAGCGGCAGGCCACCCTTGTCGGCAATCTTGAAGGCAATGTTAAGCACGCCTTCCTGCGCCTCCGAGGCGTCCATCAACCGGGCCAGCAGCAGCGGTCCCATTTCAGCGATAGTTGCGCGCACCCGGTGGCCTTTTTCACCATAGAGATCCCAGAAAATGACCGGGAATTCCTGGAAAGCGAAATCAGAAAAACCGATCTGTTCGGCGCGTTTGCTGACCCAGTCTTTTGCCTCGCCAATGGCGGCAATGCCGGAGAGGTCGCCTTTGATATCGGCGCAGAATACCGGCACGCCGGCATTGGAAAAGCTTTCTGCCAGAACCTGCAAAGTCACGGTTTTACCGGTACCGGTCGCACCGGTAATCAAGCCGTGCCTGTTGCCAAATTTAAGCTCCAGATATTCGCCCTTGTTGAGAGTGTCGTCCGGATTGCGGCTTGTGCCGATGTAGAGTTTTCCATCCTGCAACATGTGGGCATCTCTCCTGTTAGGCGTCTGACTGTAAACTGGTACACTCGCAAAAACACGAGGCACGCTTCGTTGTTTATCAATCTATTGCAATGTTCTTGTAAGGCTGCAAGCAATGTCCAACAACAAGTTGCCGTGTGCCATGCTAATCACTGCATAGTTTGCCACAGTGGCTTGAGTCGGCAAGATATTTGTTTTACCTTGACGTTAACGTCAAAATAATCAGGAGGTGACGATATGAACCAACTCGTAACGCAGGTGGCCGACAAGGTCGGTATCAGCCCGGAGGTGGCTGAAAAGGCCGTTGGCATGATGCTGGGTTTTCTGCAGCGCGAAGCCGATGACGGTGCAATCGCCCGCATGATCGAAGCTATTCCCGGTGCGACCGAGCTGGTTGCGCGCTTTAACGGTGAAGGCGCCGGTGGCGGCGGCGGTCTGCTGGGTGGCTTGATGAGCGCCATCGGTGGTGGCGGCATCATGGGGCTTGGCCAGCAGTTGATGAGCCAGGGCCTTGGCATGGGCGAGATTACCGCTCTTGCAAAGGAAACCATCGCAGTTGCCCGCCAGCACGCTGGTGATGAAGTTGTCGATCAGGTTATCGCCTCGGTTCCAGGACTCAGCCAGTTCACCTGATCAGAAATTGATCGCCTGAAGTTTCAAAGGGTGCATCTGCGGTTCGAACGCAGATGCACCTTTTTTTTGGAGGCTGGTCAAGGGACAGGGCAGGGCTCAGCCGGACGCTGCAGCAAAATTGCGCCGCGCCTTTTCAATTTCGGCATGATGGGTTTCCGCCCAGATCCATACTCCGCAAAATGCACCGCCCAGACTGCGGCCAAGATTGGTCAGGCTATAATCGACATGCGGTGGAATAACTGGATGCACGGTGCGTTTCACCAGCCCGTCACTCTCCATCTGCCGAAGTGTCTTGGTCAGCATCTTCTGGCTGATGCCGCCCACCAACTTGCCCAGTTGTGTAAACCGCACGGTGCCGTGTTCTTCCAGAACCTCCAGAATGAGCATCGTCCATTTGTCTGCCACCTTGGCGATGATGTCCTGCACCAGCGCTTCAATCACTGGGTCAACATTATCAGGTATCTCATCATGCAGGCGTTTTTCGATGATTGGATCGACGGAATGCCTTTTCATGCAGACACTCTCCTTTTGGTAAGTATAAATCTTTTGGGTGCCTTCTTTCGATTGGAGAGGATGATAGCTAATCTTTGTCCAGACAACAAGGAAAGGTCATCGCCATGAAAACCACAGGTAACACCATTCTTATCACTGGCGGCGGTTCCGGCATTGGTCGTGCATTGGCGGAAGCATTTCATGCCCTCGGCAATCAGGTCATCATCAGCGGTAGACGCGCCAACGTGCTGGACGAGGTCACCAAGGCAAATCCCGGCATGGCATCCTTTGTGATGGACGCAACCGATTCTGCTGATATCAGCGCATTCGCCGACAAAGTGATAGCGGCCTATCCCGCATTGAATGCGGTTATCAACAATGCCGGTATTATGAAAAACGAAGCCATTCCATCAGCGCCTGACTACCTTGCGATTGCGGAAGAAACCATCGCCACCAATCTTCTGGCGCCCATTCGCCTGACGGCGGCATTGCTTCCGCATTTCCTGAAACAGAAGAACGCGACCGTGTTGACCGTATCGTCAGGTCTTGCCTTTGTGCCGATGGTTGCAACCCCGACCTACAGCGCCACCAAGTCGGCCATCCATGCCTATTCCGTGACGCTGCGCGAGCAGTTGAAGGCAACGCCGGTCGAGGTTATCGAGATTGTTCCACCTTACGTGCAGACCACCCTGCAGGGTGAACATCAGGCAACCGACGAGCGCGCCATGCCGCTGGAAGCCTTCATCACGGAAGTCATGGATATCCTGACAAATCGTCCGGATGAAAAGGAAGTGGTGGTCGAGCGCTGCAAGCCGCTGCGCTTCTCCGCTGAAAACGGTGCTTTCGACAAGGTCTTCCAGATGGTCAATTCCATCCACGCATAAACAGGCGCGATCCAGACAGACAACATCCGGCAACCATCACCCGTTGCCGGATGTGCTTTTATCCAAAACCTCCTGCAGCGCTGATATGAATACGCTGACCTTGGCTGGCAGCAGCTTGCGGGTGGGATAAACCGCCCAGATAGCGATTGTCTGAGGCGCCGCATCCTCAAGCTTGACCTCAACCAGTCGCCCGGACTGCAAGTCCTTTTCGACATTCCAGTTGGCAAGCAGGGCAATGCCGCCACCGGCAATACTGACCGCATGGCATCCCTCGATGCTGGTCGCGGAAAAGCGCGGGTTCAGCCGCATATGTCGTTCATGTCCATCGGCGACGAAGTTCCACTGCTGGATGTTGGCAATTGGCAGGCAGTCATGCTGTTGCAGTTCTTCGAGCGTGCGCGGCGTACCGTATTTTCTAAGGTATTCGGGCGACGCCACAAGAACACGCGGATTGTCTGCCAATTTGCGGGCAATCAGATTGCTGTCCTTTAACCTGGCAATACGAATGGCCAGATCCATACCGCTAGACACCAGATCGGGCAGGGCATCGTTGAGATCAAGGGAAATGCGCAAGGAGGGATGGGCCTCTAGCAGTTGTGGCACGAGAGGTGCCACAAATTGGATGCCAAAAGCCACAGGAACGGACACGCGCAGCAAGCCGCTTGCCTTTTGTGTGCCAGAATTAAACTGGGCGAGTGCTTCTTCGGTATTTTCCACCAGTGCCTGCGCGTAAGGTAGAAATGTCTCGCCCTCCGCTGTTAGCGAAAGCGAGCGGGTGGTACGGTGCATCAGGCGCACCCCAACCGTTGCCTCCAGTGCAGCCAGGCGACGTGTGGCCGTCATGGACGGCATGCCAAGCCGTCTTGCCGCCTCGGACAGGCTACCAGCAGCAACAGCCGTGGTGAAAACCAACACGTCTTGGATATTCATTATATCAATTTCCGTTATACGGGTTGAACTATATGGGGCACTAAATCTTATTTTGATTAAATTGTATATCTGCGCCAACTCTTCGGCCAGAAAGGCGTGAAACATGAACACGACAAAGACCAGTGCACCGCAGGCACATGCCAGCTTGAGCAAGTGGAGCTTGCTGGCAATGGCGGTTGCCAGCGGCATTGCCGCTGCAAATATCTATTACAGCCAGCCGATGCTCGGCATCATAAAGGCAGGTTTCCCGCATGATGCGATCACCAGCTTTGTACCGACCGCCACACAGCTCGGATTTGCATTCGGCCTGCTGCTGCTTCTGCCGCTCGGGGACATCGTAAATCGCCGATATCTCATCATCGGGCAATTTGTGGCTCTGTCTGTCGCGCTGGCGGCAACGGCCGTCGCACCAACCGCATGGATCTTGGTCATCGCCTCATTTGCCGTCGGCGTCGGGTCCGCGGTCGCTCAACAGATTGTACCCTTTGCAGCCTCGCTGGCAGCACCGGAAAAACGTGGCGCCACCATCGGTACCGTTATGGCCGGTCTCCTGTCAGGCATTCTGTTAAGCCGCACCCTGTCCGGTTTTGTCGGCCAGCATGCCGGCTGGCGGGAAATGTTCTGGATCGGCGTGCCGATGGCACTTTTTGCCGCCGCATTGATGTTCGTTGCCCTTCCAAACCACAAGCCATCGTCGCGCATGGCTTATCGTCAGGCGATGGTGTCCTTGGTGCACATCTGGAAGCGTGAACCGGATTTGCGTATCGCTGCATTGGTGCAGGCGGCGCTGTTCGGCTCCTTCTCGGCATTCTGGACCATCCTTGCGCTTTACCTGCAAGGTCCTGACTTCCATCTGGGTGCAGATGTCGCTGGTCTGTTCGGTGTGGTGGGTGCTGTCGGCATCTTCGCAGCACCGCTGGCAGGCCGTATCGCTGACAGTCGTGGACCACACTTCGTGGTATGGTCAGGCGCGGTTCTGGCTCTTGTCTCCTGGATTGTCTTCGGCGCATGGGCGTCGTTGGCAGCACTGGTTATTGGCGTCATCATCCTCGACTTCGGGGTGCAGAGTGCCCTCGTGTCCAACCAGCACATCATCTATGCGCTGGATCAGGAAGCCCGTAGCCGCATCAACACCATCTTTATGACCAGTATGTTTCTGGGAGGTGCTAGCGGTTCTGCTCTCGCAACCGCCGCCTGGGGCTATGATGGATGGACTGCCGTCAGTGTTCTGGGCGCGGTGCTTGCCATTGCTGCTCTCGGCGTTCGGGTGTTCGACCATCGAACCCGCACCGCAATGGCTCGGTAAGATAGGCCCGATAGGCAGGGAAAGGACGGCTTCGGTCGTCCTTTCCCTATGCGGAAGGAACATTTCAGGCGACACTGCGTTTGGGGCAAAGGTGCAACCTGACATGAGGTGTCCGGAGCATTCTGTTTGCGTGTATCAGAAGCTCGTTAATTAGCATTCCCTTTAAAGTTGAAGCATGTCAAAAACATTGTCGCAACCGGTGCCTGAAATGTCGTTCAGCTACGACACCGGATTGTGGTCTTTGAAGAATGACGCCCGGCAAGATGGGCTCATCCGCTGAAGCCACCCTGAGAAAAGAGCGCGCTTCACCTCTGCTGATGCTGATGTCGAAAGCCCTTTCCGGCACCGGTGATTTTTTCAGATCTGCGAAAGGAGAACACATGTTTGTTCTCATTATTGGGGTTGTTGCAGCCATACTGGCTCTGGCGATACTGTATCCCGGTGTTCAACTCGCAATGGCTGGCGGAAGCGTCTTTTATGTCGTTATCGGCATTGGTCTGTTGCTGGCGTCCATCCAGCTCATTCGCCGTCGACAATCCGGCTATTTTCTCTACGCATTGCTTTTGATCGCCACCTTCGTGTGGACCATCTGGGAAGTGGGTTTCGACAAGTGGCAATGGATACCGCGCGGCGCATTGCTGACCTTCCTCGGATTATTGCTCAGCCTGCCGCTGGTACCCTATGGCCTTAAAACCAAAGGCAAAAGCGTTGCTTTGTTGCGCATGACCGTGTTTGTCATCGCTGTATTGGGTGTCGTGTCATGGTTTGTCGACCCGAGGCTGATCGATGGCGAGCTTCAGCCGCAAACCGCCCAGGCCGAGCCCGCTGCTACTGGCACGCCGGCTTACCCGGCAGATGACTGGATTGCCTATGGCGGCAACAATCTTGGTCAACGTTATTCCTCCCTCAGTGATATCAACGTCGATACTGTCAAGGGGCTGACCGTTGCCTGGGAACACCATACCGGCGATTTGAAAACTGCCAATGACAGCAAGGAGTTTACCTTTGAGGTGGCGCCTTTGAAGGTCAACGGACTGCTATATCTCTGCACGCCGCACAACATTGTCGAGGCACTGGTCCCGGAAACGGGCGAGGTGAAATGGAAGTTTGACCCTGAGCTGAAACCCAGCACATTCTTCCAGCACCAGACATGCCGGGGTGTGTCCTATAATGACAGCAGCGATTTTATCGCCGCCTCCGCAGCACCTGCTGCCACGTCAGTTCCCGCCGCATCCGCAGCTCCTGCAACCGATGGCACGACACAGCCACAGCCACAAACACAGGCTCAAACCCAAACACCGCAAGTGGTCGCGCCGGCTCCGGCTACATTGACCTGCCCACGCCGTATCATTTCCACCACGGTTGATGGTCGCCTTTATGCGCTGAATGCCGATAACGGTGCACTTTGCACCGAGTTTGGCGAAAATGGTTATGTCAATCTTCTGGCGCAAATGCCGATGTTGCATGAATCCTCTTACATGCAGACCTCAGCACCTCTGGTGACGAAAAACCTCATCATCATCGGCGGTTCGGTGTCTGACAATTATTACGAGGACAATACCTCGGGCGTGATCCGCGCCTATGATGTGCGCACGGGCAAAATCGTCTGGAAATTCGATGCCGGAAAACCGGATGACACAGCGCCTCTCGCCGCCGGTGAAACCTATGAGGCCAACTCTCCCACCGCATGGACAACCTTCAGTGCCGATGAAGCGCTGGGTCTTGTCTATGTGCCTTTCGGCAACAAGTCTCCTGACCAGTTCGGTATGAACCGCACTGAAGAGGACACACAATTTGTCGATGCGCTGGCAGCACTCGATATTGAAACCGGCAAGTTGCGCTGGAAATTCCAGACCTCCTATCACGATCTTTGGGACCGTGATAATCCGTCTCAGCCGACACTTCTCGACCTTCCCAAGGACGGCAAGAATGTACCGGCGGTGATCATGCCGACCAAGGGCGGCAACTTGTGGGTTCTCAACCGTCAGGACGGCACGCCTATCTTGCCGGTCAGTGAACAGAAGGTCAGCACGGAAACCGATGTGCCCAATGAAAAACCGTCACCGGTACAACCTGTCTCGTCGCTGAACTTCACACCGGCACCGCTGCGTGAAGTCGACATGTGGGGTGTCTCACCGATCGACCAGGCGATGTGCCGTCTGGCATTCAAGCAGGCACGATATGATGGAAATCCGTTTACACCTCCCGGCATCGGCAAACCGTCGCTTGTCTGGCCGGGTAATATTGGTGTGTTCAACTGGGGGTCGATCGCGGTTGATCCGGTCAACAAATGGCTGATCGGTACACCGCAATATCTGCCCTATCTCTATCAGGCCTATCCACGCAAACCGGATGATTTGAATGCCCGTCTCTTCACCAAGGAGGGCACCAACCCCGGCAATGAAAATCTTGGTGGGCCATTTGGCATAAGCATCCTTAACTTCCGGTCCGGCATCGGGCTGCCATGCAATACACCGCCATGGGGTGAAATGGTTGGCGTCGACCTGACAACGGGCAAAACCGCGTGGAAACGCCGCAACGGCACGGTGCAGGACCAGAAGATATTGGGATACTCATGGCCAATCCCGCTGCCGATGGGCATCCTCGCCCATGGCGGCACCTTGACCACGGCAGGCGGTGTGTCCTTCACCGCTGCCACGCTCGACAACTATCTGCGAGCTTACAACATGAAGTCAGGTGAAAAACTGTGGCAGGCCCGTCTGCCGGCGGGCGGGCAGGCAACACCCGTCACCTATCGCGGAGCAGATGGCAAACAGTATGTCGTCATTGCCGCCGGTGGTCATGGCTCAATCGGCACGACACTGGGTGACAGTGTTATTGCCTATCGGCTGAACTGATTGAAAAATGAAAGACCCCACCCATGCATATGGGCGGGGTCTTTGTCTGTTTTGCTCGGGGCTACCGCTCGGCCGGCCGGATCACTTCTTGACAGCAACAACGAAAAGGCGCGGGAAGCGTAGCAGGACACGGCCGTTCGCCATCGGCGCGTAAGCCTTGGCGATGCGCGCCGTATAGTCAGCCAGAAACGCTTCCTGATGTTCAGCACCTGCGGCATTCAGATAGGGGCGCAGTCCAGTACCTTTCACCCATTCGACGATCGCGCTGGCATCCGCCATCGGGTGATTATAGATCGTGTGCCAGACATCGACCCGTGCCGATTTCGGACCAAGCCGGTCGAGATAGGCGGTTGGGGAGGGCAGTGGTTTACGACGCAACGATCCGTCGGCAAAGGCCGGGGCCCAAGGTCCGACAGACGCGGTTTCTCCCATCGAGACATGGGTCGGTTCAGACAGATTGTCCGGCATCTGTACCGCCAGCACGCCGCCCGGTTTCAGATGATCCATCAGCTTTTCCAGCACGCTGAGATGGTCCGGTATCCACTGGAAAACTGCATTGGCATATAAAAGGTCGGCAGGGGTATCGGGTTGCCATGTGGAAAGGCCGGCTTTGCGAAACTCGGTATTCGGCAGGCGATCTCTGGCCTTTTCCAGCATGTCGTCGTCGCTGTCCACGCCGGTGATCACATTCAAACCGTAGCGGTTTGTCAGCAGCTCTGTGGAGTTGCCGGGACCGCAGCCGAGGTCATAACCCGCCATGACCGTTTCCAGCGGAACCTGCGCCAGCAGATCGCGGGCAGGGCGTGTTCTTTCATCTTCAAACCGGAGGTATTGTGCGGCGGACCATGCCATATCTGTGAGTCTCCCATGCTGACACCTTCGGTCAGGTGTCCCGTTTCAATTACACAGTTTTTACCCGCTCCATCATTTATCGTTATGCGTCCATTTATCAAGTTGTTGGTTCGATGGAAGATTCTTGCTCAGATACCGCAGGTGGATATTGTTTTGCGTCGTTTTGTGTTTTTGCGGAAAAATTATCTTGACCTGATGCAGGTCGAGGCATTCACTCCGGCCACTTATCTATAGGAGACTTTGAGAATGGCCGTCGATACTTCACCGAAATCAAACACCTGGACCTATGTTGACGGTGAATGGCTGCCCGGCAATCCGCCGTTGATTGGCCCCACCTCGCATGCCATGTGGCTGGCTTCGACAGTGTTTGATGGCGCGCGCTGGTTTGACGGTCTGGCACCGGATCTGGATCTGCACTGCCAGCGCGTCAATCGCTCGGCTACCAACATGGGCATGATCCCGACCAAAACCCCTGAAGAAATCGAGGCGCTGGCGCTCGAAGGCGTCAAGAAGTTTGATGGCAAGACCGCCATCTACATCAAGCCGATGTACTGGGCTGAACATGGCTCGGTTGGCAGCGTTGTTGCACCGGATGGTGCCTCCACCCGTTTTGCTCTTTGCCTGTTTGAAGCACCTATGGATGCGGGCAAGTCGCTGACGCTCACCGTTTCTCCGCTGCGTCGCCCTTCGCCGGAAACTGCGATGACCGATGCCAAGGCAGGCAGCCTTTATCCGAATAGCGGCCGTGCGATCATTGAGGCCCGTTCGCGTGGTTTCGACAATGCCCTGATGCGCGATATGAACGGCAATGTTGCTGAAACGGCAGCCTCCAACATTTTCATGGTCAAGGATGGCGTTGTCCTGACCCCGGTTCCAAACCGCACCTTCCTTGCCGGTATCACCCGCTCGCGCGTTATGGGTCTGCTTCGTCAGGCGGGTTTCGAGGTTCGCGAAGCAACGCTTTCGGTGGAAGACTTCAAGAACGCCGACGAGATTTTCTGCTCCGGCAACTATTCCAAGGTTTCTCCGGTCACAAAGCTGGACGAGAAGGAATTGCAGGCTGGCCCGGTCGCCCGCAAGGCGCTGGAGCTTTATCTCGAATGGGCCAAGTCAGGCACTGACGCCTAATTACATATCTACCAAACGGTCGGGTTCCCCGGCCGTTTTTTTATCCTGTCACACATATTCCGGATGACGGCAAATGGCCGAAAAATCTTCGCTTAACATCATTATTCGTCAGAGCCATACAGACGATATCCCAGCGATAACCGAAATTTACCGTGATGCTGTCCTGCACGGCAAAGCGAGTTTCGAAATCGATCCGCCCTCCGCTGATGAAATGCTCAAGCGTCGCGACGCTTTGGTCTCCGGCGGGTTTTCTTATCTGGTGGCAGAGGTTGAAGGCCGTATCGCTGGTTACGCCTATGCCGGTGCCTACCGTGCGCGCCCGGCCTATGGCGCAACGGTTGAGGATTCGGTCTATGTCAGCCCCGATGCCAAAGGCATGGGCATTGGCCGAAAATTGCTGGATGCGCTGATTGTCGACGCGACGGCCAAGGGCTTTCGGCAAATGGTGGCGGTGATCGGTGATTCCGCCAATGCCGCCTCGGTCGGCGTGCACCGCGCGGCAGGTTTTGAAATGGTCGGCACATTGAAGTCAATCGGCTGGAAGCATGGCCAGTGGCTTGATACTGTGCTGATGCAACGCCCGCTTGGTGACGCCGATACGACGCCGCGCTTCCAGCCCTGATATGATTGGGGCAGTTTTGCCTTATGGCTTGGCCTGATCGGGAATATCGATCTTGACGGTGTCCGTTGTCATTTCACCGCCGATTTCCACGGTCTTTGCCTGCTTGTCGTAAACGCAGATATGGCTGATCGTCGCGTCGGCCCCCTTGGCTTTACCGCTGACGATCGCAAGGCCGTAGCTTTCGCTACCAAACGGATCGACGACGATCTTGGCGTTCTCGATCATGCCTTCCGTGGCGGCGAGGCATTTCGCCTGGACGTCGGCAGTAAACTCCTGCCATGCTTCATCCGATGAGGCGGCAGCAGGGAGTGAAATCAGGCTTGCCAGAATTGCAGTGCAGAGGGTTTTCCTCATCTTGTCGCTTTCCTTGTCAGTAATGCCGAACCGAAGTTCTTGAATCGGTACGCAACCATCGAATGCGATTGTGAATTTCTGATGTTGGTAGTGGAATTTTCTCTTTTGCCGGAACATTTTGATATTTCGCAGGTTGCCTCAATTGAGTTCCGCTCCTATGTTCCGCGCACAAGGTTTCAAGGAGCGGGTCACCGCTGCAACAAGGAGTACCACCATGGCCTTCGAACTTCCCGAACTTCCATACGACTACGACGCTCTCGCACCATACATGTCGCGCGAAACGCTCGAATTCCACCACGACAAGCACCACAAGGCATACGTAGACAACGGCAACAAGCTTGCTGCTGAAACTGGCCTTGCTGACCTGTCGCTGGAAGAAGTCGTCAAGAAGTCTTTCGGCACCAATGCTGGCCTGTTCAACAATGCTGCCCAGCACTACAACCACGTTCATTTCTGGAAGTGGATGAAGAAGGACGGCGGCGGCAACAAGCTGCCTGGCAAGCTGGAAGCTGCAATCAACTCCGACCTCGGCGGTTTTGACAAGTTCAAGGCAGACTTCATCGCTGCTGGTACCACACAGTTCGGCTCCGGCTGGGCATGGCTGTCGGTCAAGAACGGCAAGCTCGAAATCTCCAAGACCCCGAACGGCGAAAACCCGCTGGTTCACGGTGCTGAGCCGATCCTCGGCGTCGACGTTTGGGAACACTCCTACTACATCGACTACCGCAACCTGCGTCCAAAGTACCTCGAAGCCTTCGTTGATAACCTCATCAACTGGGACTACGTTCTGGAGCGCTTCGAAGCCGCTTCCAAGTAAGGTTTTCAACCTTCGATTTTACGAGACACCCGGCCTTCGTGCCGGGTGTTTTGCTATGTGGCCGCGATGTCATATCGCTGTCATGTGCAGGGCATAAAGCCGCCGCCATGACACATCTTGCTGCACCGCTATTTTCCTTCGGCATCATCGCCGACCCCAATATGCCGACATCGAACCGAAGCCTGATATGGGGCGCTATTACGCCAATAGCCCACGCAAGCTCGATGCGGCGATTGAAACGATGAATGGCGAGGATCTGGCCTTCGTCGTAACGCTGGGTGATCTGGTCGATCGTGACTGGAACAGCTACGATGTAATTCTTGCATGTTATGACAAGCTGCGGCACCGTTCCGTTCTGTTGCCGGGCAATCACGACTTTGCCGTCGATGCTGAGAAATTGCCAGACGTCTATCAGCGACTGGGCATGCCATCGCCCTGGCATGATTTTGCCGAGCAGGGTGTGCGTTTCATTGTTCTTGATGGATCCGACGTCAGCATGTTTGCACCGGAAAGACATGACCCGAAGCGCGAGATCGCGGCTACGCGGCTTGAAACTCTGCAGGCAGTTGGCGCCATCAATGCGCAGACCTGGAATGGTTCATTGAGTGACGAGCAGTTTACCTGGCTGGAAAACACGCTGGAAGACGCAGCACGTCTCAATCAGAAGGTCGTGATCTTCTGCCACTATCCTGTCTTCCCTGATAATGCCCATAACCTGTGGGATACGCCGAGCATTCTGTCGCTACTGGCCGACCATGATTGTTTCGTGGCGTGGTTCTGCGGCCATAACCATGTCGGTAATTACGGCGAAATAGACGGCAAGCATTTTCTCAATTTCAAGGGCATGGTGGACACGCCTGACGAAAACACCTTTGCCATTGCCGATGTCTATGCTGACCGTATCGAGGTTCGCGGTTTCGGTCGTGAAGACAGCCGCACGCTAGCGCTTTGATCGCTCAAGGATTGGTCTTCGGCGTTTGACTATATTGCCAGTTGGCCATCCATGGCTGGCGCAAAGCCTCACCTTGCTGTTTGAAGAAGTCCTGCGTTTCGATGCAGCTTTTGACACGGTCCGCACGGAAGTTGCGGATCGCCTGCCGCAACTCGCACCAGGCGACGATATTGGCGGTTTCGGAATAATAGATCACGGCGATTGGCCGTATCCGCCGTTCGGTCAGCGAACCGGCTTCATCCTGATAGGTGATATCAAGCTTTTCCTCGTTGCGAACGGCGCGCCGGATCATCGACAGGTCCACGCCATCAGGTGCATTGGCAATAATGCCCCAGGCATGTAGCGCAGTGGTGGACAGAATGCGGGAGAGGGGTTCGGGGACCGATGAGGCAATCTTGTCGCTGACCCGCTTGGCTGCCTGGCGTAACTCCGTGTCGCCGGTTCTGCTGACAAGTGCCAGTGCGAGCACGATGGCTTCCGTTTCCTCGATCGAAAACATCAGCGGTGGCAGGTTGAAGCCAGGCCGCATGATGTAACCCACACCACGTTCCCCTTCGACCGGCACACGCATGGCCTGCAAGGCGGCAATGTCGCGGTACACCGACCGAGGTGTCACCTCCAGCGTGTCGGCAATCTGCTGTGCGGTCACCGGCTGGCGTGCCACCCGCAATATCTGGATGATTTCGAAAAGCCGTGATGCTTTGCGCATTTCTGTCCCCGTGCGAAGGCTACTGACAGAACGCTGTCAGTAGCACGAGATTATAAACAACAGAAACGGGTTGAAAACCTTGGGATAGCGCGCAGTTTGCAGCAAATAGTGCGGGGGAGATACTGACATGGCCTATAGCGAAAACCTCTGGCTGTTTTTCCTGCTTTTGTTTGGCATCATCATTGTGCCGGGCATGGACATGCTGTTTGTGCTGGCAAGCTCTTTGACCGGCGGAAAACGTACCGGCTTTTTCGCCATTCTCGGTATCGTGGCCGGTGGTGTCGTCCACTCGCTGTATGGTGCGGCCGGTGTCGGGCTGCTGGCTGCCTGGATGCCCAGCCTGTTCACACCGCTTCTGGTGCTGGGCGCCGGTTACATGATCTGGATCGGCATCAGCCTGATGCGCAGTTCAATCACCGTGCAGGGAGATGAGGCATCGTCCAGCAAATCTGCATGGCGTGCCTTCCGGCGCGGCATCCTGACCTGCCTTGCCAACCCCAAGGCCTACCTGTTCATGCTGGCGGTTTATCCGCAGTTTCTGAAACCCGCCTATGGCCCGGTGTGGACACAAGGGTTGATCATGGGGGCTATGGTGGCTGCGACCCAGTTCAGCGTCTATGGCGCATTGGCGTTGACGGCGGATAAAAGTCGCAGGTTTCTGGTTTCATCACCTGCAGCAACGGTTTTTGTCGGACGTGCGGCGGGTCTGGTGCTGGTTGTTGTATCGGCGCTAACCCTGTGGGCGGAATTGACAAAAGCCTCTTAGATGACTGTTTTAGCAGCGAAAATCACCAAACCTCACCTTATTGTGACTTCTCTCGAAACGTCAAACGGGGCATGTTCGGGCGTCCCTAAATGTTGAATCGTCCCTTTGGCCGGTATCAAGGAGAGAAGCATATGAAATTGAAGACCATTGCGGCTGCCATGTTGTTCGGCTGTCTTTGCGCCGGGGCGGTTTCCGCTGCTGGCGAAATTGAAAAGCGCGAAGGCATGATGAAGCAAATCGGCGGCGCAATGGGCGCGCTGAATGCCATCGCCAAGGGCCAGAAGCCTTACGATGCTGAAGCGGTGAAGGCTGCTGTCACGACCATCAGCACCAATGCCAAGGCATTCCCTGATCAGTTCCCGGCCGGTACGGAAACCGGAAGTGCAGCCTCTCCAGCCATCTGGCAGAATTTTGATGACTTCAAGGCCAAGTCCGAAAAGCTCGGCGCAGACGCTGATGCCGTTCTGGCGCAGCTGCCTGCCGATCAGGCTGGCGTTGCAACCGCCATGCAGTCGCTCGGCGCTGATTGTGGTGTCTGCCACCAGACCTACCGCTTGAAGCGTTAAGCTTTAAGCCTGCTGAGAATGTGCGGCTGTTCAGCATGAGCCGCACATTCTGCTGACGATATCCATGGTCTGTCATCCCGATCGCTGGGGGTACGCGCAGACCGGCATTTTTTAGACTGTTTTTCAGACTGTGCATTTCGGGAGAATGATATGGCTTCGAAGCTTGTAAAGCTTGGTGCCGCCGCGGCTCTGGCTGCTGTTGCAGGTGCAGGCATTTTCTTCGTCGTTACGGCGCCGGACAGGCAGGCGCCAAGCCATTGGGCCAATGCCGGAACTCCAGATCTCGTCAATGGCGAAAACCTGTTCTGGGCCGGTGGTTGCGCAAGCTGTCATGCAGCGCCTGATGCTACGGGGGATGCCCTGTTACAACTCTCTGGTGGCGCGCCATTGCACAGTCCATTTGGCACATTCTATGCGCCAAATATCTCGCCGGATCCAAAGGCCGGTATTGGTGAGTGGACCCTTGCAGAATTTGGCGATGCCATGACCCGAGGCACCGGCCGCAATGGTGAGCACCTCTATCCGTCCTTCCCTTATGCTTCCTACGCGCGGATGCCCGCCAAGGATATCAGCGATCTGTTTGCCTATATGAAGACATTGCCTGCCAGCGATCACGTCGCACCGAACCATGACTTGCCATTCCCGTTCAACATCCGGCTTGCTCTGGGTGGCTGGAAGTTCCTGTATTTTGACGAAGGTGCGCCACGCGTCCAGCTGGCAAATGCCGATGCCGCACTGGTGCGCGGCCAGTATCTGGTCGAAGGGCCGGGCCATTGTGGTGAGTGTCATACACCCCGCAACCTGTTGGGTGGTTTCCTCAAAGACAAGTGGCTGGCCGGTGGCCCCAATCCGGAAGGCGAGGGCAGCATTCCCAATATCACCCCTGGTTCCAGCGATATGGAAAACTGGGCTGATGCAGATATCGCGAGCTATCTGGAAACCGGCTTCACGCCAGAGTTCGACAGTGTTGGCGGCTCAATGGTGAAGGTGCAGCAAAACATGGCGCGCCTGCCAGCCGAAGACCGTGATGCGATTGCCGCCTACCTCAAGGCCATCCCGGCACGGTAATATCCTGTCTGAAAACTGATGTGGACGAATGGTGTGGCAAAAGCACCGTCGTCAACAGTCGGTTCTAAGCGGCTGCCAACGTAGGTTGACGGCAGGTAATGTCAGCGCATCCAGACATTTCGAACAGCCATGCCGATGATGAAAAGCGGTATGGACGCGTTACTCACGATATGCAGCATTCGTATTCGCGCGGCCAATCGGTCGCCTTTCTGTGCGCGTTGTTTCAGGATAGTATTGATCTTCGAAACATTCCTCCATCCGCCGAACCATGTTGGCTTCTGGTCATCCATCCCATCTTCTGGCGATCTTGCGGGCGTAGAAATATGTTGTGTAACCACACACCATGCTCACTACGAGTACGGCCACTATCCACTGGTGCATTTGTTTTCTTCAACAACTAAAAATCACAAAAAACGCTCTTAACGTGCAAGCCCTTAGTGGTTGATAATGCAGCGTTGAAGATGGATCGACTTCGTTAACCACGCCTTTGAGAACCCTGCGGATTTAATCATCTCGTAAGCTGTTGCCTTCAGTAATGCCCGGCCTAGACGGGCGCTACCATTGCTTATTTCAGGCATGTGACGTCTCTGCATATTCGGGGTATGAAATGAATTCGATACTGACGTGCTTGGTGTATGAGCACGATATGCGACTGGTAGTGCTTGCGGGAATATTGTGCCTTCTTTCCGCGACGGTAGCGATGTTGCTGCTGCGGCGCGCTGTAAAAAGCAGTGGCTTACCTCGTGTGATCTGGATTGCTGCGACCGGCGGGGCAAGCGGGTTTGGCATCTGGACCACCCATTTCGTGGCAATGCTTGCCTATGATCCCGGTTTTGTGTTCGGTTATGAAATTAATGGAACGCTGATTTCGCTGGCGGTTGCCATCGGAACGACCGTGGCGGCTGCGGCCTGCGCGACCTACGATACCGGTCGGCACGGTACTGTTGCTGCAGGTGTATTGTTCGGCATCGGCGTCACCAGCATGCACTTCATCGGCATGACGGCAATTGAACTGCCTGGCACCATTGTCTGGGATCGCTCCCTGGTCATTGCGGCTTCCATTTTGGCGGTTGTGCTATCTGTGCCAGCATTCGCGGTACGTCGCGCTGAAAAGACCAGCGGTTCACCTGTCATCCTGCCTGCCGCACTTTTGACGCTGGCAATCGTTGGCATGCACTTCACCGCCATGGGCGCGATCACTGTCGTACCGGATTACTCCGCGCCAGCCAGCAACGTCATCTCTGCGGGCGTGATGGTTCTCATCATCACCTGCGTGACACTGTCCTTCCTGTTTGCCGGGCTGACGGCAGCAATGTTTGCCATGCGGGCAGAAATGGCAACGGTAGCTGGTGAAACCAATTTCCGACGCCTCGTGCAGGGCGTTACCGACTACGCAATCTATATGCTGGATACTGAGGGACGGGTCAGCAACTGGAATGCGGGCGCCGAGCGTGCCAAGGGTTACACGGCAGATGAAATTGTCGGCCAGCATTTTTCACAATTCTATTCACAGGAAGACAGGGCCGCAGGACTTCCTGAAAAGGCGCTTGAGACAGCCCGGACGAAAGGCAAGTTTGAATCTGAAGGATTGCGTTACCGCAAGGACGGTTCGTCCTTCTGGGCAGCTGTGGTAATTGATGCAATCTACGCTGAAGACGGCACCTTGGCCGGGTTTGCCAAGATCACGCGGGATTGCACCGAGCAGAAACGTGCTGCCAACCGCATTCAGGAAGCTTCCGACAATCTGGCGCTTGCTCTGGACAACATGGCCAATGGCATCATGTTGTTCGACAAGGACGAGCGTCTGGTTCTGCAGAATACACGCCTCAATGAAATTGTTGGTATTCCCGATAACGCGGATCTGGTTGGTAAGACCTTCCGGGAAATCTGCGAACTGCCCTATGGCCATGATGCCGGCAGCAAGATCGACGCCTCTGATTTTTATCACGGCCATATCGACCTGATCCGCGCGCCGGAAGGTGGCGAAACCATTCGCACGATCCAGAATGAACGCACGGTGCGTGTCATTCATCGCCCGGCGGTGCAAGGTGCATGGGTGACAACCGTCGAGGATATTACCGAACGCGTTAAATCTGAAAACCGCATTGCCCATCTTGCTCGCCATGACGTTCTGACCGGCCTGCCAAACCGCCGCCAATTTGTTGAAACGCTGGATGCCGCTATTCGAGACGCCGACACACTGACTTCAAAGGTCGCCGTTATCGCAGTCGATCTCGATAATTTCAAAGAGGTCAATGACACGCTTGGCCATGCCGCAGGTGACAGCGTTCTGGTGACATTGGCAAAGCGTCTGCGTGAACGACTGCTAACTGGTGAAACGGTTGGCCGCCTGGGTGGCGACGAATTTGTTGCCATAAAAAGCTTTACCGATCAGACGGAGCTGGACGAATTCATCCGCCGCATGAACCGCTTGCTGACCACCAAAATCGAACTCTCTCACACCGAGATTGTGCCGGGTGCCAGCCTTGGCGTGGCGATTTATCCGCAGGATGCCACTGACCGGGAAAAGTTGCTCAGCAATGCCGATATGGCTATGTACCGTTCCAAGGCCAGCATCGAACAGAAGATCAGCTTCTATGAAGCCGCGATGGACGAAGCGGCCAGGGAACGGCGGGCCATGGGCCGCGATATCTGGACTGCACTTGAACAGAAGCAGTTCTACTTGACCTATCAGGTGCAGCGTTCGGTAAAGACCGATGAGGTCACCGGCTACGAAGTGCTGCTGCGCTGGCTGCATCCGGAGAGAGGTTTGGTCTCCCCGGTCGACTTCATTCCGATTGCAGAAGAATGTGGTGCGATCTCGGCGATTGGCGAATGGGTGCTGCATCAGGCCTGCCGTGAGGCCGCAGATTGGGACATCCCGCACAAGATTGCGGTCAATCTGTCTCCATTGCAGTTGAACAATGTCATTCTGGTCGAGAAGGTCCGCGAGATTCTGCTGGACACCGGCCTGCCTGCTGCGCGTCTTGAGCTTGAAGTCACCGAAAGCGCCATCATTGGCGACAAGGCGCGTGCACTGCATATCCTGCGTCAGATCAAGGCGATGGGCGTAACGATTGCGATTGATGACTTCGGCACCGGTTATTCGTCGCTTGAAACACTGCGGTCCTTCCCGTTCGACAAGATCAAGCTCGACAAGAGCTTCGTACATGAGCTGGAAAGCCGACAGTCCAAGGCTTTCGTCCGGGCAATTGTTGCACTCGGCAAAAGCCTCGATGTGGCGGTGCTGGCTGAAGGTGTCGAGACACGCGAGCAATTGCAGGTGCTGTTGTCGGAAGGATGCGACGAGGTTCAAGGCTTCCTGTTTGGTCGCCCGGCAACGCGCGAACAGCTGTCAGCTTCCACACCTCTGCTTTTTGGTATCGGCAAAGCTGTCTGAGTTGATACAAAAAATTACTGCCCGTCTCGTGAAAAACGGGCAGGTTAAAAATTCGACGGTTTCAGTGACGTGTAGACGGATGAACAACAGGCAAGGAGCAATCCTTGCCTTTGCTGTTATGACGCCTTGGCCAATCCCTTGATGGCGGATTTTGGCTGGTAAATGGTGTTTTTGCCGTAACCGCGATCTTCGGGTCCAAGTTTGGAGGCATCCGAGCCCGGCTCACGCTGCCATTTGCGGCGGTTAAGCTTGAAGCGCTTGACGAGATGTTCAAGTTCACCAGCACCTTCGGCCAATGCTTCAGAAATGGCGCTCATGCTGCTGACCATTGCGGCATTCTGCTGGGTCATCTGATCGAGCGAGCCGATTGCCGAATTGATCTCTGACAGCTTCGTGGATTGTTCAGAAGAGCCAATCGCGATGGCCTCGACATTGCTTTCGATGCTCTGCACAAAGCCTTGAATGTTCTTGAGTGCATCACCCGTCTTGCCAACCAGTCTGACGCCTTCATTGACCTCATTGGTCGAGTTCTTGATCAGGCCGGAGATTTCCTTGGCGGCGGAGGCTGAACGCTGGGCAAGCTCACGCACCTCCTGCGCGACGACCGCAAAACCTTTGCCCGCTTCACCGGCGCGGGCAGCCTCAACACCGGCGTTGAGGGCAAGCAAATTGGTCTGGAAGGCGATTTCATCGATGACGCCGATGATCTTGGAAATCTCGCGTGATGCGGTTTCAATGCGCGCCATGGCATCAACCGTTGCATCAACAACCTGCACGGAATCGACAGCTGCAATGCGGGCGTCCTGAACCAGCTTACGGGCCTCGGCCGTGCGACCGGTGGATTCGCGAACCGTCTCGGTAATCTGTTCAAGTGCTGCGGAAGTTTCCTCGAGAGCCGCCGCCTGTTGCTCCGAGCGGGTGGCAATGCCACTGGCACTGGCGCGCATCTCGCCGCTTTTACTGGACAGCATCGCCGTTTCGGTCAGCACCTGCTCAAGGGTTTCCTGGAACTTTGCCAGCGACTGGTTGAAGTCGTGGCGCAGGTGGTCGAATTCAGGAACGAAGGGGTCGTCGATTGTCAGACGAATATTGCATTCCGCCAGACGTTCAAGACCAGCGCCCACTTCCTGAAGTGCCCGTACGCGACCAGAGACATCGGTGGCAAACTTCACAACCTTGATGACCTTGCCTTCATCATTGAGGATTGGGTTGTAGGTCGCCTGAATGAAGATGGCACTGCCATCCTTGGTAATGCGCTTGAACTCGTCGGCATAAAATTCACCGGCAGCCAGACGTGGCCAGAACCCGGCATATTCATTGGAGGCAACATAGTCGGCCTCACAGAACATCTTGTGGTGGCGTCCCTTGATCTCTTCGAGGCTGTAACCCAGCGCCGAGCAGAAGTTTTCATTGGCGGTCAGGATCGTGCCATCCGGCTTGAACTCGATGACGGCCTGTGCGCGCGACAGCGCGGAAATCTTGCCCTTGCTTTCCACGCTTTCCTGCTTGGCGGCAGTAATGTCGGTGGCGATCTTCACCACCTTGACAACCTTGCCGCGGCGGATAATCGGGTTATAGCTGGCCTGGATCCAGATTTCTTCACCGCTCTTGGTCAGGCGGCGGAACTGGCGTTGCTCATACTGGCCGGAAGCGAGGCCCTTCCAGAACGTCGTGTAGTCAGCTGCGGCAGCGTCTTCTGCGCGCATGAACATTCTATGGTGACGGCCCTTGATCTCATCGAGCCGGTAACCGAGCGTCGCGCAGAAATTTTCGTTGGCGTCGATCACCATGCCGTCGGGTGTAAAAGATATGATGGCCTGCGATCGGCTGAATGCAGACAGGATAGCCGCGGCTTCCGTGCTGAAAATGCGATCAAACCCCATAACTCCACCTGTCAAACTTGGTTAATGTCTATAACTATTCACTGGCAAATTTTAGTTAAAACTTTGATTAGATTTCCGCATTCTCAGCTCTAACGGTACAATGACCTTGTCACGCAGCGACACTGATTGCCCGATTGAAACGTCGCCCATTGACTCAAACCGTGCCGCGCCGGATAACAAAGATGTGATGGTTCCTTGCCGGGTTTTCCGGCGGGATGAAAAGGGAACACGATAGGGAACTGTCCTCATTCGTGGCTGCCCCCGCAACTGTGAACGGAGAGCCTGAAAACAAAGAGCCACTGGTCTGGCGCATCGATGCGAAATCATAGTGATTTTGCACTGTCGATGCGAAAAACAGACAGACCGGGAAGGTGTTTTCAGGTTACGACCCGTGAGCCAGGAGACCTGCCATCGCGAGAGTGTCCATGCCGGCGGGGTGTCCGGAATTTGCGCGGTTTTGCGGAAATGCTTCGGCGGTTTCCTCTTTCTTCGTGTGCTTCCCCGTGGTGACGGATGTCGATTGCGGATCCGCGTGTCCATTGCATACGCTGCCGGTTCCGTTTTTGAGACTGCGTATGCATTGAGCGAGAGGGTTCACCATGTCTGTCCAAAACAACGCCGCCACGCAGGTGGTATCTGTCAAATCTGCCAGCGCAGTCCAGTCGCTTCTGGCCGTGTTCTTCGGCCTGTTCATCATCGGTTTTGTCGGCTTTTCGCATATCGAGGCCGTGCATGATGCCGCGCATGATACGCGCCATGCCAACGCCTTTCCCTGCCACTGAGGGAGAGCGGCATGTCGTCTTTTCGTAATATCGTTTTTACATCCGTTCTGGTGGGGCTGATCTGCGGACTTGCCGTCAGTTTCATGCAATATGTCGGCACCACACCGTTGATCCTGCATGCCGAGACATTCGAATCGGCTGGCGGTGAGGCCGGGCATAACCATGACGCAGCACCGGCAACCGGTGAAGCGGCTGCGCCTGCTGGCCACGCTCATGACGAAGAAGCCTGGGGACCGGCGGATGGTTTTGAGCGGAATGCCTACACGGCTGCTGCCAATATTCTGATGGCAATCGGTTATGCACTGGTTCTGACCGGCCTCATCTCACTGCGGGGCAGCAATATTGGCTGGCGTGAAGGTCTGTTCTGGGGGCTTGGCGGCTTTGCGGCCGTGGCTCTGGCGCCGATGGTCGGTCTGCCGCCTGAATTGCCGGGAAGCCCGGCTGGTGAACTGGCCGCGCGTCAGGCCTGGTGGATTGGCACTGCGGTAGCAACAGCAGGTGGTTTAGCGCTTTTGGCTTTCCGTCGTGAGCCATGGGCTGCGGTTCTCGCCATCGTGCTGATTGCTGCGCCGCATGTCATTGGTGCGCCGTTGCCGCCAGAAGGCGAACATGCTTTGGCACCACTGCCACTGGAGCGCCGTTTCATCATCCTTGCCACACTCACCAGCTTTGTCTTCTGGGTGTTGCTGGGTGCCTTGAGCGGCACGTTCCTCAAGCGATTTGAAGCGGCCAAGTGAACAACGGTTCTGCCGAATGGAGCGTGGCGCTTGATGCGCTGCGCTTTTCTGTTCCCGGGCATGGCGCGCCTTGCGCCGTGCACCGCCTTGCTTTCAAGGCACTGCTTGGTGCATCACCGGATAGCGAGGCCTGCCTTGCCTGTTTTACCGAGCATCAGGCTGCGTTTGAAGCTGCCGCCCTCGACAAGATCAAGCGACAAAACCTACCAATCGACAAAAGCCTTCATCTGAACAGTCGGGATATTCGTCGCGCATTGGGTAACGATATCGCCTCGGGTCCACAGCGTGTCTGCCGGGTTCTCGACCGCGATGTTGCCAGCTGAGTTATCTCAGCGGTGCTCGGCTGCAAACGCCTTGATTTCTGCTTCTGCTTCCGGTCCCCACAGGTTAAGCGCCTTGAGGATCTCGGTGGTAAAACTGACCGGCGCGGTTCCCGCTGCCGTGATAACGCCTTGGTCGCGCACCGCCTGTGGCTGGTCGCGATAATAATCGGCGCCCGTATAGGCTGGATAGGCGCGGTGTGAGGCAAGTGAGTTGCCGGTATGGGCAACGTCATTCAAAATGCCGGTGCTCCCGAGCATGCTGGCGGCTGCGCAAATGCCGGCGACCACACGTCCCTCCCGCCGGAACCGCTGCACCATTTCCGTAAAGTCCGGCGCGCTGCCACGCTCCCAACTCAGGCCGCCTGGAACAATCAGCGCATCGATCAAGGCCGGATCAAGTGCACCATAGGCCACATCGGGCATGACTTTCAGGCCACCCATTGATGTGACCGGCGAACCATCCGGTGACGCAATGATGATCTCGGCACCCAGATAGCTGCGCGCCACCGCACTGAACAGGGCGCTTTCCCAATCGGCGAACTCGGGCGTCAATGCAATTGCAATACGGGTCATTGTCTTTGTCCTTGCTGACAGCAATCCAACGTTACGCAATAGCCTGCATGTAGCGCATGCCGGTGACCGGACGCGGTGTGAAGTCCATGTTTTCGTAGAAACGATGTGCAGCAACATTACCGGTGGCGGCACTGACAGAAAGGTAGTCGCAGCCGCAACGCTTTGCGACATCGCGTGCACGCGATACCAGATGCTGGCCAGTACCGTGACCGCGGTGACCGTCGCGGACGTAGAGGTGGTGCAGTTCCATGCCGCGCCGCGCTTCCTGCGCTCTGTAGAGCGGAACGAGAATGGCGTAGCCGATCAACTCATCACCAGCTTCGGCAACAAGTGCGGTAATCCATGGGATAGGGCTGAACAGGTCGAGTTCCAGCTTTTCCGGCGTCATCACCGATGCGTCGCCATGATGTTTGGCAAGCAGAGCAATCATTTCGTTGAGCTGTGGCAGGTCAGCCTTGCGTGCGCCACGAATGGTTACAACGGCGGGGCGTGGAAGGGTAATGGCACTGTCTTCGGTCATTTTTCGGTCCTTCGGGTTTTTTGAGGTGCCATCAGGACGTTTGAAAAACAACAAAGCCGCCTGACGGCGGCTTGTTGACATGATGATCTGTCGAGCCGCCCTTTACAGGTAGGCCCAAAAATACGTGCAGGAGATTGGTGCGCGATTGTTGATCATGGGCGACTAGATGCTCCTGAATCACAAGATTGTCAATCGGGATTTTTGCAGATGTTTCGTTTCAGTAAGGCCGACTGAAATTAATGCTCACTTTCGCACAGCTTATGGTCCGAAAGCGCCCGAATGACATAGCAATCTTCTATGGAATGTCCGTCGCAATGCGAGACGATCCGCTCCAGTTCCTGCTCCAGTTTTTTCAGCTTGGCAATTTTCTCGCGCACCGCCACCAGATGATCAGCTGCGATCCTGTCAGCACCCTCGCAGGGCTGCTGCCGGTGGTGGCTGAGGCGGATCAACTCACGGATGGCATCAATGTTGAGACCGAGATCGCGTGCATGACGAATAAAGGCCAGCCGTTCCAGATCGGCCTTTTCATACCGGCGCTGATTGCCTTCGGATCGCTCCGCCGCCTCAATCAGCCCCATCTGTTCATAATAACGGATGGTCGGCACCTTGACGCCCGTTCGCTTGGAAAGATCACCGATGGAAAGCATGTCCCGCTCCTCAAACCTATAGCTCTAGAAAACTTAAGGTTTTTCGCGGGATATTTCAATGTCAAACAGCGTCAACCTCAAGCGACTGTTCAGCATCGCTGTTGCCGGATTGGGTATTATCGACATCAAGCGATTGCTTGATTGCCTCTTTGATCTTTTCCTCAACGGCCAGACGTTCGTCTGCTGGCAGAGCGGCAAATTCTTCTTCGGAAAGACCCAGTTGTTCCAGTAGTTTGGCGCGGATCATTTCGCCCGGCGTCAATTGTGACCATTCCTGCAATTCGGCCAAAAGACGATCACTGGATGATGTATCAACTGCATCGCCTGACATGGTGGTGGCTTCAGACTTGAGTTGTTCGATGTCCCAAAGGGAAGAGGCGAGAGACGCGTAGCTATTGACGCTGCTTGCGGCATCCTCGCGGCCACGCGAACCGGATTTTTCCTCGTCTGGTGTGAATGTTGCTCCCGATGTAACCGGCGAGAAGCTGTCTTCGGTTTTCGCGTCCCGTATTCTCGAACGCATCGGATAATAACTTTCCATATTTGAAATGGTCGTCATTGTGATTCTTCCTTCAGGAACCGTGATGACCAACATCTACGAGCCGAAACATTCGCGAGGGCTGCGTCGGCATGGTTCTGCACTTCGAAGTGCGCCTTTTTAGTTTCACAGAGTTATAGTATACCCCCCTATATTATATTTAGGAGAACCTCATGTCTCACACCGTTCGTGACAAGGAAAAGCTGCTGGCTCGTGTTCGTCGTCTCAAGGGACAGATGGAGGCTGTCGAGCGCGGGCTGGAGGTAGAAAAGCCCTGTGGCGAAATCTTGCAACTGTTGGCCTCAGTGCGCGGCGCACTGTCCGGACTGACGGGCGAGATCATGCACGACCACCTGCATGAACATGTTGTGCATGCGGAAAGCGATGCTGAGCGTGAAAAGGCCGCCGATGAACTGGCGCAGGTCCTCAAAACCTATATTCGATGAGCGAAAGGTAACGGCCATGGCTGTTGATGGAAAATTTGCGGACAATGCACGACATGAGCACGTGTTTCTGGGCCGCGACCACGAGCGGAACGAGCGCCGTGTGTGGATGGTAATCGCGCTGACAAGTGTAATGATGGTAGCGGAAATTGCCGCCGGTACGATTTACGGATCGATGGCGCTCACAGCCGATGGCTGGCACATGTCCACTCATGCCGGCGCAATGCTGATTTCGGCACTGGCTTACATGTTTGCCCGCAAATATGCCCGCGACCCCCGGTACTCCTTCGGCACCGGCAAGTTCGGTGATCTCGCAGGATTTGCCAGTGCTGTCATCCTGGCGCTGGTGGCGCTGCTGATTGCCTGGGAAAGTGTGGTCCGCCTGGTGGCGCCGGTCGAGATTGATTTCAACCAGGCTATTCTCGTCGCCGTGCTGGGGCTTGGTGTTAATCTTGTCAGTGCCTGGTTGTTGAAGGACGATCATTCGCACCATGGTCATGACCACGGACATGATGATCATCATGATCACGCCGGTCACGACCATCACGCTCACGCGCCGCACGCGTCTCGTGGTTCTCATGGCAGTCATGGAGAGCACGACAACAATCTGCGCGCCGCCTATCTGCATGTGCTGGCGGATGCCTTGACCTCGGTTCTGGCCATCGTTGCGCTCATACTTGGTAAATGGCAGGGCTGGGTCGTGCTGGACCCATTGATGGGTGTTGTTGGTGGTCTTGTTATTGCGCGTTGGTCCTGGGGGCTAATTCGCGCCACGTCGGGTGTGTTGCTTGATGCGACACCTGCCGATAAGGGGCTGCCCAAAACAATCCGCGATATCGTCGAGAAAGACGGTGATGTGGTGACCGATCTTCATGTCTGGCAGGTTGGGCCGGGGCATTACGCAACCATTGTTGCTTTGGTGTCTCCGGCTGGAAAAAGTCCTGAGCTTTATAAAAAGGAATTAAGTAAAGTTCCGAAACTGGCGCATGTTACCGTGGAAGTCTCCGCTGCCGCGTAATGCGGCACGGTACGTCAGAACTCTTCATATTCCTGATAGGCGCCCTGAACCCATTCCATCTTGGCGGCAACTTTTTCTTCTGCCGAGATGGGCTTGGAGCCATCCTGGTCAACAGGTGCACGCGCCCCGCCGACAGCCCACAAAACGTTGGCCAACGAACTGGACAGCACCGTGCTGCTGACGGTCGGCAAACCACTTCGTCTGCTCTGCTCCTGTTCCTGCTGAACAGGCTCGGCGTTCTTCTTGTCCAAGTCATGTATGCGACCCTGATAGGGGTTGCCACTAACGCTGCTTTCAATCTGCATGGCACTTATCCTGCGTTGAAAAATATGACGATTATCTATCGTCCAGAACTTGCGTCAGGCTGTTTTTTGCCGGTTTTCCGGGCTTGACAGGGGTAAAGGTGCTGCTTCGCGACACTAAAACCACACATTCCGAGAAGAAATAACCGGTCATTACTTGGGGTGCGCAACCAATTTGCGCGCCAATGACTGTTTCAGCCAAGAATCGCCGGGGTCTTTATTTGGTTGTTGAGTCGGGGGGAGAGAATCGGTTGCTACACGGCCACTGAAATGCCGGTAGCAGGTTGTCCATCAAGACAGAGATCTTCAGAAATGGAGATCGTCAAAAGCAACTGCCCCGGCATTGCGTTTGCAGTGCCGGGGCAGGGAATGTTGTATCAGGCCTTTGGCTTACGCTTGGCGAAGGGCTTGTCCTTCTTGGCTTGCGGCTTGCCAGCATTGTCGCCGGTCTTTTCAAACTTCGGCTTGCTGTCTTTTTTCTTCCAAGGCTTGTCGCTGGTCTTGGCTGCGAAGTCAGGCTTGCCGCCAAACTTCTTCGGCCCGGAGGAGGAGGGGCGGTCATCACGACGCTCGCCACGCTTCTCGTCGCGACGCTCAAAGCTGCGGTCGTCACGGCGCTCAGTCGACATATCCGGCTTGCCCTCAAGAGCCTTGACGCGGATGCCCTTTTCAAGGGCCATGTCTTTGCCGATCGACGAAACAAAACGGTCAACGGCATCAGCCGCCAGTTCCACATAGGTTTCGTTCTGCTGCATGCGGATCGCGCCAATGTCTTGGCGGGTCAGCTTGCCGAAGCGGCACAGCATAGGAATGAGCCAACGTGGCTCGGCACTCTGCTTGCGGCCAACCGAAAGCGAGAACCATGCGCTATCGGAAAACTCGTTGCGATCACGGCGTGGTGCCGTGTTGGTGTCGCCCTCAGCGTTTTCACGACGTGGCTTACGGGTGTTATCAACCGAAACCTCAGTTAACTCTTCCGGAGCGGAACGGCCGGAGTGGTAGAGGCGGATAAAGGCCGCTGCCACCTGTTCTGCGCCGTGCGTTTCAAGCAGCGTTTTTACAAAGCCGCTTTCGTCGTCGCTGATTGCTTGCGAAAGCGAGGCATCGGCCAAAAGGCGCTCGGCGTCACGCTCGATGATCTCGTCGGCAGATGGGGGACGTACCCACTGTGGCTGTACGCGTGCACCCTCGAGCAGACGCTCGGCCTTGCGACGCTGGTTGACGGGCACGATTAGAGCGCTGACGCCCTTGTTGCCAGCGCGACCAGTACGGCCACTGCGGTGCAGCAATGTTTCCGAGTTGGTCGGCAGGTCGGCATGGATAACCAGTTCCAGACCGGGAAGGTCGATACCGCGTGCGGCAACGTCGGTTGCGATGCAGACGCGGGCACGTCCGTCACGCATGGCCTGCAGCGCATGTGTGCGTTCGTTCTGTGTCAGTTCGCCAGACAGCGCTACAACAGAAAAACCACGGTTGTTGAAGCGCGCTGTCAGGTGATTAACGGCTGCACGGGTTGAGCAGAACACGATGGCATTGCGTGCTTCGTAGAAACGCAGCGCATTGATAATGGCGTTCTCGCGGTCGGCAGGTGCCGTCAGCATCGCGCGGTATTCAATGTCACCGTGCTGCTTCTGTTCGGAAGCGGCCGCGATACGAATGGCGTTTTTCTGGTAGCTTTCAGCCAGCTTGGCGATGCTGCGCGGCACTGTTGCCGAGAACATCAGTGTGCGGCGATCCTTAGGAGAAGATTCCAGAATGAATTCGAGGTCTTCACGGAAGCCAAGGTCGAGCATTTCGTCGGCTTCATCCAGCACGACGGCGCGCAACGACGAAAGGTCGAGCCCACCGCGATTGATGTGGTCGCAGAGGCGGCCAGGTGTGCCGACAACAATGTGCGCGCCGCGTTCAAGCACGCGACGTTCGGTGCGAACATCCATGCCGCCGACGCAGGACGCAATCGATGCGCCAGACATTTCGTAGAGCCACTCGAGTTCGCGTTTTACCTGAAGGGCAAGTTCGCGGGTTGGCGCAATTACCAGCGCCAGAGGTGCGGCCGCAGGGCCGAAGGTTTTGCGGTCTTCCAGCAGGGTGGAAGCAAGTGCAAGACCGAAGGCTACGGTCTTGCCGGAGCCGGTTTGGGCGGAAACAAGCGCATCGGCGCCTTCCAGCTCAGGTGCAAGCATGGCCTGCTGCACAGGGGTCAAATCAGTATAGCCACGTTTTTGCAACGCCTGAGCGAGCGCCGGGGCAAGGCCCTGGATTTCTGTCATCTATCGTCTTTCGGAATTGGAGAGCGTCCGCCTGCACAGGTCTTGGAAACAGTGCTGGTGGACCATTCAGCCCCGGAAATACCGGTTCATTGGCCGCGCTTCTACTTGGAATACGCGGCTTTGTACAGTCCAGCAGTCGAAAATGCCTGAATTCAACGCTTCAAGCGCACTAACATGGTGAATATTGCCGGGAAAAAGTCACAGGCCTTACCCCAATGCAGGATGGATTTACCCAAGAAATTGAGATTGCTTGATCGGCAGCTGCTGTATCTCTGCTTCGCACCTATCAAACAAAGGAGCGCTCGCGATCAAGAATGCGATTGAGTGCCGCGACCTTTTGCTATTTGCAACTGCATTTACTCCGCCGTGTGACCAATCAGGTTTTTGGCCGGGCGAACCGATCTGCGAAAAACCGGCATTGCGCGTGCTTGACCTTTTCGGTAATAGACGCGCAACTTGAGGCTCAAGGTCATATTGAGCTGGTATGAGGTGCCGTATCCGCCGTGCGGACGGCGTAACGGGTGGTACTGGTCAAGACTATGGCTCGCATTGTCATGAAATTCGGCGGAACGTCCGTCGCCAATCTCGAACGCATCCATAACGTGGCGCGCCATGTGAAACGTGAAGTAGATGCCGGTCACGAAGTGGCCGTTGTTGTGTCTGCCATGTCGGGCAAGACCAATGAACTGGTTGACTGGGTGCAGAACATGCCCAAGGTCGCCGGTGCGGATTCACCGTTTTATGACGCGCGCGAGTATGATGCCATTGTTGCATCCGGTGAGCAGGTAACGTCTGGTCTTCTGGCCATTGCCTTGCAGTCTTTGGGTGTCAATGCCCGTTCCTGGCAGGGCTGGCAGATCGCGATCCGCACGGATAACGCTCACGGTGCTGCCCGTATTCAGGAAATCGATGGTTCGGACATCATCCGTCGAATGGGCGAGGGGCAGGTTGCCGTTGTCGCCGGTTTCCAGGGCATTGGTCCTGACAACCGCATTGCAACGCTTGGCCGTGGCGGCTCCGACACCTCTGCTGTTGCTATTGCCGCTGCCGTCAAGGCAGATCGCTGCGATATCTACACCGACGTCGATGGCGTTTACACCACTGACCCGCGCATCGAGCCAAAAGCGCGTCGCATGAAGAAGATCGCGTTCGAGGAAATGCTTGAAATGGCATCGCTCGGCGCCAAGGTCTTGCAGGTCCGTTCCGTTGAGCTGGCCATGGTGCACAAGGTTCGTACCTTCGTGCGTTCAAGTTTCGAGGATCCCGATGCACCGGGCATGGGTGACCTTATCAATCCGCCCGGTACGTTGATTTGTGACGAGGATGAGATCGTGGAACAGGAAGTAGTCACCGGCATCGCTTACGCCAAGGATGAGGCTCAAATCTCCCTGCGCCGTCTGGCAGACCGCCCGGGCGTATCGGCAGCCATCTTTGGCCCGCTGGCAGAAGCACATATCAACGTCGACATGATCGTGCAGAACATCTCTGAAGATGGTTCGCGCACCGACATGACCTTCACCGTGCCGGCTGGCGACATGGACAAGGCGCTCAAGATCCTGGAAGAAAACAAGGCCCATATCGGCTTTGACGTTGTCCAGAGCGAGCCTGGCCTTGCCAAGGTTTCCGTCATTGGTATCGGTATGCGCAGCCATGCAGGTGTTGCTGCCAGCGCGTTCAAGGCGCTCGCAGCCAAGAACATCAACATCAGCGCCATCACCACGTCGGAAATCAAGATTTCTATCCTGATTGACGGTGCATATGCGGAACTTGCAGTTCGCACTTTGCATTCCGCTTACGGTCTGGATAAAAGTTGATTCGATAGCGGTGGTTCGCATTGCTTCGGTTTGCCGAAGCACTGTCCTCCGTTTGGAGCGTGCTTTGTATGATGCCTTGAGGAGTGGGCGTCGTACGAAGCACGCTCCAACTTGTTTGATGTGTGCATCACTCAAAACGTGAACCGTTTTCGTGCGGATGCTGTAGCGAATGAAGGAGCATCGCGATGAGAGACCTTGCAGCCGGTCCGCGCGTCCTCCTCAAGAAGCTTCGCGAAATGATGGCGGAGCAACTTGAGCCTCAGGAGCGCTTGGACCAGATTGTGCGGCAGATTGCCGGGAACATGGTCGCGGAGGTGTGTTCCGTTTACGTGCTGCGTTCTGATGGCGTCCTCGAACTTTACGCCACAGAGGGTCTGAACAAAGGTGCTGTCCACCTAGCCCAGCTTAAAATGGGGCAGGGCCTTGTCGGTACCATTGCCGCATCGGCGCAACCGCTCAACCTTTCCGATGCCCAATCGCATCCCGCTTTCCGCTATCTGCCGGAAACCGGCGAAGAAATTTATCACTCTTTCCTCGGTGTGCCGATTTTGAGATCTGGCCGCACTTTGGGCGTTCTCGTTGTGCAGAACAAGGTCAGCCGCAATTACCGCGAAGATGAGGTAGAGGCGCTGGAAACGACTGCCATGTTGATTGCCGAAATCGTTGCGAGTGGTGAACTAAAGAAGATAACCAAGCCCGGCGTGGAGCTTGACCTGACGCGCGCAGTCAGCGTCGATGGCGATGGCTATAGTGAAGGCATCGGCCTTGGCCACGTCGTGCTGCATGATCCGCGTGTCGTGGTCACCAATCTTCTAAACGAGGATGCCGATACTGAAATCCGTCGTCTGGCTGAGGCGATCGGTTCCCTGCGCCTGTCGATCGACGACATGCTGCAGCGCCGTGACGTACCGACCGAAGGTGAACACCGTGAGGTTTTGGAAACCTACCGCATGTTTGCTCATGATCAGGGCTGGGTGCGGCGCATGGAGGAAGCCATCCGCAACGGCCTGACGGCTGAGGCGGCGGTCGAAAAAGTGCAGAGCGATACCAAGGCGCGCATGATGCGCCTGACCGATCCCTATCTGCGCGAGCGCATGCATGATTTCGACGATCTTGCCAACCGCTTGCTGCGCCAGCTTACCGGCTTTAGCGGGCGTGGCCCGGGCGAGGATTTCCCGAGCGACGCCATCATTCTGGCACGTGCCATGGGCGCTGCCGAACTGCTGGACTATCCGCGGGAAAAACTGCGCGGTCTTGTGCTGGAGGACGGCGCGGTTACCAGCCACGTTGTAATCGTGGCGCGTGCCATGGGTATTCCTGTTATCGGGCAAGCCGCAGGCATCGTCGCGCTGGCCGAAAACAATGACGCCATCATCATTGATGGTGATGATGGGCAGGTGCATCTGCGTCCAATCATGGACCTGCAGCGCGCTTACGAAGAAAAAGTACGGCTGCGCGCGCGTCGTCAGGAACAGTTCCGCGCTTTGCGCTCTGTCGATCCAATCACCAAGGATGGCCAGTTCATTAATCTCAAGATGAATGCTGGCCTGCTCGTGGACCTGCCGCAACTGGCCGAATCCGGCGCTGATGGCATCGGCCTGTTCCGCACCGAACTGCAGTTCATGATTGCCTCAACCATGCCGAAAGGCGAGGAGCAGGAAGCCTTCTATCGCAGTGTTCTGCGCAATGCGAAAGGCAAGCCTGTTACCTTCCGTACGCTAGACATTGGCGGTGACAAGGTCGTGTCCTATATGCGCGGACAGGAAGAGGAAAACCCGGCGCTTGGCTGGCGTGCGATCCGCCTGTCGCTGGACCGTCCCGGTCTGTTGCGTACTCAGATGCGTGCTCTGTTGCGCGCCGCCTCCGGTGCCGAATTGAAGATGATGCTGCCGATGATTACGGAAGTGTCTGAAATTCACGCGGTGCGCGAACTGATGCAGAAGGAAATTCAGCATCTGTCCAAGTTCGGCCATGCCCTGCCGCGCAAGCTGCAATTTGGTGCCATGCTGGAAGTGCCTGCCTTGTTGTGGCAGTTGGACGAACTGATGCAGGAAGTCGACTTCGTGTCGGTTGGCTCGAACGATCTGTTCCAGTTCTCCATGGCGGTAGACCGTGGTAATGCCCGCGTTTCGGACCGTTTCGATATTCTGGGCAAACCGTTCCTGCGGATCCTGCGTGATATCGTGCGGGCTGGAGAACGTAACAACAAGCCGGTGACGTTGTGCGGTGAAATGGCCGGCAGGCCGCTTTCAGCCATGGCACTGATCGGTCTTGGCTTCCGCTCGGTCTCCATGTCGCCCACATCAATTGGTCCGGTAAAGGCCATGCTACTGGGGCTGGATGTTGGTGCGCTGTCGGTCGAGTTGAATGCGGCGCTCGATGACCATAAATCTCTGGAAAGTCCGCGCGTCCTGTTGCAAAGGTTCGCCGCGGAACATTCCATTCCAGTCTGACGCACAAGGGATTTCCCTCGTTTTTAAGCGCAATGTGTTTCAGGTCGTTTTGAATTCAAATACCGGAGCGAAGGTTGGCAAAGCTACCCGTCGAAAAAATGCGCGAGCTTTCAAGGCGTTTCGAGGAAATCGAAGCGCGGATGTCGGCTGGCCCTGCTGCTGATGTCTATGTGAAGCTGGCGTCTGAATATTCCGAGCTTCAGCCTGTGGTGAAGAAGATCCAGGAATATGAAAAGGCATTGGCCGAACAGGCCGACCTGCAGGCGCTGCTGGCTGACAAGACGACGGACCGCGACATGCGTGATCTGGCCGAAGCTGAATTACCTGATCTTTCCGAGCGCATCGAGCAGCTCGAAAAAGAGATGCAAATTCTGCTGCTACCCAAGGATGCCGCCGACGAAAAGAGCGCTATTCTGGAAATTCGTGCTGGTACTGGTGGCTCGGAAGCCGCTCTTTTTGCAGGCGACCTTTTCCGCATGTATGAACGATTTGCCAGCACCAAGGGCTGGAAGGTCGAGGTGCTGTCATCAAGCGAAGGTGACGCAGGCGGTTTCAAGGAAATCATCGCCACTATTACCGGGCGCGGCGTGTTTTCCAAGCTGAAATTCGAATCCGGTGTCCACCGCGTTCAGCGCGTGCCGGATACCGAAGCGAGCGGCCGTATTCACACGTCGGCCGCAACCGTTGCGGTGCTTCCCGAGGCCGAAGAAATCGATATTGAAATTCGCCCGGAAGACATTCGCATCGATACGATGCGGGCCTCCGGTGCCGGTGGTCAGCACGTTAACACCACGGACTCTGCGGTGCGCATCACTCACTTGCCGACCGGTCTCATTGTGACCAGTTCAGAGAAGTCGCAGCACCAGAACCGCGCCAAGGCCATGCAGGTGTTGCGTTCGCGCCTCTACGATATCGAACGACAGAAGGTCGACAGCGAACGGTCCGCCGATCGTAAAAGCCAGGTTGGTTCGGGCGATCGTTCTGAGCGTATCCGCACCTACAATTTCCCGCAGGGTCGTGTAACCGACCACCGTATCAACCTCACGCTCTACAAGCTCGACCGGATGATCGAGGGCGAAATTGACGAGATGGTGGACGCGTTGATTGCCGATTATCAGGCCGGACAACTCGCACAGTTGGGTGAACAGCGCGGATGACGGTCGCACCGCGCACCATTGCCGACCTGTTGGCTGAGGCCCGCAAACGTTTCGACGCGGCCGGTGTGGCTGATCCGGTCTTTGATGCACGCCTTCTGGTGAGCGGCATTCTCGGGCTGTCTCTGACCAATATTTTGCTCAAGGGCAGCGATAGTGTTGCCGATGATGTGGCGCAAGGGCTACTGGGTGCCATTGCACGGCGAGAAACCGGCGAACCTGTTCACCGCATTCTCGGCAAGCGTGAGTTTTACGGGTTGGAATTTTTCCTCTCGTCCGGCACGCTGGAGCCACGCCCGGATACCGAAATACTTGTTGATACCGTTCTACCATATCTGCGCTCCGCAGTTGCCGCCAAGGGATCGGCGCAAGTGCTGGATATGGGAACCGGGACGGGCGCAATCTGTCTTTCGTTGATTCACGAATGTCCGGGCGCAGAAGGTATCGGCAGCGATATTTCCGAGGATGCCTTGGCAACCGCTTGGCGTAATGCGGTGGCAAATGGTGTGTCTGACCGCTTTAAAACAG
This sequence comes from Rhizobium sp. CG4, assembly GCF_023701965.1. NCBI lineage: Bacteria > Pseudomonadati > Pseudomonadota > Alphaproteobacteria > Hyphomicrobiales > Rhizobiaceae > Rhizobium > Rhizobium sp. CG4. Next base: position 887,199 of record NZ_JABAEG010000002.1, on the reverse strand, counting down.
TGGAAAGTCACTGGTTTGACAAAATCGAGGGCAGTTTCGACATAATCGTGTCAAACCCGCCTTATATACGAAGCGCTGTCATTGAAACGCTGGACCGCGATGTGCGGGAGTTCGATCCCATGGCTGCGCTGGATGGCGGGCCGGATGGTCTGGAACCCTACAGGGCAATTGCCCGTGGTGCCGGCGGATTTTTAACAGAAAATGGCATCATCGGGGTCGAGATCGGGTTTGATCAGAGACAAGATGTTGAAACGATCTTCAAGTCAGCCGGTTTTCCTTGCATCGCAGGGGTGAAAGATTACGGTGGAAACGATCGCGTTCTAGTATTTCGAAAGTAAGGGAGCCGCTGCGCTTCCCTCCTGTTTTAAGGATATTTTGCAAAGCAAAAGAAAAGACTTGGTTTTCCGCATGAAGCGGGATAGTTTGCAGCCACATGCAGGGTGACTGAGGGCGAACTAGATTCGCCCGGGTTTGGTCAGTCCCTAGGGGAGTTCCTTGAAGAACTCTGAAAGGCTGGGCGTTTCCGGCATGTGAATCATAAACTTCATTTCGCAAGCAACCCGGTAAAGCCATGGGGGCAACCGGACGCGAAGGCGAGGTCTTGATCCGGCCTGTCCGGCAAGCCGCGTGGTTAATTCGTGAGCACAACAGAATTCAGGTGAGCAATTGATGAGGCCAGGACAGCAAAATAAGCGCGGCCGTGGGCGTGGAAATAACAACAACAATAACAACAATAATGGCGGTGGTGGTAATAACAACTTCAACCGCAAGGGCGGGAATCCGCTCACTCGGACCTATGACAGCTCCGGTCCGGATGTAAAAATCCGCGGTACTGCCCAGCATATTGCTGAAAAATATTCCGCTCTGGCCCGTGATGCGCAAAGCTCCGGCGACCGGGTTATGGCTGAAAACTACCTGCAGCACGCAGAACACTATAACCGTATCATTGCTGCCGCACAGGCGCATATGCAGGAACGTGTCCAGCGTGACGAACGTAATGCTGACTACAACAATGAACGCGATGGCGACGACGTTGACGGCAACGACAACGACAGCGATAGCGACGACACAATCGGTTCCGCTGCTCCGCAGGTGCAGCAGTCTGGTGATGACGATGAACAGCCTTCCTACGATGACGGTAGCGGTCCGCAGCCAGTAATCGAAGGCACGCCACTCGAGGTCGCCGTGGAAGAAGAAGCTCAGGCCGCTGAGGCTCCTCGTGAGCGCCAGCCGCGCCGCCGCAGCACTGGCCCGCGTCCGCGTCGTCCACGTCGCACCGCTGAAAATGCGGAAGGTGGTGAAGAGGCCGCCGGTGGTGAGGCTGCTGCTGAGCCAGCCGCACTTGAAGGCGCCGCTGAATAAGCGACATACTTCCTATAAAGATCTTTCAAAAACCCCGGCTTGCCGGGGTTTTCTGTTTTGTGCAGATGCGGTCGCAACGACGAATCGTGCCGCAGCAAATTTGAGGATTGTCATGCCCTCATGTTTTTCTGCGTTGCGTTGTCTGCAACCTCTTTAAACCGCGAAAATCGCTTACCATATCAAGCACAACGGAAGCGCCGGTCGGCTGCTTCCAAAGCATGTTTCTATCCAGGACATGCGAAACGAAGAGGCGACGGTGCGGATATGTCCGTTGACGTCGTAGCGGGGCTTGCCGTTATCGGGAGCCTTTACCCTAACATCCGGGTCTGTGCCGCTTGAGGGCAGGCCGGTTCAAGGAGGCATATATGAATATCGAGAAATACTCCGAGCGGGTGCGCGGCTTTTTGCAATCTGCACAAACCCATGCGCTTGCTGAGGACCATCAGCAGTTTGCGCCGGAACACGTTCTGAAAGTGTTGCTGGATGACGACCAGGGCATGGCGTCTTCGCTGATTGAACGTGCTGGCGGTAATGCCAAGGAAGCACGGCTCGCGAATGATATTGCGCTTTCTAAGCTGCCTAAGGTCTCCGGTGGCAATGGCGGACTGTCACTGACGGCACCGCTTGCCAAGGTATTTGCAACGGCCGAAGACGCCGCCAAGAAATCCGGCGACAGCTTTGTCACGGTCGAACGCCTTTTGCTGGCTCTGTCCATTGAAGGTAGCGCTTCGACGTCAGCGACACTGAAAAAGGCTGGTGTTACTGCGCAAGGCCTGAACCAGGTTATCAACGACCTTCGCAAGGGTCGCACGGCAGATACTGCCAATGCAGAGCAGGGCTTTGATGCGCTGAAGAAATTTGCACGCGACCTGACTGCGGAAGCTCGCGAAGGCAGGCTTGATCCTGTGATTGGCCGCGACGATGAAATTCGCCGCACCATGCAGGTCCTGTCGCGCCGCACGAAAAACAATCCGGTTCTGATCGGTGAACCCGGTGTTGGTAAAACAGCGATTGCCGAAGGTCTGGCATTGCGCATCATCAATGGTGACGTGCCGGAAAGCCTCAAGGACAAAAAGCTGATGGCGCTCGATATGGGCGCGTTGATTGCCGGTGCAAAATATCGTGGTGAATTTGAGGAGCGCCTGAAGGCTGTTCTGAACGAGGTCCAGTCAGAAGACGGCGGCATCATCCTGTTCATCGACGAAATGCACACGCTGGTGGGTGCGGGCAAGGCAGATGGCGCAATGGATGCGTCCAACCTGCTGAAGCCGGCTCTGGCGCGTGGTGAGTTGCACTGCGTTGGCGCGACCACTTTGGATGAGTACCGCAAGCACGTTGAAAAAGATCCGGCTCTCGCCCGTCGTTTCCAGCCAGTTTTGGTTGATGAACCGACCGTGGAAGACACGATTTCCATTCTGCGCGGCTTGAAGGAAAAATACGAGCAGCACCACAAGGTCCGTATTTCGGATTCGGCACTGGTGGCGTCTGCGACTTTGTCCAACCGTTATATTACTGATCGCTTCCTGCCGGATAAGGCGATTGACCTTATGGATGAGGCCGCATCGCGTCTTCGTATGCAAGTTGATTCCAAGCCGGAAGAACTGGATGAACTGGATCGTCGTATCATTCAGCTGAAGATTGAGCGTGAAGCCTTGAAGCAGGAGACCGATGTGTCCTCTGCCGACCGGTTGAAAAAGCTGGAAGATGAACTGGTTGACACAGAAGAGAAGGCGGATGCGCTGACGGCACGCTGGCAGGCGGAGAAGCAGAAACTCGGCCATGCTGCGGACCTGAAAAAGCAGATTGACGATGCACGCAACGAATTGGCGATTGCCCAGCGCAGTGGCCAGTTCCAGCGGGCAGGTGAGTTGACCTACGGTATTATTCCGGGCCTTGAAAAAGCACTGGCTGCGGCGGAAGAACGCGACGCAAGTGGTGCTGGTTCAATGGTGCAGGAAGTGGTGACGGCGGACAACATCGCCCAGGTAATCTCGCGCTGGACAGGCATTCCGGTAGACCGGATGTTGGAAGGCCAGCGTGAAAAGCTGCTGCGTATGGAAGACGAACTGGCCAAATCAGTGGTCGGTCAGGGTGAAGCCGTTCAGGCGGTTTCCAAGGCGGTGCGCCGTTCGCGTGCCGGTTTGCAGGACCCCAACCGTCCAATCGGTTCGTTCATCTTCCTCGGCCCGACCGGCGTTGGTAAAACCGAGCTGACAAAGGCGCTGGCGCGCTTCCTGTTCGACGACGAAACCGCGATGGTTCGCTTGGATATGTCGGAATACATGGAGAAGCATTCCGTGGCTCGCTTGATCGGTGCGCCTCCCGGTTATGTCGGTTACGAGGAAGGTGGTGCACTGACGGAAGCCGTGCGTCGCCGCCCATATCAGGTCGTGCTGTTCGACGAGATTGAAAAAGCACATCCAGATGTGTTCAACGTGTTGTTGCAGGTTCTTGATGATGGCCGCCTGACCGATGGTCAGGGTCGTACCGTCGATTTCAAGAACACCATCATCATCATGACCTCGAACCTCGGTTCTGAATTCATGACGCAGATGGGCGACAATGACGATGTGGAATCGGTGCGGGAACTGGTCATGGAAAGGGTGCGTAGCCACTTCCGTCCAGAGTTCCTCAACCGTATCGATGACATCATCCTGTTCCACCGCCTGCGGCGTGAAGAAATGGGCGCGATTGTCGATATCCAGTTGAAGAGACTGGTGGCCCTGTTGTCCGAGCGCAAGATCACGCTTGATCTGGATGAAGATGCCCGTGTCTGGCTTGCCAATAAGGGTTACGATCCGGCCTATGGTGCACGTCCGCTGAAGCGCGTTATTCAGAAGACGGTACAGGACAAGCTGGCTGAAATGATCCTTGGTGGCGAAGTGCCTGATGGCTCTCGCGTCAAGGTGACATCCGGCACCGACCGGCTGCACTTCAAGGCAAAAGCCGGCAAGGGCAGTACGGAAACCGAAGCAGCTGCCGACGCTGCTTAAGGACTAAATCAGGGCACCCGATTGGGTGCCCTTTTTGTTTGTGCGTTCGCTCTGAGTGCCTGACGGCTTGATGCACCGCCATTCTGTCCGCTTGGGCGACAATCTTTCCCGCTCAGTCCGTCTTTGGATGCGGCTTTCCATTCGCCAACAAGCGCGCAATCACAGCAATTCAGATGCTCAGCCCGAGGTCTGGGAACAATCTTGCCTCAAATAACGTTGACGTAGTCTGTTGCAAGTAATTCGCAATTGCATTTCAAAAATAAACATGCCACCTTGTTGCAAATGGTTCTTAATAGCGTAGTGTTGGTGTGAGCAAGGAGTGACTTATGTTTGATATTGTCAGGCGCGGGCTTTTGGGCGGATTGGCTGCCGTGGTGGCGTTGGGTGTTACCGGTGGCGTGGCGTTTGCGCAGGAAAAGTTCAAAGCCGTTACGACTTTCACGGTCATTGCTGACATCGCCAGAAATGTCGCCGGCGACGCTGCCATCGTCGAGAGCATCACCAAGCCTGGCGCTGAAATTCACAACTACCAGCCGACGCCGGGCGATATTCGCAAGGCGCAGGGCGCGCAGCTCGTGTTGTGGAACGGCCTTAACCTCGAATTGTGGTTTGAGAAGTTTTTCGTAAAACTCAGAGATGTGCCAAGCGCTGTTGTATCCGATGGTATTGAGCCGATGGGCATTTCCGAAGGTCCCTATGAAGGCAAACCCAATCCGCATGCCTGGATGTCGCCCAATGCAGCACTGATCTATGTCGACAATATCCGTGATGCTTTCGTGAAATATGATCCGGCCAATGCCGAGACCTACAAGGCCAATGCAGAAAGCTACAAACAGCAGATCAAGGACGCCATCGAACCAATTCGTCAGGAGCTGGCAGCCCTACCTGAAAACAAGCGCTGGCTTGTGTCGAGCGAAGGCGCATTTTCTTATCTGGCACGCGATTTCGACCTGAAAGAACTGTACCTGTGGCCCATCAATGCCGACCAGCAGGGCACACCACAGCAGGTGCGTAAGGTCATTGATGCCGTTCGTGAAAACAAGATTGGCGTCGTCTTCTCGGAGAGCACCATTTCTGCGGCACCGGCAGAGCAGGTGGCCCGCGAGACCGGCGCAAAATACGGTGGCGTTCTCTATGTCGATTCCCTGACTGAAGCTGACGGTCCGGTGCCAACCTATATCGACCTGTTGAAGGTCACCTCCGATACCATTGCCAAGGGACTTGCATCGTCCTCCTGACATGATGCGAACTTTTACGGCCTGCAGTTTTTGCAGGCCGTTTGTTTTTGTAACCGCTGAAAAGGAATGCTTTTCATGAATGCGCACACCGGCTGGCAAACGGGAACGGAGGGTTCCGGTATTTCCGTAAACAACGCCACCGTGACCTATCGCAACGGCCATACGGCCTTGAAGAATGCAAGTTTCCAGATACCAACAGGCACGATCGCGGCGCTGGTGGGGGTAAATGGCGCGGGCAAGTCGACGCTGTTCAAGGCCGTGATGGGCTTTGTGCGTATTGCCCAAGGCTCGATTTCAATATTGGGCAAAACGGTCCCCGAAGCCCTTCGGCAAAATCTGGTGGCCTATGTGCCACAGAGCGAGGAAGTGGACTGGAACTTCCCGGTGCTGGTGGAAGATGTGGTCATGATGGGCCGCTACGGCCATATGGGTTTCATGCGCATCCCCAAGGCTGCCGACCGTGATGCAGTGACCGCAGCTCTCGCCCGCGTTAACATGAGCGAGTTTCGTGGCCGCCAGATTGGCGAGCTTTCCGGTGGTCAGAAAAAGCGCGTGTTTCTGGCGCGTGCGCTGGCGCAGGATGCCAAGGTCATTCTGCTGGATGAACCCTTTACCGGTGTTGATGTAAAAACCGAGGAGCAGATCGTTCACCTTCTTCGCGCCCTCAGGGATGAAGGCAAGGTCATGCTGGTGTCGACCCACAATCTCGGCAGCGTGCCGGAATTCTGTGACCGTACCATTCTGATCAAGGGCACGGTGCTGGCCTATGGGCCGACCGAAGAAACCTTCACCAAGGACAATCTGGAAAAGACCTTTGGTGGCGTGTTGCGCCATTTTGTTCTGAATGGTTCGGATGGCGGAAAGCCATGGCCGGTTGGTGTCATGACCGATGATGAACGGCCGCTGGTTTTGCGCGACGGACGTCCAGTCTCGGGCCAAAGCGTGACATCGGAAGGGGCAGACAATGATGAACGCCCTCGTTGAACCCTTCACCTATGACTACATGCTCAACGCCATGTGGGTGTCCGCTCTGGTTGGCGGTGTCTGTGCATTCCTATCCTGCTACCTGATGCTGAAAGGTTGGTCATTGATTGGCGATGCGCTTTCGCATTCCATCGTGCCCGGTGTGGCCGGCGCCTATATGCTGGGCCTGCCATTTTCCATCGGGGCGTTTTTCTCAGGCGGCTTGGCGGCGGTGACCATGCTGTTTCTCAACCAGCGCACCAAGCTCAAGGAAGATGCAATCATCGGGCTGATCTTTTCGTCCTTCTTCGGACTTGGACTGTTCATGATGTCGATCAACCCGACGGCTGTGAACATCCAGACCATTGTTCTTGGCAATATTCTTGCCATCACGCCTGCCGATACATTGCAGCTTGCCATTATCGGTTTTGTGTCGCTGGCCATTCTGCTGCTGAAGTGGAAGGACCTGATGGTGACGTTTTTTGACGAAAGCCATGCCCGCTCCATCGGTCTGCGACCAACGTTTCTGAAGGCCGTGTTCTTCACACTGCTGGCAGCATCGACAGTTGCAGCCATGCAGACCGTCGGCGCGTTTCTTGTCATCTGCATGGTGGTCACACCGGGCGCAACGGCCTATCTGCTGACAGACCGTTTTCCGCGTCTGTTGGGCATTGCTGTTGCCATTGGTTCGATCACCAGCTTCACCGGTGCCTATGCCAGCTATTTCCTGGATGGTGCGACCGGTGGCATCATCGTCGTGTTGCAGACGCTGATCTTCCTCATCGCCTTCTTTTTCGCCCCTAAACATGGGCTGGTGGCATCTCGCCGCCGTGCAGCGCTGGCGCAGGAGGTGGCGCTATGAACGTCCTCGAACCCTTCGAATTTGACTTCATGGTCAACGCGCTGGTCATAGCAGCGCTGGTTGCCGTGCCAACCGCCGTTCTGTCCTGTTTCATGGTGCTCAAAGGCTGGTCACTGATGGGCGATGCCATCAGCCATGCGGTGTTCCCGGGTGTCGTCATTGCCTACATCGTTGGCTTGCCATTTGCGGTTGGCGCCTTTGTTGCCGGTATGGTCTGTGCGCTTGCCACCGGTTATCTCAAGGATAACAGCCGTATCAAACAGGATACGGTGATGGGTGTGGTGTTTTCCGGCATGTTCGGGCTGGGACTGGTGCTCTACGTCAAAATCCAGTCGGATGTGCATCTCGATCACATCCTGTTTGGCGACATGCTGGGCGTGAGCGGGCAGGATATTGCCGAGACGGCGATAATTGCGGTCATCACCACTGGTATTATCAGTCTGAAATGGAAAGACCTCCTGCTGCATGCCTTTGACCCTGCTCAGGCAAAGGCGGTGGGCCTCAGGGTAAACCTGCTGCATTATGGTTTGTTGTGCCTGATTTCGCTGACCATCGTCGGCGCACTGAAAGCCGTCGGCATCATTCTCGCCATTGCCATGCTGATTGCGCCGGGCGCGATTGCATTTCTGCTCACAAGCAAGTTTTCCACCATGCTGATGCTTGCAGTGGTCATTGCACTCACCGCCTCGCTTCTCGGCGTCTACCTGTCGTTCTTTATCGACAGCGCCCCGGCACCGACCATCGTGTTGTTGCTGTCGGCGATGTTTGTCGCGGCATTTGTCCGGGCCAGTATTGTCACGGCGAATACCGAGGCCAATAACGGCTAAAACAAAACGGCCCCGCCTGTTGCGGAAAACAGGTGGGGCCGTGTAATTCAAACTTTACATTTTGCCCGCAACCTTGATGGCAAACGAATATTCAAAGGCGATTTCCTCCAGTCGCTGGAAGCGTCCGGATTTGCCGCCATGGCCGGCTGCCATGTTGGTTTTCAACAGAATTGGCGCGTCGCCTGTGCTGTACTCGCGCAATTTTGCCACCCACTTCGTTGGTTCCCAATAGGTTACGCGCGGATCGGTAAGTCCGGAAATCGCCAGCAGTGGCGGGTAAGGCTTTGCACCGACATTGTCGTAAGGGCTGTAGGCCGCAATCCAGTGATATTCCTCCTCTGAATCGATCGGGTTGCCCCATTCCGGCCATTCCGGTGGTGTCAGCGGCAGCGTGTCGTCCAGCATCGTTGTCAGCACGTCCACGAACGGAACGGCAGCAATAATGCCAGCGAATTTCTCGGGTGCCATATTGGCCACGGCACCCATCAGCATGCCGCCGGCCGATCCGCCTTCGGCAATGATCTTGTCGTAGGAGGTGAAACCCTCCGTAACCAGATGGTCGGCCGCGGCGATGAAGTCCTTGAAGGTGTTTTGCTTGTGCTCCATCTTGCCGGTTTCATACCACTCGAAACCCTTGTCCTTGCCGCCACGAACATGGGCGATAGCGTAGACAAAACCACGATCTGCCAGTGACAGATTGTTGGTGCTGAATGAGGCGGGAATGCTGATGCCGTAAGCGCCGTAGCCATAGAGAAGGCAAGGGGCCGAACCGTCCAGCTTGGTATCCTTGTGGTAGAGCAGAGATACAGGCACCAATGCTCCATCATGCGATGTCGCCATGACGCGGCGGGTTACGTAGTCATCGATAGTGTGGCCGGATGGAACTTCCTGGGTCTTCAACAATACGCGTTCACGCGTCACCATGTTGTAATCGAACAACTGGCTTGGGGTGGTCATCGACGAATAGGAGAAACGTATGGTGTCGGTGTCATATTCGGCTGCACCCTGCAGGCCGAGAGAGTAGGCTTCCTCGGCAAAGGCAATGGCGTGTTCTTCACCGGTCGCGCGGTCACGAATGACGATGCGCGGCAGGCCATCCCGGCGCTCCAGCCACAGCAGGTGGCGGGCATGCGCAAGGTGCGACAGGATAAGGCGGCCCGGTTCATGCGGCACCACTTCCTTCCAGTTTTCCTTGCCCGGTGCCGTCACCGGCGCTTCCATGATCTTGAAGTCCTTGGCATCACCGTCATTGGTCAGGATGTAAAAAACATCATCGCCCTCTGTCATGGAATATTCCACACCTTCCTCACGTTTCGCCACGATGACAGGCTCGGCAGTCAGGTCGGCGGTGGACAGCAGGCGATATTCGCTGGTCTCATGGTCATGAATGTCGATGAAGATCCAGTCTTCAAGCAATGAGCCGCCAACGCCCATAAAGAAGCCAGGGTCTTTTTCCTCATAAACGAGGCGGTCTGTCGATTGCGGTTGGCCGATGATGTGATGGAAGACCTTGGACGGCCGATGGTTTTCGTCCTGCAAGGTGTAGAAAAAGCTTTTACCGTCAGGCGCCCATGCGCCGCCGCCACCAGTGTTTTCGATCACGTCATCAAGGTCTTCACTGGTCGCGAGATTACGAACCCGCAGTGTGAAATATTCAGAGCCCTTGTCGTCATAGCCCCAAATGCCATGAGTGTGGTCGGACGAGTTGTCGATGCCAGCGAGGCGGAAATAGTCCTTACCTTCAGCTTCCTTATCGCCATCAAGCAGGACCTGCTTTTCACCACCGTCGCGTGGGGTGCGAAAATAGTGTGGTTGCTCACCACCGGTTACAAACAACGTGCCGTAGGCGTAAGGACCATCTTTCATAGGCACGGACGAATCGTCCTGCTTGATGCGGCCCTTCATCTCTTCAAACAGCTTTTCCTGCAGTGGTTTGGTGTCGCTGAGGGCAGCTTCCATATAAGTGTTTTCCGCTTCCAGATGGCTACGGATTGCCGGATCGAGCAGGGTCGGGTCCTTGAACATTGCCTGCCAGTTGTCTGCCCGAAACCACGCATAGTCATCGGTGCGGCTGATGCCGTGACGCGTATCCGTTACCGGCTTTTTTTCTGCGACAGGAGCGGCGGGGAGGTTCTTGAATATCGACAAAACAAACTCGCTTTCATCGGAAATGAATGGCAGCGCCAGTGGCCGTTTTCAGGCCGTGGCACCAGTGGAAGAAGATGTAGAGAGGGGCGGGGGAAGGATCAAGGTTGAATATCCACAGGCATCTCTGCTGGCCCCTTGAGATTTACCCTGTTTCGGGCACAATTCGACGATACAGCCTTAGGTACGTGGAAAAGAGCGGTTGCTGTTTTTATTTTCCAGGGAATCGAAATCACCAGGTCAGGATAATATGCGTCACCTTCTCCCGGCAGTTGTTCTCGTTGTCGTGTCAGCTGTTCCATCCCTTGCACTGGATAGTTCCGTCAAAAGACAGTTGAACGCGCTCGCACCGGAAGAACGTCTTGAGCAGCGTTGTGATATCGAGGCGATGGAGCGCATCGCCGCCGAACAGAAGGGCATGAGGCCGGACAAGGTCATCGCCTACACGTTCGGTGAGCCGCAGGTCACGGAAAACTCCATCAAGGCGGCAGGCGCCGTGTTTCGCAGCAGTGGCGAATGGTACAAGCTGAAATATAAGTGCCGGACCAGCGAACAGAACCTTGCCATCCAATCCTTTGATTACCGTGTGGGCGAAAAAGTCCCGGAATCGCAATGGGGCCAGTATTACCTTTACAACTGAAGCAGCTTTGCTGTTGACCCAGCCATAATTCAGGCGTTTATCCGGCGCATCCGCTTTTGATATTCTCCCGTTGAGCTGTGTCTGCCATGCGCCGTTATCTTCTTTCCAGCCTCGCCAGCGTTTGTTTTGTTGCGCTGTTTTCAGTGCCCGCCTTTGCGTCATCAGGGTTGGTTGAGCCGACGCTTAAAATGCGCCCGCAGGCAAGTGGCGTAACGCGGGTTGCCATCACGCTGGATGCCTGCATGGGCAAGACCGACTTTCGAATTCTCGATGCGCTGGTCAAAGAGCGCATTCCCGCGACCGTGTTCGTGACCGCACGCTGGATCAGGCACAATCGAGATGCGCTTGCCATCATGCTGGCCAATCCTGATCTGTTTGAGATTGAGAACCACGGACAAGACCATATCCCGGCCATAGACCGTCAGGTCTCGGTCTATGGTATTGCCGCTGCCGGCAGCATGGAAAGTGTCATGCGGGAGGTCAATGGTGGGCGTGAGGCCATCATTGCGGCCACTGGCAAGGAGCCCAGCTGGTTCCGTGGGGCAACCGCCAAATACACCCATTCGTCGATGGCTGAGATCAATGGTATCGGCGAACGCATTGCCGGTTATTCCATCAACGGCGACGGTGGTTCTCTGCTCGGTGCCGGCGTTGCGCAAAAACGCATTGCTGCCGCTAAGGATGGTGATGTGGTGATTGCCCATATCAACCAGCCAACCCATCAGGCAGGTGAGGGCGTTGCCAAAGGTCTGCTCAACTTGAAAAAACGCGGGGTCACCTTCGTCCGTCTGGATGATCCGGGATTTGATCCCGAAACCAACTAAAGCTTAGTCGGGAAGGTTCGGCACCACTTTGCGCGACGGGAAAAGCTCCTGCGCGATTGTCATGCCAATCAATGACAGAGGGAGCGCCAGCATGGCGCCTGCTGCACCCCACATCCATGTCCAGAAGATAATCGCAACAAACACGATAAACGGGTTGATTTCGAGGTTGCGGCCGATCACGGCCGGAAACACCAGATTTTCCATCAACAGGTGGATGGTGAAAAACACAAAGGCGGGCAGCAGGCCAAGCAGCAACGTATCATGGGTCAACATGCCAGCAATCGTCAGGGATATGGTCATCACGGCAATGCCGATAAACGGGATGAAGCTGGAGAGGAAGGCAAACAGCCCCCATAGCAATGGCATGGCCAGACCGCCGAGATAGGCAATAAGAACCATGGTAACACCAAGCCCGGCATAAATAAGACTGGCGGTAGCGAAATAGGTGCCAAGCACATGTTCCACCGATCCGATGGTACGGATGGTCCGTAGTCTTTGGTGGCGGGCTGGAAAGGCCATGATGATGCCCTTGCGCAACCGCAAGCGGCTGTAGAGGAACATCAAAAGTCCTGCAAAGAAGATCAAGCCTTGCACAATCGCGGGTGTCAGGCTGGACGTGACTACGGACAGGATACCGGTGCTGCGGTCCAGCAGCGATTCCATCGACATTGTGCCGAAGCTGAAGGTCGCCGCAGAAATATTGAGCCATCTCACACGCTCAAGATAGGGCAGGAAACGTTCTGCGGTCTGATTCAGAAGTTGCGGCCCCTGAGACGCGAGCATGGAAAGTGGATCGATCAGCGAATTGATGACGAAAATGAACACCAGTGCCACAAGGCCTGACAGAATGAGCGCCACGCCAAAGCCCGGAATACCGTAACCAGCCAGCTTTTCCGCTGCCATCCCAAGGATCATCCCGACAACGATTGCCATGACGATGGGGATCAGCACTACGGACAGCAGGTGTACGCAGGCAAGAAAGGCAATGGTGAACAGACCGACGATCGACCACTTGGCCGCAACTTCCAGCGCTTCGCGACCCAATGGCTGCTGGCTGCGCGCATCGTCATCCGGTGAATTTTTTCTTGATACGTGTCTGTGCTGCGGCGCCTCTACGATCGGTGTCACCGGAACTTTTTCATCGATTTTTATGGTGCCGTTCATGATTTCATATCCCCGTCCGGGACAGTAACGTTCAACAACAGTTACGGTTCCCGAAGGGGGAGGGTGACCAGCAGAGATTTTAGGCTGCGAGCCTTAGACCAATGCCCCATGGATCTTTCAGAACGATGCCGTCGCTTTGACGCTCAGTTGATATACCCAACCGGTCCAGTGCGGCGACCGCGCTGTCCAACGCACCCTTTTCGTTGAAACGCAGCGAGTAACCGGCAAGGCCCGTCATGTTGTCGCGTCGTGCCTGGGCACCACGGCTGTTCCAGATATTGGCGGCAACATGGTGATGGTAGGAGCCGGTGGCAAAGAAGCTGGCGCCGGGATAGCGCGCCATGATCTTCAGGCCGAGCACGTCCTGATAAAACTCGTCTGCCTGCGGAATGTTGCCGACCTGCAAATGAATGTGGCCGATGGCGGTACCATCAGGCGCACCTTGCCAGGGCGTCTTCGGGGCAGAGTCGTAGAGTTCCTGCAGGTTGAGGCGCAGCGTGTTCATCTCCACCGTGCCGTCCTGCTGGTAGGTCCATTCCAGAGGCGAGCGATCCCGGTAAACCTCGATGCCGTTTCCTTCCGGGTCAGACAGATAGATCGCCTCGCTGACCAGATGGTCGGATGCGCCGTCAAGCTGAATATTGTTGTGCGCAACATGGGTCAGCCAATGCGCCAGCTCCTTGCGGCTTGGCAGCAGGAAGGCGGTATGGAACAGGCCTGCCGCGTTGCGTGGTGCACGTTCGGCATTGCTGGATGTGGACAGGGTCAGCAAGGGTTGGCCGTTGACGCCAAGTATCTCTCCGCTTGGCTGTTTTTCAATAACCGACAGGCCAATGACCTTCTGGTAGTAGTCAGAAACGCGCGCCAGGTCGTTCACGACAAGATGTGCCTGCCCAACATAGGCCGGCCGTGTCAGTGCGAATTGCGATGTTTCAGTCATGATGTCACGAACTCCATCTGCGCTGGCGTGCTTGATCAGCAGGCGGCCGTGCGCTGCGGCGCCGTTCCGGCGACGCTTTATTTGACGTGAATATGGTCTCTCGGGAACGTTCAGGAAAGAGGGGCGTTTGGTGATTGAGCGTGCACTATTTGTTGACAATGAAGTTGTCTGCGCTTGACCTTAATCAAGGCAGAGCACCGCAAATTTGGGAAACTGCATGTATCGGTGTGGAACCGTTTTATAATTCTCGCGGCCAATGGCTTTGCGCTGCGTCGGGGTTTGGGAACTGGGGCTGTCATCGCGCTCAAATAGCCGCAGCCTTAACGTGGAAGGAGAAGCATATGTACAAGAAGATCGTTGTACCTGTTGACATGAGTGCCATTGAAAAGGGTGAAAAGATCATCCGCAAGGCATCGGGTTTGCTGGATGCTGGTGGCGAGATCGTTTTGCTGAATGTGGTCGAGCAGCTACCGGGCTATATCGCCATAGACCTTCCAGTCGACCTGATTGAAAATGCGATCAAGGATGGCAAGGCAAAACTTGTGGAACTGAAAGAGCGGACAGGCATTCAGGCAACAGTTGAAATCCGCAGTGGCCCTCCGGCACGCGAAATTCTTGCCTGCGCGGAGGAACATCATGCCGATCTCATCATCGTCGCTTCGCATACGCCTGATTTCACCAACTATTTCATCGGTGCGACAGCGGACCGCGTTGTACGCCATGCAAAATGCTCGGTGCTGATCGACCGTTAAAAGCAAGGCTGCACGACATCTTTGAATTGGCGCGGCGGTCTCTCGATGGGTGGCCGCCGCGCTGAAATCGACCATTAGAGGACATGGGTTATGGATACGTCTGGCTATGAAAAAATCCTGCGCGACAGGCAACGTGAACTGAACAAGCGGCTGCGCAAGATCGAGGATGACTTTGAGCAGCCGGTAAACCCTGACAATGAAGACCGTGCCGTTGAACGCAGCAATGACGAAGTTCTGGATGAGCTTGGCCAAGTCGGACAGGATGAGTTGAAGGCAATTGATGCTGCTCTGGTGCGCATTTCCGATGGCAAATTCGGCACCTGCGTCAGATGTGGCAAGACCATTTCCGCTGAGCGCCTCGCAGCCGTGCCCTACACGCCGTTTTGCCAGGAATGTGCGGCAGAACAGCAAGCTGAACAGGTGTGAGATGAGGCTGTGGCCTGCCGCTTCGCTGGCCACATCTTCATGAGAGGCTGCAACATATCCGAACGCAATGTGATCGTCAGTTTCGAGACACCACTTGCTGTTGGCGCGTGTTGTCGGCATTCTATACGCCGGACAGCAGGAACGGGCCATGAGTGAACTTTGGCGTTTAGGCCGCAAATATGATTTTCACGAAATCGTCGCCGACGGCATCGTGCATGGCGTCGGCATCGTGCTGGCCTTGATCGGCGCAACCGCGCTGATTTTCTACGCTACAGTATGGAGCACATTCAGCGGCATGGCCGCCGCCTGGGTCTATGGGCTGGGGCTGGTTTTGTGCCTGTCCATTTCCTTTACCTATAATATCTGGCCACATTCGCGCACCAAATGGTATCTGCGGCGGCTCGATCATTCTGCGATCTTTTTGCTGATTGCCGCCACTTACACCCCATTCCTGCAACGCGGTGCAGACGAACCGCTGATCGTGTTTATGTTGGCTTTCATCTGGCTGGCAGCCATCGGTGGCATTGCTCTGAAATGCCTGTTTCCCGGTCGTTATGACCGTCTGGCCATCCTGCTTTATCTTGGCATGGGCTGGAGCGGTGTTCTGATCGCCGCGCCGCTTTCACAATATCTTTCGACAGTAACCATCTGGCTGATCGTGGCGGGCGGCATGATCTATTCGCTGGGCGTGATCTTTCACGTCTGGGAAAAACTGCGCTTTCAGAACGCCATCTGGCATGGCTTCGTGGTGGCTGCCGCTGCCGTGCATTATTCTGCGGTTATCACCTGTTTCAGCCTTTCGCCTGTCACCGGCCTGTGAGACATAACAGCCATATTCCGGCTTTACATCTGATGGACATACCCAATGACACTTATTGTGCGTGACGCGACGGAAGCAGATCTGTCTGCGATCATGGATATTTATAACGACGCCGTTCTCAACACCACGGCGATCTGGAATGACACGGTGGTTGATCTGGAAAACCGCTTGAACTGGTTCAAGGCACGCAAGGACAAGGGATATCCTGTTCTTGCAGCTGAACTGGACGGCAAATGTGTCGGTTATGCTTCTTACGGTGACTGGCGTGCTTTCGACGGTTTTCGCCGGAGCATGGAACATTCGGTTTATGTGCATAAAGACACGCGTGGCACTGGTGCCGGCAAATCACTGATGCAGGAACTGATTATCCGCGCCAAGCAAAATGGTGTGCATGTGTTGATCGGAGCAATCGAGGCGGAAAATGCCGCGTCCATTCGTCTGCATGAAAAAATGGGCTTTCGCCATGTCGGCCGGTTTGAGCAGGTTGGCATCAAGTTTGGTCGCTGGCTCGACCTGGCCTGCATGGAACTACGCCTCGGCGAAGCGGATCCGACGTGAGCAACATCCATTTTATCACCCACCCTGAAGTCGTGGTCGATCCGGCAAAACCGGTGCCGCGCTGGTGCCTGTCCGATAAGGGCATTGCCCGTATGCGGTTGTTTGCGGCCTCTGCGGCCATGGCCGAGGTTCGGAACGTCTGGGCAAGTGATGAAACAAAGGCCATTGAAGCGGCGGGCATTCTGGCCGGGTTCCATGGTCTTCCGGTTCAGGTGCAGCATGCGCTCCATGAAAACGATCGCAGCGCGACCGGTTTTTTGCCGCCCTCTGAATTCGAAGCCATGGCGGACCGGTTTTTCTCCGAACCCAATGAAAGCGTGCGCGGTTGGGAAAGAGCAGTTGATGCGCAGGCCCGTGTTCTACAGGCTTTTCAGTTGATTGCAGCAGAGGCAGACGGGGTGGGTGATATGGCGATTGTCGCCCATGGCGGCGTTGGCACGCTGCTACTCTGCGCCCTGCAAGCCGTAAAAATTGACCGCGCCTATGATCAGCCATTTCAAGGGCATTACTGGACATGGTCGCGTGAGGAGCAGCGCGTTCTTGGCGGATGGCAATCCATCACGCCGGAGTAAGCCTCTGTCGCGGTGAAAGCCGAAGGCCTTCCACGTAAGGGTGACGTCCCGAAAGACGAAGGGCAAGTTTATGTGATCATGCCCTTCATCAATTTCATGAATACGCGTTTTGTTATTGCGGCTCAAACACCATGGAATGGCCGTTAATGCAGTAGCGCAATCCCGTCGGTTTGGGCCCATCAGGGAATACGTGGCCGAGATGGCCACCGCAATTGGCGCAACGGATCTCAGTGCGGACCATGCCGTATTTTGTATCGCTGTGCTCGGTTACCGCATCAGCCTTGACCGGCTCGAAGTAACTTGGCCAGCCGCACCCCGCGTCGAATTTGGTGTCTGAATAAAACAGCGGCTCATCGCAGGCAGCACAACGGTAGAGACCCTTTTCATTGCTGTCCCAATACGGGCCGGTAAACGCGCGTTCGGTACCGTGTTCCCGCAGGATATGGTACTGTTCCGGGGTCAGTTGTTCTCTCCACTCCGCATCGGTTTTGACGAGTTTAGATGTCTTGATGTCGTTCATGGCGCTGATCCTTTCTGTTGTCCCTTTAGATAAGGTGCGTTACGTCAAGAAAAAAGCCCGCAAGTGCCAGTTCCCCGCATTTGGTGGAGAACTTTGTGTATGGCCCGATTCTCGCTGAAAATGGTTGAGGCACGACCCATGTTACCCTATTGAAAAGAGGGTGTTGTCGAGGGGGATTCTTGACAGTTCCACAGGGGGTGAGATGTCTGAAAATGTCACGTTGATGACATTCATTGTGCTGTTTCTGCCATTTGCAGGCGCGCTAGTTGCACCGTTTCTGGTTCGCAGATTCAGTCACAACGCCGCCTGGATACTTGCCCTCATTCCGGCCGTTGCTTTTGCCCAGTTCGCCTCTTTTCTGCCGCTTGTCGCAGCAGGGGAAGCCGTCACAGGCGGTTATATCTGGGTGCCGAGCTTCAATCTTAGTTTCTCGTGGTTTCTTGATGGCCTTTC
This sequence comes from Rhizobium sp. CG4, assembly GCF_023701965.1. Lineage (NCBI taxonomy): Bacteria > Pseudomonadati > Pseudomonadota > Alphaproteobacteria > Hyphomicrobiales > Rhizobiaceae > Rhizobium > Rhizobium sp. CG4. The sequence goes on along the minus strand of NZ_JABAEG010000002.1, from coordinate 869,140 downwards.
GCTGACCTTCGCGTTGTTGATTACCGGTATTGGAGCTCTCATCGTTCTCTATGCGGGCGGCTACCTCAAGGGCCATCCGCAGCAGGGTCGCTTCCTGTCCTTTCTGCTGCTGTTCATGGGGGCGATGCTTGGCGTTGTGGTCTCCGACAGTTTCTTGATGCTGTTCGTCTATTGGGAACTGACCTCGATCACATCATTCCTGCTCATTGGTTTTGACCATGAGCGCGCGGCATCACGCCGCGCGGCGTTACAGGCGCTGCTGGTCACCGGTGGTGGTGGCTTGGCTCTGCTGGCAGGCCTGATCCTTATCTGGAACATCAGTGGCGTCACCCAACTTTCCCAATTGATGCAGGGCGGCGATATCTTGCGTGCTAGCCCGCTCTATCTGGTCACGCTGGTGCTGGTTCTTGGCGGTGCTTTTACCAAATCCGCGCAGTTCCCATTCCATTTCTGGCTGCCCAACGCCATGGAAGCACCAACACCTGTTTCGGCCTACCTGCACTCAGCGACCATGGTCAAAGCTGGCGTCTACCTGCTGATGCGCCTTAATCCGGTATTGGGCGATACGCCCGCCTGGGAAATCCTGCTGCCGCTCTTTGGCGGCATTACCATGCTTGTCGGCGCGTTTCTCGCGGTACGGCAGACCGACCTCAAACTGATGCTGGCCTATACAACGGTGTCTTCTCTTGGTCTTCTGGTCATGCTGACCGGCTTTGGGTCGCCACATGCCATCGAGGCGGCCGTGCTCTATCTCATCGCGCATTCGCTGTTCAAAGGCGCACTTTTCATGGTCGCCGGAGTTATCGATCATGAGGCAGGCACCCGTGATGTGACGAAGCTTGGCGGACTGCGCAAGGCCATGCCGATAACCTTTACCGCGGCGCTGGTCTCTGCGATTTCCATGGGCGGCCTGCCGCCGATGTTTGGATTTTTGGCCAAGGAAGAAATCTACTATGCGCTGGCGCATAATGACCCGCGCGCCGTGTTGTTTCTCGGTGTCGCGATCATCGGCAATGCACTGATGTTTGCCATTGCCTTTGCCGTGGCGCTGAAACCGTTCCTTGGTGGGCCGGTCAAAACACCGAAACATGCGCATGAAGGGCCGGTATTGTTGTGGCTTGGCCCGACCGTCCTGGCCGCATGCGGCTTGCTGCTGGCACTGTTGTCCGGTGTTGCCCACCGTTTCCTGTCGACGCCAATGGCCAGTGCCGTTGCCGGAGAGGTGAGGGCGGTGGAAATCTCCCTGCTGCCACATATCGGCATTCCGCTGGCGCTATCGCTGCTGACAGTCGTGCTTGGAATTGTCGCATACAAAAGCATTGCGAAGCTGCGCATCCTTATTGCGTCGACGCTGCAGGCAATTGGCGGCGGACCCGACAAGGGCTTTGACGGTTTCGTGGCCCTGATGGTCAAGATGGCATTTTATGTTACCCGCTTCATTCAGCCGGGCCGCATGGAGTTTTATGTCACAGCGACCTTTGCGGTGCTGGCCTTTGCACTGCTCGTACCCTTGTTCGTTTACGATGAATTGCCTGACATGCCGGTCTGGCCGCAGGACATTCTGCTGCATGAATTGACCTTCATCGTCATTGCATTGATCGGCCTCGTGGCGATCCTGATGTCGAAGACCCGCCTCAATGCCATTGTTGCTCTTGGTATACAGGGCTTTTCGGTTGCCGTTTTGTTTCTGCTGTTCGGCGCACCAGACCTGTCCTTCACCCAGTTCATGGTAGAAACCCTGTCGGTGGTCATTCTAACCCTTGTCATGACCCGGTTGCGCCTGTCTGCGGTCGATCACCGCTCCTGGGGGCAGATCATACTTGACAGCACCATTGCTATTGCATGCGGTACCGGTTTTGCGTTGATGCTGCTCAAATCCACGCAAGTGCCATTCGACAACAATCTGACGGACTTCTTCAATCAGTGGTCCAAGGTGATTGCCCACGGCGCCAACGTGGTGAACGTCATTATTGTCGATTTCCGTGGCACGGATACGCTGGGCGAAATCTCTGTTGTGATGATCACCGGCCTTGCCATTCTGGCGCTGATCCGGCTGCGGGCAGGTGTGCGTATTCACCCGCTGGATGATGACCAGGGCGGGCAGGAGAAACGCGCATGAATACGATCATCCTGCGGACCATTGCGCCGGTGATTACCAGTCTGATGGTGCTGTTTTCTATCTTCGTGCTGCTGCGCGGCCATAATGAGCCGGGTGGCGGTTTTATCGGTGGACTGATCGCCGTTTCCGCGCTGGCCATTTATGGCATTGCCTTTGGGGTCAACGCCGTTCGCCGCGCCATCCGTTTCCATCCGCTGGCCATTGCAGGCGCAGGTTTGCTGCTGGCAACCGTATCCGGTTTGGTATCTGTCATTGCCGGTGTGCCTTTCATGACTGGCCTGTGGATCTATCCCAGCCTGTTCGGTGTCGAGGTTCCGCTTGCTACCGTCATGTCCTTCGATGTCGGCGTCTACCTTGTCGTTGTTGGGGCCATAACCTCCATTGCTCTGGCGCTGGAAGAAAGGGACGTTGACTGATGGAAGCCGTTCTTTCTATTGTGGTCGGTATCTTCTTTTCCGTCGCCATCTATCTCATGTTGTCGCGTTACAGCATCCGCATACTGCTGGGCGTTGCGGTGCTGGGCAATGCCGTCAACCTTCTGCTATTTACCTCCGGCCGTTTGACGCGAGAGGTGCCGCCAATCATCGGGGCGGGTATGGATACGTTGCCTGCAGACACGGCCAATCCTTTGCCACAGGCACTGATCCTGACAGCCATCGTGATCTCATTTTCGTTTTTCTGCTTCCTGCTGGTGCTGACATGGCGTGCCTTTCAGGAACTGAAAACCGATGACACGGACGAAATGCGTAAAGCCGAACCGGCGCATGAACCCTTGCCGCCGCTTGGCTACTGACGTTTCAGCATAGAAAGAAAAAATGGCCGCTCCTTCTTCTACAGTGCCAGATTACGCCGCCGCCATGGTCATGCAGCCTGTGGCTGCCTCCGAGTGGCTGATCATTTTGCCGGTCGCCGTCTGCATTGCCTTTGGCGCCATTTTGATGATGGTGCGCCACTCCACATGGCTGCATGCGCGTATTGCACTGACTGGTCTTGCGGTGCTCGTGGTTCTGGATGCAGCCCTGTTGTGGAAGGTCGCAACACAAGGGCCGTTCACCATGGTCATGGGGCGTTGGCTGCCGCCATTTGGCATTGCATTTACCGCTGATTTGACGGGTGCACTGTTGGCCTTTGTCGCGGCGCTGTCGGCGTTTGCCTGCGGCCTTTATTCCCTGTCGGATATGGATGAAAACCGTAAGCGGTACGGTTTCTATCCATTTTTGATGTTGCTGATGGCCGGTGTAAGCGGCGCGTTCCTCACCGGTGATATCTTCAACCTCTATGTTTGGTTTGAAGTGCTGCTGATTTCGTCCTTTGGCCTGCTGGTGCTGGGGTCGGAAAGAGAGCAGATCGACGGTGCGTTGAAATATGCGGTTCTCAACCTGATCGGCACAACCCTGTTTCTGATTACCGTCGGTTACCTCTATGCCATTTTCGGCACGCTCAATATGGCTGACATTGTGCTGAAGGCCGGTGATCTACGGGGTACTGCTCCGATGATGACGCTGGCCTGCCTGTTTACCTTGGCCTTTGCAATGAAGGCGGCAGCGTTCCCGGTCAATTTCTGGCTGCCTGCATCCTACCACACGCCCAAGATCGTGGTTGCGGCATTGTTCGGCGGTCTGCTGACCAAGGTCGGTGTCTATTCTCTGCTGCGCGTCATGGTCATGCTGTTTCCGGTCGAGCGAGAAGAGTTGAGCTTCGTGATCGCCGTCGTCGCAGCCCTGACCATGATCCTCGGTGCACTTGGCGCTCTGGCGCAAAACGATATCAGGCGCATGCTGGGCTACGTTGTGGTGTCCGGTATTGGTTACATCATGGCAGGTGTCGCCATCGGCACTACAGCCGGTATCAGCGGCGCAATTTTTTATGCTGTCCAATCCGTGTTGCTGATGACCGCTCTCTACCTTGTGGCAGGTGTTGCCGCACGCATTGGCGGTGGCTGGTCGCTCTCTGAACTTGGCGGCCTCTACAAAACCGCACCTCTGTTCTCCGGCATGGCGTTGGCACTGTTCTTTGCCGGGGCAGGGCTACCGCCCTTCATTGGCTTCTGGCCAAAGGCTATGTTGGTCAAGGCGGCGATTGATATCGGCGCGTGGTGGCTGGCAGCTTCGCTGCTGGTGGCCGGTTTCATCATCACGCTGACCTTTGGTCGTGTCTATCTTCTGGCCTTCTGGCGCCCGCAAGTGAAGCAGGTCGGCACACAGACTGCTGTCACCGTCCAGCCAGGTTCTTCGATTGCCGTTACTGCTATCGCTGGCCTGGCGTTGCTTGTGACCGTTGGCGGCGTCTTTCCAGAAACCGTCTTTAATCTCAGTCAGCGGGCATCAGAAGGTCTGGTGGATCCATCGGCCTATATACGATCTGTCTTTCCAGAGGGGAGCGTAAGATGACCCTGCTTATCGTCAATGTTCTCTTTGTCGTCGTCTGGGTTGCTATCACCGGCAGCGCGACGCTTCTCAATATCGGTTTCGGCTTTCTTCTGTCAGCATTTGCGCTTTGGTTGATCCGTGATCAGGTGGGCGGACGCAGTTACTGGATCCGTATTGGCCGTATAGCGTCGCTGATCGGACTGTTCTTCAAGGAATTGATGCTGTCGGCATGGACTGTCGCTGTGATGGTGGTGAAACCACGCCTGGACCTTCAGCCCGGCATTTTTGCCTTTCCCCTGACTGTGACCAGTGACTTTGAGATAACCTTGCTCGCCAACCTTATTACGCTGACACCGGGTACGCTGTCGGTGGATGTGTCGGAAGACAGGCGTTTCCTTTACGTGCACGCCGTGGATTGCTCGAATATCGAGGCAACGAAGCGGGATATTGCCAATGGCTTTGAGCGCAAGATCATGGAGGCGTTTCGATGAGTGCCGTATCCCTGATCGTATCATGGGCAACTGTTGCTGCCCTTGTCATCCTCTCGCTGTCATTTCTGCTGACCGTTTACCGCGTCATAAAGGGGCCGACACTTCCGGACCGGATTGTCGCCCTTGATATGCTGGTCGGTATTGTGATCGGCTTTATCGCGGTCATCGCCATCAAAACGGGTTTCACGCTCTACATCGATATCGCGATAGCCCTTGGTCTTGTCGGGTTCCTGGCAACCGTTGCTTTTGCCCGCTTCGTGTTGTCGCGCGCGCCGACCAACAACGGCGTTACCGTCAAAGCGACACGACCGCAGGAAAAACCACAGCGTAAAAAAGCATCGAAAAGGAAGAAATGATGGAGTTGATCGTCGCGCTCATAACCGCGTTTCTGATGCTCTCCGGTGCGCTGTTTGCGCTGGTGGCAGCCATCGGCGTCAACCGCTTCCCAGACCTCTATACGCGCATGCACGCCGCCTCAAAGGCAGGTACGATCGGCTCTGGTTTGCTGCTATTGGCGGTAGGAATTCATTCTGCCGATATTTCAATTTTGGCGCGAACCATAGCCGGTTTCTTTTTCTTTATATTGACGGCGCCGATTTCTGCGCATTTGCTTGCCAGAGCGGCACATATCGCAGGTTACAAGCTTTGTGATGTGTCTGTTATTGATGAATTGAAGATAACCGAAAGTTGAAAATCTGAATATTATCCAGATCTCCAGCTATATATTACCAAATCATAAGGTTCTCTAACGTCAAGATAGAATTTTCTTGAGGAATACGTAAATTATAAGAAATCAGTAGCTTAAATTAGTATGAAATTATAATTGGACTTTTTTTGAAACGGTGTTATTCGATTTCCCATTAAGTTTCTGATGCTGGTTTTCCTGCCGCGCAACATGCTTTGTGATCATTGAGACTACGTGATCAGTGCTCTCCTTAATGAGCATATGCTTTGTGCGGCGTCGTTGAATGGCCAGTAACAGACGATGTTTGCTTTGTCTGCTGGAAGCCATTTGGGGGTGGTTTCGTAACATGTTCATAAACATGGAAGGGCAGGATCAAACGTTGCCGTACCGGAACGAATTGATAGGAGATACTTATATGACTGAAACCGCATACGGTAGTGCACATGATCTGCTGGTTGAACTAACCGCTGACATTGTTGCCGCCTATGTCAGCAATCATGTTGTTCCGGTTGCAGAACTGCCAAGCCTCATTTCTGATGTGCATTCCGCCTTGAGTGGTACAACAGCCCCAGCCCCTTCTGTAATTGCTGCCGAGAAACAGAAACCTGCCATCTCGGTCAGAAAGTCGGTTCAGGACGATCAGATCATCTGCCTCGAATGCGGCGGTTCCTTCAAGTCGCTGAAGCGACACCTGACAACCCATCACAACATGACGCCGGAAGACTACCGTGAAAAGTGGGAACTGCCGGTTGATTATCCGATGGTTGCCCCAGCCTATGCCGAAGCACGTTCGCGCCTCGCCAAGGAAATGGGTCTTGGCCAGCGTCGCAAGGCTTCGCGCTAATCGCTTTCAAGTTTGCAGTGCCTCGGCCAAGTTCGAGGTAGCGGCTTTAAACTGGCAACAATGAGTAGTTTTGAAAACCGGCCCTTAGAGGCCGGTTTTCTTTTGCGTGGATTTTTTGTGTATAAAGAGGAAAAAAATCACATTTATTTCATTACTCGATACGCAGCCTGCGCGACGATGTCTCGTTTTCGAAAAGCTGAAATTATGTGAAGATGCTGTTTTATAATGATTAAATGATGTTTCTCCCCGGTTCTTTTCGCGGACACTCGGCAAGGTTGCTGCGAGGATGTACAAAAGTGTTACGATAATTTCCTCTTGCATACAGCACATGACATGAATTAATTCCTATTCATGAAGGGAGTTCGTTCATGCCAGGGGATACACAAAGGAAAGATATCCAGTCACAACAAGGCCAGAAGAACCCGGCCGCACCGATGGTGATGTGCGGCGGATTGCCGTTTCCCACCCGCCGCGTCTGCCGTATCGTCAGGCAGTTGACCAGCGAAATGGTGGTACTTGCGGGGGAGCGTACACTGGTGCGCAGTGACCGGCGCCGAGCGGCCTGCCACATCAGGCAGATTGCGATGTATGTATGCCATGTTGTGCTTGGCATATCTCTCAGTGACATCGGCATATCCTTTGGCAAGGACAGGACAACAGTCGGTTATGCCTGCAATGTTGTAGAGGACAGGCGCGACGACCCCGGTTTCGACGAGTTCGTTTCTGTCCTTGAGCGTATTACAGCCTCAGTCTTCAGCAAGGCCGACATCTGAAACGGTTCGCCATGTCGCGGTGAACGAAGATAGACGACACAAAAAAGGCGCGACCACAATCGCGCCTTTGAAGGAAGAGCGGGCGAACCATTTCCAGGATGAAACCAATCCGAAGGACTTGCTCGCCAACTGGATTATTATTGCAGGCGCAGCCGTGCCTCTTCCCTGATGCGATTGATCATCGAGCTCAGGCCATTGGCGCGCTGGGAAGACAGGTGCTCCACCAGACCGATTTTGTCGAAGACTTGGATGGCATCCAGCTGCGTGATTTCGGAGGCATGTTTGCCCGAATAGACGGCAAGCACAATAGCCACCAGCCCGCGCACGATATGGGCGTCAGAATCGCCCTCAAACGTCATCACAGGGTTTTTGTCGGCATCTGCATGTGTCACGAGCCAAACCTGGCTGGCGCAGCCCTGAACCTTGTTCTGGGCGTTCTTATGCTCGTCGGCCAAGTCAGGCAGTTCCTTGCCCAACTCGATCACGTAACGATAGCGATCCTCCCAATCATCGAGAAAGGCAAAGTCGTCCATCATTTTGTCGAGAGAGGTCATCACACTATCCATTTAATTGCTTGCCGCCATATAGGTGAAAATCTTGCTGATTTGAACCGCCAAGCAAAGAAAAAGCCCTGCCGGATTTTCACCGGGCAGGGCGTGACCAAATTCTCAGTCCAGTTCAGGCAGTCCGGCGGCAGACGATGGCTATCAACTGTCCGCAAGGTGTATGTGCCGAAGGAGTGGTCATCTTCGGCAGGAATTTCAGATGGCGAGGGCAGCGCCGAATTCAGAGGATATTAAAGGGCAGGGCGCTTTTGCGGAACGGGCACGAAACCCTCAGATGTCGCCTTGTCGCCATTCTGAGGGAATTCAACGCTGATGCTTGGCGTACCGGTCGAGGCGGTCGTCAACTCAGCCGTGGTCTTGTCTTCGTTGACACCAATCTGGGTGTCGAGAAATTCATAGGCAACCTTGGCGCCGTCACGGGCACGCCCGGCAAGAGCATGGAATGTCTCTGCACCCTGTTCACAAACTTCAGGTTTCTCCGTGCAGATTGCGCTGACATAACGGTAGGCTTCACTGGCAGCCGAAACTGCACCTGCGACATTCATCGGTGTCGAGGTCTGCGATTCGTTCTGCGCGGCGCCAAAATAGGATAGCGCCACCAGCACCAGCGAAAACCAGAATGTTCCTTTAATAAGAAACCACATTGTCAACTACCCTGTTTGTTGGCTTGCCTTTCAGGCCTGCCTTGTTTTGCAACGGTATTCCCGTTTGCGAATGCCCTGTTTTTCGGGCTTGAGCAGAACCTACACACAACAGACCAACAGCCGTTTGAAATTTCCGGCGGTATTTTCATCAAATTTGATTCAAATTTTATCTTTTTTCCTTTTCCGGCATGCCGTCCTAAGCAATTGGATCTAATTTAAACGATCATGTTAAGCATAATTGCGGCAGCGCGGCCCTAATGCACCGCAAACCTTGGGTTCTCTTCGCCACAATGATTAACAGCATTTGGAAAATTGAGCAAAATCCGTCGCTTACCCGTCATTAACCATGATTGGCAAAGTCGCTGTGAAATGTTCCGAAATGAGATTTCAGGCCCTTTTGCTGCCCCATCTGACCCATGTCTTTATCCTTTCTTTAAGTGCCAAGACCTATTCTCCGGCCTCGAGAAGACCGTTTTAGGGTTTTGGTGTGCAGGTATTGAGTAACATTGCTGATAGAGCGGTTGCAGGCATTGATCATGTCGCAAGCACGTGGCTTGCGCGCATGGAAGAAGATGCCGTGCAGCGGACCGCCAGAGTGCCGGTGCTGCGCCGGTTCATGGCTTTCAGCCTGTGTGCACTGTTTGTCGTGCCGACCATTTTGAGCCTGTTTGTCAGTCCAGCAATTGCGCTTCCGGCAGGGGCAGCCATCGTGCTGGCAAGCTTCCTTATTGTCATTGCCGTATATCTGGGTGTGCGCCGTCCGGTATCCTCCGCTGCAACTGTGGCAAACCAGCCGGTCAAGCTGGATGCGCTCGCTGCCTATGTTCCTGGCGTGGTTATCTTTTTTGACGAGCTGGGCATGGTGCAAAATGTTGCCGGTCGCGACATCGACGCCTTTCCAAAGAGCGTCAAGGATTGCGCCGGTTATATGTTTGCCGAGCGTATTCATGTGACGGACCGTATTGCCTTTGCACAGGCGCTGGATTGCCTGCGCCAGGGTGCGGAGCAGTCGTCTGTCGAGCTGCGTTTCGAACAATCGTCTCTTAGCCGTGGTGCCGATCAGTTCCTGCATACCCGCATGGATATGACGGCGGTTCGCGAGCCGAGTGGTGAACTTCTGCGGGTCATTGGCCAGCTGCGTGATACGACCGAAAAGGAAGTTTTGCGCGGTGAAGTGGCACGCAAGGTCGCCGAGGCCGAATCGGCTAATGACGCCAAGTCGCGTTTTCTGGCCGCCGTCAGCCATGAGCTGCGCACGCCGCTCAATGCCGTCCTTGGTTTTTCGGATATCCTTGCAGGTGAATATTTCGGCAAGTTCGAAAATGATCGCCAGCGCGAATATGTTGCGCTGATCCGCCAGTCCGGTGCGCATCTCCTGTCTGTGGTCAATACCATGCTGGACATGAGCAAGCTGGAAGCCGGTCGTTACGAGCTGCTGATGGAGCCGTTCAATATAGGCGAATCGATTTCGACCTGCGAAGCCATGCTTGGTCTGCAGGCCAAGGAAAAGGGCGTCACTCTGACCAGCCGCGTCCAGCGCGATCTTGGTGATGTGGTTGCAGACCAGCGTGCCATTCAGCAGGTTCTCATCAACCTGACAGGCAACGCACTCAAATTCACCGATGCCGGTGGCGTCGTCAGCATGGATGCGGCCCGCGAGGGCAACACGCTGAAAATCTCTGTCAGCGATACCGGCATCGGTATTGCCGCTGACAAGATCGATTTGCTGGGCCAGCCTTTCATGCAGGTTCAGAACGAATATACCCGTCGCTATGAGGGCACGGGGCTTGGTCTTTCGCTGGTCAAGGGACTGGTTGGTCTGCATGGCGGTCGTTTTGCTATTGCCAGCCGTCCGGGTGAAGGAACAATTGTAACGGTTACATTGCCAATTGACGGTTCAGGCGCAATTGGCTGTGCACAGAACGATGAAACCGAACGCATGGTCGAATTTCCGCCACGTCTTCGGCAGATCGCTTCTGTGGAAGTTATGAAAGAGGGAAGTGTAAATGGCACCGCGAAAGCGAAAATCGCCTGAGAGGAAACCAGCCCGCCGTGAGCCGGGTGTCGTTTCTCTGGCTATTGGCGCTGTGGGGCGCCAGGTGGGGTATCAGCTCGGTCAACATCCGCGCCTTGTCGCCGGTGTCGCCGCCTTTACGATTGTCTTCGGTTTCGTGTCCGCAAACGCGCTCTGGTACCAGCCGGGTGTGCATCCGTCGCCGTTTCTCAGAACCCGTGACGAAGTCAATCCCAACGGCATTGCCGGCTATCGCGTTGCACAGCCACTCGATGCCACGGGCGATGTAACGACATTCCGTATTGAGCGCGCGCCGGGTGACGCAGGAGATCAGCAGGACGGCAGCCAGCCGCCGGACGGCGCATCGCAGGCCTCGACACAGGTGTCCGATGGTCAGCCATCCCAGGTGCCTTCGCAACTCGTAGCCGAGATCCAGCAGGAACTGGCCCGCCGGGGTCTCTATGATGGCAAAGCTGACGGCAAGATCGGTCCACGTACCACTGCGGCAATCTTGTTCTTTGAAGAAACCGTTGGCATGACGCAAACCGGTGAGCCGACCACGCGCGTTCTCGCTGCACTGAAAATCGATGGTTCGACCGTATCGGCAATTCCCAGAGATCGCCCGAACGAGAGCGCCGGCAATCAGGGCGTCGCGATTGACCCCGTCGCAGCGGCAATCCGCAAATCGGAAAATGCCAAGCCGTCACCGGTCAATGCGACGGCGCAGAATGCCGCCATCAAGCCTGTCAATAATGAGCTCGTCGCCAAGATCCAGCAGGGTCTGGTCAACATCGCCTATGCCAATGTGACCGTGGACGGCATGCTTGGGCAGCAGACCCGCACGGCGATCCGCCACTTTGAAAAACATTACCGCCTGCCTGAAACAGGCGAACCAAGCGAGGCGGTATTGAAGAAGCTGAAGGATATCGGCGCCCTGTAACAGGGCCGCCTCTCCATTCAAGCAGGACACCCTAAATGCGGTTGAAATCGGATATCTTTGTCGCCGCGCTCATTCGGCGGGTATTTGCCACTGGTGATTTCGCAGCCGTTGAAAAACGCGGCGCGGAAGAGGCGGGCGCGATCTTTATCCGCCAGCGATTTCGTGATGGCTCCGAAACGCTCTTTGGCCCGGCGCCACAGGTGTTCTCTGACAGTGAGGAAAGCGACGCAGGGCGCCGCTTCGAGGTACGTCTGCGGCGGCAGGATGCAGCGGCGGTTGCCGCTGTCATCGAGAAGGAGAGTCGCTTTGACAGCGATCTCTGGCTGGTGGAAATTGAAACGGAAAACGCCAGTGACCTGTTTACAGTCGTGAACGGCGATATCTGAGAAACATGCTGACTGGTCGTGTCAGCCAAACCGCTTCTGCTTGTCCGCATCCTTGGGCTGGAACGTATAGCTGTCGGCACGGCGCCAGCTTTCGATACGTTGTTCACAGGCAATCGCGTCAAGCTTGTACAAGATGCCTTCAGCCCGGCTGATGTCACCAGTCTTCTGGCTAAGATGCGGATAGAAGCCCTGTAGTACGAATATCGCGTCTGACGCGTTCATACCCAGCCCCTTGAGGGTTGTTGCCAACTGCACGCCGGAAATATCCAGCATGATGCGCTCTGCAAGCCAGTGGCTGGCCGAAAGTGTGTTTGCAAGGGCGGCAGAAAACTGCCGGGCATCCCGCTCACGGGCAAAGCGCACCAGCAAGGCTTCCTGAATGTCGCTCAGGCGGCGAAGACCCAGCACATCGTCGGATGGACGGCTGACCTGCCGAGCCATGGTCTTGATCTGCTGGCGAAGTTCTTCCTCACGCGACGGATTGCTTGGCGGTACATCGATGATTTCGGAAGGCACAGGTGCGGCCTGAACGGCCTGCGCGTCCGCTGCCTTTGCCGTTTCCACGGGCTGCGAGGCGGACTGCGAATGGCCAATGCCGACCAGGGCATCTATGACGGTTGGCGAGAGAGATTCTCTGCGCACAATGGCGCGCGCGTGGGCACGCCCTTGCGTCCGGGCAATGGTGATCAGCGTTTCGTCATTGAGAGATTTCGAAGAAATCAGAAACGGTGCGGAAATCGAAATCGGCTGGCTGGCAATAAAAAATGCCACCGGTGCCGGAATGTCGGGATGTTGAGACAGGGCTGCAATGGCCTGGCGCCGTGCCTCATCGGTCGAAGCGGCAAACAAAGGCATGAAAAGCTCTGCAAACTGGCGCAATTCCGACTTCGATGGATGTGCAAGTGTCTCGAAGCTTGTGACCGTAGCCATCAGCACGACATCTTTCTTCCGCATGGCCGTAGGCCTTTCAAGTTCTCGAAACCGGTCGTCCAAAGCGCACCCAATACAACTTACGCAAACGCAATATTGTGTAGATTTAGAACAAATGCGTTGACGTCCTGTTAACTATGGGGGGCTGCGTGCCAAGTTTTTCAGCGAGCATGAAAGTTGCTGTGGAAAATTGCGGAAAAATCAGGGAGGGCAGGAAATGGCGAACAAAGCGCAGCATCTGAAAATGCGGAACCCGCACCATAGTTTTGCTATGAAATGCGGGCCCTAACCGTCGTCATGACGGCTGAATCCTATAGAGAACACTGAACCTTATTCCGTCAAACGCTGATAAACGGATTTCGCCCCCAAATTTTGGGGTGTCAAAAAATGGCGTGAGAAAAAACTATTTCATTACAACGGCATAAATCGCCTAAATCTTGGGTTGTTCAAATTAGGGCCCGTGGTTGTAAGATTAATAAAATCTTGTTGATCTACTACGAGATTTTAGGGGCCGGCCTGTGGATATCCGCACAGTTGCGTCCAAATTAGCATTAACTATCTGTTAACCATAATGTGGCTTGATCGCATACTATGCAGTGGTTCGAATACCGAGTGTAGAAGGCGTTTTAGAATGTCAGTGTGACCGCAGATAATGAGCCTGACTTACCGCCTTCTTCATAATGTTGACTCAAGTGCCCATGAGTGTGCCAAAGGTCAATGAATGATGCAGCGAAGGAGAGGAGCATGGCAGACATTATCAAACTGGACAGTGCGAATGATCGCTCTTTCCATGGTGTAAAAGCGAAAAACAGCCCAGCCATCAACGGCCCGGCGCAAATCCTGTTTTTCACTGGCGTGCGTTATGAACGCCGCACGACGGAACCGGAAACGCCGGCACCCACAACGACCAACGGTCGCCCTGTCCAGCCAGGAAAAGCCGCCAAATCCTGATGGGCCGCATCAGTTAACATGCAGGTAGCGGGTCAATATCCGCTAGGTGCCATTATTGCCATTGAAATGGCTCGCATTTCGCCTGATCCAGAAATGTCTCGGCTTCCTGAACGAAGCTGCTCTGCGGTGTCATTGTCCGCAAAACCGCATATCCCTCTGTTTGAACAGATGATGTCAGAATGGCCTGTGCCAGTGCTGCAGGCTGCGCTTTGCGAATTGTTGAAAGCTGCACCGGTGTCGCCACCAGAATATCCATCACACCTTCGGCCGATGTGCGGTCATTCATGCTGAACACTTCGTTGGATGCGCTGTCGTAAATGGCTATAGACCAGAACGGGACATTGCCGAAGGCGGTCAACCGCAAGGGCATCTCTTCAATGTCAAAGGTGCAGACGGCCACCTTCATGAACGGGTCGCCACTGCCAAATGCTGCCTTGTCACGCGTATCCTTCAACAGATGAAACGCGTTGGCGGGCCCTTCGGCCAATGAGCGCGTGTAGGCATCACGATTGCTAAAATGCGGAACAGCCAGCACGATGATGAGGTGCAGCAGGGCCGCACCGATCAGGCCGGTAAAGATTGCCAGTGCGATCCTAAGCATTGCCACACCCCGTCCGGATAATGCTTGGCATGGTCAGATCGATAAGACCGGAACTGCCCGCCGCCGGTGTGTCGAGCAGTGTCAACACCAGCTTGAACTCGCCGTTTGCGGGAATGGCCAGCCAGTTGAATGTCTGGGCGGTCGAGGCGACAGCGATATCGATATCACCTTCAGGACCGCGCAAAAGTGTCCGTGAATTCAGCGCCGCTGGCCGTCCGCTGCCGTCGTCCAGCAGATTGCCCTGCATATCGGCAGCGTAAAGCGTCCAGAAGCGGGCAGGTGGTGTCACGCCCTCGATATTGTATCGGCAGCCACCGACCAGTCTGTTGCCTTGATTGTCGACTGTCGCGGTGAAGGCCAGGCCCTCGGCGGTGCCGTACAGCAACTTGCCAGCGTCTGCGCGGTGAGATTTGGCATAGGGATCGGCATTGACTGTCTGGGCTTCCGGGAAAGCGTCCCATTGGCCGATCCGGATGGAACCGAAACCGGAGGTCGCTTCCAGCGCCGCTAATGTCGAGACAATGCCGCCACCAAAAGCGATGACCAGCATGATGGCGACAAGAAAGGGAACCCTTAGCACTTGTATATTTCCTGTTCCGAACCGCGCCATGGTTTACCGCGAGTATAAAGTCAGTCTACGGAGGCTGGGAGCCTGTCTGGTTTACCTGCCTCAGACCGGCTCCAGCCTGTTGTGTCGTTTGCTTCCCGGGCAAAACCGGTGCCGGTATGCCCCTGCAAATGTTAGAGCGCCGCCGTGTTTTCAAAACACATCAAGGGCATTCTAATCTATTGAATCTGCATATCGTGCTTGCCGAGCATCGTGCTCGTCCCCGCTCCGATGCATTAGAGGGGTATCACTGATTCCCGATTTGGGAAATGCAGAGTTTGTGTCATGCCCCGCTTTGGTTCAATTCTGCTCTTTGGTTGAAGTGGATGGAGTGTCGATACCCGCGACCTTTTGCACCGATAGCGACAGTGCAGGTGCATCCTTGAAGCGCTTGCTCATGTCACGAATGATGCGAGTTGCTTCGGTCGAAAGCGAACGGGGACGCACGAATACCGGCATGTTTTCTGTCGCACTGGCCACATTGGCAGCCCCTGCCGCCGGTTCCGGACGCGAGCCGGATGGAAGCGGGTTCTGAATGCCGGGTATGGGGCGGAGCTCCATGCCCTGATGGGCATAATCCATCAGGCGCTTGAATGTCATCGCAGGCAAGGCACCGCCGGTCATGTTGTTCATCGGAGAGAAATCGTCATTACCAAACCATACGGCGGTGGTGTAGTTGCCGGTAAAGCCTACATACCAGGCGTCGCGGTAAGACTGCGATGTGCCGGTCTTGCCGCCGCTGACAATGCCGTTGTCCAGTGCGCCACGGCGGGCTGTACCATTGACCGGAATAGTCACCAGCATGCGGTTCATTTTGGAATTGGCTTCTTCGCTCAAGACACGGCGGGCAGGTGGTTCGTCGCGTTCGAAATCGTAGAGCACATTGCCTTCGTAATCGAGCACCTGTTCGATGCCATGGCGACGCGACTGCATGCCGTCTGCCGGGAAAACTGCGTAACCGGTGGCCTGGTCAAGAACGGTCACTTCCGACGTGCCAAGCGGAATGGTCTTGTCTTCGCGCAGCGGGGTCATCACACCCATCGCCTTTGCCGTATCGACAATGACCTTGGTGCCGAGCACGTCCTTGGCGAGGCGTACCGGTACGGTGTTGTAGGACTTGGCCAGAGCGGTTTCCAGCGTCACCTTGCCGGCGTAAGAGCGGCCATAATTCTGTGGCGACCAGCCGCGCCAGGTCACAGGCGCATCGGAAATCAACGTCTCCGGCTTGTAACCCTTTTCCATTGTGGCGGCATAGGTATAGACCTTGAAGGACGAACCGGGCTGGCGAAGCGCATTGGTGGCCCGGTTGAACTGGCTTTCGCCATAGTCACGACCGCCGACCATGGCACGCACGGCGCCACCGTTTTCGATCATCACCATTGCACCCTGTTTGACACGGTAGCCTTCGCCATATTCGCGAAGACTGGATTCCATCGACTGCTCGGCGACACTTTGCAATCCGGTATCAACCGTGGTGCGTACCACGACAGTGTGATCCTTGAATTTGCCGGATGCCGAAAGTTTCTGCACCTCGTCGAAGGCCCAGTCGAGGAAGTAGTCGGGGGTCTTGACCTCGGCACGGTCGATTACCGTTGCCGGGTTGCGGCGCGCACCAATAACCTGACCTTCAGTCATCAGGCCGCCTTGAACAAGGTTGGACAGAACCTGGTTGGCACGCGCGCGTGCCGCAGGCAGGTTGGCATGCGGGGCGTATTTCGCCGGTGCCTTGAACAGGCCGGCCAGCATGGCGGATTCCGCCAGTGTGACGTCGCTCAGGTTCTTCCCGAAGTAGAACTGCGAGGCCGCTGCCGCACCAAAGGTGCCGCCGCCCATATAGGCGCGGTCAAGATAGAGGCTGAGGATTTCTTTTTTCGACATGTTGGCTTCAAGCCAAAGGGCGAGGAAAGCTTCCTTGACCTTGCGTTCCAGCGACCGCTCATTGGTCAAAAACAGGTTCTTGGCCAACTGCTGGGTCAGCGTTGAACCGCCTTGGACAACGCCGCCTGCGCGGGCGTTTTCGCTCATGGCACGGGCAAGACCTATAAAGTCGATACCGAAATGTTCAAAGAAGCGACGGTCTTCCGTTGCCAGAACCGCCTTGATGAAATGGTCGGGCAGTTCATCAATTGGCACTGAGTCTTCATGGATAATGCCACGATGGCCAATTGTATTGCCGTAACGGTCCAAAAATGTAACGGCGAAGTCGCCACGATATCGCCAGTCTTTTTTGGTTTCTTCAAAGGCAGGCATGGCAAGCGTCAGCAACAGCACGGAACCGGCGGCTCCAAGCGTCAGCGCATTGCCTGTGAGGTTGATAAGATGTTTTTTCCAACCCTCGACATGGAATTTCCGCGAAAAGATTGTTACTTCTTCCCAGAGGTCAACGAGGCGGAACCCGGCGGTCCACAAGCTGGAATCGATCCATGAATCGATTCGCAAGAGAATGTGGCGCTTGCGTTTGAGCGGTTTATTTATGTTCTTGTCTTCCTGCACGTCGCGACCATGTCCTGTTCGGGTCTGAAAGGAATGCTTGACGCATTGAGCTTGCGCGGGTCATTCCTCTGCATCGGCCCCTGTAGATAAGAAATACCGCATATCTCGATGCTTGACGAGGTGGCAAAATCCGGCGATGGCGCGCGATGATGAAATGGAATGATGAATAATGAGTGACCTTCCGTTCTGGAAAACGAAATCGCTGGAGGAAATGACGACACAGGAGTGGGAAAGCCTCTGTGACGGCTGCGGCCTGTGCTGTCTTAACAAGCTGGAAGACTGGGACACCGGCGACGTGGTATTCACCTCCGTGCGATGTCAGTTGCTGGATGGCCATTCCTGCCAGTGCAGCGATTACCCCAATCGTCGCGCAACGGTGCCAGAATGCATCCAGCTGACCCCGGAACTGGTAGATGAAATCGGTTGGCTGCCTCCGACCTGCGGTTACCGGCTGGTGCGTGACGGTGACGACCTCTACTGGTGGCATCCGCTGGTGTCTGGAGACAAGGAAACTGTTCACATTGCCGGTATTTCGGCACGTGACCGCACCGTGAGCGAACTTGACGTCGACGTGGATGATTTCGAGGACCACGTGGTCGACTGGCCGCTTCGGGTGGGAGAAAACGCGCCTGAGCGCCCCTGACACCAAAAACAACGGCAAGGAGATCAGTGAAACCGTCATTGATCTCTACCGTGCACACGCCGCGGAGTTTGATCAGTCGCGTGGCAAAGACATGCGGGAAGCGCCGTGGTTTGATCGCTTCCTGTCTCTCACGCCTGCCTCATCGCATATTCTTGATATCGGCTGTGGTTCGGGCGAACCTATAGCGCGCTATTGCATCGAGCGCGGTTGCGCTCTGACCGGTATTGATGCGTCCGAAGAATTGATTGCGTTGTGCCGCTCGCGTTTTCCAAAGCACTGCTGGCACGTAGAAGATATGCGTCAGCTTGATATAGAGAAGCAATTTGATGGCCTGATTGCCTGGCACAGCTTTTTCCACCTGACGCCGGATGACCAGCGCTTTATGTTTCCGCGTTTTGCCAGCCACGCAAAATCCGGCGCCGCACTGATCTTTACCTCGGGGCCGACCGCTGGCGAGGTGATAGGTGCGTGGCAGGGCAGGCCGCTTTATCACGCCAGCCTTTCTGCAGAAGAGTATCGCCAGCTACTACATGACAACGGATTTCGAGTACTGCACCACAGGGTGGAAGATCCGCAATGCGGTGGCGCAACAGTGTGGCTGGCACAGAAAAACTGATACGCACCATCCTCTCTCACAACACCCTTCGACAGCTGAGCACGGCAAGCGCATCCACTAAGCGGCTATTTTTATTGAGATTTACGCGAGTGCTGGCAGTGTTTTGCCACGCTTCAATAAAAAACAACACCGTCCCTTGACCTTACCATGATGGGAAGCCCTACATAGGGTTCAGCGAAAGACGGTTGCGCTGACATGCGCCGTTTTGATTACGAGATCCATCTGACATCCGGGGGATTTCAAAAAGGGGTTCCCATGAACGAGACCATTAAACACATCCACTCCGCTGAGCCGGTTTCCGTTCCCGTTGAAGGTATGACATGCGCCTCCTGCGTGCGCCGGGTGGAAACAGCCGCCGCGAAGGTGCCAGGCGTTGCAGCCAGTTCCGTCAACTTTGCCACCAAGAAACTGACCGTTGAACCTGGCGACGGTTTTTCGGCCAAGGCACTGGCCGCTGCCGTGAAAAAAATGGGTTATGAGGTAACCCCGAACCATCTTGAGCTGAATTTCGAAGGATTGAACAATCCTCAGGAAGCCGAACGTCTTAAATCGGTGCTGGAAGCTGTTGCGACCGTGGTCAATGTTCACGTCGATGCTGAACAGGGCGCTGCCCATATCGAGACGATTGGCGGGCGTCACGAGCGCGACACTCTGTTGCAAACGGCCAATGCGGCCGGTTTCAAAACGAAGGTTGTATCGGGTACGGCACATCATGCCCATGCGGGCCACGCACATGCTGGCCATACCAGTGATACGGCGGGTGATCATCCCTCCCATGGTGGCCATGACCACATGCACCATGTTGGCAGCGAGGCGTCCTTAAAGCGTGACCTGTTGATTGGTGGCGCGCTGACTTTGCCGCTGTTTATTCTCGAAATGACTGGCCATATCTACGAGCCATTCCATCACTGGCTGATGGGCGTCATTGAAACACAGACACTCTATTACATCTATTTCGCGCTGGCGACCGTGGTCATCTTTGGCCCTGGCTGGCGTTTCCTGAAGGCGGGCATTCCGGCATTGTTGCATGGCGCACCGGAGATGAACTCGTTGGTGTCGCTGGGTGTCCTGGCTGCCTACGCCTATTCGGTGTTTGTGACCTTTGCGCCTGATCTGCTGCCCTACGAGGCGCAGTTCGTTTATTACGAGGCGGCCACCGTTATCGTGGTGCTCATTCTGACGGGGCGCTTGCTGGAGGCACGTGCCAGCGGCAAAACCGGCGATGCCATTCGTAAACTTGCCAGCCTGCAAGCCAAAACCGCACGTGTTGAACGTGAAGGTCAGGAAATTGAGATTTCTCCTGATGACGTGGTGCTGGGTGATGTCATCATCATTCGCCCTGGCGAGCGTATTGCCGTTGATGGTGAGGTGGTTGAGGGCACTTCCTTCGTGGACGAATCGATGATTTCGGGCGAACCGGTGCCGGTTGAAAAAACAGTCGGCGCAGCGGTGATCGGCGGCACGATCAACAAGACAGGCGGTTTCAAGTTCAAGGCGACCAAGGTTGGCGGCGATACCATGCTGGCGCAAATCATCCGCATGGTTGAAGAGGCCCAGGGTTCCAAACTGCCAATCCAGTTGCTGGTCGACCGGGTCACGGCCTTGTTCGTGCCAGTGATCATCGCCATTGCCATCATCACCTTCTTTGTCTGGCTGACCTTTGGTCCGTCACCGGCCTACACCTACGCTCTGGTCAATGCCGTGGCGGTGCTGATCATTGCTTGCCCATGCGCCATGGGCCTGGCAACCCCGACATCCATCATGGTTGGAACCGGCAGGGCAGCTGAGCTTGGTGTGCTGTTCCGCAAGGGGGATGCCCTGCAAGCCTTGCGTTCTGCCGAAATCGTCGTTGTCGACAAGACCGGTACCGTGACCAAGGGAAGCCCGGAACTGACCGATCTTGTCGTCGCGGAAGGGTTTGCCGATAACGAGGTGCTGGCTTTGGTTGCCGCCGTAGAGGCGCGCTCCGAGCATCCGATTGCAGAGGCGATCGTCAAGGCTGCCAAAGACCGGGATTTGGGTGTCGTAGAAGCTGCACAGAGTTTTGAGAGCGTAACGGGTTACGGCATTGCGGCAACAGTCTCCGGCCGCAAGGTTGAGGTCGGTGCTGATCGTTTCATGAAAAAGCTCGGGCTTGCCGTTGACGTCTTTACGGAGGTTGCCAACCGTCTGGGCGACGAGGGCAAGAGCCCGCTTTACGCGGCAGTCGATGGCCAATTGGCTGCGATCATTGCTGTTGCCGATCCGCTGAAGCCAACCAGTGTCACTGCCATCAGGGCGCTGCAGGATATGGGCGTTGAGGTTGTCATGGTGACCGGCGACAATGAGCGCACCGCCAAGGCGATTGCCCGCCAGGTTGGCATTACCCGTGTCGTGGCGGAAGTGTTGCCAGAGGGCAAGGTCAAGGCCATCCATGATCTGCGTCAGGGCGGTAAGACGCTTGCCTTTGTTGGTGATGGCATCAATGACGCTCCAGCCCTTGCCGAAGCCGACATCGGCCTTGCCATTGGTACCGGTACAGACGTTGCAATCGAAAGTGCCGATGTGGTGTTGGTGGGTGGCGACCTGACCGGCGTGGTCAATGCCATTGAAATGAGCCGCGCGACCATTCGCAACATCAAGGAAAACCTGTTCTGGGCCTTTGGGTACAACGTTGCGCTGGTGCCGGTGGCGGCAGGCGTGCTTTACCCGTCCTTTGGCATTCTATTGTCACCAATGCTGGGTGCGGGTGCCATGGCGCTCTCCAGTGTCTTTGTGGTGGTCAATGCGTTGCGACTGAAAACAGTCAGGGTTTCGCACCATGACATGTCTCAACAGGGAACCCATGCCGCATGAATATCGGACAAGCTTCATTAGCCTCCGGCGTCTCTGCCAAGATGATCCGTTATTATGAGCAGATCGGCCTCATCCATCCGGCAGAGCGAACAGGCAATAATTACCGCGTGTATGGCGAGCAGGATATTCACAACCTGCGCTTCATCAAGCGGTCGAGAACGCTCGGCTTTTCACTGGAGGAGACCGAAACGCTGCTAAAACTCTGGCAGGACAAGAGCCGCGAAAGCAGTGCCGTGAAGGAAATTGCGCTCTCGCATATCGCCGATCTTGAACACAAGATCGCAGAAATGAAAAGCATGGTGACGACCCTGTCACACCTTGCCCATTGCTGCGGTGGCGACCACAGGCCCGATTGCCCGATCCTCGATGATCTCGCCGGGTTTGATGTGCTGCCATCCAACCCATCTCACCGTCATAAAAACTGAAACAGCATGAAAGGAAATATCATGAGCGATACGGTAACATTCCATGTGCCGGACATGACCTGCGGCCACTGTGAAAAGACCGTGCGTGGCGCGCTGGCAGATGTGCTGCCGGATGCAGTGGTCAGCGTCGATCTTTCGACACACAGCGTGTCTGTCACAGGAAATGCGCAGGCCGCAGAAGAGGCCATTCGCGAGGCTGGCTACAGCCCTGAAAAGGCAGCGTGACAGCCGCCAGATCTTTCACGTCGCCATCAATGGCCTGTTGAAGACCAGACATTGATGGTGATGACGCCAGCCATGATGAGCGCAATACCGATAATCGCCGGCAGATCCAGCTTCTGGCCCATCAGAACCCAACCGATAATGGAGATCAGCACAATGCCGGTGCCGGACCAGATGGCATAGGCCACGCCGACAGGGATGGTTTTCAGTGTGATCGACAGGAAATAAAACGCGGCACCATAACCGACCACCACAATGAGTGACGGTACCAATTGGCTAAAGCCATGCGACGCCTTTAGGGCAGCCGTGGCGATGACTTCCGAGACGATGGCAATGCCAAGTGCGAGATATGCGTTCATGCACACGCATCAAGCAGAAAAGCGAAATCTCGTCACGTGAATTTTCGATGATTTGAGGTCCATAAACGAGCCAACGCCGGTAATGTCGACCCGATCAGCTGTCATTGCGGTATGCCGAGGAATTTGAAGGCAGGGCTTTCCTTGAATTCACCGCTGGTTTCGCCAGAATAGGTATGGTCCTGATCCGGTCCCAGATCGAGCTTCAGGACTTTGCCGGTGTTTTCCGCAAAATCTAGTTTCTTCAAATCGACCCAAAAAGTATTTGGAGTCAGTGCCGATTCGAAGAAATAAAGCTTGCGTTTGTGATCTGTCACCACCCGCCAACGGGTGGAGGAAATATTGGGTTCTTCCGGCGTGTTGATGCCAAACGGCACCGAGGCATTGCGGATCACACTGAATACGCTGGCAAGTGCCCGGTTGGGATCTTCTTCCTTCGGAATGGCGTTTACGTAAAACGAGGCGCGGGCAAAACGGTCCGCCGCACGGTTGGTGCCTGGCAGCATCGTGGTGCCACCAATGCTCTTCCAATAGGCGTTGAGTGCCAGCTGTTGCTCGAATTGAGGAGAATTCGTCATGACCTGGTAATCACGGTTGTGATGAATGACCTGCTTGCCCTTGATATATTCGACAATGGCGCTGTCGCCGCTGGCGTCGGATATCGACAGGTGAAGCGTGGTCAGCCGGTTTTCGCCAGGCACGTTGTCGGTCACAACGGTGAAGGGTTCTTTTTCCAGTGCTTCGACAGCTTCGGCAACGGTGGCAAAGTTATCCAGCACATATTGCGCCCAGGCGGCGATTGTCAGCCCGGGCTTTTTTTTGTCGAGCACCGGGTATTCCGATTCCGCAAGCCACAGCAGGTTGGCGTTCAGACCCATTTCATTGATGCCATCGGTCGTGGAGACATCGTAGCCCGTGGCGACCACGCTGCCATATTTGGCTTTCCATTTTATGGAGTTGGGGCCGGTTTCACCTGTTCGTTCTATGCCGCGCGGCAGTACCCAAAGATTGGTCGCAACGTCATTTTTCCAGTCCATGGAGCGGGCAGTGATGATGTTGTCATTTGGACCGAGATAGACAACGCGTGTGCAGGCTTCGGCAGTGGTCTGAAGTGTGAAAACGCTGGCGAAGGCAAGGGCGACCAATGATTTTGAAACGTTAAGGCGTCTGGCTTTCATGGGAGATTTCCTCTGCTTGGAGCCTGGTATCAGGACATTCAAAAGCGCATGGAAAAACCGACGACAGGCCCGTGCTGCGTTACGTTCCAGCGGAACTTGTTGGCACCGGTAAAGTCGTCGTTTTCATAGTCCTGATGCAGCACGCGATATCCGGCCCGCAGGATCGTCGGTTTACCAAACAATGTGGTGCGATAACCGAGATAGGATTGTGCGTTGATGGTGAATTTCGATCCGACATCAAACCCGCCAACATCCACCGAGCTAAACAGGTTCCAGCGATCGGTAAGGTCGGCATTGACGCGCAGACCGATGAAGGGATCAACCCAGTCGGCACTTTTTTTGGCGCTCAGACCCAGAAAATGCACAGTACCTTCCAGCTTGGTCCAGCGAATGCCAGCGGTCGGTTCAATCGAAATGGTGCGTGGGCGGTTGAAAACAGTCTGACCACCCAGCTCAGCTTCATAGGCCTTGAAAAAGGCACCGGCACTCAAGGAAGTGGTCTTGATACCAAGATCGAGTTCGTTGGCCAGCAACTGCTCGTCCTGACTGGTACGCACATGTTGCGCATCGAAATAGACGCCCCAAAGGCCATTGGTGATTTCGACATTGCCCATAACGACGAAGTCGAGATGTTTGAGAACATCCGAGAAGGGCACGTCAACATCAGTGTCGAAGCCGGCCAGTGAACCGTCACCGTTCAGACTGGCCGCCCAAGCATAAGGGCTGACTATCACGGCCCATTCGCGTTCAGGGGCCATGCGCTCTGCGTTGAAATCAGCGCCGAAAGCTGGAAAAGCAAGGGCTGATAGAGCCGCGACCGATATCAACGAACGAATGGAATGATACAAACTAGCGCCCCCGCCATTTACGCATCTGGCGAGGATAATAATCAGAAGTTATTGTCGCGCAATCTAATTCAATGCAGGGTGGATGAAATTTAGAAGACTACGGTTTGAGTGCCCAAACGGTTGCATGTTGTACAGAACCAGTAGGCGCGTGTAGCAATGCGGAACTGACGGGGGCAAAGCCGTCGATCCGTTTTGTGCCGACCCAGCGTCCTCTGTCGGCGAACACTTCAATCGAGCCGAAATCGAGGAAAATACGAAAGCGGGATGGTCTCGCATCCCGTGCCAAATAATGTGGGGATGGAGCACCATTTTTATCCTCATGGCGGATCCACAGACCGGTGTCATCGCACACGACGCCGAGGCGCAAGGTGGGGTGTTCAAGTTCCAGATCGAAGTGGCTACCGGCTTCCGATGTTTCGAAAAGCAGTTCGATGGCGCCGCTGAGAAATGTCACGCGTTCACCAGCCGCCAAACGGGTGCGGTCAAGGATATGACTGCGCAAGCTTTCAGCCGCACCAATCGGTGGGGTTAACAAGGCATCACCGGCAAGATGCAGTCGCCTTGGCAATGTCATGGCGGTGGGGAAATCGATTTCCGGGCTTGCATCACACCAGTTGGCCAACCAGCCGATACCAACGGCGATATCGCCATCCAGAAAGGCCTGAAACGCATAATTGTCGGTGCCAAAATCCAGTTCCTGACCGAAGGACTTGATGAAGGTTTTTCCGTCGAACCAGCCGACATCGGCCATGGTCAGGTTCTTGCGACCGGTCTGCGCATCCTCGCTGTGCATCAGGCCATAAATCAGTACCCAGCGCGTGGCACGCCCGGTCACCGGCCCATCCAGTGGCAACAGGCATGGACACTCGATGGCCGTTGTCTTGTAGCGGGTCTCGATCAGCAATTTACCGACATAGGTCCAGTCGGAGGCGGCGGTCGGATCCTGCGTTTCATAAAGCAGGATAACGCCGCCCTGATCGCTCTGGCTACCAAGCAGCATTTTCCAGATGCCATCCGGTCCCCTGAACACATATGGGTCTCGAAAGTCGGGCGTCAGACCTTCATTGGCGGGGCGAGTGGCGAGAATAACGTCGGCCTGTCCGGCCATGATCAGATCATGTGAGGTGGCAGTCAGCTGGATCTGCTGTTCAGGCTCGCGCCCCAGCTCCTGCTCGGTGAAAAACACACGAATGCCCGGTCCTTCGGCAAGCGGAATGGTGGTGCCGGAAAAGGCCCCGCCACGCTTGTCGGGTTTCGCGGCCAGCTCCTCGGATGGGAACAGGAAGATCGGCAGATGCCGCCAGCGGAGGTAATCGGATGAAACCGCGTGGCCCCAATGCATGGTATTCCAGTGAAGCCCGTGTGAATAATGCTGATAAAACAGGTGCGGTCGCCCTTCAAAACGACCAAAACCGTTGGGGTCGTTCATCCAGCCGAACGGTGGGCGGAAATGATAGCTGCCTGATATGTCGGGTGCAGCATTGTCCGGCTTGGTGTGAACCACGGTAATGCCGGTTTCCAGTACGTCGGAGGCAGTAAACCAGTAGATAACCGAAACGGCCGTTAGCGCCGTGTCATAGTTCAGTTCCACATGGCCGCCGCCGAAAATCTGGTAGATACGAAATGAATATTCGTCGGTATTGGAACTGGAAACTTCCGCAAATTTCCCATTGGCATTGGAAAACGCAACGGCACCTGCCTCATCTTCTTTTTTGGCCTTCAGCCATATGTGGAATGTCGTGTTGACAGGAAGATCGAGGTGGATGGTGCGAATGGCGCTCTCTGCTTCGATGGGCAAGGATGTGTCGTTCATTCGGCGTCCTTTCTCGTCTGTGTCTAACCTTTGACAACGAAACTAAGGCGCAAAAGTTCAGCAAGAAAAAGGCCACGTGGTTTCAGCGCGCGCATATTGCCGCAACCACGACGCTATGTTTGCGGCACATAATAGATGTTTCATTAACTTAGAAGTTGAACTTATCGTGGAGATACAAGGGTTTACATTTGTTTAGATAGTCATGGACTATAAAGGTGCCGAAATTTCACTTTTATCCGGTAGAACAAATGTCTGTCATTACTAATAAAACCTCTGAAGTGCATGCCGAGTTACGTGCGCTTAATCAGGTTTTTGCTACGGTTCGGTACTCACCGGATGGCAGGATCAAGGCTGCAAATCACAGGTTTTTGCGCATCACCGGATATGAATTACCTGACCTGATTGGTCAGCAGGAAACCATGTTCCTGTCCAAAAGTTACGAGCGCACAGAACAGAACGCGATCTGGGAAGATCTGCGCGCTGGCAAGTTCGTTGAAAAGCGTTCGCTCTGCATCACAAATGGCGGGCATGAAATCTGGCTACATTCGCGTTATGTGCCCCTGCAGAACGACGGTGGCCATATCACTGAAATCGTGCAGATCGTTGAGGATGTGACTGAGCAGCAGACCCGCGAAGCGGACGAGCGTAGCCAGATCATCGCAATTAACAAGACGCAAGCCGTTGCCCATTTCTCGCTGAACGGCGTTATTCTCAGTGCCAATGAAATCTTCCTCAATGCCATGGGTTATGAGGAACAGGAGATACTTGGCCAGCACCACTCAATTTTCATCCAAGAGGAAGAGCGAGAAAGTACAGAATACAAAGCCTTCTGGAAGGAACTGTCCAGCGGCGCACACCGCGTGGGGGAATGCCGCTGGATCAACAAGGATGGCAAGGAAGTCTGGCTGCAGGCGGTTTACAGCCCGGTACTAGACCCTGCTGGACGTCCGACAAAGGTGGTTAAATACGCCACAGACATTACCCAGCAAAAGCTGCGTCAAGCCGATTACAGCTGGCAGATTACCGCCATCCACAAGTCGAACCTTGTCATAACCTTTGATATGTACGGCACCATTCTGGATGCCAACGACCTGTTTCTGGAAGCCACCGGCTATACTGAAAACGAAATTTGCGGACGTCACCACCGCATCTTCGTTGAGCCGTCTTATGCGCATAGCGGCGAATATGCCGCCTTTTGGCAGGACCTTCGCAAGGGGCACCATCGCTCCGGCCAGTACCGCCGTATCGGCAAGGACGGCAAGGAGGTCTGGTTGCAGGCGACCTACAATCCGATTTTCGACACCAATGGCCAGCCGGTCAAGGTGGTGAAATACGCCTCTGTGGTCACTGATGAACGTTTGTTGCAGGCCGATAATCAGGGCCAGATTGCTGCGATCCACAACGCGCAATGTGTGATTTCCTTCGAGCTCGACGGCACGATCATCGATGCCAACGAAAACTTCCTCGATGCCACCGGTTACCGCTATTCCGACGTGCGCGGCATGCACCACAGCATGTTTGTCGAAGAAGAGTATGCCAAAACCGAGGACTACCAGTCCTTCTGGAAAAAGCTGTCAGAGGGCAATCATTGCGCGGGTGAGTATCGCCGCATCTGCAAGGATGGTCGCGAGATCTGGCTGCAGGCAACCTACAATCCCATTCTCGACATGAACGGTAAGCCGTTTAAAATCGTCAAATATGCGACCGATGTCACCGCTGACAAAATGATGCATGCCGATCATGTCGGTCAGATCAATGCGATCCATAGATCTCAGGGCGTTGTCGTATTCAACCTTGATGGCACGGTTGCCGAGGCCAATGAAAACTTCCTGTCGATGTTTGGTTATGAGGCCAATGAACTGGACGGCAAACATCACGCGACGCTTGTTGAAAAAGAATTTGCTGCCAGCCGAGAATATGTTGAGTTCTGGGATCTGCTGCGCACAGGTGCTTATCATTCGGGCATGTATAAGCGTCTAGGCAAGGACGGTCGTGAAATCTGGATTCAGGCCTCTTATAACCCCGTTCTCGATCTCGACGGCAAGCCGGTAAAGGTCATCAAATACGCCACCGATGTCAGCTCGAATGTTGCCCTGGCCGAAGCCTTTGAGGATGCTCGCCGTCAGGCCAACCATGATGCGGCAACGTCGCTGCCCAACCGCGCCAAGCTTTCGAGCTTCATGAATGCCTGCCTTGGTGGCCCGGAAGCCAGCATGGTGGTGTTCTACATCGACCTCGACCGCTTCAAGCCGGTCAACGACACCTATGGCCACCATGTCGGCGACCGGGTGTTGGGCGAGGTGGCAGACCGTATGCGCCGCGCGCTGAAAGACGACCAGCTTGTTGCCCGTATCGGAGGCGACGAATTTGTTATTGCCGCACCTGGTATGACGATGGATGAGATCGAGCCATTCTGCAAAAATCTCTACAAGTCTGTCACTCAGCCGATCCGTCACGATGGTGGTGAGGTGAGCATTGGCATGTCAATCGGTATTGCGATCGCGCCAACCGATGCGACGACACCGGATGAGTTGTTGCGGATGGCCGACACCGCCCTGTACCGCTCCAAGGAAAATGGTCGCGGGCATTACAGCTTTTTCGCATCCGACATGAATGAGAAGATCAGTACCCAGCGTCAGCTGGCCGAAGACATGCGCCACAGCCTGACGGCGGGCGACTTCTATCTCGAATACCAGCCACGATTTGATACACGCCAGAGAACGATCCGCAGCGTGGAAGCGCTGGTTCGCTGGGCACACCCGGAACATGGTCGCATCAACCCGATGGACTTCATTTCCATTGCCGAACAGAACGGTCTGATCGTTCCGCTGGGTGAATGGATATTGCGCACCGCCTGCAATGCCGCTGCACAATGGGACAGCATCGGCGTTTCCGTCAACGTATCGCCCATTCAGTTCCGAGATGCCGGGCTGGTGGACAAGGTCAAATCCTGCCTGCTGGAAAGCGGTTTGCCTGGCCATCTGCTGGAACTTGAAATCACCGAAGGTGTGCTGCTGGAGGATGCCGAGCGCGCCAATGAAGTGCTGCGGGATTTGAAGGCGCTGGGCATAAAGCTCGCAATGGACGATTTCGGAACCGGATATTCCTCACTGAGCTACCTGCGCAACTTCCCATTTGATGTGATCAAGATCGACCGCAGCTTTATCTCCGACATCGATTCCAGCGATAGTGCACGTTCGATCATTCAGGCCATCCTCGGTCTCGGCAAGGCACTTGGCCTGTCCGTCACGGCTGAAGGTGTTGAAACCAACGAACAGCTTGTCATGCTGACTGCTGATCAGTGTAACGAGGTTCAGGGCTTCCTGATGGCGCGACCTTTGACGAAAAATCAGGTCAGCGAACTGCTCAACGAAATCCCGCAACTGAAAAACAAACCGTCCCTGGACGTTCTTCCAAAGGCGTCCTGATAAATCCTTTGCCGGCCTTCATCCCGGCGATGGAACAAAATTTTTCCTTTGCTGTTCTTCATGCGTGAAATCTCATCATGTGTGGAGAACAGATATGAATTGGCTGTCGATAAGTCTTGCGGCAATCACCCTCACAGCCACTTCACTTCCCGCTTTGTCTCAATCCATAAAAGCTGTCAGCCCACCGGCCCAGAAAAACCAAGCTGTGACCGCCGCTTCGGGTGAGGTCCATTACATCACCGATGTTGCAGGCAAGCGCGTTCGTCTTGTCGGCCCGCGTTTTTACACGGATCCAGCAAATGCCATGCAGTTTCCCGGCAGGGAAAACCCGACGCTGGAACGAAATGATCTGGCTGACGCAGCAGTGCAATAAACGACAGGCGGTATGCGGGGGCACATCATGAAAAAGACACAGGCGAAAGAGCCAGCAAAAGCTGGGCTTTTGAAACGTGATGATCAGGAAAGCGGCAAGGCGACATTCCCTGAATTGTTCTTTGATCTGGTGTTTGTATTTGCACTTATTCAGTTATCGCACACGCTAGCCGAAGATTTCGGCACGACCGCCCTCATTGAGGCGGCAATCCTTATCTTTGCTTTATGGTGGCTGTGGATCAACACCACCTGGCTGACCAACCTGCTGAACACTGAAAAGGAAGTGGTCAGGCTGTTGCTGTTTGCCATGATGTTTGGTGGCATACTGCTGGCCATTGCCATCCCAGAAGCCTTTGCCGAACAGGGCATGGTGTTTGCAGCCATCTACAGCGCCATTCAGATTGGCAGAACATGTTTTGCACTGTATGTGTTCAAAGGCGTTGATGACGAGAATTATCGCATCTTTGCGCGTATTGCGGTGTGGCTGGTGTTTTCAAGCCTGTTCTGGTTTGCTGGGGGACTAGCCGAACTACACCTGCGCATAGTGCTGTGGACGCTTGCCATTGTGGTAGAATATGCAGGACCACTGGTAAAATATTACGTACCGGGTCTTCAAACCGGTGGTGAAGAAAAGCTCGGGCTGTCGGGCGAACATCTGGCTGAACGCTGCGCCCTTTTCGTCATCATCTGCCTCGGCGAAACCATCCTGACGACCGGGCGCACCGCATCGGAGCATATGAATTCCAGTCTGACATTCCTGGTATTCTTCTGCGCCTTTTCCAGCACGGTGCTGATGTGGTGGATCTATTTTGATTATGCGCAGCAGCGGGTGTCCGAAAAGGTGGATGGCGCTGCCGAACCGGAAAAGATCGCCCAAAGCCTGTTTAATTACGGTCATTTGCCAATTGTCGCCGGCATCATATTGACGGCTGTGGGTGAAGATTTCAGCCTGTCGCATAGCCATGACGAAGCAACGTTGCGCCAAACACTGGCCATCATCGGTGGGCCGGTCCTGTTTCTGGCCGGAGCGATCGGCGTGAAAATAGCCTCGGCCCATATGCGCCCAGTGTCGCATTTTGTCGGCATTGCCATTTTGGTCGGATTGCTCTTTCTGCCGGGCCTGCCGCTTTATCTGTTGCAGATTGCCAGTGCCGCCGTGCTTTTGATGGTCGCCATATGGGAGTATCTGGTTGTTCGCCGGCGTGCAGTCACCGTTTCCGCTGCGTGACGCTGTGTGGATGAGATCCTCTCGCATCTTTGCCTGACAAGCCCCATATAGAGGCAAACGCAGGGAGTGAAACCTTGACCCAATTTGATAATTCATATGCCCGTTTGCCGGAACGGTTTACCGCAGCGGTCATGCCAACGCAGGTGAAAGCGCCGCAGCTTATTGCTTTCAACAAGCCACTCGCTGAGGAGCTGGGGCTTGATCTGGCCGATGCCGATGATGCCCGCCTGGCGCAGATTTTTTCCGGCAACACCATTCTACAAGGCTCCGAGCCTCTGGCCATGGCCTATGCTGGTCACCAGTTCGGCGGCTTCGTGCCGCAGCTTGGGGATGGTCGTGCAATCCTGTTGGGTGAGGTGGTCGACACCTCAGGCAAACGCCGCGACATCCAGCTGAAAGGGTCGGGTCGTACGCCGTTCTCTCGGCGAGGGGACGGGCGCGCGGCGCTCGGACCGGTGTTGCGAGAGTATATCGTATCAGAGGCCATGTATGCGCTTGGCATTCCCGCCACACGCGCACTTGCCGCTGTGACGACAGGCGAGCGGGTGCAGCGTGAAACAGGTCTGCCGGGCGGTGTCTTTACCCGCGTTGCCGCAAGCCATATCCGCGTCGGCACATTCCAGTTTTTTGCCGCCAGAGAAGACAATGAGGCCATCAAGGCATTGGCCGATCACGTTATCGATCGCCACTATCCAGACGCCAGACAGGCCGAAAACCCGTATCTTGCCATGCTGCAGGGCATTGCCGCACGCCAGCTTGAACTGATTGCACGCTGGCTGATGGTCGGTTTCATTCACGGCGTGATGAACACTGACAATATGGCAGTGTCAGGCGAAACCATCGACTTTGGCCCCTGTGCCTTTCTCGATGAATACCAGCCACTGAAGGTGTTTTCTTCCATCGATGCGCAGGGGCGTTACGCCTACAACAACCAGCCCGGCATCGCCCAGTGGAACATTGCCCGGCTGGCGGAGTGCCTGTTGCCGCTGTTGGATGAGAATGTCGAGAAAGCGGCCGAGATGGCCAATGGCGTGCTGGCAGATTTTGCCCAAACCTTCCCGCAGCGCTGGCTCAGCGGTTTCCGCCAGAAGGTTGGGTTGGACAATCAAGAGGATGATGACGAAGCGCTGGTGCAGGATTTGCTGGAGCAGATGAAGCTGGGCGAGGTTGATTTCACGCTCGCCTTTCGTCGGCTGTGCGATGCCGCCGAAGGTAATGTCGAACCATTCCGCAGCATGTTTATTGATCTGCATTCGATTGATACGTGGCTTGCGAGGTGGAAAGAGCGGGCAGGGCGCGAAGTTACGTCACCGCAAGAACGGGTGATCAATATGCGCGCCACCAACCCGGCAATCATTCCGCGCAACCATCGCATTGAGGAGCTGATTGCGGTGGCGGTTGAAGATGGTGACTTTGAACCCTTCCACGACATGCTGAAGGCAATTGCCAAGCCGTTTGAAGAACTGCCGGAATTTTCCGTCTACATGCAGCCCCCAATGGGACATGAGCGGGTGTTCAGGACATTCTGCGGGACTTAAGCCCAGCGCAAGCAGGCTGGGGGCGAGACGTGATCGCCCCCGAGTGTGGAGCTTTAGCCGACCTTCGCCAAACCGTCATGCGGCGCATAATAATGGCCGAAGCGATTGTTGAGGAATTTGGGCAGAGCAACTTCCTCCTGCTTCACGAAACCCTTCTGTGGCAGGGTGCCATCGGCCAGAAGGTCGAGCACCGTGCAGATGCCAGCGGCTGTGGTGACCTGGATCGCGCTCATCATGCGGCCGGATACGGCGCCAGCATAGACCTTGTTGGCATAGGTTTCCTGAAGGAAGCGGCCACCGCGCGTGCCGCAAACAGTCACGAACACAATCACAACATCCTGCATGGTGGCAGGCAGGGCATTTTCAAACAGGTCCTTCAGCACTTCGCGGCGGTTGCGTAGGTTCAGGTCGTTTAGCAGCGCCTTCATGATCGACACATGGCCGGGGTAACGGATGGTGCGGTAGTTCATGGTGCGCACCTTGCCTTCCAGCGTCGCCGCCAGTGTGCCAAGGCCACCCGAGGTATTGAACGCCTCATAGGTCACGCCATCCAGCGAAAACTCTTCGCGCTCTTCCAAAGCAGGAACGGCGGTCAAGCGACCTTCGACAATCGCTTCACACTGTTCGATATATTCGTTGATCAGGCCGTCGGTGCTCCAGGTCAGGTTATAGTTGAGCGCATTGGACGGATATTGCGGAAGGGCACCAACCCGCATGCGCACGCTATCCAGCTTGTCGAAGCGTGACGCGAGATCGGCAGCCACGATGGAGATGAAACCGGGTGCCAGCCCGCATTGCGGGATGAGCGCGGTGTTGGCGGTTTCCGCCAGTGCCTTGACCCGTCGGGTGGATTCAACGTCTTCAGTCAGATCGAGATAATGTGTGCCAACTGCAACCGCCGCTTCGGCGATACCTGAGGTCAGGTGAAACGGTGCGGCAGACAGCACCGCGAACTGGCCTTTGAGCAAGGCCTCAAGTTCCGGACGGTTGGTAATATCGACGACTTTGGTTTCAACCAGCTCATGAGCCGGCACATTGGCCAACTGTTCTGTAGAACGATCCGCAACGATAATCCGGTAATCACCTGTGGCTGCCAGCATCCATGAAATGGCAGAGCCAATATTTCCAGCGCCAACGACGACAATGTTTTTCATTTTTATTTCCCCACAGGATGATGCAATTTTTTAACAGAATGACGATTTTTCTTGTCGATTCGTAGCTGCATATGTTTCATATAGACCAAATAAATAACTCATAATGCCCATAGGATTGCGCAATATGACGGTGAGCGACAAGGATCGCGCTTTGCTGGCGCTGTTGAGTGAAAATGCCCGCATGCCGGTGACGGAACTAGCGCGCAAACTCGGCCTGTCACGCACCACGGTACAGGCCCGGATCGAGCGTCTGGAAGCAGATGGGGTGATTGCCGGTTACGGCCTTCGGCTGTCGGATGCCTATCGCAGCGGGCTGGTGCGGGCGCATGTGCTGATTACCATCGCGCCCAAATCCCTGCCGGCGGTGACGGCGGCACTCGCCGCGATCAGCGAAGTCACGACACTACACTCTGTCAGCGGCACCTTTGATCTGATTGCTATTCTGGCAGCGCCATCCATTGCCGACCTCGACAGCCTGATTGATCGCATCGGCGCAATCGATGGGGTCGAGCGAACTCTGTCGTCGATTATTCTGTCGACCCGTATTTCGCGCTGAACCGCTCAGTTTTTCTCGGCAGCATTTTCATCATAGGCTTTTTGCGCCGCAAGCACCGCTTCTATATTGCCCTCCGCCCAATGGGTCAGCGCCGCAACGGTTTCATTTAATGTCAGCCCAAGCGGTGTCAGTGAATATTCCACGGTCACCGGGACGGTGGGGAAGACCTCGCGGTTGATGAGGCCGTCACGCTCCAGCTTTTTCAATGTCTGTGACAGAACCTTCTGCGAAATGCCTTTGATGTCGCGTCGCAGATGGTTGAAGCGCACGGTCTTGGAGCGCAGCCGGTCCAGGATCAACAGCGCCCATTTGTCGGCCAGCCTGTCCAGCACCATCCGGGTGGGGCAGCGATCCTCGTAGACATCATAGACATGTTCCATCTCAACCCCGCTTTGGCATGGTCACCGGTTTCCTGACGGAAACCATGTGACTTTAAAGTGCTCTCTTTCGCTACCTTCGTGATGAAAGTATGTATCTCGAGCATACATAGTTTCTAACAGATACTAAGGGGTTTTGAAATGGCAGGCAAGGTTCTCGTATTGGGGGCAAATGGAAACGTCGGCAAACCGCTGGTCAAGCTGTTGCTCGAAAAGGGCGAAAGCGTGAAGGCCGCGTCCCGCTCCGGTAACGCTATTGATGGTGCGGAAGGCTTGCGGTTTGATTACGATGACGCGGCGACCTTCGGCCCGGCTTTCGAGGGCGTCGATCGCGCCTACATCATGCTGGCTGGCGGTTACGTCGATGCCAAGGGCAAGTTGCTGCCGGTGATTGAGGCTGCTATCAGCCGCAATGTCAAAATCGTCTTCCAGAGCGTGCTGGGTGTCGATGCCGATGACAGCATCCCTTACCGCCAAGTGGAACTGGTAATCATCAATTCAGGCGTGCCTTATGTCATCCTGCGGCCCAATTGGTTCTCGGACAATTTCCACACTTACTGGAAGGCAGGCATCGATCACGGTCAGGTCTCGGTTCCCGCTGATGATGGCAAGTCCAGTTTCATCGATGTGCGGGACATTGCCGCCAGTGCAGCCGCAGCACTCACAACAAGCAATTTTGATGGCAAGGCATTTAGCCTGACAGGGCCTAAAGCATTGGGGTACGCGGAAGCGATCGCGTTGATCTCCACGGCAACCGGCAAGCCTGTGACCTATTCGACCTTGAGTGACGAGGCCTTTATCAGCCTTTTGACCGGTGTTGGTGTACCGGAGGATTACGCAACATTCCTCACCTCGATCTTCTACCCGGTCCGTCAGGGTTGGACGTCAGGTGTGACCGGTGATGTTGAAACGCTGACCGGTAAACCCGCACGTTCGCTGGAAACCTACATCGCCGACAATCTTGCGACACTCAAGGCGTAAGTGAAGACCCTAGATAGGGCAGAGCTGTTTCTGCCCTATTCCGTCAGACTGCGCCGCTGGATGAAAAACGCCTTCAGCCGCTCCGTCTCTTCCGCGCTCCAGCCTTGTGGCTGCGTCACCTGTATCCAGGCGTCAATATAATGCTCCGGCGCATAAACGTGGCCATAACCCATCGGTGCCGTTGTTGCAGAGGCGACATCAAGTCCCAATTGCAGAAGTGTCACGACAGGGAACCAGCGCAGCGACAGCGACACATCCGGCCCTCGCGGCGTGTCCATCCATGCCGGACGGCGATAAAGCGCCGATGGCTCGAAGAAGGTAATCGGGTCGCTGGCATATTGCAGGTAGACAATGCGCATGGGTCCCCACGGCTTGTCTGGCATTTCCGCCGTGGTGGTCTGGTTGGCAAAGCGGATGACCGACGAATCCCGAAAGCGTGGCAACCATGCCGGCGAACCTGGTTCGCGGCCATTGGTCGCCATGCGCCATGTTGTGCTGGAAAAGGGTGGTCCGCTCCACAGGGCGCCGTCAAACGGATCGGCCAAAACATCATAAAGATCCGAAGACTTCTGGGAGTTCAGCGAACCAAGGCTCAACCCATGCAGGTAGAGTTTGGGGCGCTGGTCTTTTGGCAGCGTGGTCCAGTAACCATAGACCTCCTGAAACAGTGCCCGGCCGGTTTCGATGCCGTAATCCGGCTCTGTCAGCAGCGCCAGCCAGCTGGAGAGATAAGAGTATTGCACGGCGATGCTGGCCGTATCGCCATGGTGCAGATATTCCAGCGTGTCGACTGCCTCAGGGTCGATCCAGCCGGTGCCGGTCGGCACGATGATAGCGAGCATCGAGCGTTCAAAGCCGCCTTGGCGCTTCAATTCCTCCAGCGCCAGTTTTGCTCGCTCCTGCGGTGTCTCGGCTGAGTTCAGGCCGGTATAGACCCGGATGGGTTCCATCGCCGGTTTGGTGGTGAACGCTTCGATTTCTGCCTTCGAAGGGCCGGTTGCCACATATTCACGCCCGCGTCGGCCAAGCCCCTCCCAACTGACCAGCGATGCGCTGCTGCCGGTTTTGCTGGCATCGGTCGGCCGTGCAACATCTGGTTCCATCATCGAGTCGAACTGTTTGAGGGACGAGTCCATCGCTCTCAGGCCAATGTCGAAAATGATGCCGTTGACCACCATCCATGACAGCGACACGGCAACTGCGATGCCGACAACATTCGCCACCCGACGTGGCAAGAAACGGCCACTGCGTTGTGACGTAAACCGCAGGATGAACTGGAAAAGGCGACCGGCTGCAATCAGCACAATGCTGATCGCCGCAGCGATCAGGCCGGTTTTGGTTGGATGTGCGCTGTCAACGGGGTGTAGCTGCATCAATATACGAATGGAGTTCTGCCATTCGGCTGCCTGCCACAGGAAAAAGATCGCGGTGACCAGGCTCGCAAAAGAAATGAGGAACCGTATGCCGCGCGCCTGATGGCGGTTCGGTTCCGGCAATTGCAGGTAGGCCCACACCCAGTGCAGGAAGACACCGATCATGTAACCGGTGCTGAAGGCAAATCCACACAGTGCGCCCTGCATGACATAGGTCCGGGGCAGCAGGCTTGGCGTCAGCGACACGCAGAAAAACAGCGTGCCAATCAGAATGCCGGTGATTGAAAGAGAACGGAGACTATTCCTAAGGAATTGAAAATTCATGAGGGTTTCAAAATCCTGTTGGTCATTCCCGCAAGTCTATTACGGGTGTTTGGCTAAAGCCAACAGATAACTGTAATAATCAATAGCGGGCAGGAATGTGGTCCGGTGATTAAAGTCCTCACGTTCATACGCGCTTATGGTAAGACGGTTTTTCTGTTGAACTAGAGGAAACCGGTAATGGCCAAACGAACGTCACCTTGGGGTGGAAGTTATTCACACAAGATAAAGACCAACAAGCCGAAGAACGTCGGCGAGGCCGCTAACAATCGTCTGATGGCTATTGAGGCGATCGACCGCGGCATGTGTTTGTCGCTGACATATGAAGGCCTTCCCAGGGTTGTCGAAGTTCACACTGTCGGAACGACAACGGCGTTTCGGCCAGCGATGAGCGCTTGGCAAATAGATGGTGAAAGCAACACGCCACCCATTCCTGATTGGCGTTTATTTAGCTTCGATGAATGCTTTAACGTCGCGCTGACGAGCACCCCTTCAGAAGGCCCGCGCACCGGTTTTAGAAACGGTGCCAAACAATTCCGGAAAATCGACAGAGAGATTTGAAGTGTCGGTCCAACGTAACATGTTGCGTCACATGGGACAGGCACCCCAATAAAGTAAGGGGCACTACGTGCCCCCTACGAAAACTAAGAAAATATTACTTTTTGCTCGACGTTGCCGGCTTTTGCTTCGATCCCAGATCGCGCATCTGACGCCATTCATCTTCTAGACGCTGTGCAACATCATGGGGAATTGTCGATGTCATTGGCATTCCTCCTATTGGTCATGGCGGGGTGATGAACGTGAGGATTACTGTGATTGTTCCCGGCTTCAAGCAAAAAAATACTCCCGATCAGGCTTTGAGACATTAAAATCGATTAAGATTTTTTCAAATCGATTAGCATTTGATGAACGGCAATAATTGGCGTGCCGCTGAAAGGTGACGCCCTGTGTCATTGCGGGTCTTTCGAGGCAGGCCGTCCTTTTTCAGGACAGAAAATGCATTAAATCCTGAACTAAGAATCTGCCCCCAAATCTGCTGCGAGATTATTTCAGCCGAACCACGCGGATTGAACATACAACGCGCAGGTGATATCGCCGGGGCAGTTCAGACGAATATAAAGCAAGGTGCAGCCGTGATCCGTCACATCGTTTTTTTCACAGCCACAAAAGCAAATCGCGAAGCGGTCAGGGCAGGTCTGTCGATCCTCACGGCGATCCCGCACGCGTCCAAGCTGGAGATCGGCGAGAATGTGAAAAACGATCAGTGGGACAATGAGGTTGATTTTGTCGTCTACGGTGAGTTCGAAGACGAAGCAGCTCTTGCCGCCTACAAGGCCCACCCGGAATACAATCGCTCGACCTCCACGGTAAAGCCGCTGCGCGAAATCCGCATCGCTGCCGACTATGATAACGCCAAGGCTGTGACCAGCCCGATCGTCGATTGAGCTACTACCTATTAAAATGACAGGATTTGCAAACCGCCCGATAGAGATTTTAGGGCGGTTTTTTTACTCGCTGGCCATCATTCTAGGTGGCGGGATCGAAACCATTCATCAGGATGAAGGTACCTTCCTGCCGCTGGTGCTGATTGATCAGCGGCACCAGACGGGTGAAATGTTCGGTTGCACAATGTGCATCGAGTGCTGCCAGGTCTGGCCATTCCTCAACAAAAATGAAGTGGCCGGGATCTTTCCGATCAACAAAAAGTCCATAGGCGATGCAGAGTTTTTCCTGTTTGGTTTTCTCAACCAGGTCACGGTACAGCGGCATAACGATATCGACCGCCTCTGGCCTGATGAAATCCTGCGCAATGACTTTGAGCATAACCAATACCTCACGAAAACAAACCGCTAAGACCTTTTGCGGAATCAAATTCCGCCAAAGTTGAATCAGTGTGTGAAGTACCGGACTCATTGTGTGAAGGACAGCGCGCAAGAGATTCAAATGAATCATCAAATCAGATTTGATAAAGCGCAAAACACGGTCTTTCAGGCCAAGACTGGTGGTCCTGCCAGTAATGCCAATCTTAATTCGAAGAAATGAAATATGTCTGAACTTCCCGATCGAACCCGGCAACTGCAAGGGCGGCATCGATTGGTGGGATAGTAACAGTTTTCATCCGCAAAGGGGCTCGCCAACTCGCTCTTGTAGAATCACACTGTGGATATCCGCAGACAGCGTCTCCATGTACTTGGTAGTACGACTTCGTTTTACGGCAAAGTTTTTGCCATCAAGTCTTTGAAATGACAAAGCAGGGAAGGGCACTGTAAACCTTGTTTTCTTGAATTATGGCGTCATTCATTTGCCATTCAGACGTATTGCGCTACATATTCTCTACCGTGTTTTGTATTTGGAAGTTTGTGGAATGGCATCACCTCTGATCATAGCGACGCTTGCAGCCGGACTATCCGGCTTCATAGCGCCGGAGGCTGATATGCAGGACCGGGTGATATTGGCCGCTGTAGATTGCAGTGCTGCCGTCTCCCGTGTCATCCGCGAAACCGGCGGCCAGCTTCTTTCCGCCCAGCCGTCGGGGGACGGCCAGAGTTGCGTTGTGACTGTGCTGGTGCAGGGCGGCGGCGAGCGACCAAGAAAAGTCACGATGAGAGTTCCCATGTAACTGGAGTTGCTGGCGGCGGGGGTATATCCTCGCCAGCAACCGGGCGGTGGGTGAATTAGAGGGTTAAGGGCGGACATGCGCATTCTTGTGGTCGAGGACGACACAAATCTCAACCGACAGCTGACAGACGCGTTGAAGGAAGCAGGATACGTGGTCGACCAAGCCTTTGATGGCGAGGAAGGGCACTACCTCGGCGATACCGAGCCCTATGATGCTGTCGTGCTGGATATCGGCTTGCCACAGATGGATGGCATTACCGTTGTTGAAAAATGGCGTGGCAGTGGCAAGGGCATGCCGGTATTGATGCTGACGGCGCGTGATCGCTGGAGCGACAAGGTGGCCGGTATTGATGCCGGTGCCGACGACTACGTCACCAAGCCATTCCATGTCGAGGAAGTTCTTGCCCGTGTGCGCGCACTCATTCGCCGCGCCGCTGGCCATGCCTCTTCTGAAATCATCTGTGGTCCGGTTCGCCTCGATACCAAGACCTCCAAGGCTACTGTTAACGGCATCACGCTCAAGCTGACCTCACACGAATTCCGCTTGCTGTCCTACCTCATGCATCACATGGGTGAGGTCGTGTCCCGCACCGAACTGGTCGAACATATGTATGATCAGGATTTCGACCGTGACTCCAACACGATCGAAGTGTTTGTCGGTCGCTTGCGAAAGAAGATCGGCATCGATCTTATCGAGACCATTCGCGGTCTGGGTTACCGCATGCAAGCGCCTGAAAATGCAAAATAGCTCGCTAACTGCCCGCGTTCTGCTGCTAGCCTCTTTATGGTCAGCACTGGCGCTGGTGGTGATTGCTGTGACAATTTCCACATTGTACCGGCAGGGTGCTGAGCGCAGCTTCAGCGACCTTCTGCGTGCCCAGCTTTATAACGTCATCAACTCGGTCTCGATCAGCAATGAAAATACGCTGACCGGCAGCCCGCAGCTAGGCGACCTGCGCTTTGCCCAGCCTGATACCGGTTGGTACTGGGTGGTGGAACCGCTTGGAAACTTTACCGCCGCTCCCTTGGTGTCGTCATCGCTCGGTGTGGCAAGCCTGCCAGTTCCCGGCATTCTCGACGCTCCGTTCGACAGCCGTTATGAGCGGTTTTATCCCGTGGTCGATGAGGCCGGTAACCGTGTACTGGTTGCGGAAACGGAAGTGGTGTTGGATGGCGAGGGACGTGCTGCGCGGTTTCGCGTGACCGGCAACCTTGATGTCGTCGAAGATGATATCGCCAGCTTTTCCAACAGCCTTTACATCGCACTGGCCATTTTTGGTGTCGGTAGTCTTGCAGTGAATGGCTTTGCCATTCTGTTCGGCCTTCGTCCACTCGACCGGGCAAAGGTTGCGCTTGGAAAAGTGCGAAGTGGTGATGCCGAACGTCTCGAAGGAACCTTTCCGCGTGAAATTCAGCCGCTTGCCACGGAAATCAATGCGCTGATCGATAGCAACCGCAGACTTGTCGAGCGTGCACGTATGCAGGTGGGGAATCTGGCCCATTCGCTGAAAACCCCGATTGCCGTCCTGTTGAATGAAGCGCGGCTGCTGGATCATCAGCAGGGAGAACTTGTTCGCACACAGGCCGAGGCGATGCAGGCGCAGGTTCAATCCTATCTCAGCCGAGCGCGTATCGCTGCGCAGCGGGGTTCCATTCTGGCACGTGTCGAGGCAGAGCCTGCACTGGAGCGGCTGGTGCGTGTCATGCGCCGCCTCAACAGTGACAAGAATTTTACGCTGCAAGTTGCGCCATCCGGTCTGGTGCTGGCCATGGAGCAGCAGGATCTCGAAGAGGTGGTTGGCAACCTGCTGGAAAATGCGGCACGGTTTGCCGCCTCTAACGTCAATCTGACGCTGGAAGTTTCCACGCAGGCCCCGTCAGATCCCGAAGATGCCCGCCGAACCTGGGTGAACCTTGTTGTTGAGGATGATGGCCCGGGTCTGGAGCCTGAGCAGATCAGTGAAGCGCTGAAACGTGGCAAACGTCTGGATGAAAGCAAGCCCGGAACGGGCCTTGGCCTGTCCATCGTCAGCGAGGTTGCCTCGGAATATCATGGCACATTCAAGCTGTCGCGCAGCGCACTCGGCGGCCTCAAGGCTGAGCTGTTGTTGCCGGGCCTTTCGAAAGAACATGGATGACAGTGCAGGCTATTCAAAAAACGACATCGGAAAACCGTGCAGCTTTCGTGGAGCGTGATGGAACGGCTGACGGCAAAGAGTCACTAAAACGCACCATGTCTTTGTTTTTACGTGTATCCCGAAGTAAAACTGCTTCACTCTTTTTCTGGAAGTGTTCTAGAATAGCGACAAGCGTATTCGTGGCCGGTGAAAACAGAAAAACAAGATTTGGTAAGATGATCAATCTCGCAATGCGTTCGGCAGTCGTATCGGCTGTATCCCTGTCTGTTTTGAGTGCCTGCACAACGACCAACCGTGCAGCGGGCACCGGTGGTTTGCTGTCGCGCAGCTCCACCACCTCGACATCTTATATCGCCAGCCTGCAGGGGGGCATCATCGCGCGCAGCGGTTTGAAGTTTGAACGCAATGACCTGCAGCGCGCATTGGAAGCCGAATACAAGGCACTTGAGGCAGCCCCCGGTGGCCAGCCCGTGACCTGGAGCGGCGACGACGGCAAAGGTCAGGTTGTTGCTGCAGCCCCTTATCAGGTCGGCGGACAGAATTGCCGCCAGTATACCCACACCATCACTGCGGATAGCCGCGAAACGAAAGTGCGCGGAACAGCGTGCCGAAATGCGGACGGATCCTGGACGCCTTTGACATAAGTCATGGCAAGAGGGTGTTTTTAGCCCCATGAAAGATACGCAAGGTTGCGGCACATTGCCTCAAATTTGCGTTATTGCGGGCCTGCTTGTTTCAAAAGGGACCGCCTTCGAGTAATGGGCATTATGTTCTGGATTATCGTCGCCATACTGACGGCAGCCGTGGCTGTTGTCCTCATGTACCCCCTGATGCGCAAGGCCGAAGTGCTGGAGGCAACAGAGAGCGGTGAAGTTGCCGTTTACAAGGACCAAATCGCGGAACTTGAACGCGAGCGTAAAGGCGGCCTGATAAGCGATTCCGAAGCGGAATATGCGCGTGCGGAAATCGGCCGGCGGCTTCTGGCTGCTGATGCAAAAAGTTCCACGGAAGCGAACAAGCCTGCCCGCGTGCAAAGCAGCCACAAGTTTGCGTCTGCATTTGTCACTGTGCTGCTGCCTGCCTTTGGTCTCTGTCTTTACTTGCTGACCGGCAGTCCGGAAAAACCGGACATGCCGCTAGAGGCACGTCTTGCAAACCCAGGCAATAACATGTCGCTGCTGATCGCCAAGGCCGAACGTCATCTGGCGGAAAACCCTGAGGATGGCGCAGGTTGGGACATTCTGGCACCGATCTACTTCCGCACCATGCGTTTGGGTGATGCCGAGCTTGCCTACCGCAACGCCATCCGTATCCAGGGGCCAAGCTCAGACCGCCTGATTGGTCTTGGAGAAACGCTGGTGGCGGCAAATGACGGTATCGTCACCGAAGATGCACGCTCAGCCTTTGAAGAAGGCCTTCGCCTTGACGCCACCAATCCGCGCGCCCGTTTTTATGTTGGCCTTGCCTATGAGCAGGCGGGCAGAAAAGAGGAGGCACTGGCCGCCTTTGAGGGACTGGTGAAGGATTCCAAATCGGATTCGCCGTGGCTGCCACTGGTCAATGAGCATATCGCAGCATTGAAACAGGAAAACGGACCGACTGTCGACAGGGCGCAAACCCAGACACAAGGTCAGGCACAATCACAGGGTAGTAAGCAGCTTGGCAATCCGAGCGCTGAAGATATCGCCAATGCGCAAGGCATGAATACCGAAGACCGTCAGGCGATGATCCTCGGTATGGTGGAAAGCCTTGATGCACGCCTGCAGGAAAATCCTGACAACTTTGAGGGCTGGATGCGTCTGGTCCGTTCCTATGCCATGCTCAAGAACGAGACCAAGGCACAGGAAGCTCTGAAAACCGGCCTGAAATCATTCCCCGCACAGGGCGAACAGGGAAAACAGCTGGTTGCT
Organism: Rhizobium sp. CG4; assembly: GCF_023701965.1. NCBI lineage: Bacteria > Pseudomonadati > Pseudomonadota > Alphaproteobacteria > Hyphomicrobiales > Rhizobiaceae > Rhizobium > Rhizobium sp. CG4. The sequence continues at coordinate 824,796 of NZ_JABAEG010000002.1, read as the reverse complement.
TTGGCAAAAGAGCTGGGACTGTCGCTTGAAGGAGTTTCGCAATGACACGCAAGCAGAAACGCCTGACGATCATTGGCGGTGGGGTCAGTTTTATCATTGCCGCAGTTCTGCTGGTCATGTTCGCCTTCGGGCAGGCCGTTGCCTATTTTTACATGCCGTCTGATCTGGCCAAGACCACCGTTGAGCCGGGCACTCGCATTCGTCTCGGCGGGCTGGTGGGTGAAAACTCCGTCAAGCGCGGCGAGGGCACGACGATCAGCTTCAACGTTACCGATGGCTCGGCAACCGTACCGGTAACCTATACCGGTATTCTTCCAGATCTTTTCCGCGAGGGACAAGGCGTTGTCACCGAAGGCTCGTTTGATGCGGCAAGCCACATGTTCGTGGCCGATAGTGTTTTGGCCAAACATGATGAAAACTACATGCCCAAGGAAGTTGCCGACGGTCTGAAAAAACAGGGTCTGTGGCAGCATGGTGAGGAAGAAGCCGCAAGTGGAGCAAAGCAATGATTACCGAGGTCGGCCACTATTCGCTGGTGCTTGCATTGGCTGTTGCCTTGATCGTGTCGATCCTGCCGGTGATTGGCGCGCGTCGTAACGACGTGGCACTGATGGATATCGGAAGCCTCGGCTCCATCATGTTGTTCCTGCTGGTCAGCCTTTCTTTTGCAGCGCTCACCAGAGCCTATGCGGTGTCCGACTTCTCGGTCGCCAATGTCTACCAGAACTCGCATTCGATGATGCCAATGCTCTACAAGCTCACTGGCGTTTGGGGCAACCATGAAGGCTCGATGATGCTGTGGTTGCTGATTATCACCTTCTTCAGCGCGCTGGTCGCCATTTACGGCCGCAATCTGCCGGATACGCTCAAGGCCAACGTGCTGGCAGTTCAGGCGTGGATTACTCTCGCTTTCCTGCTGTTCATTCTGCTGACTTCGAACCCGTTCGAACGGCTTGATCCGGCGCCAGCCGAGGGACAGGACCTCAATCCGATCCTGCAGGATTTCGGTCTGGCGATCCATCCGCCGCTTCTCTATCTCGGGTATGTCGGCTTTTCCGTCTGTTTCTCCTTTGCTGTAGCTGCCTTGTTGGACGGTCGCATCGACGCCGCCTGGGCGCGCTGGGTGCGTCCATGGACGCTGGCCGCATGGACCTTTCTGACGGCAGGTATTTCCATGGGCTCTTACTGGGCCTATTACGAGCTCGGATGGGGCGGCTGGTGGTTCTGGGACCCGGTTGAAAACGCGTCCTTCATGCCATGGCTTGCGGGTACGGCACTGCTGCATTCTGCAATCGTCATGGAGAAACGCGAAGCGTTGAAAATCTGGACGGTGCTCCTTGCCATCATGACCTTCTCGCTATCGCTGCTGGGGACCTTCCTGGTGCGTTCCGGCGTGTTGACCTCGGTCCACGCCTTCGCGACCGATCCAAGCCGCGGTATCTTCATCTTGGGCATTCTGACCGTGTTTATCGGTGGTGCGTTTGCACTGTTTGCCTGGCGGGCACCGATGCTGAAGGCGGGTGGCATGTTCGCGCCGATTTCGCGCGAAGGTGCGCTTGTCCTCAACAACCTTGTCCTGACGGTTGCCACCGCAACGGTTTTGACCGGCACGCTTTATCCGCTGGTTCTGGAAACCTTGACCGGCGAAAAGATTTCGGTCGGTGCTCCATTCTTCAATCTGACCTTCGGCCTTCTGATGGTGCCGATCCTCATCATCACACCATTTGGGCCGTTGCTGGCCTGGAAACGTGGTGATGCGCTGGGTGCCCTGCAGCGGCTCTATGTTGCAGCCTCACTTGCTTTCTTGGCCGGTCTTGTTCTGTGGTACGTGGAAAATGGCGGCCCAGTCATGGCGGCGCTGGGTATTGCCGCCGGTTTCTTCCTGATCATCGGTGCGTTTACCGACCTCTGGTACCGGGCCAACTTTGGCAAGCTGGCTTTCGGCATTGCTTTCCGCCGTCTGAAAGGTTTGCCACGCTCCGCATTCGGTACGGCTCTTGCCCATATGGGCCTCGGCATCACGGTTCTCGGCATCGTCATCGTGACCACCTACGAAACCGAACATGTGCTGGAAATGAAACCTGGCATGGTCACCGAAGCGGGTGGGTACACGCTGGTATTTGATGGCATGCGCAGTGCTGCCGGCCCGAACTTTACAGAGGATCGTGGCCACTTCAACATTTTGAAGGGCGGTGTGATGGTTGCCGATGTCTGGTCGTCCAAGCGGCTTTACACCGCACGGCGTATGCCAACCACTGAAGCGGGCATTCTGACCTTCGGCCTCAGCCAGCTTTACGTCTCGCTTGGTGATCTCACCGAAAATGGTGGCATTGTCGTGCGTGTCTGGTGGAAACCATTCATTCTGTGCATCTGGGGCGGTACGCTGTTCATGATGGCTGGCGGCTTCATGTCTCTGAGCGATCGCAGGCTGCGGGTGGGGGCGCCTACGCGCAAGGTCAAACCAGTCAAGACACCAGCACTGGAGGCGGCTGAATGATCCGCAGTCTCGTCGTCGCCGTGCTTCTTCTGTTTTCGACAGTCCCTGCCATGGCGGTTCTGCCGGATGAGATCTTGAGCGATCCTGTTCTGGAAGAGCGCGCACGAAATCTGTCGGCGCAATTGCGCTGTATGGTGTGCCAGAATCAGTCTATCGATGATTCCAACGCAGAACTGGCCCGCGATCTGCGCGTGCTGGTGCGGGAACGTCTGGTCAGCGGCGACAGCGATCAGGACGTGATCGCTTATGTTGTGTCCCGTTACGGCGAATTCGTGCTTCTCAAGCCACGTTTCAGCGCTCGTACCGTGTTGTTGTGGGGCGCACCTATCCTGTTGACGCTGGCTGGCGTCACATCGCTGCTGGTTTTTGCCAGACGGCGTAACACACTGCCCACACAGCAGAAATTGTCTTCTGACGAGGAAGCGAAAATCCGCTCACTGCTGGAAAAACAGGACTGACCCTTTTCCTGAAAGACCGGCCAGCACCAACATTACCGATTTTTCATGCAGCAGACACCTGATTGTAAGGTGAGAGCTCCTATATCTTCATCATCCACCGCTTCCCGCTAACGGGCTCCAGTTTGAATGATGAAAGAAGGTACCTCCATGCTGAAGAATTTAACCGGACGCATTTCCGTAAACACCGCGCTCAAGACATCAACTGTTGCGGGTCTGGCTGCCGTGATGCTGGCCACCGGTCTCCCACTCCATGTTGGTCAGTCCTTGGCTGCCCCTGTCGAGGTTAACGCGCCGCAGGTTGCAAGCTTTGCAAACGTGGTTGATGCCGTTTCCCCGGCCGTTGTTTCGGTGCGTGTACAGACCAATGTCCAGCCAGCCTCTGACGACAACAGCAACTTTTCCTTCAACTTTGGCGGTCGTGGCCTCGACCAGCTTCCGGACGACCACCCGTTGAAGCGTTTCTTCCGTGAATTCGGCGGCCCGACACCCGGTGATCGCGATCATGCAGACCGCGCGCCGAACCGCCGCGGACCTGGCAAGGGTGCACTTCGCCCAACATCGCAGGGCTCCGGCTTCTTCATCTCTGAGGATGGTTACATCGTCACCAACAACCACGTTGTCGATGATGGCGCTGCCTTCACCGTCGTAATGAACGATGGCACCGAATATGATGCCAAGCTGGTCGGCAAGGACAGCCGTACCGATCTGGCCGTGCTGAAGGTCGATGTGAACCGCAAGTTCACCTATGTACAGTTTGCCGATGACAGCAAGGTGCGCGTTGGTGACTGGGTTGTCGCCGTTGGTAACCCGTTCGGCCTCGGCGGTACGGTCACCTCGGGCATCATCTCTGCCCGCGGCCGTGACATCGGTTCTGGCCCATACGACGACTACCTGCAGATCGACGCTGCGGTTAACCGCGGTAACTCCGGTGGTCCTGCCTTCAACCTCAATGGTCAAGTTGTCGGTATCAACACCGCGATCTTTTCGCCATCCGGCGGTAACGTCGGTATTGCCTTCGCTATTCCGGCAGCCGTCGCCAAAGACGTCGTTGCTGACCTGATGAAGGACGGCAAGGTAGAGCGCGGTTGGCTCGGCGTTCAGATCCAGCCGGTCAGCAAAGACATTGCGGAATCGCTTGGTCTGTCCGAAGCAAGTGGTGCTCTGGTCGTTGCACCACAGGCCGGCTCGCCTGGCGACAAGGCTGGCATCAAGCAGGGTGACATCATCACTGCCGTCAATGGCGACACCATCAAGGACGCCCGTGATCTCTCCCGCAAGATTGGTGCATTGGCGCCAAACACCAAGGTTGAAATCTCCCTGTGGCGCGACGGCAAGTCTCAGCCCGTCACCGTAACACTGGGTGACCTTTCCAGCGATGAGGCTTCCCCGACAACGCCAAGCACCTCGCAGGGCAATGAACAGCAGCCATCCAGCGAAAAGGCGCTTGCAAGTCTTGGTGTGACGGTCGCTCCGGCTGAAGATGGCAAGGGACTGAGCATCACGGACGTTGATCCGGATTCCGATGCCGCAACCCGTGGCCTCAAGACCGGTGAAACGATCACCTCCGTCAACAACCAGCAGGTCAACTCTGCGGCTGATGTGGAAAAAATCCTTGAACAGGCCAAAAAAGACGGCCGTTCCAAGGCTCTGTTCCAGATCCAGACCGAAAACGGCAGCCGTTTCGTCGCTCTCGATATCGATGCTGGCTAAGCCCGTTTGAACATGTGCCGGGGCGTTCATGCCCCGGCATTTCCTTTTCAGGAGGTTTCTTATGGATATCAAGCTTCAGGATGCCACTGCCTCAACTGTTTCCAGTTGTGCGGAAAAGGCGGACGGCGCTAATGTGCCGCACATGAAGATTCTTGTTATTGAAGACGACCTTGAAGCTGCGGCCTACATGACCAAGGCGTTCCGCGAAGCCGGGATTGTGGCCGACCATGCCAGTGATGGCGAAAGCGGCCTGTTCATGGGCTGCGAGAATACCTATGACGTTATGGTCATTGACCGTATGTTGCCGCGCCGTGATGGCCTGTCGGTTATCAGCGAGCTGCGCCGTCGGGGCATTGAAACACCGGTTCTTATTCTTTCGGCTCTCGGCCAGGTCGATGACCGTGTCACGGGCCTGCGTGCCGGCGGCGACGACTACCTGCCAAAGCCTTATGCATTTAGCGAATTATTGGCCCGTATCGAAGTGCTTGGGCGCCGCAAGGGCAAGCCAGAACAGGATATGGTATATCGTGTCGGTGATCTGGAACTCGATCGCCTGTCCCATGACGTACGCCGCAACGGCAAGGAAATCCTGTTGCAGCCCCGTGAATTCCGGCTGCTTGAATATCTGATGAAGAATGCCGGTCAGGTCGTCACCAGAACCATGCTTCTGGAAAACGTCTGGGACTATCATTTCGACCCGCAGACCAATGTGATCGATGTGCACGTATCCCGCCTGCGCTCCAAGATCGAAAAGGACTTCGAGAAGCCTCTGCTGAAAACCATTCGCGGTGCGGGTTACATGATTAAAGACGAAGGGTAAGCCCGCATTATGGCTGGTTTCTGGCTTCTTCAGAGATCGACGGCGGTTCGTCTTTCTGCGCTTTACATTCTTCTTGTTGCCCTGTGCGCGGCATTTCTTGTTTTCTACGTTACGGCCTTATCCGAACGTCTGCTGAACCAGCAGACGCGCGATTCACTGGTGCAGGAAGTGCTTGAGGTCCAGCGCGCCTATGAGCGCGGTGGTATCAACCCCATGCTGCGCATGCTAGAACGGCGTGCGCGCCAACCGGGCGCCAATCTCTACGTGATCGCCGGCCCCAATGGCGAAATCCTCGCAGGCAACGTTGCCTCTGTACAGCCTGGTATCTTCGACAAGGAAGGCTGGACCGGATTTCCGTTTCGCTACCAGCGTTATTCGGAAACTGGCGATAGCGTAAAACATCTGGCCGCTGGCCACGTATTTTTCCTTGATAACAGCATGCGGATCCTGATCGGCCGCGATCTGGGTGAACCCACCAAGCTGCGTCTGCTGGTTCGCAACGCACTAATGGTGGCACTTGCCATCATGGGTATTGGTGCTCTGGTCATCTGGTTTGCCATCGGGCGCAACGCGTTGAAGCGTATCGACCGCATGTCCGCCGCCAGCAAGAAGATCATGGCGGGTGATCTGTCACAGCGCCTGCCGGAGGGGCGCTCCGGTGATGAATTTGACCGGCTGTCCAGTTCGCTCAACGCCATGCTTGGACGCATTGAAAAGCTCAATGAAGGCCTGCGCCAGGTCTCTGACAATATCGCCCATGACCTGAAGACACCGCTGACGCGCCTGCGCAACAAGGCGGCTGACGCGCTCGGCAGCCCGGATGACGATAGTCGCAAGATTGCGCTGGAAGGTATTATCGGGGAGTCCGATCAGCTGATCCGCACCTTCAATGCACTGCTGATGATCTCTCGTGTTGAAGCTGGCTCAATCGCCGCCGAAATGACGGAAGTGGATATTTCCGCCATCGCCGCTGATAGCGCCGAACTCTATGAGCCTGTTGCGGAAGAGGTCGGGCTGACGTTGATTGCAGAGGTAGAGCAGGGCATCTCGCTGAATGGCAATCGCGAACTCATCGGGCAGGCTTTGACTAACCTGATAGACAACGCCATCAAATATTCCTCGGAAAGCGATGGCGAAAAACGCATTCGTGTCAGCCTAGCCAGAAAAGACCAGAAGATTGTTCTCTCCGTCAGCGACGACGGGCCCGGTGTTCCCGCCGACAAGCGTGGTGAGGTGAAAAAGCGCTTCGTACGTCTGGATGAAAGCCGTTCCAAGCCCGGCACTGGCCTTGGCCTCTCGCTGGTGGAAGCGGTAATGGAACTGCATGGCGGCACGTTGGAACTGTCCGATACCAATCCTCTCGGTGCGGCATGTCCGGGGCTGACTGTTTCGATGGTCTTTCCCGTTTCAAATCCCTAAACTCCCGCCATTGAACGATACGAAGCCGATTCCATTTGCGTGGGACCGGCCGCAGAAAAGTATCGACAAGGGAGAGAGACATTGCTGCAGGACAAGACAACGCAGAACCGGCTGGATGCTGTCGCGGCGGATATCATCCGTCCCTACACGCAGACGGAGCTGAAATCCGTTTTTTCCATTTTAAAGGACATCGCCAAAAACGAACCGGCCGTTGCCAGCCTTCTGGCGACTGAGATGCCTTTAAAAGACTTTATTGCCAATGCCTTCACGCTCTCGCCCTACCTGCGCGATATGGCGACCATGGATGACGGATTGCTGACTTTGGCAATCAGTGAGCCGGTGGACGCCACGCTACAAAAGCTTGTCGATGATGCACGCAATTGCTGGCGTGCCGATGCAGAAGGCGCTTTCCCGAGTGAAAGCGATGTGATGACACGGCTGCGCATTGCCAAACGTCGATTGTCCTTTATCGTTGCCCTTGCCGATCTCGCCCGTATTTATACCGCCCGTGACACGGTCCGCTGGTTAAGCGACATGGCAGATGCTGCCCTATCTGCCGCGATCGACTTTCTGCTGCTGTCGGCCCATCAGGCGGGCAAGTTGCAACTCAGCAATCCCGATGCGCCATCGGAAAAATCCGGCCTTGTCGTGCTTGGCATGGGTAAACTCGGTGCGCGAGAGCTTAACTACTCCTCCGATATCGATGCGGTGATCTTCTTTGAACCATCGGCCGGTATCGTGGCGGATCCTCTTGAGGCAACCGAGACCTTCGGGCGTCTGATGCGCCGCCTTATCCGCATCATGCAGGAACGTACCGGTGACGGTTATGTCTTCCGCACGGACCTGCGTCTGCGTCCTGATCCAGGCTCAACGCCGCTTGCCATTCCGGTTGAGGCAGCTCTTCTTTATTACGAGGGCAGGGGACAGAACTGGGAACGTGCCGCCTATATCAAGGCACGGCCGGTGGCGGGCGACATCAAGGCAGGTGAGAACTTCCTGCGTGAACTGACACCCTTCGTGTTCCGTAAATATCTCGATTACGCCGCGATCGCCGATATTCACTCCATCAAGCGGCAGATCCATGCCCATAAGGGCCACGGCGCTATCGCCGTCAAAGGCCATAATGTCAAACTTGGTCGCGGTGGTATTCGCGAGATCGAGTTTTTTGCCCAGACCCAGCAATTGATCGCCGGCGGCCGCATGCCGGCCCTTCGCGTTCGTGCCACCGAACCGGCGTTGAATGAGCTGACCACGGCGAAATGGATTGATGCTGATACCCGCGACGAGCTGATCGATGCCTACTGGTTCCTGAGAGAAATCGAACACCGCATCCAGATGGTCCGCGATGAGCAGCTTCATACACTGCCGGACAGCGAGGCTGAACTGAAGCGCATTGCCTTCATGTTTGGTTTTGCCGACACCAAAACATTTTCCAGCCGATTGGAAGAGGTGCTGCGTCGGGTCGAAAAACAGTATTCCGAACTGTTCGAGCAGGAGACTCGTCTTTCCATCGGTTCGGGCAATCTTGTGTTCACCGGCCAAAAGGACGACCCAGACACATTGCAGACCCTCAGCAAACTGGGCTTTGAACGGCCACAGGACATTTCGCGTGTCATCCGCACATGGCACAATGGCCGCTATCGCTCCACGCAGTCGGTTGAGGCACGCGAGCGATTGACAGAACTGACACCGCAATTGCTGAAAGCCTTTGGCGAAAGCAAACGCGCCGATGAGGCTTTGCTGCGGTTTGACAACTTCCTGTCCGGCCTGCCAGCCGGCATCCAGCTGTTTTCGCTGCTCGGTAACAATCCCGCCCTGTTGTCACTGTTGGTCACTATCATGTCGTCCGCGCCGCGACTGGCAGATATCATTGCCTCGCGTCCGCATGTGTTTGATGGCATGCTCGATCCCGGCCTGATGAACGATATTCCGACACGTGAATATCTGGCAGGCCGTATGGCTGGCTTCCTGGCGCCTGCCCAGCATTATGAGGACATTCTTGACCGGTTGCGTATCTTTGCCGCCGAGCAGCGTTTCCTGATCGGTGTGCGGCTTCTGACAGGTGCGATCCGTGGAGAGATGGCGGCACGCGCCTTTACTCACCTTGCGGACCTCGTGATTGAATCAGCCCTCAATGCTGTTCTGGAGCAGATAGAGCAGGCGTATGGCCGTTTCCCCGGTGGTCGCGTGGCTGTGCTCGGTATGGGGAAACTCGGTAGCTTCGAGCTGACTGCAGGCTCGGACGTCGACCTGATCCTGCTCTATGACTACGATGACAGTGCAACCGCATCTGACGGCGAAAAACCGCTGGATGCTGTGCGTTATTTCACCCGCATCACCCAGCGGCTTATCGCTGCGCTGTCTGCGCCGACGGCAGAGGGTGTCCTTTATGAAGTCGACATGCGCCTGCGCCCGTCCGGCAACAAGGGGCCGGTGGCAACGCGTCTTTCCGCTTTCGAAAAGTACCAGCGCGAGGAAGCCTGGACCTGGGAACACATGGCACTGTCACGCGCCCGTCCTCTCTGCGGTGACCCCAGCCTGAGACTGGATGCAGCAACCATCATTCGTTCGATCCTGTCGCAGAAGCGCGAAATCAGCAAAATTGCCGCCGATGTAAAGGAAATGCGCACGCTGATCGAACAGGAAAAGCCACCGGCTGACATTTGGGATATCAAGCTGATCCCTGGTGGTCAAATCGATCTGGAGTTCATGGCGCAATTCCTGCTGCTCGTCACCGTCACCAAGGGGCAGGAATTGCCGCTGCTTGGCCAAAGCACCTATGACGTGCTGGACGCGCAGGCAGTTGGGGCGATGGAGCCGTCAGCCTTTGACGATTGCCTGAAAGCCATGCGGCTATGGACGGCGTTGTCGCAGATCATCCGCCTGTGCATCGATAGCCGTTTTGAACCGAAGGAGGCCCCGGCGGGGCTGATCGATCTGGTCTGCCGTGCAGGCGAATGCCCAGACATTGCAACGCTTGAAGGTGAAGTGAAGCGCCTGTCGAAAACTGTTCGGAAAACCTTCAATGCGTTGGTCAAGAACGGTGGATGACAGTCTGTATCCGGGTCAATGCAGCCTGCATCCACGTGGCTGGACGTGAGGGATAATCAGGGTAACGACAGTGCCCTTGCCCTCGCAGGAGCGGATCTTCATCGTGCCGCCATGCAGGTGGACAAGCGAGCGTGAGATTGCCAGGCCGAGACCTGAGCCGCCCTTGCTTTTGGCGTATTGGCTTTGCACCTGTTCAAACGGCTGGCCGATCTTGTGCAACGACTTGGTGGGAATACCGATGCCCGTATCGGCAATCGTCAGCATCAATGCACCCTGATGGACATGGGTGCGTAGGGCAATTCGGCCACCTTCTTCCGTAAACTTCACCGCATTCGAGAGAAGATTGAGGAAAATCTGCTTCATGGCGCGGCGATCACCCGTCATTGTCAGGCCGGTGCAGATGCGCTGTTCAATTGAGATGCTCTTCTGTTCGGCCTGAATGGAGGTCAGGCGCAGAGCTTCATCAATTAGTGGCGCAAGGTCGATATTTTCCGGGTTGATACGCATATGCCCGGCTTCGATCTTCGACATGTCGAGAATGTCGTTGATGACATTCAGCAGATGTTTGCCGCTGTCGTAGATGTCATGAGAATATTCCTGGTATTTCGGCGATCCGACCGGACCGAACATCTCGTTCACCAGAATTTCCGAGAAGCCGAGAATAGCATTCAACGGTGTGCGCAACTCATGGCTCATATTGGCAAGGAATTCCGACTTGGCCTTGTTGGCCGCTTCGGCGCGGTCTTTTTCCGCCTGGTAGTTGGCGTTTGCCAGAGACAATTCCGACTTCTGTCGTTCAAGCGTGTGGCGTGAGGCTGAGAGGTCGCCAATCGTCGCCATCAACCGCTTTTCAGAATCACGCAACCGTTCCTGATGGCGCTTGAGAAGTGTAATATCGGTACCAACCGACACGAGGCCACCGTCACGGGTCCGGCGCTCATTGATCTGCAGCCAGCGCTCATCGGCAAGCTGTACTTCTGTTGTACGGGAAAGACCGGACTGGTCGCCATCGGCGATACGTCGTTCGACAACAGGGCGCGCCGCCGCAGCGTTTACAGCGGAACGTTCGGTGCCGGGAATAAGGACGCTGTCCGGCAGACCATAGGCCTGCTGGAAGTGGGCGTTACACATCACCAGGCGGTCATTTTTATCCCAGAGAACAAAGGCTTCAGAGGTACATTCAATCGCATCTGCAAGGCGCTGGTCAGCTTCCGCATAACGTTGCGCCAGACGATGCTGCTCAGTCACATCCATCACAATGCCGATGACATGGGTACGGCCGGTCACGGTGCGAATGACCTGCGCGCGGGCGCGCATCCAAACATAGTGACCTTTTGCGTGTTTGATCCGGAAAATCTGGTCGATCTGGTTCAGTTCGTGCCCGGCAACTGCACGGGCAAGTGCGTAGAGATTGCCATCCTGAGGGTGCATCATGCGGGCAACGTCGCTGAACGACAGCGGCTTGTTGCGCGGCGGCAGTCCGAGCATCTCATAAAGCGAACTGGACCAGAACATGCGGCGGTTGGCGAGATCGAAATCCCACAGACCACAGCGGCCGCGCGACAGCGCCGTATCAACGCGCAGATTGGATTCCAGGAAGATCTCGTCGGCTTCACGCGCCCGTTTGACCTGCATGTAATAGGCATACAGGATCACAATGAGGATCGAGGAAATGCCGGCGAACAACGTGACGTTCATGGCAATTTCCTGCCGCCAGAACGAGCGGATGGACTCCAGTGACTGCGCTGCAATCACCATGCCGCCCTCGGTGCCGATTGGCATCATCGTGGCGTAATGTGGCGTGCCGTCAATATTGGTCTCGATCGTGCCAGGTGCGCCGGCAAAACGGCGCACAATTGCAATTTCCGGCAGGAGATTTGTCAGGCTGGTGCCGATATAGATCGAAGAGGCCACGCTGGAAGTTGCAAAGACTTTGCCTGAGGCATCAGACAGCAAAACGAAGGTATCGCCACCCATGCTGCCTTCGGGAAATGCGGCAGAGAGTTTCTGTTCAGCTTGCAGGCGGTTCTGAAATGAAAGCGGGGCGGCATTTTCAGACAATACGGAGCGGGAGGTTATGGCGATTAGAGCCGTGGACTGCCGGGCGGCATCGTCCATTCGGTTATACTCTGCCATGATGCCAAGCGTGCGTGACGCAGCGACCACAACGAGGAAGGCTGTGATGAGTATTGGAATGAGACGCTTGAGCGTCGTCTCCACCTGCGGCAGCTGACGCGGAGATCCGTGAACCAGCCCTATCAAATTGCTTGATAGCTGCTCGCTCCAGACTGAAAAATCAGAAAATTTGGCATACGGTCGCTCATCGCCCGCAGTCGCCCGCCGCACGTTCGTCATTGTCCCGCCTTGATGTCCCTCGATTCAGCGCCGCGCCATTCATGTCGCAAATCAGGACGCTGTCACAATTTGAAAAGCCGCATAGCCCACTCTCAAGATCTGTTCAGATCCCCAAGACCAATGCGCTGATCCAAAGCACCGCCGCTCGAATCTACCCTAATGAATCAAAGGCTTTGTGTGTTGTCCAGAGGCTTTGGTTAAAAGATTATTAACCCCTTGAACCGACTCAAGGTTTTTTACTCTTGTCTGCGGTCGGTTGCGAAATGCTGTTTTAAAACAAAAAAGGCCGGAGAAGCTCCAGCCTTTTTTGCAAAAGAAACTCTCAATCAGCCTTTGAGAGTCCTCTCAACGATGTCACGCACATCAGTGGAAAGCGCTGGTGCGTGCTCAATTTTCATCAGGGCAGAACGTGCCTTGTCAGCCCGGCCGGCCTCGAGAGACCGCCATGAGCGCATGCATGTCAGAATACGCGCAGCAAGCTGCGGGTTTTTCTTATCGATTTCAATGATCTGCTCGGCAATGAAAGCGTAAGCTTCACCATCCGGGCGATTGAAACCGGTGGCGTTTGCAAAGGCAAAGTTGCCGACAAGCGAGCGAACGCGGTTCGGGTTGCCTGCGATGAAGTGCTTCGACTGCATCAACTTCTTTACGCGGTCCAGCGCGTCGTGGCCGGGAATGGTGGCCTGAATGGCAAACCACTTGTCGATAACAAGTGCGTTGTTGGCAAAGCGTGTTTCAAACGATGCCAGCGCTTCTGCGGTCTCGGTCGCCGCAGGAAAGCGGTGCGCAAGGACGGTCAGGGCATGGGCAAGGTCAGTCATGTTGCTGGCAGTGCGGAAGGCTTCTGCTGCCCGTGCCGGATCTTTTTCGGCGTAAGACAGGTAGAGCAACGCACTGTTGCGCAGGGCACGGCGTCCAGCACTGGCTGCATCTGGCGTAAATTCGCCTTCGGTGCGCATGTCTTCCGCCAAGCGGACAAAGGTCTCCTGGCCACCCTGTGCGATGATCGCCAGAACCTCGCCACGTGCTTTGTGGATGGCGTCGGGATCATTGTCCCGGCCAAGTTCACGGGCAATGTCGGATTCACTTGGCAGCGCCAGCGCCTGCGCTCTGAAGGCAGGTTCCAGACTGTCGTCGGATGCGATTTCCAACAGCGCGGTAATCAGGTCCGGTGCAAAGCTGACAGCCTTGCCCTGTTTGACCGATGCCACGGCTTCAATCAGGTTTGGCAGTGCAAGGTCGGTAATCGCCTGCCAGCGCGAGAACAGGTCTGCGTCATTGCGAGCAATATGCACGAGGTCGGCAGGTGTCTGGTCGAAATGCAGGTTGATCGGTGCTGAGAAGCTGCGGTTAAGCGAAACAACCGGGCGAGACGAAATGCCGGAGAACACGAACGTCTGCGAGCGCTCGGTCAGGTGGATCACGCCGTTGGAAAACTCGCCACCCTCGACCTGTGTCGGCTCGGCAATCTGGCCATTGTCCAGCAGCAGCGCGGTGCTGAGCGGAATATGCATCGGCTCTTTGTTCTGCTGACCGGGTGTTGGCGGAATTGTCTGCTCAAGAGACAGGGTAAAGGTATTCGCTGCCGCGTCGTAAGCAGTGGATACGCTGACAAGCGGCGTGCCGGCCTGACGGTACCACAGCGAAAACTGTGTCAGGTCACGACCGCTGGCATCTTCGAAACATTTCACGAAGTCTTCGACGGTGGCGGCATCGCCGTCATGACGTTCGAAATACAGGTCCATACCCTTCTTGAAACCATCCTGACCAAGCAGGGTGGCAATCATCCGGGTAACTTCGGAGCCCTTTTCATACACCGTCGTCGTGTAGAAATTGTTGATTTCGCGGTATTTCTCTGGACGAACGGCGTGTGCGAGCGGTCCGCCATCTTCCGGAAACTGCTCCGCTTTCAGGTGACGCACTTCTGCAATACGCTTCACGGCGCGCGAGCGCATGTCGGCCGAGAACTCATGATCGCGATAAACGGTCAGGCCTTCTTTCAGGCACAGCTGGAACCAGTCGCGGCAGGTAATACGGTTGCCCGTCCAGTTGTGAAAATATTCGTGGGCGATGATCGCTTCGATATTGGCGTAGTCCGCATCGGTGGCGGTCTCAGGATCGGCCAGAACGTATTTGTCGTTGAATACGTTGAGACCCTTGTTCTCCATCGCGCCCATGTTGAAGTCAGACACGGCAACGATCATAAAAATATCGAGATCGTATTCGCGGCCGAAACGGTCTTCATCCCACTTCATCGAGCGCTTCAGCGCATCCATGGCGTAGGTGGCGCGCGGCTCCTTGCCGTGCTCGACGTAGATCTTCAGGGCAACTTCACGGCCAGACATGGTTGTGAATGTATCTTCCACAACGCCGAGATCGCCTGCGACAAGCGCAAACAGATAGCTTGGCTTCGGGTGTGGGTCGAACCAAGCTGCGAAATGACGGCTTTCGTCGTAATTGCCACCACCGAGAAAGTTGCCGTTCGACAGCAGTAGGGGATTGCCCTCTTTCTGCGAGATGATGGTGATCGTGTAAGGTGCCAATACATCCGGACGATCCGGAAAATAGGTGATGCGACGGAAGCCTTCTGCTTCACACTGCGTGCAATAAATGCCGCCAGTGCGGTAAAGGCCCATCAACTGGGTATTGGATGTCGGGTTGATATAGTTGGTGACGCAAATCTCGAACGGTTCGCTTTCCGGCAGATCACGGATTGTCAGGCTTTCCGGAGTTGCGTCATATTGTGCAGCAGGAACATCGATCTGATCCAGAAGCAGACCGGACAGAACAAGCTCGTCACCATCCAGTACCAGCGGCGCTTTTGCATCGACGCCTTCGCGCCGGTGAAAAATCAGACGCGCTTCGACTTTGGTGTTTTCAGGGTCGAGTTCAAAGGTGAGATCCACCCGTTCCAAAACAAAATCTGTTGGGCGGTAATCTGCCAGGTGAACGATCTGGCCCGTGTCTGTTCGCATGACTATTCCTGAATGAACTTATGTCTGCCGCTACCGGACATCATGGAACATGCCGCCCGAATGTAAAATTAATTTTGAGATTCACAATCATGTGAAAGGCGAAAAACATAATGTCCTTCGTAGTAGCTGCCAGACAATCTGTTCACGGAAAACCAGTGAATGTGCCTCGCATTGGCACATATTCACATCAAATGTTGAACGATTACTGAAATTATGTCTATGCCCGAATAATAATTTGGCAAATCTATATGGAAGAGTAAGTCGAAGCAGACTTGACCTCTCAGGTAGCAAGTTCTTCGCGAAGCTTACTTCGTTTTCGCTGTGTTGGCGCAGACAATATCCTGGCCATAGCATCGAAGGTATGTCGCGCTGGAAAATGCCTTGAAAGCGATGATCAAAACACGCGCCACAACAGTTGCCGTAAATTTCCAAGCCTATTTATGGTTCGATAACACGTTTTGATGAAAGTGCGATCAAATATGGGTTATAGGTAAAATCCATTTCCGTGCGCCGCCGTCTCTGCTTGCTTCGATAGCGCGTTTTTTCCAGATGTCCTGAGTGCAATTCCGATGAGCGTGGCAGCAATAAATCCAATTCGCGGTATCAGTTTCAAGGTGCTGTCGGTGATGCTGTTTTTGATGATGCAGACCTGCATCAAATCGGCAGGCGCGGATATTCCGGCCGGACAGATTACCTTTTTTCGCTCGGCCTTCGCGCTGGTCCCCATTCTTATCTATCTTGCCTGGCTGAAGGATCTGCCAGGTGCCTTTTATACCCGTCATCCCTTCGGTCATTTTAAACGTGGCGTTCTCGGCATCCTGTCAATGGCCTGTGGTTTTTATGGCCTTGTGCATCTGCCAATGCCGGATGCCATCGCGCTTGGTTATGCCTCCCCGCTGATGGCAGTCATTTTTGCCGCCGTGTTGCTGCGTGAACAGGTGAGGGTCTATCGCTGGACGGCCGTTTTCGTCGGCATGATCGGCGTTATTGTTATTCTGTTTCCCAAGCTGACTTTGCTGCGGGAAGGTGGCTTTGGCAGCAGCGAAGGCATGGGCGCTCTCTCGGTCATGGCGGCGGCAGTGCTGGCAGGCATGGCGATGATCCAGGTGCGTCAGTTGGTCGTCAGCGAAAAGACCGCCACCATCGTTGTCTATTTCTCGATAACCGGAGCTGTGCTGTCGCTGTTCACCCTGCCATTCGGTTGGGTGTCACTCAGCGCCACGGATACGACGCTGCTCATCGCCTGTGGTATATTTGGTGGCGTGGCGCAGTTGTTCCTGACTGAGAGCTACCGCCATGCCGAGGTTTCGACCATTGCGCCGTTTGAATACAGTTCCATCATCATCGGGATCGGGATTTCCTATGTGATGTTCGGTGATATCCCGACATTCACCATGCTGGTGGGGACAGCTATCGTCATCTCGGCCGGTATCTTCATTATTTACCGCGAACATCGTCTCGGCCTGAGCCGCAAGGCAAGCAAAAAAGCCTCAACCCCACAGGGCTGATTTTCTTCACATAAATGCGTGGAGTTGTAACATAACTGTCTATTGCACCTGTTACCCGTTGTCCTGGTTGTTAAAATTTAGTTAAAAGATAATTCTAGGGTAATGCAATTTTGCTAATGCTTGTGTTCCAGGCTGGCAAAAGCGGGAAATGGGGTTGAGCGTGGTGAAGTGCACGCCTGCTTTTGCAGGCGGTGTAGTATCCTGTACGCTCATGATTGCGATGCATGCTTCGATCAGTGATTACGGTGAAACTGCCAGGTTCGTTCATGCCGGGAGGATATCTTGAAAAGATATACGCCCGCTGAACTTGTAGAGCATCCGGCATTCGTTAGCGGCTTGAGTGATCTGGCGCAGGTTTTGCGTACCGTCTTCGCGGAAGGTCCACGGATGGCCAAGATGCTGGCCGCCCACCAACGGTGGTTGTTAAGCCAGGCCGGAATGGCGTTGCATCTGGAAAACGGCGAGGCGGGCCTGACGATTGCCTCCCTGCGCGATCTGATCACGCCCCATGGCATTGCCAGCCGTAACACCGTTCAGAACTTTCTCGAGCAGTTGGAAATCTACCGCTTCATCGAAGTCGTCGGTAAAAATGGCCGCTATTATCCGCGTCGTTACCGCGCGACGGAAACCACCGAAGGCGCGATGTTCCGCTGGTACGCCAGCAATCTGATGGTGGTGGATGGCATGGATGGCGGCATGCGTGCGGCGCGGCTGATCAGCCAACCGCAATTGTTCCGGCTTGCTCATCCACGCGCCATTCGCAGTTGCATCGAATCCAAGGAATGGCGCGAACCGCCCGAAAACGTCGCAATGTTCATGTGGACGGAAGGCGGCGGTCTGGTGGTCGATGATTTTATCGCCCGCATCAAGAATGCCGATATAACCCAGAAACGCATCGATATCGGCTACGTCAACATTCCCGAACTGGCGACCGAGTTCATGATGTCGCGCACCCATTTCCAGCGCATGATGCGCAAGGCCATGGATATGGAGCTGGTCGGCTGGTCAGACGATGCGCCGCGTTCCGGTATGTGGATATCGAAGCAGTTTCTGCATGACTATGCCGGCTGGCAGGCTGTGAAGATCGCCCATGTCAACAATGCATTCGTAACGGTCGTGGAAAGCCACGGTGATGAGATGACTCTGCCGCAAGTAAATCGTGATTGACTGTGCGTCTTGCTGGCCGTCGACGGTGCCAGTGCGCCAATGGCGCTTTATTCCTCAAAAAAGCCCATAAAAACCAAAAGAGCGTCTTTCTGTCGAAAAACGCTCACGGTAACACAATTTTTAAAACATGACGCCTTTAGATCAGCGCGCACGAAAATCCGCAAAAACTTGCGAAGGGCGCGTTACACCATGCTGAACAGCATAGGCACGTGCGGTGATTTGTTCGTTCGTTGCCGAACCGAAACGGTGGTAACCCTGACTGGAGCGGGGACCAACCCCTGCGAGCCTGAGTGTTTCAAAACCGGAGTGAACCGGACGAAAGCGAGTTGTCATAGCCTTGGTTCCTTAAACCTATTTCCTCCCAAGACATGAGGTGCTTATGACAGCGGTCGTCGGATTCGACAATCAGGGTAAATGCGGCGCTGTTATGCGTTAACCGCATGGCTATTTTCATAAAACGTTTACAATGGTCAAAAACCAAGCATTTACATTTGAGCGAGACGGGATTTGAAAGACAATAAATCCTGCCAAGCCAATGCTTTACTGGCTGGAGCATTGAGCAATTCTTGCGGATGCAGGCTGGCAAGTGCTGGAATAATCGCGCCGCCAACGGGCACTTCACGCCACTGACCGCGCATTGTGTGGATGGTGCCGGTGCCGCCAAAGAAGAATCGCGCGGTAACGTTGCCCAAAAGCAACAGCAATTTCGGCTCAAAAAGCGCGATCTGCCGCTCAATGAAGGGGCGGCAAATGTTCATTTCCGGCCCGGAAGGGGCGCGGTTGCCCGGCGGGCGCCATGGCACGGTGTTGGCAAGTGCGATCTGATTGCGGTCGAGATCGATCGCTGCCAGCATACGGTCGAGCAGCATGCCTGCCTTGCCAGAGAAAGGCAGACCATCGCGGTCGTCATCCGCATCCGGCATCGGGCCAATGATCATGACCTTGGAGCCCGGGGTACCCGTCGCAAACACGGTATTGCGCGCCCCGTTTTTAAGATTGCATCCGTTGAAGCTTTCAAGGGCAGTTTTCAACTCTTCCAGGGAACGGGCACTTTCGGCCGCAAATCGGGCCGCAGCCACCGCCTGTTCGTCTGGCACCGCCATATTAGGCACGGAGGGTGCCGCCGCTGCCGGACGTCCACCGGTCGTGGCAGATGGTTTGCCGGCATCGCTCCGTCCTGCCGTTTGGCCGGAGCGTGCGTTGTCCGTCTGCCGTACCTGCTGTTTGGCACGGCTTGCCTCAAACTCCGCAAACCGGTCAATGGCTTTATCCTCCAGTAACCAGTCAACGCCCGCATCTGCATGAAAATGCAGAAGCGCGGCGAGTTCGGCAGGGGATAGGTCATTTGCGGATATCATGAGGTCAACATAATGATCTGGCGGCGTAGATCAAAGTAAAAAGCGTCTTTGGTTACGCCGTCCAACGCTCAATGTCGCCACTCTCGCCAATCATGGCCAGACCGTGCGCAATCGACAGCAATTCTCCGCCGCTTTCAATCTTATCGGCGTCGAAACGCTGCGTGAAGATTTTACGTACCGCAGGAACGAAGGATGTGCCGCCTGTCAGAAAGACCTTGTCGATGCTGGATGCATCGGTGTTGGTCTTGGTCAGGACTTCGTCGAGCGCATCTTCGATCTTGGCGAGATCGTCGCTGATCCAGGTGTCGAAATCGGCGCGGCGCACGGTCTTGCGGCCGGACTTTCCGAGCGGCGAGAAATTGAACTCCGCCTCTTCATGCTGCGACAGTGCCATCTTGGTGGCCGAAATGGCCTGATAGAGCGGATAACCTTCGTCATGTTCAACGAGATCAATGAACATTTCCAGCTTTTCCGGCTCCAGAGCAGCACGCACCAGTGATTTCAGATCGGTGAATTCTTTTGACGTTTTGAAGATCGACAGCTGGTTCCAGCGGCCGAAATTGACGTAGTAGCCGGCCGGTACATCGAGAACCTTGTCAAAGCTCTTGAACTGGCTGCCTTTGCCGATCTCTGGCGAGACCAGATTGTCAATCATGCGAAAATCGAAATGGTCGCCGGCAACACCGACACCGGAGTGACCGATCGGTTTTGCCGAAAGCTGGCCGCCATTGGTTTCAAAACGAATGAGTGAATAGTCGGTTGTACCGCCGCCGAAGTCGGCGACCAGAACATTCGCATCTTTCTTGAGGCTCTGGGCAAAATAGTAGGCGGCTGCCACCGGCTCGTAAACATAGTGGATGTTTGGGAAACCCATGCGAGTCAAGGCTTCATTATAGCGCTGCAGGGCAAGGTCTTCATTTGGGTTGGAGCCGGCAAACCGCACGGGACGACCAGCTACAACGGTGCCGATATCACCGTTCCAGTTATCGCCTGCATAGGTCTTCAGCTTGCGTAGGAAAACCTCCATCAAATCTTCGAAGGTCTGGCGCTTGGCGTAGATCAACGTGCCCTGGAAAAGCGAGGAGGCGGCAAATGTTTTGATCGACTGCAGGAAACGGCAATCACCGGCGTGATCGATGAATTGGCGAATGGCGGCCTGACCGGCTTCCACGTGCAATGCCGCAGCACCAAGCGACGGATCTTTCATAAAGGAAAGTGCGGTTCGCATGCTGTCTGTGTCACCGGCCATGCTGCTGAATTGCATGGAACGGCTCTGCGTGCCGTTTTCAGAGAGAGCCATGACCGTGTTGGTCGTGCCGAAGTCGAGGCCGAGCGCCCGTGCCATTGCGGTATCCTTTGTCGATAAAATAGCTGGCCGGACTGAACGATGTCAGTCCCGCAAATAAAAAGGCGTCAATTGACACCTGTGATTTTTGAAGAGGGCGGGTGATCGCATAGGAGATTGTGAATGGCAAGCATGGCGCATGCGTTTTCTTAAGTCATGCCGCAATAAAGCCACGGGGGTTGGCGCAATACGAAGATGGGGATGGACATGATTTGATGAAACGCACGGCGCTAGTTGTTTTGAGTAAAGCGCATCAGGAGGGCGACGTATGACGCAAACACTTTATCGTTCGGCATTGTTTTTTGGTTTGGTATCAGGCGTTTGTCTGAGTTTTGGTGCGGCCGGTGCAGCAGAACCGGTTCACTGCACGGTCATTCTGGATGTGGCGAGCCGGCAGGCTCTGCACCGCGAGGGGGATTGCGACAAGGCCTATGCACCTCAATCGACTTTCAAATTTCCTCTGGCGATCATGGGTTATGATACCGGCATTCTGAAGGACGCCACAACGCCGCGATGGGACTATAAGGCGGAATGGAAAAGGCCGAAGCGCGAACAGCAATCGGTCGATCCGACGATTTGGGAAAAGGATTCCATCGTCTGGTATTCGCAGGAAATTACCCGAAAGCTCGGCAAGCAGAAGTTTGCCGAATACGTCAAGGAATTCGAGTATGGCAATGCCGATGTCAAAGGCGTACCCGGTCATACGGATGGGCTGACGGAATCCTGGCTAATGTCGTCGCTGAAGATTTCTCCTGATCAGCAGGTCGATTTCATGCGCCGCTTCGTGAGTGGAAAAATACCGGCCTCCAAGCAAGCTTACGACAATACAAAGGCGATCATCCCGCAATTTACTGCCGCCGATGGCTGGTTGATCCACGGTAAAACCGGTTCCGGTCGTATTCGCAACAAGGTCGGCAAGACGGATGGTAATAACTGGCTTGGCTGGTTTGTCGGCTGGGCAGAAAAGGGCGATCAGCGGGTGGTCTTTGCCACGCTGAATGTCCGGGAATGGACAACCAAGGAACCGATCAGCTTTGCGACCCGTGACGCGCTGATTGCCGATCTGCCAAAGCTGGTGAAATAATTTAGCGGATAAAGCGCCGTGCCACGAAGATCATGGCCAGCCCGGCAATCGCCAAAAGTGCGCCGCGCAACATCCATGGGCTTTGATTGATCATGAAGCTGGAGGCGGGGTAGGGGAAATAACCGCTACCCTGCCCAATCCAGATTGCGCCGATAAGCGTTAGAAGAACCCCAAGGACGGTCAGTGAAATTCGAAGCACCTGCATGATAAACCCCGAAAGAGACAAGGTCTCTATCATAACCTGAAGCGGTCTATCGCGCCATGGTCACAATCTCCCGTCGTTTACGCTTCAGCGTAATAACGAACGATCAGATTTGTCTCGTCTTCAGTGTCGGTATCCTGCGAAGCCTTTAACGCCGTTCCTTCAAACGTACTTTTTTCGATCGCGTCCAAAACACCACGAATGATCTGGTCTGTTTGGGCGGCGATTGCACGATTGCGCAAGGCTGTGAATGCGGCGTCATTAACCGCTCTGAAACTGCGCTCCAGCGCGGCGTCATTTTTCAAAACCAGTGTGTGAGAGGTGGGCGCTGACACAGACGAAACGGCTGTTGGTCTTGACTGAACCGGCGCGGCTTGCTGTTGCGGATTAGGGCCCGCTGCGGCAGGTGCCGTGGTGGCACTGTCAGCCTTGCTATCATTCTGCGCGCTATCGGTCTCGACAGTCGACGAGGGCGCTGCGTTGACCTGTTCACTGGGCTGAGATGCATCGGTCGGTTCCGGCGCTGAACCGGCGCTATCACCGTCTTCCGATATGTCGTTATCATCGACGGCGGAAGGCGGTTCCCCAGCCGCAGCTCCAGCTTCTGCCTCTGTATCGCCATCAGGCTGAGTAGGCGCCGCAGAATAGGTGCCATCATCATCTTGTGCTGCGGTCTCTAGTGCCGTGTTTTCACCGGTTTGTGCATGTGTGCCCGGCGGCGTTTGCGAAACCTGATTGCCGGAAGAAGAATTTGTGTTGCCGCTGTTGCCAAGAGACGTTTGCCCACTTGAAGAGGTGGGCGGCAGAAGTGTTTCGAGCATGAAAGGGGTACCAGAACTATCAATGCCCCTCGTCTAACCTTCCACCCCCCAAAATTTAGTGGAATTGGGTAGCGTGATTTTATTAAAATACTGAGGTAATTGCGTTTTCCACAGCACAAAACAAAAGCGCGCCACAACCATGCCGTGGCGCAATCCAAAGGACTTTGAACGAATTGATCGTTAGATGGAGCTTGCCGCACCGCCATCGACCCGCAACATGGTGCCGGTGATGTAGCTTGCTCCCTGCGAGCACAGAAACGCACCTGCTGCACCAAATTCATCGACAGTGCCGAGACGTGCAGCCGGAATGGTCTTGACGGACGATGAGCGGATTTCCTCAAGGCTCTTGCCGGTGCGTTTGGCATTGGCGCCATCTAGTTCATCGATACGATCGGTGTGAATACGGCCGGGCAGCAGCATGTTGGATGTGATGCCGAAACCTGCCACTTCGCTCGACAATGTCTTGCTCCAGCCAACCAGCGCGCCGCGCAATGTGTTGGACAGCGCCAGATTGGGGATCGGTTCAAAAACGCCTGACGAGGCGACGGTGACAATACGGCCCCAGCGTTGTTCCTTCATCTGCGGCAGGAAAGCGCCGGTCAGTGTGATGACGCGCAGCACCATCGACTGGAAGAAGGTTTCGAGCTTTTCGGCTGTGATTTCTTCGGCAGTGCCGGGTGTCGGGCCACCGGTATTGTTGATCAGGATGTCGATGCCGCCGAGTTTCTGTTTAACGGCGTCAACCATCTCGGCCACAAAATTTGCCTCGGAAATGTCACCACGAACCCAATCGGCCTTGCCTTTGCCAAGCGCGTTGAGAGCCTGGCAATTGGCCTCCAGCTTTTCACTGGTGCGGCCAACCAGCAATACATTAACGCCTTCCTTGATCAGCGCAGTGGCAATGCCAAGGCCAAGACCGCGTGAGGAAGCGAGAACCAGTGCGCGTTTGCCGGAAATACCGAAATCCATGTGTCATTCCTTATGAAATCGAGACGTCATTATTTGTATAGGCTGCGCAGGTCACGATTTGAAGGTCGAGACACGCATTGATGCATTTAGGCAAATGGCACTTTGCCGGGATTGAACAAACCATCGGGATCGAGAGCCTGCTTGATCTGTTTTGCGAGACTGCGTTTTACCGGGTCGGCATAATTTTCGTAACCATACCGTTTCTCAAAACCCACGCCATGTTCGGCCGAGAAGCTGCCGCCAATTTCGCGCACACCGGTATAGATCGCATCCTGAATGCGAATGAGTTCCGCTTCGTCTGGCTCATCACATTTGACCGTCAGATGCAGGTTGCCATCGGCAATATGGCCATAGACATAAAGTTGGTAATCCGGATTCAGCACCTGAAACCGAGCATGTAGATCCGCGACATAGGCATCCAGCAGGGCAGGCGGTAAGGATACGTCGAAGGAGGGTGGATTGTTGTAGAACTGGTAATAGAAACCGGATTCCTCGCGCAGCGCCCAGATTTGTTTGGCTTGGGTGCTGGACTGCGCGACAATGCCATCGAGAATACCGATGTCCTCCCAGATATCGGCAAGGGCCGCTTCCAGATTGCCGCGAGCCGTTTCTTCATCTGTGGACGAAATCTCAACGATAAAGGCGCAGGCGCTTTCCGGCAGCCAGGAAAGGTCAAAATTGCGCAAGGCGGCATGGTCACGGATAAACAGCGGCCACATCATTTCTGCCGCTTCCAGCTTGAGGCCGGTCATGTCAGTGAGATGTTCGGCAATGGCCAGCGCGCTTTTGGCATTATTGACTGCCAGCATGGCGGTGGCGCGGTATGGCCGCAAAGTTTCAAGTTTCAGTACGAGGCGTGTGATGATACCGAACGCGCCTTCGCTTCCGATCAGCAACTGCTTGATGTCAGGCCCGGCACTGACTTTGACTACGCGGGTCAGGTCACTGAATATCGTACCATCAGGCATGACGGCCTCGATGCCGAGTATCTGATGGCGCATGACGCCGTTACGAAACGCCAGCAAGCCGCCTGCATTGGTGGCCGCCATGCCGCCAATTGTTGCCGTTCCGCGCGAAGGAAGGTCAATGCCGGTGGTAAGGCCGTATGCCGCTGCCGCTTCCTGAAGGGCTTGCAACGTCATGCCCGCCTGCACTGTGACGGTCTTTTCTTCGATATTTATGCTATCAACGGCGTTCAGCCGTGATGTCGAGATGATGATCTGCCCTTCATGGCTGACGCAACCACCAGCAAGACTGGTGCGCCCACCATGAGGCACAATGTTGACGCCCTGTTCGCGACACCATGTCACAAGCGCAGCGACGTCCACTGCACTAGAGGGAGACACCAGAATTCCAGCGCCAAAATTGTCCGGGTGTTCTCCGGGGTCGCGTCCCTGCAAGTCGGCATGTCCGGACACATGCATGTCGGGGAAGGCAAATTTCAGCTTCGCTTCAAGGGTGAGGGCGGAGTTGTCTGACATTGGCGGTTCGTTTCGCGGCGTGAATTCAGTTGGCAAATCAATAGCAGCCTGCCGTCGGGCGTCCAATGCACTTTGAAGAATCCACCGATTTTGATGGCGGGAAAGCTAATAGGCTGGCGTGTTCATTTGCTTAAACGCGCCTTGACCGACGCTAAAACCGACCTTATTTGTATATTACGTGAACGTAAAAGTAATTTAATCGTCAGGTTGTCTGACAATAATGTGTGAATCGACATGACTTGCCGCATTCAGCGCTCGACAAGTGCCGTTTGCTTTGCCAAGAAAGAACCGAAAGACAGGGACGGGGTGGTCAACCCGGCGGGATTGAGAGGCTGATATGACAGAGCAACATGAACTTCCTGAACGCGAGTCGATGGAATTCGACGTTGTGATTGTGGGTGCAGGTCCTGCGGGTCTGTCGGCAGCAATTCGTTTGAAGCAGGTTAATCCGGACCTGTCAGTGGTTGTTCTGGAAAAGGGTGCCGAAGTTGGAGCCCATATCCTGTCCGGCGCGGTGGTTGATCCTATTGGTATCGACCGCCTGTTGCCCGGCTGGCGTGAGGAAGAGGGCCATCCGTTCAAGACCGAGGTGAAGGACGACCAGTTCCTGTTCTTGGGGCCTGCTGGTTCAATTCGTCTGCCAAACTTCATGATGCCACCGCTGATGAGCAACCACGGCAATTACATCGTGTCGCTTGGTCTGGTCTGTCGTTGGCTGGCGGAAAAGGCGGAAGCTCTCGGCGTCGAGATCTATCCCGGTTTTGCTGCCAGCGAGGTTATTTACGGTGACGACGGCGCTGTCATTGGCGTTGCAACCGGTGACATGGGCGTTGAAAGAAACGGCGAACCTGGCCCCAACTTCACGCGCGGCATGGCCCTGATGGGTAAATATGTGCTGATCGGTGAGGGTGTGCGTGGTTCTCTGGCCAAGCAGCTTATCTCGAAATTCGACCTGCAGAAGGATCGTGATGTCCAGAAGTTCGGTATTGGCATCAAGGAACTGTGGCAGGTAAAGCCTGAAAAGCACAAACAGGGTCTGGTACAGCACTCGTTCGGTTGGCCACTGGGCTTTAAAACCGGTGGCGGATCTTTCCTGTATCATCTGGAAGACAATCTGGTGGCCGTTGGTTTCGTGGTACACCTCAACTACAAGAACCCGTATCTCTATCCGTTTGAAGAGTTCCAGCGGTTCAAGACCCATCCGGCAATCAGCGAAACCTTCGAGGGCGGTAAGCGCCTGTCCTATGGCGCCCGCGCCATCACCGAAGGCGGCTACCAGTCGGTGCCAAAACTTTCCTTCCCCGGTGGCGCACTGATCGGTTGCTCAGCCGGTCTGGTCAACGTGCCGCGCATCAAGGGCAGCCACAATGCCGTGCTGTCTGGCATGCTGGCGGCAGAAAAGATCGCCGACGTGATTGCCGCAGGTCGCGCCAATGATGAAGTTGTCGAGATCGAAAATGAATGGCGCCTGGGCGATATTGGCAAGGACCTGAAGCGGGTTCGCAACGTCAAACCACTGTGGTCCAGGTTCGGCACGTTGCTGGGCATTGGCCTGGGTGGTCTCGATATGTGGATCAACCAGATTTTCGGCTTGTCAATCTTCGGCACCCTGAAGCACGGAAAGACCGATGCGGAAAGCCTTGAGCCTGCTGCGAAACACAAGCCGATTGCCTATCCGCGACCAGATGGCGTGTTGACCTTTGATCGCCTGTCATCGGTGTTCCTGTCTTCCACCAATCATGAGGAAGACCAGCCGGTGCATCTGCATGTCAAGGACATGGATTTGCAGAAGCGCTCCGAGCATGATGTCTATGCTGGTCCTTCGACACGTTACTGTCCGGCAGGCGTCTATGAATGGGTCGAGAAGGATGGCGAAGAAGTCTACGTCATCAACGCGCAGAACTGCGTGCACTGCAAGACCTGTGACATCAAAGACCCGAACCAGAATATCAACTGGGTTCCGCCACAAGGCGGCGAAGGGCCGGTTTACGCCAATATGTAAAGATGGCCCGGCTCGCACGGACCGCCGCCAGCAAAGATGTTCGGCGAAGGGCCGGTCTACGCCAATATGTAAAGATGGCCCGGCTCGCACGGACCGCCGCCAGCAAAGATGTTCGGCGAAGGGCCGGTCTACGCCAATATGTAAAGATGGCCCAGCCTGCACGGACCGCCGCTCAAATGAATATAAGGTCAGGTTGTGAAAATGGATGATCTTGTCTCGTTTTCCATCCGGCCTGCGCGATGCGATGAAATAGAGGCATTGAGACAGATTGAGCTCGATGCCTTTTTTGCGCTTCGCGATGCTGGCGGTATTCCGGGTGAACCAAGCGCCACATCGGCTGACAGTCTTTTCGTCATGCTTGAAAATGGTCTTCTTGTCGTGGCCGCAAACAGTGAAGATCGCCCCTTGGGTTTTCTTGGCGCAACACAGATCGGCGATGAACTCTACATCAATGAAATCGATGTCTTGAGGGCAGTGCAAGGCAAGGGGCTGGGCAAGGCTCTGATTGTCTGGGCTGTCGAAGAGATGGGGCGACGCCGACTGCGACGTGCGACGCTGACCACCGACCGGTTTGTGCCGTTCAACGCGCCGTTTTATGCCCGCAACGGTTTCCGTGTATTGGCGGATGATGAACTGTCGTCTCATCTGCGGCAAACACTGGATCACCAGATTAAATGTGGTCTTGATCCTGCCCGCCGGGTCGCCATGGCTTGGGATAACCACTAAATCCACAACCGCGTGCAACGGCCTGTTGAATTCCCTGCGTTTAACCATGACATGTGGGGAGGTGCTGATATAATGCTGTGGCGCATATCGCGTCCTGGGGTGGTGTTATGGACTTTGGTGTTAAATGCGGCGTTATCTCCTCTGGCCTTAAAAGCAGATGGCTATGGTCTGCTGTTGCGGCATGCGGTTTTCTATCGGTTATGACCTCAGCGCATTTCACTGCCGCAGCCGATTGCCGGTCTGATCCTGCCCCCGGCGTGGACTGGAGCCAATGCAACAAGCGACTGCTGATGCTCGGTGGAAGCAATTTCGAAGGTGCCAACCTGCAGGGCACTGATTTCACCTATACAGACCTGCGTGAGTCGATTGTGAAATCGGTGAACTTCACCAAGGCGAAGCTGGTCAGAACTTCACTCGCAAATACCGATCTTGCAGGCGCAACACTCAACAAGATTGAAGCCTACCGCAGCGATTTCACCAACGTGAAGGCCGACAAGGTGCCATTCGTGAACGCGGAAATGCAAAGAGCCGATTTTACCGGCGCACATCTTGCTGGCGCGGATTTTTCAAAGGCCGAACTCGGCCGGGCAAATTTTGAGAACGCGGTGCTGGATGACGTGCATTTCAGCATGGCAAACTTGTCTCGAGCGCGCTTCATCGGTGCAAAGCTTGGCGGCGCGGTGGATTTGCAGAACGCATTTCTTTTCTTGGCACGTTTTGAAGGCGTCGACCTGTCGAAGGTCTCTGGATTATCTCAAGGCCAGCTTGATCTCGCCTGTGGTGATGCAAACACCAAGCTACCGGAAGGCCTTACGGCATCTAAAGAGTGGCCCTGCCATCCAGACGAAGACCCTTCATGATGGAAAAATCCCCCTGACCAAAGGCTAGGGGGATTCAAGATCATCAGAAGCCGGACAGGACAATCTTGCCCTTGGCCGTGCCGCTTTCAATCAGCGCATGGGCTTTTTTCAGGTTGGCGGCATTGATGCTGCCATAGGTTTCCGTCAGCGTTGTCTTGATTTTTCCGGCATCGACAAGTTCTGCGACATGGCTCAACAGCTTGTGCTGTTCGATCATGTCAGGTGTCTGGAAGACGGCGCGTGCGAACATCATTTCCCAGTGCACCGACAGGCATTTACGCTTGAATGGCATGACGTCGAACCCGCCTTTGGGATCATCAATCAACGCAAAACGGCCCTGTGGTGCCAGCAAGGTCACGCTTTCGCCGCCATGGAGATCGCTCTGTGTGGTGGAAAACACAAAGGAAGGCGCGCCTATTCCAAGTGCCTCGACCTGCGTAGCTATCGGCTGGCTATGGTCGATGACATGGTGAGCGCCAAGTTCTTTTGCCCATTCTTTCGTTTCCGGACGTGACGCCGTTGCGATGACCGTCAGATCGGTCAACTGCCGCACCAGTTGGATGGCAATCGAGCCAACACCGCCGGCGCCACCAATGATGACTATGGCATTAGCGCCACCGGAAACCGGCTCATTGATATCAAGGCGATCAAACAGGGTTTCATAGGCGGTGATGGCTGTCAGGGGCAGGGCAGCCGCTTCTTCAAAGCTCAGGCTTTTAGGCTTTGCGCCGACAATGCGCTCATCCACCAACTGGAATTCACTGTTGGAGCCCGGCCGGTTAATGACGCCAGCGTAATAGACCTCGTCTCCGGGCTTGAACAGGCTGACCTTGTCGCCGACCGCCTTGACCACACCCGCCGCATCGAAGCCGAGCACGCGATGCTGGCCATCTTCAGGAACAGCACTTTTGCGTACCTTGGTATCAACGGGGTTCACCGATACCGCCTTGATCTCGACAAGCAGGTCGTGATCGGTGGCGACAGGAACTGGCAATTCAATGTCCAGAAGGGACGTTTCGGCAGTGATGGGTTGAGGGTTCAGATAACCGACGGCACGCATGTAAAGCCTCCTTGCTTGTTTGCATGCAAGGTAATTGATACATATGAAATGAAACCGCAAGAATGCACAAATTCTGTATATACGCACAAAAAGGATACTGTGATGTCTCGTCCTCGTGCAAAATTGACTGGCAACTTTCCCGGCTGTCCCGTTGAATCCACGCTGAGTTTTCTCGATGGCAAGTGGAAGGGCGTCATCCTCTATCACCTGCTGAATGGTGGCACGCTTCGCTTCAACGAACTGCGTCGCCACATTCCAAGCGTCACCCAGCGCATGCTGACCAAGCAGTTGCGTGAGCTGGAAGAAGCAGGTCTGATTTCGCGCAAGGTTTTTCCCGTCGTGCCGCCTCGGGTGGACTATGCGCTGACGCCACTGGGCCTTAGCATGCAGCCGGTTATCGCCGTTCTGAAAACCTGGGGTGATAGCCACGTCGTTTGCGAGAACGGCACGAAATACGTCCGCACACCGGATGGCAGGAAGGAACTGGCAGCCTGAGCTGCCAGTCTTTTGATCAGAGCAGGGTGCCGCTGAGGATCAGCAGCGCGACACTGAAGTAGATGACCAGACCCGTGACATCGACAAGGGTTGCCACAAAGGGTGCCGAGGCGCTTGCTGGATCCAGACGCAGTTTCTGCAGGATGAATGGCAGCATGGAACCACAGATCGAACCGAAGCTGACGATGCCGACCAGTGCGGAAAATACCGTGAAGCCAACCAGCAGCCAGTGTTCGCCGTAATCGTAAAAACCTGCCTTCTGCCATACGGTCAGCCGCAGGAAACCGATTGCTCCGAGTATGGTGCCCAGCATCAGGCCGGTTGGCAGTTCACGCAGCAGAACACGCCACCAGTCGGAAAGCTTTAGCTCTCCCAGCGCCAATGCACGAATGATCAGTGACGTTGCCTGCGAACCGGAATTGCCGCCGGAGCTCATGATCAACGGAATGAACAGTGTCAGCACGACAGCCTTTTCCAGTTCACCCTCAAAATGCTGCATGGCGCTTGCTGTCAGCATTTCACCGATAAACAGCGCAGCCAGCCATCCGGCACGTTTGCGGATCATCTCTGGAAAGCCGATTTTCATATAGGGCTTTCCAAGCGCCTCCATGCCACCGAATTTCTGTGCATCTTCGGTCGTGTCGGCAATCATCGTGTCGATCACATCATCGACGGTCACAATGCCAAGAACATGTCCGTGCTCATCAACGACGGGCAGGGCCAGCAGGTTGTGCTTGCGGATCAGCTTGGCTACCAATTCCTGCGAGGCCAAGGGATCGATGAAAACAACACTTTCTGCCTGGGCGACCGACAGGATCGAGGCTTCTGGCTGACCGGTCAGCAGGCGGCGTAGTGTCACGACATTTGTCAAAACGCCGTCATGGCTCAGCACATAGATGGCGTAGACCGTTTCGCGCGAACGACCGACTGTGCGGATATGATCAAGCGTCTGCTCAACGGTCCAGTCATCAGGGACGCTGACAAACTCCGTGGTCATGATGCTGCCCGCAGTGCGGGGCGGATAGTTCATCAGATGCTGTATGGCGAGTGCCGTTGTGCGGTCCAGCCGTGAAGACAGCCGGGCGCGCTCACCGTCTTGCATTTCCTGCAAAAGGTCTGCGACACGATCGTTTGCCATGGTGTTCAGCAGGCGAACGGCAACGTCGACTGGCATCGCGTTGATGATGGCGGCGGCGTGATGCAGCTCTGGCCGAGCCAGAATGGCCACGGCTTTTGGCTGTGCCATGGTGGAAAGGGCAGATGCAGCCTGTGCCACGTCAAGCGTGTTCAGCTGGTCTACACGTTCTGCAATGGTGAGGCCTGTTGCATGGGTGCCACGAAAGAGGCGTGCAGCCTTGCTGGCTCTCTGGGAGAGGGTGTGAAAGTTCATGATTGCTCACCTTTCTATCGATCCGCCGATTGCGGCAGATCGTGGTGAGCCGACAGGAGTCAGATCAGTGCACGAACGCCGTTCTCGGCAAAGGCAATCGACTACTACTGTCGCTAGACATCTAATGATGCTCCGGTTGAAATCCGCGCGATGAAAAACAATGCGCGTAAGGCATGTGTTGCGCCTGAAACGGCCAATAGTCAAGAAGAGAATAATTACGTTTTTGCAAGGCTGCTTTGCTTTGGCACGCGTGTCGAAAAACGATGCCAAAGCAATGCGCTAAGGGTCAGTTCAGGCCGCTTTTGCGCGTTTGTCGATGGAGACGGAAATCGCAAAAACCACAAGGCCAGCGGCTGAGAGTGCAGCGCCGACATAACCGGTTGCAGCGTAGCCGTAGCCCCACGCAATCACCAGACCACCGAGCCACGCGCCAAGCGCATTGGCGATGTTGAAGGCGGAGTGATTGGAGGCGGCGGCCAGCGTCTGTGCATCCGCTGCAACGTCCATCAGGCGGGTCTGAGCAGCCGGGCCAGCTGCAAAGCTACAGCCAACAAGGAACACGCAAAGGCAAAGCATGAACCAGTTATCAGCTGTTAGCGAGAACAGTGTCATGACCAGAATGTTAAACACCAGCATGCCACCAATCGTGCCGGTCAGCGAAATATCGGCAAGGCGTGAACCGATGATGTTACCGACATTCATGCCGATGCCGAACAGCGCCAGAACGATGGAAACCGAAGCAAGAGGCATCATCGCAACATCGGTCGTTGTTTTGGAGATGTAGCTGAAAATCGAGAACATGCCGCCGAACCCGACCGAAACGATCAGCAGGGTCAGCCAGACCTGAACGCGTTTGAATGCACCAAGCTCACGTGCAATGCTGGCGCCTTCGGCGACCGTGTCGCGGGGCTGGAACAACCACACCAGGCCAACCGTCAAAAGCCCGATACCACCCACCAGCATGAAGGCTGCGCGCCAGCTCATCAACTGGCCGATAAATGTCGCCAGAGGTGTGCCAAGCAGTGTTGCAATGGTCAATCCCAGCATTACGCGCCCGACAGCTCGGGTTCGTTTGTGAACGGGTGCCATGGAGGCGGCGACCAGAGCGGCAACACCGAAATAGGCGCCATGTGGCAAACCGGTTATGAATCGCAGTGCGGTGAAGGAGGCAAAGTCCGGGGCTACGGCACTCAGGATGTTGCCGATGGTAAATAGTCCCATCAGACACAGCAGCAACGTACGACGGCTGAGGCGTGCCGACAGAACCGCAATGATCGGAGCACCGACCACAACACCCAGTGCGTAAGCGGTAATCACATATCCGGCCTGCGGAATGCTGACCCCATAGGTGCTGGCCACTTCCGGCAGCAGACCCATAATGGCGAATTCACCGGTACCGATACCAAAGCCGCCGGCAGCCAACGCAATTTCGATGAGCGCGATTGCAAGGGGCGATAACTTGGCCGCGTCACTCGCGGAACCGGATGATTGCGCACGTGTATCGTGCATGACGGACTCGGTCATGAGGAAACCTGATATGTGAACTGTATTCGGTGCGGGAGCTGCAACGGATCTGCAGGGACTGACAGCTGGTCACCAAAATGACCTGATCTGACGTTTATCATTTGATTGTGCGGTGCGGTAGAGGCTTCGCATCAAAAATGACGTCGAGTGATTTTATCTGGAACAGAAATTCAAATTATGAGTTTTCTCGCCGCGGCAACGGGCGGCCCGTCTGTGGGGAACAGAGATGAAGTTGATTGCTATATTCAACCGCGACGGCGGTACGTTCAAAACAACTGACATGACTGAATATTGCTCTCTGGTACAGACAACGTTCCGTGGCGCAGGGCATGATATTGAATGCCGCCTTGTCGAAGGCCCCAATATTGTCGAGGAAATGGAAAAGGCAGCGGCAACACCAGGGCTCGATGGCCTGATTGCCGGTGGCGGCGATGGCACCATCTCCGCTGCTGCCGGTATTGCATGGAAAAATGGCCTTGCACTCGGTGTCGTTCCCGCCGGTACCATGAACCTGTTTGCCCGTTCGCTAAAGCTGCCGCTTGATATAAGGGCGGTCGTTGACGTGCTGGCGGAAGGTAATGTGCGTGACGTGGATATTGCCAGCGTCAACGGACGCCCTTTTGTACACCAGTTTTCCGCTGGTCTGCATGCCCGCATGGTGCGTTATCGCAACAACATGGCCTTTGCCTCAAGGCTCGGCAAAATACAGGCGAGTGCCCGTGCGGCGCTGGGTGTCGTGCTCAATCCACCGGTCTTCGATGTCGAATATATGGTCGATGGCGTGACGCGCCACCGGGAGGTCTGCGCCATTTCTGTCTCCAACAATGAGTTTGGCGAACATCCCTTTCTGGTGCCGGATGATGTTGCCGGTGGTCATCTGGGTTTTTATCTGGCCGACGTCATGACGCCACCGGGCGTGGTGCGGCTGGCCTTTGATATCTTGCGAGGCAAGCTGAAGGAAAATGCTGCGGTCACCTCAATGACCACGCCGGAACTGGAGCTGCATTTTCCCAAAAGCCGCCGCGATGTGCGCTGCGTTATCGATGGCGAGTTGCTGCCGATGGAACGGGATGTGCTAATCAAGCTGCATCCCGGGGAATTGAAAGTGTTCACGTCCCCGGTTATCCAGCAGGCTGCTGCCTGACGATCATAGTCTCGGCAGGTAAGTGCGGTAATCGAAGTCCGACACCGTCTGCAGATATGTGATGGCTTCCTTGCGTTTGGTATCGGCAAACAGCTTTTGATAGGCCGCGCCAAACGTATCGGCGATAAAAGCCGACGCCGCAAAATCCTCGACGGCTGTCAGAAAATCATGGGTCAGCCTGCTCTGGGATTGTGATGCGCCGCCGGGTTCGGTTGCCGGACCGGGATCAAGATCATTTTCGATGCCGCGTAACATTCCCCCTAGAATGGCCGTCAGTAGCAGATGCGGATTGGCGTCTGCACCGGCAACCCGGTGTTCAATGCGCGCTGCCGGACCGTGCGTATCGGGGATACGAACAGAGGTACCACGATGGGCAAAGCCCCAGTCAATATCGACCGGTGCGAATGAGCCGGGCTGGAAACGCCGGTAGGAATTGGCAAAAGGTGCAAAGATCAGTTGCGCATCCCGCATGGTTTCCAACATACCGGCACAGACGGATTTCAGCCGTGTTGGCTCACCGCCTTTCGCGTCGAGTATGTTGTTTCCTTCTCCATCAAGAATGCTGATGTGGACATGCAGCCCTGATCCGGCCTGATCCGAATAGGGCTTGGCCATACATGTCGACTTCAGGCCATGGTGTTTGGCAGCCTGTTCGGCAATCCGCTTCAGATAAATGCAGTCGTCGGCGGCCGCCAATGCATCCGGCCTGTGCAGCAGGTTTACTTCAAACTGGCCAGGGCCGAATTCTGCTGTTGTTGCATCAGCGGGCAGTCCTTGTATTTTGGCCCAGGCATTCAGCGTTTGCAGATAATCGTCCATGATGTCTGTGGCGCCCATATCGTAGAGCTGCGCACCGGTCGCTTCGCCCTTGTAGGCAAGCCGGGCAGGCGGGCGCGGTTTGCCGGTTGCACGCCAGTCATCCTCAACGAGATAAAATTCAAGCTCGGTCGCGACAACCGGTGTGAGGTCAAGCTGCGCGTAACGTTCCAGCATGCGTGACAGGATGGCGCGCGGGTCCATGAAGCTTGGTCCACTATCCATGTCGTGCATGGTGGCCAACACCTGCGCTGAACCCTCTGGTGCCCAAGGCATCGGCGCCAGGCTGCGCTTGTCTGGCACACACACGCCATCAGGATCACCCAGCGTTAGCGACAGGCCAGTAAATTCGTCATTGTCATCACCCCAGATATCCAGCGACTGCGTGGAGGCGGGAAGTCGGACGGAGCTTTCCCATATTTTTTTCTCGGCTTTGAGCGGAATGCGTTTGCCTCTGAGATCACCATTCATGCCAACAAGCAGCAGCTCTATGCGTGGCTGCATTTCAACAAAATGGCTAGGGAGTACGGTTTCTCTGCGGGTCATTTTGGTATTTCGGCTTTCTCGTCTGATCGTAGAACGTGCAACGATAAGCTTAAACACACCGCCTTGCCAAACGCATTTCATAACGCCATGCTCGCTCCAGCAACATGACTGGGAAAATCGGTGGTAACTGGCATGAATGAAATGAGCAAAACCCTTTCCAATCTCGCAGCTATAGATGCTGCTCACCATCTTCATCCTTTTTCAGACATGGGTAAGCTCAACGAGGCCGGAACTCGGATTATCGAGCGTGCCGAAGGCGTTTATATCTTTGACAGCAACGGCAAAAAATATCTCGATGCCTTTGCCGGCCTGTGGTGCGTAAACATCGGTTACGGACGCAAGGAAATGGCGGAAGCGGTTTCTCGCCAGATGAACGAGTTACCCTACTACAACAGCTTTTTCGGTACCACGACCCCGCCAACCACCTTGCTCGCACAGAAGATTGCGTCCCACACCGGCGGTCACATGAACCATGTGTTCTTCACCAATTCCGGCTCGGAAGCCACCGATACCTGGTTCCGCATGGCACGTGTTTACTGGAAGGCACTGGGCCATCCACAAAAGACCAAGATCATCGCGCGCCGCAATGGTTATCACGGTTCCACCGTGGCCGGTGCCTCGCTTGGCGGCATGAAGTGGATGCACGAGCAGGGCAACCTTCCGATTGAGGGCATCGCCCATATCGGCCAGCCCTACTGGTATTCTGAAGGCGGTGATCTATCTCCCGCCGAGTTTGGCTTGAAAATGGCCAGCGAACTTGAAGCGAAGCTCGATGAGCTGGGCGAAGACAATGTCGCAGCTTTCGTTGCTGAACCCATTCAGGGCGCGGGCGGTGTTATTGTGCCGCCAGATACCTATTGGCCGGAAATTGCCCGCATCTGCAAGGCGCGCAACATTCTGCTGGTATCCGACGAGGTCATCTGCGGTTTCGGCCGGCTCGGTTCATGGTTCGGTTTCCAGCATTTCGGTTACCAACCGGACCTCGCGCCGGTCGCCAAGGGACTGTCTTCTGGCTACCTGCCGATTGGCGGTGTGTTGGTGTCGGACCGTGTGGCGGAAGTGATGATCAAAGAAGTCGGTGACTTCAATCACGGCTTTACCTATTCCGGTCATCCGACATGCGCGGCGGCTGCGTTGGAAAATATCCGCATTCTGGAAGATGAGGGTCTGGTTGAGCGCGTCAGAGACGACATTGGGCCTTATTTTACCAAGGCATGGCAGAGCCTAGCCGATCATGAAATCGTCGGTGAGGCGGTCAATGTCGGTTTGATGGGCGGTTTACAGCTTGCTGTCGATAAAACCACGCGCCAGCGTTTTGCCAAACCGGACGATGTCGGCATTGTCGTGCGCAATCACTGCCTTGAAAACGGGTTGGTCATGCGTGCCACCGGCGACCGCATGCTGGCCTCACCAGCATTGACAATCAGCCATTCGGAAGTGGACCGCATTATCGAAACACTGCGCAAGGGGCTGGACCACCTTCGCGATACCGTCAAGGAATAAGACATTCCTTCTGGCGCTTAAGGAAAACCCCGCTTCATTGAAGCGGGGTTTTGTCTTTCTGGAATTATTGGAAGGCCGTTTCATAGAAACTGCGCAGCTTGCGGGAGTGCAGTTTTTCCGGCGGCATGGCCGCCAGCTTCTGCACCGCACGAATGCCGATCTGAAGATGTTGGGCAACCTGCGTTTTATAAAATGCGGTTGCCATGCCCGGCAGTTTCAACTCGCCATGCAGCGGTTTGTCTGAAACGCACAGCAAGGTGCCGTAGGGCACACGGAAACGGAAACCATTGGCGGCAATGGTTGCCGATTCCATATCCAGTGCGATGGCGCGCGATTGCGAAAGCCGTTTGACTGGACCAGCCTGATCGCGCAGTTCCCAGTTACGATTGTCAATCGTGGCAACGGTGCCGGTCCGCATGATGCGCTTCAGCTCAAAACCTTCGTAACCGGTAACTTCGGCCACAGCTGCCTCGAGTGCAACCTGCACTTCCGCCAATGCCGGAATTGGCACCCACACTGGGATATCATCATCCAGAACATGGTCTTCGCGCACATAGGCATGGGCCAGCACATAGTCGCCGAGGCGCTGGCTGTTGCGCAGGCCAGCGCAGTGACCAACCATCAGCCATGCATGCGGACGAAGGACGGCAATATGGTCGGTAATCGTCTTGGCGTTGGATGGTCCAACCCCAATATTGACCAGCGTGATACCAGCATGCCCCTTCTTTTTCAGATGGTAGGCAGGCATCTGTGGCAACCGCGACAGGGTCATGTCGGTTTCCGGGCGGTCTGAACCGGCATGGGTGATGATGTTGCCGGGTTCGACGAACTCCGTATAACCTTCACCGCCCTTGGCCATCAGGTCGCGCGCCCAGTTGGCAAACTCATCAATGTAGAATTGGTAGTTGGTGAACAGAACGAAGTTCTGGAAATGGTTTGCGCTCGTGGCCGTATAATGACTCAGACGCGCCAGCGAATAATCGACACGCTGTGCGGTGAACGGCGCCAGCGGCGCAGGCTCGCCGGATACCTGATCATATTCACCATTGGCGATCAGGTCGTCTGTATTGTTGAGATCCGGCGTATCGAACAGATCGCGCAGCGGCACATCGGAAAGAGACGATGTGGCGGAGGCCTCGACATGGGCGCCTTCGCCAAATGCGAAATGCAGCGGAATGGGCGTGGCCGATTCCGATACTGTAATCGGAACATTGTGGTTGCGCATCAACAGCTCAAGCTGCTCTTTCAGATAATGCCTGAACAGATGCGGACGGGTGATTGTTGTGGTGTAAATGCCGGGCGAAGTGACATGGCCGTAGGACAGGCGGGAATCCGCATGGCCAAAGCTGGTCGTTTCCATGCTGACCTGCGGATAGCAGGCGCGGTAACGGCCGGTTATCGGCGCACCCGCCGCAAGTGCGGTAAACGCATCAATCAAAAATTTGGTGTTGCGTTCGTAAAGCGCGGTCAGGGCCTCGACCGCCTCTTTGTGATCTGTAAAGACCTGCGGCGCATAGGGCTCAGGGCTTATGAAAGTAAGGGCTGATATAGAAGGGATTCGTGTGCTCATGAGGCATTATAGATACGCTATTGAGACACGCAAGCGACAGCACGCAGCAATGAAGTACAACGAGACTGTTATTTTTTATCTGTGAGTGCGGCGATTTCCATGGCCTGCAAACCCTGATGTTTTAGCCTAGCGCGCCGCGCTGCAAGCTCATCAACAGAACAAAGCCTGCACCCTTGTTCATCGCGCTACGTTCATTTTCTTTCATGGCGGCCAGCCCGGCAATAGGGCCGAGAAACATGGTGGCGATGAGAGCCAGACGAACACTGCTGTAAACCGTGCTGGAGAAGGTCTTGGTCATGGTCTTTCGTCCTTCTTACAGAATGGTCGTGCAGTTGGTCTGGATGGACTGGCTGCAAGGCGTAATGGTGCCAATTTGCATACGCTGGAAATTACGGTGCGGATTGATGGCAAGTGCCGCAAACGACATCGCAAAAATGGCCATCAGCAAAGTAATGATCGTTAAACGCCGTATCAGAATTGCCATTGTCCGCTCCCCTTTGCGAATGTGATGCTATGGTTTTGCCACATTCGGTCTGAACCATTGCTGAGAGCCAAATTCATCTCGCGTTCAGAAGCATTAACAGGGCTGGGACGTGCAGATCAGCGCTGAACCATAAGCGGTGCGCGGGCAATTTTCGGGGACCTTAAGTAAGTGAGCCAGAATGGCAGGCGGTGCCATCCTGGCTCTTTCCCGTTATTGAACAGAAAACGTTCTAAAGCCTTGTCCAGGTCTGCGACTTGCACAGAACCTTTAGAACGCATCCTTTCATTTTCAGGGAATTGCCGGAAACACTGCCTGAACCACTATAGGTCTTGTCATTTGCAGGATCGGTGATTTCGCCGGAATACTCATTGCCGCTGCCGCTCATACGGCCAATCTGCTTGCCCGCATGTTTTCCAGTTTTCAGCGTTACGCAGAAAGCAGAGCCGCAAGAAGCGATCGTTGCCGTTTCACCGCTTTGGGTTTTCCAGTTTCCTTCGATATTTTCAGCCGCTAATGCCTGACCTGAAATCAGCAGTGCAGCAAGAAGTGCAATCCGTTTCATAAATCCTCCTCCGGTGTTTGACGGCCAAGCGCGCGCACGTGCCATCAACATCGTGTTCCTCCACACGAGTGGGCAATTTATAGTTTACGTTCACGTAAAAGGAAAGAAGGTTTGCTGCCGCTGACAGTGGTTTTCCACCCAGATAAACGCGGTGATTTATGCAAACGAAAAAATGGATGCTGTTTTTAAAGTTAGCAAAGGGTTGAAATCGGCCGGTAAAGTTTTCGTAAAATTTTCGCGAAATCCCTTAATTCTCAGGCATAGCCATATTTAACAAAAACTCAAATTTACCAACTGTTTGGACTTTGTTTGTCTCAAATTAATCATGCATTTTAAGCGTCCGTTGAAGCGGCTTTGGCATAGTAAGCCCATCAAACGAGCAGGGAATAACCCGCCAAACCGGAAGGATACGCAAAGCCGCAGAAGACGGCGCGATCCTTTCGGAAGCCCGGATAAGGGGCAGCACAACGACTGAACCAAAACAGGCTTTAACAGGGATAGAAAAACAATGGCACGCTTTGAAATTCGCGATATCGAAACAGCAGCAATGGGCGGTGAAGCCCGCGCCGATGTGTTCTGCAATCTGGGTCTTATCTACGCCACAGGGCGCGGATGTGACGTTGATGTGGTTGCAGCCCACAAGTGGCTGAACATTGCAGCAATCAAAGGATCCGAGCGCGCGGCAAGCCTGCGTGCCGACCTGGCCCGCAACATGAGCAAGGCCGACCTGGCTGCGGCACTGCGTGCTGCACGTGAATGGATGACCATTCACTAATTGATCAGGCCAGAAAGGCCAAAACGAGATACCCAAGGGAGGGTAGAACGAAGATAACTCGCAAGAGGAACGCGGCGGGGAATTGGGGACGGACTGACAACACGCAAATGCTGAAGGGCAAATCCATTTGCGAAAATGTTGCAGAAAACCGAAGCTTGCGCTGACACATCAAACCGCGACTGGCAGGAACAAGGCCAGCGCGGTTTTTTCTTGTTCAATGTTGCGTATGGAGCTGGCCGTATCAGGCCAGCTTTTCCAGCACTTTCGGCAGTGCTTCTTCGAAGAGATCAAGCGACGATTGAATGCCAGCGCTGACGCGAATGCAGCGGTTAAGCGGTGCAACTCCCGGCATGCGGATGAACACGCCGTGTTCCATCAGGCCATCAACGATAGCCTTGGCATAAACGCCGTCGCGACCACAATCGATGGTGACAAAATTGGTGGCGGAGGCCAGCGGCGAGAGGCCATTGGCCTTGGCAATTGCCGAGATACGCGTGCGAGCCTCGTCGATCTTCTGTACGACCTCATGCAGATAGGCCTGGTCGTTCAGCGCGGCCAGTGCTGCGGCGACGGAAACCCGTGCCATGCCGAAGTGGTTGCGAATCTTGTCAAATGCCTGCACGTTTCCAAATGTGCCGATCGCATAACCGACCCGGGCACCTGCCAGGCCATAGGCCTTTGAAAACGTGCGCATTCTCAAGATATTGGGCAGGCCGATAAGTGCGTTGACGTCGGGCGTTGCGCCCTTGGGCGCGGTTTCACAATAGGCTTCATCTAGAATGAGAAGACAATTGTCCGGCAAGGACTTCGCGAAATTCTCGACTTCGTTTGCGTTCCACCAGCTGCCCATCGGGTTATCTGGGTTGGCGAAGTAGACCAGCGGTGCGTTTTCACGCTTCACGGTATCAAGCAGACCATTTAGATCTTCGCGGTCATCCACATAAGGTGTTGTGACCAGGCGTCCGCCAAAACCATTGACGTGGTAATTGAAGGTTGGGTACCCGCCAAATGACGTGACGACAGGGGTGCCGGGCTCAACGATAAGCCGGGCAATTTCACCCAACATACCATCCACGCCGCTGCCGACCGCAATATTGTCTCGCGATACGCCATGGTGGATGGCCAGTGCTTCCTTCAGTTCAAAATTTTCCGGGTCGGCATACATCCACGTTTCGGTTGCCGCATTGCGCATGGCGTCAAGAACAGACGGCGCCGGGCCGAAGCTGCTTTCATTTGCTCCGATACGGGCTTTGACGGCCAAGTGGCGATTACGCTCTATGGCTTCAGGTCCAACGAAGGGAACGGTTGATGGCAGGCTGGCGGCGAGGGGCGTAAAGCGGGAAAATGCGGACATTACAGACTATTCCGGTATCGATTTGAAATCGACGACACAATAGGTTGAAAACCATCCCGTGCAAGCCAAGTTTTTGCTGAAACTGTACGGACGCCAATGACTTTTGCGTCATGCGACGCCGCACAAATTTGCTCAAAATGCAAAAAGCGAAGGTCATCAGGAATGACCTCCGCCTTGATCTTTTCAATGTGTCTGCACTTACAGGCTGGCGTCGAAACTCAGTCTCTGCACGTGGTGCAGGAATTCAGGATCGATCAGCATATTGAAACCGATAACCGCTTTTTCTTCTTCGCGGCGGATCAGGGTGCAGCCAATTTCATCACGAATTCCGAGCAATTCGAGGAAGAAGTTATTGGGAATTTCCACCTCAGGGCTGACTTCGAGTTCAGCGCCGTAGAGTGAAATCGTCTTGACCAGGCAACGTACACTGTCCTTGGTGCTCAGGTGGCGGCCAAGTACCACGATCTTGCCGGGGCGGTCGATCGTGAACTTCTCGTACATCTCATCCTGAGGAACCGACTGCCGTGGATCAATTGTTACGTTCAATGGCATGACAACCTCCCATGATTGCCCATTATTTATATATGAAGGTACGCCTCAAGCATTGCTCCAAGCTTAATCGAATTTCTAAAATACAAAACAATGTGCATGATTTTGCCA
The DNA here is from genome assembly GCF_023701965.1 of Rhizobium sp. CG4. Classification (NCBI taxonomy): domain Bacteria; kingdom Pseudomonadati; phylum Pseudomonadota; class Alphaproteobacteria; order Hyphomicrobiales; family Rhizobiaceae; genus Rhizobium; species Rhizobium sp. CG4. The sequence goes on along the minus strand of NZ_JABAEG010000002.1, from coordinate 782,105 downwards.
CACAACGACGCTCAGAATTGCTTCTGCGCAGTTGTTCTGTGTGGTTGGCTCCACGGGAGTTGACGCAAGCCGTACGCAGCGTTACGCCTTTGTCATGTAAACAAGCATGCGATTGTGTTGAGGCGAATCGTGATGTGGGGGAGTTGGTGTTGTGAGTGGCAGATTGGTCATTGTGGGGGCAGGGCAGGCGGCCTTCGCACTTGCTTCTAAACTGAGAGGGTTAAAGGATGATCGGCCCATCACAATCCTCGGCTCAGAAGATGTCCTGCCTTACCAACGTCCACCCTTATCCAAGAAATATCTTCTCGGTGACATGACCTTCGATCGGCTGCTATTTCGCCCTGAGCATTGGTACGCCGACCATAATGTTGAAATCAGAACGTCGGCGTGGGTTGAGGAAATCGACCGCACTGCAAAGACCGTTCGTCTGCAGGATGGCAGCACCGTAGTTTATGAAACACTGGTTTTGGCAACCGGGGCCGAACCGCGCAGTCTGCCACCTGGCATCGGTGGTGATTTGCAAGGCATTTTTACGGTTCGCGACAAGCGCGACGCGGATCGCCTGATGAAAGAGATGCGTCCCGGCCGCCGCCTGCTGATTGTTGGAGGCGGTTACATCGGACTTGAGGCTGCGGCTGTTGCCCGCCATCTCGGCCTTGACGTCACATTGATTGAAATGGCGGATCGTATCCTTCAACGCGTTGCGGCGCGTGAAACTGCCGATGCCATCAGGGGAATCCACGTCTCGCATGGTGTTTCCATCAGGGAAAAAACCGGTTTGGTTCGTCTGAATGGCGACAACGGTCACGTGAAAACCGCGGAACTGTCAGACGGTTCTGTCATTGATGTGGATTTTGTGATTGCCGGTATCGGCGTGACGCCCAATGACCGCCTGGCGCGCGAAGCCGGGCTGGATGTCGCCAATGGCGTGGTTGTGGATGCCTTTACCCGCACATCGGACAGTTCAATTCATGCATTGGGCGATTGCGCAGTCTTGCCTTGGCAGGGCACGCAGATCCGGCTTGAATCCGTACAGAACGCAGTCGAGCAGGCGGAAGCCGCTGCTATCGTCTTGACCGGTGAGGATCGTCCCTATGATCCTAAACCGTGGTTCTGGTCCGATCAGTATGATGTAAAGCTTCAGATCGCCGGATTTAATGCTGGTTATGACGAAACTCTGGTGCGTGCCGGCACACGCGAGGGAAGTCTTTCCATTTGGTATTTCCGCCAGGGTCTGTTCGTCGCCGTCGATGCGATCAATGATGCCAAAGCCTATGTCACCGGTAAAAAGATGCTCGAAAGCGGCATCAATCCGGACCGTATGATTCTTGCCGATACCTCAGCTGATCTCAAGCAGCTTCTTGTTTAAAGGAAAGTGCATGCCCGTCTCTGAAAATCGTTTCAAAACAGCCATTAAATCCGGAAAACCACAGATCGGTCTGTGGCTGGACATGGGTGAGGCAATCGCTGCCGAGATTGCCGGAACCTCAGGATTTGACTGGCTTGTCATTGATGGTGAGCACGGTCCGAATGACCTGCGCAGCATTATCGAACAGTTAAGGGCGCTCTCCAGTTCTCCAGCAGAGCCCGTCGTACGTGTTCCCGTCGGTGACACCTGGATCATCAAGCAGATGCTCGACGCGGGCGCTCGTACACTTCTCGTGCCGATGGTGGATTCGGCCGAACAGGCGAGAGAGCTAGTGCGTGCAATTCATTACCCCCCGCACGGCATTCGTGGGGTGGGAGCGGCGGTTGCGCGTGCATCAGCGTTCAACACGATTGATGACTACGCTGAAACGGCGGCTGAAGGTCTGTGTCTGCTGGTGCAGGTTGAAACCCGCGCAGCGATTGCCGATCTCGATAATATCCTCGCTGTTGAAGGTGTCGACGGTGTGTTCATCGGTCCGGCTGACCTTGCGGCTGATCTTGGATATCTTGGTCGGATGGACGCACCGGAAGTGCAAGAGGTGATTGAAAACGCCATCACCAAGATTGTTTCAGCAGGTAAGGCCGCTGGAATCCTGACCTTCAATGAGACCTTCAACCGTCGTTACCTTGAACTCGGCGCGACTTTTGTTGCTGTTGGCGCGGATGTGTTCGAGTTTGCTACTGCGCTTAGGAACCTGTCTGCTCGCTATAAGGTGGGCTCTTCATCGACCAATAGCCCGGCCAAGGGATATTGAAGGACGAGGCGGAGTATCAACATACTCCGTCGTGTGGCCCCGATAGTGGTTTCCGCTTCAGTCATCGTTGCTGGCGTTCAGTTTTTCCGGTGGAATGCCCTGATCGCCAGAATGCAAATAGCCCTCATTTAACAGCCAGTTGCGCAGGATCTGCCGTATAGCGTCATCTCGCTGCATCTGCCTCGATGTCGCAAAGGACATCAATGCTTCCTCGAGTTCTGGCTCGAATACTTTCGTTCTGTCCATTTGCATGATTACTATTCCTCCCCGCTTTCAAAATGCCAACGACAAAAAGGGGCGGTAAACGCCCCTTTGAGATAGTGTCTTGCTGTCTTACGGCAGACGCCAGCGCGATGGAGGCTGGTTCGAGCTGCTGTTGGCGATAAAATAGCCAAGCGCAAATCCGATAACGCCAACCGTCGTCAAAAGCGACGTCGCAGTGCCAGGGTTTTCCTTGACGGCTTCGACGACATTGTAGCCTTGTTCACGTACGTTATGGGCTGCTTTGCGCACCCGACTGCTGGCATCGTCAACGACTTCAGCAGCGCTTTCCGAAAAACTTCCGGCTCTTGCCGACACTGACTTAGTCAGTGAATCAATCTGCGACCGCAGTTCTGCAATCTGCGTTTCAATCGTGTCTTCCACGACATTGAGTTTGGTTTGTGCCATTACCAATCACCTCATATGGTTACGGGTAAAGAACGGCCTGAACTAACATTTGGTTCCAATGTCGGGTCGTATTTTGGTTTGAAATGAAAGCATTCGACCTGCCGCGCGCCAACGCGGGCAGGGCAGGTCGAATATATCTGGCGCATACAGCCTCGAAACTACGAGGCATGATTTATTTGACGTGCCGTTCCAACACGGGCAGGCACATATCGAGATCGTGTGACGCCAGATGTGCGTAACGCATTGTCATCTGTAGTGTCTGATGACCGAGCCACATTTGCACACGCCTGATATCAATGCCGCCCTGAACAAGCCGCGACGCGCATGTATGTCGCAAGATGTGCGGAACTACATCGTCATCACTTCCAAGCCCGACCGTGTGGCGAGCCGCGTGCCAGCTTGTCCGGAACCGTTGCTGATCAATGCCAGCAAACGGACCTTTTCCGCGCTTCTCAGATGCAAAAACCGCATCATAGGCACGTGCGGTCAACGGTACTGATCGGCTACGGCCGGATTTGGTCACCCAGAATGTTGCACGTCTTTCGACGATATCACCCCATTGCAGCCCAAGACCCTCTCCAAGACGTGCGCCGGTATCGACGAGAAAAATACAAAGTCGTTGATAGACGTCTGATTCTTTACCTATGGCCTCAAAAAGGCGCCGCTCTTCTTCATGATCAAGAAAGCGAATACGTCCGGCCTTTTCCTTCTCTCGCCGGAATTCCGGCAAGCTGTGGATATCCCCCATTTTATGCGCCTTGCGCAGCAACTTTCGGAGTGCAGCCATCTTTCTGTTGATGGTGGCATTGCTGTTGCCGCGATTACGCAGCTTGCCAATCAGGCTATCCAGCATATCCTGAGAAAACACAGTAAATAACGGATTTTCTAAAATTTCATGCAATTCGCCAATGAAATTATTGACGTTGTATTTATGGCTTCCCGGCTGCCACAAAATGTCGCCGTAGCGTTCGAGCAAGCCCTTTAATGAAATTTCTCTGACCAGCTTTGCTGCTGTCGTTAAATTATACCGATATGGAAAATCATAGGACCCGTAGTCCCTCAAAATTCCCGTATCGTCGCCCACGCATAATTGCTGCATCTAGTATGCTCCTTTGCCCCCTTTCCGCCATTGATCATGGCCGGTTAAAATTTCATAAAATGCAAACTATCGTTGCATCTTAGAATGTTTCAATTTCTATGTGTCCGCGAGAAAAACGGACCCATAAAGCGGCCGACATAATACCCGTGTCCCCAAGCATATCGGCCTCTGTGAGCGAAGATGAATAATCCGTAATAAAAAATTCACCACGCTTATGAATTGAGCAGCCCTAATGCTCAAAATGAAGAAGCCCGGCATTTCTGCCGGGCTTCACTGACATCAGTCAGATTAGAACGAACGGGTCAGGCGAACCCAACCAGAAACGTTGTCGTCTTCGTTGTCTACGTCAACGTAGTCAACAGTCGCGCCGACCTTCAGGCCCTTAGCGAGCTGGTATTCAGCCAGAAGGCCAACGCCCCAAGCGTCTACGTTGTCCTGCGTGCTCCAGTAAGAAGCAGAAGGAGTGATCGTCAGCTTGTCTGTAGCCTTGAGAGCGTAGGAAGCTGCAACAGTCCACTCGTAGTCGTTGCTAACGTATACAGTTGTGCCGGAAGCCCAACCAACAGCAACGTTCAGTTCGCCTGGGCCAACTGGAGCAACGAGAGTTGCGTACAAAGCGCCTTCTTCGGTTTCGAGGTCGTAAACGCCGCGCAGAGCGAGGTTCGACGCACCGAAGTCAACCTGTGCGTAGCCCTCAAGGCCAAGCTCAGAACCAGGAACAGCAGAGTATTCGCCGGACAGGTCGTCTACACCGAGACCGATGCGGAACGAGCCAGCATCGTACAGGTAGCTGATGGTGTTGAAGTTGGAGGCGTCAGCAAAATCGTCGAGTTCGCCGTTGATGCCGGTGTCATCCCACCATGTCAGAGCCTTACCAGCCTTCAGGCCGCCTACAGTGATGTAAGCCTGCTCGAGCGCTACGCTGGAGTTGCCGATGTTTGCAGCCGAAGTATTACCTGTGCGGTAGTTGCCTTCGAGACGGATGTAGGTGCCGATTGTGCCGAGCTCGGAGTCGGTCTTCGTGTCGAAAAATACGCGACCACGAGTAGCGGAGTACCAGTCGCTAGTGCCCTGCGAACCAACGTCTTCACCGAAACCAACGGTGAAACGAACTTCGCCACCGATGCGCAGGCAGGTTTCAGTGCCTGGGATGTAGAAGTAGCCAGCGCCGAAAGCGTCGCAAACGCGAACGTATTCCAGGGGCTCTGGCTCAGCAGCGACGATAGCGTCAGCGGCCTGTGCGCCAGAAACTGCTGCGAGTGCTGCAGCGGAGCCGATGAGAAGGCTCTTGATGTTCATATTGACCTCCAGTCAAGTTTCACAAGGGTCTGGGTTCTTAGCTGAAGGACAGCATTCCCTGCCCCATTCCCGTCGATTTAAGAAACGGACGATCCACCGCCGCGCTTCCTGATGTTGAAAATACAAAACGAACCCGCGCATGCAATCACCATCTTCACGTAAACGCACTTTCCTGTGTTGCTTCATCCCACGCTGTTGCGCAAAGGACACAAAACACGGTGCCGACAGTGGAAAAGGTTTACAACTTCTTAATAAAAACCTTTTGAATCCGTCACTTAACGAGACGACATTTCGAGGTTTCGTATTCTTTCAGCACAATTTCAAGGGATTTTAGGGCTAAAAGCCTGGTGTTTTCGGCTGGCGGGCCGTCTTGGGCAGGTTATCGCATGCAGCTGGTTCACCCGTCCCAACAGCTGTCCCATCACGAAATTTGGAGAATCGTCCACGATTCTGTTGCTGAAGTGTTGGGTGATTCTTTTCAGAATCCCTCCTACAAACGCGCCATCCTATATATGGCGCGTGCATGAGGCGTCTCCCTGTGAAGAAAGCGCAGTGTTTTTCGTTGATAATGATAAAAGGCCTTGCATTCAAAAAAGTTACGCAATAATCAGGCCGCACCGGAGAGGTGGCCGAGTGGTCGAAGGCGCTCCCCTGCTAAGGGAGTATACGTCAAAAGCGTATCGTGGGTTCGAATCCCATCCTCTCCGCCATCATTTTGATTTCCCAAAATAATTCCCCCTCATTAAACGCGATGCGACTTCGCATTCATCTCCTGTTTTTCTTCGGGCACATTTCTCTCGCTGAAATCTCCAAGCAAAGAACTCTGCAAAAACCGGCGTTTTTCTGCAATTTTTGGTGATTTTTGACACCTCTAGTCAAACTTGACTGGAGGTCAATATGAACATCAAGAGCCTTCTCATCGGCTCCGCTGCAGCACTCGCAGCAGTTTCTGGCGCACAGGCCGCTGACGCTATCGTCGCTGCTGAGCCAGAGCCCCTGGAATACGTTCGCGTTTGCGACGCTTTCGGCGCTGGCTACTTCTACATCCCAGGCACTGAAACCTGCCTGCGCATCGGTGGTGAAGTTCGTTTCACCGTTGGTTTCGGTGAAGACGTTGGTGCAGACGAAACTAGCGACTGGTACTCCGCTACTCGTGGCCGCGTATTCTTCGACACGAAGTCTGACTCCGAACTCGGCACCATCGGCACCTACATCCGTCTGCAGGGCAACTACAGCTCTGAAGGTGGCGTTCCTTCCTCTGGCGTTTCGCTCGAGCAGGCTTACATCACTGTTGGCGGCCTGAAGGCTGGTAAGGCTCTCACATGGTGGGATGACATCGGTATCAACGGCGAACTCGACGCTTTCGATAACGCAACCAACTTCAACACTGTTAGCTACCTGTACGACGCTGGCGCGTTCCGCATCGGTCTCGGTGTAGACGACATCTCCAACGTTTGGGTTGGCGCTCCTGGCAACGAAATCGGCTTCCAGGCTTATGCCCAGGTTGACTTCGGCGCTTCGAACCTCGCTCTGCGCGGCGTTTACGACACTGAAGCTGAAGAAGGCGCATTGTACGCAACTCTCGTTGCTCCAATCGGCCCAGGCGAACTGAACATCGGCGCTGGTTGGTCTTCTGGCGTTAACGCCTACGTTGGTTCTTACCGCGACCTCGGCCTCACTTCTGGCTGGTCTTACGAGTGGACTGTTTCCGCCTCTTACGCCCTCAAGGCTACAGACAAGCTGACGATCACTCCATCGGCTGCTTACTGGGAAACCGAAAACAACGACGACATCTGGGGCGTTGGCTTGCTGGCTGAATACCAGCTCGCAACTGGCCTGAAGGTCGGCGCGACTGTCGACTACAAGGACTCCGACCTGCTCGGCGACAACACTTCTGGTTGGGTTCGTCTGACCCGTTCGTTCTAATCTGACGTTAAGTCAATTAGTGAAAGCCCGGCAGCAATGCCGGGCTTTTATGTTTTGGAAGATATTTCGTTCGTAAAGTTTAGGTCGTCGGTATGCCTATGGCAGTACCCTGTACTTGCTGGCTTCAATATAAAGACAGCCACACCATATATTGCTGCGCCACAACTTCTCTATGATGCTTGCTGAATTTCAAATCGAATGCGCTCAGTAGCGCCCGACATTAAAGAAGCTGAATCGTGGCAGGCCAAAAATCGCGCAAGAGCATTTGGCAACGTTTTGTTTCGTTGCGAGATGACTGTGCTTAACGACCGTTTCTCAGATCATAGACAATGTCGGACTTCTGCCCCAGCCGCGTTTTGTAGACCTGATAATTCTCCATCACCCGCTGCACGTAATTGCGGGTTTCAGGGAAGGGGATACGTTCAATCCAGTCAACAACCTCATCGATCGGCTTGCCACGCGGGTCGCCGTAGCGCGTAATCCATTCAGGTACGCGTTTTGGACCTGCGTTGTAAGCGATGAAGGTCAGGATGTAGGACCCGCCAAACGCATCGATTTGCTCGCCCAGGTAATGAGCGCCGAGCGTCGCATTATATCCTGCGTCACTGGTCAGCTTGGCTGGCGTGAACGTCAGACCATGGCGGTTTGCAACGCCTTTGGCTGTTCCTGGCAGAAGCTGCAGCAGGCCGCGGGCGTTGGCGGGCGAAATTGCGGCCGGATTGAACGCACTTTCCTGTCTGGCAATCGCATAGGCCAAAGCCTTGCCGGAGCCGGCAATATTGGCGCTGTCAGGAATGACACCAAGCGGATAGGCAAGCGCTGCGGCGTCGATACCGCGCGAAAAGGCAGTTTTGCCAATCTGCAGCGATACCTGATGGTTACCGTTCCGCTCGGCACGTGCCGCCAGAATTGCAAGTTCGCCGGCACTGTCCAATTGTTGAGAAAGCGCCCGGTACAGGCTGTCAGCTCTCCAGTTGTATCCGGCGGCCTCGAGACGGTCTATTGCCCGCACCGCTTCGTGAGAGGCAAATACCTGTCTGTCAGTATTACTAGGGGTTGGGTAAGTGACATTGAGCGTCTTCACGCCGATTCGTGCCGCCGCTAACTGACCATAAAACGTGCCGGGATGGTTCGCCGCTCTCGCAAAATAGTCGAGTGCATTTCCTGGCGCGCCAGCTTCTGCTGCACGGCCAAGCCAGTAATAGGCACGGGATGCGGAGAGAGGGCGATTGGACGTATCAAGCAGCTTCTGGAAATGTTTTTCGGCGGTCTTGGGATCATTCAGCGCACGCAGCGCGTACCAACCGGCATGAAACTCTGCGTCCGCAACATCGGTTGGAGATGTGGCGGCGTGGTTTGCAACGATACGATAGGCCTGCCTGAAATCCCCAAGATCAGTCAGGCCGCGAGCGATGATCCGCTGCTCATTCCACCATTCACCTGGGTTGACGAGTTTTGCCCTATCCTGCGGCATCTGCTCGAGAAGCTTGGCAGCTTCAGGATATTTCTGCTGGCTGCGCAAATATTCGACACGGGCAAACAGATAGGCCGGATCGCCCGTCCATGACTTGTCAACGGCGCTGAGCAGTGATGGCGCATTGCTGGAGCGCTGTAAAACGGCAGCCCAAGCCTTGTAAAGCGACTGCGCCCTGCCGAGATCTCCGAATCGCTTTGCCTGACTAATCCGGCTGCGATACATCAGGTAATCCATGCGGGCCTTGTGATCACTGCTGGTCAGCAGAGACGAGAACTCGCTTAAGACCTGATCCTCAAGATCCTTGTCCATACCTTCGCGCAGCCAGATACGGCGAATGTTGGCCGCGGCTTCACTCGCCTTGCCTGTTGTCATCAAGGCGCGCGAAAAAATAATGGCGCCTTCGGCTGTCTCTGGCTGGCTTTTCCCGAATGATGCCAGAACCTGAGCTGCCGGTGGATTTTCGCGCAGCAGCGCCCGTTCCGAATTGGAGCGGAATACTGCAACACCCGGCCAGCCTTTCAGCTCGCGTTGTGCTGTAGCGATTTCAGAGGAAGGTACTTCTTTCATGCCGGAAACGGCAATCGCCCAAGTCAGAATGTGCCGGTCCAGACTGTCTGCTGCCAAACCGTTGCGAATCGCGATGGCGCGAGCCGCATCACGAGATGATAGGGCATCCAGTCCGCTTTTCAGGTCTGACACATCACCGGGTCGGCTCGTGCGGGGAATAGCACCGGTAATAATTTCAGGATTGGGGGCTGTAAACGGGGCAGGGGCATTGGGACGAACGTAAGGCAATGGCGCCGATGTCGGCAGGGTAGCGGCTTCCGGCACGGGTGATGCAAAGGCATGCCACACACCTGCGCTCAAACTCGCCGCCAGAAAGGTTATCGCCGTCTTCTTCATTCCGTCACTCGCAACTTTGGAAATTCACCTTCCATTAACCGCCTGCTGCATTAACGAAACCTTACTCCACTGCTTGAAATTCGATCAAATATCTTTGAGCGAACCGTGCAGGCGTAATCAGACCAGTTTGAGAAATAAAACTGTCACATGATTTTGTTTTTAGCAGAAAATAGCGCCCTTGCATGCTTGTCGGTTGATAAGACCGGAACTAATGTGTGGCGGTTTTAACCATGGAAATGCGGCTGAAGCGTGGATAGCCAGTCGCAAGGAGCTTTGTATGTTCAAGGGATCCATTCCCGCCCTCATTACTCCGTTTACCGCCTCAGGCGCGGTAGATGAAACGGCTTTCGCCGCTCACGTCGAGTGGCAGATTGCGGAAGGCAGCAGCGGCCTTGTGCCGGTTGGCACGACGGGAGAGTCGCCAACCCTTTCCCATGACGAGCACAAACGTGTCGTCGAGCTGTGTGTGGAGGTCGCGGATAAACGGGTTCCAGTGATCGCAGGTGCCGGTTCTAACAACACCAGCGAAGCCATCGAGCTTGCAAAGCACGCGCAGGACGTTGGTGCTGACGCACTGCTGGTGGTGACACCTTATTATAACAAACCAACGCAGAAGGGGCTCGTCGCTCACTTCTCGGCGATTGCCGAAGCTGTGAGCCTGCCTATCGTCATTTACAACATTCCGCCGCGCTCAGTCATCGACATGAGCCCGGAGACGATGGGTGCGCTTGCCAAGGCACACAAAAACATTGTCGGCGTTAAAGACGCTACTGGTAAGATTGAACGTGTATCAGAGCAGCGCATTTGCTGCGGCAAGGACTTTGTTCAGCTATCTGGTGAAGATGCCACAGCGCTTGGCTTTAACGCCCATGGTGGTGTTGGCTGCATTTCCGTTACCGCAAACGTTGCTCCCCGCTTGAGCGCAGAGTTCCAGGCCGCCATGCTGGCTGGCAACTATGCTCTCGCACTGGATTATCAGGATCGTCTGATGCCGCTGCACAAGGCAATCTTCATGGAGCCAGGCGTTTGTGGTGCAAAATATGCACTTTCGAGAATTCGTGGTATCAACCGCACCGTTCGCTCTCCGCTGATGAGTTCGCTGGAGCCAGCGACCGAAAGCGCTATTGACGCTGCGCTGAAACACGCAGGACTCATCAACTGATATCAACTGGTGGAGGCGCGTTGTGTTGCGCGCCTTCACATTCCGACATGCCTGCACTAAATAAGGCGTATAAAGCCGTTTGCGCATACAACGCGACGACATAACAAAAAAACGACAAAAGGCGGATCGGATTCCATGGCTCCCAAAGGCAGTCAGCGCACGGTAAAGAAGATTGTCGCGGAAAACCGCAAGGCACGCTTCAATTACGAGATTATTGATACCTACGAAGTCGGCTTGGTACTCACGGGCACCGAGGTCAAATCGTTGCGTGAAGGCAAGGCAAACATCGCTGAATCCTATGCGTCGGATGAAGGTGATGAAATTTGGCTGATCAACTCGCATTTGCCGGAATATCTGCAGGCCAATCGGTTCAATCATGAGCCGCGCCGCCGTCGCAAGCTGCTGCTGACCAAGCGTGAAATCAATCGCCTGCGTTCTGCCATCAATCGTGATGGCATGACACTTATTCCGCTCAAGATTTATTTTAATGATCGTGGCCGCGCCAAGATGGAGCTTGCGCTAGGGAAGGGCAAGAAGTTGCACGACAAGCGCGAGACGGAGAAGGAACGCGATTGGAATCGCCAGAAGTCCAGACTACTCAAGGGTGAATCCCGCTAAGGCTTCGTATCCTGAAGGATGCCATCAAAAGCAGGCTTAAGAAAAAAAAAGGGCTCCAAAACCAACGTTTTGGAGCCCTTCTTGTTTTGTTGTACCTTAAGCTGCGCGGTAAACCGGTTGTTCGAAGCTCATCTGGGTAGAGACCTTGAAGCGGGAAACAAGATCCGCAAGGCTGCTGCTGATATCGCTGAGGCCATGTGTTGCTGCATTGGTTTCTTCAACCATCGCAGCATTCTGCTGCGTCAACTGGTCCATGCTTGCAACGGCGGTGTGAATTTCCTGAATGCCAGCCGCCTGTTCCTGGGCAGCTGTCGAAATCGCACCGATGTGCTCCTGAATGCTGTCGACTTTTTCACCAATGGAATGCAGGGCTTCACCGGTCTTGTTCACGAGCGAAACACCGTGCAACACATCCGCGAAGGACTTGTCGATCAAGGTCTTGATCTCCCTGGCAGCAGACGCGGAGCGTTGTGCCAGTTCACGGACTTCCTGGGCAACCACGGCAAATCCCTTGCCGGCTTCGCCAGCACGCGCCGCTTCAACACCGGCATTGAGTGCCAAAAGGTTTGTCTGGAAAGAAATTTCGTCGATCACGCTGATGATCTGGGTGATCTTTTGCGATGAATCTTCAATTGCGCCCATTGCCTGAACGGTTTCGGCGACAATATCTCGTGACTTGTTGGCTTGCTGGGCGGAACTGCGCACAATGTCTTCGGCCTCGCGCGTACGCTGGGCAGACTGGCGTGAAATTGTGGTGATCTGCTCGATCGCGGTCGAGGTTTCCTCAAGCGCCGCCGCCTGTTGTTCTGTTCTGCGCGCCATATCGTCCGTCGATGTTGTCAATTCGCGCGTATTGGCAGAAATCTTGTGTGTCTCGACGACGATGTTGGAAAAGGCTTTGGAAAGATTGCTGATCGCCTGGTTGTAGTTATCGCGCAACGATTCAAACTGCGGCGCAAGGGTTGCATCAATCTTGGTGGCGAGATCGCCACCGGCCAATTTATTCAGGGCCTGGTTGAGAACTGCCAGAGCATTTTCCTGCTCAGCTTTCATCTGCTGCTGCTGAACTTCCGCTTTTTCACGTTCTTCGGCCAGCGCATCAAGGTATACAGTGATGGAGTAATCCATGTCGAGCAGGGCGGCTTTGAGCACAACGGAAATATCCCGCGTCAGCGCCTTGGCCTTGCTGTCGTAGAGAAAGCCTCTCAGCTGGTTTTCGATCAGCGCCTTAACAATTCCTTCGACAACAAGCGCATAGGCGCCGATATACCAGCGTGGTTCAAGTCCCAGCTTGGCATGGGTGTGGCCAATAGCACTGACGGCCTTGACGTAATCTTCGTCGAAACGACCGCTGGCAATGCGCGACCAGTGTTTGACCTGCATGCTCTTCGCGTGTGCAATATGCGCATCATTGGCGAAGAACTTTGCGGTATGGGGAACCGTCTTTGCCTTGTTGTAGAATGTATCCAGAGAGTTGCTCAGCGAATCTGTGATAACAGGCATGATGTTGTGAAGATCACGCTTTTGGTTTGCGGCGATTCCCAAAAAGGAAAGTCGTTCTTCCAGTGCCTGATAACTGTTCTGCTTGCCACTCATGAATTTAACTCGTTCATTTGCCCGAGGAGAAGAGTCTCCTGGTCCCGTGGCGTGACAAGGCCACAATTAGGTTTAATCAATTCCTAACAAAGGTTTTGATGAAATAGGCAGTGTGGAGGAGATAGTGCCAAGTATCCTCGGTTGCATCGCATATTTCTCATGCATCCAAGCGCAGTGGTTATCTTGCCCAAGTGTCCAGCAAGAATATAGATGGTTAGGTTAAGTTAAAAAAAATTTTTGCAGCAATTTGACTTTGAACAAATTGAATGTGTGCTTAGTTTTATTCTGTTATTGTTTTGATTGCAGAAAATAATGCGGATTAAACAAAAACTATAAAATCCATTATGTGGAGATGCAGAGAATGTAAAAATGATACCGCACTGTCAAAGCACTAGGCTGTTCGACAGTGCGGTCTTGTGAAGATGAAGTATAAATTCCAGAACAAGATTTTATTCCTGAATTGCGCCTTCGGTAACACGCTGTGGTTTTTCCGACGGGTCACGGCCAATCTCTGCTTTCAAGGATACGAGATCGATGAAGTGATCTGCTTGGCGACGCAGGTCGTCAGCAATCATTGGTGGCTGTGTTGCCATGGTGGAAACGACGGAAACCTTGCGGCCTCTACGCTGCAGGGCATCGACGAGTGTGGTGAAATCACCATCACCAGAAAATATGACAAGATGGTCGACAGTGCTGGATTGCTCCATGGCATCGACAGCCAGTTCAATGTCCATATTGCCTTTGATTTTACGGCGGCCCATGGAATCGGTGAATTCCTTGGCAGGTTTGGTCACAACTTTGTAGCCGTTGTAATCAAGCCAGTCGATCAATGGTCGGATGGATGAATATTCCTGATCTTCAATAAGGGCCGTGTAATAATACGCACGCAGAAGGTAACCTCGTTTCTGGAAAGCTTTTAGCAGCTTGCGGTAGTCAATATCAAAGCCGAGATTTTTAGAAGCTGCGTAGAGATTTGCGCCGTCGATGAAGAGAGCAATTTTCTCTCGGGGATCGAACATGTATGGTTGGTCCTTCCTCATAAATGCGGGCCAGAAATGCTGACCAGGATTTCAAAACCGGTAGTAGCAAATCACTTTAGTTACTCATCATACATTATGAGCACGTCATATAAAGTTCATTATTCGAGGTTTAGCTGTATTCCAAGTCAATTATGGCTGATAATTCACCTAAAAGCGCAAACAATGCGCAAATCCTACTAAAGTTACGCCCATTCACGAAAAACTTGAATTTTGTGCCCAATCACTGTATCGGGCAAGCATACAAGCGATATAACGACCGCAAAGGACAGGCAATGGCCCGTGTCACAGTAGAAGATTGCATTGATAAGGTAGACAACCGTTTTGAGCTGGTGCTTCTCGCAAGCCACCGCGCACGGCAGATCTCTCAGGGCTCGCAGATCACGATTGATCGCGACAACGACAAGAACCCGGTCGTGGCTCTGCGCGAAATTGCTGACGAAACCCTGTCTCCTGACGACCTGAAGGAAGACCTCATCCATTCGCTGCAGAAGCATGTTGAAGTGGATGAGCCAGAGCCCGATCCAGCTGCTGTTGCGGCAAATGCTGCATCTTCCGACAGCGAAGAGGATGACCAGCCAGAAGCGATCACATTCGACCAGATGTCGGAAGAGGATCTGCTGGCCGGTATCGAAGGCCTCGTTCCGCCGGAAAAAAGCGACGATTATTGATTCTCTTATGTCGGCCAGGGCAGGCGGTTACCGTCTGTAAATCTTTGCTGTCATAATTTGATCCCATATGATGCAGAATTGTGCGCCAATCGAATAGATTGGCGCGCTTTCTTTTTAATGGCGGTTGGTTTCCAATGATGAGGCAATACGAACTCGTTGAGCGGGTTCAAAAATACAAGCCGGATGCAAACGAGGCGCTGCTGAACAAAGCCTATGTTTATGCGATGCAAAAACATGGCCAGCAGAAACGCGCCAACGGTGACCCCTACATTTCGCATCCGCTTGAAGTTGCCGCCATTCTCACAGAAATGCACCTCGATGAATCAACCATCGCTGTTGCTCTCCTGCATGACACAATTGAAGATACCTCTGCCACCCGTCAGGAAATCGACGAGCTGTTCGGCGAGGATATCGGCCGCCTTGTTGAAGGTCTGACAAAGCTCAAGAAGCTGGATCTGGTCAGCAAGAAGGCCAAGCAGGCGGAAAACCTGCGCAAGCTGTTGCTGGCCATCTCCGACGACGTGCGGGTGTTGCTGGTCAAGCTGGCCGACCGTCTGCACAACATGCGTACCATGGAATATATGCCTGCCGACAAACGCAGCCGTATTTCCGAAGAAACCATGGAAATCTATGCGCCGCTTGCCGGGCGCATGGGTATGCAGGACATGCGTGACGAGCTGGAGGACTTGTCCTTCCGCTATCTCAATCCTGAGGCCTACGAGACCGTGACAAAGCGGCTCAGTGAACTTGAGGAGCGCAATCAGGGTCTCGTCAAGAAGATTGAGGACGAACTGCGTGATCTGCTGGTAGCGAACGGAATAATCGGTGCCATGGTCAAGGGGCGGCAGAAAAAGCCCTATTCGGTTTTCCGCAAGATGCAGTCGAAATCACTGTCGTTCGAGCAGCTTTCTGACGTTTACGGCTTCCGTCTTCTGGTTGGTGATATCCCGTCCTGTTACCGTGCTTTGGGCATTGTGCATACGCGCTGGCGTGTGGTGCCTGGCCGCTTCAAGGATTATATCTCGACGCCGAAGCAGAACGACTACCGCTCTATACACACCACCATTGTTGGTCCGTCGCGTCAGCGTATCGAGCTGCAGATCAGAACCAAGCGCATGCACGAGATTGCCGAGTTCGGCATCGCTGCGCATTCATTGTACAAGGATGGCGAAAACGGCGAGGGGGATTTGCTCTCTCCGGAATCCAACGCCTATTCCTGGCTGCGTCACACAATCGAGGCGCTGGCCGAAGGCGACAATCCGGAAGAGTTTCTGGAGCACACCAAGCTCGAACTTTTCCAGGATCAGGTGTTCTGCTTCACGCCGAAGGGCAAGCTAATTGCGCTGCCGCGTGGTGCAACGCCCATCGACTTCGCTTATGCGGTTCACACCAACATCGGTGACACGACCGTAGGTGCGAAGATCAACGGCCGTATCATGCCTTTGGTAACGCGCCTTAATAACGGTGATGAAGTCGAGATCATTCGCTCCGGCGTGCAGGTGCCTCCTGCCGCTTGGGAAGAGATCGTGGTGACTGGTAAAGCGCGTGCCGCCATTCGCCGTGCAACCCGTATGGCCATCCGCAAACAATATGCAGGCCTTGGCTACCGTATCCTGGAGCGCACCTTTGAGCGCGCAGGCAAGGCCTTCTCGCGTGATGCGCTGAAACCAGCCCTGCATCGTTTGGCGCAGAAGGACGTTGAAGACGCGATCGCGCTTGTTGGTCGTGGTGAAATGTCGTCGCTCGACGTGTTGCGTGCGGTTTATCCTGATTATCAGGACGAGCGCGTCACCGTGAAGCTGAATGGCGATGACGGCTGGTTTAACATGCGCAGCGCATCCGGCATGGTCTTCAAGATCCCCGGCAAGTCGCGGTCTGTTTTGGAAGACGATGGTGCGGCAGAGATTGCCGAAGGACCTGATCCTTTGCCGATCCGCGGTCTGTCCGGAAATGTTGACGTACATTTCGGTTCGGCTGGTGCCGTGCCGGGTGATCGTATCGTCGGCATCATGGAAAAGGGCAAGGGTATTACCATCTACCCCATCCAGTCGCCGGCCTTGCAGCGCTTCGATGATGAGCCGGAACGCTGGATTGATGTGCGCTGGGATCTGGACGAGGCCAACAAGTCGCGCTTCATGGCGCGTCTGATGATCAATGCCTTGAATGAGCCCGGCACGCTTGCCTCTGTTGCGCAATCCATCGCCACGCTTGACGTCAACATTCGCAGCCTGAACATGATCCGCATCGGTACGGACTTTTCGGAACTGTCGCTGGATGTCGAAGTCTGGGATTTGCGTCAGTTGAATCAGCTTCAGTCCCAGCTGAAGGACCTCGATTGCGTCTCAACCGTGACACGTGCCTTCGATTGAGGCAGAAATTGCACTCAAAGTAGACATTAATGCCGCTGCTATGCATTGAGTGCATATCAGCGGCCTTTTCATGTCTGTAGTCAAGTTGCTCGTGCAGGACTATCTTCCAGATCAGAAAACAGGAACAAAGTTTCCGACGCCTTGGTGAAAACTCAATTCAGGGCCGGTTTGGAAGAAAAGGAAAAGATCATGTTTAGTCCTATTCGTAAGATTGCTCGTGCTGTTCGTGGTAAGACTGTCCAGGAACGCGAGTTTGACTACCTCAATGCTTCGATGTCGCAGGTTGATCTTGAGTTTCGTCAGCGCGAAATCGATCGCGGCCTGTTCCGCCGTTAATCTAGTCAGGTTTAACGGCAAGGCCTCTATGGATTGCATTTTGTAACAAACGCCGCTTGGCGGTTTTGAAACGATGCAATAAGCTAATCAGATGCCATTTCGCCGGAAAAAACCTGCTGGATTTGTGGAAAGATTGCGCGCGCTGATTTGGCCGCGCAAAGGGTTTAAGCGTTCGTTTCGCTATCTGGCGCTGCGACTTTCACGCCTCTCGGCGTCGCCGCATTCAATTGCGGCAGGCTTTGCCATCGGTGTTGCCGTTGCGTGGACGCCATTTCTGGGTGTCCACATTATTCTGGCATTGGCTGTGGGCTTCATATTGCGTGTCAGTCTTGTGGCTGCGGCACTGGGAACGGCGGTTGCCAATCCTTTGACACTTCCCTTCATCTGGGCATCCACATGGGAAATCGGTCGCCTGCTTTTGCGTAGGGACGAAACGGCTGCCACAAATAATCTCGATCTGGGTTCGCTTATCCACCATGTGAGTTTCCGCGAACTCTGGCGGCCCGTGCTGGAGCCGATGATTGTCGGATCGGCGCTTCCTGCACTGTTAAGCGCGTTCATTGCCTATTTTGGTGTCTTTTTTCTGCTGCGCGCCATGCGCCGGCAGCGTCAGCAAGCACTTTCTTTCTCCAATAACGATACAGGAATTTCTGCATGATAATCGGCATCGGCAGTGATCTCATCGACATTCGCCGGGTCGAGAAGTCTATTGAACGTTTTGGCGAACGTTTCACCCACCGCTGTTTTACGCCCATTGAAAGGGCCAAATCCGACGGACGGAAAAACCGGGCTGCGTCCTATGCCAAACGTTTTGCAGCCAAGGAGGCCTGTTCCAAGGCTTTAGGCACCGGGCTTTCGCATGGCGTGTTCTGGACCGACATGGGTGTTATCAATCTGCCGGGTGGAAAACCGACCATGGCCCTGACTGGCGGGGCAGGTGAACATCTGGCAAAATTGCTGCCGGCAGGCCACGAAGCATTCATCCATCTAACGATCACAGATGAATTTCCTTACGCTCAAGCATTCGTGATTATTGAGGCGAGGCCCGTCAGCGCTTGAGCAATTTCCGCCAGGCAGTGGTGAAATTGCCGCCACGGTCTGGCATTGAAACAGAATACTTTCCTTTACGCTGGAAAGGTTCTAGAGAAGTCTTCGATTTTAGGAACGAGCAGGCAGGTCTTTAAGTGTCCGATAAAGCTGAAAAGAAGCAGAGCGCCCTTTGGGAAAACATCAAGGTCATCGTGCAGGCACTGCTGCTTGCGATGGTTATTCGTACGGTTCTGTTTCAGCCTTTCACCATTCCGTCCGGCTCGATGATGCCGACGCTGCTGGTTGGCGACTATTTGTTCGTGAACAAGTTCTCCTATGGCTATTCGAAATATTCGCTGCCATTTTCGCCAAACCTGTTTTCGGGCCGCATTTTTGCAAGCGAGCCGGAGCGTGGTGACATCATCGTATTCCGTCTGCCGCCAAACCCGGAAGTGGATTACATTAAGCGTCTCGTCGGCCTGCCGGGTGACCGTATTCAGGTGACCAATGGCGTGCTGTTCATCAATGGCAAGCCGGTTCCAAAGCAGCCTGATGGTACCTTCACCTCTGATTACCGCCTTGATCCAGGCTCTGACGTTCCGGTATTCCGCGAAACGCTCGATAACGGCGTGACCTATGATACGCTGGATCAGGTGCAGGATTCGCGCGGCGATAACACCCGTGAATTTGTCGTGCCGGAAGGCCACTACTTCTTCATGGGCGATAACCGTGACAACTCTCTCGACAGCCGTTTTGACGTCGGATTCGTTCCAGCGGAAAACCTGATCGGCCGCGCCAGCATCATCTTCTTCTCGCTGGGCAATGACACATCCTTCCGTGAATTCTGGAAATGGCCTGCCAACATGCGTTGGGACAGACTGTTCAAGGCCGTGGAATGAGCAAGGCAAAACCTCTTTCGCCGGAGGAAATTGGCCGTATCGAAGCTCTCATCGGTCACGTATTCACAGAAAAGGCGCGGCTTGACCGCGCCTTGACGCATGCAAGTGCCCGTTCTGCTTCCGCCGGAAATTATGAGAGACTGGAATTTCTGGGCGACCGCGTTCTGGGCCTGTGTGTTGCAGAACTTCTGTTTTCCACTTTCCGCTCTGCTGCGGAAGGTGAGCTGTCCGTTCGTTTGAACCAGCTGGTCAGCGCAGAATCCTGCGCCGCCATTGCCGATGAAATGGGCCTGCATCAATTCATTCGTACCGGCGCAGACGTCAAGAAACTGACCGGCAAGAGCATGCTGAATGTTCGCGCCGACGTTGTGGAAAGCCTGATTGCCGCGATCTATCTCGACGGCGGACTGGATGCCTCGCGACGCTTCATTCTCAAGTTTTGGCAGAAGCGTGCCACCCGCATTGATGCCGGTCGCCGTGACGCCAAAACCGAACTTCAGGAATGGGCGCACGCCCGTTTTGCCGTCACCCCATCTTACAGGGTTGACGATCGCAGCGGACCGGATCACGATCCACGCTTTACAGTGACTGTGGAAATTCCCGGCGTCGCACCGGAAACGGGTGTTGAACGCTCGAAACGCGCAGCAGAACAGGTTGCCGCCACCAAATTACTCGAACGAGAAGGCGTCTGGCACAAAACGCCCGCCGCAGACTGATTGGACATTATGACCGAACATGAAAACACTGAAGGCCTGGGCGACGAAACCGTTGCCGCCGGTCCAACCCATTCCGGGTTTGTTGCGCTTATCGGCCCGACCAACGCCGGCAAATCGACGCTGGTAAACCGGCTGGTCGGCGCAAAGGTGTCCATCGTCAGCCACAAGGTGCAGACGACACGCGCCGTGATGCGTGGCATCGCCATTCATAACAATGCCCAGATCGTGTTCATGGACACGCCTGGCATTTTCAAACCACGCCGTAAGCTGGACCGCGCCATGGTGACGTCGGCCTGGGGTGGTGCCAAGGATGCGGATGTCATTCTGTTGCTGATCGACAGTGAGCGCGGTCTTAAAGGCGATGCGGAAGCCATTCTCACCGGCCTCAAAGATGTGCCACAGCCAAAGATCCTGTGCCTCAACAAGATCGACCAGGTGCAACGCGAAGATCTTCTGAAGCTGGCGGCCGCTGCCAATGCCGAAGTGAATTTCGAGCGCACCTTCATGATTTCGGCCACCAATGGTTCCGGCTGTGATGACCTGATGGATTATCTGGCGGAAAAGCTGCCGGAAGGCCCTTGGTATTATCCTGAAGACCAGATTTCCGATTTGCCGATGCGCCAGCTGGCTGCTGAAATCACCCGTGAAAAGCTGTTCCTGCGTCTGCATCAGGAGCTTCCTTATGCATCGCATGTCGAAACCGAAAAGTGGGAAGAGCGCAAGGATGGTTCTGTTCGCATCGAACAGGTGATCTATGTCGAGCGCGACAGCCAGAAAAAAATCGCCCTTGGCAAAAACGGCGATGCGATCAAGGCAATTTCAACCGCGTCCCGTAAGGAACTGTCTGAGATCCTCGAGCAGACGGTGCATCTCTTCCTATTCGTGAAGGTGCGCGAGAACTGGGGCAATGACCCGGAACGCTTCCGCGAAATGGGTCTGGAATTCCCAAGGGGATAAGGCTGATTTTCAATGGGACGGTTGGAACAATTTTTAAGTGTACGAGTTGGTAATCGCATAACTTAATTGTTCACAACCGTTCTGAGGATCAATGGCCCCTCGAAGTCCAGCTGGATCGTCAACCACCCCATGTGAAAAGTGTCCCTTGCGGCACATGCCGCATTTTCGAGATTTTTCTGGTAGTGAACTCGCATTTGTATCCCGTTTCAAAACCGGTGAACTGACCGTTGAACCGGGCGCGCTGATCCTGATGGAAGGATCGCACAGCGCCCACCTTTATACCGTGCTCGACGGTTGGGGATTTCGCTACAAGACGCTGGAGGATGGGCGCCGGCAAATCCTCAATTACCTCATGCCTGGCGATCTTGTCGGTCTTCAGGGCACGGTTATGGGAGAGATGCAGCATTCTGTCGAAGCGCTCTCTCCGGTCACCCTGTGCGTTTTTGAACGTGGCAGGCTGAACAACCTTTTCACCGATCATCCGACGCTTGCCTATGACCTGACCTGGATTGCCGCCAGTGAGGAGAGAATGCTGGACAGTCACTTGCTCAGCATCGGTCGACGCACTGCGCTGGAGCGTGCCGCCTACCTGATTGCATTTCTTTACAGCAAGGCGCGTGCGGTCAATCTGCTTGGTAAGGAAGATACTCTGCCGGTCACCCAGCAACATGTGGCCGATACGCTGGGCCTGTCGATCGTGCATACCAACAAGACCCTGCGCAAGCTCTCCGATCGCAATCTGTTGCGCTGGACGGACAAAGGCTGTCTCGTGCTGGATGAGGCAGGTCTGGCGGCGGTTGCCGGTTGGGACGGTGACGACAAACAGAGTCGGCCGTTTATCTGAGCTAACGCCCAGGAACATGTCTTTTTTAAATGACGTCGTGGTCCGTATTTGCGATTCCATAATACGGGTCGCAGTGTTGCGAGGGCCGGGCAGACGGGTGAGGATAGAGAAAAGATATGGTGCGGCAACGAGCTCTCGTGCTGGAAGATGAATATCTCGTCGCGCTGGATATCGAGACAACCTTGCTTGGTATGGGGTTCGATACGGTTGACATCGCGACATCTATTGCAGGCGCAGTTACGGCTCTGGAAACGCACATTTATGATTGCGTGTTTCTGGACGTCAACATCGCAGGAGAAAACAGCTTTGATCTGGCACGTGCGCTGGGCGAGCGGCAAATTCCCTTCGGCTTTATCAGCGGTTATAACGATACCAGTGGCTTCCCTGAGGATTTGAAGCAGGCGGTAGTGCTGGGCAAACCGTTTGATGACGGCGAATTTGCGACCTTTGTGTCCGGCATTCTCGGCAAACATGAAAAACGCGCCTCGTCTGAGGCACGCTAGGCTGTAAAGCAATTTCGCTTCACGGGCCGATGCTGTAGAGTGATTTGAATCAGCATAGCGGCAGTTTATTCCATGCAGTGGCAGGACGAGGCAATCATTCTTGGCGTGAGGCGCCACGGCGAAACGAGTGTTATCGCCGAGGTGATGAGTCGTTCGCGTGGCCGCCATTTGGGCATGGTTCGGTCCGGTCGTTCCCGTAGCATGCAGCCGGTGTTGCAGCCGGGCAATCTGGTTGATGTGACTTGGCGTGCGCGTCTGCATGACCATCTTGGTGAATACCGCATGGAGCCGGTGCGCTTACGCGCCGCCCAGCTTATGGAAACCGCAACGGCGGTCTATGGTGTGCAGGCCATGGGTGCGCTTCTCAGATTGTTGCCCGAACGTGATCCGCATCCGCATCTGTTTGAAGCGATGAATGTGATTCTTGAAAACATGACCAATCCCGCCGATGCCGGGGAACTGTTCGTGCGGTTTGAGCTCGCCGTGCTGAACGATCTCGGTTTTGGACTGGATTTGAGTGAGTGTGCCGCAACCGGCACGCGCGACGAACTTGTCTATGTCTCACCCAAAACCGGGCGTGCTGTGTGTCGTGCTGCCGGTCACCCCTATGCAGACCGAATGTTGATGTTGCCGCCGTTCCTTGGGCGTCAGGGCAGAGCTGCCGCCACCTGTGAGAGCCTGACCGCCGCTTCCCGACTGACCGGTCATTTCCTCAACCGCCATGTTTATGAGCCGCGTGGCCTAAACGACAATGCCGCCCGAGACGGTTTCGTCCAGGCGGCATTAAAAGCGTTGATGGCTGTCCAGCAGCCAGTGCTGGATTAGGCGATCGCTGGTCGCTCAACCGCCTGCTCGCGGATTGGCCAGTGAACAATGGCTGCAAAGATACCCATTCCGACACCCAGCCACCATACGAGATCGTAAGACCCGAGAATATCGTAGAGGTAGCCGCCCATCCAGACGCCAAGGAATGAGCCGATCTGGTGCGAGAGAAACACCACGCCACCGAGCATGCCCAAATGACGCGTGCCGAACATAATGGCGACCAGTGCATTGGTTGGCGGAACGGTGGACAGCCACAACAGACCCATCACGGCAGCGAAAATGACAACTGAAAGCGGCGTCTGCGGCAGCAGCAGAAAGGCCGTCACGGCAATCGAGCGGCCAATATAGATATAGGCAAGGAAATAAGGCTTGGAGTAACGCTGGCTGATGTAACCTGCCGCCAGCGAGCCGATGACGTTGAAGAAACCGATCAGTGCCATGGCAATGACAGCGTAACGTGGTTCAATGCCGATATCACCGAGATAGGCCGGGAAGTGGGCGGTGATAAAGGCCACCTGAAAACCGCAGACAAAAAAGCCGGTTGTCAGCAACAAATAACTTTTGTGGCCAAGAGCTTCCCGCAGGGCCTCGCCAGCCGTTTGCTTAAACTGCGCCTGTGACTGCGTGCCGGATGTCGCGTTGCCGCGCAGCGGCCATGCCAGTAATGGCACGATCAGCATCATCGCTCCGATATAGACAAGGCTGTCGGACCAGCCATAGGCCGAAATCAGGCCTTGGCTGATAGGCGCAAACAGAAACATGCCGGCAGAGCCGGCGGCCGTTCCAATGCCAAACGCCATGGTGCGCTGCTGCGGCGTCACATTGCGGGCAAAGGCCGACAGGATGACGCTGAACGAACCGGCGGCAATGCCAAGGCCGACCAGTACGCCGCCGCCAAAATGCAGCCAGAAGGGTGATGTGCCAAAAGACATGCACACCAGACCCGCAGCGTAAAGAATGCCGGACAGAATAAGCACACGGCCTGTTCCATATTTATCGGCAAGCGCACCGAAAAACGGCTGGCCGATGCCCCAGAACAGGTTCTGCAACGCCATGGCAAGCCCAAAGGTCGAGCGATCCCAGCCAGTGTCCTGCAACATTGGCAGCTGGAAAAAGCCCATGGCCGAGCGCGGGCCAAAGGTCATGACGGCAATCAGCGATCCGGCAATGATGATGAGCCAGGGCATCGGCTGGCGGATAGAATCGGGCATTCAGTAATCTCCTGATAGGCGCCCATATTAGCTTTCATCATATTTTCGCGCCAATCAGTTTTGTTGAGGTTGTGCATAATGCGCGTTGATGGAAACTGCATTTGGTGTCAAAAGCATCGCCACCATTCTATGTTGTATTTAAAAGGAAAATCTCAGCCAATGATATGTGTTCGCCGTGCCCGCTCTGCTGATGTCGACGCCATTTTTGATATCCGGACGAGTGTAACGCAGAACCATCTGACGCATGAACAACTGCTGGAGATGGGCATCTCGCAGGATGTGGTGACCGAAACGCTGGAGAGTGCAGAATGCGGCTGGATTGCCGAGGTGGACGGGCAGCCGGCTGCCTTCGCCATCGTGGACTTTGAAGACGCCTCGGTATTTGCGTTGTTCGTGAAACCGTCATTTGAAGGCCGTGGCCTTGGCCATCTGCTGATGGATAAAGCCGAGAAAGCCCTGTTTGCCAGCCATGAAACCATCTGGCTGGAGACGGACGCATCCCCGGATATTCGCGCCAATGGCTTTTACCAGAAACGCAACTGGATTGCCGTTGGCGTCGATGACAAGGGTGATGTTCGTTACGAGAAAAAGCGCGGTTGAGGGTTAACCGCGCTTCTTGATTGCCCAGCCGTCATTGCGGCTTTCGATAATGATTGCCGTGTCACCCACGGCAATCTGGCCTTCACCACGCGGTGTGACGTTCCAACCGAAAAGCGGGCCGGGCACACGGCGGTCGGCCGACATGCGTAACCGCCCCATCGCCTTCATTGGCGACGCACCCTCGCGCGAACCAGTCAACTGGTCCTGAGTGGTCATGATGCAGCGGGCACAGGGTTTGACCAGATCAAAACGGATGCCGTTGATGTCCAATGCTGCCCAGCGGTCTTCCGCCCATGGCTCATCCGTATCCAGCACGATGTTGGGACGGAAACGATCCATGCCAATACCATCTTCGCCATTGGCGGCCATGTTTTCATTGAGTGCAGCCAACGACGCAGTTGTCGTGACGAGGATCTGATAGCCGTCGGCAAAGGTGACGGGCGTTTCATCGCCAGCCCATTCTTCAGAGGCGATACGCGTGGACGCCTCATCAAAAAACACCAGCTTGAGTTCGGTGCCCATCCATCCTGACAGCACGGTGTTGATCTCGTCCGGCGCCACGGCCGCATTGACTGTCGATTTCCACACCACAACATCCATGCGCTCTGTCGAAGGCAGGGCGAGAATCTCGCCATCCGTGTCGGTCGACAGGCGCAGTCCGCTGCCGGACTGCAAGGCGGTAATCCGCGCGATGGATGGCAATTCGCGCTGGGTAATGAACTGACCGGAAGCATGCACAAACATGGCGCGGCGATCGCCGGGCAAACCCTCCCAGGTGATAGGGCTCTGCGAAAGCGGAATGCCGCGCGCACTTTTCAGCGGGTAGATATTCAGCGCAGATATGCGCATGCAAACCTCCTCAGATTTCATCCAGAAACAGATCCAGCACCTGCTGTAATCTGTCATGCCGTTCCTTGGCCAGCGCCCTTCCGGTTTCTGTCTTGAAACCGTCGGCCAGCTTGAACAACTTCGTCTGGAAGTGGTCTATTGCAAATGTCCTGTCGTCAAGGGGGCGTTCTCTGGCGAGTGGGTCTTCCGGGTCATAAAGTGCTGAACCCAACCGACCAGCAATATAGAAACACCGGGCTGCCCCCACCATGCCAATGGCGTCCAGCCTGTCCGCATCCTGCAGGATTTTTGCTTCCAGCGTCTGCGGCTCCAGATTGGCGGAAAAACTGTGCGTGGTAATGGCGTGTTTTACCGCCTCGATATCTGCGGTCTGCCAATTTAGCGCCAGCAATATGCCTTCGGCCTTTTCCGCCGCCAGCCGTGAGGCCTGTGCCCGCAGCGGTGAGTTCTTCTCAACCGCCACGCAATCATGCAGCAACACACTTGCCGCCAGAACAGGTCCATTGCCGCCTTCGGTCGCATGAATACGCATTGCGTTGCGAAACACCCGGTGGATATGGGCCAGATCATGCGAGCCATCATCGCCCTCGGTTGCGTGAGGAATCAACTGCTCGGCAAGCGAAGCGAAGGGGGCGAAGGATTGGGCCTGCATATGTTCTTTCCTTGGAATTTTTCCGCTGTTTAGAACCAAGTGCAGGCCATGGCAATCTGCATCACGTCTTGCTTTCGGCGAGAACTGTCGCCGCTGATTTTCCGGTCAGTATCTTCTGGTAGAACAGGCCAATTCCGATCAGCACCACGCCCAGACCAATGAAGGAGAGGGCGCGCAGCACACCTTCAAGGTTGCTCATGTCAATGAGGAAGGCTTTGGCAACCGCCAGCAGCACCAGCCCTGCGGAAGCAAGACGCAAGCTCTTGGCATCAAATTTCGAGCCGAGCGCCAGCAGCAGAACGCCGATTGCCAGCCATACTACCGAATAGGTGTAGGTTTCGCTCTGCAGGAAGCCTTTCCAGCTGGCGATATTTTCGCCCTGCCAGAAACGGCGCACCGACAGCGTTGCCCAGGCAAACAGAAGTGCTGCACCAGACAGTGCCAGCATCACCACATAGGCAAACGGGCGTTTGCCGCGCGCGTAGTAGGCAAGTCCGCCATAGGCGATCCCGGGCAACAGATAACCGATCAGCAGCAGGTTGAGGAACGGCCATGGTCCGGTATTTTCACCGCTGAAATACGGGTTGAGTGCGCCGAAATGCATGGTCAGAACATTGACCATGGCAATGGCACCGGCAATCATCGAGCCAACACGGAAGATCGGGCTTGGTGATTTCAGGTCGAGCGTCATCAACACGCCGGACATGCCAATGGTCAAAAGCGTATAGATCGACTGTTCACCAAGTGTCGGAACCGCGTCGTTCAGTATGCCGCCATTCATGGCGTGTCGAACGAGGATGGCAATCGCCAGCAGGCCCATGAGGCTGGCAATGGCCTGCAGGAAGTTCTTGATGCGATTTTCCGGCCAGTTGCGCAGCAGGTAAGCGGCAGCGATGGCCAGCACCGCCGGAATTCCATAACCGGGCAGCAGCGCGTTGAACACCGGCGTCAGCCCAAGGTTTTGTGGTCCGACGATTGTCGGTTCCCAGGCGATGCGGCCAAGAACGCCGACGCTGGCGATGGCCATGATCCATGGCAGGGCGTCCCATGTGCGCCAACGTGTGGCCAGAACATAGACAAAGCCCAGCACGGAAAGCAGTACGGTTGTTGCCAAACCATCGGTCAGCGTATGCAGGGTAAAGACGAAGGCGATAAATGAGCCTGTCACCAGCAGGTTGAGCGGCATCCGATAAGCAGCATCCATGTCCTGCCTGTGCAGCCACTCCGCCCCGGCAATCAGGATAAGGCCAAGTGCCAGACCATAGGCTGCGTGCAGCCAGTCGCGGGTCAGGTTACCATATTCAACAAAGCTAATTGTGCCGAGCCATACGGGAATGATGGCTGCAATGCCGGCCCAAAGCAACGCAAAGTCAGGATCTTGCTCGCCCTTACGCTTGAGGAAGGCAAAGCTGCACAGCAGGAAAATGGCGCCAAGGCCAAGTGCGATGGCAATATCGGTACCATTGCCCTGTGCGACTGCCGGCAGGGCAATGTCGGTGCCGGTAATCATTCCCGAGAAATAGAATACGCTACGGGTGGTTAGTGTGACGATGGCAAGGGCGCCAAGTGCGGAAAATACCGCAGGCCATACGGCAAAATGGCGGCTGGCACCGAGCGCCGCGAGGGCAGCGATCACGCTTGCCATGGCAAAGCTTGGATGAATATTTGTCGACGCGGCTGTCAGGACCATGGCCATGGCAGGCAGGATCGCCGCCAGCGATGCGGTCAGGCTGATAGCGATCGGGTGGCGCGCTGCCAGTTTCAGCATGCGCACGGACAATCTGGCAGGTGCGGTGTTCTGCGGCGGATCCGTCTCTGCGACGCTTTCCTGTTGTTGCAGTTGTCCATCAAACGCCTTGCCCGGCCAGAGGAAGATGGTTCCAGCCAGCATTGCTAGCAAGGCAAGTGTCGGTGGTGTCAGGTCAACGATATCGCTGGCGCCGATATAACCAAGCGCCCAGAGACCAAGGCCGGCATTGGCAAGTGCCGGGACAATTTTCCAGTTCTGGCTGCGGCAGGCGAATGCGGTGGCGGCCCAGGAAATGGTGAGGAAAATGAACAGCGCCCAGATGTTGGGTGTCTCGGTCGAAACCAGTGCTGGCGTTAACATGGAGCCAAACAGACCAAGCCCGGCCAGTGCCTGCCCATGCAGCAGCGAAAGTCCAAGAGTGGCAAAGGCCACCAGACCAAGCGTTATAAAGGCTGTTGCCGGGCTGATATACTCGTAGATTCCATAGGCGGCATAGACCACGCCAAACAAGGTGAGTGAGCCTGCAGCCGTCAGAACGCCGGGAATCATAGCGTTTGAATAGGCGGCAGTTACGCTGGGGACAGCTTTGCGGCGAATGGCTTCACCGGCGGCCCACAACAGAAGGCCGAAGATACCGGCCAGAGCAAGGCGTACGGCAGGGCTGAGCAGTCCGCTTTCAATGGAATATTTGACAAGGAATATGCCCCCCAAGGCCAGCGCAATGCCACCGGCCCAAACCGCCCAGCGCGCGCCTAGACGGTTTTCAAAGCTTTCGCGCGGCGGCAAGGTTGCTGCTGCTGGCGGCTGTTCTGGTAGTGTCTCTGTGACAACATCCTGGTCCTGTGCCACGTCCTGCGCGACGAGATCGGTGGGGCGTGAGGGTTGCTGCTCTTGTGATCCAAGGGCGGGGTCGGAGGCGGTAATATCGTTTGCTGGCACGCCTGCGCCAAGGAAAGCGTCCTGCTGTTCTGCCTCGGCCTGCAGGCTCTCTTGCGTTGCCACGGGCGACTGGCCAGTTGCCAGCATTCTTTTCAGCGCCTTGACTTCTCGTTCAAGGACATTGATGCGGCTGGCACTGCGGAAACTGGAAACGAGCGTGTAGATAAAGGCGGCCACATAGGCTACGGCCAGCAGAACGAGCATTTCCAATAGTCACTCTCCCGATTATAGCGGTTCAGAAACACGAGCGCGTGGCCATGTCTGCTAAACAGCGCATAAACAGGAATGAGGGGCGTTTCCGTGACAAAACATGTCCGGAAGCACTGTTCATTCCTGTGCCTCATCCGGTTTTATACGTGTGTGCGAATTTATTGTGCAAGCCATGATTTAGCCAGCTCAATATCGGATGCACCGATATCGTGTCCCTGAGGCACGGTTTCCAGCCGGATTTCTGCGCCTGCGCCTGACAATATCTCGGAAAGACGCACAGTCTGATCGCGGTATCTGTCGGTCTCTCCGGCTGAGAGCAGGATTTTGCGGCCGCTCAAATCCGCCGCCGGCCAATGTTCCAACACCGGCATGGCCCGCAGTAGAAGTGTCTCGGCCGCAAACTGTGGGTGAAGCGCAAAAAATGCCGCCAGGAAGTTGGCACCGTTGGAGTGACCGATGAAACGCAGTTTTTTGACATCAATGCCGTAGGCGGCAATCGCGCCCTCGACAAAGGCGGCAAAGGCTTCGGCTTCGCGGGCAATATCGTTCTGGTCAAAGGATGAATTGCCAAACCGTCGGAACCAGCGGGCAATGCCCTCTTCCGTGCTGCGACCGCGCACCCCAAGCAGGGTGGCGTTTGGTGCCGCTTTTGCGGCGAGAGGCATCAGGCTCGTTTCGCTGCCGCCAGAACCGTGCAGCAATATCAATACGCTGCCATCCGGCTGCTGCGGCGTATAGAAGCGGTGCACGAATGGCAATTCGCGGTAAATCACCCGCTCATCGCCCGGCATTGCAAATTGCGGCAGGGAAACTCGGGCAGCCTCAGCATCGGCCTCAAAATCAGGTGGAATGAACAGCGCTTCACCGAGTCTGTCAGGCGCTTCGTCAATGGTCATGCCGGGACCATCGGTCGCCATTTCGATCAGCACGCCGCCGGGTTCGCGAACATAGAGTGAGGCAAAATATTTGCGGTCGTGGGCATTGGTGACGCTGGAGTTCAGCTTTTTCAACTCAGCATGCACGCTGTTCAACTCGTCGTCGTTGCGGGCGCGAAAGGCAATGTGGTCAACCGTGCCGGTGCCGGGTGCACTCGACCAGAAACCAGTAGCATCGCGCACATCGATAATGTCGCCGGAAGCAGAAATCATGCGGCGGATGGCGCCTTGCTGTTGTGTGAAGACGTAACCGAAATAGCGGGATAGAAAGCTCTGGGTTTCATCCTGCGCTTCGCTGAGCATCGTCGCGCCACGAATGCGGCGGATGGCATGCTCACGCGGAATGCCCGGCGCGTCATGCGGGTCGGCCTCGGCAAATGCGGTCGTACCACACAGCTTGACGATGATGCCGTCAGGATCTTTCAGTCGGATGACTGGTTCGCCAAATTCCTCCATCGGGCCTTCGGTGCGAATGCCCGCCGTCAGTGCGCGGGTCAACCAGAAGCCAATGCTGGCGGGATCAATTGCTAGGGATACTTCGAGGGTTTGCCCGTGCCCGACGCGGCCTTGGCCACCATCTTCCCAGATCAGGAACGTTACGAGGGAACCGGGGCTTGCGGAGTGATCGCCATAGATCAGGTGCAGCTGCATCGCATCTTCAAAACCTGCAGTGCGTTTGACGAGGCGTAGGCCAAGAAATCCGGCATAGAAGTCGACATTGGCCTGTACCTTCCGGGCAATCATGGTGATGTGATGAATGCCTGCATCCGCGATCATGCTCAAACGACCTTTCTTCAATCCTTGTCAGCTCTGCACCATATGGTCGCGTCACCTGACATTACGCAAGGGCAGGAGTGTGGATATCACTAGGAGGTGAAAGTTTTGCGCAAAAAGCGTGCGTTGTGCTTTTTGTATTGTCTGCAAATGATTAAAAAATAAACAGAATTAAATATAGCATATTTTATGTGCATTTTTTACTTGCGCCTTGGGTTTGAATTGGATTTGATAAGCCTAATTCAATCAAAAACTTCCAGGGGGAAGAACAATGTTAACGCGCAGGTTGTTTTCGAAAATCGCGACATTTACGGCTCTTGGCCTTTCGGTCGGATTCGCTGCACCGGCTTTTGCCGAAACGCCAATCAAGTTCACGCTCGATTGGAAGTTTGAAGGTCCGGCTGCCGGCTTCCTGCTGGCGGTAGACAAGGGTTACTTCAAGGCCGAGGGACTGGATGTCACCATCGATAGCGGTAACGGTTCGGTGGAGGCCATTCCGCGTGTTGCCACCGGTGCCTATCAGATGGGTTTTGGCGACATCAATTCGGTGATGAAATTCCTGGATGAAGACCCAAGCCAGAAGGTGAAGGCGGTCTACATGGTTTATGAGCGCCCGACATTTGCGGTTGTTGGCCGCAAGTCGCTCGGCATCACCACGGACCCGAAGTCGCTGGAAGGCAAGAAGCTTGGTGCGCCACCGCCAGATGGTGCGTTTGCCCAGTGGAAGGCCTTCAAGGAAGTGGCTGCTCTTGATGACAGCAAGATCACCATCGAATCAATCGGCTTCCCAGTACGTGAGCCGATGCTGGCCAAGGGTGATGTCGATGCGGTCTTCGGTTTTGCATTCTCGGTCATTTTGAACCTGAAGGCACAGGGCATTTCCGACGATGATATCGCCACCATTCTGATGGCTGAAAACGGCTTGAATCTTTATGGCAACGCCGTGCTGGTAAACACTGATTTTGCCGAGAAAAATCCAGAAGCCGTCAAGGGTTTCCTCAAGGCTCTCGCCAAGGGGTTTGCTGATGCTGTGGCCAAGCCGGAAGAGGGTGTCGCAGCCGTTCTTGCGCGCAATGAAACCCTCAACAGCGAGATCGAACTTGAGCGCCTCAACATGGCCAATGCCATGAACATCAAGACACCTTACGTCGTTGAAAACGGCATGGGCGGTATTGATCAGGAGCGTCTGGCTGCCTCAATCGAAACACTGAAGATTTCGCTTGGCCTCAAAGGCAACGTCAAGGCTGAACAGGTTTTTGACGCGAGCTATCTGCCAGCCAAGGAAGACCGCATGCTGCCTTGATTGGCCGCAAACTCGCATCGTTATGCCCGGGCTGTTCCCGGGCATCTACCAACGCTCATAAACTTGCATGGGGACTGGACCGGGAGGGGCAACAATCGCCCGGTCCGCCCATGCAGGTGAGCGTCAGAATTACAGGGACTGGGAACATGGCTCATCTGGTTGAAATCGATAACGTTGACATGCGTTATGGTGGCGCGGCGGGAACGCTTGCCGTGTCAGGTCTGAACCTCACCGTGGACAAGGGGCAATTCACTGCGGTCGTCGGGCCTTCGGGGTGTGGAAAATCAACGCTGATGAAGCTGGTGACCGGCCTGCACATTCCGCAGGTTGGTCATGTGATTGTTGCCGGAAAACAGGTGACACAGCCTGTGTCGATTGTTGGCATGGCGTTCCAGAATCCGACTATGCTGCCATGGCGCACGACGTTGGAAAACATCCTGTTGCCGCTGGAAATCGTCGAAAAGCACCGTCACCGCCTGCGTGCGCATAAGGCCGAATATGTTGCCAAGGCAGAACGCCTGCTGGAAATTGTCGGGTTGAAAGGATTTGGCTCGAAGTTTCCATGGCAGCTATCAGGCGGTATGCAGCAGCGCGCCAATCTGTGCCGCGCACTGATCCATGAGCCGGAACTGCTGATGCTGGACGAACCGTTTGGTGCGTTGGATGCATTCACCCGTGAAGAACTGTGGTGTGTGATCCGCGATCTTCACGCAGCCCAGAACGTCACCATTATTCTCGTCACGCATGATCTGCGTGAAGCGGTATTTCTGGCGGACAAGATTTTTGTGATGACGGCCCGACCGGGCCGTATCCTGAAAGAACATACGGTGCCGTTTGCCCGGCCCCGACAACTGGACCTGATGTATGAGCATGGTTTTAACGACATGGTGCACGAACTGCATGGTGAAATTGCAAAGGCGAGGGTAGCCGCATGAGTGCGTTCGTCGAAACCGGGATCGCCACGGAACGTCCAAAACCTCTGATCGCCCGCGTCAACTGGGTCAAGGCGGCGCCGTGGCTTTATACGCTGGCACTATTTCTTTCGTGGGAACTGCTGGTCAAGGCGCTGGATATGCCGCCGACCATCCTGCCGTCGCCGACACGGGTGTTTCAGGCCATTGCCCAATATTGGTCACCCATCTGGAAAAACTCGCTGCAGACGCTTTACACGACGACGCTCGGTTTCATTCTGGCGGTTGTCGCAGGTCTGGCTATCGGCCTGTTCATTGGTTGGTCAAAGACCATTTATGCCGGGCTTTATCCGCTGATGATCGGTTTTAACGCCATTCCGAAAGTCGCCTTGGTGCCAATTCTTGTCATTTGGTTCGGTATCGGCACGGTACCGGCTGTGCTGACGGCGTTTCTGATTTCATTCTTCCCGATCGTGGTCAATGTCGCCACCGGTCTTGCGACCATCGAGCCGGAAACCGAGGATGTGCTGAGGGCGCTCGGCGCGAAGAAAATGGATATCATGCTGAAGGTGGGTATCCCGCGCTCCATGCCCTATTTCTTTGGATCGCTGAAAATCGCCATCACGCTTGCCTTCGTGGGGTCTGTCGTCTCAGAAACGGTGGCTTCCAATTACGGTCTGGGCAATATGATGAGTTCCGCGCAGAGCCAGTTCAACGTGCCCCTGGTGTTTGCTGGCCTGCTGATGCTGGCGATAGAAGGCATCGTCATGTACGCGGTCATGGCCTGGCTTGAAAGACGCATGACCGGTTGGGCGCATCGCTCCACCATGGGACAATAACCCAAACAAAAAGGCCGATTGTGAAATCGGCCTTTTTGTTATCTCGTTTGTTATTCTGCCGGTTGCGATGCCGTCACTTCTGACCGTTCGTCAAAGGCCAGTTTCATCGCTTTTGTCATGTCGCGGGTTGTTGCCCACCAGCCTTCGCTGCGCGCCCAGTAGCGTAGCTTCACGGTGGCGGTGTCACCACTGACGGTATCAATGAAGGTCATCGGGGCCGGATCGAGCAGCACGCGACTGTTGGAGCGTGCGACATTCATCAGCATATCTTGCGCCTCTGCCAGGCTTTCGCCTTTGGGTACCGTCACGCTTAACTCATGGCGACGCGACGGAAATCGGCTGTAATTGGTAATCGGTACATTCCACAGCGTCGAGTTTGGTGCCAGTCGATACAATCCATCACTGGTTTTAAGCTCGGTGGCAAACAGGCCAATTTCGATCACGGTTCCGCTGACAGCGCTGGTTTCAATATATTCGCCAACCCGGAACGGGCGCAGCACCAGCAGCATGATGCCGGCGGCAATGTTCTGCAGCGTGCCTTGCAAGGCAAGACCGATGGCCAAACCTGCAGCACCAAGAGCGGCCAGAATAGAGGCGGTCTGCACGCCAAACTGGCCAAGCACCATGACGATGACCAGAATGAGGATCACATAGCGGATGGCACCGGAGAAAAACCGCGCCAGCGTTTCGTCAAAACCGCGAATGCGTGACAGGCCTTCAAACGCCCAGCGCTGCACGAACGATGCCGCCAACCAGCCGATACACAAGAGCAACAAAGCGCCCACGATCGAGAAGGAATATTGCACAAGCAGCGCGCTTGCCTGACCAAGAGCCGCCTGCGAAGCGACAAAAAATTCCGTAGCTTGTTGTTCCATGAAACTATTCTGAAGCCCTGTTTCCTGAATGTTCAAATTGCCAACGACAAAGATTGGAAATGGTTCCGCCAAAAATGCTGTGCATTTTATATAGCGCGCAACGCGTGCTTCGAACCAATCAAACCTGCCGTTGGGTGTCGTCAGCCGTTCAATGGCAGTACAAACGGAACATTTCCATCTGTATCGGCGCCCCGGCCAATAGCCTTGAAGGCGGCAACCAATCGGCCATCACGGTTCAGCAGGCGGTCGCCAATTTCGATGATCCGTGAGTTTGGTGTTGCATAGGGTGAAGCCTGCCGCAAACGTTTGGCCAGATCCTGTTCGTTCTGTTCCGGGTAAAGTGCTAGCGAAACAAGGACAGCAGCAGCCGGAGACCGGGAAACCCCCATCCAGCAGTGGACCAGCAGAGGAGCCGACTGATCCCAACTCTTCGCAAAATCGATCAGGTTCTGGATATGACCATCCTGCGGGGCGATCAAATTACCGGTGCCGGCAAAACTGATGTCATTCATGGCAAGCGTCAGGTGACGCTCAGCAAGAATGACCGCAGGGCGATGGAAATCCTGTTTCTCGGCCAGCAGGCTGACCATTTCCCGAGACTTGTGGCGCACCGCCATTTCGGCAATTCGCCCCAGTGGCGAAACAACAATCGCTGTCATGCAGCACCGCTTTTCTGTTGGCTGCGCAAGGCCTCGATGGCGTTGAAACGCGCGATGAACTGGTGCTGGGCCTCAAGGGCCGGCAAAGGGTCAATCAACAGCATGTCGCAGGTAATACCACGCGGTTGGCCAAAGAACTTCTTGGCTTCGGTCATCGAAAAGCCGGCAAGCTCGGTCGCCTCGAAATAGGCCGCAACCGTATCGGCCTTCTTGATGCGGTCCTTGAGTTCGCTGGATGGGTGCGGCGCCAACGAGAAGCGCAGATGAATGGCCGCCTCTAGCCGTTTCTCCACCGACTTGTAACCGCCTCCGACGACCGACTTGAACGGGGAAATCATGTCGCCGATCACATATTCCGGTGCATCATGCAGCAAGGCCATCAGCATTTCGTCTGGCGTGGCGTCATTGCTGCGGCTGAAAATCGTCTCAACGATCAGGCTGTGCTGTGCAACCGAAAATGCGTGATTGCCGTGCGTCTGGCCGTTCCAGCGCGCAACGCGAGCAAGGCCATGGGCAATATCGGCAATTTCAACATCAAGCGGTGAGGGGTCCAGCAGGTCGAGGCGGCGGCCGGACAACATCCGTTGCCATGCGCGGGTGTTGAGCTTTGCGGCCAACCTTATTCCTCCGCGCTGGCTGTGGGTTCCGCGGCCGGGAAGCTCAAACCGCTCCACGCAGGCAATGTGAGTTTGACGGGCGTCTCGCCAGCGAGGATAGGTGTCTCGGTGGCCAGAGCATCTGCCACGCGGTCAACGCGCACAATCGCCACGCCGTTATTGCCGGACACACTGCCGAGTGTGCCAATCGTTTTGCCATTGGCCGTCAAATCGGTGCCACCAGCCGGAAGGTGAGCATCGGCCTCCACGATCACCACACGTCTACGGGCAGTGCCACGATGCTTCATGCGCGACACGACTTCCTGTCCGACGAAGCAGCCCTTCTTGAAGGATACACCATCATTGACGTCCATCAGCACGTCATGCGGAAAGGCATCCTGCAGGGCGTAGTCTGCGCCCGAATGAACAATTCCAGCAGAAATCCGCAATGCATCATAGGGCTCAATTGCGCCGCTGGCCGAGGCACCGGCTGCGCGATAGAGTTCAATGCCGGCCTTGGCAAAGCGGCTGTCCAGTTTCGCACCTTCAGGTTTGTCGCCATCCCAGAAAATACTGACACCTTCCTGCGCGTGTGGTTTGATCTCAACGGCCGCTCGCAGCTTGTACATGGTCAGGCGGCGGATCAGTGCATCCAGCTGGCTATTATCGGTTTCGAGAATAAGACCGTCCGCCTCACGCGACACCAGAAAATCAAACAGGATTTTGCCTTGTGGTGTCAGAAGGGCACCAGCGCGCACCTCATTCTCCGGCAGGTTCTCAACGTCAGTGGTGATGAGATTGTTCAGGAATTCCTGTGCGTCTTTGCCCGTAATCTCGATCTGGCGCTGCTGCGGTAAAAAGGCGGAGGACATGGATGTGTTCCTGTTGAAGTGTCAGGTGTGATGGATCTCGATATCCCGTCGCGTTGACAACAGCCGGCGAAAAGATATCAGTCAACACAGGGGAAGACTGTATGTCAGGGATTTAGGCATTGAACGTTCATGCGGCAAGCCATGCTTGCCACATTATCGAATGCATCGGCTTTCTGTTCAGTCGCCTGCGGTAAAAAACTTCCACTGGCCATCCGGCGTGATGCCGATGCGGTAAAAGCTGTAGGTGCCGTATTCCTGCATGTCGGCAAGATCACCCGCGGTGATGATGCGCAGCAACTCGACCTTTTCAGGTGCGGTCAACTCATTCAGTGATTTGCCCACAAAGTAAGGCCAGACATACATTTCTTCCGGGGTGCCGGCATCCATATGGGCATAGCCGGTGGACAGCAGATCAAGAAGAATGGCCAGAACTTCCAGCCCGTCAGGATCGCCGGAGAAGCTTTTCAGCGCAGCAATAGGGTCATCCCCGTCGTCGCCGGTAATCTGAGCCTGGTTCGGGCCGGGATTGACCAGCGGACGCAGCTTTTCGATGTCGCCTGTGGCCGACGCTTCAACAATTAGCTGACGCAGGCGCTGCACGGCGGCAGGGGCCTTGGTATTGTCGTGCTGAATATCGGAAACAACTGGCTGATCTTCGTCCGGTTCACCGGCCGTCTGGTCATTGGTGCCAGCAGATTTATCGATCAATGGGCTCGGCATGGGAATGCCGCCGTCCGAATCACCCTCTACGGTATTCGGCTCAGTCACCTGCGGTGCGCTCTGTGCACTCTCGCCAGTAGCCTGATCAGGCATGTTCTTGAGTTCTGAAAGCGCAAATACTGGCTGGGCTGTCACCAAAACCGCAGCAAAAATAGCTGCCGACAGGGCCAGTTCTTCCCTCACACGAAACGTCATGATGCTACCCTCCGGTTTTACTGGATGGTACGGGTCGGGGAAAATTCGCCTGCCAGCATTCTTTGGCGCAGTGATTCGAGCATGGCTTCTGCTCCAGCCTCACCATGCAGACGAATCGTTTCGCGCATGGCCAGTGCAATGGCAGCGTCGGCAATGATTTCCGGTTCGATGCCGTCGGCCATACCGTCGGCCCAGGCTTCGTTCTGGTGTTCCAGAGCGACCTGCATCTTCTCGTGAACAATCATTTCGGCGATGTCGTTGCGGCTTTCTTGCATACTTTCTTCCTCGTCGAGACGGTTGAAGTCTTACCACCTCGTTAACAACTCTAACAGCCTTTTATCAAAACGGCACGGGTTGCGGTAAAAACAGGTTAATTATTTCCTAATTTCCGAAGCGAGAAGCAATTTCTGACGCAAGTGTTGCACCTTCGTTACGGTATTGCTCTTCGGCCACCACGGCAGCCTGTGTGCATTCGGTGTAAACAGCAGCAAATGAGCGGTATCCACGGTTAAAGGCGGCGGTCAATTTCTGCCGTCTTTCCGGTTCGTTGGCCGTTTCTGCGGCCAACAGATCGCTCATCGCCTTGCGCCAGTCTTCCTTGACATCCTTCTGACAAAGGTTGCGCAGGTAATGCACGGCACCTGTGACTTCGGCCAGACGTGACAGCTTTTGATCATAAGCTGTCGAGGCTGAACTGGCAGGCGCAGAACCTGATGGAGCAGAGCTCGACGGGGCTGACGGTTGCGCAAACGCACCCATGGCAACAAACAGCGTTGCGCAAAATGCAGACGATGCTGAAAGTCGTGACCGTGGTTTGCTCATTGTGGTTTCATGCCGCGATTCTGTAATGAGTGCAATTGCTTGGCCACGCGTTCACAGCATTCCAGAACGCTTGGCGGAACCGGCAGATCGCGCACTTCCTCCACCGTGTACCAGCCGGGATCTGCCGCATCATCATTGGCAACCGCTTCTGCCGTATGGTCTGCTTCCACCAGAAATACCGACAGGAAATAGTGGCTAGAGGCGGCGCCGCTTGCCGTTTCAGGCTTCAGATCATAGGTGGCAAAAAGCTGTGGATTGCGCGCCTCGATGCCGGTCTCTTCCAACAATTCACGCAGTGCCGCGTCTTCCGGTCTCTCACCCGGCTCTGCCTTGCCACCGGGAAAGGCGAACATGTCGGCCGATGGCGGGTTCTTGCGCCTGACCAGCAACATGCGGTCACCGCGAGTGACGATTGCGGAAGAGGCGGGACGAGGCTGCGGCATGGAAAAGTACCTGTGCGTATGATGGCTGCGATACATGCTTAGTCGTTCAGGAAGCGCTTTGGAATGTCTTCATGGAAGGGAAACATTGCAAAACAGGGGCGTGCTTCGGCGATGACACGTTTTATCGACGGGCGGTGCATCAGCCGTTCGAAGTAACGATCCAGTGCCGGTTTGCCCGGCCCGATAGGATGGACGATAGACGAATAGAACAAGGCAGGGGCACCAGAACAATCTGCCAGTGTGAATTCTTCCCCGCATATCCAGATTTTGCCGGTGAGTTGTCGTTCCAGCATTTCATAGGCGGTATTCAGCGTCTGCCGCGCTTCGTTCACCCCAAAGGCATCCTGATTGCCTTCCGGCCTTATTTTGTCCGTGACAATTTTCTGCATGGGAACGCTGATATAGAGGTCAAAGAACCGGTCCCATAACCGCGTTTCCAGCTGTGCATCCGGGGCGCTCGGCAATAGCCTTGTGTCGCCAGGGTAGTGCTGCTGCAAATATTCGATGATGATGCTGGTTTCACCCAACACCTGATGACGCCGCTGGTCCTCCATCACCGGTATTTTGCCGACCGGCCAATGGTAGATAAGTTTTTGCGTGGACTGCGCGTCGGAAAAATCGATCAGTGATTTTTCAAACTCGGTGTCGTTCTCATAAAGTGCAATCAGCACCTTGTGACAGAACGAGGCAAGCGGATGCATGTGCAAGGTGAGTGTCATCGCTCGGGTTTCCCAAGATTGCACCTAGACTGGTGTGTTTTAGCAGCAGCCCCAAACCGCTATCATAAGCGGGGAATCACTATGTCTTTCGTGTGACGCAACATCTCATCCGGGCCGAAAACCGAACCAATGAAGATTTATCTGATCTATGCCGCCGCCGCATTGGCCGAAATTGCCGGATGTTTTACCTTCTGGGCATGGCTGCGGCTGGAAAAATCGGCGCTATGGCTGGTGCCGGGCATGGTCGCTTTGGCCGCCTTTGCGTGGTTGCTGACACTGGTGCCGTCTGAAGTGGCGGGGCGGGCTTATGCCGCTTATGGCGGCATGTATATTGTTGCCTCACTTTTCTGGTTATGGGGTGTCGAAGGCCACTCACCTGACAGATGGGATTTCGCGGGCGGCGCCATCTGCCTTGCTGGTGCAAGTCTCATTTTGTTTGGGCCGCGTGCCTGAGATCATTTTGCCGATGCCGTGACACTGGTTGCCGGAGGAAAATAACATGTGCGGACGATTTGTATTGCTGGCAACGCCCGACGAACTCGCTGAGTTTCTAAGCCTCATCGAGCTTGATGACTTTCCCGCGCGTTACAACATCGCCCCCACCCAGCCGATCCTTGTCGTGGTGGAATCAGAAACCTCGCAGCCCGGCAGCAACCTGCCTAGACGGCAGGCGGTGCTGGCGCGTTGGGGGCTGTTGCCCGGCTGGCTGAAAGATCCCAGTGATTTTCCCTTGCTGATCAATGCTCGAGCCGAAACCGCAATAGGCAAGGCGTCGTTTCGTGCGGCCATGCGCCACCGTCGTGTGCTTGTTCCGGCCAGTGGATTTTACGAATGGAGACGTCCTGACAAGGATGAAGGCGGCAAACCGCAGGCCTATTTCATCAAACCGAAACGCGGTGGTGTTGTTGCCTTTGCGGGTCTGCTCGAAACATGGTCTTCGGCCGATGGTTCCGAGGTCGACACGGCGGCCATTCTCACCACTTCCGCGAATCGGTCGATCAGCCGTATTCATGATCGGATGCCTGTGGTTATTGCACCTGAAGATTTCAGCCGCTGGCTGGACTGCAAGACGCAGGAGCCACGTGAGGTGGCGGACCTGATGGTGCCAGCGGATGAGGATTTTTTTGAAGCTATTCCGGTATCCGACAAGGTGAACAAGGTCGGCAATGTCGGCCCTGATCTTCTTGAACCGGTGGAGGAAACGCTTCCGCAGAAGGAAAAGAAAACGGGGCCGGACTCTGGCCAGATGTCACTGTTTTAAACAGCGACATAGCCTAGTGCGCTTTGGTAAGCTCCGTGAAGCCGCTGAGAATGTCGAGATCGGCAAATACCCGGTTTCTGCCATTGCTCTTGGCCATGTAGAGCAGTTGGTCTGCGGCATTCAACTGGTTGTCGAAAGGTTCACCCTTTTCGATTTCGACTACGCCCAGTGAAATCGTTACAGCAATCTCGGTACCCGTCAGTTTTACGCCAGCGGTCTCAACGGCATGCCGCAGGTTTTCGCAAAATGTGCGGGCCTGTATTGCATCGAAACCCCTTAGGAAAATTGCAAATTCTTCGCCGCCAATACGGGCGGGAAGATGTTTGTTTGTCTCGCAGCTTTCAGCCAGCAGGGCAGCAATATTTCTCAACGTGCGGTCGCCTGCATCATGGCCATAGGTGTCATTGATCTTCTTGAAATGATCGATGTCGAGAATGGCAAGCGCACCTTTGCCATTGTTCTTTTGCAAATCCGCCATCATCAACTTGGTCTTCTCAAAGAAGGAGCGGCGGTTCGGCAGGTT
This sequence comes from Rhizobium sp. CG4, assembly GCF_023701965.1. Taxonomy (NCBI): domain Bacteria; kingdom Pseudomonadati; phylum Pseudomonadota; class Alphaproteobacteria; order Hyphomicrobiales; family Rhizobiaceae; genus Rhizobium; species Rhizobium sp. CG4. Next base: position 740,329 of record NZ_JABAEG010000002.1, on the reverse strand, counting down.
GGTCAGGTGGTCACGTTCGGCTAGATGCCGCAGGCGCTTTAACTGCTTCAGCGTCTCAATGTTGTTGTCGATACGGCATTGCAGTTCTTCCAGCACAAACGGCCGGTAGATGAAGTCCGATGCGCCAGCTTTCAAAAAGCTTGCTGACAGCAGGCGGTCCGTCGAGGATGACACGCCGATAATGCGCAGGTCTTCCGAACTGCGATATTCCCGAACCTTACGGGTCAACTGATAACCGTCCATGTCTGGCATATGGTAATCGGTAATAACCAGCTCGATTGTCTCATCTTCTTGCAGAATATCGAGTGCCTGTTTGCCGCTGAGAGCTTCTATAACGCGGAAGTTCTGTCGTTCGAGTATTTCAACCAGCCCTGAGCGGGCAGAGCGAGCATCATCCACAACGAGAACGGAAAACAGCCGGTTGGTGATAATCCGCTCAACTGTTTTGATGACAGCATCCACCGTCCGATGGCCGTCCTTGATGATGTAGTCGATGATCTTCTTTTCGGTGTAACGCTTGCGCGCTTGCTCATCGAATGTCGCGGTAAACACGATTGTTGGAATTCTGGAGGCCGAAAGCAGCCCGAGAATCTCGCCATCAGGTGCGTCAGGCAAGTTCAAACCGGTCAAGGCAAGGGTAAATTCATGTTCGGCAATCAGAGCCGCGGCCGCGCTCATCGTATCGCAATGAATGACCTCGGCGCTGGTTTCGCCTTCCAGCCGTTGCTTCAGCAACATCGACAGCGCAATGGAATCTTCGACAAGCAAGATCTTGTGGGGCAGGGCGTTCACGTCAGTGTAGTGCGCATCCCGGTTATCCCGTACGTAAGACATTGCATTCCCCTTGGCCGTTACTCTTCACGAGTCAGATAATGAAGGTGGATTACCAATATCTTAGGATAACTTAACACGGACGAAAGGTCGCAGCACTTTCCAATTCCTATGTGTGGTTTCTCAGAAACCCTCGACGCGGGGCTTGATAATACTTGCGGGAAGCCAGTAGTAAATTTGTCATTGTCCAATGACGCAGAGCCCGCCTCGCGGATGGCTGAGAGCCCCGCATGAATTTCAGGAAAACAGAGATATGCCGCCTTTAATGTCTGCCAGCCTTGCCGGTTTTCTGCTGGGGGGCTCCCTGATCGTCGCAATCGGCGCCCAGAATGCCTTCATTCTGCGACAGGGGCTTATCCGCAATCATGTCTTCCTGCTGTGCCTGATCTGCGCGCTGTCCGACGCCTTGCTGATTGCCGCAGGTGTTGCCGGCCTTGGAACGCTAGTGTCGCAGTCACCCATTTTGATTGCGGTGGTGACGCTGGGTGGTGCGCTCTTTCTGGCATGTTACGGTTTTCTGGCTTTCCGCCGTGCCTTGAAGCCCGGCGTCATGCAGGCCGATAATTCACGAGGGCTAGGCCTGCGCGCTGCGGTCATGACCTGCCTGGCGTTCACCTTCCTTAACCCGCATGTCTATCTGGATACTGTGGTTTTGCTGGGCAGCCTGTCGGCGGCCTATGAAGGAAGTGCGCGTGTCGCCTATGCTGCAGGTGCCGTCGTCGCATCATTCGTGTGGTTTTTTGCGTTGGGATACGGCGCCCGTTATCTGGCGCCGTTATTTGCCCGTCCATCCGCCTGGCGTGTGCTGGATGCCATTATCGGCGTGGTCATGAGCCTCTTGGCTCTCAGCCTTCTGGTCCGGTTTGTAAAGCAATTCGTGCTGTAGAAGCAGTGGCGGCAGTAGAAGATGCTGGCTCACAAGAGTGAGCCGGTCTTCCTGCGGATCAATCAGGCCTTTTTGGCCGGTGCTTGGGCTGGCTTGCTCTTCTGCATCATCGATGCGGCGGCGACAGCTTTCAGACCCAGTGGCTTGTAGTGGCTGTTCAGATCAGGTTTCGGCGTCGGGTTGGCAGTCTTGTTTTCACTCATTGTCTCTCTCCTCGAATAGTCCATGGTCTTGATATTTGGCAGATTCGTTGCCGTGTTGTTTCATGACCAATCATGACAAATTCGAGGCGATTACAAATCAATTGAAGATTGCAGCCTGCGACAAATCGTGCGCGGATGCTGCCAATCTTCAATCAGAGGTACCTGTTTTCTCTCAGATACCGCGGTCTAGGCCGTCACCGCTATCGCCGTGACTGTCCTCTTCGATTGTCAGGGTGCCATAGCGTTTGTGCCAGACGCGGGCGCTGAACGGCAGGAAGAGGAGATAGGCTGCAACGGTCACCGCCAGCACTTCCCAGGTAAAGCTCATCAACAATGCAACATAGAGCACGACGATCAGCATTAGCGGCAGAACGATGTCGCGGCGAATACGGGTTTCGGATTTGCCAGACCATACCGGCAGGCGGCTGATCAGCAGATAACCAATCAAAACTGTGTAAGCGCTGGCGACATAGGAAAAGGGGGCCGTTGGCGGCATGCCGAGAAAACCGAGATAGACCGGCAGCAATACCAAAAGCGCGCCCATCGGGGCTGGGACACCGACAAAGAATTCATTCTGCCAGGGTGCCTTGATTTCACGTTCAATCATCACGTTGAAACGTGCCAGTCTAAGGCCAGCGGCGATGACGTAGATCAGGGCGGCAATCCAGCCGAAGCTGCGGGCCTGATCCAGCATGAAGGCGTAGAGTACAAGCGCCGGCGCAACACCAAAATTGACGATATCGGCCAGCGAATCCATCTGTGCGCCGAATTTGGAGGTCGCCTTCATCATGCGGGCCACACGTCCGTCGATACCATCGAGGAACGCAGCCAGCAGAACCATGCCGACTGCCAATTCGAAGCGGTTTTCGAAGGCAAGCCTGACACCGCTAAGCCCCGCACAAATCGCCAATACCGTGATCAGATTGGGGATGACCAGCCGCATGGGGATTTCCCGCAGGCGTGGCCCACGGGCATTGTCCTGCCCATTTTCATGTTTGCCGTTCGGTGCCGGTTCTACGGGGGTAGGGGTTTGCATGAAGGCGTCCTTGCGGTTATCCGTCAGTTGCGGCGGCTGATGACCGGACCCTTGGTCGCGGCAAATTCAGCGAGAACCGTTTCACCGGCAATGGCGGTCTGGCCGACAGAGACGCGCGGCTCGGTGCCGGCTGGCAGGAAAACGTCAAGACGCGAACCAAAGCGGATAAGGCCAAAACGCTCACCGGCATCTACAGGCTCGTTTGGCTTGACCCAGCAGACGATACGACGGGCAACCATGCCAGCAACCTGAACGACGCCGATCTGGCCGTGACGGGTTTCGATAACCAGACCGTTGCGCTCGTTGTCTTCGCTGGCCTTGTCGGCTTCAGCGTTGAGGAACAGGCCCGGACGGTAGGCAATGTTGACGATACGGCCACGAACCGGTGCACGGTTCACGTGGCAGTTAAAGACGTTCATGAACACCGAGATTCGCAGCATCGGCTCTTTGCCAAGCTCCAGCTCATGCGGTGGAACAACCATCTGGATTGCGGAAACCTTGCCGTCTGCCGGGCTGATGACGAGGTCATCATCCTGCGGTGTGACGCGCTCAGGGTCGCGGAAGAAGTAGGCGCACCACAGGGTCAAAACCAGACCAACCCAGAACAGCGGCTCGGCAATCCAGCCTAGCACCAGCGACGCCACGAAAAAGGCAGCGACGAAAACGTAACCTTCCTTATGGATCGGTACGATGGTGTTACGAATGGTATCGAACAGGTTCATAGGTATTTTTCTCCGATTTTTATATTTCTTGCATGCCGCCCGGAAGCATCGATTGTTTCCAACGTGCGCGCCAAACCAGACCTATGCTGACTACAGGCAAAAGGCCGGATGGGCAATGCGTCAGACCAAAGCATCAACGGTTTGTGTGCGCTCTGCCTGCGATAATAAGGGGATAATAGGGATTATCTCCCGATGTCGCAAATTACCGCATGTCTCCCAAAAGTGGTTTCCCGGTTTTGGGGTAAAGACATGCGCCAGACAAGAGCGCGGAGCCGTATGTCTCCCAAAAGTGGTTTCCCGGTTTTGGGATAAAGACATGCGGCAGCTTCGGCATAGGCCATATTGCTGTCGCAAGGTGGTTCAGTGTGCCGGTGTTCCCCGGTCGACAATGCCGAGATCGTCGGTCTCGCGCACCTGACGCAAGCGCTCTTCGGCGCGGCTTGCTTCGCGCTGGCGATCCCACATCGATGCATAAAGGCCATGGGCCGCGATAAGGTGGGGATGTGTTCCGCGCTCAACGATGCAACCATCCTTCAGCACGATGATCTCATCGGCATGAATGACGGTCGACAGGCGGTGCGCAATGACAAGTGTCGTGCGGTTTTTCGAGACGATATCCAGTGCACTCTGGATTTCCTGTTCGGTATTGGTGTCGAGCGCCGATGTTGCCTCGTCAAGAATGAGGACAGGTGGAGCCTTGAGTATGGTTCTGGCAATGGCAACACGCTGCTTTTCACCGCCTGACAGTTTCAGGCCGCGTTCGCCCACCATTGTCTCGTAACCCTGTGGCAAGCGTTCGATAAAGCCGCTGATCTGCGCGGCGTCAGAAGCAGCCTTCACATCGCTGTCAGCGGCAGACGTGCGGCCGTAACGGATGTTGTAGGCAATTGTATCGTTAAACAACACGGTGTCCTGCGGTACGATACCAATGACAGAGCGCAGGCTCTTCTGCGTCACGTCACGTATTTCCTGCCCATCAATGGTGATCGTGCCATCCTGAACATCATAGAAGCGATAAAGAAGCCGCGAAATGGTCGATTTGCCGGCCCCTGAGGGGCCAACAATTGCAATAGTCTTGCCAGCCGGCACGTCAAACGAAATGCCCTTGAGGATCGGACGGTCAGGGTCGTAGGCAAAATGGACGTCCTTGAAGGAAATCGCGCCGCTGCCGATAATCAGTTCCTTGGCATGTGGGGCATCGGTAACTTCTGCTTCCACTTCCAGCAAATCAAACATCTGCTCGATGTCGGTCAGGCCTTGACGGATTTCGCGGTAGACGAAGCCGATGAAGTTCAACGGCACGGAAAGCTGCAACAATAGCGCGTTGATAAACACGAAGTCACCAATGCTCTGCTCGCCACGCTGTACGGCCAGTGCCGACATGACCATCATCACCATCGAGCCGATGCCGAAGATGACGCCCTGGCCGAAGTTCAGCCAGCCAAGCGACGTCCAGATGGCGGTCGCGGATTTTTCATACCGCGCCATCGCACCGTCGAAACGGTTGGCTTCCATGTCTTCATTGCCGAAATATTTGACGGTCTCAAAATTGAGAAGTGAATCGATGGCCTTTGTGTTGGCGTCCGTATCGCTGTCATTCATCGAACGACGAATACCGATGCGCCAGTCGCTGGCCTTCACCGTGAACCACACATAGGTCCAGACCGTGATGACTGTTACCAGCACATAGGTAAAGCCATAGGTCCACCACAGGATGACGGCGGTCAGCAGAAATTCGATAAAGGTTGGGGCGGTGTTGAGGATCGTGAACCGGACAATGGTTTCAATGCCCTTGGTGCCGCGCTCGATGATACGCGACAGGCCACCTGTCTTGCGCTCCAGATGGAAGCGCAGGGATAACTGGTGCATGTGCACGAAGGTCTTGTAGGCAAGTTGGCGCACCGCGTGCTGGCCAACGCTGGCAAACAGCGTATCGCGCAACTGGTTGAGGCCAACCTGTAACAGACGGGTAAAATTATAGGCGATGACGAGAGCGACCGCCCCTAGCAGAAATACCGGCAATAGGCTGGTCGCATCCTGTTTGCCATTCAGCGCATCTGTTGCCCATTTGAAGAAATAGGGAACAAGGATCAAAACCAGCTTGGCAGCAACAAGAAACAACGTGGCCCAGACCACTCGCATCTTGAGATCAGTTCTGCCATGCGGCCACATATAGGGCCACAGGTTCACCAGTGTGTTCAGCGGATTGCTGGAATCCGCGGAGATGGTTTTTTTCTTGTCTTGCTGCATGTTCTGGCTCCGACCACTGCCGAAAGGCCGACAGCATAACGGCGGCTGTGATAGCCGCCGTTGATTGCGAAATAAGTGCTGAACTTGACGATTGCAATCCTACCGGAGGATTTTACCGCCCTTAGCCGCCGGTCAAACGCTTGCGGTGCAGTTCTTCTGCATTCGGCAGTGCCTTGTCAGGCAGGCCGAAAATCTGGCCGGGCTCAATCAGGTCGGGGTTTTTGATCTGGTCCTGGTTGGCAAGGTAGATCGTGGTGTAACGAACGCCCTGTCCGTAAACGCGGCGGGAAATCTGCCACAGCGTATCACCACGGCGAATGATGACGGCATTTTCATTATGGGCAAGCGGTGCCTGCTCAAATGTCTTGGGGCCTTCATTGCTCTGTGGAACCGGCTCGGAGGTCAGTTCGGCAATGCGGGCGGCAAGGCCTTCAAGAGCATTGCCGACGGCTCTTACGTCATTCGGCAGCTTGTCGAGAACAGCAGCAATCTCGCTGGCGCGGTTTGCCGTTGTGCCAACAAAGGCTGCAAAACCTGCTTCTGCAGAGGCGGCCGCACGGAACTCCGACAGGGACTTCAGTGCAAACGAGGTGGCGGAACGTGCCGCAACCATCTGTTCCATCTGCGGTGTCTTGCCGTCAGCATATAGCGCCTGCAACAGACCGAATGCCTTGGCGACTTCTTCGCGCAGGTTCTTGAACACCGAAACATCGCTGAGTGGGCTTTCGGCGGCGGCTGTGCTGGTGGCCGCAGCAGCGCCGGGCTGTACCGTTACGGCAACCTGTTCGCCTGCCGGGCGTGCAAATGGAACATTGACGCGCACCAAAACCTTGCCGGTGCTGTCAAGCATTTCGGTGCTGACGGTGTGGTTGCCTACGCTGAGATCAATCGTGCCTTCAACGACAAAGCTGCCAGACGCCAGCGTGGTTGTGGTGCCAATTTCCTTGTCATCCACCAGGGCGCGGATGGTAGAACCGGCAGGAGCCGAACCGGCAACGAAAATCTTGTCGCCTTCGAATTCAACTGCGGTGACCTGAATGGCTGCCTTCTCGCTTGTGCCTGCATCGGTTGGCGCTGTTGCGTTAATTGCAGGTGGCTGTGCTGCAACTTCGTCGGAGCCGGCAGGAAGGCCGGGCCGGGCCGCGGTTTCAGCTGGTGTTGCCGCTTCGCCCGTGGCAGGGGTGGCCGGTACGTTTGCTGCGGGTGTCTGCTCCGGCAGTGTCAGCAAGCGGCTTGCTTCGCCTGGCTTGGTGACCATGGCCAGCAGGTTACCTGCCTTGTCTTTCGGAACAGAGACCGTGGCGATTTCATCAGACTGCAGAACCTTTCCGTCCTTGTCTGTGCTGCGCAGGATCAGTTGATGGTCGCCAGGAGGCAGCGGATTGTCGAGAACGGCCGCAAAGTCTCCGCTCTGGCCGATGTCGGCCTTGGAGATGACCTGACCATTGTTGAGAATTTCGAGTACCGAACCGACCTTGGCCTTGCCGGCGATAACGGCAGAGCCATCCGGCTCAACGCGCAGCACGTCAAACACCGGAAGGTCATTGGAAGACTGCTGGTTATCTGCCGGTGTCGCAGCAGGGGCAGATGCCGGCGCGACAGGTGCGCCATCATCGGTACCTGCAAAAATACCAGCCAGACGGCCGATCTGCGCGGCAGCATCCTTGGCGCTGACTGGCAGCTGACGCAGGAACGTGCCAGCACGCTCGGCTGCTGCACGCGCCGTGGTGATCAGTTTGGATGTCGTGTCATCCAGCGTCTCGGGAATATCGACGTCAGACAACTCCTTGAGAGCAGCCTCGACCTTGGTGCGGGCTGTGGCGTAGTCGGCATCAGACGGGATGGCGCCATTGGCAAACAGGCCGGTCATCTGATTGATAGAATCCGTTGCAGAGGCCGCAAGGCGTGCAACCTTGTCGGCAACCTTGGAGGTTTCTTCCGCCGCATCGTTAAGAATATCGGACGCACTCTGGCCGCCCAATTCGACGGCATCCTTGACGGCAGTACCCGCATTGTTGATGGCATCGCCAATCGGCTTGCCGTCCTGCGATATCCGTGGAAGCACAAAGAACACCATGAGCAACGTCGCTACCGTGAGCACGATAAGCGCCAGTAGGCCGGCCCGTTTGTTTTTCATCCTTTGAGTCTCCGGATATGTCTCTTTTCTATCAATCGGAATTGCTAGCTTTTTCCACCCCTATACACAAGCGTTTGCAAGGGAAAACAGCGTTTTCGGGCAATTCATTCACCCATATTTTCTTGACGGATGACGAAAGGCATTGTTCCTTCGGTCCATGACCAGTGAAAAACATTCGATTCGATCCATCTGCGTATATTGCGGCTCTCAACCCGGTCGTGATCCGGCCTATATGGAAGCCGGTCGCGCGCTTGGAAAAGCTATAGCCGACAACGGTCTTCGCCTCGTTTATGGCGGCGGCACAAAGGGCATCATGGGCGCCGTTGCAAGCGGCGTACTCTCCAATGGTGGCGAAGTGACCGGTATCATACCGGAGTTTCTTGTCGACATGGAGGCGACCCGCCATTCTCTCGGACAATTGAACGAGTTGATCGTCACCAAGGACATGCATGAACGCAAACACAAGATGTTTGAACGTTCAGACGCGTTCGTCACCTTGCCGGGCGGTGTTGGCACTTTGGAAGAGATCGTGGAGATCATGACCTGGGCGCAACTTGGCCGTCACGCCAAACCGATGGTCTTTGCTAATATCAACGGTTTCTGGAATCCGATGCTGGAGCTTATTCGCCACATGCGCGACGAAGGGTTCATTCACCGGGCCCATATGCTGAACCCGCTGGTGATTGACGAAATCAAGGATATCGTTCCGGCTATCATTGAACGGGCAACGGCACAGGCCAATCCGGATGGCGATAGCTCGGTTATCTCCCAGCTATAACAAGCACTGTACAAAAATGACTTTCCTGCCTCGTGGAAGACAGGAAAGTCATGCTTTAGCGGCCTTTGAGCTGGCGCAGCATGGCGAATGTATAAATCACCAATGCAGTCCAGATCAGGCAGAACGACACCAGTTTGGCCGTGCTGAAATGTTCGTTGAACAGGAACACCGCAATCAGAAAGACGATGGTCGGCGCGATATATTGCATAATGCCGATGGTCGAAAGCTGCAGCAGCTTGGCGCCATTGCCGTAAAGCATCAGCGGTATGGCCGTCACGGCACCAGCAACCAGAAGCAGTATGGTGTCACTGGAGCTATCGGCCAGGAAATGGCCGCCGCCTGTCACGCCAAGATAGATCATGTAGCCAATGGCAGCCGGGCTGAGCAGCAGAACCTCGAGCAAAAAGCCCTGATTGGCGCCAACCGGCAGGGTCTTGCGGAAGAAGCCGTAAAAACCCCAAGAACATGTCAGGCCAAGCGCGACCCACGGCATGGTGCCAGCATCCCAGGTCAGGATGACGACGGCGACCGCGGCAAGAGAAATGGCCGCGATTTGCAGGGGAAGCAGACGTTCTTTCAGCAGCACCGCACCGAGAAAGATGCTGAACAGCGGATTGATGAAGTAACCAAGGGCCGCATCGATCGCGTGGCCGGCACCAATCGCCCAGACATAAATGCCCCAGTTTATGGTGATCAGCGTTGCCGTCATGCAGGCAAGCAGAATGGTGCGCGGCGACCGAAAGGCCGCCTTGAGGTCCTTGGTCTGGCCCAGCACAATCAGCACGACGGCCGCAATGGGAATGGACCAGAGAACCCGGTGGGCCAGCACTTCTGCTGGTGAGATATGCGCCACTGCCTTGATGTAGAGCGGCAAAATACCCCACAGAAGATAGGCGCTCAGCGCAAGGCTGAATCCGCGCGTGCTTTCGCTGCGTGGTGCAGCGGGGGTGATGCGTTCGATTTCCATTGGGGTTTCCTGCCGGATTTTTTTATTGAGAACGCAATAGTCCAGTCCGGCAGAATAAGCCAATTCATTTCAGTGAACCATCGATCAGCAAAGCTTCACCGTGCTGACGGACGCTCAGGCCGTTATTTGCCGGCAAATTGGTCAAGGGCGCGGATGGTGCGATCCAGAATGCCCGGTTCTGACAGGGCGTGTCCCGCACCTTCGATGACATGAAGCTCCGCCTTCGGCCATGCCTTTGCCAGTTGCCAGGCATATTTCAGCGGGCAGGGCATGTCGTAACGGCCATGTGCGATGACGCCCGGAATGTCTTTGAGCCTGTGGGCATTCCGCAACAGCTGCTCTTCTTCAAGCCAGCAGTTGTTGACGAAATAGTGGTTCTCCAGGCGCGCAAAGGCGATCGCAAATGTATCGTCACCATGTTTGGCCAGAAGATCGTCGCTGGGCAGCAGGCATATGGTGGCACCTTCCCACTGGCTCCAGGCCTTGGCGCATTCCAGCTTCTTGGCCTCGTCGTCGCCAGTCAGGTAACGATGATAGGCCAGCATCAGGTCGTCACGTTCATGTTCTGGAATGGGCGCAATGAATTTTTCCCAGCGATCGGGATACATTTCCGAGACGCCGAACTGATAATACCAATCCATCTCCGGCTTGGTTACAGTGTAGATGCCACGCAGGACCAATTCACTAACGCGGTCTGGATGGGTTTCGGCATAGGCAAGCGCCAGTGTTGACCCCCATGAGCCACCGACCACCAGCCATGTATCGACACCGACCATCGCACGCAGACGCTCGATGTCATTAACAAGGTGCCAGGTCGTATTGGCTTCCAGATGGGCGTGTGGCGTGGAGCGGCCACAGCCGCGCTGGTCAAACAGAACGACATCGTAGAGCGCCGGGTCGAAGATACGCCACTGCATGGCGTTGACGCCGCCGCCTGGGCCGCCATGCAGGAACACCGCCGGTTTCGCGCCCGGTGTGCCGACCCGTTCCCAGTAGATCGTATGCCCGTCACCGACATCCAGCATGCCCGTCGCATAGGGCTCGATCTCGGGATAGAGGGTACGAAGGTCATTGCTCATGCTTGGTCCTCTGGCGGCCAGACTGCTGTGTCATGGTCGGGGTGCTGGAAAGAAATGATGGTGGCTTCATCCACGCTCTGCTGGATCGACGGTTTTCCAAAAAGATGGTCGATCCATGGCATGCGATGTTCAAAATTGACCTGAACCTGCGGCTCCAGCACCTCTGGCGTGTCGAACGCGCCGATGGCCAGTTCTACACCGCCGGGGTAATGATAGGTCAGGGGCGTGCCGCATTTTTCGCAGAAGCCACGGTGGATTTTGGCAGAAGACCTGAACAGCTTTGGCTGCCCACGTGTCCATGTCAGATGGGCCTGATCGGCGCTGACAAGCGCACCGAAAAAATTGCCAAACTGTTTCTGACACATGCGGCAATGGCAGATCGATGGTCGTCCGATCTTGCCCGCATGAAACCGCACTGCGCCGCACTGGCAGCCACCGGAAAATCCGCTTTCTTGCATGATGCGCCTTTGCTTACTTCAGGACTACATAGGTCATGACCGCACCAATCACGATCACAATCAAAGCGCCCTTGGCAATTAACCCATAGAGCAGCCATGTGGGCATTTTCATGCGTGGATCTTGCGTGGTCATGCTTTTGTGTCTGGCCAATTTGTCGTGTCGTGATCAGGGTGTTGGTAAGAGGTCAGATTGACTAGATAATCCACAGAGGTCAAATCTTCCTCGGTCGCAACGGCAGGCAGGCGGTGCAGATCGTCCACAAAGCCAACCTTGTTTTCGACACCCCACTGGATAACAGGCGGCAGCAGGGACGGATTATCGAAGGCACCGGCGGCAATGGCCATGCCATCAGGCGCTTCATAGGTTAGGGGTGTGCCGCAGTCGGCACAAAATCCGCGTTTCACCACATCGGATGACTGGAACCGTTTCGGTTCACCTCGCGTCCAGGTGAAGTTCGCTTTTCGCACCGACACCAGCGGCGCATAATAAGCGCCAAATGCCTTCTGGCACATGCGGCAATGGCAGATGGAGCTGTCTTTCAGGTCACCCTCGGCACGAAAACGTATCGCGCCACACTGGCATCCACCGGTGTAAATCGTCATGACTGGCTTCCTTCTATCATCCGCAAAGCACGAAGACTAACATTGTCGATATCTTGCAGGACATCGTTGTTCCAGAAACGCAGGACGGTCGATCCGTGTTGCAGTTTAAGTTTCCTATATTACTGATCATCGCCCCTCAGAGCGATGATCTATTGAAGATAGAGCCGGACAGGGAAGGCGCTGTTACCGCTTCAATTCCCAAGTCGTCACCCGTTCGCCGGTTTCCTTGTCCTTGCCGTCCTTGAGCTGAATGCCCTTTTCAGCAAGCTCGTCACGAATGCGATCCGCTTCAGTAAAGTTCTTGGCTTTCAGCATTTCAAGGCGCAGTTCCACCAGCGAATCGATAGCTGCGGCAACGGCTTCATCCACTTCCGCCTTCTTTGGTAAGACACCGAGAAGGGCCGCACTGGCAGCAAAGACCGCCATCTTGGACGGGTCGGCGTTGGCGGCCTGCGCCAGCGCATGCAAAGCCTGTACGGCAGCAACCGTATTCAGGTCATCGGCAAGTGCATCCAGAACCGTTGTGTCAGGTGTGGCATCGCCTGGCTCAGCTGCCGGCCACTTCGCCAGCAAACGCTCGGCCTCTTCCAGTCTCTTGACCGAGAAGTCGATTGGTTCGCGGTAATGGGTCATCAGCATGGCGAGACGCAGAACCTCACCTGGCCACTGGCGCTCGCCAAACCGGTCCGTATGCAGCAATTCATAGATGGTGAAGAAGTTGCCGTCCGACTTGGACATCTTGCGGCCTTCAACCTGCACAAAACCATTATGCATCCACAAATTGGCCATCACATGCGTTCCGTGTGCGCAACGCGACTGGGCAATTTCGTTTTCATGGTGCGGGAAAATCAGGTCGAGACCGCCACCGTGAATATCGAAAACCTCGCCGAGGTAACGACCGGACATTGCCGAGCACTCGATGTGCCAGCCCGGACGACCACGACCCCACGGGCTTTCCCAGCCGGGTTCGTTATCGCTGGACAGCTTCCACAAAACAAAATCGGACGGATGTTTTTTGTGAGCATCGACGGCGACGCGGGCGCCAGCCTGCTGCTCATCCAGTGGTCGCTTGGACAACTGGCCGTAATCGCTCATCGAATGGGTGTCGAAAAGTACTTCACCGCCAGCATTGTAGGCATGACCGCGGGCAATCAGCTTTTCGATGATATCGATCATGTGGGCGATATTGTCGGTGGCACGCGGCTCGATGGTGGGCTCGAGATTGCCAAGTGCAGCAACATCCTGATGGAACTGCTCTGCGGTCTTCTGGGTCACCGCATGAATGGCGTCATTGAGCGGCAGGTGCGGGTAGTCACGCAGTGCACGCGCATTGATCTTGTCGTCGACGTCGGTGATATTGCGGGCATAGGTGACATGCTTCTCACCATAGACATGGCGCAACACACGGAAGAGCACGTCAAACACGATTACTGGCCGCGCATTGCCGATATGGGCGAAGTCATACACGGTTGGGCCGCAGACATACATGCGCACGTTCTGTTCATCGATAGGCGCAAATGCAGCCTTTTCGCGGGTCAGGGTATTGTAAAATTTCAGGTTCATTTCAATTTCTCCCGAACAGAACCGTAACGGGCGCGGGTGCGTTTGTCATCTTGCCGTTGAGAAGATGCGAAACAGCCGGGCCGGTTTGGAGACTAGATAACGTGCTTTGAGTGACGTGACTGTGCAGGTGCCTGCACAAAATGCGCTTAGCGGTCTGAACAGGAACATCGTGCGCCGCGAACATCAAGAATGATCTTCGCGTCAATGTCACAAACCGTATCAAAACCATGGTTGAAGGGCGCCATTTTCATGGTCAGCCTTATGGCGCGCCCGATAGATTTGGTCAAGAGCCTGCAACCTTGCTGCGGTGTCATGCCTCCCAGAACAGGTGTCTACTTGGGAGGCATGTTTTGGCAGGTCTTATTCCGGCAGATGGTAGTCCAGGAACTTGTTGTCACGCACAGAAAACAGCTTGCCGGTTTCGGTCTGTTCAGGTGCCAGCAATGGCAGCAGGGCCTTTGCAACATCGGACGGTGTCGGCAGCGTCGACGGATCTTCGCCGGGAACCGCCTGCGCACGCATGGCAGTGCGTGTTGCACCGGGATTGACGCAGTTGATGCGCAGCGCAGTCTTTTGCGTTTCTGCAGCCCATGTGCGGCCGAGCGCTTCCACGGCAGCCTTGGAGGCGGAGTAGGCGCTCCAGAACGGGCGACAGGAATGGGCAACGCCCGACGACAGCAGGATGGCGCGACCAGCATCAGATTTGATGAGCAGCGGCTCCACCGAACGGATCAGACGCCAGGTCGAGGTGACGTTGATGTTCATGACCTTTTCGAAGACTTTCGCCTCGATATGGCCGATGGGGGAAATCACACCTAGCACACCGGCATTGGCCACCAGAATATCAAGCTTGCCCCAGCGTTCGTTAATGGAGGCGCCAAGACCATCGATTGCATTCATGTCGGCGAGATCGAACGGCACCAGCGTGGCCGAGCCGCCTGCGGCCTGGATGGCATCGTCCAACTCCTCAAGACCGCCAACCGTACGCGCGCAGGCGATGACGTGTGCGCCAGCTTTTGCCAGTTCCAGTGCGGTGAAGTAGCCGATGCCGCGTGAAGCACCAGTTACCAGTGCGATCCGGCCAGTAAGGTCGATGGTCATGTGTCTCCCCCGAAGAGTAAATCAGTCTGTGACTGCCGTCTTATGAGGAAGCGACATGGGCGGCAATAGGCCAGAAGGTCGCAAAGCAACTGCCACAAACAAAAAGCCCGCGCAGTGGGCGCGGGCTAAAGCTTGGTTTATCAGCCGTTGCTGGCCAGCATAGATATCTTACTGCCCATGGCCTCGCCATTCTGGTCGAGAAGGCGGGTCGGGTAATCACCCGTGAAGTAATGATCGGTGAATTGCGGACGCGCATTGTTGCGATCCTCTCCACCAACGGCGCGGTACAGGCCGTTGATCGACAGGAAGGCCAGCGAATCCACACCGATGAACTTCGCCATGTCCTCGACATTGGCGTACTGATTTGCCAGCAGCTTGTCAGCGTCAGGCGTGTCGATGCCGTAGAAGTCCGGGTGGAAGATCATCGGGCTGGCAACGCGGATGTGAACTTCCTTGGCGCCGGCTTCGCGGATCATCTGGACGATCTTTACAGAGGTCGTGCCACGAACGATGGAATCGTCGACCAGCACAACGCGCTTGCCTTCAATCATTGCACGGTTGGCAGAGTGCTTCAGTTTGACGCCGAAAGCGCGGATCTGCTGGGTAGGCTCGATGAAGGTGCGACCAACATAGTGGTTACGGATAATGCCGTATTCGAACGGAATGCCACTCTGCTGCGCAAAACCAAGCGCTGCAGGCGTGCCGCCATCCGGCACAGGCACAACGACGTCACCTTCGACCGGGGCTTCCTTGGCTAGGTTCATACCCATGTTCTTGCGGGTGGTGTAAACGTTGCGGCCGCCAACCACGGAGTCAGGGCGTGCAAAATATACATATTCGAACAGGCACAGGCGTTCTGGCTGCGGTTTGCTTGGCTTGCGGGCGTCGATAGTGACCGAACCATCCGGCTGCACTTCGCAAATGATCACTTCGCCGTTTTCAACATCGCGCACGAACTTGGCGCCGATAATGTCGAGCGCACAGGTTTCCGAACAGAAGATCGGCTTGCCGTCCAGTTCACCCATGACCAGCGGGCGGATGCCGGTGGGGTCGCGTGCGGCAATCAGCTTGGTGCGTGTCATGGCCAGCATCGAATAACCGCCTTCCATCTGACGGATTGCGTCGATGAAGCGGTCGGATGTTGAACTGTGGCGCGAACGGGCGATCAGGTGCAGCACAACTTCGGTATCGGAGGTCGACTGGCAGATTGCGCCAGTAGCGATGATCTGGCGACGCAGGGTCAGGCCGTTGGTGAAGTTGCCGTTATGGGCAATCGAAATACCGCCTTCTTCCAGTTCGGCAAACAGCGGCTGCACGTTGCGCATCGCCACTTCGCCGGTCGTGGAATAACGAGTGTGACCAATGGCGATATGGCCGGGCAGGCGGGCGAGGGTTGCAGGGTCGGTATAATGATCACCGACCAGACCCATATGACGTTCCTGATGGAAGCGCTTGCCGTCGAAGGAAACGATACCGGCGGCTTCCTGTCCACGATGCTGCAAGGCATGCAGGCCAAGAGCAGTCAGCGTAGCTGCGTCCTCATGCCCCAAAATGCCAAACACGCCACACTCTTCATGCAGCGTGTCGCCATCGATAACATCTTTGATCGTGGAATGCGAAAGCGGCTGGTTCATGCGTCTTGCCTTTGCTCCCTACAGTACCGTGCTTCATGTCATCAAGCGTTCGAGGTACTGTAATATTTTGATCTTCGCCCAACCTTCAAATAGTCGTGGATTTGAAAATCATGCGCCCAAAAAACAAAGACCTGACCGGTGAAATCTTTCTCCGGGAAGGTCCGTTACTGCTCTGTTGAAAAACCATACCACATGTAAGGCGTCTTGCGTATCACGCAAGACGCAACACAGTGTCAATTGTTTGTTGCCGGTGCGTTGGTTGCAGGGGCCTCTTCAGAAGGCGCCTGTTCCGTTGTCGCATCCTGATTGCGGCCCATGATACGATCAAGAACTTCAGGCTCGATGTTGCTTGGCAGCACAGCTTCCAGCTTTTGCACCAGCATGTCGAGGAATGGCTTGGACTTGGCCTGGGTCATCCATGTCGGCTGGATCTTGACGTCAACCAACCAGTTCCAGAATGCCAGTGCAACGACCAGCAGCAGAAGGCCGCGGGCTACACCGAACAGGAAGCCAAGCGTGCGGTCCAGCGCGCCGATGCGGCTGTCGATGATGAAGTCGGCAATCTTCGACGTGATGAACGAAATAACGATCAGCGCAACAAGAAAGACCACACCCGCCGAACCGGCAATCGCGATGCGGTGGTCATTGGTGTAGTTGTTGGCGTAAGGCACCAGAACCGGGTAGAGATAGTAGGCGGCAGCAGCCGAACCAACCCAGCTTGCTATGGACAGAACTTCGCGGGAAAAACCGCGCACCATGGCCAGAACGGCTGAGAAAAGTACAACGGCGAGAACAATACCGTCGAAAATCGTGATGGGCATATACCAGCTCCAAAGGTCGCGGGGCTTTATCAAAGCACCGTCTTGCCTGTTTGCGATCCTCTTACACCACAGGCTTAGCCAGCGAAAGGATCAATATTCATCTTCCTCAACCTGTTTGAAGCGGTTGGCGGAACCTGCGATGCGCGCAACGAGATCCGGCAGGCTTTCAATTTCTGCCCATCGGCCATTGCCGGTTTTAGGCAATTCCGCCGATGCTGTTGGAAGCAGCGCCTGGGTAAAGCCCAGTTTTTCCGCTTCCTTTAACCGCTGCACCGTGTGCGAAACGGGTCTTACCGCTCCTGACAGGCTGACTTCGCCGAAATAAACACAATCGGCCGGAAGGGCAAGACCGGCAAGCGACGAAACCAGTGCGGAAGCCACAGCCATGTCGGCGGCCGGTTCCGAGATGCGGTAACCGCCAGCGACATTGAGGTACACATCGTGCTGGCCAAGTCGCACCCCGCAATGGGCTTCCAGCACCGCCAATATCATCGCAAGGCGTGACGAATCCCAACCGACAACGGCGCGGCGCGGGGTGCCGAGAGAGGTGGCTGCCACCAGCGCCTGCACTTCAACCAGCACAGGGCGGGTGCCTTCCATGCCGGCAAAAACCGCAGCGCCCGGGGCTTTTGCGTTGCGTTCACCCAGAAAAAGCTCGGATGGATTGGAAACTTCCCGCAGCCCCTTGTCGGACATTTCGAACACGCCGATTTCATCCGTTGGTCCGAAACGGTTCTTCACCGTCCGCAGGATTCGGTAGTGGTGACCGCGGTCGCCCTCAAAATAAAGCACCGCATCCACCATGTGTTCAACAACACGCGGACCGGCAATCTGGCCTTCCTTGGTCACATGGCCAACAAGCACCATGGCGGCACCGGTCTGTTTGGCAAAACGGATCATCGCCTGTACGCCGGTACGCACTTGGGTGACTGTACCGGGTGCCGAATCGGCCGTGTCGCTCCACAGGGTTTGGATAGAATCGATAATCACCAGATCCGGGCGCTTGCCTTCGGAAATGGTTGCCAGAATATCTTCGACATTTGTTTCTGCCGCCAGCAGCACGTCGGTTTGTGCCGCGCCCAGACGCTGCGCACGCAGACGAACCTGTGCCACGGCCTCTTCACCCGAGACATAAATAATACGCTGGCCGCGTCGCGACAGGGCTGCGGCGGCCTGCATCAGCAGCGTCGATTTGCCGATACCGGGATCGCCACCGATCAACACTGCCGAGCCACGGACGAAACCGCCACCGGTTGCGCGGTCCAACTCGTCCATGCCGGTTGCAATACGCGGTGCTTCTTCCGATTCCCCTGATAGTGCCGTCAAAGCGACCGGGCGACCTTTCTTGGGTGTTTTGCCAGGCCCTGAGCCGATGCCACCCATCAGGTCATCTTCAATGATGGTGTTCCACTCACCGCAACCTTCACACTTGCCAACCCAGCGGGTGTGCACCGTGCCACAGTTCTGGCACACGAATTGGGTTTTGGTCTTGGCCATGCGGTTGTGGCTCCCGGCAGTATCTTGAATGAGAACAAATAAAGAACTTAATGCCGGGATAAACGCCTGCCGTCGGCTTTGCAAGCCTGTTGTTTAAAGGCGGTGCGGTTTTAATTATTCGCCGTCGAACAAATACTGCCGCTCATAACGCAGACCAAGGCCGGTCAGCATTTCATAGCCGATGGTTCCTGCCGCACGCGCGACCTCATCCACCGGTACATTGGGGCCGAACAGTTCAATGTAATCTCCAGCGCGCACGGCATTTTCGGGCACATCGGTGACATCGAAAATGGTGAGGTCCATGGTCACGCGACCGGCAACCGGGACCCGGTGGCCGTTGATAAAACCATAGGCGCCGCCATAACCCATTTCCCTCAAAGGAATGCCGGAACCGGAAAGCGAACGCTGATAACCGTCGGCATAACCGACTGATGCTATGGCAAGGCGGCTGGCGCGCTTGAGCAGGAAAGTGCCACCGTAGCTGACGGTCTGTCCTTCACCGGCTTCACGCACCTGAATGATGCGCGCTTCCGCCTTGGCGACCGGGCGCATCGGATTATCCACGTCATTGACGGCTTCGCCGCCGTAAAGCGCGATGCCGGGACGGGTCAGATCGAAGTGATAGTCTGGACCCAAAAATATTCCAGCAGAAGCTGAAAGGCTTGATTCGACACCTTCGAAAGCAGCGCTAACCTTACGGAATGATTCAAGCTGTGCCTTGTTCATGGCGGAAGAGGGGGTGTCAGCCGATGCGAGGTGCGATAGAACGAGAACCGGGTCGAAACTGGCTGGCCGAGAGATATCTTCGGCCAGAAACAGTGCCTCATCCAGCGGCAATCCAAGACGGTTGAAGCCGGTATCGACATGAAGGGCGAAGGGATGATCACCCCGTTCGGCAAGCGTCGACATCCAGAAGGCCAGCTGCTCTTCCGACGCGACGACAGGCACAAGATCATTGTTGAAGAAATGGGCTTCCTGTCCTGGCCAGATGCCTGACAGCACAAAGATACGGGCCTCGGGAGCGTGCGGACGCAGTGTTACACCTTCGGCAACGGTTGCCACGAAAAAGTCCCGTGCCCCGGCATGGTACAGCGTGGTGCCGCAATCTTCGATACCCATGCCATAGGCGTCAGCCTTGACCACGGCGGCGGTCCGCGCCTTGCCGGAGCGTTTTTTCATGTCGCGCCAGTTATCCGCCAGTGCACCGAGATCAACGGTCAGCCGCAGCGGCGCATGCTCGAATTCGTCATAATCGGAAAGGCTTTCGTCGAAATCGGTCATGCTGTCTCGCAATGCTGCTCAAAAACTATTTGAGCCAAAGCCTATCACTTTTGTTCAAGACGGTAATGACGGATTGCTTTATTCTTTCACTATGCACAGCGTTTCGCAGAAACAGGCCCTTGACGATATGCCGCTTGCCACGACGGAAACCACACGTTTCTGGCGCGACAGGCGGTTCCGGCATATGGAGTGCCTGAGCGCGACTTTCCTGACGCATGAATATTCCCCGCACGCGCATGAGACCTTCAGCATTGGTGCTATCGAATCCGGTTCGCAGATATCGACGATCAATGGCAGCAGAGAGCAGACTGGTCCCGGCAATCTTTACCTGATCAATCCCGGCCAGATCCATGATGGTGCACCGGGAGGTGAAGGTTATCGCTACCGGATGATCTATCCCGACATGGAGTTGTTGCAGGAGGTGATTGAGGACGTGACGGGCAGGGCGTTTCATGGCACGCCGTCTTTCCCGCGCTTTTTGCCAAAAGACCCGCAAATGGCTGCCGCGTTCCAGATTGCCCATCAGCGACTCGAGCAGAAGTCCGGTGCGCTGGAGGCCGATGAAGGTATGTTCAGCGTACTGGCAGAACTATTTCGTCGCCACGGCAGCACGATCATCCTGCCGGTGGAAACGCGCGAACGCACCGCAGTTTACCGGGTAAGGGATTATCTCACCGACAATTGCGAGATCGACATCGGGTTGGAACAGCTGGCGGCCATTGCCGGGCTCAGCCGCGCCCATTTGATCCGGGCGTTTCGCAAGGAATTCTACATCACGCCGCACGCCTATCTGACGGATGTGCGTATTCGCAAGGCGCGTCGTTTGCTGCGGCTTGGCGATAATCCCGCCTCTGTGGCACTGGAATGCGGATTTGCCGATCAGGCGCATTTCACTCGCCACTTTAAGGCGCGCACCGGCATTACACCGGGTCAGTTCCGCGCTGCCTGAGACCAAGTCGTCCGGCAACGGTTCCGGGCTGTTCTCTGTCCCCATCACTTTTGTTCAAGACGCACCCATCATCCTTCTCTACCTGCCATCTCCCAGGATATCGGAGATGGTGATGGCAAAGATAGTGAAGTCGGGTGACGTGCTGGCGGGGTTGCGGGCCGCAGCGCCGCTTTTGGTGGCGATGGTACCGATTGGCGTGGTGTTTGGTGCGGTCGCGGTTTCAAAGGGTCTGTCGGCACTCGAGGCCTGCCTGATGTCGCTGTTTGTCTTTGCCGGCGGCTCGCAGTTCGTTGCCATGGATTTATGGATCCATCCGGCAAGCTGGGTGGCGCTCGGTTTTGCCGCTCTGTTGGTCAATCTGCGCCACGTGCTGATGAGTGCGTCCATCGCCTCGAAGCTGGATGGGTTCAACGGCTGGCGTAAATATGCCGCCATGCTGGTACTGACGGACGAATCCTGGGCGTTGTCCGAATTCCGTGCGATGAAGGCTAGGCTGACACCGGCTTTTTTTGCCAGTGCTGCGCTATCGATCTACGCCGTCTGGAATGTCTCGACCATGGCTGGCGCCTTGCTTGGCTCGGTCATGGGCGACATGACGGTGATCGGGCTCGACTTTGCCTTTCCCGCCGTATTCATTGTGTTGCTGATGGGGTTCTGGAAGGGCACCGAAACCGGACTTGTCCTGCTGGCCAGTGCACTGACCTCATGGGTGACACACCTCTACATTCCCGGTGCCTGGTACATTGCCACGGGCGCACTTGCCGGGCTGGCCATGGCAGCCTTTGGGCGGACGGAATGTTTGCCGGATGAGAACAAGGCTGATGCGGAGCAACCGGCATGAGCCTTGATACATCAACATTTTTTGCCATCCTTGCGATGATGGTGGCGACGGTAAGCACCCGTATGGGCGGTTTGCTGCTGGTCCGCTACACCAATCCCGGCCCACGCATGAAAAAGGCGCTGTCATCGGTGCCACCAGCGGTGCTGATGGCCGTGGTGACGCCCACCGCCTTGTCAACCGGTACGGCGGAAAGCATTGCCTGTCTGGTAACGGCCGTTGCCGCACTTCGCCTGTCGCTTCTGCCGGCGGCTTTTACCGGCGTGGCAACGGTCGCAGTCCTGCGTTCGATCGGTTTTTGAAAATCCCGCCTGGGGCCTGCGGGTTGAAATACCCGCCCGCGACCTTTACTGCGGTTATTCACCTTGAGTTGTCTCAACCTGGGGAGTGCCGTTTATGCGGAATAATTACAGGGCTGCAATCGGGCCGCTTCTTCGCATTTATGCTGACTACTGGAAGAATGCCCGGCTGTCGATTTCCCTTCTTGTCGTGACCATCCTTGCCGGATCGATACTGGCTGTCACAGGCCCTTATGTCTTTTCCCGGCTGGTGGACGATCTGCCGGATACGCCGGCCCGCTGGATGCTGGCCTTTACCTTTTATGCGCTGCTGACAGCCGGTGCCATGGGCGTGCAGCGCTGCACGCAATATATGGCCGTCATTCATTCTGAACGGCTGGATTACATCGCTGCGACCGGTTTCTTCGAGCGTATCATCAACAAACCGCCATCGTTTTTTACCGATCACAATCCGGCCGAAATCCAGGCGGCGCAAACGCAAGGCGCATCGGCAACATCCATCTTCATGCAGATGATGTTCATTTCGTTTCTGCCTGGGATTTCGGCTTTCCTGTTTGCGACCCTGATGCTGGGCGCGGTCATCAGTTTTGATGTGCTGCTGATCGTATGTCTCTACGGTGCGATCTTTATCGGCCTAACAATGGTTTCCAACCGCATCACCGGTCCTTATCTCGAAAAGGCCATTGATGCCGGACAGCAGAATGCCGGTTTTGTCGGTAATGCCATCAGCATGATCGAACCTTTGCGGCACACCGCCAGTACGGAATGGATGAAGGCGCGCTTTGCCGAGAGTGCAGGTTCGATCTACGACAATTGGCGGCTCTATTCACTGCGCCGTATCGTGTTCGTGGCAATGATTTCGCTGGCGCTGGCTCTGCAATTCATCATCACCTTCTACCTGCTTTTGCCACGCTATGAACAAGGGCAACTGTCCGTGGGTGACATTGTGCTGTTCAACATGCTGTTGTTGCAGCTGAATGTGCCGTTTGAGCTGATTGGCCAGTCGATCAATGAAACAGTTAGGGCGCTTGCCCGTTTTGCGCCCTTTGCCCGCATGTGGAATGCACCGGAAGAGCAAAGGGCGGGCGGGGAGGCCGGACTGGTTCTGTCGCAGGGCGTAATCGAATTTGAGGATGTCGGTTTCCGCTATGAAAATGGACGCGGCGTTGAAAATGTCTCGTTCCGTGCTTCGCCCGGACGGCTCACCTTTATCACCGGCGAAACCGGTTCGGGAAAATCGACCCTGTTCAAGCTGCTGCAAAAAACCATGCTGCCGCAAAAGGGGCATATCCGTATCGATGGCCGCGATATTGGAACGATCGACCGAGATGACTGGTTTTCTGCGGTTGGTATCGTGCCACAGGAGGTGCAACTGCTCAATGACACTCTTACCGCTAACATTGTTCTGGGACGACCCTATGACGAGGCGCGGCTTCGCCGTTCAACCGAGCGTGCGGCGATCATTGAGCGTATCGAGGCCATGCCACAAAAGTTCGAAACCAGGGTGGGTGAGCGTGGCTTGAAGCTGTCGGGAGGGGAGCGCCAGCGCATTGCCATTGCCCGGGCGCTTTATGCAGAGCCGGTCATTCTGTTGCTGGATGAGGCAAGCTCCGCGCTTGATGATGAAACCGAACGCGAGATCATGGACCAGTTGCGCAGGGTCGATGCCGACATGACCATCATTGCGATCACTCATCGCCAAAGCAGTATCCGGCCACAGGATCAGGTCATCGCTTTGCCCTCAGGCGTTAAAGCAGAATGAGAGCGTGTCCCCCGATATTCGGAATCAGTTTCTGAGAGCGCCAGCTCAAGACATTGAAAACAAAACGCCCCGCTGAACAGCGGGGCGTTTCGTATCAGTGTTCTTCGTACTGGCTGAAGGATGGGTCGGCCAAATCCGCAAAGCGGGTGAATTCCGACTGGAAGGCGAGTTTAACAGTGCCGGTCGGTCCGTGACGCTGCTTGGCGATAATCACGTCTGCTGTGCCCTTCACCTTGTCGAACAGTGCTTCCCACTCCGCATATTTCGGATCATCCGGATCACGCGGTTCCATGTTCTTAACGTAATATTCCTCACGGAACACGAACAGCACAACGTCGGCGTCCTGCTCGATCGAACCAGATTCACGAAGGTCAGAGAGCTGTGGGCGTTTGTCTTCGCGGCTTTCCACCTGACGGGACAGCTGTGACAGCGCGATGATCGGAACGTTCAGTTCCTTGCCCAGCGCCTTCAGGCCCGTGGTGATCTGGGTGATTTCCTGCACGCGGTTTTCACCGCTTTTGCCGGAGCCGGTCATCAGCTGAATATAGTCGACTACCAGGCAATCAAGGCCGCGCTGGCGCTTGAGACGACGCGCACGTGCCGACAACTGGGCAATGGAAATACCACCGGTCTGGTCGATATAAAGCGGAACCTTCTGCATCATCTGGCTGCAGGCAACCAGCTTTTCGAAATCGGCTTCGGTGATTTCACCACGGCGGATTTTCGAGGATGACACTTCCGTCTGCTCGGAAATGATACGGGTTGCCAGCTGTTCGGACGACATTTCGAGTGAGTAGAAACCGACGACGCCGCCGTTCTTGGCCTTGAAGGAGCCATCCGGCTGGATTTCCTGCTCGTAGGCAGCTGCGATATTGTAGGCAATGTTGGTGGCAAGCGAGGTCTTGCCCATACCCGGACGACCCGCAAGCACGATAAGGTCAGAACGCTGCAAACCGCCCATACGGCCATCCAGAGAGTGGATGCCGGTGGAAATGCCCGACAGGTTGCCGTCACGTTCAAACGCCTGGCCCGCCATGTCGATGGCCAGCGATACCGCGTCATTGAATGACTGGAAGCCACCGTCATAACGGCCGGTTTCCGCCAGCTCGAACAGGCGGCGCTCGGTGTCTTCAATCTGAGTCTGCGGTGGCATGTCGAGCGGCGCGTCATAGGCAATGTTGACGACATCCTCACCAATCTGGATCAGCGCGCGGCGCAGCGCCAGATCATAGATCGCGCGGCCATAGTCTTCCGCGTTGATGATGGTCACGGCTTCGGCAGCAAGACGTGCGAGGTACTGCGCAACGGTCAGATCACCCACCTTGTCATCAGACGGTAGAAAGGTCTTGATCGTGACCGGGTTGGCAGTCTTGCCCATGCGAATGATGTCGCCGGCGACTTCGAAGATCTTGCGGTGCAGCGGTTCATACAGATGAACCGGCTTCAGAAAGTCCGAAACGCGATAATAGGCGTCATTATTGACGAGAATAGCACCCAGAAGGGCCTGTTCGGCTTCAATGTTGTTTGGCGCTTCGCGGTAATGCGGTTCGGCCGGGGAGACCGGGGCGATCTTTCGTGCTGCATCATTCATTGTCTAATGGTCTCCCTGTATCTGCGTCTCATGTGCGCTAACACAGCCGTCCGAAAACCGGGGTGCGGGTTTCGGAAAGCAGCAGACGCAAATGCATTAATTATCGCGTTGGTACATCCAGCTTGGCACACACGCTCACTTAACGATGTGGCGGTACCGGCCGGGACAGTCAATGACATAGTTGCAACACTGCCAAACAGCCGCATTTCGGGGGGATTTGGGCGATCACATTTTATGTTGTCCCCATCAATCCACAGCCCTTTCGGCGTTGAGTGCAAAACCCAAAACGAATCAAACCGCGTCAGCCTTGAATTTATGGCATGGCTGCCACGTCAGCAAAGCATCTTGAAAATCGTCAGTACCACGTATAAATAGGCAATAAATAAGTAGTATGCTAATTATAAGGAAGTCATATCGTGTCGCGACAAACCGACAAGGAGCAACTGCTGGATGAAATGTCATCCTTCAATCGCAAGCTCAGGACGTTTTTCGATGCGCGGGTAGGCGAGCAGGGGCTGACACTGGCGCGGACGCGGGTGCTTTTTGCTCTGTCGCGCCGCGGATCATTGACCCAGAAGCAGCTTGCCGAAGAGCTTGAAATTGAAACGCCTACTCTGGTGCGCGTTCTCGATGGTATGGAAAAACAGAACCTCATCGAGCGCCGTGAAGAAGCCGGCGACAGGCGCGCCAAGCGCATTCACATGACACCGGAAGGCGAGGCGACTGCCGCCACGGTCAATGCAACGGCTGCGGATCTGCGCAAGCGAATTACCACTGACATTTCTTCTGAAGATATTGCCACCACGCTTAAAGTCGTGCGTAGTCTTATCAGCAATATTCAGGCTCTTTCTTCAGGTGAGGAAGACAGATGAGCACGCGCGGTACATTGTCTGCACAGGCTGAGGATGAGGCATCGCCCGCAATTGCGGATCAACAGGTCGTGGTCGAAGAGCCACCACCTGCAGCACCCGCTCAACCACCTGAGAAATCCCTACCGGAAAAATTGATCTATATCGCCGCTGGCCTGCTGTTTTTCGTTACGCAGGGTCTGGGCATGAATATCGTCACGGCCAACATGTATCAGCTGCAGGGCGAGTTTTCAGCTACGGTTGCCGAAGTCGTCTGGCTGTCTGCTGCCTATATGGCGCCCTATGCCAGCCTGTCGATCGCGCTGTTCAAGATTAGGGCACAATATGGTCTGCGTCCCTTTGCCGAACTGAGCATTATTCTGTTCGTCGTGGCCTCCTGTCTCAACCTGTTTGTCACAGACCTGCACTCGGCAATTGTTGTTCGTTTCGTGAGCGGCATGGCGGCAGCACCGCTATCTTCGCTCGGCTTTCTCTATATTCTTGAAGCCTATCCGGCGCACCGAAAATTGTCTTTCGGTCTCTGCACGGCGCTCACTGGCACGCTGTTGTCTGCCCCTATTGCCCGCATCATCTCTCCCTCACTGATGGAGATCGATGGCTGGCGATCGCTTTATACGATGGAACTCGGCGTGGCGCTGATTGCGCTGCCAGCCATCTACCTCCTGCCTCTAACAGCACCACCGCGCGCCAAGATTCTCGAGCGTGTCGACGTGTTGAGCTATCTCTTTCTGGCTACAGGCCTTGGCTGTCTGGCCTTCTTCTTCTCGCTTGGCCGGTTTTACTGGTGGCTGGAAGCAAGCTGGCTGGGTCTGTTGCTTGCGGCTGCCGTCGTCTGCCTGACCTGCATGGCCTTCATCGAATTGCACCGCAAGAATCCAATGATTGACTTGCGCTGGATATTCTCGCGCCAGAACCTGCATATTGCCGCTGTTCTGATCATCTTTCGTGCCGTGACCTCAGAACAGTCGACCACGGCCGTCAGCTTCTACCAGCAGCTGGGCATCATGAATGACCAGACGGTGACCCTCTATGGCATCATTCTGCTGGCAACGATCCTTGGTGGCGCGTTCTGTGCCTTTCTGATGGTAACGAAATATGTTGATACAGCCCACGTCATTGCGCTCAGCTTGATTGCGATTGGTGCTTTTCTGGATAGCCAGGCGACCAACCTGACCCGGCCGGAACAGATGTATTTCAGCCAGGCGATGATTGCGGGAGGTGCTGCGATGTTCTTGCCGCCTGTCATGGCCAAGGGATTTGCCAGCGCCATGGCCAAGGGCTTGCCCTATCTCGTCAACTTCATCGCCATCTTCCTGTTCACGCAGATCAGTGGCTCTTTGATGATGACGGCGGCACTCGGCAGCTTCGTGACGATCCGTGAGAAATTCCATTCAAATATTCTGTCGGAACATATCGTCCTGACTGATCCGAATGTTGCGCTGAGAATATCGCAGCTTGCCTCGTCATACGGCAAAGTCATTACCGACAAGACCCTGCTCAACGCCGAAGGCGTATCGATGCTGGCACAGCAGGTAACGCGCGAGGCCTATGTGCTGGCCTATGCCGATACCTTCCTGCTCATTTCCATGGTGACCGCCGCTGCGCTGGTCATGCTTCTCATCCACCTGGCGTGGAACAGGATCAAGCCCACGCTGATGCCTGCTGAACCCGCCACGGCACCCCAGAACTCATAACGCCAGAATTCATAACGAACGAGTCAGAAAATGCTCAAGAAAATATTCACCCCGGTTTCCCTTATCGTCCTCATGGCTGGTCTGACTGGTCTCGGCATGGTGCTTTATGCATGGCGCCTGCCACCTTTTTCCAGCTCGGTGGAAATGACTGACAATGCCTATGTCCGTGGTTATGTCACGCTGCTCAGCCCGCAGGTCAGCGGTTACATCGTTGATGTGCCCGTGAAGGACTATCAGGACGTCAAGCAGGGCGACATTCTGGCCCGCGTCGATGACCGCAGCTACGTGCAGAAACTGGCGCAGGCAAAGGCGACACTGGACGGCCAGAAGGCATCCCTTGCCAATTCCGACCAGAAGGAAAATGCCGCTCGCGCCAATATCTCTTCCAGCGAAGCGTCGATTGAAAGTGCGCAGGCCGCGCTCAAGCAGGCACAGCTGGCTTCCGACCGGCAGGACAATCTGACCAAGAGCGGTGTTGGCACATCCAGCACGCAGGAAGAGGCGCATGCCACGCTTGAAAAGGCCAAGGCGGCGTTGTTGCAGGCCAAGGCAGCACTCGAGGTTTCCAATCAGGATCTGCAGACCATCATCGTCAACAGGGGATCGCTTGAAGCGGCTGTTGCAAGCGCCGAAGCCAGTGTCCAGCTGGCAGAGATCGATCTCGGCAACACTGTCATTCGCGCGCCGCGTGACGGCAAGGTCGGTGAAGTTGGCGCACGGCTTGGCCAGTATGTCACGGCAGGCACACAGTTGATGGCGGTCGTGCCAACCGACGTCTGGGTCATCGCCAACTTCAAGGAAACCCAGCTTGCCGGCATGCAGGTGGGGCAACCGGTTTCGATTTCCGTTGATGCCATGCAGCGCAGGGAAATTCGTGGGCATGTCGAGCGTTTCTCGCCCGCTGCCGGTTCGGAATTCTCTGTTATCAAGCCTGATAATGCGACGGGTAACTTCGTGAAGATTGCCCAACGCATCGGTGTGCGTGTGGCGATTGATCCCGGCCAGGATATGACTTCTGAGCTGTCACCGGGCATGTCTGTCGTGGTGCGAGTGGACAAGAGCAAGGCTCCGGAAGCCGTTCACAGCGTCTCCAATTAAGGGGAGGGACTGCTGCGATCGTCACGCCGACGGTCGCACAATCTATACCCAAGTAATGATCGGTTACCGCAGGTACCCAAGAACGACAAAACCCCGGATGTTGCCATCCGGGGGTTCTTTTTCAGCCCTGGGGCTGAAATTCTTATTCGTTGTCGAAGTCGCCTTCGGCTTCTGGATCGAAGAAGTCTTCTGGACGCAGAGCATCTTCGTCAACGCCGTAGATAGCGTCAGCAGAGGTGAGGCTTTCGCCCTTTGCCTGACGTTCAGCTTCTTCAGCAGAACGAGCAACGTTCAGCTCAACCGAGATTTCAACTTCGGAATGCAGGTGCAGGAGAACGTTGTGAATGCCGATGGTCTTGATCGGTGTGTTCAGCTCAACCTGGTTACGGCCAACGGTGAAGCCTTCTGCAGACAGGATTTCAGCAACGTCGCGAGCAGCAACAGAACCGTACAGCTGGCCGGTTTCGCCTGCGGAGCGAACGACGATGAAGGACTTGCCTTCGAGTGCTGCTGCAACCTTGTCGGCTTCAGACTTGCGCTCGAGGTTACGAGCTTCGAGCGTTGCACGCTCAGAGTCGAAACGGGTCTTGTTGGCAGCGTTGGCGCGCAGAGCCTTGCCCTGTGGCAGCAGGAAGTTACGTGCGTAACCGTCGCGAACCTTGACGATTTCGCCCATCTGGCCGAGCTTGTTGATGCGTTCGAGAAGAATGACTTCCATCTTCTGGATCCTTTCTTGTTTTAATTGTTGGTTTCGTTCGTTGTGTCTGTTTTCCGCATCGGCGTGAGAGAAATCGTGCTGCGCACGTCGCTCATGCCGATAACGAGAATGATGAGCAGCGGCAACATGAATACCGCCGAGAGATAAGCAAGCAGTAGAACCGGCAGACGCCAGTCCTTGCCGCGTGTCCGGTAATGCAGCGACGCATAACCCGACATCAGGAAACCTGCGCCGAATGTTCCTGCGATAACAGCACCACACATGGCGATGACACCGCCAAGGAAGGTTGCGACAATACCGGCAAGGAACACGAATACCGCATTGCGATGCATACGAAGTGCTGCCGGAATGTCCTCACGTGGGCGAAGGCCCTTGCCGAAAGAACCAACCAGGCGGCTGGCAAAATAATAGGCCGCAAACAGCAGGATAACCCAGAGAGCACCCTGCATGATTGGCAGCATCAGCACCATCAGAGACTTCGTCTGGGCAAGCGCCAACTGGTCAGGGGAGAAGGATGGTTCCTGCGCCGTGACCGACGACATCATCAGGTCAACCATCTGCGACACCAGTTCCGGGCCGTAACCGATGATCGAGCCGAGAATGATAACGGCAATGCTGATGGCGATGCACAGATGCAGGATGATGCCGGACAGTGGGTACCAGGCAAGCAGGTCTTCAGGACCGCCGATTTCCGAAGCTGGACGCGCCAGATTGGCGTGATGCGAAATCCAGGCAGCAGGTACCAGCGTGAAAATTGCCAAACTCAGCACAGCTAACATCGGAGCCATCATTGACCCAACAACGCAAGCGGTAATAACGGCGATAATGGCTGCGCGATTGCCCCAGCCGAGGCCGGCAATGAAAACAGGCATGGCGGATGCGGCGTAAAGCAGGAACGCTAAAGACGGCTGTCTGCTTGCGCCCAGTGTCAGAAACACGGCGGCAATACCGGCAAGAATACCGGAAATCAGCACTGTCTGGTTCAACTTTATCACGTCGCTGTCCTGCTTCTATAGCAGTTAGAGGACCGTCTTTAAAAACGTCGTCCCCAACATGGGTTTTATGTCTGGTATCGATCCGCGCCCAACGCGGAAGGAATTCGAAGCTGCGACCGACTGATTAAAAGTCAGCTGCTCTGTAGAAAAACGAGGCCGCACGGGGTGCAGCCTCGTCTTGAGTTCATTACGCTACAACGTATGGCAGCAGGCCGAGGAAGCGTGCACGCTTGATCGCCTGAGCGAGTTCGCGCTGCTTCTTCTGGGAAACGGCTGTAATACGGGAAGGAACGATCTTGCCGCGCTCGGAAATGTAGCGCTGCAGAAGACGGATGTCCTTGTAGTCGATCTTCGGAGCGTTAGCGCCGGAGAATGGGCACGTCTTGCGACGGCGGTGGAACGGGCGGCGTGCCTGAGAAGATGATGCGTCAGCCATTGTTTTTCTCCTTAACGCTTATGCACGGTCTGTGCGCGGACGGGGAGCGCGTTCGAAGCCGCCTTCACGCGGGCCACGATCAGAACGCTCTGGACGGTCGCCATCACGACGTGGACGGTCGTCACGGTCGCGCTTCTGCATCATAGCAGACGGGCCTTCCTCGTGAGCTTCAACAGCGATGGTCATGTAACGAAGAACGTCTTCGTTGATGCGCATCTGACGCTCTACTTCGTGGATAGCTGCTGCTGGTGCATCGATGTCCATCAGGGCGTAGTGAGCCTTGCGGTTCTTCTTGATGCGGTATGTCAGGGACTTGAGGCCCCAGTTCTCGACACGGCCAATCTTGCCGCCGAACGATTCGATAACGCCCTTGTACTGTTCTACGAGTGCGTCAACCTGCTGGGCGGAAATGTCCTGCCGAGCAAGGAAGATGTGTTCATAAAGAGCCATAATAGCTTGCCTTTCTTGCGTTTTGTTCTCACCCGGTTACGGCGCTAAGCCTCAACGACTGGTCTTGATCGGGAAAACCCGGCGCAAGAAAAGTGTTGTTCGAGACGGTCGAGAGCGGAGACACGGGAGGCCGGAAAAACCTTATGGTTCCTGCTGTTTCGAAAACGAAACCAGCCCTCCGTTCAGCCACCAGCCAGTAAGACCGGATGTTGCGAACAGCGCGCTTATACGCATTTCTGGCCGTATTGCAAGACTTCGCAGCAAAAAGGCGGTGCGGAAGTGCCTTTAAGACGGTGGGTTCAACGTGAGGTCTTCAATTTTCTATGCTTGAAGTCTTCTTTTATGAACGTGGTGACCTCTGCTTTTTCCATTTGCGCAGGCGACCGCGGGCGTTGGCGTAGGGTGACGCCGTATTGAACTGGATCATGCGACCCATGCTCCATTTGCCGTACCATGGGCGACCATACAAGGCGTCATCATCCAACGAGTTAACGAGAGACATCAACTCTTGATGTGTGGTTTCAAAGCGCAGCAGCAATTGCACATAGGATAGAGAATTATAGTCGCGGTAGAACTTGGCTGCGAGTTTGCCGAGTTCATTCCATTTATATCCGGTTTCCGGAAAATCGGGTTCTTCACCGGCAGCACGTAACCTGTTCCATTTGAGAACCAGCTCACCCCAGCCGGTCAGGTAGGCCACCAGATCTTTCACGCTCATGGTCGTGCCCTTGGCGTGGCCTTCCATATCGGCCGTGGTCGCCAAGGTCTCAGGTATAGAAGCAAGCTCGAACAGCAGTTTTGCAAAACCGCTCTCCATGGCGTTTAAAAGCTCTGCCTTGGTCTGCGGTACTGCCATGCCTGATGCCTTCGGCGAATTAAAAAGCGCGGTAACTCGGGTGAGCTACCGCGCTTTTATGGGATCAGATCGGCATCGGGTACAGGCGGTGTATTGCCGCAATGCCCTTCAGCACGTCGTCGGAAAGTGTCACATCCTTGGCAGCGATATCGATTTTCAACTGTTCCATCGTCGTCGCGCCAATAATGCAAGACGCCATGAACGGACGTGTTAGTGTAAATGCGATCGCCAACTGTGCTGCATCCAGTCCGTGCTGGGCAGCGAGATCGAGATAGGCTTTGACAGGTGCCTCCTGAAGAGGCTGAAGACGGCCACCGATGTCGGTGTTGATGGTGCCGCGCGAACCGGCTGGCCGTGCGCCGTTCTGGTACTTGCCGGTCAAAATGCCGCCAGCCAGTGGCGAATAGGCCAAAAGGCCGACATTTTCATGGTGGGCAACTTCAGCCAGGTCGAGATCGAATGAACGATACAGTAAGTTATATTCGTTCTGGATGCTGGCGACGCGCGGCAGGCCCTTGGCCTCTGCCAGATCGATATACTTCTGCGTGCCCCAGGCACTTTCATTGGACAGGCCGATAGCACGGATTTTTCCGGCCTTCACCAGTTCACCCAGCGTGTCGAGCTTTTCATCGATCTCGGCAAGTGTGCGGGCTGTGTCCTGTCCCGAAGCATCAAAACCCCACGCACCGCGGAAGTGGTAGGTGCCGCGGTTCGGCCAATGGACCTGATAAAGGTCGATATAGTCTGTACGCAGGCGCTTCAGGCTGGTGTCGACGGCCTCGCGAATGCCATCGGCATCGATATCACGACCGTTACGGATATAAGGACGGCCGGAACCGGCAACTTTGGTGGCCAGAACGACATCCTTGCGTTTGCCGGTTTTCTGGAACCATGTGCCGATATAGTCTTCGGTAAGGCCCTGCGTTTCGGCTGAAACCGGTGTCGTCGGATACAATTCGGCGGTGTCGAAGAAGTTCACACCGTTTTCCACGGCATAATCCATCTGTTCGTGCGCTTGCGCTTCCGTATTCTGCGTGCCCCATGTCATGGTGCCAAGGCAGATTTCCGACACTGAAATGCCCGTGCGCCCGAGGGTGTTGTATTTCATGAATGAAATTCCTGACGTGATGAAAGAAAAGGGAGGGGCCTTGGAATTTAGGAAGGAATTGCTCTGGCGCAAGTCAAAAATATTGGTTCTGGTAACCGGGTATAAAACCGCAAGGACTTGTGAATCCGCAGTTTCTAAGCGGCATCGCACTTGACTCCGTACGCCATTGCGTGAATTGGAAAGCAAAAAATAACCGGAAAAACAGGAAATACCTCATGAAAATCGCTTTCACCTTTCCCGGACAGGGCAGCCAGTCCGTTGGCATGGGCAAGGATCTTGCCGAGAATTTCGCTGAAGCTCGTGCGGTTTTTGAAGAAGTTGACGAGGCTCTGGGGCAGAAGCTTTCCGACATCATGTGGAATGGCCCGGAAGAATCCTTGACGCTGACGGCAAATGCCCAGCCTGCGTTGATGGCTGTTTCCGTTGCGGTCATGCGTGTTCTGGAAGCAAAGGGCCTGAACCTTGCCGACAAGGTTTCCTTTGTTGCCGGTCATTCACTCGGTGAATAT
This sequence comes from Rhizobium sp. CG4, assembly GCF_023701965.1. Lineage (NCBI taxonomy): Bacteria > Pseudomonadati > Pseudomonadota > Alphaproteobacteria > Hyphomicrobiales > Rhizobiaceae > Rhizobium > Rhizobium sp. CG4. Next base: position 706,310 of record NZ_JABAEG010000002.1, on the reverse strand, counting down.
TCTGCGCTGTGCGCTGCCGGTACATTCTCGCTGGGCGACACAGCCCGTTTGCTGCGAGTTCGTGGCAATGCCATGCAGGCTGCGGTTCCAGTTGGTCAGGGCGCAATGGCGGCTATCATCGGTCTCGAGCACGGTGATGTCGAAGCGATCTGCAAGGAAGCGGCCGCTGCCGGCATCTGCCAGATTGCCAATGACAATGGCGGTGGCCAGCTGGTTATCTCCGGCTCAAAGGCTCCTGTTGAACAGGCGGCCGCACTAGCCTCCGAAAAGGGCGCAAAGCGCGCCATCATGTTGCCAGTCTCCGCACCTTTCCATTCTGCACTGATGGCACCGGCTGCTGACGCCATGCGCGAAGCGCTTGCCAAGGTGACAAAACATAACCCGGTCGTGCCGGTTGTTGCCAATGTGCGCGCAGCCCCGGTGACAGATGCGGAAGAAATCGCCAGACTGCTGGTCGAGCAGGTGACGGGTCAGGTTCGCTGGCGCGAAACCGTTGAGTGGTTCGCCGCCAATGATGTGACTCAATTGTATGAGATTGGCTCCGGCAAGGTGCTAACCGGTCTGGCAAAGCGTATCGACAAGACGGTTTCTGGCACTGCTGTGAATACTGCAGCCGATATTGACGCCGCCATTGCAACGCTTCTTGGCTGAATGCAGCGCGCATTTTGAGATAAGGATAAAAACATGTTTGATCTGACTGGCCGCAAAGCACTCGTTACCGGCGCAACCGGCGGCATCGGCGAAGAAATCGCCCGTATGCTGCATGCGCAGGGCGCAACCGTTGGCCTGCATGGCACCCGCGTCGAAAAGCTTGAAGCGCTGGCTGCTGAACTTGGCGACCGCGTGAAGATTTTCCCGGCTAACCTTTCCGACCGCGACGAAGTCAAGGCGCTGGGCGAAAAGGCTGAAGCTGAGCTGGGTGGCGTCGACATTCTGGTCAACAATGCCGGCATCACCAAGGACGGCCTGTTCGTGCGCATGAGCGACGAGGACTGGGACAATGTTCTCGAAGTGAACCTGACGGCCATGTTCCGCCTGACGCGCGAGCTGACCCATCCGATGATGCGTCGCCGTTTTGGCCGTATCATCAACATCACCTCGATTGTTGGCGTGACCGGCAACCCGGGCCAGGCAAACTATTGTGCTTCCAAGGCCGGTATGATCGGCTTTTCGAAGTCGCTGGCGCAGGAAATTGCAACCCGCAACGTCACCGTCAACTGTGTTGCTCCAGGCTTCATCGAATCGGCCATGACCGGCAAGTTGAACGAAAAGCAGAAAGAAGCCATCATGGGTGCTATTCCCATGAAGCGCATGGGCACTGGCGCCGAAGTCGCGTCTGCTGTTCTGTACCTTGCTTCGAATGAGGCTGCGTACATGACTGGACAGACGTTGCACGTCAACGGCGGCATGGCGATGATCTAAAGCTTTGTTTCTTCGCATGTTGTTTGCAAATGTCTTTGTGCGACATGCGTTATGCCCACAGGCATTGTCAGGCTCAAATAGTCTGTAGAGTGCAGTGTGCGGCGCGATTTTCAGTCTTTTCGCCCGAATGAAACCGTGTTAATCGGGCGAAGACTGTGAACAGTTGTCCCGTCGGGAACAGGCGATGGTTGCTCTTTTTTGTGACTATGGCTAGCCTTAGGCGGGGTGAAAGGGTTTGCCCTCGGTGCTGGATTTGAACAGCGCATGCGGGTGTTAACAGGGCAGGGTGTCGCAAGGCAGCCCTTCAAGGATAAAGGTCGAGGAAACCGACATGAGCGATATCGCAGAACGCGTAAAGAAAATTGTAATTGATCATCTTGGCGTTGACGCCGAAAAGGTTGTTGAAGGCGCAAGCTTCATCGACGATCTGGGCGCTGACTCGCTCGACACGGTCGAACTGGTTATGGCCTTCGAAGAAGAATTCGGCGTTGAAATCCCGGACGACGCTGCTGACTCCATCCTGACGGTTGGCGACGCTGTAAAGTTCATCGAAAAGGCTCAGGCCTAATCGATCAGAATGAGGGAGGGTGAGAGCCTTCCCGCCTTGGCCCGGCTAAGTTCCGGGCCAAAGTTTTATCATGGACATGTGAATTCTATATAGGTGGAGCGTTGGCGATGAGGCGTGTCGTTATCACCGGTACCGGCATGGTATCTCCTCTTGGATGCGGAACTGAAGTAACGTGGGAACGGCTATTGGCCGGCCAAAACGGTGCCCGTCTCGTAACTGAATTCGAAGTCGAAGATCTTCCGGCAAAAATTGCCTGCCGCATTCCTGTTGGAGATGGCTCCAACGGAACGTTCAATCCAGATGACTGGATGGAACCGAAAGAGCAGCGCAAGGTCGATCCTTTCATTATTTACGGCATGGCAGCCGCCGATATGGCGCTGAGCGATGCTGGCTGGCATCCGGAAACTGACGAAGACCAGATCATGACTGGTGTTTTGATCGGTTCTGGCATTGGTGGCCTCGATGGTATTGTTGAAGCGGGCTATACACTGCGCGACAAGGGGCCGCGGCGTGTTTCACCATTCTTCATTCCAGGGCGACTTATCAATCTTGTTTCTGGCCAGGTTTCCATTCGCCACAAGCTGCGCGGTCCGAACCACTCCGTAGTAACGGCGTGCTCCACCGGCGCGCATGCCATAGGCGACGCTGCCCGTCTAATCGCGCTTGGCGACGCGGATGTAATGGTGGCCGGTGGTGCTGAATCACCTGTTTGCCGCATTTCGCTGGCCGGTTTTGCAGCCTGCAAAGCCTTGTCCACGCAGCATAATGACGACCCGCAAAAGGCGTCTCGCCCCTATGATCGTGACCGCGATGGTTTCGTGATGGGTGAGGGTGCCGGTATCGTTGTTCTGGAAGAGTTGGAACATGCCAAGGCACGTGGCGCAAAGATTTACGCCGAAGTGGTTGGCTACGGCCTGTCCGGTGATGCTTTCCACATCACCGCGCCATCAGAAGACGGTGACGGCGCATATCGCTGCATGTCCATGGCACTCAAGCGTGCCGACCTGACGGCTGCCGATATCGACTACATCAATGCCCATGGCACATCGACCATGGCTGATACCATTGAACTGGGTGCGGTTGAGCGCCTGGTTGGTGATGCGGCGTCGAAAATCTCCATGTCGTCCACCAAGTCAGCCACCGGCCACTTGCTGGGTGCGGCCGGTGCAATCGAGGCGATTTTTGCAACGCTGGCAATCCGCGATAATATCGTGCCGCCAACGCTGAACCTCGACAATCCCGATGTCGAGACGAAAATTGATCTCGTGCCACACAAGGCGCGCAAGCGTGACGTGAACGTTGCCCTTTCGAACTCCTTCGGGTTCGGTGGTACCAACGCCTCGCTGGTGCTGCGTCGTTACGAAGACTAATCAAATCTTTCGTGACTTGCCGTTTGTAGCGGAATCAATCAAAAAGCGATGAACATCGCGGGCCGGAAACCAGATGCTTTCCGGCCCGTTGTTTATTCCCATGGCATGTTATTACAGTTTTTACGCGTAACGACCTCGAAACATGGGCAAATTTGTGCAGACTGCCTGCCGAACCTGTTTTTGCCGCATTGGATGGTCACATAGGCCATTTTGGAATGCAGAACTGAAAAGGACCGCCGGTGAGCGATACGAACCAGAACAATCAGTCGCCTTACGGACGTGATGCCTCAGGCGAAAACAAGACTGGCCCGATCATTCCCAAATCGCCGACCGAAGCTTTGCGCCCGGAAAAGGTTCCAGCCCCACCAAAGCGTTCGCGCAAGGCACACGGACAGTTCATCGTTTTCCTGAACTTCCTGATGAGCCTGGCGGTTATCGGCTGTATCGTCACTGTTGGCGGTTTCTATTACATGATCAACACGTTCCAGTCGCCGGGCCCCTTGGCCACCAACACGCACTTCATCGTGCGCAATGGCGCAAGCCTGTTTGACATCGCCAACAATCTTGAGCGCAGCGGCATTATCGATAACAGCCGCGTGTTCCGTTACATGACCGATAGTATGGGCAAGGGCCAGCGCCTAAAGGCTGGTGAATATGAGATCAAGGCCAATGCCTCGATGAAGGAGATCATGACCCTTCTCGAATCCGGCAAGTCCATTCTCTATTCCGTGTCGCTGCCGGAAGGCCTGACCAGCAAGCAGATGTTTGATCGCCTGTTGAATGATCCGGTTCTGGAAGGTGATCTGCCTGCAGAAATTCCGGCTGAAGGAAGCCTGCGGCCTGACACATACCGTTTCTCGCGCGGCACCAAGCGTCAGGAAATCGTGTCGCAGATGCAGGCGGCCCAGAAGGGGTTGATTGAACAGGTATGGGCGAAGCGGGATGCCGATCTGCCGATCAAGACAGTTGAAGAATTCGTCACGATGGCCTCCATCGTCGAGAAGGAAACAGGCAAGGATGACGAGCGCGCCCATGTCGCCTCGGTATTCATGAACCGCCTACAGAAGGGCATGCGCATCCAGTCTGATCCGACCATCATTTATGGTCTGTTCGGGGGTGACGGCAAGCCGGCTGATCGTCCGATCTACCAGTCGGATCTAAAGAAGGAAACGCCTTACAATACCTATATCATTCGCGGCCTGCCGCCGGGCCCCATTGCCAACCCTGGCAAGGCCGCACTGGAAGCCGTTGCCAACCCGTGGCGTACCGAAGACCTGTATTTTGTTGCCGACGGCACGGGTGGTCACGTGTTTGCCAAGACCCTGGATGAGCACAATGCCAATGTGCGCCGCTGGCGCAAGATTGAGGCGGAACGTGCTGCCGCCGGTGGCACCGCGGAAACCGCCGTTGACGGTCAACCGGGTGGCGCTGAGGCGGAAAAGCCAGCCAACTGATCGTTTGTTACGGGCGCCTGCATGAAAACTGCAGGTGCCTTTCCTTTTGAGTACGCCAAACAAGAGATAGGGCATTTCCGGTGAGCTCCATTCGCCTGAAATGCCTTAGCCATGAGGGCAAGATGACATTGCAATCCATGACCGGTTTTTCCCGCAGCGAAGGCACCAGTGGTCGCCACCGCTGGGTGTGGGAACTTCGTTCCGTAAACGGCAAGGGGCTGGATATGCGTCTGCGTCTACCGCCCGGCATGGAGGTTCTGGAGGTCGAGGTAAGACGGCTTGCCGGTGAAAGCCTGGTGCGTGGCAACATACAGGCTTCACTGTCAGTGTCCGTGACCGATAATCGCCTTGAGGCCGTCGTCAACCGCGAAACGCTGGATGCGGTGATGACGTTGAAAAAGGAGCTTGGTGGCATCATTGCTGATGGGCCAATGAGCTTTGATACACTTCTGTCGATCCGGGGGCTTGTCGACTTTCGTGAGGCGGAAGACGACGAAGACACACGTACCAAGCGCGAGCAGGAATTGCTGGCTGGTTTTGGTGATGCTCTGGCGAAACTGAAGGATATGCGCGAGCGCGAAGGTGCGGCTCTGTTTACGGTCCTGAGCGGGCACATTGACCGTATCGCCGAACTGGCGACAACAGTAGAAAACGATCCTTCCCGGCAGCCGGACAAGATTGCCGCGCGGCTTTCCGCGCAACTGGCACAGCTTGGCGATGGTGTACACGGGCTGGACCGCGACCGTCTGCACGCCGAGGCAGCGCTGCTGGCCACCAAGGCGGATCTGCGCGAAGAAATCGATCGTCTCGGCGCCCATGTGGTTGCCTCACGCGAATTGTTGAAAAAAGGCGGCCCTGTTGGTCGCAAGCTCGATTTTATTGCACAGGAATTTAACCGGGAATCGAATACCATCTGTTCCAAATCGAACGCCGTTGCCGTAACGGAAGCGGGTATCGAATTGAAAGTGGTTATCGACCAGTTCCGTGAACAGGTTCAGAATCTGGAGTAGACATATGGCACCGGTGAGCAACTCTCCCGACAAGATCGCCCGCAGAGGGCTTATGCTGGTGATCTCGTCTCCTTCGGGGGCAGGCAAGTCGACGATTGCCCATCATCTTCTGGAAGATGATCCAACGCTTGGCATCTCCATCAGCGTCACAACGCGGCCCAAGCGTCCAAGCGAGATCGCCGGCAAGCACTATCACTTTGTAACCATCCCGCAGTTTGAGCGCATGCGCGAATCCGACCAGTTGCTGGAATGGGCCGAGGTTCACGGTAATTTTTACGGCACGCCACGCGAACCTGTCGAAACGGCGATGGCCGAGGGCCGCGACATGCTGTTCGATATCGACTGGCAGGGCGCCGAGCAGTTGCAGGATAAGATGTCGGCCGATGTCGTATCGATTTTCATCCTGCCGCCAACCATGACGGAATTGCAGTCGCGTCTTCATCGCCGCGCCGAAGACACCGAAGAGGTCATCCGCACCCGCTTGTTGAATTCCCGCTCTGAAATCGAACACTGGCGCGACTACAACTACGTCATCGTCAATGATGACCTCGATAACGCCTTCCGTTCGGTCAAAAGCATTGTCTACGCAGAACGCCTGCGCCGCGATCGTCGCCACGGCATGTTCGAATTCGTCACCAAGCTGCTGGAAGAAGAACCTAAGCTGTAAAGGTGTCGCAGGAAGGCGACACATTTGCTCACCTTTCTGATCCAGATCACTTCAGTATGATTTTTGCGATGTATTCTCCTGGCTGTGAAATCACAGCATACAGGAGAATACCATGAAAGCTGCGCGCTGGCACAAAGCCAGAGATATTCGCATTGAAGACGTGCCGACACCTGTGCCCGGTCCGGGCCAGGTCAAAATCAAGGTCAAATGGACCGGGATTTGCGGTAGCGACCTTCATGAATATGTCGCAGGCCCGATTTTCGTGCCGGTTGATAAACCCCACGCCCTCAGCCACGAGGTCGCCCCCATTGTGATGGGCCATGAATTCTCTGGTGAAGTTGCTGAAGTCGGCGAGGGTGTCACCAAGGTCAAGCCAGGCGACCGTGTGGTCGTTGAACCGATCCTGTCCTGCGGCAAGTGCCCCGCTTGCCAGCACGGCAAATACAATCTTTGCGAAGACCTCGGCTTCCACGGCCTTTCTGGCGGTGGCGGCGGTTTTTCGGCCTACACGGTCGTTGGTGAGCGCTGGACACACAAGATGCCCGATGGCCTGTCCTTCGAGCAGGGCGCGCTTGTAGAGCCCGCTGCGGTGGCATTGCATGCCGTCCGTCTCTCCAGCCTCAAAGCAGGCGGTACAGCCGCCGTATTCGGTGCCGGCCCAATCGGTCTTCTGGTCATCGAGGCACTGCGCGTTGCCGGTGCAACATCGATCTATGTTGTCGAACTGTCCGAGCAGCGTGGCGCCAAGGCCAAGGAGCTTGGAGCAACGGCAGTGATCGATCCGTCCAAGGAAGATGCAGCAGTCCGTATCAAGGAACTGTCCGGTGGCGGTGTCGACGTGGCGTTTGAAGTGACCGGCGTTCCGGCCGTGCTGCAGCAATGCATTGATGCCACCCGTTATGAAGGTGAAACGGTCATCGTTTCGATCTGGGAAAAGGAAGCCAGCTTCCAGCCTAATACGGTTGTTCTGAAAGAAAAGTCCCTTAAGGGCATCATCGCGTACCGCGATATTTTCCCCGCAGTCATGGACCTGATGGTGCAGGGATACTTCTCTGCCGAGCGTCTGGTCACCAAGCGTATTGCACTGGATGATATCGTTGCCGAGGGTTTTGAAACGCTGGTAAAGGAAAAGACCCAGATCAAGATTCTGGTTGAGGCACCAGCCTGATATCACGCAAACTTCCGGCATGGCTTTTTGCCGGACTACAGAAGTTCAAGCCTGCGGCATGGTTTCTTGCCGCGGGTGACAACCCCATAGCAGGGAGCTGATGACAGGTTTTGATTAGAGGGCGTTGGCGATCGCCACGAACTCTTCAACCGATAGCGTTTCTGCACGGCGCGTGGCGTCGATACCAACTTTTGCGAGCAGTGTTTCACCGCCCAGCGGCTTCAGGCTTTGGCGCAACATCTTGCGGCGCTGACCGAAGGCAGCTTCTGTTACTTTTTCCAGCCTGGCCGCGTCACATGGCAAAGGGTTGGTCTTGGGCAGAAGGTGCACCACTGTCGAGTTGACCTTCGGTGGTGGTGAGAAGGCCTGTGGCGGCACGTCAAATGCCATTTCTGATACAGTTCTCCATCCGGTCAGGACACCGAGACGGCCGTAATGATTGTCACCTTCTTCGGCGACAATACGCTGGCCGACTTCCTTCTGGAACATCAGCGTCATCGACAGCCAGTAGGGCGGCCACACAGGTGGCAGCAGCCAGTTGAGCAGCAGTTGCGTTCCCACATTGTAGGGAAGGTTTGCAATGATGCGCACCGGCTCACCCGCTGGTACCAGCGAGGCGAAATCGGTCTTCAGTGCATCACCTTCGATCACTTCAAGACAACCGGGATAATGGTCTGAAATTTCCTCGAGAACCGGCAGGCAGCGCGCGTCGCGCTCCACTGCAATTACTTTCTTGGCACCAAGCGACAGGATAGCGCGGGTCAGGCCGCCGGGGCCGGGACCAACCTCAAACACCGTGACGCCTTCGAGAGGGCCAGCGGTGCGGGCAATCTTCTGGGTCAGGTTGAGGTCGAACAGGAAGTTCTGTCCCAGCGCCTTGCGCGCATCAAGGCCATGTCGCTGTATGACGTCACGCAGTGGCGGAAGTTCGTCAATGCCCGCCATTATACCGTTGCCGCCTTCTGGCGTTCCACAAGCTCGGAAGCGAGGTTTAGTGCGGCAACAAGGCTGCCTTCGCTGGCCATGCCCTGACCGGCAATGCCGAATGCTGTGCCATGGTCCGGCGAGGTGCGAATGAACGGCAGGCCCAGCGTGACATTGACCGAATCGTCAAAACCTAGCGCCTTGGCAGGAATAAGCGCCTGGTCGTGATACATGCAGACCGCAACGTCATAGCGTTTGCGCGCGGAATCATGGAACATGGTGTCGGCGGGCAGGGGGCCAATGGCCTCGATACCTTCATCACGCAGCTGCATGGTGGCCGGATGCACGATGTCGCGATCCTCGTGGCCAATTGCGCCATCTTCGCCCGCATGCGGGTTAAGACCGGCAACAGCAAGCCGTGGCGACGCGATGCCAAAACGCTCCTTCAAATCCTTGGCGACAACCCGGCAGGTGTCGACAATCAACTGCTGCGTCAACTGTGTAGCAATGTCCTTGACAGGAATATGGATGGTAACAGGCACGACCTTGAGCTTAGGTCCGGCAATCATCATCACGGGGAAGACCTGCTTGCCAGCAATCTGCAATGAAAGATCGGCCAGAAATTCCGTATGACCCGGGAAACCGAAACCAGCCTTGTAGAGGATCGACTTTGCAACCGGGTTTGTCACGATCGCAGCCGCCCGTCCCTCAAGGCACAGCTTGACGGCGGTCTCAATGCATTTGATCGTCGCAAGAGCGGATGCTTCGTGCGGCTCACCGGCCTGCACGGCAAAACCTGCGGGAATATCGAGAACGGGAATGGCCTTGTCGAAAACGCTTGCTGCATCTTCTGGTGTCGCATCCTGCACTGCGACACTGACGCCGATCACCGCTGCCCTGCTTTCCAGCACGGAGCGGTCACCGACATAGATGAATGGCTTTATGCCGTTCTGCGAACGGTTTTTCCATGCTGCAATTGCAATATCAGGACCAATCCCGGCGGGGTCGCCCTGCGTCAGGGCAAGCGGAAGTTCAAGAGCAGCCACGTATATTCCTCAGACTCAGTTATTGACGATCTGAGCCTTTTTCCGCAACTCATCAAGATATTTCTTTTCGTTGGGATTGTCGCCATTCTGCTCTTTGGTCAGGTCTTCAGCACGGAAAACGACTTCTGCGGCGAAGTCATCCGACACCTGGCGTTGTTTGCAGATCGCGAGGTATTCGACGCCCTTTTCTGTGACGCGGGTAGCGGTGGTGCCGCCTTCCTTGGTCTTTTCAATCAGCGGCTTCCAGTCTGGTGGCAGCTCAGGCGCCAGAATGCGGCCGAGATCGCGAATGGACACATCCATCATCGTGGCTGCAAAGGTCTTGGCCTGTTCGCAACCCGGGTATTTGGAACGGGATGCTTCGGCTTCCGACTTGCGCTTGCCGGTAATCGACTGACGTTTTGCCTCAGGTACGACGAAGATGATCTGCTGCAGAAAATATTCCGTGGTAACCGGCTTTTCCTTGCGTTCCATCATGCGTGTGACCAGGTCCTGGTTGGACATGCGGCCAGAGCTGCCATAACGAGCATTGACCAGACGAGGCCAGCTCATCTGCACGGCGATAAATGCCTTGAAGTGTTCAGCGGTTACGCCAGACTGCGACAGGATCTGCGTCAGCTGGGTCGGGTTCATCTTGTTGCTGGCAGCAAACCGGGCAAAGGAAGCATCCACGGCTTCCGTGCTGACCGACATGCGCATGCGCGCGATTTCTTCGCGCTTCAATGCCTCGTCGATCATCTGCTCTCGTGCCAGCTTATTAAGGTCACCCTTCTGGCGCTGCAGCTTAAGGAAGGCGACGCGTTTGGCAATGTCGCTGCTGGTAATCGGGTTCTTGTTGACAACCACTGCCACGGAGCTTGCGGCAGCATTTGCATCAAATGAATGAGGTGCAAGGAACAGGGGCAGGGCCAAGAGAGCCGTTCCGAGTGCCACAGTACGTAATGTGGCCTTGCCGAAATTCATCATGTCCTTCTCCTTATCCCCGAAGCGGATGATCTTCGCCCCTGAATATCACGATTTATGCTGCCTGTTATTGTAAGGCGCCCGTATATATCACCGCTTATGCTGAAACAGCAACGGTTGCAAAGCGTTATTCCTGCCCGCAGGATTTGGCAAAAGCGTGGCGTTGCCGTGCTCGCATTCAATAATCGAGCAAAAACCGGCATCGACAGGGCGATACCGGTTTAAAATGTTGTCATCAGTCGGTCGAGCCGATGTTGATGTCGCCCAGCGTACGGAAGCTGAGCCGTGCGCCGATCGACCAGTCATTCGCGGCCTGGCGCTGCGAATTGATTGTGCCGACGTCGGTATAGGCAACGGTCAGGATCGTGCATTCGTCCTGATAGGTGATGCCGATCTTGCGCTCACTGGAGAACTTGTTGTTCAGATCGTAGTTGATCGAACCGAACAGCGACCAGTTGTCGTTGACCTTCACGCTACCTGCGGCCTGAACAATGTCACGGTCAAACACGTAGCCATAGTCAGGCTGCGCCTTGACCTGCGTGTAGCTGACCTTGGCGCTGAAACGACGGTCAGTGTAACCGACGCCGGTTTCAGAACGCTCGATCTCCAGATCATCCTTGTCGAAGCGAAGGCTGGTCGACAGAGTGAGGCCGATTGGGGCGTCGATTGCCGCCATTGCCACATAGTCGGAGCGATCTGTTTCGAGGCCGGAATTGGCACCTACGTTAAGCAGGTCCGGACTTGCAAACGAGTTTTCGCCAGCCAGAAGGAACGACTGTCCAGCCACGGCGCGGATGCCATAACCATTATCAAACGTACCGTTGTAGCGAATGCCGAGGTTGGCACGGGTGCCGCCTTCGATGCGGTCGAAACCGCTGAACTTGTCGCGTTCGAACAGGTTGGTCGCGTCAAACACGAATGCCTGGGCATCTTCGTTCGGCAGGCCGCCACCATATTGTTCATTTGGACGAACAAACAGCTGCGCAATCGGCTCAATGACGTGGCTGCTGCTCGTACCCGAGATCAGCACGGGATAACGAACTTCAAGACCACCGGTGACCATTCCGCGCAGCGTCGCATCAGAACGGAAATCGCCGTCATAGGTCGAAGGTGCTGTCATGTCGTTCCAGCTTGCATCACCGCGTGCGGCGAGAAGTGGAGTGACCTGCAGGCCGCTGTCGAAGGTAAATGTCCGCTTCCACTCAGTTTCGGTGGTGAAGCGCGAATACGTACCTTCAAGTCCGTTACGGCGCTGGCTACCGTCGAGTGTGTAGATGTCCTGCTCAAGTCGTGTCAGGCTGGTGAAGTTTGTCGTAACCGACAATTCGCCGCCGTAAACATCATCAGGGGCATACCATTTGTAATCAAGCGACGGATGAATGATCGCCTGCTTGCGCTCTTCTGTCTCAGCCTCGTCGCGGTCCTGAACGTTGAAATAGTAGCCATTCAGATCGAACGAGTTACGCTTACCTTCCCCGGTCAGGTAGATGCGGTTGGTCTGGGTAGAACCGCTATATCCAGACAGTTCGTACGTACGCGAGAAGTTGTTGTCGGTCTGGACCATCACGTCCCAGCCGAATGACCAGCGCGGATTGATTTTGAAATCGCCCTTGGAGGCGATCATGCCGCGGGTGTCATTTTCCGCGTCACTGGTGCCCAGCGTAAAGGCATCAGAATTTTTCTGGTTGATGCCAGCCATGTTAACGGTGTGACTGCCATTTTCGAATCGCTGGCGGATTTCTGCCTGAAGCAGGAGGCCCTGGTTCGTATAGTAATACGGCGTAATCGTCGCATCAGCTGTATCGGACAGAACCTGGAAATACGGAACGCCAATACCAAAGCCAAGATTGTCCGTCACGCTCATGCGCGGGAACAAAAAGCCTGACTTACGCTTTACCGTATTATCGGGAACGACCATGAAGGGGAGGTAGGCAATCGGTTTGCCGAACAGTTCAAAACGGGCCTTTTCCAGACGCACGGTGTGGGTCTTGCCGTCCTGAACCACGCGTTCTGCCTTGACCTGCCACAGCGGTGCCTTGTCAGGGCGCTGGGCGCACGGAAGACAGGCTGTGTAGACACCATTGTTCAACACGGTGGTGTTTTCGTCGATACGCTCGGCGCTTTCGCCAGCAATACGGGTATTGTCGGTTGTCTCAACACGCAGGGAATTCAGGAAGCCTTGCGAGAAGTCATCCGTGACATCAAGTTCATCGGCGTAGATCTTGTTACCGTCAGGTTCGATCAACTCGATGTTGCCACGTGCAATAACGCGGCCAGTCTTCTGGTCGTATTCAACTTGCTGGGCCACCATGCGGTAACCCGTATAATGCATACGTACGCCACCCGTCGCGATAACGCGCTCGGAGTCACGATTGTAGGTCAGTTGATTTGCTGTAAGCAGGAGTTTCGAATCATCTGTGTTTTCCGTTGTGACAATGCCGTCTTGGGCAAAGGCCACCGGAGCAGATGATATGTACGCGCACACAGCGGCACCCGTCAGAAGGGCCGCCCATAGCCGTCTGATATTCCCGCGGTCATATACCGCCACTAGCCGTCCTCCTGATGAAGCAGCACTGTTGCCCCTAACGCGACCGCCACGATGACTGGTACCCAGACCGCGACGAAAGGCGGGATCACGCCACTACTTCCGAATGCCCTTACGAGCACGGTTATTACATAAAGCACGAAGCCGGAAACTATTCCACCCAGAATCACCGAGCGGGATTGAGCGAACCGGCTGAATTTTAACGATACTGTTGCTGCAATCAAGGTCATGGCGACCAGCAGTAACGGCATCGAAAGCATGAAATGATATTGTGTCTCGAGCGCCTTTGACGACAGACCAAACGAACGCGCAATCTCGATTTTTCGGGAAATGTCAAAGAAAGCAACGGTTTCCGGCTGCGACATACGCTCTTGCACGAACTCCTGTCTCAAATTGGTGCTGATTTTTGCGGTTTGAAGAAAGCTCGGAATTTGTCCTGGCTGTGTCTGATACACATCAGTAAGATTCCAGTAACCATCCTCCAACTTTGCTGTGCGTGCGTCCTGCCGCATGGTGATGTTGCCGTCCGTATCAAAATGGATCAGCACGGCATCATTGAGCAGGGTGCCACCGTCCTCGAAGCTCTTCGAGCCGATGATTGTGTCCTGTCCGGCGCTGGTTTGACGCAGCCACGGGATCATGTCGGATTGGTGTACGCTGCCCCCGCTGTTGCGCCATCCGGCTTCCATCGTCAGGGACTGACGTTGGCCCCAGGCTGCAAGCGGGTTGACGATGGTCATCGTGGCAACACCCATCAGGGCAGCGCCGATGATGAACGGCATCATGAACTGCCAGACGGAAATACCGGCGGCCCGGGTAACAACCAGCTCATAACGCCGGTTCAGCGAAATCAGCGTCGTCATACCAACAAACAGCGCGATGAACGGAATGGTCTGTTGCAAGATCAATGGCAGACGCAGTGCTGTCAGACCGAGCGCCGCAGGCACCGAGTATCCCGGGAGGCCGGAAAGGCGTCTTGCCGTTTCACTGAAATCGGCAAGGAAAATAATGCCGGAAACGCCAAGCAGAAACCACACCATGGTGATGAGGTAACGGCTAAGGAAATAGCGCGACAGCGTGTTGAAGATCATGCGCTGGCACCTCCCTTGTCAGAGGTAAAGCGCTTGACGACAGAGCGGCGCAGCTTACCCAGACCGTCGGCGAGGGCAGAAGGCAGGCGCAACTTGCGGCCGGTCGCCAACAGGTACATGGCAATAGCGCCACTCAGCACCGGAATGGCGTAAACGAATGGAATGAAGGCCGCATTCTGTTTCACCTGATTGGTGAAATAGAAGCCGAGCCAACGCAGCATGAAGGCGGTGATCAGCGCTGCGACCATCGGATGCATGCGGGCTTCACGGTGCGAACGCGCGTCGGCTGCAATGACCAGCGAGATCAACGCAAAGACGAGTGGGAACATCCAGTCGGAAAGTCTGCGGTGCAATTCGGAACGGAAGTTTCCAGGCGATTTCTTGTAGGAATCAGACTCGACATCGGGAGAAAGAAGGAATGCCAGACTGCTGTCGCTTGCGGCAAATGTCTGCTCGGTCTTGCTGCTTTCCGACATGGTCGACAGGTCGAAGGCGTAGGACATGAACTTGACGATCGATACTTTGCCGTCGGGCGTCTTCTGCTGCACTTCACCGTCACGCATGGTGAGCGAGGTGCCACCGGCGTCGATAGCGCCTTCCTTGGCGTAGTAGATCAGGTCAAAATTCGGGTCGCGCCGGTCGGCAACGAACAGACCACGCAAAACACGGCCCTGTCGTGCATCGATCTGCACATAAAGACCGTCCTGAATGGTGCGAAAGGTCTTTTCCTCGATGACCGAGGACAGAAGGTCGGCGTAAGCGGTTGCCACCATCTGTCGCGCCGTGCTGCGGGCAGGCGGCTCGATGAAATTGGTGACCACGAAAGAAAATGCGCCGAGCACAACCGCCAGAATAAGAACCGGCCGAAACAGGATGCTGCGCGGCGAACCGGCGGCGTCGATGATGGCCAGCTCGGAGTCATTGTTCATGGCTGTCATGGTCTGCGTGATGCCAATCACCAGCGCAAACGGCAAAACAACCGGAATAAGTGTCGGCAGAAGCATGGTTGCCAGCGTGGCAAACGAACCCATGGACTGGCCAGTGTCCGTCACGAGGTTGATCCGCTGAAGAACCTGTATCGTCCAGATAATTGCCAGGACCGGAAGCAATGCGGCCAGAAACATCTGGCTGGTGCGTTGCATTATGTATTTTTCAAGTAGCGTCATTCCGGTCCCTGAAGACGTTTTGGCTTCATTCCCTTAAGGGAAGTTCGGCTTATCTAATCGCATCGAACGGCGTTGGCGACTCCATGCCAGTCACAAATCCGTTTTATAAAACCTTTTTTTACGGACACTGTGTCTTTTCGTCCGCCGCTTATGGCGCGTTTTTGCTTGCCGCAACTTTATGTGGATAATTCATATAGGTTGAGCGCAATGAAACATCAAAATGACCGTTTCGAGATGGATTGAACACTTGCGCTGGTCAATTAAAAGACGATGATCGGCCACCCGGTTTGATCTTCTGGTTGCGCCACCCATATGGTGCCTGAACACAAACCGATCCTTAAACGATTACGTACGAGCAGGAAAATCATGTCCGCCAAGTTCAATATCTCTTTCGCCAAATCTGCTGCCCCTGAAGATGCCGTTGCCGTATTGCTGCAAGCGGCAGGGGAAGATGCGCCCGCCGGTGCCCAGCAGGCTGATCCCGGTGGTGTGATTCCGAAGGCGGCGAAGATTGCAGGCTTTTCGGCCAAGTCGATGAGCGTGCTCGATGTGATCGCGCCGCATAATTCCGATGCCGACCGCATTGTGGTGCTGGGTCTCGGTAAGGCCGGAAAGCTGACCGCCCATGACTGGCTGCGCGCCGGTGGCGTTGCTGCCGCCAACTTTAAGAAGGCCAGCAAGGTCGTGATCTATGCAGATGCACCGGGCGTGGATGTGGATGGTGAAGCTGCAAGCGGCATCGCGCTTGGCCTGCTTCTGCGCGCCTATTCGTTTGACGCATACAAGACCAAGAAGAAGTCAGACGATGAAAAGACACCGAAGACGGTTGAAATCACCATTGTAACGACAGCGCATGACGCTGCCGAAAAGGCGTTCAAGACGGCGCAAGCTGTCGCCGAAGGTGTCAATCTCGCCCGCGAACTGGTCAACCTCCCACCAAACGTGCTTGGCCCAGAAGAATTCGCCGACAAGGCTGTTGAACTGCAGAAGCTCGGCGTCGAAGTCGAAATCCTTGGCGAAAAGGAAATGAAGAAGCTCGGCATGGGCGCACTGCTCGGCGTGGCTCAAGGTTCGGTTCGCCCCCCACGTCTCGCAGTCATGCAGTGGAAGGGTGGCTCGAAGAAGGATGAGCCGATTGCCTTCGTCGGTAAGGGCGTGGTGTTCGATACCGGCGGTATCTCGCTGAAGCCAGGTGCTGGCATGGAAGACATGAAGGGCGACATGGGTGGCGCTGCGGCCGTGACCGGCCTCATGCATGTGCTGGCGGCTCGCAAGGCCAAGGTCAATGTGGTTGGCGTCATCGGTCTGGTTGAGAACATGCCTGACGGCAATGCCCAGCGTCCGGGTGACATCGTCACCTCGATGTCCGGTCAGACAATCGAAATCATCAATACCGATGCCGAAGGTCGCCTCGTGCTGGCCGACGCGCTGTGGTACACCAATGACCGCTTCAAGCCAAAATTCATGATCAACCTTGCCACTCTGACCGGTGCCGTTACGGTTGCACTCGGCAATCTGCAGGCTGGCCTGTTCTCCAATGATGATGAACTGTCGGCCCGTTTGAGCACTGCCGGTGATGTAACCGAAGAAAAACTGTGGCGTCTGCCACTCGGCAAGGACTATGACAAGATCATTGATTCCAAATTTGCCGACATGAAGAACAGTGCAGGACGTCTGGCCGGTTCGATCACCGCAGCGCAGTTCCTGAAGCGTTTTGTGGGCGACACGCCTTGGGCGCATCTCGACATTGCCGGCACCGCAATGGGTTCGCCGCTGACCGAGATCAACCAGTCCTGGGGTTCCGGCTACGGTGTGCGTCTGCTGAATGAGCTGGTTCGCGCCCACTACGAAGATTGATCATCATCGTACCGCCCAAGGGCAATACCCCTTGGGCGGTGTGTTATACAGTGATTTGAAGCATAACGAATAAAGGCATGGGCATTCCGATGACGGAAGTTCTTTTCTACCATCTGACGGAATCGAAGCTGGAGGATGCCCTGCCGCCTTTGCTTGAAAAAAGCCTGGAGCGCGGATGGAAAGTTGTGGTCCAGACCGCAGCTGATGATCGGCGTGATGTACTCGACACGCATCTGTGGACATTTCGCGATGACAGTTTTCTGCCGCATGCCACCGAAGCGTCGGATGAGGCTGCAAACCAGCCGGTTCTGCTGACGTCATCTCCCGACAACATCAATCAGGCCAGTGTGCGGTTTATCGTTGATGGTGCCGAACCACCGTCGATTGATTCCTATGAACGTATCGTCTTCATGTTCGACGGGTATGATGCAACCCAGCTTGAGGGCGCACGCGCCCAGTGGAAAAAACTGAAAGGCGAGGGGCATAACCTCACCTACTGGCAGCAATCGCCAGAAGGCCGCTGGCAGAAAAAAGCCTAACGCTTGCGCCATATCTGCCCGACAAGGGCAGTTTCATCGGCAGCGGTACGGTGCCGACCCAACATATCAATGGAAATAATTACGGGTTGTTTCTCGGGTGGAACGAGACCCTAGTCTGCTGATAAATCTCTGTTTAATTTTGTAGTCACGGCTAATGTTTGCTGGTCGTGAGCCTTGCTGAAGGACGTCATCTCCTCAAGCAGGGCGTGAGAGGAGACACGATGGGTCTGAACGTGCCAGCGCCGGACAACGAAGCGGAACGATTGCTCGCCGTACGGTCGATAATGCCGTTTGGTGTTGAACCTACTCCAGAACTGTCCGCCCTGACGGAACTTGCACAAAACGTGTTTTCCACCCTGCGCGCCGCCATTCACATCATCGATGAAGACTGGATGCATATTGCCTATCAGGCCGGTATGCAGCTTTCTGCCTGCTCGCGCGATATCTCGATCTGCTCTCGGGTTATATCGACACAAAAGGCCGTTATTATTCCCGATCTTGCTCTGCATCCTGATTTGAAAGTGATGCCCTATGTGCAGGGCGGACCTCGTCTGCGCTTTTATGCCGGCGTGCCGATTGAGCTTGATACCGGTCTGGTGGTTGGCGCCTTCTGTATCGTCGATACATTTCCGCGTGACCTGTCGCCCAATGAAATTGAAAGTCTGCACCGTTTCGCGGTGCTGGCGGCGGCGCTGCTGCGTTTGCAACGCGCCAACTTCACCATGAGCCTTGCCGAACAGGATTTGAAAACGGCTGCCATGACCGATCCGTTGACAGGGTTCTTTAACCGCAAGGCGCTTGACCACCTCGTGACCCTGCAGCTCAATGCCGCACTGCGGGACGACCAGTTTTTTGGTGCGCTCTACCTCGATATGGATGGCTTCAAGTCGATCAATGACACGCTCGGCCACAGCGCTGGTGACACGGTGTTGCAGGAAGCTGCCATGCGTATACGCGAGACGGTTCGCGCCGAGGATGTGGTGATCCGTGTTGGTGGCGACGAGTTTGCAATTTTTATTCCAAGGCCGGTTGGTCCGGAGAAGCTGGGCGAACTTGCAGATCGGTTGCTGGTGGCATTCCGCGAACCCTTCGATGCAGATGGAGAACATCTCGTCCATGCCCGATTGAGCATTGGCGGCGCCATTGCACCAGAGGCGGGACGTGATCTGGGAACCCTGCTGCGCACCGTCGACAAGGCGCTGTATCAGGCCAAGGCCGAAGGCCGCGATCGTTTCGTCTGCCGCACCAACTGATCAAACTCAGTCGGGGTCTTCCGCGCCACGACAGATCGCGGCGCGGAAAACACATATCAATCGTAGAAGGAATCCACGAACTTGTGACGTCCGAGCAGGAATGCATCGGCAACATGGGTCAGTGGCGCCAGATCGACATCCGACTGCTTCGCCTTGATGATCTCGGCAAAACGTTCGTAAAGCGCCGGATATTCCCGTTCCGGTTCGGCAAACTTCAACTCGCCGTTGATCGACAATTTCGCGCCGCCTTCAGACAACACCATCTGGCCAGCGTCGGTTTCGGCAACAATGTCCCAGCTCTGCTTACCGGTCTGGCGCCAGTCAAACTCGGCGTGCACATCAAGGCCGGTCACGTCGGCAAAATGGATGTCGGCGGCAATTGGCGCATCACGGTTTTCCGGAAACTCGAGCGTAGCCTTGGTGATGAACAAGGCGCGCGGCAGGATATGGGTGATGATCGACAGGGCATTGATGCCGGGGTCAAACACACCTAGGCCGCCAGCCTGCCAGATCCATGCCTGATTGGGGTGCCAGTGGCGCACGTCTTCTTTCCAGATTACATGAACGCTGTTGAGCTTGGTGGAGGCGAGGAAGGACTTGGCAGCCTCTACAGCGGGGGCATAACGCGAATGCCAGCTCGCAAACAGTGAAAGACCCTTGGAATCGGCAATGCGCACGAGATCCTGCACTTCCGACAGGGTGGCGCCCGGTGGCTTTTCAAGGAAGACATGTTTGCCAGCCATCAACGCCTTGTGTGCGGCTTCGTAACGGTACTGCGGCGGCATGCACAGCGATACGGCCTCAAGCTCAGGCACGGCTTCCAGCAATGCGTCGATTGTGCCGTAGGAGGGAATGCCTTCAACAGTGCCGTGACGGCTTGCTGTCGCGATCAGATTGAAATCCGGGTTGCTGGCAATAGCCGGGAGATGCTGGTCCCGGACGATTTTACCGACGCCAACGATGGCGAGCTTTGTACTTGGCATGATTGCTATAATCCGTCTGACTGTTCACGCTATAAATATTATTTTACAAGGTTGTAGCAGAAAGATGAAGGTGAGCAAGATGGCCTGAGCCAATCCACGTGCAAGTTTTGAATTGGCCGTAATTTGCCGGTAAAATAACGGGTTTTCAGATGATTCCTGCCATCAGCATCGGTTTTGCGTCTGGCTTCTTGTAGCGCAAATGTACGACTTTATAGCCTTCGGCCTTCAGCTGTGTCAGCAAGGCTGGCAGCATGCTGGCGGTGCGCTTGTGAATGTCATGCATCAGGATAATGCCGCTGCCACGGTGGCGCAATGCATCCATTGTACGCGAAGCAACAATGGCTGGTGAATCCTTGAAGTAATCCTTCGAATCGACCTGTACGTCCATGATGACCATGCCCCGGCTGTCGAGTGCATGGCGCAGACGACCGGTGTCGGCCAGATAAGGAAAGCGGAAGAAGGCAGCGTCTGTGTCTGTCGCTGTTGCAACGGCATTGGCGCCGCGGGAGATTTCCGACATTGCCTGATCAAACGACAGGCTGCGCAGATTGGGGTGGCGAAAGGTGTGGCTGCCGATACTGTGACCGTCGGCGACAACCTTCTTGGCAATGTCAGGATGGCTTTTGGCCATTTCGCCAACCATCAGGAAAGTGGCTTTCACGCCAAACTCGTCCAGCGTCGCCAGAATGCTTTCCGTTTTGCCAGGCACCGGGCCGTCGTCAAAACTCAATACCACTTCCTTATTGGCAAGGCTGATATCCGAGAAGGATGAAACGACGATATCGCGTCCGGCCAAGCCAAATGGGCTTCCGGGACGCATCCACGCAACAGGCGACATCGCAACTGGGTCATTGGCATGAACAGGGCCATGGACTGGCATGGTCGCGGCAAAAGAGGTCTTCAGCGAGGCGCCATTAAGATTGGGTTTTCCGGCGCAACCGGACAGGCAGACAGAAACAAGTGCGGCGGCGGAAATGGCGCGTAACAGCATGAAGATTCTCGAAAAAAGAGCAGGCTTAAGTGCCTGCGACTTTCTCCGATTATGGTTAATGACTGGTTACTTCACTGCGCGCTTTTTAACGGTCGCGTAAGATTTTAACCGGCCATTGCCTCTTCATATTCGCTGGAAAGCAGCAGCCATTGCTCTTCCGCATCGGAAAGCTTGGCGGCGGCCTCGCCACGTTCCTTCACCTTCTGCGCAGCTTTGGCTGGCGCCTTTTCGTAAAGGGCAGGGTCTGCGAGTTCCGCATCGAGAGACTGAATCAGCTTCTCAAGTTTTGCTGTCAGCGATTCGATTTCATTGATCTTTTTCTTCAGTGGCGCCAGCGTGGCACGTTTTTCAGCATTCGCCTTGCGCTGATCCGCCTTTGAAGCCGCATCTACTGCGACTTCAACTTTTTCTTCTTTTTTTTTACCCGAGGAAACGATGAGGTCACGGTATTCATCCATGTCGCCTTCAAAGGTCGTCACGGTGCCGTTGTTTACCAGCCACAACCGGTCAACGGTTGCCTCGATCAGGTGGCGATCGTGCGAGATCAGGATGACTGCACCATCATAGTCGTTCAGTGCCTCAATCAAGGCGCGGCGGCTGTCGATATCCAGATGGTTGGTCGGTTCGTCGAGGATCAGCAGGTTTGGCGCGTGGAACGCGGCCAGGCCCATCAGCAGGCGGGCTTTTTCACCACCGGACAGATCCTTGGCAGCCGTTGCCATCTTTTCCGTGGCCAGACCCATCTGGGCAACGCGGGCGCGCACCTTGGCTTCCGGTGCCTGCGGCATCAGCTTGCGCACATGTTCCACCGGCGTTTCATCCGGGATCAGATCATCCAACTGATGTTGCGCGAAAAAGCCGATCTTGAGGGACGGCGCCAGTCGCAGGTCACCGCTTTCAGGAGCCAGCTTGCCAGAGATAAACTTGGCAAATGTCGATTTGCCGTTACCGTTGGAACCCAGAAGCGCAATACGGTCGTCATTGTCGATGCGTAGGTTCAATCCCTTGAGAATGGGGTTGCCCGGCGTATAACCAACTGCGCCGCCATTGATCGCAACGATGGGCGAGGCGGGCTGCTTTTCCGGTTCCGGGAAGGTGATCGGCTGGACGTGATCTTCGATCACAGACGCGACGGTACCCATGCGCTCCAGAGCCTTGACGCGGCTCTGCGCCTGTTTTGCCTTGGAGGCCTTGGCCTTGAAACGGTCGATGAAGCTTTGCAGGTGTTTGCGCGCGGCATCGTTCTTTGCCTTGGCCTTCATCTGCAATTCGTCGTTTTCGGCCTTCTGGCGCTCAAACTGGTCGTAACCGCCGCGATAGAAGGTCAGCTTTTTTTGGTCCAGATGCACAATGGCATTGACCGCATTGTTCAACAGGTCACGGTCGTGGCTGATGATGATAACCGTGTAGGGATAACGACGGATATAATCTTCCAGCCACAGCGTACCTTCAAGGTCGAGATAGTTGGTCGGTTCGTCGAGCAGCAACAGGTCCGGTTGCGCAAACAGCACGGATGCTAGCGCCACACGCATGCGCCAGCCGCCGGAAAATGACGATGCCGGGCGAAGCTGTGCTTCTTGGTTGAAGCCGAGACCGGCCAGAATGCTGGAGGCGCGCGCCTCCGCCGAATGGGCGTCGATATCGACAAGCCGCATCTGGATTTCCGCAATGCGATGCGGATCCGTTGCGGTTTCAGATTCCAGCAGCAGTGAAGCACGTTCCTTGTCGGCCGCCAGAACAATCTCGATCAGACTGTCCTCGGTGCCAGGCGCTTCCTGGGCCACCTGGCCAATACGTGCGTTTTTAGGAATGGTGACGGCGCCGCTTTCAGCGCCCATATCGCCGGTAATCACCCGAAACAGGGTGGATTTTCCAGCACCATTGCGTCCCACCAGACCGGCTTTGGTGCCGGACGGCAGTGTCACGCTGGCGTGGTCAAGAAGAAGGCGTCCGGCAATGCGGGCTGAAAGGTCGCTAATCGTAATCATGGCGCCGTTTTGGCTGAACTCTTGGCTTAAGGCAAGAGCGTGAAAGCCACAGTTTACGTCAGGAATTTGAGGGCTTTTGAATTCAGGCGCCGATTTGCAGCAGATAGCTGTTGCGCGAACGTTTGGCGACGTCCCGCGAATAGGGAACCACACAGTTGCCTTCACGGCTGCGCGCCGCCAGCAACGAAATTTCGGCATTGCCATAAAACTCGGCGGCTGAGGTCAGTCCATCGACAACAGCGACACCGATCGACACGGTCAGTTTGTCGTCTTGTCCGGTCTTGTTGATAAAACGCAGCGATTCAACGGTGCGACGCAGACGCTCCGCGATGTTTTCGGCTGCGTTGAGTGGAACTTCCGAAAACAGGAACGCGAACTCGTTGCCAGCTGTGCGGGCGACAAAATCCTGCTTCTTGATCGATTTGCGGAACAGGGCTGCCAGACGTCGCAGGGCACGGTTGCCGGCTGTTGCGCCATAACGCTCATTCACATGACGGAAATTGTCGATATTGACCAGCAGCATGGCAAAGTGGGTCTGCGGTTGCTTGTCAATGAACAGGGCGGAGAGTTTTTCAGCAAAGGCGATGCGATTGGGCAGCATCGTCAAGTGGTCGCGCAAGGAAATATGGCGAGCCTTTTCAATGCTGGCCTCACACTCCTGCATGGTTTCCAGGCCTTTGGTCACGAAATGCAGCAGGCTGGATTGTTCCTCATGAAGCGAGGCGGCGAAATGCAATAGCTCTTCCTGCGTGCCGATATGGTCTGCATCGAGGCCCGAGGAAGCGAGAAGCGAGGTGGAGCGGTGCAGCGCAACAGTCAGACGCTGCGAAATCTGTTCAATGGTACGGCTGATCTCGGAGGCAGCTTTGCCGGCGGTAATGCCGCAATGCCCCGGCAAATTGTATTTCAGGCCAATCTCGTCTAGGTCGTGCTGCTGCGGTGCATTGCCAAGCGCGAGTATATCGCGTCCCATTTCAGGGTTGTGGCCAGACAAGACTTCATAAAACAGTTCATAGTTGCGAGGGATCGGGGCAACATGCATCTTCGCCATGAACTGGATGATCTTGGAAGCAACGAGGTTATTTCTGGCAACACTCTTTGTCGCCTTTTTAGCCAGTTCTGCGCCCATATCCGTCTTGGTCCCCTTGTCGAACGAAATGATGCCCAAGCAATTACGTATATTTGCGATTACTTGTATTTTTGATGGTTATTGCAGCAATTCCATCGTCTTATGACAAACTCTCCTTAAAATTGAATAAAGGCCTCACTACAGAATTCTGTATTTAGGGAACGATGCTTCGTTATTGTTATTATTGATAGGCGCTATGATAATTGCTGATTTGATCATGGTCAGAAGATGAGATTTGATAGGGCGAATAGCAGCCAGGAGAACACTGAATGTCGAGAACGCTTTATTCCCTTTGTGGCAAGGATACGGCCCGGCCTTTTTCACCACATTGCTGGAAAACAGTTCTCTCACTGGGGCACAAAGGGCTGGATTTTGAAGAAAGACCACTGCCTTTCAGCGCCATTCCCGATGTAGAGGGCGGCTTTTCAAAAACCGTTCCTATCCTGCGTGACGGCGACTATCTGGTGAATGACAGTTTCCAGATTGCTCTCTATCTCGATGAAGCCTACCCGGAACGGCCCTCGCTGTTTAATGGCGAAGGCGGCAAGGCCATGGCACGGATGATCGAGAGCTGGTCGCAAACCACATTGCACCCGGCAATTGTTCGCATTGCGGTTGTGGATATCCATGACATGCTGGAACAGAAGGATCAGGTCTATTTCCGCGAAAGCCGGACACGGGCTCTCGGCAAATCGTTGGAAGAAGCCAGTGCGGAGCGGGATGCAGAAATTGCGGCCTTCCCGCAGAAACTGGAACCGTTGCGCCGCACCTTGGGCTATCAGCCCTTTATCGGTGGCGACGGCCCGCTGTTTGCCGACTACATCGTGTTTGGTGCCTTGCAATGGGCACGGATTGTTTCCGGCGTCGATCTTTTTGGCGCTGATGACCCGGTGCGAGAGTGGTTCGAGCGTTGCCTTGATCTCTATGGTGCGAGGGGTCGGAGTGTGACACCCGCATGAAACTTGGGCGATCCCCCTTGTTTTCGGGCCTTTGGGCGGGTAAACACCGCCCACTTTCTTTAAAGGACAAGGAAACGGACACATGGCGATTGAACGCACATTTTCGATGATCAAGCCGGACGCAACCAAGCGTAACCTCACTGGCGCCATCACCAAGGTATTTGAAGACAACGGCCTGCGCATCATCGCGTCCAAGCGCGTCTGGATGAGCAAGCGCGAAGCTGAAGGCTTCTACGCTGTTCACAAAGAGCGTCCTTTCTTCGGTGAACTGGTTGAAGGCATGACTTCTGGTCCGACCATCGTTCAGGTTCTGGAAGGCGAAAACGCTATCCTCAAGAACCGCGAAATCATGGGCGCTACCAACCCGGCAAACGCTGACGAAGGCACCATCCGCAAGCAGTTCGCTCTGTCGATCGGCGAAAACTCCGTTCACGGTTCCGATGCTCCGGAAACAGCTGTTCAGGAAATCGCTTACTGGTTCGCAGAAACAGAAATCGTTGGCTGAATCAGTTTGTGAGCAACCTGAATCACCTTTTCAGGGAAACGGTTCAAACAACTGAAATACATTGAAGAACGGAGCCGAAAGGCTCCGTTTTTTATTGGTGTTTAGGGTTTTGGAGGTGTTGGCTTTATGTCGGGCAACCCTGAACAGGGCTCATGTCCGTCGTGCCATCGCTCCGAAACACATCCGGGTTCGGTGTATAAAGCGGCCCGACGACCAGCGGCTTGGCCGGCAGCAGTGACTGATCGGTGTTCGAGCTTATGCTGGTTTCGATTGTTTGCCGTAACAACCCATCGGCATCTTTCAGCCGGATCGTCACCTTGTAAGGCCGACCTTTTTTGACGCATTCAATTGGCGGGCTTTGCAACACAATTTTTTCCGTTTTGGGAAACAGCTTCTCGACGGTCGAGAGAGGAGCACCGCCGCGTGGATTTTCAAACTCCGCCTCTGCCGTGCTGCCAGCCGTGATCGGTGCCAACGGTTGCAGCGTGACCAGATAATTGGCGCTTGCCACCCGGTAATTGAACACAAACATGCGGCCGGACAGTTTGGCGATGTCGCCATGGTCTTCGCGCTGGCAACTGGCCATCGACACCGCAGCCAGAAGGAGCAATGCAAGGCTGAACCTCTTCATGCCGTTTCCTCCTTTGTGCGATGATAGTGGCGGGCAGCTTTTTGCCTGTTGCCGCACACGGCCATGTCACACCAGACGCGGCTGCGGTTCTTGCTACGGTCAATGAACAGCCAGCCGCAATTGCCACAAATCCTGATGCGTTGCCGCTCGGTGCCGGCAATCAGCTGCAGCGCTGATCTGGCGGTTGCGGCTTCCAGCGATTGATCGTGCGGCGCATGACGAAGCGCTGCCGCAGCCGTCTCCAGCAACCGCGCCAATAACAGGCGGTCATCAATTCCCGAGACCGCCATTCGAAAGTAGCTGTCAGTTGCCTCACGCAGCGAAAGCAGAATGGGACGATTGCGTGCCTCTGTCGGCACCAACGCAGCACCGTGTTTTTGGTCACCGCTCAGCGCACTTGCGGCGGCCGAAAAACTGTCGATCTGCGCGGGGACGGCAAACCGGTCGAGAGATTTTTCGGGAGAAAATCGCAAAATCACACTGTTTGCCACATCAAGGGCAAGCGCGCCGCCAGAAAATCGGTGTGGTGTCCACGAAAAATCCATGCCAAATTATAACTATTAAAATGACTTTTACCAGTTATAATAATACAACGGTTGAGGGCGGCGTGATGGCGTATTTCGTGCAGCAGCTTTTGAATGCCATCCCCATTGCAGCGCTTTATGCCGTGCTGGCCTTTGGTTACACGATCGTTTTTTCCCTGACCCGGCGTGCCGATGTGACCTATGGCGCAATCTTCGCTTTTGCCGGCCAGACCTATCTGTTGTTTGCGGATTTCGGCTGGAACCAGCTATGGCTTATTCTGCCAGCCACCTTGGCTTTTGGCGCAGCCTTCGCGCTGTTGGCTGGGCTGTGGACGGGCGTGGTCGCCGGACGCACGATCATTCGCCCCTTGGTGATGGCCTCACCCAATGCGGTCATGGTGGCAGGTCTTGGCGTGCTGATTGCCCTGATGGAGGGCGCGCGGCTTGCAGCAAATACGCGGGTCTTATGGTTGCCGCCTCTGTTTCAGGGACCGATTGTGCTGTTCTCCTATCAGGGCTTTTCCCTGACGGTGACGGCCGTGCAGCTTTTCAACACGGCGGTTTTCGTGTGCCTGATTGCACTGATCAATTATTACCTGCGCGTGTCGACTTTTGGGCGGCAATGGAAAGCTGTGGCGAATGATGCCTTTGCAGCCGAGCTATGTGGTGTCAATTCCGGCCGTATCCTGTTGCTGTCCTATTGTCTGGCCGCCTGCCTTGCCGCCATCGCCGCGATTTTTGCGACCAGCTATTATGGCAATATGGACTTTGGCGCTGGGCTGACATTCGGGTTGAAGATCGTGCTGATCTCGGCGGCTGGCGGTTATTCCAGTCCGCTTTCCTCTGCCTATGGCGCGGCAAGCATCGGAGTGGCAGAGACGCTGTGGGGCGGCTATGGTCCGGTCATGTGGCGCGACGCAGCCGTGCTGCTGGGGCTTGTGGTCTGGTTGGTGATCCGCAGAAGCGAAACTCAAAGACCATAGGGATGGTGGTGCTTAGCGCCACTTGTCCTTGGCCGTTTCATCGGCGTTTTTGGCATTGATCCATTCACCAGCGCTGCCATCCTTGCCATGTTCCTTTTTCCAGAACGGCGCGGATGTTTTCAGATAGTCCATCACGAAGTTTGCGCCATCAAAGGCTGACTGCCGATGACGCGAGGCGGCAATAACCAGAACGATGTTGTCGCCGGTTGGGATTTTGCCAAAACGGTGGATGGCCGTCAGACCAAGAAGGTCAAAACGTTCAATGGCAAGCGCGGCTATGCGGTTCAGTTCCGCTTCCGCCATGCCGGGATAATGCTCAAGCTCCAGTGCAGACAATGTGCCGCCGTCATCACGGCAAAGACCGGTAAAAGTAACGACTGCGCCAATGCTGCGGTCATTGTCGGTCAGCTTTTTTGCTTCAGCGGCTGCATCGAAGTCATCGGACTGCACACAAATGGTCGGCTTGATCGTCATGGTGTACTCGTAACAGCTCTTAGTGAGTTGGCCGGGGTGTAACTACGGACACCCTCATTCTGTGAAAAGCACAGAATTGAGGGAAGGGGTGTTGCGCCCTTCCATCCCAATCAGCCGCCGGTCATCGGTGGAAAAATGCCGATTTCGCGTGCGCCCTCGATGCTTTCATCGTGGTCGATATGTTCCTGATTGACCGCAACTCGAATGGCGTGCGGAAATTCAAACGCCGCCTCGTAATTCTCGCCAAGCGTCGTCAGATAGGCCAGCAGATCACCTGCTGTTTTGACCGAAGCGGGGATATCCAACTCCTCTTCGGCCGTGCCAATCTTCTCCCGAACCCAGGCGAAATAAACGAGACGTGTCATTATTCGGCGTCCACGATGTGCTTGAGGCCAGCCCTGAAGTAGTCATAGCCAGTGTAAATCGTCAGCGCGGCGGCAAGCCACAGCAGGCCGATACCGGTTTCGGTGGTGTAAGGCAGAACCTTGTCGCCGGCAGGGCCGGCCAGCAGGAAGGCAATGGCCACCATCTGGATGGTGGTCTTCCACTTGGCGATCTGCGTGACCGGAACGGACACCTTCAATGCAGCGAGATATTCGCGCAGGCCGGAAACAAGGATTTCACGGCACAGAATAGTAATGGCGGCCCATACCGACCAACCGGCAATCGTGCCATCTGCTGCCATCAGCAAAAGAACAGAGGCAATCAGCAGCTTGTCGGCAATCGGGTCCAGCATGCGGCCGATGTTGGATGTCTGGTTCCAGATACGTGCCAGATAGCCATCGAGAAAGTCGGTGATAGAGGCGACGATAAAAATCCACAGCGCTGTCCAGCGCGCAAAATCCGAGCTTGCCAGCTGTCCTTCCACAAAGAAGCACAGCACAATGACCGGTACGGCCAGAATACGGGCATAGGTAAGAAGATTCGGAATATTGTACGCGCGAGAAGCCATTGAGAACCTGCCTTACGGAATTTCAGCTTTAGATGAAGCCGCACGCTGTCAGCGTCAACATCTGTTTGTGTTTTTTTTAGCAAGCAGATGACGAGGAGATCGTCATTCTGCGCCATTTTCGTGAAAATGATTATAAACCTGCCGGGCAACCGCCTCGGAAATGCCGGTTACATTCATCAGGTCGTTGAGACCAGCCCGTGAAACGGCTTTTGCCGTACCGAAATGCTGCAAAAGCGCGCGTTTGCGGCCGGGCCCAATACCACTGATTTCATCCAGCGGATTCTTGATCATTTCTTTCTTGCGGCGTGCCCGGTGGGAGCCGATGGCAAAACGGTGCGCTTCATCGCGCATGCGCTGGATGAAATAGAGAACCGGATCGCGTGGTGGCAGGGAAAAGTCGCTGCGACCGTCGGCGAAGAAACGCTCTCGGCCGGCATCACGGTCGACACCCTTGGCAACACCGATGGCTGTGACGCAATCGCGAATATCAAGTTCATCCAGAATACCACGAACCGCGGACATCTGGCCTTGGCCACCATCGATCAGGATAACGTCCGGCCATGCGGGGAAAGGCATGTCAGCGGCATCCTCGGTTGACGTAACCTGGTTGCGATCGGGTTTGCCTTCCTCTTTCAACAGGCGTGAAAACCGGCGGGTCATCACCTCGCGCATCATGCCAAAGTCATCGCCGGGCGTGATGTCCGTCGATTTGATGTTGAACTTGCGATACTGGTTCTTCACGAAACCTTCCGGTCCCGCCACCACCATGCCGCCAACAGCATTGGTGCCCATGATATGGGAGTTATCGTAGATTTCGATACGGCGTGGCACATAAGACAGGTTGAAGGTGTCTGCAAAACCTTTCAGCAAGCGTTCCTGAGAGGACGTTTCCGCCAGCTTGCGTCCATGCGCTTCGCGCGCATTGCCCAATACGTGGTCAACGATATCCTTTTTCTCACTGCGTTGCGGCACCGAGATCGTGACCTTGTGGTTGGCCTTTTCGCCAAGTGCTGCCGCCAGCAGTTCCTGTTCTTCTACTGTCTCGGAAAGCAGAATTTGCTTTGGCACCGGTTTGTCGTCGTAAAACTGCGCCAGAAACGCGTTGAGGACTTCCGAAGGCGGCAAAGAAGGATCGGCTTTCGGAAAATAGGCGCGGTTACCCCAGTTCTGTCCGGTGCGGAAGAAGAATACCTGGATACAGGAAATGCCACCTTCGTGATGAATGGCAAACACGTCAGCTTCATCAATTCCAGCGGGATTGATGCCCTGATGGCTCTGCACATGGCTTAGGGCTGCTAGCCTGTCGCGGTAGACGGCAGCGCGCTCGAAATCCAGATCTTCCGCCGCCTCGTTCATCTGCCGGGCAATCGCGGTCTTTACGCTTTGGCTTTTGCCCGAAAGGAAGTCTTTGGCTTCCTGAACAAGTTCTGCATACCCCGCATCGCTGACTTCATGCGTGCAGGGGCCGGAACATCGTTTGATTTGGTAAAGCAGACAGGGGCGGGTGCGCGTTTCAAACACACTGTCCGTGCAGGTGCGGATAAGAAACGCCCGTTGCAACGAGTTGATGGTGCGTCCGACCGCACCGGCCGACGCAAAAGGCCCGAAATAATCGCCCTTACGGGCGCGCGCGCCACGATGTTTGAAGATCGCAGGGGCGCGATTGTCAGCCGTAATAAGAATGTAGGGAAACGACTTGTCGTCACGCAGCAGCACGTTGAACCGGGGGCGCAGACGTTTGATGAGGTTTGCTTCCAGCAGCAGAGCCTCGGTTTCCGTGCGGGTGGTGACAAACTCCATATTCACCGTCAGCCGCACCATTTGGCCAATTCGGTTGGAGTGGAAGCGGCCCTGGGCGTAATTGCCGACACGCTTTTTCAGCGAACGTGCCTTGCCGACGTAGAGCACGTCGCCTGCGTCGTTGAACATGCGATAAACGCCCGGCCGGTTCGGCAGGTGTTTCACAAACTCGGCAATCAGGTCCATGCCCTTCAGGCCAGTTTCATTTTTCCATCCGGCAGACCAGTCAATGGATGCGCCAACGCTTGCGACTTCGTTCTCAGGGGACGAAGCAATGGCGTCATCTTCATCATCGTCGGTTTCATCGAAGAGAATGCCGCCCTCGGGCAGCTTCTGTCCGTTCATTCAGGTATCTCCGCCACGTCAGGGGTTTCCCAAGCGAGGTGTTGCCCGCCATCAAGGGCGATCATCTGCCCGGTGATAGACGGTGTGTCAAAAAGAAAACGAACCGTGCGGCCGAATTCATCCGGCTGCGGTCCTCTCTTTAATATAAGGCCGTCGATCTGCGCCTGAAAGTCCTGTGGTCGCTGTCTTTCACTTCTAAATGACGGACCGGGGCCAATGGCATTCACCCGCACGCGAGGTGCAAAGGCCTGCGCCATGGTCTGCGTTGCCGTCCAAAGTGCGGATTTAGACAAGGTATAAGAATAAAAGCGTGGATTGGGTGCCCAGACGCGCTGGTCTATAATGTTGACGATCAGCCCGTTCATGTCCTGCGGCAACTGGTGCATCAATCCGGCTGCCAGAATGGACGGCGCACGGACATGAACGGCAAAATGTGCGTCAAATGTCGCCGAATCGAATGTATCAGCCGAGTCGCTTCGGAAAATCGAGGCGTTATTGATGAGAATTCCGATAGGACCAAACGCATTACTGGCCTTTTCCATCAAATCGGATGTCGAGGCGATATCGGCGAGGTCTGCCGCAAAAGCCTGCGCTTTGCCACCGTTGCGCCTTATTGTATTAGCGAACTCTTCTGCTTCGAGTATGGAAGAGCGTGCATGGACAGCAATAGCGAAGCCGTGAGCAGCCATATCCTCGGCAATTGCCCGCCCAAGTCGTCTGGAAGCACCGGTGATCAAGACTGTTTTGGGTATTTTTTCCATCGAAACCGGCTTTATATCTGCATCTAAGTATATAGGAAGACGATATAAATCAAATTTCGAAGCCCTGTACAGCGTCGTTTCGGGTTATACAGGAATAGGGTTTTAAGTATATTTGGCGTTTATTTTAAATAAATACATGTAAAAATCGACTGCTCTGAATTTAATGAAGTGTTATCCTTAACAAAATTTCGTTGTATTTTAGCAACGTCAAACTTCAGTCACTGCCGCGCCACAAAGAATTCACAGTTTGGCTTTTTGATCTCCTCATTCACCCATCATTTTCAATTTCCAGAAGGGCAGGGAACCTAACTGTTTTTAACCGCGTTGAGACTTTGGTTTAGCGCACAATGCGGTGGTGAAAAGGAGAATGACATGCGTATTTTTGTTGCAACTCTTATGGCTTCCACGATGGCAGCAGGAGCTTTCTCGGCAGCCAAGGCGGCTGACGCGGTCAACGAAGTTCCACAGGCACCAGTTGCTTATGAGCAGCCAGCACCGGTTTCCGATTGGTCCGGCGCTTACGTTGGTGGTACCGTAAACTATGATTGGGGCCGCTTTAGCAGCAGCAACGACGGTCGCGATGCCAAGGGCTTCGGCGGCGGTCTGTACGGCGGTTACAACTGGCAGAATGGCCAGATCGTCTACGGTGCAGAAGCAGACATCGGCCTCGGCGATGAAAGCGGTTCTGCTGGTGCAGTTGGCACCGGTCTTTCCGGCAAGCAGGGCGTAAACGGCTCGCTGCGTGCTCGCGTTGGTTACGACATGAACCCATTCCTGATCTACGGTACGGGTGGTCTCGCAATCTCCGAGAACAAGCTGCGTGACGCAACGTCCAGCGACAGCGCGACAGCACTCGGCTACACTGTTGGTGCAGGTGTTGAAGCTCTCGTAACCGACAACATCACAGCTCGTCTTGAGTACCGTTACTCTGACTACGCTAAGAAGGACTACACACTTGACTCTGGTTCCTTCTCCCGTGGTTACGACGACCACAGCGTTAAGGTCGGTATCGGCGTGAAGTTCTAATCTGCGGAAACGCGATTAAAAGAAAACCGGGGCCAACAGCCCCGGTTTTTTTATGCGCTTTTTTGATGTAAGGCGTGCAATAAAAAGAGCAGAGAGGCGGGCCTCTCTGCTCTTCTTGTATGTCGGTGGTTGAAGAGTCCGATTACGCCGGTGTCTTCATCTCGGCATATTCCTTGAAGCGCTTGCCGAATTTTTCTGGCCAGGCGGCCAGGTCTTCGCGGCCGGTCGCCCATTCGCCAGCAAAACGCAGGTCGAGATAACCGATCATCGCGGCAAGCGCGAAATGGCCGCCATTCAGTTTTTTACCTGTTTTGGGCAGGTTACCGTTGAGGTAGTCCAGTGCACGCGCAACCTTGCTCCACTGCTTGTCGATCCATGGCTGGTGGATTTTTTCTTCCGGACGGAAACGGCGCTCGTAAACAATGGCGAGCAGACAATCCATTACGCCGTCACACAGCGCTTCGAGGATTTCCGCATCGGCGCGTTTTTGATGTTTTTTTGGATAGAGTTTTCCAAGCGAAAGCCGGTCGAGATAATGCATGATGGCGACGCTGTCATAAACCGAATTACCGTCATCCAACAGCAAGGTCGGAATCTTGCCAAGCGGATTATTGTCGATCAGCGTCGCCGGTTCGGCATTGGTATCGACGCTGACGTCCTTGATGCCGAGATTAAGATAGCGGGCAGCCATACGCACCTTGGCGGAATAGGGAGAGGCAGGGGAATAAAGCAGTTCCATGGATGTTTCCTATCGGATGGGGGGAATGGTCATTTGTTTTGTTTGGCAGCCCTGCCTGTCGACTTGCTGACAGGTGCGGAACTGCAAATCCTGGGTGAGGCAGATGCGGACCTCTTCAAAACGTCCGCCGTCGCAGCTGATTGAGATACCCTGTTGGCTCATGCGCGGATTGGCGGCAATGAACGCCTTCTCCAGCCCGTCGGCAGAGATTGTTTGATTGTTCTGGCCTTGTGAAATCGTCTGCGGCAACTTTACCGCGTCGAAGGCAGCCCGTGTGGCAGCAAAATAGTCCTTTTGCGAAAGCCCGGAGCAGGAACCGTGTTTACGCCACTGGTGACCGATCAGCCCCATTGACGGCATGATGTCGAACATCGATCTGCCCAGCGCATCGGGAACGCGTTCTGGCTCGCTGCTTGAACAAAACTGCGGGTAGCCATTTTCATTTTGTGGCCACAGGCCATGCACCACAAAACCATAACGGCGGTTGGTGCCGCATTGCTGACGGTTGCCCGCGCCTTCGGAACTCGCGCAGTAACTGGGCGACCATGACAGGGACAGCACGTAAAAATCAAAACTTGTGGACTTTGGCAGGGTACTTGTCGGCGTACCAACTGGTGCGGTGCCGGTTGTCTGCGTGTTGTTACCAGACTGAATTTGGGGTGAAGGCACTACCGGTTTCTGAGGAGCAGGTGCTTCCTCACGAAACAAAACTGCCGCGGCCACAGCCATCACGCCAAGCGCAATTATGCCTGCATATTGTTTCATGGGCAGCAAGGACGTTCGTAGGCATGAGGCATAGGGCAATTACCTGAATGGATAACTGAAATGTGTTTCAACTTTATATCAGCTTTACACCCCAGAAAAACGGGGCCATCGCGCATTTTCTGGAGGGATTTCAACTATTGTTTGATACGATAAACGCGATGGTAAAGGTTGAAAGTTTATTCAGATAACGACTAAAGTTGGACGAATCTTTTAATTCGTTGGCGTGCGCAAAGATGAAAAGGCTGTGCAGCCTTTTGTCGTCTCGTCGCGTTATTCATCAGTGATCACGCTGATGGATAGGATGGAGTGTGAACAAGGCAGAGACGCTGCCGGGAGGAACAAGCGGGCATGTGCGTATGAAAGTGAAGAAATATCTATGGCCGGTCGTCGGCCTCGCGACGATAGGGTTCTCGATATGGCTGCTTTACCATGAAGTACGCGGATTATCGCTTGATGATGTCTGGGACAGCCTGACAGCGATTTCGTGGAAAGGCTGGTCGCTTTCTGCACTTTCAACACTTCTGGCCTACGCGGCCCTTGCCGGATATGACCGGATCGCCTTGCAGCATCTTGGCCGCAAGGTGAACCTTCTTTTTATTACACTGACCTCGTTCACCACTTACGCCTTGTCGCACAATGTCGGTGCGTCGGTGTTCTCAGGCGCTGTGGTGCGTTACCGCGCTTATACGTCGAAAGGTCTCAGTGGCACGGAAGTGGGTATTCTGGTGGCCATGTGCTCCTTTACCTTTTTCTTCGGCACAATGTTCCTGACCGGTCTGGTGCTGGTTTATGAACCAGACATCACCGAACGCTTCGGTGACCTGCTGCCGGTTGGTGCTTCAAGGACAACTGGCTGCATATTGCTGGTGCTTTGCGGCATCTATGTCGCCGGAAGTCTGCTGAGACCACGCCCTCTGAAAATTGGAAGCCGTGTGTTTCCCTATCCGGCCCCGCCCTTGGTCGCACAACAGCTTATCATCGGTCCGCTGGAGTTGATCGGTGCGGCTGGCATTATCTATTTTGCGCTGCCGGAAGCCGGTAACCCCGGCTACATGGTTATTCTCGGCATCTTCCTGGTGTCTTTTTCTGCGGCCTTGATTTCCCATGCCCCGGGTGGCCTTGGCGTGCTCGAACTGTTGTTCGTCACCGGCCTGCCGGATATGAACCCGGCAGATGTCATTGCGGCTCTTCTGGTGTTCCGCCTGTTTTACCTGATCATCCCCTTGGTCATGGGGCTGATCGTCATTCTGCTGTTTGAACGGGCAAAATTGTCCGAGCCGGACGAACCGTCTACGAGTGGCTGACACCACGCGGCCGGCGAGGTTTCAGGCCTCGCCGCGCAACCAGAAGGCCCGCTGGGACGCATAACGATCCTGCGCCATGATGGTTTTCAGTACTGGCAAGAGCGTGTGCAACTCATCCTTCAGCGTGAAGGGTGGGTTGACGATGATCAGGCCGGAACCGCTCAATCCCTCTTCGCGGTCGCTGCGCACCGAAAGTTCGGCACACAGCATCTTGGGGATTTCGAGCGCTTGCAATTGCTCGTGAAAGCCCTTGATCGGTGCGCCTTTTTTGATGGGATACCACAGGCAATAGGTGCCTGTTGCAAAACGTCGGTAAGCCTTGGCAAGTCCATCGACCAGACGCTCATATTCGCCGGCGATCTCAAAGGGTGGATCTACGAGAATCAGGCCGCGTTTTTCCTTAGGCGGCAGGTGGGCGCCCAACGCCAGCCAGCCGTCCAGTTCGGTAACACGAACCTGAAAATCCCCTTCGAACTGGCGCGATAATGCTCGAGCGTCGTCCGGATGCAGTTCCATGGCGGACAACCGGTCCTGAGGGCGCAACAACAGGCGGGTCAGCTTGGGTGAGCCGGGATAAAGCTTGACGCCACCATCGGGGTTCAGTTCCCGTACGGCGGAGAGGTAAGGTTCCAAGAGATCGGCGACAGGGGCGGCAAGCTCCGCCTGCATGAGCTTGCCAATGCCGGTCTGCCATTCGCCTGTCTTCTGCGCCTCTTCGGAGGACAGGTCATAAAGCCCGATACCGGCATGGGTATCCAGAACCCGGAAAGCCTTGTCCTTGTTCTGCTGGTAACGAACCAGCCGCGCCAGAACCGCGTGTTTGAGAACATCCGCAAAATTGCCTGCGTGATAGATATGGCGGTAATTCATGCGTGCCGATGCCTTTTATGAATAATCTTGATGATGGTCAGTTGGCACTTTTGGCCGCCTCACACTTGCAATATAGAAAACTGATGAACGTTGCGACCCAGATTTCACCCAAATCCACCACCGGACACACTGTTTGTCCGCATGACTGTCCCTCCGCTTGCGCTCTTGAGGTGGATATCACCTCTGAAGGGCGTATTGGCCGTGTGCGCGGAGCCAATAGCAATACCTATACCGCAGGTGTCATCTGCGCAAAAGTGGCCCGCTATTCCGAACGGATTTATCATCCCGACCGACTGTTGACCCCCAAGCGCCGCAAGGGTGCGAAAGGGGCTGGTGACTGGCAGGAAATCAGCTGGGATGACGCACTGGATGAAATTGCCAATGCTTTTGTAAAGGCAGAAGCCGTACATGGTTCGGAAGCCGTCTGGCCGTATTTTTATGCCGGCACCATGGGGCAGGTGCAGCGAGACAGTATTGAGCGACTGCGCCATGCCAAACGGTATTCCGGATTTTTCGGCACAATCTGCACCAATACCGCCTGGACCGGTTATGTGATGGGCACCGGCGCATTGCGTGGGCCGGACCCACGCGAGATGGCCAAGGCCGATGTCGTGGTGATCTGGGGCACCAATGCAGTCGCGACACAGATCAATGTCATGACCCATGCGGTCAAGGCACGCAAGGAACGTGGTGCCAAGATTGTCGTCGTCGATATCTACGACAACCCGACCATGAAACAGGCCGATCTGGGGCTGGTGCTGAAACCCGGCACTGATGCGGCGCTCGCCTGTGCTGTCATGCATATCGCATTTCGCGACGGGTATGCCGACCGTGCCTATATGGCCAAATTTGCCGATGATCCCGCCGGGCTCGAAGCCCACTTGCAAAGCAAAACACCACAATGGGCCTCGCAGATCACTGGCCTGTCGGTCGAGGAGATCGAGGCCTTTGCGCGGCTGGTCGGCACGACCAAAAAGAGCTTCTTCCGTCTCGGTTACGGTTTTTCCCGCCAGCGCAATGGCGCAGTTGCAATGCACGCGGCGCTGTCCATCGCAACTGTGCTCGGCTCCTGGCAATATGAAGGCGGTGGTGCATTTCACAACAATGGCGAAATCTTCCGCCTCGACAAATCCGAATTGATGGGCACTGCCTATGCTGATGCGGATATTCGCCAGCTTGACCAGTCGCAGATTGGCCGTGTGCTGACCGGTGATGCCGCAGCGCTTCGCAATGGTGGGCCTGTGACGGCAATGCTGATCCAGAACACCAATCCGATTAATGTCACGCCGGAACAGCGGCTTGTGAAGCAGGGCTTCATGCGGAACGACCTGTTTGTTGCCGTGCATGAGCAGTTCATGACGGAAACGGCAGAGGTCGCCGATATCGTGCTGCCCGCCACCATGTTCCTGGAACATGACGATATCTACCGCGCTGGGGGACAGAACCACATCACCCTTGGTCCCAAGCTGGTGGAGCCGCCTGAAACGGTGCGCGCCAACCTGTTTGTTATCGAGGAACTGGCCAAGCGCCTCGGTGTCAGCCATATGCCGGGTTTTGGCCTGACGGCACGTGAACATGTTGACCGCATCCTGTCGGCCAGTGGCTGGCCGGGTTTTGACGCTCTGTTGGAAGACAAGTGGATTGATGCCCAGCCACCCTTTGAGGTCGCCCATTATCTGCAGGGCTTTGGTCATGCGGATGGAAAATTCCGTTTCAGCCCTGATTGGCGCAACGGTCCGTCACCGGACAAGCCACCAGAGAATGTTGGCCTGATGGGGCCTGTGGACCAGTTGCCACTGTTTCCCGATCAGGTCGATGTGATCGAGACGGCCGATGCCGAACACCCGTTCCGGCTTGCCACGTCGCCAGCGCGTAACTTCCTCAACTCGACCTTCAGCGAAACCAAGACATCGCTGCAAAAGGAAGGTCGTCCGGAAGTGATGATCTGTCCAGAGGATGCCGAGACCTTTGCTGTTGCTGATGGCGATGTGGTGCGCATTGGCAATACACGCGGCGAAGTCAGGCTTCACGCCAAGATCGTCGCCGGTGCGCGCGTGGGCGTGCTGATCGCTGAAGGGCTGTGGCCAAACAAGGCACATCTCGACGGCGAGGGCATCAATGTTCTGACAGGCGCGGATTCGCCAGCCCCCTATGGCGGTGCTGCATTCCACGACAACAAGGTCTGGCTTCGCAAGGCGTAAGGCTTAGCTTGTCTTGCGGACGCCATGAAGATGGTAAAAACGGTATTAGGCGTCGTACCTCGTGGCGCGACGATACATGCTGATTGTCTTGTGTCGTGACGTGACGAGCGGAATTAGAAATGGAGATGAGTGTGGATAATCGGGTGAATAGCGGCTCTCTGGCAGCCAATGATGATGGCCGGATTACGCTGGTTGAAAAACAAACCGTCTGGAAACGCTTCGTGCATATGCAAACACTGGTGTTTGACCAGAAAATGCCTGATGGCCGCGTCATCCGCATTGACCGAGAAGTGCATGATCACGGCAGTGCTGCCGCCATTCTTCTGTATGATCCGGCACGCAACATGGTTGTGTTTGTGCGCCAATTCCGTCCGGCGGTGTTCATGAATGGTGAACCCGCCTTCTTGCTGGAAGTGCCAGCAGGCCTGCTGGATGACGACAATGCCGAAGATGCCATTCGCCGCGAGGCAATGGAAGAAAGCGGTTATGCGGTCGAGAGCGTCAAATATCTGTTCGACATGTATGCCAGCCCCGGCACGCTGACGGAAAAGGTCAGCCTGTTTTTCGGCAGGATCGATCTGGATATCAAGGCA
Organism: Rhizobium sp. CG4; assembly: GCF_023701965.1. Taxonomy (NCBI): domain Bacteria; kingdom Pseudomonadati; phylum Pseudomonadota; class Alphaproteobacteria; order Hyphomicrobiales; family Rhizobiaceae; genus Rhizobium; species Rhizobium sp. CG4. The sequence continues at coordinate 666,744 of NZ_JABAEG010000002.1, read as the reverse complement.
GGTGAGGGCGGTGGGCTCGACAGCGAAGGCGAAGACTTGGAAGTCATCGCCCTGTCGCTCGACGATGCCTTTGCGATGATTTCCACGGGCGAAATCACCGACGCAAAGACAATCATCCTGCTGCAATGGGCAATGCTGAACCGGCAGACGCTGTAAAGGCGAATAGCCTAAACCTCGGCGGCTCGCGGCTTCAAGCGGAAATGATAAAGGAGGTGGCGTCTGTGGCGCCGCTTTCGCAGATTGCCTTGCCGCCTTCCATGCGCACCTTGCCTTCGGCGAGACGCTTCAGCGCAAGCGGATAAAGCTGGTGTTCAACAGTCAGCACTCGGGTTGCAAGGCTTTCGGCGGTATCATCCGCCAGAACGGGAACCGCAGCCTGGCCGATCACCGGACCTTCATCCATACCCTCGGTCACAAAATGCACAGTGCAGCCGGTAATCTTTGCACCGGATGCGATTGCACGATCATGGGTGTGCAGGCCGGGGAAAAGCGGCAGCAGCGATGGATGGATATTGATGATGCGGCCTTCATAGGGCGCGATAAAGTCACCCGAAATCAGGCGCATGTAGCCGGCAAGGCAGATGATATCAGGATTGATGTCAGCAAGTGCCGCCAAAATGGCGCTCTCATGCTCTGCCTTGCTGGCAAAGGATTTGCGCTCGAAGGCAAGGGTGGCAATGCCAAGTGCCCCGGCTTTTTCCAGACCGCCAGCCGACGCCTTGTCGGAGATGACGCATGCAATCTCCGCTGGAAAAGATGGATCCTCGCATGCCTTAACCAGCGCCAGCATATTGGAACCGCCGCCGGAAATAAAAACCACAACCCGTTTTTTGCGGGCAGGCGAGGACTGGTTAATCATAGACCAAGCGTACCCTTGTAAACCGTGCCATGATCACCCTCGTTACGGGCAATCATACGGCCAAGCGGGAATACGGTTTCGCCTTCTGCGGTCAGCGCGTCGGTCACCTTCTGGGCGTTTTCAGCCGAGACGACAACAATCATGCCGACGCCGCAGTTGAAGGTGCGCAGCATTTCATTGGCGGCAACGCCGCCGGTCTTGGCAAGCCATGAGAAGACCTGGGGTACCTTGATCGAACCGAGATCGATTTCTGCGGCGAGGTGCTTTGGCAGAACGCGCGGAATGTTCTCCGGAAAGCCACCGCCGGTGATGTGTGCCAGTGCCTTCAATGCGCCGGTTTCGCGGATCGCCTTGAGAAGTGGCTTCACATAGATGCGGGTTGGGGTCAGCAGGGCTTCACCCAGCTTCTTGTCTTCTGCGAATGGTGCAGGTGCACTCCACTCAAGACCAGACAGCGACACGATCTTGCGCACCAGCGAAAAACCATTGGAGTGAACGCCAGAGGAGGAGAGGCCCAGAATAACGTCGCCTTCGGCAATGTCGCCGGCTGGCAGCAGCTGGCCACGCTCGGCTGCACCAACTGCAAAACCGGCCAGATCGTAATCACCATCGGAATACATGCCAGGCATTTCAGCGGTTTCACCACCGATCAGCGCACAGCCGGATTCGCGGCAACCGGCCGCAATGCCGGATACGATGGCAGCGCCCTGATCCGGGTCCAGCTTGCCTGTTGCGAAGTAGTCGAGGAAGAACAGTGGCTCGGCGCCCTGTACGACCAGATCGTTGACGCACATGGCAACCAAGTCGATACCAACCGTGTCATGATAATCTGCGTCGATAGCAATCTTCAGCTTGGTGCCGACGCCGTCATTGGCCGCAACCAGAACCGGATCCTTGAAGCCTGCGGCCTTGAGATCGAAGAGACCGCCGAAGCCGCCAATTTCACCATCAGCGCCGGGGCGGCGCGTCGAGCGAACAGCAGGCTTGATTTTCTCGACCATCAGGTTTCCGGCGTCGATATCCACGCCTGCATCGCTGTAGGTAAGACCGTTCTTGCCGGACTGGCTCATGGCTGTTGTCTCCGCTATCGCCTTTTGGCGTGCCCTTCGCATGAGCGAGGGTGTTATGCAAGAGTAACCAGGGCCTCTGTCCCGCTTTTTCACGGGTTTGACCACGTTTTCCTCACTTCTGCCTGTTCGCTGTGGCCTTAAACCCGATCAAGTCTTGACCGTTCCGGTAGGTGCATCCTATCTCCTGATGAAATGCAAAGGCGATTGCGCCACAAGGAACCGACGATGCAACCTCATATCAGTGGCACAAATTTGCGACGCCAGGTGTTTTTCTGGATCGGCGCGCTTGCGATCTTTGTGATCTTTTTGACGGTGTTCAGTTCCATCCTTCTGCCATTCGTTGCAGGCATGGCGCTGGCCTATTTTCTTGATCCGGTTGCCGACTGGCTGGAGCGTCGCGGTTTGAGCCGCATGATGGCGACAGTGGTCATTCTGATTACCTTTGTGCTGTTGTTTGCCCTGTCGCTAATCATCATCATTCCGGTGGTCGTGGCGCAGGCTTCTGATTTCATCACCCGTATTCCCGGCTATATCTCGTCTCTGCAGCAGCTTGTTGCTGGCACCGGTTCGACAATCCTGCCGGACTGGGTGGCCGCACAGGTCGAATCCATCCGTGAAAACTTCTCCAAGCTGCTGGCAGAGGGCGCCGGTTTTATTGGCACGCTGCTGACGCAGATCTGGAACTCCGGCAAATCTCTGTTGGATGTCGTGTCGCTGCTGGTGGTGACACCTGTTGTTGCCTTCTATCTGCTGCTGGACTGGGATCGCATGATCAAGAAGGTCGACAGCTGGATACCACGCGATCATGTGCAGACCGTACGCCAGATCGCCAGCGACATGGACACCACCATTGCCGGTTTCGTACGCGGGCAGGGCTCCATGTGCCTGATCCTGGCCATCTATTATGCCGTAGGCCTTTCTCTGGCCGGCCTGAATTTCGGCCTGCTGATCGGTTTTGCAACGGGCATGCTCAGCTTCATTCCTTATGTTGGTGCGACGCTGTGCCTGCTGATTGCCGGCGGCGTGGCCCTCGTACAGTTCGGTGCGGATTACGTGTCGATTGCCATTGTTCTGGGCGTGTATTTCACTGGCCAGTTCATGGAAGGCAATGTTCTCCAGCCTAAACTGGTGGGTGGCAGCGTGGGCCTTCATCCGGTATGGTTGATGTTCGCACTTTTTGCTTTCGGTGCGATGTTTGGTTTCGTCGGTCTGCTGATTGCGGTGCCGGCGGCAGCGGCGGTGGGCGTACTCGTGCGGTTTGCCCTGTCGCGATATCTTGAAAGCGATTTATACCACGGACGTGCGCAAGCTTTGCCTTGGGAGGGGCAAAAGGATGAAGCAGCCGTCAAGACGATCACACAGAGCCAGAAATGAACGACCCACAAAATCCTGACCGGGCCCGGCCAAAAGCCGAGCAGCTTCCACTCGTCTTTTCTCATGTCACGGCGTCCAGCCGCGATGACTTGCTGGTGTCTGCGCCCTTGAATGCTGCCGTATCAATTGTCGATGCATGGCCGAACTGGCCGTCGCCGGTGGTGATTTTGGCCGGCCCTATCGGTTCTGGAAAATCGCACCTTGCCAATATCTGGCGGGAAAAGAGCGGTGCCACCGACATTCATCCCATTGCAGGTAGCCAAGCCGCCCGCAAGGCCGAAACCGGTCCGGTAATATTTGAAGATGCTGATCGCAACGGTTTTGATGACACGGAACTGTTCCATGTCATCAACAGTGTCCGGGAAAACGGTACATCACTGTTGATCACCACCCGGCTTTGGCCATCTGCCTGGCCGGTCACGCTGCCAGATCTGCGCTCGCGCCTCAAGGCGGCGACCGTGGTGGAAATCGGTGAGCCGGACGAGGACCTTCTCGCACAGGTTTTGATGAAGCTTTTTGCTGATCGTCAGCTTTACATGGATGACAAAATCATCAGCTATATCGTGGCGCGAATGGAGCGTTCACTGGATGCGGCGCAGACGGTGGTGGAGAAGCTGGACAGGCTGGCGCTTGCCCGTGGTATCCGCATCACTCGAGCCCTGGCCGCAGAGGTTTTGAACGAACCAGGCAATGACATGGATGATGATTGACTGTCACAGTTCCGTCGTCAAACTGTTATAATGGCAGAACAATGTTTTACGGGTGGAGTTGTTGATGGATTCGGCAGTACAGGACAGTCACGAACAGGGCATTACAGAAGCTCCTCAGCGTAGCCCTTTGTGGGACAGCCCTGAGCGGTTTATCAACCGCGAATTTTCCTGGTTGCAGTTCAACCGCCGCGTTCTCGAGGAGACGCTGAACGTCGCGCATCCGCTGCTGGAGCGTTTGCGTTTTCTCTCGATTTCCGCCGCCAATCTCGATGAATTTTTCATGGTGCGCGTCGCCGGCCTTGAGGCACAGGTGCGCCAGTCGATCACTGTCAGGACGCCGGATGGAAAGACACCAGCTGAACAGCTCGAAGACATCCTGAAAGAAATCGACAACCTGCAGATGGAGCAGCAGGCGTCGCTTGCTGTTCTGCAGCAGTATCTTGCCAAGGAAGATATCTACATTGTGCGCCCTGCCGCACTGGCTGATGAGGATCGCCTCTGGCTTGAGACAGAGTTCGAGGAAAGAATCTTTGCGGTTCTGACACCGCTGTGTATCGACCCTGCGCACCCGTTCCCGTTCATTCCAAACCTTGGTTTCTCCATGGTTCTGCAGCTGGAAAGCCTGCATGGTCGTGAGCCGATGACCGGCCTTCTGCGCCTGCCGCCAGCACTCGACCGCTTCATCCGTCTGCCGGATGAAGGTAACACCATTCGCTACATCACGCTGGAAGATGTGGTTGGGCTGTTCATAAACAGGCTTTACCCCGGTTATGCCGTCAAGGGTTTTGGTACCTTCCGCCTGATCCGTGACAGCGATCTTGAAGTTGAAGAAGAAGCGGAAGATCTGGTTCGCTATTTCGAAAGCGCTCTGAAGCGCCGTCGTCGCGGCTCGGTTATCCGTATCGAGACCGACAGCGAAATGCCGCAATACCTGCGTCAGTTCGTGGTCCACGAACTCGGTGTGCCGGAAAATCGCGTCGCCGTTCTGCCCGGCCTTCTGGCGTTGAATACGATTTCCGAAATCGTCAAGGCACCGCGCGACGAGCTGAAGTTCGAGGCTTACAATGCCCGCTTCCCGGAGCGTGTGCGTGAACATGCCGGTGATTGCCTGGCCGCGATCCGCGAAAAGGACATGGTTGTTCACCACCCCTACGAATCCTTCGACGTCGTGGCGCAGTTCCTGTTGCAGGCCGCCCGCGACCCGGATGTTCTGGCTATCAAGCAGACACTGTACCGTACCTCCAATGACAGCCCGATCGTTCGTGCACTGATTGATGCTGCCGAAGCCGGCAAGTCGGTGACGGCGCTTGTCGAGTTGAAGGCGCGCTTCGATGAAGAGGCAAACATACGTTGGGCCCGCGATCTTGAGCGCGCTGGCGTTCAGGTGGTGTTTGGCTTTATCGAACTGAAAACGCATGCCAAGATGTCGATGGTCGTTCGCCGTGAAGACGGCAAGCTGCGCACCTATTGCCACCTTGGAACGGGCAACTACCACCCGATTACCGCCAAGATCTACACCGATCTTTCCTTCTTCACCTGCAACCCGAAGATCGCCCACGACATGGCGAATATCTTCAACTTCATCACGGGGTATGGTGAGCCGGAAGAGGGCATGAAGCTGGCGGTTTCGCCCTACACGCTACGCCCACGCATCATCAAGCACATCAATGATGAAATCCAGCACGCCAAGAATGGCGCGCCGGCCGCCATCTGGATGAAGATGAATTCGCTCGTTGATCCTGAAATCATCGATGCGCTGTACCGTGCAAGTGAAGCAGGCGTTGAAGTTGATCTGGTGATCCGTGGCATCTGCTGCCTGCGTCCGCAGGTTGCCGGCCTTTCGGAAAACATCCGCGTCAAATCGATCGTTGGACGCTTCCTGGAACACAGCCGTATTTTCTGCTTTGGCAACGGATATGGCCTGCCTTCGGAAAAGTCGCTGGTCTATATCGGCTCCGCCGATATGATGCCGCGCAATCTTGACAGACGTGTTGAAACGCTGGTGCCGTTGGTTAACCCAACGGTGCATGAGCAAGTTCTTTCACAGATCATGCTGGGTAACCTGATTGACAACCAGCAAAGCTACGAGATACTTGCCGACGGAACGTCTAGGCGCATTGAGGTGCGCAAGGGCGAGGAACCGTTCAACGCGCAGCACTACTTCATGACCAATCCCAGCCTTTCCGGACGTGGTGAAGCCTTGAAATCCAGTGCGCCAAAACTGATTGCGGGTCTTATCTCGGCTCGCAAGAAACAGGCTGAATGACAAGATCAGAAGCACAGGGGCGGCTTACCGGCATCGCCCCCGTTTCCGTCATCGATATTGGTTCGAACTCTGTTCGTCTCGTCGTTTATGAAGGTTTGTCCCGTGCACCGGCAGTACTTTTTAACGAAAAAGTACTGTGCGGTCTGGGTAAGGGGCTGGCGCTTACCGGTCGTATGGACGACGAAGGGGTAAGCCGCGCGCTTGCGTCACTACGTCGTTTCCGTGCCCTGTCAGAACAGGCCCAAGCCCACAAACTCTATGTGCTGGCAACCGCTGCCGCGCGTGAAGCCAGCAACGGACCTGATTTTATCCGTGAAGCCGAAGAGATTCTGGGCTGCGAAATCGAAGTCCTCTCCGGCGAAAAAGAAGCGCTCTATTCGGCATACGGCATCATCAGCGGTTTTTATGACCCCGATGGCATTGCCGGTGACCTTGGCGGCGGTTCGCTTGAACTGATCGATATCAAGGGCAAATCCTGCGGGCAGGGCATTACCTTGCCGCTCGGTGGTATCAGGTTGTCCGAGACATCTGGAAGCTCGCTTGAAAAGGCCGCTACCTTTGCCAAGAAACAGATCAAGACCGCCAAGCTGCTCGCCAAGGGCGAGGGCCGTACCTTCTACGCGGTTGGCGGGACATGGCGCAGTATTGCCAAGCTGCACATGGAAATTCGCCAGTACCCGCTGCACATGATGCAGGGTTACGAAGTGCCGTTGCAGGAAATGCTGGCATTCCTCGATGACGTCATCACGGCCAAGGATTCGAAAGATCCGGCATGGCAGGCGGTCTCAAAAAGCCGCCGTTCGCTTTTGCCCTACGGCGCCATCGCCATGCGTGAAGTGCTGGAAGCGATGAAACCTTCCAAAGTGGTGTTTTCTGCTCAGGGCGTGCGCGAAGGTTATCTCTATTCGCTGCTTAGCGAAGAGGATCAGGATACCGATCCGCTGCTGGTCTCTGCCGATGAGCTTGCCATTCTGCGTGCACGTTCGCCCGAACATGCCCGTGAGCTGGAAGACTGGAGTGGTCGGACTATACCGGTCTTCGGCATTGAGGAAACGGTGGAAGAAAGCCGCTACCGGCGTGCCGCCTGCCTTCTGGCCGATATCAGCTGGCGCGCACATCCGGATTATCGCGGTTTGCAGGCCGTCAACATCATCGCCCACTCCTCCTTTGTTGGCATCAGCCATCCCGGCCGCGCCTATATCGCACTTGCCAACTACTACCGCTTCGAAGGCCTCAATGATGACGGCACGACCAAGCCGTTGACGGCGATTGCCGGTGACCGCCTGTCGGAACTGGCCAAGCTGGTGGGTGGCATGTTGCGTGTAGTCTACTTGTTCTCTGCCTCCATGCCCGGTGTGATTGATCACCTGCGTTTCCGCGTTTCGGAAAACCCGGATGTCGATCTGGAGTTCGTGGTGCCGCATGACTATTGCGATTTTGCCGGTGAACGGCTTGAAGGCCGTTTGCAGCAGCTGGCAAAACTAACCGGCAAGAAGCTGGCTTTCGTTTTCGAATAAAATCAGAAGCGCTGCCGATATCCCGGCAGCGCTTCTGTTTGTCTTAGTTACTTGGCATCCAGCAGGTCTTTGACCTCAAGCAGAACGAATTCATTGTCGTCTGCCTTGTCGAGTGCACGACCGGCCGAGAAGGGCAGGTTGTTGTCATTGCCAACGATGATGTGTGTCGCGTCAACGCGGTCAACATTCTCGATGGTAACGAACGGCATGTCATAGAAACCTTCGCCGCCACCCTGACGCTTCTTGTTGTCCGGGTCGGAAATCTTCAGCAGGTCGATGTAACCGATCTTGCGGGCAGCCTTGCCAACATTGGTATCGTTGAACTCGATTTTGTAGATGCGCTTGACCTTTGACGGAACGGCAAAGCAGTTGGTCTCAGGCTTCTTCGGGTCGGCGCAGGCCTTGTCGGCAGTACCGGCACCATTGTCACGTTCGATGACCAAAGCGGTGGTTTCGTCGAGCATGTTGAAGTCGCCGATCGCTTCGCCACCTTCGGCCAGCGGGTAAAGCCATGTGCGGCCTGTCCAGGACTTCGAGGCAACATCCAACTCGATGATACGAAGGCCGGTTGCTCCGTCTTCGGTTTTTTCCACCTGGCCATCAGCGGTGTAGAGTGGGCCTTCCAGCATGCCGTATAGCTTGGAACCGTCCTTGGACATGGCCATGCCTTCATAACCGCCTGAACGCTTCAGGTTGAAAGCAGGCATTTTCTGTGTCGGGTTGCCCGGCATGGTCAGGGTGGGATGATCAGGCGACTTCACATCGATGTCGCTAGCCTTGGTGGCGATGACATCGGTCAGCTTGCCGTCACGGGTGAATTTCTGGATATAAGGTCCGAATTCTTCACCAATCCAGAAACCGTCTGCAACAGGCTGGATGGACTCAATGTCAAAATCAGCGCCGGTCAGGTAACGCTTGTCGGAACCTTCCATGACGATTGGGAAGGGAGTCTTTCTGTCCGGGTCGGACAGGAACACGGTTCCAAGCGCATTCACCTTGCCTGCATCCCAATCGAAGGAAAGGTGGTGCAACATAAGCATGGAATCGCTGGAGTTGATCTTCGAACCGAAACCATTGTCGGAAAGGCTCCAGAAGGTGCCATCTTCCATCGCCTTGATGCCGGAAAAACCCTGCATGGCCTGACCGTTGAACGGCATGGAAAGGCCGGTTGGCCGCACGCCGTCCATGCCCGGAACCGTGCCAAGACCTTCAGCGCGCTTGCGATCTGCTGTCGTGAACTTGGCAGATGTCTTGAGATGTTCAGGCGCATCTGCCGGTGCTGGGATAATGGTGTTGGCAGGCAGAATGGCATGCGAAACGAGCTTGGCAGGGAATTCTTTTTCGGCGGCAATTGCCGAGAAACCGGAGATCGCAAAAATAGCAACAGAAGCAAGAAGTGTTTTGGTCATTAAATTCACCTGTCGGTTTGCACTAAAACTATGCTGTGTCGGGTACGCAGAGTTTGTGAAACTGAGGTGATGGGTGATTGAAGCTTTGGTGAAAGTTTTATGATGGCTACGTTATCATCGCCAAATCGGGCACTTTTAGTAAGCTGCTGGTTCTTTTAATAAATTTATGACTTCACCAACGAGCAGACACCCAGTGTCTGGCCACGACCCTTCACGGCATGTTCGCCCAGATACTCGCTTTTGATGCCCTTGGGCAGCAAAAGGCGGTGAATGAGATCGGACGAGATCAGGATCGGGTGGCCAAGCATCTTGCTGAGGGATTCAAGGCGGGCGGTGGTATTCACCGTGTCTCCGAAATAGGTGATCTTGTGATGGTCGACACCGATTTCAGCCGTGATGACAGGACCGCCATGCAGGGCAAAGCGCAGCTTTGGCATGACGCCGAAGGTCTTCATCCAGAAGTCCTGCCGTTTTTCGATAGCGGCCAGAATGTCGAAGACACATTTGATGCAGGCTGACTTCTTGATGGCATCCTGAAACGGCCATGTGATGATGGCGGCATCGCCGATGTAGTCATCAATCGCCCCGTTATGACGGCGCACGGGTGCGGCATAGGTGGCGAAGATCTCGCGTAGGAATTCCTGCGCTTTCATATCGCCATGGGTTTCGGCAAATGTCGTGGAGCCAACAAGGTCGATAAAGATGAAAACGCGCTCTTCACGCACTGGACGGCGATAACGGCCCAATAGCAGATCCGTAAAAATGTCGCGGCCGAGCAGTTCTCTCACCCGCATCACGAAGACGATGATGCTGCAAACGATGCCTGTGAAAATCAACGTCTGCGGTTCGGCATGAACCGCGCGTTGCCAGTCAACTTTCAAAATGCCGGTTGCCCAAAGCAATGTTCCTCCCACGGCAAATCCGCAGAAAACCAGAACCGCGTAGACGATCAGGCCTATTGCTATGTATGCCGGCGTTGGCAGGAAACTGATGCGGTGCGAAAGCCGGGGCAGGATGTAGCCGCGCTCAAAGGCAAGAATAGGCGCACAGGCAAAGAGTGCATAGGTCGCGCCGATGAACGGACCGCCACCATATTCCAGAAAGGCATATGCGACGCCGCTGCCGGCAACTGCCAAAAACAGCAGCAGGTAGTCCAGCATTAAAAGGAGCTTTCGCATATGGTTCCGATACTTTCGATGAATTGCAGCCGCCGTCGAGGTCGGCGCGTTGGCTGCCTAGACTGCAACCGAGACTTTAATGTGGAAATCGATTTGCCAAAAGTGACGATTTGGAAAGGTGTTTCAAACGCTTTTTCACTGTTGCCGGATTGCACGTTTAGCTGGCCATCTTGGCCGGTTGGGCAATGACGACAAGACGTTTAACCCGTTTACTGGAAATGGCTCGCGCCTTTAAATCCGGTCTCCTCAGAGGCCGGATGGCAAAAGGGCGACGAGGAGACAGTCTATATTATTCAGTCGGCAGTTCGACTGCCTCAACCTTCTTGCCTGCAAAACGCAGGGCAACACCGCCATTGATGAGCTTCAATGCCACATCACCGAACAGTTCCTTGCGCCAGCCCGAGAGAGCGGCAACCTGGGCCTTTTCACCTTCTGAGGCAATCCTGTCGAGGTCATCGCTGTTGGCGATGATCTTGGCAGCGACGCCGTGCTTGTCTGCCGTCAGTTTCAACAGAACCTTGAGGAGTTCAACGGCGGCTCCTGAGCCTTCCGGAGAGTGGCTGTGACGTGGCGCTTGTGGCATCTCGGTCTTCGGCAGGGCAAGAGCGGCGTTAACGGTTTCGATGATGGCGGTGCCCGACGACGAGCGCTCCCAACCCTTTGGAATGGTGCGCAGGCGCGACAATGCCTCGCTATCCTTGGGCTGTTGCTGGGCAATCTCGAAAATCGCATCGTCTTTCAGAACGCGCGAACGCGGCACATTGCGGCTGCGCGCTTCACGCTCACGCCATGCGGCCACAAATTTGAGAATGGCAAGTTCAGTTGGCTTGCGCAGGCGCGACTTCAGACGCAACCATGCATCGTCAGGATGCAACTCATAGGTATCGCGCGACTCGAGGATGTTCATTTCCTCGGTCAGCCACAGCGAGCGGCCTTCGCGCTCAAGCTTGGCTTTCAGCGCCAGATAGACGTCGCGCAGATGGGTCACGTCGGCCAGCGCATAGTCCAGCTGCTTTTCGGACAGCGGACGACGGCTCCAGTCGGTGAAGCGCGACGACTTGTCGATCTGAACGGATTTGATCTTCTGAACAAGCTGGTCGTAGGAGATCGAATCGCCGAAACCGCACACCATAGCGGCAACCTGCGTGTCGAAGATCGGGTGTGGAATAAGGCCACCAAGGTGGTGGATGATTTCGATGTCCTGGCGGGCGGCATGGAAAACCTTCACCACATCAGGGTTTGCCATCAGTTCGAACAGCGGCGAAAGGTCGATGTCTTTCGCCATCGGGTCGACCAGCACTTCCAGTGTTGGGCTCGCCATTTGAACAAGACACAATTCAGGCCAGAATGTCGTCTCTCGCAGAAATTCCGTATCGATTGTGATGAAGTCCGATTTTGCAAGTTCCTTGCAGGCGTCGGCAAGTGCTGCTGTCGTTTCGATCATGTTCTTCTGGCCAGTACTGTAACGTATGCGTCTTACTTTCCCTTTGAGCACCGTATGTCAATACAAACTCGCCATTTCCCAGCCTTTGAGGGGCTGTTTTCCAGCACTCAGACGGCATCCTTGTCGTTTTTGTCACGACTTTTCGGTGGCTGTGCCGCCAGTTTGCTGAAATAGGCCGAGGTCCGCAAAAGGGCCCGAAAACGCCAGTTGCGCTCTTCAACAGGCACGCCTGGACGCATCTGAAGGCGGTAGATGGTGTAGATAATGAATACGATCTGCACCGCGGCCGTATAGATAAATAGAGCCTTAGGCCCATAGATGTCGATCAGCACCGAGGCAAGCAACGGTCCGACGGTTGCGCCTAAGGACCAGAAGAACAACAGCCCGGATGCGACCATGGCATGTTCGCCTTCCTTGGCGTGGTCATTGCCGTGTGCCGAGCTCAGCGAATAGAGCGGCAGGGCAAAGGCACCAAAAACGAAGACGCCGATAATATTGGTCCATTCGTCCGTTCCACCGAAAAACACCAGGAACAGGCCGGTGATGACAGACCCGGCCGTGGTGGCGAGAATGACGATGCGGCGGTCATAACGGTCGGAATAGGCACCCAGCGGATATTGCAGCACCACGCCGCCAATAATGCCGGCACTCATGAAGGTCGCGATGGCTGTGACCGACATGCCGATCTGTTCGGCATAGATCGGACCGATATTTCGAAATGCTGCCATGCTGAGACCGACGGCCACGCAACCAACCACCGCCAAAGGCGAGATACGCCAGACGGCGGCCGGGTTGAACTTCATGGCATTGGGCGGGGCAGGGTTGGACTTGTCGGCCAGTGAAATCGGCACAAGCGACAATGTCAGTGCCATGCCGATCAGCGAAAATACCGTCGGTCCTTCAACGCCGGCCATCGGAATAATGTACTGCGCCAGCGTGACGGAGCCGAGGTCGACCAACCTGTAAATGGACAGGGCCCGTGCGCGGTTGGAATTGGTGACCTGTGCGTTGATCCAGCTTTCAATGATGGCAAACAGACCAGCAACCGCAATGCCGATCAGAAAACGCATGGCAAGCCAGAAAAGCGGATGCGTGACCAATGCCATAGAAATGGAGGCCGCCGATGAAATCGCAGCAAGGGCCGCGAAGGCCCTGATATGGCCAATTTTTCGCAACAGGCTGGTGACGTAAATGCAGCCGATTGCAAAGCCTAAGCTGTAACCGGCGCTGATCAGGCCGATGGTGCTGGGTGAAAAGCCCTCAGAGAGACCGCGCAACGCAATAAATGTGCCTTGCAGACCATTGCCACCGATCAGAATGCCGGCAGTTGCGAGAAGGGGAATCAGCGGGCGGATCTGGCTCATGGGGACGAATCATCGCAGGAGAATGAAAAAAGCGTCTAACGTTCCACAGTCTTAGTGGCATGTCGGCTTGAAGGACAGACGAGAACACGACATTCTTGTGCTTTGCCTTGACAAATCGGGCGAGCCATGCGCTTTTCCGGCCAAATTTGATCGTGCGGCAACAAGGCCGCAGCATGTTTCAGGATAACAAAATGCATCGTTACCGCAGCCACACCTGTGCCGCTCTTCGCAAGTCCGACGTTGGCGCGACTGTCCGCCTTTCCGGTTGGGTTCATCGCGTGCGAGATCATGGCGGCGTCTTGTTCATCGACCTTCGTGACCATTACGGCATCACGCAGGTTGTTGCCGATCCAGACAGCCCGGCGTTCAAAGCCGCTGAAACCGTGCGTGGCGAATGGGTCATCCGTATCGATGGTCTGGTTAAGGCCCGTTCGGAAGACACCGTCAATAAGGGCATGGCCACTGGCGAAATCGAACTCTACGCGCAGGAAATCGAAGTTCTTGGCGTTGCCAAGGAACTGCCGCTGCCGGTGTTTGGTGAACCTGAATATCCGGAAGACGTGCGCCTGAAGTACCGCTTCATTGATCTTCGTCGTGAAACACTGCACAAGAGCATCGTCAAGCGCACGCAGATCATCTCCTCCATGCGCAATGGCATGGCTGAGGCTGGTTTTGCCGAATACACCACACCAATCCTCACGGCATCGTCGCCGGAAGGTGCACGCGACTTCCTCGTGCCAAGCCGTATCCATGAAGGCAAGTTCTTCGCGCTGCCGCAGGCACCGCAGCAGTACAAGCAGCTTCTGATGGTTGCCGGTTTCGACCGCTACTTCCAGATCGCGCCTTGCTTCCGTGATGAAGATCCACGCGCTGACCGTCTGCCGGGCGAGTTCTACCAGCTCGACGTGGAAATGAGCTTCGTGACCCAGGAAGATGTCTGGGAAACCATGGAGCCGATGATGACGTCGGTGTTTGAACAGTTTGCCGAAGGCAAGCCAGTTACCAAGCAGTGGCCACGCATTCCTTACGATGAATCGATCCGCAAATATGGCTCCGACAAGCCGGACCTGCGTAACCCGATCGTCATGGAAGCCGTGACCGAGCACTTCGATGGCTCCGGCTTCAAGGTCTTCGCAAACATGATCGCCTCGAACCCGAAGGTTCAGGTATGGGCTATCCCGGCAAAGACCGGCGGCTCCAGAGCATTCTGCGACCGTATGAATGCATGGGCACAGTCTCAGGGTCAGCCAGGCCTCGGCTACATCTTCTGGAAGGAAGAAGACGGCAAGGTTGGTGGTTCCGGCCCGCTCGCCAAGAACATTGGTGAAGAACGCACCGAAGCGCTGCGCGTACAGCTCGGCCTAGAAGCTGGTGATGCCTGCTTCTTCGTGGCAGGTGATCCGGCCAAGTTCTACAAGTTCGCTGGTGAAGCACGTACGCGTGCTGCTGAAGAACTGAACCTGATCGACCGCGACCGCTTTGAAATGTGCTGGATCGTTGACTTCCCGTTCTTCGAATACAACGAAGAAGAAAAGAAGATCGACTTCGCGCACAACCCGTTCTCCATGCCACAGGGTGGTCTGGAAGCATTGGAAGGCCAGGACCCGCTGTCCATCAAGGCTTATCAGTATGACGCAGTCTGCAACGGCTTCGAAATCGCCTCCGGCTCCATCCGTAACCAGTCGCCTGAACTGATGGTCAAGGCGTTTGAAAAGGTTGGCCTGAGTCAGGCAGACGTTGAAGACCGCTTCGGTGGCCTTTACCGCGCGTTCCAGTACGGTGCACCTCCACACGGCGGTTGCGCATTCGGTATCGACCGCGTTGTCATGCTGCTCGTTGGCGCAAAGAACCTGCGTGAAATCACGCTGTTCCCGATGAACCAGCAGGCACAGGATCTTTTGATGAACGCACCGGCTCCTGCAACGCCAACACAGTTGCGCGAATTGGCACTGCGTGTTGTTCCAACACAGAAAAAAGACTGATTAAGTCTAAGATGTGCGGACCGTCACCCGGTTCGCACCGATCATTTGCAACGGCAGCCCTCGGGCTGCCGTTTTGCGTTTCAGCCTGTCTCAGGTCCGAATAGTCACTGAAATACTATGATGGGTTGATCGCTTAAAATTCGATTCAACTGCCTTTTGTGCGTCGCAAAAAATTCACGGGATTGTCACGCTGATTTCGGCATTTCTTAAGTTTTGCAGGGGATTCCGTAGGGTAACGAAAGGGTCCCCTATGCCAGCTTTTTTTCCTGTTGCCTTGCGCATATCGCACCGTATTTCTCTTCTGGTCCTCGTGGCGCTGCTTGGGTTGGCGGTTGTGGTCGGCACGTTTCTGTTCCAGCGTCACCTTGAGGCCGGTTATAAGCAATCAGCAGAGCGGGTGGAGGAGCGGCAGATCGTCGTTTCCGAGATCGTCTCGGACCTGCACGTCGCACAGCTTGAGGAAAAGGATTTCCTGCTGGCAAAACAGATGGCCGCTATCGAGCGTTTTGATAGAGTGGTGAAGGACACCGGCTCGCGGATCGAGACGCTGCGCGCTGACAACGATACCGGCGCGACCTCGAAGTTGGAAAGCCTGACCAATGCGCTTGGTATCTATTCCACCGCAGTTGCAAGTCTGGTTGCCAAAAACAACGAGCTGGGGCTGGTTCCGTCTGATGGTCTTGAAGGCGCAATGCGCCGCGCCGTACACAATATCGAAAACCTAGTGTCAGGACTGGAAAACTCCAACATCCGCGCCAGCATGTTGATGATGCGTCGTCACGAGAAGGATTTTATCCTGCGCCAAGACCCTGCCTATGTGGCGAAGCACCGTGACGAGGTCGAAACCTTCAAGGCGGAAGTGAAGAAGGAGTTCCGCCCCGGTGCCGAGCGTCAACGCATCATGGACGCGCTGGATATCTACACGGCATCTTTCCGCTTTTACGCCGAAGCAACGATTGTGGAGCAGGGGCTGCGCAAGGACGTCGATAACGCTTACGTCGCCATGCAACCTTTCGTCAGCGATGTCATGGCCTATTACACGGCTGAAAAGTCCCGCAATGCCAGCGACAATGCTGCGGCAGAACAATGGACGATCCGCATGGTGACGGGGCTGATTGCGCTAACCGTGTTCAGCCTGCTGGTCAGCGTCTATTTTATCGGACGGTCGATCAGCCGCCCCGTCGCTGTCATGACCGATGCGATGCGCAATCTGGCCGATGGTCAAACCTCGCTGCCCGTGCCGGGGCTAAGCCGCCGCGATGAATTCGGCGCCATGGCCAAGGCACTGGAGGTTTTCCGTCTGGCGGCGATCAGCAAACAGAAGCTGGAAGAAGAAGCGGCTCATGCACGCGCCCGTTCAGAGGCAGAACGCAAGCGCCTGCAGGAAGAGGCTGAAAGCCATGCACAGGCACGGCTGATGGAAGCGACGCAGGGGCTGGCATCGGCGCTGCAGCGTCTTGCCAAGGGTGATCTGTCCTTCCAGTTGACGGTTCCATTCTCGCAGGATTTCGAGGCGCTGCGTCATGATCTCAACCAGACCCTTTCACAGCTGAATGGTGCCATGGGCGGCATCGCCGAAGCTGGTTATTCGATTGACGGCGGCGCCCGTGAAATCAGCCAGAGCACCGACGATCTGGCGCGTCGGACAGAACAGCAGGCAGCCTCGCTGGAACAGACGGCCGCCGCACTGGATGAGTTGACCGCCAATGTGCGCCTGTCTGCGCAGCGTGCCGCACAGGCGCAGGACATCGCCACACAGGCTGGCAGTGAAGCCGAACAGACTAACCGCCTTCTCGAAGATACAATTAAGGCGGTTTCCCGCATCGAGCGGTCCTCCGAGCAGATTGGCAGCATTATCTCTGTCATCGACGAGATTGCCTTCCAGACCAACCTTCTGGCGCTTAATGCCGGTATTGAGGCGGCGCGTGCCGGCGAGGCAGGACGCGGTTTTGCTGTCGTGGCGCAGGAAGTGCGCGAACTGGCGCAACGCTCCGGCAAGGCGGCCGGTGAGATCAAGGCGCTCATCAACAACTCCGGCAGCGAGGTGCGCGAAGGCGGGCGTTTCGTGCGCGAAACCGGCGAAGCCCTGTCACGTATCGGCGGTTCGATTGTCGATATCCGTGAACACGTCAACGCCATTGCTGCGGCATCGCGCGAGCAGGCGATCGGTCTTGGTGAAATCAACAGCGCCATCAACCATCTTGATCAGGCAACGCAGAGCAACGCCGCCATGGTGGAAGAAAACAATGCAGCCGGTGCGGTTCTGTCACGTGAAGCTGGCCGCCTGAATGAACTGCTGCAAATGTTCCAGTTGCAAGAACAGACACCACATCAGCATGAGCGTCCGGTACCTCGTCGCGTCGCCTGATGACGCTTGGATCGGCATAAGTTTAGATCTAAAAAAAGCCCCGGCAAAACCGGGGCTTTTTGATGCTTGTCTTCAGAGGGACTTGCCGCTTCTGGAGGCGAGGGCACGTTGGCAAGATTGAACTGCGCAACGTGCCGTGCAGTCAAACTTAGTCGTTTGCAGAAACCGTCACGCCAAGAACGGTTGGCAGCGTGTTTGGCGCACCCATGGCCGCACCGATAATCATCGGGAACGGAACCGGGTTCTCTGGAGCCGCAGAAATCGTGAATTTCTTGGGGTCGTCGACATAGGCGTTGACTGCGGCTGATACTGCGTTCTGCAGCTCAGGCAGGTTCAACTGTGCCATCATCAACGGCGCCATGCCCTTGATGGTCTGGGCAAGCTGGTCGCTTGTCATGCCCTGCTTTTCGGCCGCAAAATCAAGTGCACGCTTGCTGATGCTGTCGTCGGTGAAGCTGATTTCCGCGTTGACGAAGCTAAGCTGCTGGGCAAGGCCGAGCATCGCAAGGCCAGCGGCCTGATCTGCCTGTTCCTTGTTCGGGTTTTCAGCTTGCGCCTTGACGGTTTCCTGCATCGACTTGATGAAATCGAGTGTGTAGCCGGAGAAGCCAAACGCAAGGCTCAGGCTGCCGATATCATCCAGCTCAAGGGTGTAGTCGCTGATGTCGACTTTGCCGGACGCAACTTCCCAGGTGCCTTCCATGCTCATCTGGCCGGCAAGAGACTTGATGGCGAGCTTGTCCAGCGCTTCCTTGCTGGCAGGGTCCTTGACGTCGCTCAGGTCGGCCTGGAAGCCGGTTGCACTCATGTCAAAGCTGATTTCGTTCTTGTCTTCGCTGATGTTCATGGTTGCGGTCGTCTCTTCGAGAGTGACCACGTCCTTGCCGTCAACCTTGACCTTGACTTCACCGCTGTGGGCTTCGTCATAGAACAACAGGCCATCAATCGAGCCGGCGTTGGCCGCAGCAGGAATGGTGATGCCCTTCATATACATGTCGGTGACGGTAATCGTCGTTTGTTTTTCGGTGAAGTTGATGTCGTCGAATTTTGCGGTGCCGACGTGGTACCCGCCATTGTTCTCTTCAACATCTTCGAACGTGATGTCGCCCAGCGGGAACTTCTGCTCTCCAACAGTTGTCGCGCTGAACGCGGCGCCCTTGAAAACAACCGTCGAGCCGTTTGTTTCGACTGCATCGGCGGTGAGGCCAGCACCCTGCGTCTTATAGGACTCGTTGATCTTCTTCAGAAGGTCGTTACCGTCGAGCGCGAAAGCCGTACCGGAAAATGCCAGAACCGTTGAACTGGCAAGCAAAAGCGCCCGGAAATTGGTCTTCATGGTTGTTTCTTCCCTTTTGTGGTCTGCTTTGAATCTAACGTTCGTCGCATTTATAGGTGCTTGCGGAATGCTGTCCACTCCCCAAACTCTTGGCGGACGGAGGGCAGCAATGTCATTTCTCAATCAGCCTTAATGAATTGTTCAGATTTGGGCATCGCGCTTCAACGATTTTAACGCGGACTGTGTTCCATGTGCCGAATATCGATTGTTCTTCCCGTCATCCACAGGCGAAAGCCCCTGGATTCCTTGCTGGGAATCAGCATTTCGGCTAGTCAAGCAGCATGGGAAAAAATCTTGTTCCTCCGTCTGGCGGAGATGATAACATTCATCCGGTCGATCTCAAGGCTGCGCTCGAAGAGCGTTACCTCGCCTATGCGCTGTCGACCATCATGCACCGCGCCCTGCCGGATGTGCGCGATGGCCTGAAACCGGTGCACCGTCGCATCGTGCATGCCATGAGCGAAATGGGCATCCGCCCGAACTCGGCGTTCAAGAAGTGCGCACGTATCGTTGGTGACGTGATGGGTAAATTCCATCCGCACGGCGACGCCTCGATCTATGATGCGCTGGTTCGCCTGTCGCAGGATTTTGCGATCCGTTATCCGCTGGTCGATGGTCAGGGTAACTTCGGCAACATCGATGGCGATGGTGCAGCGGCGATGCGTTACACCGAAGCGCGCATGACCGAAGTCACGGCGCTGTTGCTCGAAGGTATCGACCAGGACGCGGTTGATTTTCGTCCGACCTATAATGAGGAAGACGAAGAGCCGATCGTTATGCCCGGCGCGTTTCCCAACCTTCTGGCAAATGGTGCGTCCGGTATTGCCGTGGGCATGGCAACGTCCATCCCGCCGCACAATGCCCATGAGATTTGTGATGCTGCCCTGCATCTGATCAAGCATCCCGATGCGCCCGTTGAAAAGCTTCTGGAATTTATGCCAGGTCCGGATTTGCCGACCGGTGGCATTATCGTGGAAAGCCGCGAAAACATTCTCGACGCCTACAAGACAGGTCGTGGTGGTTTCCGCGTTCGCGCAAAGTGGGAAGTCGAAGATCTTGGCCGTGGCGGCTACCAGATCGTCATCACCGAAATTCCCTATCAGGTGCAGAAATCGCGCCTGATTGAAAAGATCGCAGAACTGTTGATTGCCCGCAGACTTCCATTGCTGGAAGACATCCGCGACGAATCGGCGGAAGACGTGCGTGTCGTGCTGGTTCCAAAGAACCGCACCGTTGACGCAACACTGCTGATGGAATCGCTGTTCAAGCTCACCGATCTTGAAAACCGCATTCCACTCAACATGAACGTGTTGTCGCTCGGCAAAATCCCGAAGGTGATGGCACTGAATGAAGTGCTGTTGGAATGGCTGAGCCACCGCAAGGACGTGCTGGTCCGTCGTTCGCGCTTCCGTCTGGCTGCCATTGATCGCCGTCTGGAAATTCTCGGCGGCTTGCTGATCGCCTATCTCAATATTGATGAGATTATCCGCATCATCCGCGAGGAGGATGAACCGAAGCCGATCATGATGAAGCGCTTCGGGCTGACGGATATCCAGGCCGAAGCCATTCTCAACATGCGTTTGCGCTCCTTGCGCAAATTGGAAGAATTCGAAATTCGTACGGAATTCGATGCTCTGAGCAAGGAAAAGGCCGAGATCGAAGCGCTGCTGGCATCTGACGACAAACAGTGGCAGGTCGTTTCTTTTGAAATTGGCGAAGTGAAGAAGAAGTACGCCAAGGCAACCGAACTCGGTCGCCGCCGCACGCAGTTCGCCGATGCACCGGATGCCGACCTCGAAGCCATCCATCAGTCCATGATCGAGAAAGAACCTGTCACGGTTGTTATCTCCGAGAAGGGCTGGATCAGGGCGCTGAAGGGACACATTTCCGACACGTCGTCCCTGACCTTCAAGGAAGGCGATGGTTTGAAGCTGGCATTCCCGGCACAAACCACCGACAAGTTGTTGCTGGTCACCACCGGCGGCAAAGCCTACACGCTGGGCGCTGACAAGCTGCCGGGTGGTCGTGGTCACGGTGAACCGGTTCGCATCATGGTCGATATGGAGAATGATCAGGACATCCTGACCGCCTTCGTACACGACCCGGCGCGCAAGTTGCTGCTGGCATCCACCGCGGGCAATGGCTTCATCATCGCTGAATCGGAAATGATCGCCAATACCCGTAAGGGCAAGCAGATCATGAATGTGTCGATGCCGGATGAAACAAAGCTGGTCGTGCCGGTTCCAGCCAACAGCGACTATGTTGCAGTTGTGGGCGAGAACCGCAAACTTCTGGCCTTCCCATTGGCACAGATGCCGGAAATGTCACGTGGTAAGGGCGTTCGCCTGCAGCGTTACAAGGACGGTGGCATTTCCGATGCGAAATGTTTTGTCTTTGCCGAAGGTCTGGCATGGGAAGACAGCGCAGGGCGCAGCTTCAGCAAGGTTGGCGACGAGCTTACCGAATGGATGGGCGACCGCGCAACCGCCGGCCGCACCGTGCCGAAGGGTTTCCCACGCAGCGGCAAGTTCAGCGGCTAAGTCGGAATTGAAAAACAACAAAAGCGGCGAAACAGACATCTGTTTCGCCGCTTTTTTATATCCGGACTTTGCTGTAAAAACTGACGGAGGCCTTAAGGTTTTTCCGCACCTTCGTCCTGCTTGTGATCATAAATCTCCCAGCCGCGCGGTGTCAGATGTTCCTGCGGTTGGTAGCGCGTCTTATAACCCATTTTCTGCGAGCCATTGACCCAGTAACCGAGATAGACATGCGGTAGGCCAAGATTGCGGGTGCGGGCAATATGATCAAGGATCATGAAAGTGCCCAGCGACCGGCGCTCCATCTCGGGATTAAAGAACGAATAGACCATGGACAGGCCGTCGCTCATGACGTCGCTCAGCGCTACGGCCAACAATTCCCCGCGCTTGGTACTGTCAATGCCGGAACCCGGAACACGCACGCGATACTCAATGACGCAGGTGTTAACATGAGTGTCTTCCACCATGACTGCGTAATCCAGCGCCGACATGTCCGACATGCCGCCATCATGGTGGCGGCTGTCGAGGTAACGGCGAAACAGCGCAAACTGTTCGGTCGACGGTTCCGTCGTGTGGATGCTGGAGACAATATCGCTGTTGGTGGATAGAACCCGGCGCATCGAACGCGTCGGGGTAAAATGTTCGGCCAGAATGCGAACGGACACGCAGGCGCGGCAGGTTTCACAGGCCGGGCGATAGGCAATGTTTTGCGAACGGCGAAAACCACCCTGGGTCAACAGGTCATTCATTTCAGCAGCACGCGGCCCGACAAGGTGTGTGAACACTTTGCGTTCAAGTTCGCCAGAAAGATAGGGACAAGTGGCCGGTGCCGTCAGGTAGAACTGCGGGGAAGGCGTTGTCTGGGTATTCATCGAACCTTGGTTGCTCCCTTCGCCTGTCGCATATTGTGACAGAATGGCAAAAACCGGAAAAACGTCAACTGGCCGATTATACTACCGTGTCATTTACTACTGAACTGTTTGCAACCGAACCTCGATTATGAGGTACGGATTGCAACAGTGCCGAGCAACAGGTCGTGGATCAGGCGTGAGCGATCGGTAAACAGGCCCACCAGAAGAATGAGTGGCGTCAGGACCGAGTTCAGTACCCAGAACAGCACGATGTGCGCAGTCGCAATCAGGAAGTCAATTTGACGGCCATCGGTGCGTGCCATGGCAATCCCCATGGCTTTCATGCCCGGAGATGCCTGCGATGAACCGCCAAGCGTTATGCCGAAATAGAGCAGTGCGACAATAATATAGAGGGCAGGGTAGAGGAACCACGCTAAGCCGAGTGTGATGACGCCAAGGAAAAACACCAGAACCGCTGCTGGCACCCACAACACGGCAATCAGCAGGTAGTCGATGCAGAACGCAAAAACACGACGGCTCAACACGCCGCTATAAGCGCGCCAGTCCTGCGGCACTGCATAGGTGTTGTTTGGCTCAATACTCATCGCGTTTCTCCTGTTTGCTTTTGATATGGTGAGAAACGCGCGAGTTTCAATCTGTTTCCCTGGCGTTTCGCGTCATTTCCCTTTGGCGAGCGCGCGGGCTACTTCAACGGCGAAGTAGGTCAGGATGCCATCGCAGCCGGCGCGTTTGAAACACAGAAGCGTTTCCATCATCACCCGGTCGCCATCGATCCAACCCTGCATGGCGGCAGCCTTGATCTGGGTATATTCGCCAGACACCTGATACGCGAAAGTCGGCAGACCAAAGGCCTCCTTCAGACGCCAGCAAATATCGAGATAGGGCAGGCCCGGCTTGACCATCAGCATATCGGCACCTTCCTCGACATCGAGGGCTGCATCACGCACCGCTTCTGTGCCGTTGGCCGGGTTAATGTAATAGCTGTTCTTGTCGCCCTTCAGCAGACCGCCGGTGCTGATCGCTTCGCGGTAGGGGCCGTAAAAGCCCGAGGAGAATTTGGTAGCGTAAGACATGATGCCTACATTCTGATGACCGGCGGCATCAAGGCCGCGCCTGATAGCGCCAATACGTCCGTCCATCATTTCCGATGGGGCAATAATGTCGGAGCCGGCATCGGCCTGCAGAATGGCAGCCTTGACGACATGGTCGACTGTCTCGTCATTGACAATATCATTACCGCGCAAAATGCCGTCATGGCCGTGGCTGGTGAACGGATCAAGCGCCACGTCGGTAATCATGCCAATGTTTGGCACGGCTTTCTTGACGGCGGCGGTTGCAAGATTAATGAGGTTATTGGCCTCAAGAACCTGCGAGCCCGTTTCGTCACGCAGGTTCATTTCTATATTGGGGAAGGTGGCAATTGCCGGAATGCCGAGATCGGCCGCTTCACGTGCCGCCTCGACAAGACGGTCCACACTCATGCGGTTGACACCGGGCATGGCAGGGATCGGATCGGTAATGCCGGTGCCCGGAACCACAAAAACCGGCCAGATGAGGTCATCAACGGTCAGTCTCGATTCCTGAACCAGGCGTCGTGTCCAATCTGCCTTGCGGTTGCGCCGCATGCGGCGGTGTCCGGTTACATCATCAACGAGGTGTGTCTTGTCATTCATAATAATCGTCCTTCCTGCCTGCCATCAGCGGATGGCAGGTATGATGAGAGCCTCATTAACATGCTTGCCCAGACTTGACGAATGTACGCTTCGCGGCACCCTCGAAAAATATGCGATAAAATTCTTGGATAGGACCAGTGACCGGAAACAAGCCGCTGGTCGCTTGCAACGGTTCGACGTATCGTCCCGCCATGGAACATGATTCTTCGCCCGTGCTGAAAAGATCGCTGACGGAAATCCTTTTCGTGGGTTTCCTGCGGCTGGTCGCCATCTCCTGTTTCTGGTTCGGTTTGCAATATTGGGCGATGTTGACTGGCTATTCGCTGGGTGGGCGCGGGCGCTTTGATATGCTCAACCTGCCGTGGCGTGTTGCCGGCAGTGGTCTGGCCGTACTTTTCCCTGTTGCCGCACTTGGATTATGGGTTGGTGCATCCTGGGGCGCCGTCATCTGGGTTATCGGCGCCGGTGCGCAGGTTGCCATGTACCGGATTTGGCCAGATATCTTCGGACACAACACAATTGTCCCAATTATGCACGGGCTTGTTGCGGCCGTTTATGCCCTGTTTCGGGCCTCTTTCTGGTTCGATAACCGCCAGAACGAGGATCGGGTAAGGTCTGATTTACCATGATAATAAAGCTTTCAAGGCCGAAATCGTTCAAATTTTAATGTTTAGTGCATTGATTTAATTGAACTATTTTTGGATGCCCTGCTATTGGTCAAAAGACCGCCCACAATGGGAAATGTACGGTAAGGATTTGTTAAGCCTGCATTTTAAGTAGAATTTTATGCGCATTCGATAGGTTCTCACTCAAGGCGGAACACAAAACAAAAACCGCCAAACAAAAACAGTGAGGCAGTCATGATCAATAGCAAAGTAAAGCCACAGGCAGCAGTTTCGGATGTACAGGAAGAATCAATCCGTTCGCTCTACATGGAATCGCTGCACCTCGTAGAACGTCTTCACCGTCGTCTTCTTGATGTGATCAAGGACGAATTCGACCGTCAGGGTCGTGATGACGTCAATGCCGTTCAGGCACTTCTGCTCTTTAACATCGGCAACTCTGAACTGACCGCCGGCGAGCTGCGTTCGCGTGGTTACTACCTCGGTTCGAACGTTTCCTACAACGTCAAGAAGCTGGTTGACCTTGGCTTCATCAACCACCAGCGCTCGCGCATCGACCGTCGTTCGGTTCGCATCAGCCTGACGGACAAGGGCCAGCAGATCGCTGAAACCGTTGCCCGCCTCTATGAGCGCCACATCGGTTCGATTGAAAAGGTCGGCGGCATCGGCACCGGCGAGTTCTCTGAAATGAACCGTCTGCTGCAGCGTCTGGACCGTTTCTGGAACGACTCGATCGCTTACCGCCTGTAATGTTCTAAGTTATAGAAATTACTGTATTTTTGCGGTCATATGGTGGCATGAGACGGCGCTAGGTGGCATGGAGATGCCCACCGTGGCGCCTGCTCTCGTTACAGTACCGTATTACTTGTTTCAGGCGGCACGCGACGCCGGAGAGTAACCTTGCGCGCCTGTGAACTGCCGTAGTCGGCCACCGTTGCCACGAGCAACACTTTGGTGGAGTACGATAGGGCCGACCGGTCGACGGGCGCTAGAATGGGGGGGCGTCGTCCATATCAACCCAGCGCCTCTTGGGTCTGACCGCGAATGAACATGCGGCCCGCTTCCCTGATGGGGCGATAAGGTTCACCCTGTGGCCGATGGTGGGGTGAAGGAGATTCATATTAACTCTCCATCTTAACATTCCAATGAACCCTCTACTAAGGGCGCGCGTCTCGGATCTGAATTCAAGGTATTCTAGGAGGTCTACCCCAACAACTTGGGTAGGGCCAAGGCTCTTGCTTTTTGGAACCGTCTGAAACCGACGCTGTGACCGTCATGGATGGCCTTGCGACGCAGGAAGGGCGCTGACCAGAGGATGAAAGACGGCGGCCGGTACATCCCGCACCCCACTACCTTGCTGAACCGTGAGGGCTGAAATTACTGCGTGCCGAGAGAGAAAACGACCTTATCGCCTGAACAGGCAAAGGCGGCCGCTGACCGCTTTGAGCAGTCAAAACGCGAACACGATGAGTATATGCAGAGCCTTGTAGATGCGCGGAGCCGTAGCCTTTGGGTGAATGTGTAGTGTACGACCCAATACACGAGCAGCGTCTAATAGACGAGTATTGCGGTGACGCGGCGCTCTTGCTTAAGTTGTGCCAAGAATACTCTAGGATGTTTAGCGATATTGCTGATTCGGAGGCGACATGGAGCGGAATTTGTGGCGACCATACTATGGGTCATTCGCCCGGATGACGTGTCCAAGGTGCCGTAAAGGCACATTGAGAATGGACACAAAGTCATTTCAACGAGAAGAGCCTGCCCATGCTCGGTTTCGCGATGATAACGAGAGTGCTCGCTATGATGTAGGTCGCTTTAAAGGGTTTCTTCGCTGTAGTGGCA
Source organism: Rhizobium sp. CG4 (assembly GCF_023701965.1). Classification (NCBI taxonomy): domain Bacteria; kingdom Pseudomonadati; phylum Pseudomonadota; class Alphaproteobacteria; order Hyphomicrobiales; family Rhizobiaceae; genus Rhizobium; species Rhizobium sp. CG4. The sequence goes on along the minus strand of NZ_JABAEG010000002.1, from coordinate 640,320 downwards.
AACTGTGTGGTGAAATTGTCGTGGTCGCGGGTAACTTTACAACAGAGTACCACGACGACTACGACTATGACACTGATACACCTATTACGCATAAGGTTACGAGTTATCGTCCTCACGTAATGAGCCCCGCGCCGGAAATTATTCAGTATCCAATCAGACTGAACGACGATTCCAAAGAACACCTCCTGCGTTCATTCGTGTTGTTCTGGGTGGACTCTGCCGCCTGCGCGAACCGGCTTCGCATCGTTACCGAGTATCTGCTTGACCAGCTCAAAATACCTCGGAAGGGCCCCAAGGGCGACGACAAGAACGCGCGCCTCGATCTGTTTGACCGAATTGAACTACTGAAGGCAGCGAAGCCCGGTCATGAAGATGCACTAAACGCGCTCCGATCAGTCGGTAACGTCGGAAGCCACGACGGCATTGTCGATTTTGACGATCTCCTCACTTGCTATGAAGCCATCGAAGACACGATGTCAGAACTGATTGACGAGACGAAGGCTAAGCTCGCGCAGAGAATACAGGACATAAATACGCGGAATGGAAAGCCAAAAGGTAAGAACGCTTGAAGCCTCATTACATTCCGAAATTTTACCTCAAACCATGGGAGGGAGTGGACGGCAAGATCGAGGTGTTCCAACGTCGGTCCGACGGAATCATAGTCAGCAAGCGCTTGAATCGTAAGGCGACAGGTTACGCTGTCGATTTATACAAGCTTCCCGGAGTTGATCCCGAAGACGAGCATAAAATGGAAAGCGCTTTCATGGCGCCCATCGATGATGAGGCTGTCCACGCTCGCGATCTGCTCCTTGGAGATATTACACCGGCCGGCATCAGAACCCGCAATGCGTGGGCGCGGTTCGTTTTGTCTCTTGTGTTGCGCAATCCGGAAGAGGTCGCCCAGTTCAAGACGAGTTACGCCGATCTAATTATGACGCCACAGGCGGAGTTTCAGGCAAAATACGCCGCGATCAGGCGGGAAGATGACCCTGCAAAGTTTGAAGCGTGGATGGTGATGTATGATGCCACCCACGTAGAGCGGTCAGCGATGTTTGCTATCACGACGTTTATTGAGCATCCGAGGGTGCTGAAGCTCTTCTTAGGTATGCACTGGATGATTATTGACACGAGTTCTGTCGAACGAAAGCTGATGACGTCCGACAGGCCAGTGATGCTAACACAAGGCATGTTACAATATGCCGGGCACTACGCTTTACCGTTGAGTCCGACGCGGCTATTTCTTGCGACCACGACGGTCGATTTCGCCGAGCGATTTGCCTCCCTTCCGGCTGGGAGAATTGTTCGAGAGGTGAACAGGATGGTGGTTGGGCAGGCGAGGAAATACGTTTATGCCGTTGACGGCTTGCATCTCGCATTCGTTCGACGTGAGATGGGTAAGCAGCCGCCTCCTACGATTCTGGGGGCTATGCTTAAAGCTGCGGAGGCCCGAAAGATGTTCGAAGAGTAGCCTTCCTCCTACGGACTTTTCCGGGGACAAAACGTACCGGCCATTTTGCCTGTGTGCCCGAACTGATTTGTGTCGTTGCGGGAAAATGTGATCGCGAGTACGGCGGTCGCTTCACCTGTCATTATACCATCGGCGAGGAATGGCTACAAAACGAGCCAAGAAGCGCCAGGTGATTGCGTTATCCGCTTTGCGAAAATCGCTACCAGCATTCGCGCAACGCCATCCACCAGTCGGTGGCATCGGCACCGGCGAGTTCTCTGAAATGAACCGTCTGCTCCAGCGTCTGGACCGTTTCTGGAACGACTCGATCGCTTACCGCCTGTAACAGGCGCCAAAATTCTGCACTCAAAACCGGATGCGGCTGACGTCGCGTCCGGTTTTCTCGTTATTGGCGTGTTGCGGCAATGCCTCGTCACAATTTTTGCTTGTCACACAGCTTCGTGAGCAAAGGGTTGGTGACACGAATTGGCCATATTGATATGAGACCGCAAATTCACACTAAACCGGTGGTTTGTCTGGCGTTGCGGCCCTTTTGGTCCAGCGATTTCGGTGAGCGTATTTGCCGACCGGTTCACGCTGTGAGCGTGTTTGTTAAACATATGGCTTTAGGCATTGTTCATAGTGCCTCTAGAATGGCTGGTAGGGTAAATATGACAAAGAAGATCGGAACTGAAGTTCTCTCCCGCCGTACGCTGCTGCGTTCGGCTGTTTCTGTCGGGGCGGCGGCTTTATCAGCGCCAGCTCTGGCGCAGACCGCAATCGATGATCTGATCGGTGCACCGCGTCGCGGCAATTGGGATGATCAGTTCGACGCACAGGCATCGCGTGCGTCAGTTGGTGTCGTGTCCAACAGCCCGGTCCTCGGTCTTGATGCGCCGATGAACATCCAGCAGGCCATTCTTGTCCACCAGAACATCGTTTCCAACGGTGGCTGGCCGCAGGTCAATGCGGGCCAGCAGCGCCTTCAGCTTGGCGTTACCGACGGTGCGGTGCAGGATCTGCGTCGCCGTCTGGTGATCTCTGGCGACCTTGACCAGTCTGCCGGCATGTCCAGCTCCTTCGATAGCTATGTTGACGGTTCTGTGAAGCGTTTTCAGGCTCGCCATGGTCTGCCTGCCGATGGTGTGATCGGCGAATTTACGCTTAAGGCGATGAACGTACCCGCCCAGACGCGTCTTTCGCAGTTGCAGACCAACCTGGTGCGCATTCAGTCCAGATCGGGTGATCTTGGCCAGCGTTACGTGATGGTCAATATTCCGGCTGCCTATATTGAAGCGGTTGAAAATGACCGCGTTGTTCTGCGCAACACGGCCGTTGTGGGTCGTGCAAGCCGCCCGACGCACGTCATCAACTCCAAGATCTATGAGGTTATCCTCAACCCTTACTGGACCTCGCCACGCTCCATCATCGAAAAGGACATCGTTCCTTTGATGCAGAAGGATCCGACCTATCTTGAGCGGAACAATATCCGCCTCATCGATGGCAAGGGCCAAGAAGTTTCGCCGACCACCGTTGACTGGTTTGCGCCAAAGGCACCGAACCTGATGTTCCGTCAGGATCCGGGCAAGAACAACGCCATGTCCTCGACGAAGATCAACTTCCATAACCCGAACAATGAATACATGCACGACACGCCGCAGCAGGGGCTTTTCAACAAGCTGATGCGCTTCGAATCGTCAGGCTGTGTTCGCGTTCAGAACGTTCGCGATCTGACGAGCTGGATGCTGCGTGATACGCCCGGCTGGTCGCGTCAGGAGATCGAGCGGGTTATTTCCACCCGCCAGAACACGCCGATCAAGCTGGCGCAGGAACTGCCTGTTTACTTCGTTTACATCACAGCCTGGTCCGCAAAGGACGGCGTTGTGCAGTTCCGTGATGATATCTACGGCAATGATGGCAATGCGGAACTGGCACTGAACACCACCAGCGGCATGGAACAGCCATCCGGCTCGATCGATGACGACCTCGTGCCGCGTAACTGATCGGTACTGAAAGCCTTAAATGAAAGCCGCGTTCTTCATGGACGCGGCTTTTTTGTTTTCCAAAGAATGTCTCCTCAAAACAGCCGCCGATTTTGAATGAAAAACGCATCATGCAGCAAAGATTTGAAGCGCATTGTATGAGGGTGATTAAGCGCGACGTATTTTAATGGCAGTACGTGACGATTTTTTCGTCAAACGTCGCAGTTTGACGGGCAAATCTCGTTGCCTGTATTGCTCTTGAAAGGGCAGGGCGTTAAGACGCCATCGCATTACTGTTTCAGGAGCTTCCATCATGTCGAACACAGATGCCTTCTTCTCTCGCCCACTAGCCGAAGTCGATCCGGATATTTTCGGTGCGATCGAGAAGGAGCTTGGTCGCCAACGTCACGAAATCGAATTGATCGCCTCGGAAAACATTGTTTCCCGCGCTGTACTTGAAGCGCAGGGCTCGATCATGACCAACAAATATGCCGAGGGATATCCGGGCAAGCGCTACTACGGTGGCTGCCAGTTCGTGGATATCGCTGAAGACCTGGCCATCGAGCGTGCCAAGAAGCTGTTCGGCGTCAATTTCGCCAACGTTCAGCCAAACTCCGGTTCGCAGATGAACCAGGCCGTGTTCCTGGCGCTCTTGCAGCCGGGCGATACCTTCATGGGTCTTGACCTGAACTCGGGAGGTCACTTGACCCACGGTTCGCCGGTCAACATGTCCGGCAAGTGGTTCAACGTTGTGTCCTATGGTGTTCGCGAAGGCGACAACCTGCTGGATATGGACGAAGTTGAGCGCAAGGCCAAGGAAACCAAGCCGAAGCTCATTCTGGCTGGCGGCACGGCTTACTCCCGCATCTGGGACTGGAAGCGTTTCCGCGAGATTGCTGACGAAGTTGGCGCTTACCTCATGGTCGACATGGCGCACATTGCCGGTCTCGTTGCCGGTGGTCAGCACCCATCGCCATTCCCGCATTGCCACGTTGCCACCACCACCACGCACAAGTCGCTGCGCGGCCCACGTGGCGGCATGATCCTCACCAATGACGAGGATCTGGCCAAGAAGTTCAACTCGGCTGTATTCCCTGGTCTCCAGGGCGGCCCGCTGATGCACGTCATCGCCGCCAAGGCGGTTGCCTTCGGTGAAGCCCTGCAGCCTGAGTTCAAGGATTATGCAGCGCAGGTCGTCAAGAACGCCAAGGCTCTGTCCGAAACGCTGATCGAAGGCGGTCTGGATGTTGTTTCCGGCGGTACCGACAACCACCTGATGCTGGTTGACCTTCGCAAGAAGAACGCCACCGGCAAGCGTGCAGAGGCTGCTCTCGGCCGTGCTTACATCACCTGCAACAAGAACGGCATTCCATTCGACCCAGAAAAGCCTTTTGTCACCTCCGGCGTGCGCCTCGGCACACCAGCCGGCACGACGCGCGGCTTCAAGGAAGCGGAATTCCGTGAAATCGGCAAGCTGATCGTTGAGACGCTGGATGGCCTGAAGGTCGCCAACTCCGACGAAGGCAATGCTGCCGTCGAAGCTGCAGTTCGTGAAAAGGTCGTCGCACTGACCGGCCGTTTCCCGATGTACCCGTATATGTAAGGAAGAATAGCTGATGCGTTGCCCTTTTTGCGGTTCGGAAGACACGCAGGTCAAGGACTCTCGACCTGCGGAGGATAATACCTCCATCCGCCGGCGGCGCATCTGCCCTGATTGCGGCGGTCGCTTTACCACCTATGAACGCGTGCAGTTGCGCGAGTTGATGGTGCTGAAAAAGAGCGGCCGCAAGCTGCCGTTCGACCGGGACAAGCTGGTGCGGTCTTTCGAGATCGCGCTGCGCAAGCGCCCGGTTGATCGTGACCGGATTGAACGCGCCGTTTCCGGCATCGTTCGCAGGCTGGAAAGTTCTGGCGAGACGGAAATTCCGTCGGAAGAAATTGGTCTGCAGGTTCTTGAGGCTTTGAAGAGCCTCGATGACGTGGCCTTCGTGCGTTACGCATCGGTCTATCGTGATTTCTCCCATGCGGAGGACTTCGAGAACGTTATTGCCGAGATCAACGCCAAGATTGCCCGTGATACGGATGCGGGGGCCTGAGCGTGACCAGCCCTGCCTATGATGAAAAATTCATGGCGCGGGCAATTGAGGTTGCGCGCCGCCATCTCGGTCTAACCGATACAAATCCCTCCGTTGGCTGTGTTATCGTCAAGGACGGCAACATCATTGCCGAAGCATCGACATCGGTGAGCGGTCGCCCGCATGCCGAGCGCAACGCGCTGGCGCTGGCCGGCGAAGCTGCCCTCGGCGCAACCGCCTATGTGACGCTGGAACCCTGTTCCCATTACGGAAAGACACCGCCTTGCGCCAATGCATTGGTTGAAGCCGGTGTGGCACGCGTGGTGGTGGCGGTAAATGATCCCGATGAACGTGTGTCGGGTCGTGGGTACCAGATTCTGCGCGATGCTGGCATCCAGGTGGAAACCGGATTGCTGCGTGACGAGGCACAGCGCGGGCTTGCCGGATACCTCATCCGCAAAACGAAGAACCGCCCGCAGGTGATTCTGAAACTTGCCGTTTCCTCGGATGGCAAGATAGGCAGGGAAGGTGAGGGGCAGATTGCCATCACCGGACCAGAGGCACGTCAGGCCGTGCAGACCCTGCGCGCTGAATGTGATGCCATCCTTGTCGGTATTGGCACCGTTCTGGCCGATGACCCTGAATTGACCGTGCGCATTCCAGGCATGGAAGACCGTTCTCCTGTTCGCATCGTGCTGGACCGCAATTTGCAAATCCCCATGTCGTCGAAGCTGGTTCGCACGGCACGTGACGTGCCCGTCATTGTGGTGACGAGCAACCAGACCGCACGGGCGGATGAAGCATGGCACCTGATGCAGGGCGGGCTTTTGGCCGGTGTCGGTGTTGAACTTCTCGATGCTGTTGGCCTTGCCAGCCTTTTGCACTCGCTGGGTGAGCGCGGCATGTCCAACCTTCTGGTGGAAGGTGGTGCGGCTGTTGCTCGCTCATTCCTGGAAGCCGGACTGGTCGATCGCATCCTGCTGTTTGAAGGGCCAGACGCGATTGGTGCCGGTGGGGTTGAAACACCGCTTGCGCGCAACGATATGCCCAAGGAATTTACGTTCGTCGGTGAGACGGCCTTTGGGGCCGACCGCTGCTTTGAATATGAAAGGCCGCTTTGATGTTTACCGGAATTGTCACCGACGTTGGAACTGTTGCTGAACTCTCGGAACTGCCGGAAGGCGTGCGTCTGCGGGTCTCGACCAATTATGACCCCAAGACAATCGACATGGGTGCATCCATTTCCCACGGTGGCATCTGCCTGACCGTCACCAAACTGCCGGATGAAGGCAGCAATGAACGCTGGTACGAGGTGGAAGCCTGGGAAGAAGCCCTGCGCCTGACCACCATTGCAAGCTGGCAGAAGGGCGCGAAGGTCAATCTGGAGCGCGCCTTGAAGATTGGTGATGAGCTCGGCGGCCACATCGTGTCCGGCCATGTCGATGGCAAGGCTGAAATCCTGTCGGTTGAGTCCGAAGGCGAAGCGGTTCGCATTCGCCTGCGGGCACCGGAAAACCTCGCACGTTTTGTTGCGCCAAAGGGCTCCGTGGCGCTGGATGGAACGTCGCTCACCGTCAATGCCGTTGAAGGTACCGATTTCGACGTTCTGCTCATCCGTCACACGCTGGCCGTCACCACATGGGGTGAACGCAAGGCTGGTGACTTCGTGAATTTCGAAGTCGACACCATGGCCCGTTATGCTGCTAGGCTGGCTGAGTTCCCGGCCGCGACAGCACAATAACCTCTCCGTGGTATTCACTCCGGGCAAATTCCTGAAAGCCCAGCTTTGCCGCCAATTTTAGGGAAGGCTGGTTTTCAGGGTTTATGATCGCCGTCATGGTCATGGCGGGAAAACTCTGCTCGCCCCAGGCGATCAAGGCTTGCAGTGCTTCAAGCGCATAGCCCTTGCCATGTTGGTCGGGCGACAACAGCCAACCTGTTTCCAATGTGCCTTCAATGGACGGTTTCATGTCACGCTTGGCTTCATGGAAACCGGCTTCACCAATGACCCTGCCACTCTGCTTTTCTTCAATGATCAGAAAACCGTAGCCGAAATGGTGCCAGTGACCGGCAGCACGCAGCAGGCGTGCCCATGTCTGTTCCGGCGTTGAGGGTGAGCCGCCAATATAACGCACGACATCTTCATTTCCCCAAAGCGCAGCATAGGTCTCGAAATCCTCAAGCCGGTGCGCGCGCAAAGTCAAGCGTGGTGTTTCCAGTGTTGGGATAGGGATCATGGTGTCTGCGCCTGCAAATTTGGTTTTATGGGACGTGCTCTTTAAAGCCGGTTCTATGAGCGCTGACAAAATAAAACGCTTGCCCCTTTTGCCAAACGGGTATTTTTGTTTCGGCTACAAAATGAATTCTGCTGCACCTACGGTCAAAAGGAAAAATCATGCCGTCTTATGAACTGCTGATCACCTTTTTCATAACGACTGTTGTGTTTGCCTATATTCCGGGGCCTGCCATGCTTTATGCGGCGGCTCAAACCATGGCGCGGGGACGTGCCTCTGGCCTGATGTCGGTTCTCGGTATTCATGTCGGTTGTTATGTGCACATCATCGCCGCTGCTGCCGGCATGTCCGTGATGTTTCAAGCTGTTCCCTGGCTTTATATGGTCGTCAAACTTTGCGGCGCTGCCTATCTGATCTGGCTTGGTTTTTCGATGCTGCGCACAAAGGTTGCCGGTGGCGAGGTTAATCTGGCGATTGCGCCAAAATCTGCCAAGCGCGCCTTTTTCGACAGCATTATCGTGGATGTGCTGAACCCGAAGACGGCTCTGTTCTTCCTGGCATTCCTGCCACAGTTCGTGGATCCGGCGGCTGCCTTTCCTGTATGGCTACAGTTCCTGATCCTCGGCGTTCTGGTCAATGTCATTTTTTCGTCTGCCGATCTGGTCTGCGTGCTTCTGGCCGGTGCAATGTTGGGCAGGTTGCAGCGTTCTGGTTCCATGCAGCGGCTTGCTCGAGGTGCCGCCGGCACGGTGCTGATGGGACTTGGTGTGCATCTGGCCTTGCAAAGAAGCTGATTTGAATTTGCATTTTTGCAGATAAGATAGAGCACCGCTGAGGCGGCTAGTTAGAGTTTCGCATACGAAAATGCTTGCTAAACCACGCAAGCCATGGTTTGACCGCGCAAAAAGCCGGAATGTTTTCGGCAAAACCTTTTCAGGAAATCTCCCATGTCCAACCCACACCTTCTGATCGTCGAAGCCCGTTTTTACGACGATATGGCCGATGCGCTTCTCGAAGGCGCGAAGTTCGCACTCGACGAAGCCGGTGCGACCTACGATATCATCACCGTTCCAGGCGCACTCGAAATCCCGGCGGCAATTGCCATGGCGCTGGATGGTGCAGACAATGACGGCACTGAATATGACGGTTTCGTTGCTCTTGGTATGGTGATCCGTGGTGAAACCTACCACTTCGATATCGTTTCCAACGAATCTTCGCGCGCGCTGATGGACCTTGCCGTCAGTGAATCGCTGCCAATCGGCAATGGTATCATGACCGTCGAGAACGAAGAGCAAGCCTGGGCACGCGTGCGTCGCTCGGACAAGGACAAGGGCGGTTTTGCTGCCCGTGCAGCCCTGACCATGATCGAACTTAAAAAGAAACTGGGTGGCTGAGGCATGTCGAATACTGAAAACAGCTCCGAGCCTCGTCAGCCATCCAGCAAGCCTGTGAACCAGCGTGGCGCTGCGCGCCTTGCTGCCGTTCAGGCACTGTACCAGATGGATGTCGGTGGCACAGGCGTGATGGAAGTTGTTGCCGAATATGAGGCACATCGTCTTGGTCAGGAAGTGGACGGCGACACCTACCTCAAGGCTGACCCATCGTGGTTCCGCTCCATCGTATCGGGCGTTGTGCGTGATCAGACCAAGATCGACCCGCTGGTTCGCTCTGCGCTACAGGAAGACTGGCCGCTGTCGCGCCTCGACGCCACTGTCCGCGCCATTTTGCGTGCAGGCACGTTCGAAGTGCTGGAGCGCAAGGATGTTCCAACGGCAGTTATCGTTACCGAATATGTCGAGATCGCCCGCGCTTTCTTCGAGCACGATGAGCCAAAGCTGGTGAATGCGGTATTAGACCGCATTGCCAAACAGGTACGCGGCGAGACAAAGCGTAGCTGATGATGTGAATTGGGGTGAAAGACATGAGTGGCGCAGTTGTTCCGGGGCTTGAAAGTCAACTCAGCCAGGCAAAGCGCAATGTCTTTCTCCTCACCATGGCGCAAGCCGTTCTTGCGTCCGCACCGCCGATTGTCTTTTCGGTTGGTGCATTGGCTGGCTACCAGTTGCTGGGAGCGGACAAATCTCTGGCAACGGCACCACTGACCGGCTTTAACGTCGGCGTCGCATTTGGTGCCATTGCCGTGGCCATGGCCTCGCGTTTCCTTGGTCGCAAAGCCAGCTTCATGCTTGGTGCCTTGCTCTGCTCGATCGGTGGCGGTATTGCCGCAATTGGGCTTTTCCGCATTGATTTCTGGCTGTTTGTCACTGGCTTCCTGCTAATTGGTCTGGCTGGCGGCTTTACCCAGAAAATCCGCTTTGCTGCGGCAGATGCATCGCCATCCTTTTACAAGCCGCGTGCCATTTCCTGGATTCTTGCCGGTGGCATCATCTCGGCAGTGCTTGGGCCGCAAATTGCCATCTTCACCAAGGACATGTTCTTCCCGGTGCTATTTGCCGGTGCTTTCATCGCCATCATCCCGCTTGGGCTTGTGGCGGTGGCGATCTTTGCATTTCTTGACCTGCCGGAAGTCAATACGAGGCAGGCGACGGATGAGCCGGCCCGCCCGCTGATGGACATCGTGGCGACACCACGTTTTGCAACCGGCATGATCTGCGGCATCGGTTCCTACGCGCTGATGACCTTCATGATGACCGGTGCACCGCTGGCCATGGTGATTGGCTGCGGTTTCCCCTCGGAAATGGCGACGCTTGGCATCCAGTGGCATGTGCTGGCAATGTTTGCGCCGAGTTTCTTCACCGGCATTCTGATTGCCCGCTACGGCGCAGAAACAATCGTCGCTGCCGGTCTGGTCATCCTGATGGCCTGCGGTGTAGTTGCCCATATGGGTATCGAGCTGTGGAACTTCTGGGGTGCGCTCATTCTGCTTGGCGTCGGCTGGAATTTCGGATTTATCGGCGCGACAGCCATCGTCACCTCCAGTTACCGCCCGCATGAAGCGGACAAGGTGCAGGGTTTCCACGATATCATCCTGTTCAGCACCGTTGCACTGGCATCCTTTGCTTCCGGTCAGGTGTTTACCGCCTGGGGCTGGAATGTCATGAACCTGATGATCTGGCCGATTGCAGGCCTCTGCCTCATTATGGTTCTGTTTCTCATAGTGAAAAACCGTAAGACCGTAGCCGCCCAAGGCTAAACAGTAACCGTCACTGTTCGTCATTTTAGCAGAATCGACCTAACGTAAGGTATGGGGCTTGACGCGAAGCCATCCGGCAACGCAATCTTGACGCAGATGGCTTTTGCCCTTGGGAGGGGGCGAGGAAGCCAATGCGAAATCGCCAGTAAAGCGATTATACCCCGCTCATCGGTCGAGCGGGCAAGGGACTGTACTGCATGACTCCTTAAATCGTACCCGATTTAAGGCAACGATTATGCAGCAATTTAAAATGTTAAAGCGTCCTTTGTGCGCTTTCTAAAACGCACGGCACTTTAAGACAGATCTTTTGTTCTTCTCACAAGGGCCAGCAGGTCTGTTGCTATACATGAAACGCAATTCCTTTCGGAAAAGCCGTTCAGAACTTTTCCGGGAATCGCTCGAAGCCACGTTGAAACGGGTCATGCCCGCCAGGCGTGTTTTCTCTTGGTTTTGTCGCATGTCTTGTTCCCAAAACTCTTTGCCACTTTCGGGAGACATGCTCTAGGGGAGGTAAGTGTGAATGACTGTAATTCCCGTTGTAATAGCATGCGGACTGCTTTCTATCATTTATGCCATCTGGGCCACCAGAAGCGTTCTCGCTGCCGATCAGGGCACGGAGCGCATGCGCGAAATTGCCGGTTACATTAGAGAGGGTGCCCAGGCCTATCTGGCACGACAGTACCTGACGATCTTTATTGTCGGCCTTATCGTGGCGGTTCTCACATGGCTGCTTCTGTCCACTGCGGCGGCCATTGGTTTTATCATTGGTGCCGTTCTGTCAGGCGTTGCAGGCTTCATCGGCATGCATGTCTCGGTTCGCGCCAATGTGCGCACCGCACAGGCTGCCTCGCATAGCCTTTCTGCCGGTCTGGATATTGCTTTCAAATCCGGTGCAATAACGGGAATGCTGGTTGCTGGCCTCGCACTGCTGGGTGTGTCGCTTTATTATTTCATTCTCACTGCTGGCCTTGGCCATGAAAGTGGTTCCCGCGAGGTCATCGATGCGCTGGTCGCGCTCGGTTTTGGCGCTTCGCTGATTTCGATCTTCGCGCGTCTCGGCGGCGGCATCTTCACCAAGGGCGCAGACGTTGGCGGCGACCTCGTCGGCAAGGTGGAGGCGGGTATTCCGGAAGATGATCCCCGCAATCCGGCAACCATTGCCGATAACGTCGGTGACAATGTCGGGGACTGCGCCGGCATGGCGGCCGACCTATTTGAAACCTACGCCGTATCCGTCGTGGCAACCATGGTGCTTGCCGCGATTTTCTTTGCCGGGACACCCATCCTGTCTGACGTCATGGTTTATCCTCTGGCGATTTGTGCGGTATGTATCGTGACCTCGATTGCCGGTACCTTTTTCGTCAAACTTGGCTCAAACAACTCCATTATGGGTGCGCTCTATAAGGGCCTGATTGCAACGGGTGTGCTGTCAATCGCCGGCCTTGCCCTTGCCACCTCCATGACCATTGGTTGGGGCTCTATCGGCACCGTTGCAGGTATGGATATCACCGGTACCAACCTGTTCATCTGCGGGTTGATCGGTCTCGTCGTCACCGCGTTGATCGTGGTGATTACCGAATATTACACCGGCACCAACAAGCGTCCGGTCAATTCCATCGCTCAGGCCTCGGTAACCGGCCACGGCACCAACGTTATCCAGGGTCTGGCTGTTTCGCTGGAATCAACCGCGCTGCCCGCCATCGTCATCGTTGGCGGTATTATCGGTACTTACCAGTTCGCTGGTCTTTTTGGCACGGGCATTGCCGTAACCGCCATGCTTGGCCTGGCGGGTATGATCGTGGCACTCGATGCATTTGGTCCCGTTACCGACAATGCCGGTGGCATTGCCGAGATGGCGGGCCTTGACCCAGAGGTCAGAAAAGCCACCGACGCGCTGGATGCAGTAGGCAACACCACCAAGGCCGTGACCAAGGGTTACGCGATCGGTTCTGCCGGTCTCGGCGCTCTGGTGTTGTTTGCCGCCTATTCGAACGATCTGGCCTATTTCGCAAGCAATGGCGACAAATATCCTTACTTCGCCGATGTCGGCGAGATTTCCTTCAGTCTTGCTAACCCCTATGTCGTGGCAGGCCTGCTGTTTGGTGGTCTCATTCCATATCTGTTCGGTGGTATCGCCATGACGGCGGTTGGCCGCGCTGCTGGCGCAATTGTGGAAGAGGTCCGTCGCCAGTTCCGCGAAAAGCCCGGTATCATGGCAGGCACCGAAAAGCCCGATTACGGCAGGGCGGTCGATCTGCTGACCAAGGCCGCCATTCGTGAGATGATCATTCCGTCGCTTCTGCCTGTGTTGGCACCGGTGGTGGTCTATTTCGGCGTACTGCTGTTGTCCGGTTCCAAGGCATCAGCATTCGCCGCACTGGGTGCCTCGCTGCTGGGCGTGATCATCAACGGTTTGTTCGTGGCCATTTCCATGACGTCAGGTGGCGGTGCATGGGACAATGCCAAGAAGAGCTTTGAAGATGGTTTCGTTGATAAGGATGGCCAACGCCATATGAAGGGTTCCGATGCGCACAAGGCATCTGTCACCGGCGATACGGTTGGCGATCCCTACAAGGATACAGCTGGCCCGGCGGTAAACCCGGCCATCAAGATCACCAACATCGTTGCGCTGTTGCTCCTGGCCGTTCTTGCAGCCTGATACGCAAAGTGCCGAAACCAAAAAAGCCCGCGGACATCTCCGCGGGCTTTTTCTTTGGATGTTTCGAAAGCTCTTAGAAGCCGAGTGGATCGCTGCCACCACCAAGCAGGTTGCGGGCTGCGTTCGCGCCGCTGGCGCCACCGGTAAGAAGCTGCTGCAAGAAGGTGAGGTCGCGGCCACCGGTCGGTGTCGTACGCGAGATCGTGTCGAAGACCTTGCCATCCTGCATGGTGTAGTTGGCTTTTTTGTCGACCACGCCATCCTTGCTGAAATAGATCGCCAGAATGTTCTGCTCAACCAGCTTCGGCTTCATGAAGGCGGCTTTGCGCTCGCGCTTCTGGGAAATGTAATAGAACACTTCGTTGTCGAAGGTCGCAGTTGTCGAAGGGGTGCCCATGGTCAGCAAGACCTGTTCACGGCTGGAACCAACCGGAATCAGCTGCAACGATTGCTCATCGACCACGTAACCATTGTGGAAAATGTCCGTTGTGCTGGAGCAAGCCGAAAGCAGGCTGGACGCGATGACGATGGCAATAGCAGTTTTGCCGAGAAATTTGACCCTCTTGGTGGATTCCTGGTTGCTCAACGATGTTTCCCCGACTGCAATCATAAGGCACCTTCCGGCATAGCATGCTGCACAGCTTCTGTGCACACGATTATGTCTTTCCGGGGACAACCGCCCACGGATGTCGCGATATTTACATACTATTACGGGAACTCATTCCGGGAAACATATGCTGACATGTGTTTCACACCGAGACTGAACGTGACCGCAACGGCATTGCAATTCGCGACTGCTTCGGTAAACCAGCTTTCATAATCATGCAACAAGGGCAACGGGATCAAGGCGATTTACTTCGCTCATATCCGGGAAAATTCATGATCTTCCGACTGTTCAAAAAGAAAAACAGCAATCAGGCCATTGTCGACCGGCAATATGCGGCCTTGACCTCCGCCGCACGCCAGCCAGGTTTTTATCTGCATATGGGCGTGCCGGACACCGTCATGGGCCGTTTCGAGATGTTGTCGGCGGTCATGATCCTTTATTTCCGTCGCACCCGCACGTCGGACACCAGCGGGCAGGAAATCGCCCAGGAAATTGTCGATGCGTTTTTTCAGGATCTGGATCATTCTATCCGCGAACTGGGCATTGGCGATCAGGGCGTGCCAAAACGCATGAAGAAGCTTGCCGGCATGTTTTACGGACGGCTGGAATCCTATGCGGCGGCTCTCGATGGGGATGATGCGCAGGCACTTGCGGCGGCCCTCAAGCGCAATATATATCCGCAGGCAGATGCAGACACTCCTGACATGGAGATGCTTGCAAAGTGGATGATTATGGCTTCGGCATCGCTTGTTGATCAGTCCGAAGAAATTGTGGCGACCGGCACTGTCACCCTGCCGTCTCCTGCCGAATAGAGGTTCTCATGAGCGACTACAGACCTGACAACGACGACGCGCCATTTTCCTACCCGGTCAAGGTTGGCCATATTTCTGCCAATCCGGTCAGGATTGCTCTGGAGGCGGACAAGGATGAGCTGAAGGCGCTTGCCAAGTCGTGGAACGTATTGTCTGTGGAAGCGCTGAAGGCCGAGTTGCAGGTTTCTCGTTGGAAGAAGGACGGAATAAAAATATTCGGTTCTGTTCAGGCGACCATCACACAGGCTTGCATTGTTACGCTGGAGCCGATCACCAGCCGCATCGATGAACAGGTCGAGCAGATCTTCGTTCCCGAAGGTTCCAAACTGGCCCGGATCATCACCAATGACCAAGGTGAAATGGTTCTGGACCCGGATGGACCTGACATTCCCGAGCAGTTTACCGGTGATACGGTGGATGCAGGCGAGGTCGTGGCCGAGTTTGTTGCGCTTGCAATCGATCCCTATCCCCGCAAGGAGGGCGCAGAGTTTGCCGGTTTCGGTGAGAAGGAAACGCAGGAAGATCGCAAACCTTCGCCATTTGCCGTGTTGAAAGACTGGAAAAAGGACTAGGCGAGCCGCCACGTGAAAGAAATTGGTTGTAACGGAAGGCGGAAACGGTATTTTCCCCGGCAATCCCGCCGCAGCGGCGGCCAGAAGGATCAGTGACGAGTGATCAGAATTTCAATTGACGTCATGGGTGGTGATTTCGGCCCTGATGTTGCCATTCCAGGTGCCGCAAAAGCACTGGAGCGGCACAATGACGTGACATTTATATTGTATGGCCAGAAGGAACGGTGCGAACCGATTTTGGCGCAATATCCCAAACTGCGCGAGCGGTCTGTTTTCCATCATTGCGAAGTTTCCGTCGCTATGGATGAGAAGCCAAGTCAGGCCTTGCGGCGCGGACGTTACGTCTCCAGCATGTGGCAGTCCATTGAAGCGGTGAAGGCAGGCGAGGCGGATGTTGTCGTTTCTGCCGGCAATACCGGTGCACTGATGGCCATGGCGAAATTCTGCCTGCGGACCATGGCGCGTATTGAGCGGCCTGCGATTGCTGGCATCTGGCCTACCTTGAAAGGCGAAAGCATCGTTCTGGACGTTGGTGCAACGATTGGTGCGGATTCGCAGCAGTTGCTCGATTTTGCCCTGATGGGCGGCGCCATGGCGCGCGCGCTGTTTGATATTGACCGTCCGACCGTTGGTCTTCTCAATGTTGGCGTTGAAGAGGTCAAAGGTCAGGACGAGGTGCGCGAAGCAGGACGCCTTATTCGCGAAGCAGACCTCGGTACAATCGATTATCGTGGTTTCGTTGAAGGCAATGACATCGGCAAGGGTACCGTCGACGTGGTGGTGACCGAAGGTTTCACTGGCAATATTGCCCTGAAGACCGCTGAGGGAACCGCACGCCAGATTTCGACATTGTTGAAGGAAGCGATTTCCCGCAGTTTCATCGCCAAGATTGGCTATGTGCTGGCAAAGAGCGCTTTTGATGTGCTGCGTGAGAAGATGGATCCGCGCAAGGTCAATGGCGGCGTGTTTCTTGGCCTGAACGGCATTGTCATTAAAAGCCACGGGAGTACCGACGCTCTCGGTTTCGCGTCTGCTATCGATGTCGGTTATGACATGGTCCATAACGGACTGAACGCCAAGATAGAAAACGATCTCAAGATTTACCACGCAAGACGCTTGCCGCCACCTGGCCCCGAAGCGACCGTGGATGATGAGGAATAATAAAATGATCCGTTCAATCGTTCGCGGTTTCGGGGCGGCACTTCCAAAACGTGTCATGACCAACCAGGAAATCGAAGGCGTTGTCGAAACCACCGACGAGTGGATCGTACAGCGCACCGGCATCCGCCAGCGCTACATTGCAGGCGAGGGTGAAACCACCGCATCGCTGGGCGAAGCAGCTGCCCGTGCAGCGCTTGCCAATGCCGGCATTGAAGCCGACCAGATCGACATGATCATCGTGGCGACCTCTACGCCCGACAACACGTTTCCGGCCACTGCCGTCAACATCCAGAACCGCCTGGGCATATCAGGCGGTTTTGCCTTTGACGTGCAGGCTGTCTGTTCCGGCTTCGTCTATGCGATGACCACGGCGGATGCCTATATCCGCGGCGGCATGGCAACGCGCGTTCTGGTGATCGGCGCGGAAACCTTCTCGCGTATTCTCGACTGGAAAGACCGCACCACCTGCGTTTTGTTCGGTGATGGCGCCGGTGCCGTTGTGCTGGAAGCAGGCGAGGGCGAGGGTAAAACCTCCGATCGCGGAATTCTTGCATCGCAGCTTCGTTCCGACGGCACACACAAGGACAAGCTCTATGTGGATGGTGGCCCGTCTTCGACAGGTACAGTCGGCCATCTGCGCATGGAAGGCCGTGAAGTCTTCAAGCACGCCGTTGGCATGATTACTGATGTTATCGAGGCTGCATTCGATGCCACTGGCACGACGGCTGACGATCTCGATTGGCTGGTGCCACACCAGGCCAACAAGCGCATTATCGACGGATCCGCCAAGAAGCTGGGTATTCCGCTGGAGAAGGTGGTCATCACCGTTGACCAGCACGGCAACACCTCTGCGGCGTCCATTCCGCTGGCACTAGCCGTTGCTGCCGGTGACGGACGTATCAAGAAGGGCGACCTCGTCATGCTCGAAGCCATGGGTGGCGGTTTCACCTGGGGCGCGGTATTGCTGCGCTGGTAAGATGCTTGCAAGGCGTTGTATTTTCTTCGCCTTGCAATTATACCCTTAGACGTCGTTTCGAAGAGATAAAACAGATTCAAAAACAACCGCTTGACCGGTCGTCTTTAGAGAAATAATCTCTGGCGGCTTCATTGAGACCATATAAATTTTTGTGCGGGGAAAAATGGCCGGGAAGACAGTTACGCGTGCAGATCTTGCAGAGTCGGTTTTTCGAAAGGTCGGGTTATCCCGTACGGAATCCGCAGAGCTGGTCGAAACGGTTATCGATGAAATTTGTAATGCGATCACCCGCGGGGAAGTCGTAAAACTTTCGTCCTTCGCCACGTTCCAGATCCGTGAAAAGAACGAACGTATCGGTCGCAATCCAAAGACCGGTGAAGAAGTTCCAATCTCTCCGCGTCGCGTGATGACCTTCAAGGCGTCCAACGTTTTGAAGCAGCGCATTCTCAAGGCACATGCCTCCAGAAAAGCAAAACAGAAGCCGCAAAATCCCGGTAACTGAAGATTTTTGTGACAACATAAATGGGAGCTTGGCTCCCATTGCGCGTTCTTATTGTGAAAACGCATGAATTATGCGCTTCAAGCCATTGAAATAAGTACGACTCACATCATAATCCCACACATGTTTTCAACATGCTGCTCTATTGCTGATTCTGTTGTCGGCAAT
Source organism: Rhizobium sp. CG4 (assembly GCF_023701965.1). Classification (NCBI taxonomy): domain Bacteria; kingdom Pseudomonadati; phylum Pseudomonadota; class Alphaproteobacteria; order Hyphomicrobiales; family Rhizobiaceae; genus Rhizobium; species Rhizobium sp. CG4. The sequence goes on along the minus strand of NZ_JABAEG010000002.1, from coordinate 621,974 downwards.
CTGTGAGCTTGGCTCAGGCACTCGCCATTCTGTTGAGCGTTGTGAGCCCTGTATATGCCGTTTGGGCGGTTTGGATGGAGTGAAGTTTGGACAAGAGCCCTGACGCCTTTAGAACCATTAGTGAGGTGGCTGACGACCTTGATCTGCCGCAGCACGTATTGCGTTTCTGGGAGACACGGTTTCCACAAATCAAGCCAATGAAACGCGGCGGTGGCCGCCGTTATTATCGGCCTGATGATGTGGACCTGCTCAAGGGCATCCGCCATCTGCTTTACGATCATGGCTACACCATCAAGGGCGTTCAGAAGCTTCTGAAAGCCAATGGCAACCGTTTTGTTGCTGCCATCGCTTCCGGCGATATGGCGACGATGGAAGCTATCATGGCGGCAAGCGGCGAGAAGGAAACTGCCGAACCGCGCGTTGCACATCCTGACGATGATGAAGTCGTCGGCCGTCCCAAGGCAAAGCCAAGTGGCCGTTTTTTTGGCTTTGGCGGTGGTTCGACCAACAGCGATACGCCGGAAATCTCGATCGGCAAGTCCAGCATCACCAAGGATGACCAGGCGCTGCTGCAGGAGGCGCTCTTTGACCTTCTGGAATGCAAGCGCTTGCTGGATCAGGTTCGCTGACACCAGTTTCCATTCTGTTCTCAACAGAAAAAAGCAGCTGAAATCAGCAACTCGGTTGGCATAATAACATTTGCCAACCTTTTGGAAACCCCTTTTGCCGACAATGCGAATCGGACAAAAAGGGGTGTTTCGCGTGAGCAGCACAAAAAGCAGAACCCGCCGTAAGCCGGCAAAAAAGCAATCCGGACAGAGCCTGTGGCCTTTGCTCGGTGTCTGCGCGCTCGTTGTGGGCGGAATTCAGGTTTACGAACATCGTGACAATCTTCTGCCGTTGTCAACCCGCACGACAAAGGCCAGCAGCAGCCAGACCGCCGCTGCACCGAAAAAAGATGTCTCTTCTTTCAAAACAGCGGCTATTCCGCCAAAGCCCGTGAGGCCGGAAAGCCCTGTTGCCAAGGTACAAAAGCAGGCTGCCAATGAGGTGCCTGTGCCACCGCGCGCCGTTCCGATGCCGGTTGCCCTTAATGCGACCGTGCCGGCGTCTCGGCCAGCCGAGGTTAAGTCTGAAGACAGCAAGGACATCCAGAAAGCCGCGAAGGCATCCTTCGCATTTTGTGGCATGTCAGGTCTCAACAACTGTGTGGCCAGCGGCGATACATTCTGGTTGAAGGGCACCAAGGTGCGAATCGCTGGTATCGTCGTGCCGCAGACTGACAATGCCCGCTGCCTGAATGAGCGCCAGCGGGGCTTTGCTGCCAAGGTTAGGCTGCGCGACATGCTGAACCACGGCGCATTCGATGTTGCCCCAGGGGCGGCGGATGGCAAGGTTATCAGCCGTTCCGGCGCCTCCTTCGGAGAGCAACTGATCCGGGAAGGGCTGGCACGTCCGGCCAATGCAAAAAATCAGTCATGGTGCTGATAAGCAGGAGTTGACCAGAATGCTTGTCGCTGTGTAGATGAAGCCGCAAGCAGACGTGGCGAAATCGGTATACGCAGCAGACTTAAAATCTGCCGACCTCGGTCTTGCGGGTTCAAGTCCCGCCGTCTGCACCAAACACCGCTTGATGTCGGTCATAACGTTCCCCGTGTATTTTACTGTTCGTCGACGTGTCTTGCTACCAGCCGGAAGTCACTGGTCGTTGCCGAGATCTTTGAAATCAGGGAACTTGTAGTAAGCGCAACCACCTATCGAGTAATAAGCCAGCGACTCACCCAAATCTTGGCGAGATAGTTCCCACTCAAAGCTGTCGTGGCCTTCAAGCCCATATAAAAGTGCCATCATAGCCAGTTCTTTAAATGGCCCGGGTGAAAAGCTTGTGCCGTAAACAACGACTGCTTTTTGTTCAAGACTGCCTTTTATAACGCGTTCTATTTCAAATTTGGCTTTTACGGCTTGTATTGGAAGTTTGTCTTCATCCAGCAAACCTGATGGACTTATTGAAAGTGACCTAATGCGGGCCTCAACAATCGTTTTTGCGTAAGCTTTAAGTTCGTCTTGTGGAGGGCAGGGCGAAAGCGCGAATGACGAACTTGCGTTCACTGCCAACCAAACAAGGCTTGTGACGCAGAGTGTGAGACGAGACGACATCAATAACAGCCTCTGGAAACGAATTGGTTGAGCTTATGCGTGAAAGCCAACTCTTGCGCGAGGCTGAGTTTCTCAAAGCCAGTGTTGGGCGGATGCCGTCCGTCAGTTCTTCCAGAAAATCGGCATCATGATCACCAGCACTGTCAGGATTTCCAGACGGCCCATCAGCATCATGGCTGACAGCACGTAAAGGGCAGGGTCGGTGATGGTCGAGAAGTTACCAACCGGACCGATGATCGGGCCGATACCGGGGCCGACATTGGCGAGTGATGTGGCAACGGCAGAGGTTGCGGTCAGGAAGTCATAGCCCATGGCGCTGAGCGCCAGGCTGCCACCGATCCAAAGAGCGATGAAGCAACTGAGGAAGAGGAACACGGTGCGAATGGTTTCAGGGTCAACCACCTGATCGCCATACCGCACCGAGTAGACCGCATTGGGGTAGATCAGCTTTTTCAGGCCGGTCTTGGCAACGTTAAAGATGATGACGAATCGATAGGCCTTGATGCCGCCAGCGGTCGAGCCGGAGCAGCCACCCATGAAGGTGGCAAAGAATGCCACAACCACAACGAACGGTCCCCACAGCGTGTAGTCGTCGCTGGCAAAGCCGCCGGTGGAGAGGATCGAGGTTACGTTGAAGAAGGAGTGGCTGAGCGCCGAATCCAGCGGCACACCGTTGCGCAGGTGGTGATAAACGCCAACCGCGATGGAAATGACCGTGAGGTAACCGAGAAACACCGCAATCTGCGGATCGCGCACAATGTTCAGACGTCGTTTGACGGCCAGCAAAATCATGATCGAGAATGGCAGGCTGCCGAGAACGAGAAAGATCGTTGCGATCCACAACAGCGCGATACTGTCGAAATAGGCAAAGGACGCGTCATGTGTCGAGAAACCACCGGTTGCCACTGTCGACATGGCGTGGTTCAGCGCATCGAAATGGCTCATGCCGGCCATGTCATAGGCAATCGTGCACGTTAGTGTCATCAGCATGTAGATGCCGACAAACGCCCGCGTGAAATGCGCGAGGCGCGCAAAGGGACGGTCATTGCCGGTATCGGATGATTCCATGCGAAAGAAGGTCATGCCACCGACCCGCAGCAGCGGCAGGATGAACAGCCCAAGCGCCACGATACCGATACCACCGAGCCAGCACAGCAGCGAACGCCACATCAAGATGCCCTGTGGTGCTGTGTCCAGACCGGAAATGACGGTGGAGCCAGTGGTGGTGATGGCAGAAACGGATTCAAAAACCGCCTGAGCAAAGGTCAGGTCCAGTTCGGAGAGATAAAAAGGGATCGCACCGACCAGGGAGAAAACCAACCACAACACGTTAACCAGCAGAAAGCCGAAACGTTTGTTGAATTGTGGTGTCTGTCCACGGGTTGCCAGCGCGCAGGCGAGGAAGAAGCCGCCGCACATGAAGCCGGACAGGGCAAACACCGACCAGTCGTTATTTTTATAATAGAGATCCGCCATGGCCGGAATGAACATGGCAGTGGCCATGTAAAGCCCGAAAATGGACGCGACATACATCACCGAGCGCAGCAGATTTGTATTCAAAAAAGTCGCCTCGGTTGGTTGTTTTGCAAAGAGTCTTTGTCTCTGACGTTCGCATATGGCATAGCGGGTGCCATCGTGAATTTCAATGGAACGATAATCGTGGATAAGAAGCATGTCGAGGAAGCACGGCAGGCGGTAAGGGCACTATTTCCTGAAACGCCGCTGCAACTGAATGAATATCTTAGCAACCGCTACGGCGCCCGAATTTGGCTCAAGCGTGAAGACCTGACGCCTGTTCGCTCCTACAAGATTAGAGGCGCGTTCAACTTTCTGCGTAAGGCCATGCAGAATGATGACGCGGGGAACAACAAGATATTCGTTTGCGCTTCTGCGGGTAACCACGCGCAAGGCTTTGCTTTTGCCTGCCGCCATTTCGGCGTTCAGGGCGTGGTGTTCATGCCGGTTACCACACCGCAACAGAAAATCGACAAGACCCGCGCCTTTGGTGGCGAGTTCATCACCATTCGTCTGATCGGCGATATCTTTGACCAGTGCTATGCGGCCGCCCGTGAGCATGTCGAAGTGATCGGTGGCTGCATGGTGCCGCCATTCGACCATGAAGACATCATCGAAGGGCAGGCGACTGTTGCCGATGAAATCCTTCAGCAGCTGCCTGAGGGCACCGTGCCGGATCTGGTTGTGCTGCCGGTTGGCGGCGGTGGCCTTGCTGCCGGAATCACCGGTTATTTCGCTGACCTGATCCCACAGAGCGGCTTCCTGTTTACCGAGCCGGAAGGTGCGCCAAGCCTCAAGAAAAGCCTTGAGGCAGGCCAGCCGATTACGCTCAACAAGGTCGACAACTTTGTGGATGGTGCAGCCGTTGCCCGTATCGGCGACCTCAACTTCGAAGCATTGAAGCATTTTCCGTCCGAGCAGGTTCACCTGATGCCGGAAAACGCCATCTGCGTCACCATCTCCGAAATGTTGAACGTTGAAGGTGTGGTTCTCGAGCCTGCCGGCGCGCTCTCCATTACGGCACTGGAAACGCTGGGTCGTGAAAAGCTGGAAGGCAAGACAGTGGTTGCTGTCGTGTCCGGTGGCAACTTTGACTTCGAGCGCCTGCCTGACGTCAAGGAACGCGCCATGCGCTATCGTGGTGTGAAGAAGTATTTCATTCTTCGCCTGCCACAGCGCCCAGGTGCCCTGCGTGACTTCCTGGATTTGCTGGGACCGGACGACGACGTTGCCCGTTTCGAATACCTCAAGAAGTCGGCGCGTAACTTCGGTTCGATCCTGATTGGTATCGAAACCAGTTCGCGTGAAAACTTCACTGGCCTGCTTGAGCGCTTTGAGAAAGCGGGCCTAGGCTATGAGGATATCACTGAAAACGATATACTCGCGAACCTGATTATCTGACGAAACATCTGTGCAGGCGACGAAGGCTCGCCGTTTGCACAATTGCTGCGAAAGTGAAAGACATATGGCTGGCTTCTTCTCGAAACTCTTTTCGGCGTTTGGTTCGGGCAATTCGGATGCTGCAGCACCTGCTGCATCTACTGCTGAACCGGAAATCTATGGCGACTTCGCCATCTATCCGACACCGTTGAAGGAAGGCGCACAGTTTCGCCTTGCAGGCCGTATCGAGAAAACCGTCAATGGTGAAGTTTTGAGCCACAAATTCGTGCGCGCCGATGTTTTCACATCGCTTGATGATGCCAACGAATTTACCATTCGCAAGGCCAAGGTAATTATCGACCAGAGCGGTGCCACGCTGTTTTCAAACAACTAGGCATCTCAAAGCGTAAATGCCCTCAAATTCCATCTTAATAATCCGTTTGCCATCCTGCGTTAGGCTGCGCGGGCGCGATGTTTGCGTAACACGAACTGGCTGAACAGTTCTCAGGATGGCTGGCGATGGAATTCATTAATCTGGCGCTTTTCCTCGTCGAGGCCGTCTTTTATTTTTCCGTCATGACCTGCTTCCTGCATTTTCGCAACAAGCTGGGGCTTGGGGTGTTTTTGACAGCGCTTGGTGTCATGCATTTCATGGAAACCTATCTGGCAGCGGTGTTTTACATCCAGCTGCCGTTTGGCGTGGCATCTCCAGGGTCTTCCATCCTGTTTGCCGGCAAGCTGATGATGATCCTCATGCTGTACATGAAGGAAGATGCCGCCATTGTCCGTCAGCCGATCTATGGCCTGTTTCTCGGTAACCTGCTGACCGTTGCCATCGCCCAGCTCGTAAAATTCCATCATGTTTCCACCCTGACACCGGGTCAGCCGATCAACACCGGTTTTCTCGATGAAATGGGCATCCTGATGGTTTGGGGAACAGCATTCCTCTACCTCGATTCCATTGGCATCATTCTGCTTTACGAAAAGCTTGGTACCTTTCTGCGCCGTCGCATTGTGTTGCGCTTTGCTATCTGTGGTGCCGTTATCCTGACGTTCGATCAGGCCGGTTTTTACGCCGGTTTATACTATCTCTATGATGCTCCGGCGCAGGTGTTCTTTGACGGATGGCAGGCCAAGCTGCTGGCAGTCTGCCTCTATACGATGATGTTTGCGGTCTATCAGAATGTCACGACCACCAGGGCCTTTGCCAGCAACAACCGCAATGTCGGCGACGTGTTCAACGACCTGACCTTTCGCGAACGGTATGAAGATCTGCTGTCGCGGTCCGGCGTGGATGTGCTGACAGGTGTGCCCGACCGGGCCCGCATGGAAGCGGAAATTCCAAAGGCGCTGGATACCAGCCTGCGCGACGATACCCCTGCCAGCCTGCTGATCATTGATATCGACCGGTTCAAATCGATCAATGACAGTTTTGGTCACCTGAAAGGCGACGAGGTGTTGAAGGCCGTCGCCGCCGTTCTGTCACGCAAGACGGAGGCATTCGGCCGGCTGTACCGGTTTGGCGGGGAGGAGTTCGTTATCTTCCTGCCATCGACCAATCACGACAAGGCCATGGCCTTTGCCCGTTCCGTCCAAAGCAGTTTTTATGAAGGGGTCAGGCGCCCCGATGGCACCTTGCTGACACTCAGTATTGGTGTTGCCACCTCGCAGGAAGATGGCTTGAGCTTCAACACGCTGCTCGCCCAGGCTGACGTGCGTCTCTATGAGGCAAAAAATAACGGCCGCGATCAGGTTCGCGGCCGTTATGAAGTCTTGCAGGACTGAATATCTTTCAAAAAGAAAGATTTGGAGCGCTCCGCTGAATCAATCAGGCAAGCAAGCGCTCACAAAATTATCAGGCAGCCTTTGCCAGTTCTTCAACCTTTGCGTGAGCAGAGGAGAGTGCCTTTTCAACGGCTTCAGGGCCGAAAGCCAAGCCTTCAACGTAAACAACTTCAACGTCGGTCATGCCCATGAAACCAAGAACGGTCTTCAGGTAGGGAACAGCGTGGTTCATGGAAACGGCTGGGCCTTCGGAGTAAACGCCAGCAGCGGCGAGAACGACATAAATCTTCTTGCCGGTTGCCAGGCCAACTGGGCCGCTTTCTGTGTAACGGAAGGTCTGGCCAGCGCGTGCAACGTTATCGATCCAGGACTTCAGGCCGGAATAGATGTTGAAGTTGATCAGGCCGGTGCCGATAACCACGGTGTCAGCAGCCATCAGTTCTGCAACCAGCTTGTCGGAGAAATCGGCAGCAACAGCCTCTTCCTGCGAACGGGCTTCAGCAGGCTTGCGGATAGCGTTGGTGGTCACAGTATCAAGATGCGGGATTGGCTCAGCTGCCAAGTCGCGGCGCACAATGTTGCTGCCGGACTGTGCCTTCAGCTTTTCAGCCAGGTCTGTCGCAACCTTGTTGGAAACGGAATCTTCGCCACGTGGGCTCGATGTGATCAGCAGAATATTAGACATGTCATTTCCTTCGAATAAGCCTTGGGAGGTCAGAGCGGGCAGGGAGAACCGTTCTGTTTGAGCCATATATTGTTGAATGGAGCCATCGAAAAAACTGTGATAATATAGATTTGAATTATCGATGAAATGGATAAGACATGGACGCCAATCCAACACTCGACCAATTGCAGGTGTTTTTGACGGTGGCAGAAACCGGAAGCTTTTCAGCAGCTTCGCGTGCCCTGAACCGCGCCCAGTCGGTTATCAGCTACACCATTGCCAATCTTGAAGCGCAACTGGAGGTCAACCTGTTCGAACGCAATGGCGTTCGCCAGCCAAAACTGACCGATGCGGGCAAGGCGATGATCGAGGACGCCCGGCGTATCGTCTCCGATCTTCAGGTCATGCGGGCCCGCGCCAAAGGCTTGCGTCAGGGCTTGGAGGCCGAAGTTTCGGTTGCCATCAGCACCATGGTACCGAATCGTGCGGTTGTCGAAGTCTTGCGTGAGTTTCGGGATGAATACCCCTCCGTTTCGCTGCGCCTCAATGTCGGCGAACTGGGAATGGTCACCGACATGGTGGCCAGCGGGCAGGCGACGATCGGCCTTGGTGGAGCGGCAATCAAACCGCAGGACGATATCTTCTCGGAAAAGGTCGGCCATTCCTTCATGTTGCCGGTGGCCGCGCCGAACCACCCGCTTGTGTTGCTGGGCCGTCCACTGACCTTGGCGGATGTGCGCGACGAGGTGCAGTTGGTGGTCACTGATGCGTCGGGCCTGACAGGTAGCCGCCAGTTCAATGTGCTGTCCTACAAGATATGGCGTGTCAGCGACATTGCCACCAAACACAACCTCATTCTTGGTGGTCTGGGCTGGGGTGGCTTGCCGGCCTCCGTTTTGCAGGATGATCTGGCCGCCGGTCGTTTGGTCCACCTGCAGCTTGAAGCCTATGAGCAGGGCGAGTACCCGCTTTATGCCATGCGCAAGGTCTCGACCCCTCTTGGGCCTGCCTCAAGTTGGATGGTGGAAGCGTTCCGCCAGCGGCTTGGAATGTGCCTCAACCATCAGGATTTCACCAAGATGATCAGCCGCACAAAACCGGCGGTCAGGGTGGTGGCTGCCGAATAGGCGCTGCCCCCAAGGATAAGCGTTTCTTCAGGAAACCGCGCAAATAAAAAGGCAGAGCAACATCAATTGCTCTGCCTCTTTTGTTTTATGCAGTCACCTTGATCAGAGGATCAGGCGGAACTTTGCAAAACCTTCTGCACCGTCTCCGGCTTCCTCGATCTTTGCGCCTTTCACGTGGTCCGCATACTGACGGCCCTTCGGGCCGGTTTCGAACGTTGCGGTGGTGTTGGCAACAGGCGCAAACGACCAGTTGGCATCAGCCTCTGGGTTGATTGTTCCCTGATCAACGATGTAACGCACGATCACATCGCGGTTGGTATCCGGTGCCTCGAAGATGATCTTGTCAGTGGCGATGTCAGGGAACTTGCCGCCGCCGCTGGCGCGGTAGTTGTTGGTCGCAACCACGAACTTCTGCTCGGGATCGATGGGCTTGCCGTTGAACTGCAGGTTGACGATACGATTGCTTTCAGGCGTTACCGCCTTGCCATCCTTGTCGTATTTTGCGGGTTTCGAGACATCGATCTGGTAGGTCACGCCGTCAATGACGTCGTAATTATAGGACGGGAATTCCGGGTTGAGCAGCGGAGCGTCCTTGGAACCCACTTCAACCGTGTTGAACATGCCCGCAGACATTTCCAGCCAGTTCTTGACCTGCGCACCGGTAATCAGCACGGCCTGCACCGTATTAGGATAGAGGTAGAGATCGGCCACATTTTTGATGGCGATATCACCCGCTGCGACATCCGTATAATATTCTGCACCACCACGACCGCCAGCCTTGAACGGCGCGGCTGCGGAAAGAACCGGATAATCCTTGTATTCCGTCTCTTTCAGCATGTCTTTGATGTACCAGGTCTGCGCATTGGAAACGATCTGTACAGATGGATCATCCGCAACCAGTGCGAAATAGGAGTAGAGCGGAGCAGAGGTCTTGCCAACCGGACGGCGCACATAATCAAGTGTCGCTTCATGGTCGGCCTTTACGGCTTCCAGAACCGCCTGTTTGCTTTCGACATCCGCAACGATCTTGCGCTTGTCATCGCGATGGTAGATCGGGCGCGCTTCCGTTGTGAAGTCGACGATCTTCCACGCCTTGCCGTCTTTTTCGAGCAGCAGGTCGATCAGGCCCAAATGCGACCCCCAGAAGCCGCCCATGACGGTTGGCTTGCCCATCAGCGTTCCCTTGACGGGATCAACGCCCTCAATGCCGTCCCAGGTCTTGGGGCCGGGGAAGACCAGATGCTGGTGACCGGTGAAGATGGCATCAATACCTTCAACGCCAGCCAGATAGAGCGACGCATTTTCCATGCGCTCGGTCTGGCCCTTACCGTCAATGCCGGAGTGCGACAGCGCGATGATGATGTCGGCGCCTTCTTCCTTCATGGCAGGCACCCAGGCCTTGGCAGCTTCCACGATATCGCGGGTCTGCGCCTTGCCTTCAAGGTTCTTGGCATCCCACTGCATGATCTGTGGTGGAACGAAACCGATAATGCCAATCTTGATCGGGCTTTCCTTGCCAGCACCATCCTTGATCTTCTTTTCAAGAATGACATAGGGCTTGAAGAACAGATCATCCTGCTTCGGGTCGCTGGCCAGCTGACCTTTGGTCACGTTGGCACAGACATAAGGGAAATTGGCACCCGCCAGTGTGTTGGACATGTAGTCCAGGCCGTAGTTGAACTCGTGGTTGCCCAGCGTGCCACAATCGTAACCCAGAACATTCATGGCGTTGATGACAGGGTGCTTGTCGCCGGCCTTCATACCACGCTCATAGGCGATGAAGTCGCCAAGCGGGTTGCCCTGCAGGAAGTCACCATTGTCAACCAGCATGGAGTTGCCAGCTTCGGCACGGATCGAATCCATGATCGTGGCCGTACGTGCAAGACCCATCGTGTCATTCGGCTTGTCGGCATAATAGTCATACGGGAACACATGGACGTGAATATCTGTGGTTTCCATAATGCGCAGATGAGCCTGATTACCCTGCGCACGCGCTGCAAACGGGTGCAGCATGACGAGCGCGGAGGAGGCAGCTATACCTCCCAGTAGCGACCTCCGTGTGATGGGATGAAGCGCGAACAGCGACGAAGACATGGGAACTCCTTGATGTGATCTTGGGCTGACCTGAAACCAGCCTAAGGCCATTCTCAGATGAGTGCATCAGGAAAATGACGAAACGTCTTTTTCCCGAAATTTTTAAATGTGCATAATGTCTTTGTGCAACTAACGGGCGAGGGTCGGCTTGACCTCCTGATGGAAGAACCGGAAATAAGACGAAACCTGCGCCAGCGTGTTGGTGGACATTTTTAATTGAACACCCAGCCGGTTCATGTGATGCCACTGTACTTCACCCTCGATGAAACCAAGATCGTCACTCTGGATTTTCACCCGGCTGCCTTTGGATGCCGTAAATGGCCCCTGCAATTCAATGGCGATACCCGTTGCCGACAGGTCGACGACGCGCCCGGCAACGGATTGGTTGAAATAATGCACCGTGGCATAGATGCGGGTTTGCTCGCGCTTTGCACTGCGCGTCTGCATCGTCATGTTACCTGTCATAGTGTCTACCCGACCCAGTTTAAGCTACGGGTATCATTGCAGATAATTCTTACATGCCATTTAGAACGATGCGTAAAATTAAACCTAACCGCGATCTATTCGGCACTGGTAACAATTGTTGCGGGCCGAACGGACATGCACATAGGCAATCTCCGGCCGTTCAAACAGGCTGGCGGCACGTTGTGAAATCTCCGGTGTCGGTGTCACTGCACCGGTGCCGTACACGATGCGGTCATCAGGGCCATAACCGCGCACGATATAGTCAGCACTTTCAAGCATCGGCGGCAAAACCTCGCTTGCCTCGTAGCGAGGGCATGACCGCTCGTGGATAAAGATCGGCCCGGTCTCGGCATAGGGTTGCAGGTCGTTAAACGGCCGGTAGGCGAGGAGGAGCATCGCTTCTCCCTCAGCAATTTCACCAAGGCAATGGCGGCAGGGCATGCCGCCTGATGAGACCGAGCGTTCGGCGGGGTTGCCATAGGCATCATTGCGCCCGGCCCGAAATGCATCAGCCTCTTCAGTCGGCATGGCGGTAAACAGAATTGTGTTCATGTCAGTGGCTCCAAATGCGTTGCTGCTTTGTCGCTATGCGCCGCAAAGCATCGCCCGGCCACCCGATTCTTGTGTGTGACCGGGAAAAGCCCATTGTCAGACTCATGTGCTTTGATGCTCTATTTGCGAAACTTTCATGCACGGCCCGGAGCGCCTTATGCCGCACAGTATTTTTGCGTTTTTTATTTCTGCGTTGGTGGCTGTATTTCCCGCATGGAACGTTTCGGCACAGGATAGTCCCGACTTCGAAAAGCTGACGGATCAGCAGATCGAGGAAATGGTACAGTTCGTTGTCGGCAACGGTATCTTTATTCTCTACCACGAAGCCGGCCACATGCTGGTTTCCGAGTTTGACCTGCCTGTGCTGGGTCGAGAGGAAGACGCGGTTGATAATCTGTCGTCGATCCTGATGCTGGAGGCTGATGATGACCTGCTCGATCAGGCCATTATCGATGCAGCCGATGGCTGGTTCCTGTCGAGCGAAGCGGCAGCGGACGCAGAAGAGGAACAGGCCTTCTGGGGCGCCCACGGTTTGGACGAACAGCGTGGCTGGGCCATTGCCTGCTCGATGGCCGGCCACGACTACAAGAACTTCAAGGAATTTATTGATTCTCTGGAGTTTCCTGAGGACCGCCGCGAGGAGTGCATCTCGGAATATCCGCAGAAAGTGCGCAGCTGGAATACGCTTCTGAAGCCGCATGAGGCGACAGCCAATGCCAGCACGAAGTTTGAAATTACCTACGAGCCGATCACCGACCCAAGCCTTGAGTTGTTTCAAACCATCGTCAAGGAATCGAAACTGCTGGAATTGATCGGTAACTCCTTTTCCGGCCTCTATAATATCAAGGACGGTATCAAGTTGACCGCGAAACAATGCGGTCAGGCGAATGCCTTCTGGTCGGCAAAAGACCGCGAGATCACCTTTTGTTATGAGTTCGCCAAGTTCCACGGCGAACTGGTCGCCAATTACTTCTTGAACAATGCCGCTGACGAAACCCAGCCGCAAAGTGAAACCGAAAGCGATGATGCGACTGTTGTTGGTCTCACCAGACAATAAAACAATGCGTCACGCATATGAGGCATGCCCATATGCGTGACGCTCATCCTGATCGGATTAGCGCAGGAATTCGTCGATACGACGCAGCGTAACGCGACGGTTGCGCCACTCTTCAAACTGCGTGTTAACAAGCAGATAGCTTTCGCCATAACCCACGGTTTCCAGCGCCCGTGGCGGTACACGGAATTCCTGCACCAGCAGCCATTTTAGTGATTCTGCGCGACGTTCCGACAGGACCTGGTTGGAAGCCTCAGAACCAACCGCGTCTGTGTGACCCTCAATAAGGAAACGTGCTCCGCGACGGCGGCGAAGGATCTGTTCCAGCGCAACGCCGATCTCGCGTACTTTACGATATTCCGAACGGGGAATTTCAGCCGAACCGAAGGCGAAATTGATGGACTGAATGTCGATGGAAGGGGCGCTGCGGCGCAGTTCCGGCCGGCGTTTGAATTCCTGGATGGTCACGCGCTCTTCGGGACGCATTCGGCGCGACGGTGCTGCCTCAAGACGGCGCATGATGGTGCCGGAAGATGGAGTTTCCTGCGCACTGGCAACTGCCGGAACAAACGCTGTGGCAGCAAGTGCAGTCAGGAAAGATCGACGGTTCATGGCTGGTTTCCTTTAACTCGTTATTGTCGCGGGCAAACTGCCACGCACAACCTGAAGGAAACCTGAACCGGCGGTTGCCGCCGGTTCAAACTGGTTAATAGTGCAATCCGCCGTCAGTGATCAGTTCTGAACGGCGATATTGAGCAATTCCGCCTCGCTCAGCGGCTGAACCCAGGCCTGATAGGTGCCGACAGGCGAGAAGCCCATCATCTGGTAAAGCTGCAGCGCACGCGGGTGGTCGAGCGTGTTGGTGGTAACGGTGACTTTTTTCGGATTGTCCTGCCAGGCGGCATAGAGTGCCTGCAACAGGAACCATTTGCCGATGCCAGCGCCAATCGCTTCTTCGAACAGGCCGAAATAGGAAAGCTGGGTCACGTCATCGTCGCGCTTGTATAGCTCGAAGAAACCGGCAGGCGAGCCGTTCATATACAGCACGCAGACGCTGTTTTTCGGGTCGCTCAAAATGGCGCCAAGTTCCGCGTCGCTCATGCGCATGCGTTTTTGCCAGTGCCAGCGTTTGCCGACCCGCCAGTACAGGTAGCGGTAAAAATGCAGCGGGATGTTCGGGGCACGCATGATCGCGGTCTGGATGTTGACCGGAACCGCAATGCTGATCTTTGGCGCAGCCGTCATTTCAAGCTGCGTGACATGGGCTTTCAGCGGATCACTTTCTCGGGCTGCGATCGGCTCGGCAGGGCCGGTGACCACTGGCGTGTCATCAAGGCTACCCCACTGCGACCAGGAGCCATCGAAAAGGCTGTTGGTCTTGTGGCCAAGCGATTCAAGCGCCAGCGTGATAACCGCTGCCGTCACGCCGGAACCACAGCTGGTGACAACCGGCTTGGAAAGATCGATGCCGGCTTCCGTCACCATCTTGCGCAGCGTCGCCAGATCCTTGAAGTGACCATTTTCCGAAAACGCCGTGGCAGGCAGGCTGCGGGCGCCCGGCATATGGCCGGAGCGCATGCCAGCACGCGGTTCGGCCTCGTCGCCGGTAAAGCGGCCAGCGCCACGCGCGTCGGCAATCTGCTTGCTACCGGCGTCGACAACACTACGCATTTCGTCCAGTGACGTGACACGATTTTTCTGGAAGTGCGGGATAAAGCTGACGACTGGCGGTTCTGGCAGGTCGGTTTCAAGCGGCAGGTTTTGCGCTTTCCAGCCGTCGAGGCCACCATCCAGCACGTAAACGCTTTCGGCACCCATCACACGCAGCATCCACCATACACGCGGTGCAGAGAAGAATCCGGGGCCATCGTAAACGACGATCGTATCGGTTTCCTGGATGCCAAGTTTGCCAACCTGCTCGGCAAAATATTCCGGCGAGGGCAGGGAATGCGGCAGGCCAGTGGTGTGATCCGCAATCACGTCCTGATCAAAAAACACGGCACCGGGAATATGGCCCTTGGCATATTCGTCGGCACCATTGCGCTTGTGGGCTGGAAGATACCAGGATGCGTCGACGACACGGAACTCAGGTGCCCCAAGCTGTTTGTTCACCCAGTCCGCCGACACGACGAAACGACTTTTTTCGTTGCTCACGATCTAGTCTCCCTGCTGTTCAGGCTGCGGAATCGGGCGCACCGAAACGGATGCGAAAACGCCGGTTTTCCTTGCCCTTCTTTTCTATCTTGGCGATGTGTATCTCACCGACTTCATGTGTCTTGGAGACATGTGTTCCACCGCAGGGCTGGCTGTCAATTGCCGAGTTCTCACCTATGCACACAAGACTGACACGGCCGAGACCAACGGGTGGGCGCACATTCTTGGATTTGACGATGCCGGGATTGGCCTGCAATTCCTCGTCGGTGATCCACTGCAGGAAAACCGGATGGTCGGCATTGACCAGTTCCATTAGCTTGGCCGATACCTCGTCCTTGTCGATGGTTTCCGACATGTCGAAGTCAACACGCGATTCGTCTTCGCCAACTGCGGCACCAGTAATCGGCCATTGGCAGACAACGGACAGAAGATGACAGGCGGTATGCATCCGCATCAGCTTGTATCGGCGCTCCCAGTCCACATGCAGCACGACCTTTTCACCGGGTGCCACACTTTCCTGTCCTTCAAGCGGAACGTGGATAATAATGCTCTTGTCCTGACCGTGTTTGGTTTGCCCAAGCTGAATTCTGGAGCCGTCAGCACGCTCCAGAAAACCGGTGTCGCCAGGTTGACCGCCAGAGGTGGCGTAAAAGCAGGTCTGGTCCAGCTCAATGCCCCCGTCTTCGTGAATGTCTGTTACCGTTGCCTCGCAGGTGGAAAGGTAAAAATCATCACGAAAGAGGGCATTCACTGGCATAGTCTAGGCACCTTATGTGGTTTCATACGGGACAGATATATCGCTTTTCCCTGTGAGCCAGGCCGGAACAGGAAGCCCCTTGGACCGCAGGAATGCGGGATTGTAGAGCTTCGACTGGTAACGGTTACCGTAGTCACACAGAATGGTGACGATTGTATGCCCCGGACCGAGGTCTCGGGCAAGGCGAATTGCACCGGCAATGTTAATGCCGGTTGAACCACCAAGGCATAGGCCTTCCTTGGTGACGAGATCAAACAAAACGGGCAGGGCTTCCGCATCAGAAATTCGGTAGGCGAAATCCGGTGTGAAGTCTTGCAAGTTGGCGGTGATGCGGCCCTGACCGATACCTTCGGTAATGGAGTTACCTTCGGATTTCAGTGTGCCATTTTTGTAATATTCATAAAGTGCCGCACCATCGGGGTCGGCAATGCCGATCTTGATGTCAGGGTTGAAATCACGAAGACCATCGGCAACGCCAGCCAGCGTGCCGCCGGAGCCAACAGCGCAGATAAAGCCATCAACCTTACCATCCGTCTGGTCCCAGATTTCAGGCGCGGTAGTTTCGATATGGGCCTGACGGTTGGCAATGTTGTCGAACTGGTTTGCCCACACGGCGCCGTTCGGATCGGTTTCAGCAAGCTGCTTGGCCAGACGTCCGGACACCTTCACATAATTGTTCGGGTTGGAGTAGGGGGCAGCTGGCACTTCCACCAGTTCCGCACCCAGCAGCTTCAGCGCGTCCTTCTTTTCCTGGCTCTGTGTTTCAGGAATGACGATAACGGTGCGGTATCCAAGCGCTCTGGCAACAAGCGTCAGGCCAATGCCGGTATTGCCGGCCGTGCCCTCAACAATCGTACCACCGGGGCGCAGCAGGCCGCGTTTTTCAGCATCGCGAATAATGTACAGCGCAGCACGGTCCTTGACGGACTGACCGGGGTTGAGAAACTCCGCCTTGCCAAGAATTTCGCACCCTGTTGCCTCGGATGCAGCATTCAGGCGAATGAGTGGCGTGTTTCCAATGGCAGTCAAAACAGAGGTATGTATCGTCATGGGTCGACCTTCTTTCGGACGCGTATGATTACCGTTGCTTTGAGCGGATTGACCCCTGTTGTGGCAAGAAATTCTGTTTCTGTGAATGCCTCAAACGGGCAAAATTCATCTTATGGGCGAGGTTTTCATCCTGTCGGCTCCATCAGCGGTAGGCGGATCGACGCTTAACGGAACAGTGAGAGCAGGCTCTCGCTATTGGAGTTGGAGATGGAGAGAGCCTGTACGGCAAGCTGCTGCTGTGTCTGCTGCGCTTTCAGGCGTGTCGAAGCTTCATTCATGTCGGCATCAACCAGACGGCCAATGCCGCTGTCGATGGAATCGCCAAGTTTGGAGGCAAAATCCAGCTGCAGATCGATGCGCGTCTGAATTGATCCGAGAAGCGAGGCGGCACTGACAACCTTTTTCGTCATGCCTTCGATCACTCTTATATAGCGGTCGAGATCGACCGACGGCGTGGTGATGTCCATGTCGACGAGGTTCACATCCGGCGGGTTGCCGATATTGTCCCAGACACCGGAAATCTTTATGGATGAGCGATACCCCATGTCCGGATACATGCTCTGGTCAATGTCGAGTGTGATACGCGAGCCGCTTGAGGTGACGCTGGATATGCCCTTGCCGGTCAGCACATGCTGAAGCACGGTTGCCATATCGGCCGCATTGTTCACTTCGCCTGTCGTGATACCCAGTGCCGTATCGACGTCATCCTTGGTCACCTTTATCATCTGCGGTGTTCCACGGTTCAGTGAAAGGTCGAAATAGAATTCGACATCGGTTTTCATTTGAAAGCTGTCGCCGAAATTGAAACCGAAATCCGCGTATTCGCCGTCGGTAACACCGGTGGGGGCATTCAGACCGAATGCGTAACCGCCCGCCAACGTCGACGTGACATTGCTCATTCTGACCGAAGAGCCGGGCAGACCTTCCATTTCTCCAGAAAAGAAACCGTAGGTTTGCATAACGCCACCGATATTATGGGCCTGTCCGAAGCCACTGCCGCGGCTCGGATCGGAAGGCGGAGGTGAGCTCCATGTCGCTCTTGAAATAACCACCATCCAGTCGCGCACCGTGCCGATATAACCATTGGCGCCTGCACCCAATGCGTCATTGACGGTGCTTCGGTCGATTGTCAGCGTATAGGTCGTTCCGGCTCCGAGCGCGCTACCATCTGCCGTGTAATCGAATGTTATGACGTCTGCGGCGCCAAAGGTGGCGCTGTGCGGAAAGTTGAAATATTGCCAGCCGGACATTTCATAGCTTTCCCAGTCCACATCGCGCAGACCGCCGATATCCCCAATGGCGCGTGAGTCGACTTGCAGCAAGCCGTCACCAGTCGTGTTGAACAAGGTGAGTTTGGACACGTCGACATCGGTTGTTTTTACGCTGACGCCGCCATTGCTGTTTCGGACAAAGGACGAAACGACGGAGTCCATTGACTGGGCTTTGTCAAA
Organism: Rhizobium sp. CG4; assembly: GCF_023701965.1. NCBI lineage: Bacteria > Pseudomonadati > Pseudomonadota > Alphaproteobacteria > Hyphomicrobiales > Rhizobiaceae > Rhizobium > Rhizobium sp. CG4. The sequence continues at coordinate 603,769 of NZ_JABAEG010000002.1, read as the reverse complement.
GATGTCGTCGAAATCCGTATTCAGCCAGTTTTGGCCGCTGAAGCTCGCCGATTCGGAGACGCTTTTGGCCTGATCGATAAGCTGCGCCAGCTCTTCCTGAACCTTGGTTCGGTCGACGCTGTCTTCTTTTGCCGTGACGAGTTTTGCCTTGAACTGTTTGAGAATGTCGACGGTCGATTCCAGACCCTCATAGGCCGTATCGACCTTGGCTGCCCCAAGGTTCAACGCATCGGTCACGGCGTCAATGGCCATGGTGTCGGAACGCATGGTGGTGGAAATGGACCAGTAAGCCGCATTGTCTGCTGCTGTCTGTACACGAAGGCCGGAACTGACTTGATTTTGCGTTCGGTTCAGATTTGAGCCGATCGTACGCAGGGTCTGAAGCGCAGAAGTCGCTCCAGCGTTCGTGAGAATGCTGGTCATAGGTATGCTCTGTTGGGGAATTCAGACGCTCATCATGAGCATGAAAATGTAGCCCACATAGAGCCCCAGTTATGGTTAATAGATGGTTTATTACAATTGTCAGAAATAACGATCTTCCGATTTTTCGCGATGGAAAAACAAGGGATTATCGACTGTACGGAGAGTCGCGGGCAGAACGCTGCACTGTCATCTAAAAAATGAAAACAGCAGGAACCAATCAGCACTGACATCGTTATGTCATCAAGCTACGCTAATGGTAGTACCAGTTGACGTCTTTGACCGCGGATGTACCGGCACTGACAGGATCAACGGACGAGAAGGTCGGCACTCCGTGTCCGGCCTTTTTTGTTGGCTTTGCAAGTATGCTTGTTTTCGCCAGGGATCGGGCAGGGCAACCCCGACCGGGAATATTGGCTGGAGGTGGCATCAGGCGGAGATCTCCGCCTGCAAGCACTAAGCAGCCTATAGGGGCTTAGTGAACAGACGGCTCTTCTTCGCCATCCAGGAAGCTGCGAATGCCATCCTTTTCACAGGTCGCCAAAAACTCTTCCCAGGCGTCCTTGTCGGTCGCAAACGGCTCGTCCCAAGTCGTGACGTCGTCCTGCTCGCTGATGACCTCGAGTGTCCAGTCCCCCTGTGTGCCTTCAGGGCGGAAGATATCGACCAGGACGGTGATGCCGTCGTCTTCAAACTCACCGGCAAACTCGGAGTGTTCCATTTTTTGTTTTTTTGTCATTCCGCGATTCTCCGCTTCTGATGTGATGAACCCGCCACTCGGGCCGCTTGCAGCGTTTTACGCTCTGTCGTTGGTGTTTAGCCAGCCAGCGACTCAAACGCAAAAATCGCCTGCCGATAATAATGACAAAGCGTGTCAGTTACCGTTGCAAGATTTTCACAAAAGGAAAATAAGTTTTCCAGAATGCGGATATGAAGGTGAGGTAGTTTTCAGCGATATTGTGTTCTATAAAGAACAACCATTTAAGAGATAAATGGCTCCCCGGGCCGGGGTGGTTTCGAACTCACACGGTTATGCCAGCATGAGTAAAATCAGTATGTTGTGTTAGTTTCAGCTATAGGCAAAATTGAAAAGTAGTCGGTTTTGTATCCGAAATGTAGCCTATTTGGCTCCTATCAATTTGCGTATTCTGTCTGACTGTGAGCCTTGTTGTTGCGCGGCAACAGCTTGCAGGTATTCGCTTTCGATGCGATCGAGCAGCGGCTGCGCGATCGGTCCCTTAATGTCGACGACCTTCGCAATGAAGATCAACATTTCTTCGAGTCGCTTAAGCGGGACACCCTTCCAGACAAAATCGGCCATCACTGACCTTTCCAACGATAGAATGCCTGCTTAAGGCTGATCCAGCGTTTCCCCGCGTCCTGGTCCTTGTCGAGCTCAGCGCGCGACTGGACGTTGAGAATGTTGCGCACGCGGGTGTTCACCCGTTCGTCGTCGCCAGAGTCGATAAGCTCGTGATGCTCGATCAGGAAGCGGCGAAAATCCTGTCTGCCGCAATGGATCGCGCAGTCCTGCGCCAGTTTGTTGGCTTTCTGTTTTGGCTTTAGCCGCTCGATCTCGTTGAACGATTCCCGCAGCAGGAAAAGCAGGGCGCGCATGATCTGCGGCGCGCGGGTCATCAGCCGGCGATCGTCGTAACTGCATTCCGGCTTGATAATGGCGATCGGGAATATCTCGCCAGTGAGATTGTCCCGCAGGCAGAGCTCGGCTTGTTGTGTCTCGGTGTTGAATGTGTCCTGCCACTCGTCGGACGCCAGACCAGCGAGTTGCTTGGCCTCGATGTAGAGCGGTGTTGCTGTCTGTCGGTTCATGATGTCTGTCATCAATTCACCTCGGACTTTGGCCGCATCAGCCCGTCTTTCGATGAGTGTTCCCGATACTCGGACATGTCGTAACCGCTACGCTGGAAATCGAGGATCTGCTGCGCGCGCTCCAGATTGTCTTCGCATCCCCACTCGTCGAGCGCGTCAAGAAAATCAGCAAGATTTTGTGCGAAGGCGTCGGTCAATTGCGACGCTCCAGCTTGACCAGCGCAGCCTCAATGTGACCGCGAAAGTCGTTGATCATATGAGATGCGACACCAGCAGCCTTTGTTTCAGCGGTTGCGCCAAGATCGCCGTTCCACTCACCAGTCAGGTGACCAACGAATTTCTCGGCTTCGTCAGCAAGCTCCTGCAAAACCTCGATTGCGTTCGCGTAGGTGGTTGCGGTGGCGGTGTGGACGGCTTGTTTTGCTGCGATCTCCGCCTCAATCATCGCCTGCCACTTCATGAATCCGTCGAACTTACGGGTCTCGCGTGGGCTTTCGCCTTTGAACGGTTGATCCAACACTTCGAAGAGCCAGCGCATGGTCGCGCGCACGTCGGCAACTTCCTCCATCAGCTGTGTGCGGTTGGGTTTGTCAGTCGATGGATCGTATTCCTCAAAGCCTTGGATCATGCAGCGCGTGGCGATCTTGGCCAGCTCGTTGCACTCCTCGGCTAACTTGCCCAGCGCCTGGTGAAGGACCACGTCGCGCTCAGGCATCCAAAGGGTTATGTTGCTCATTGGCCACCCTCCAGCTTTCGAGCTTCTGCGCGATCGAGACGCTCAATTTCAGCAATCAAAAGGGAGGCGGCCTTCACAAAGTCGCGGCGCGGGGTGGTGGGTTTCCACCATTTCAGATCCCATGGCCACCAGTGCGGCGCGCTCCAGTAAATGCGTTTGTACTTTTGATGGGCGTAGCACATAGCTGCATCGGCCAGCTGGCCATTGGTTGCCATGTCATCGTGGCTGGCGTCAAAGCCCTCGACTTCGACCTGTCGTTTACGCTCAGCAATTACATCGTTCACTGCATCTGATGTCATCACTGCTAAGACATTCGCATGGTCGAGCAGTGCTTTGGCAACCGCTGTCCGGGCATAGTCTTTCACTAAGTCCTGATGCGCTTGCGCAGACATTGCTGGGTAGTGTTCGTAAAGCTCGTCGAGCATCGGTGGAAGTTTGAATTTCCCGCCGTCTGTGGCCTTATTGCTTTGCATCGCTGGCTCCTTGTTTACGTTCCAGCTCGTCAATGTTGTGAGGATGGACAGTGAAGGTGTATGCGACGACCCACGGATTGGCGTCCCACGATCCGGGGCCGTTGATCTCATTCCAAAGCCTGTGATACCAGGCGACCGGTGAAATGCGCGTCCAAGCGTTCACGCGCACCATGTGCGGATTGCTGTCGTCCTGCGTTGCGTCGCGGTGATCAGGATCTAGAGGCGCGCCTTCTGCAACGGCGTCGGCCTCGCTGATATCCTGCAGGCGCTCTACGCGAACGTCCGTGACTGAGAGGGTCAGGCGCGAGGCCCATCGCGGCATGTGGATGCCGGGGCGTCCGCGAGAACCTGATGGCGAGTATTTGTCGTCGGCAAGATAAAAGACTGTGCTTTCGGGCATATTTCTGGGCGAAAGATGATCGAATGTGCTGTGAGGTTTCCAACTCTCGCGTACCCAAAGACGGTCGCCAGCGGCGATTCTAATGTGGCCGCTCTGTCTGATCTGCCACTCGGCGGCATTGATCACGGCGTCGCCGAGGGGCACAAGGCCGTAGGCAGTTGGTTGCGGCTTGATGATGCGCCGGGTTTGCGACTTGGTGCCGTTGAGCAGCGCGCGGACCATTGGGGCGGAAAACAGGATCGGACGATCAGTCATGCCACACCTGCTTTCGACTGCACGTCAGGGCGGGCAAGATGTTCAACGCCGTCGAGCTTCCGGCCTGTGAGTTTTTTGCCAATGCGGTAGGTGTCAGGCTCGTCCATCCAGCCATCTTCCGGGTCGCGCATATTGGTCGACCCGATATCCCACTCGCCTGCCCAGTAGTGAGCGGACGGCCTGCGTCCGCGAACGGTATGCGGAACGTTTTCGCCGGGTGTCCACTCGCCCCACTGCTTGAAGTGGAAAGCAACACCAGCTTCTGCGCACTGGTCGCGCAAGTTGCGCAGCCAATCCGGGTGCGTAGGGCGCGCCTTATGTTCGCCCTGGTCAGTTTCGCCGCCAGCGATTACCCACTGAACGCTGTGGTGCAAACCAACGTAGTCTCGACCGTCCTTTACGTGGCTGGTGCCGGGAACGTTGTTTTTGTCCGGATCCATCCAGACTTTGCCGCGCAGCGCGTCGACGTGGTATTCGGATCCCGGATATTCCTTGAATGCCGTGAGATCGATAGGGCCGATCATCGGCTCGCAGGACAAAAACAGGAACAACGGACGGGTTTTGGTGCTCCAAAGATCAATGCTGGCCTGCAGCAACGCCGGGACATTGATATCGGCGCGTTGCTGGTCTTCGACGGTGGAGCCTATCGCCGCATTTGGCGGAAGCCCGCCTGCTGTTTCGGCCATCTTTGAGATGTTCTGCGGGCGCTTTGTGAGTAAAAGCCAGACCAGATGCGGTGTCGCGCGAATGAGTTCAAACAAGTCCTGTCGCCAAGCCGGGGGCACCACGTTGTCAAAGACGTCGGCGAGTGATGAGCAAAATACAAACGGCCGTGTTCCGTCCTTCTCAGCAGCGGCATTCCACGCGAGCGGTTTTTTCCAGTTTGCTTCGCTGGTGCGGGCTCTAGTGCCGTTACCTTTGCCCGGTCCGCCCCATACGGCGCGGCCCATGCGGCTTTCCATGAGGTGCGCGGCGTAACAGCCATCGCAAGCCGGGGAAATGCGGGTGCATCCAATCCACGGATTGAATGTCATGTCCGCCCACGAAATGTTGGTGGTGTCGCCCATTACGCGTATTTCTCCATGTCGGAAATCATCGAGACGCGGGGCAGGGTTACAGGCCTGCCTTCAACGTAAAGCGTCATGATGGGGGTTGGTGATTGCGCGTTCGGATCCCGGCTGCGCGGTGCGATGATGCCGCATTCCTTGAGGATTTTGCGGGCGTGATCGAGCGAGACGTCATACATGGCCGCGATCTGGTTACGTCCGTAACCCTGATTGACCAGTTCCTGCAGTTTAGGTGCGGGCGGCAGTTTGGTGTTGTTGGGTGAGGCGCGCACGATCATTGCAGGGTTTCTCCTGCTGGCCGTGGGCTGTTGTCTCGTGCGGGGTCGTCCTGGCGGTGGCGGAAATAGTCCAGCACCGCCTCGGAGACTGCGCATTCCGCGAGAACGTGAACGTCGCGGGCCATTTCTTCAGACACCTTGCGCAGTCTGGCCTCGGTTTTCTCGTCGATGTGGATTGTGAGCGCCGTCATGGGCATGGCTCCGATTTTCGCGGCAAGACCGCTGGATTTAGTTGAAATCACCACGCTTGATGGCGGCTATTTGGGATGGGTCTGTGGTGCGCATAGCAACCGCCTGATCGTGCTCACACTCTGCGCACCAATGATCAGGGCGGGGGCAGTCAGATTTTCCGTATTGTCGGCAACGAGCCTTGCAAGCCTTAGCCAATTCTCTTTGCTCTTGATCCTCTGTACCGAACCAGTAGACTTCCTCGCTCATTTCCTATCCCTCTTAGCCTTGGCTATTGCTGCGCTTGTGGTTAGACGCGCGCCGCAGCGGCGTGCATGCGTTCGATTTCGGTGATGCGGGTTGCGCAAAGTGCGATGCCGCCAAACAGGCCAAGCAACAGCGTGGCGGTGACGCAGGCCAGAAAGAACCGGCCATAGGGCTGCGGCTGCTTCTTGAAGGTGCCGAGCTGCTGGCGGTTGAGTGGGTACATCGGGGAAAGCTGGTACATGGGAACCTCCATCCGTTTCGGATGCCGCCTCGGGCAGAGGCGGTCACCGAAAGGGATGCTGGGTCACCAGACCGAAAGAGCATCCTCGTCGAACCAGCCATCAGTCTGGCGTCCGTCGGCCGTCACGTACTCGACGAGGAATGATGGTCGACCACGAGAGTACTGTGCGACGCCAATTACTTGGCCTTCTTCTTGCGAGCGGCGCAGTTTCACATTGTCATTCAGGCTGTAGGCGGTTTCTTTTTTGCTCGAAGCTTCCATGATTGTCTCCATCAGATGAGAAACGGCGATCCGTTTCGGATGCCGCCTCGGGCAGAGGCGGTCACCGAAAGGGATGCGGGGTCATGCGGCTTCGCGCTGCGACAGCCGGTTGGCGATCGTGCGGGCTTCTTCGCTGTAGGTGTTGATTTGCGCCTGGGTGAATTTCAGGAGCATCTGGCGTTCTGTGCAGCCTTCACCAAGGCGCAGCATCTCGTCTGCCATTTCCTTGATGATCTTGCGTTCTGCCGGTGTGCGTTCGTTCATGGCTTCTCTCCATCCTTGAAGGGAGACCGGACAGCGCAGGGAAAGGGGGAACACGCTGCCCGGTCTATTCGCCAAGCCGTGTAGTTAGGCTTGACTGAATATGGAAAATAATTCCAACTCAAAATTAGTCAAGATAGAAAATGGAAATAAATTCCATATTGTGGAATCGACTCGACAACGCCTGGAAAACAAAGATAACGTGAACGCAAAGAGAACAAACGCTGTGTGGGGTGTGAACGTGCTGGCGGATTGCGGTGTTTTTCGGACTTACGAATTGTCGATTCGTTGTGAAAACTGCTATCGAGAGACCGCAAAGAGCGTAGAGGTGCCGCGTGTCGACGATGCGCCAGCAGACGTCGACGAGTTCCTAGAAAGTGCAGTGTTAGGAAATCTGCATTTCAAGTGCGCGTACTGTGAGAGCCGCATCGGAATGCTGACTCATGTCAGGTGTATTACGCGAGAAGACGCGTATTAGATGGGGAGGTCGTTAACGATGCGACGCACCACGGCTATAACAGAGACCTCGGATCCGTCGTCTTGCCAGAAATTTTGGTCAACCACGATTGGTTTGTGTTTCGAGGAAGTGGAGCGCGGGTGGAACTCTGTGCGGTCTTGATACAGCTCTATTTGCTTGACTGACCACTCCCGAATATGCCCCCCGAGTGTTGTTCGTTCAACGACAACTACCATGCCATCCCTTAGTGGGACTTCGTGCGCAACGTCTTCAAATGCCACGCAAATGATCCGGTCTCCCGGAAAAATAGGCCGTGGACTTAAATTGTTCATCGAGTCTCCCGATACATCAAAAGCCATAAGCCGAGCATTTGGGAAGCGTGTATCGCGAGGCATGGAAAGCGTGTGCGCTTCCGACTGATCTAACTCGTCTACCTGACGAAACGCCCCAGCCTCTACCTTGCCAACCACAGGCACTGGAACCAGGTCGAGCGGATAAAGTGTTGTGACTTTTACGCCATCGTCTGCGCCATCCCGCAGCCACTGCTCGGTCCGGCCAATAGCCAGAGCCAACCGCTCAAGCGTGTCACCTCTCGGCTGGTCAACGTCGCCGCCAAGGTACTTGTTGATGTTGTCGTATGATATCTCAGAACGGCGCGACAACTCAGCTTTGCTCCAGCCAAGCGCCTTAATTTCTTCCGCTAAACGTTCCCACCACTTCATTGCTGCATCATACTTTCGGAAAAAAATTCAGGTATGGAATTCATGCACCTTGAAAATGGAATTTAATTCCAGTATCGGTATGTGCATGGAACCTGTGATTTGCATTGCTGAGATCATAAAAGACGCTGGAGGAGCGACAGCTCTTGGGCGTGCATTTCATGCTGCGGGTGTGAAGCTAGGCCGGGATGCCGTTTATAAGTGGGTTTCCACTGGGATACCCGATAGACACTGGCCCACGATTATCGCCCTGAGTGGACATTCTGCGGAAGTGATCTATCGCGCAAACTGCCATGCTCGCGGCGTTGATGCTTCTCTTATTGCGGAGGCGGCAGAATGATCGCTCTCCAAAAATTCCATGCTGTGCTCGCCTCGTGCGGCGTGGATTGTGGCCGGAAAAGGCGATTGCGCGCGCCTGCGGACCTTTCCGGCCACTCACTGTTTCCCGTTGCGCGGCGGTTCGTTCCCTTGCCTCTGCGCACCCGCCGTGACGCTTCTCCTCCAAGATCCGGCGGTCTTTTCTTGCGTGCATCTGCTGGCTCCTCTGCGGCGTGTCCGCGCTGGCGCGGCTCCGGTTGATGTGATGGCAGAGGTTTAGCTCGCGCCCGTTGGCGCTTCACCGAATCCTTTTCCGATTTTGTTTCCTTGACGCGTTTTCAGGGGTGTTTCCGTGCGCACTATTTCCGATGAAGAGATCCGCAGCCTGAAAGGCGCAACCGATGCCAGCTACAAACTGGGCGGTGGCGTGACTGATTTTCCGCTGCTGACGCGGGTGAATGTTTCGACGCTGTCGAAATATGCCAGCTTCAATGATGAGAACGGTGATTCCCTGATCCCGATCGATGTCGCGATCGAGGCGGACCGTCGTGCGAAAAGCCCCGTGATCGTGGCTGCCATGGCGCGCAAGCTCGGTTTCAAGCTGGTTGTTGACGATGAGCTGCAGGTTGAGGCGCGGCCGATCAATGATGCCGATCTGCTCGATCTGATGTCCGAAATGAATGACATATTCAGTGTCGTGAGAGAGGCGAAAGCCAACGGCACGCTGGGCACTGCCGCCGTGACCAAGCGCATCACCAAGGAAGCGCACGAGGCAATTCGAGAATTGAAAGAGCTGATGGTCAATGCGCCGCAAAGGCCGGACCGATGACGCTGTGCATTGCCGAAACCAGCCGCTCCAAACTTGTGCATGAAGCCCGCGCCGCGCGGGTGCTGGAAGCGTGGCGCGCTGGCCAATCCACCCATGAAATCGCAGCAACGCTTGGCATTGAGGAAAGCGAAGTCTGCCGGATTATCGAGGAGAACGAAGCATGACGACTGCTGTCGAGTTCAAGAAAATAAGCCCCGGCGCGACGGCCTTATTGCGCCGGGTTCGTATTGCCGGTGGCTCGCTCGATACGCGCGGAAGCGACGAGTTTGGCGACAGTGTGCAGGAGCTGAAGAAAGCCGGTTATGTGCAGATCAAGGAGGATTATTACACCATCCGCCTGACTGGTCACGGCCAAGCGCATCTTGACCGGCTGATGAGGGCACACTGATGGAGCGGTTTGACAGGCTCCCGGCGCAGGTGCGCAGCGCCATCAACTTCGCTGGTTTCGAATTTGCGGTTCGCTTTGCCGAGCGGTTGCTCGGTCGCGGCGCTTCGCCTGACGTTGCGGCCAAGATCATTCGCGACACGGATCTGCGCCTGACGATGAAGCGACAAGGCGGTGCAGTATGATCAACCTTGGTGAACGCCAACAGGCGGTGATTTACGAAGCGCTCAAAACCGGCATTTTCGTTGCGCAGAGCGAAGCGGAGCGTCGATCTGCCGTCACGCTGCATACGCAAGGTTATCTGGCGCGCGACCCGAAAGCGTCCGGCCACTTTTACCCGACAGCCATGGCGCGGGCAGAGCTTAGCGGCGGGCAGTACGTGACTAGCGCGATCGTCGAGGAAGAGCGTGTACCGCTTGCCGATGGTCCGTACCAACTGCTGCCACCGTTGACCAGGTCCGAGTTTGAGGCGCTTGAGGCTGATATTCTGGCCAATGGTGTGCTGGTGCCGGTTGAGTATGACGAGGATGGCGCAATTCTGGACGGGCACCACCGCGTGGCGATTTGCGAGAAGCACGGCATAAAGGACTGGCCGCGCTTTGTGCGCAAAGGGCTATCAGAAGATCGCAAGCGCTCGCTGGCACGCTCGCTGAACTGCAACCGGCGTCACCTGTCGATTTCCCAGAAGCGCGAGATTATCGAGGCGCAGTTGCGTGAAACGCCTGCAGCATCATCCCGCAAGATTGCCGAGCAGCTGAACGTTGACCACAAGACGGTATCGGCGGCGCGCAAACGTCTGTCTGATGGTGGGGAAATTCCCCACCAGACTCAGATTGTCGGGCGTGATGGCGTGGCGCAACCGGCCTTCAAGCCAATCCGCACCATGTTTCTGCCGGAGCCTGCCAATTTTCGCGAAATGAAAACGGTGGTTAAGGCCAAGCGGGCGGAAGATCAGAAGATACGCCACGCGGTGCGCACCGATTTGGCTGTACAGATCGCCTCACGCCAGAATGCGACGCCGTGGTGGCAGGGCGTGGGGCAAGGTGAGGGTATGGCGTACCCTGTGATCTATGTCGACCCGCCATGGCGTTTCAAAACGTTCTCTGATGTGACGGGCGGTGAAAAAAGTGCCGAAAACCATTATCCAGTGATGGATCTGGATGACATCATGTCGCTTGGTTGCCCTGGTGCGGCGAGCTCCGGACTGTTCATGTGGGTGACGGATCTTGCCAACGGCATAAAGGCTCTTGAGCGTTGGGGTTATACCTACAAGAGCTTCTGGGGCTGGAAGAAAATCTATCCCGGTGAGCAAGCCGGAACCGGTTACTGGAGCTTTGATAATCTTGAGCTGCTGCTGATTGGCACGCGCGGGGACTTTCCAGCACCCATTCCCGGCACGCAGCCCATCAAATGCACCGACCATGATGTTGGTCGCCACAGCGAAAAGCCTGTGTGGTTTGCAGAGCAGATCGACCGGCTTTACCCCACAATGCCAAAGCTCGAAATGTTTCAGCGTGAGGAAAGCCTTGCCGCTGACGACATTCGTTTGCGCGGCAAGTGGGATTTCTGGGGCAATCAGGCCGGAACGCCGGAAGGCGGTGCGGGATGACACTACTCTTTGCGTTGCCCGATCAAATCAACAAAATTTGGTGGCTCAACGTTATCTTGTCCTTGGCCTGGCAACGGCCGGAAGAGTGCGTTCAGCATGAGCCCACGCTCTTTCGCGGTGACTTTATTGTTTTCCACCAGATGGAAATAGGTGTCCATTGTGGTTTGCCGTTGATGGGCATCGTCCATGAGCGCCAAAGATCGCATATTGAAGCGCACAAGCAGTTTGATCGACCAGAAATACAAAGCAAGTGGTGCAGATATAATGACCAAGCGGCTGATCGCGGAAGCTGCGTTTTGAACTATTCCGCTACCGTTAGGCAGCGCCGTTGTTGCTGCCTCGCTAACATGGGCCAAGATAAGCAACACTGTGTCAAGGTTCTTGAAGACCCAAAATGGTGGGTAAATTATTGCAAAGGCGATCAAGCCCGCAGAAACCCAAAAGGAGCGAGCGCTGTCTGTAGCGCGATGGTTCCAGAGTTTTTTGGTTGCGTCGACCTTGAGCTCTTCACGGACAGCTTTTGCGAACGCCTTTACGTGGTCTTCCGCAGTAGAAACTCCGGCAACAATTTTCTCGAACAATTCGTCTTGCTGCTTCAGCCTAGCGCTCTGCGCCTCAATGTCCGTGTTCATTCCTTTAATAGTCTTAGTAGTGTCACCGTAAATCTTGGCTATTGCTTCGCGATGTTCGTGGAGAAGGCTGTCTACTTCGGACGATCTTGCTTGGGCATACTGTATGGTTGTGTCGATGCGGCGAACCTGCTCTTCCGTGAATTCTTCTATGGATTTTCGGGTGTCTGGCCAGTTCAAGTCCTCCTTGAACTTACTCTCCATACCCTTCCAAAACCCGTAACTTTCAAGCTCGATTGTAAAGTTCAGAGGAAAATGAAGTCCGCCAGACCTTTGAAGGTTTTGGTCACTAACCCAGAGAGCTTTTGTCTCGTAAGCAAATGCTGCCAACGCCATCACGACGATCTCTTCTCCGACGGTTTCCGCAAAGGAAAAACTAAATTCGGCACGGAGACGTTTCATCCATTTCGCCACACCTTCATCAGTGAGCGCAGGTATGGATGGTTTCTGAACATGTCCAGGTTGAACGGCGTGCTTCAAGTGCGCTTGGGCACTTTCTTCTATCTTGTCAACGAGCACAATATAACTTGGAGAGGCATTTCGATCCGCAATCAGTTGTCGAAGTTGGTTGGACATAGCCGAATACGCTGCAGCAACCGTTTCAATACCGAACGAACTGAGCCTATCGTATGCAAACTCCTCCTCGAACGGTCTCTTCAAACTCTGAAAAATCTCAAGCTGCATGTTCTTCGTCCCCCGACTAGCTCGCTTCGCATGTCTTTGTACGCCATTCATGGTTGTGTCAAATATGCTGGGGGTGCGGCATGAATTTCCTCATTCCTCACATGGAAAGGCTGGATGCTGCGCAGAGCCGTGAAGAGCGCGCGGCGTGGCTGTTGTCTTGCCCGCTCGACATTCTGCTTTCCTGCGAAATGACCATCCGCAACCGGCTGCTGAACGCGCGGTTTCGTGAAGGGCTTGATTACCTCGACGCCGAGCTGGCGGACCTGCGGCGTGAGCGCCCTGCGGACGGCGGACGATTTTGCAACATGGCTGTTGGGGCTGCGCGCGGGCGTATGGAACGCATCGCTTGCGGTCTGCCGCCAGGTTTATTTGAAAGGGGGCAGGGCGATGAATGAGCCCAGACTATCGATCATTCCCGGCTGGATCATCGCGGATCCGCGCCTCAAGGGCAAAGACCTGCAAGTGCTGTGCATGCTTGGCCAGAATGCCAACACGCGTCACGGCTGGTGCCGTCGCAGCCAGGTGAAGCTGGCGCAAGCGCTGAACTGCTCACGTTCAACCGTTCAATCCGCCATTTCCCGGCTGGTTGAGATCGGCGCTGTTGAGCGTCGTGAGGTGGTCAGCGCGAACGGTCGCGACAGCGCGCACTGGTACCGCGTGATCTATGATTCCAATGTTCCAAGCTCTGCATTTGATGCATGGGATGAGGATGACCAGAAGGAATTTGATCCTAACTTTGAGGGTGATGTATCTGCACCCCCTGCCGATATATCGGCACCCCCTGCCTGCCCAGAGCAGGCACCCCCTGCCGGTTCTGGGCAGGCACCTATTAACGCCTCTACTTTAACGCCTGCCTTTGAACGGAATGAGAGAGACGCCGCTGCGGGCGATGTTTTGAAGATTGAGGAAGAAAGTCCGAAATCGATCGAGATGGCGTTCAAGCGGTTCTTTCTGGGTTGGAAAACGGCGATTAGCGACAGCGAGCCGGATGCGCGCCGGGAATGGCTGGCATTGCCGCCACAGGAGCGTGCAGAGGCATTGCAGCACTCTGAGGCCTATCAGGCTGCGGCGCTATCCACCGGTCGCAAGCACCTTTGCTCTGCTGCGAAGTACCTCAAGGAACAGCGCTGGACGAAACTGGTTGAGCAGCGTCCAGCCTCGCCACAGGCTGAATCAACCGAAAGCTACTCGGTGTTCTCTCGGGCTGGTCGGGCAATGCTGATATCGAAGCTGTTGCAGCCGGTGCGCCCATTGACGCTTTCTCCGATCGAGCAGCGCATTGTCGACACCAGCCCGGGAAAGTCGGACCTGATCTGGCGCGACAAAAAGGAAAAGCAGGGATGGCCTGATGCCGTCCAGCTGATCGAGCGTCGCCGGTTCAAGGTTTCCAACCGCATTGTTGATCTCAGCAAGGATTTCGAAAGGGTCGCCGTGGGTGGCGAGATCTGGGACGCCTGGAAGCGCGCCTATGCGGACCGGTGCTGGCCGTGGCCGGTTGCTCCTGATGTTTTGGAGTTCGCCCAGTTCCCACCACTGCCTGCTGGCGTGGTCGATCTGGATAAGGCGGTCTCGATCGCAATTGTCGATTTCGCGGAAAAGCTAAATGAGGGACGGGCAGATGATGCAGCATAAGTTCGACGACATATCGAAACACGTCTCGCTCAAAGGCATGCTCAAGCTGGATCGCATTGCCGAGGAGGCTGCCAAGGTCGCCAGATGGCGAGAATCAGCAAGCCTGACCACTGCGGAATGCAGCAGCGATTCGGCGTGGGTGATCGTCCAGGTGGCGTATGGACGAGAATTGGCTGTGGAAAGTGCGATGATGGCGGCCGGTGTTTGTGCGTGTGTCATCATGAGAATGGGGCCAGAGCGTCGTCGCAACCATAAGCTTTTGCCAGCGACAAGCATGCCGGTGTTCACCGGTCTAGTGTTCGTTTACTGCCTTCCATCGCCTGAAGCGGTCGAAGGTATTCGCTCGTTTGATCATGTGAAAAACGTCATGATGCATGGTGAGCGGGCACTCAAGGTTAGCGCTGCAACTATCTGTGATTTCAGGCAAAAGGCAGAGAACGGCGACTATGACTGGAAGCAGAAATCCCAGAACTTCCAGAAGGGTGAAAAGGTCAAGGTGATATCGGGTCCGCTTATGGATCTGACCGCGACGGTTGAGGCATTTGGTACGGCTGGGCAGGGCGATGCTGTTGTCTCGATCGATATCTTTGGGAAGCCCACACCGGTCAACATTCCTCTTGCCATGCTCCAGAAAGTGTGAGTACAAATCCGTCAATGGTCGATCTGGTTCTTAGTGACGTTCAATCGCGCGCCCAGACCCCACCCTGACAGTCTCCCTTCGATTGAGACACCGATTCAGGGCCAGTGCTACAGCTATGAGATTACGGCGGACTTGATGAGGCGACCTTAACCGGTCGCCTTTTTGCATTGAGAGTATGGGCAGACTTACAACCATAAAGCCACGTATCGGCACGCTACCTCCAAGGCTTGGGCCTGCGACTGGTGAGGTTGAGCGTAACCGCCATCGTGATGCCAGTCTCGAATACCGAGGATGGTACAAGACGGCGCGCTGGCAGAAGCTGCGCATGAGCGTGTTGATACGCGACAGGTTCACTTGCCAGATGGTGGGATGCGGTCGCGTCGACGGCAACACATCGAGACTGGTTGCTGACCACAAGACACCGCATCGTGGTGATGAGCGTCTGTTCTGGGATGAGAACAACCTGCAGTGCCTGTGCAAGACCTGCCACGACAAGCTGAAGCAGAAAGAGGAGCGCGCTCAGTCGCGTTGGTGACCTGATGCAGATAGCCATGATCGAAGGTGCAACACGCATCATCGGAAAGAGCCAAGGTTATCTTGGCCTGCCGTTGCGAGATGAGGTCGTTGAGTGCACGGTCAATGGTCAGGGGACGCCAGCTATGGTGACGGCTTGGTCTCCGACCCCTGACGAGTTGGCGCGGCTTAATGCAGGTGCCTCGGTGCATCTGCGAATACTCGGATCATCTCACCCGCCCGTCATGCTCGACGTCGGCGACCCGCCCACCGAGGGCTGAGATTGGGCGATCGAGCCGGGAGAGGGGGGGGGCGTCAAAAGTTCAAAAGACCCCAAACCTCTAGACCCGCGCCCCCCTCATTCGGAGATTTTTTTCGTCATGAGTGAGAATTTTGACCTGTTCGGCAACCCTTGGGTTGATAGGCCGAGCAAGCGCGGTCGACCTCAACACGAGGTGACGCAGAGAAGTCGCAATAGAGTCAGCATGTTAGTGGCTCTCGGTTGGGCAAATCCCAGAATTTGCAGCGCGCTTGGCATCACTTTGCCCACTCTGCACAAGCATTATTTTTATGAGATCCGGCAACGCGACGGTGCGCGCGACAAGCTGGAGATCAGACGGCTGGAGCTTGCCTGGGAGCTTGCCGAGAAAGGTAACGTTGGTGCGTTGCGTGAATTCGGCAAACTCCTTGAACGCAGCGACCGGATGGAGATTGAGCGAGAGCTCTCATCTGAGCCGAAGCATGAAGAGCCAAAGGTGAAGGCCGAAAAGGTCGGCAAGAAGATTGCCGATGAACGGCGCGCCATTGATGCAGACGCCGATTTGATGGCGGAACTGGAGCGGGAAGCCTCGCACAATGCACACCACTGAGGATTTACCTCGTTTCGCATGCCCTGATTGGTGGGATCGTCTTCAGTCTGGTCAAACACCCATGGCTGACGTGCCGATCAACAAGGAAAAAGCGGCCAAGGCTCTGGCGTTTTTCAATCGGCTGAAACTGCCGGATGTGACTGACAATCCTTCGCTTGCGGAAGCGTGCGGAGATTGGTTCCGGGATATCCTTTGCGCCTTCCTCGCAAGTGAGGATCCGGAAACAAAACGTCGCCTGGTTTGGGAACTGCTTTGCATGGTCCCAAAGAAAAACTCGAAGACCACGTATGTTGCGGCCTTGGGTCTCACAGCGCTTTTTATGGAGGAAGCGCCGAACCGCCAGATGCTGATCGTTGCGCCTAGCCAGAACATTTCCGAGCGCTGCTTCAGCCAAGCGCAGCTGATGATCCAGAACGATCCGAAGCTCAGTGAAGTATTCAAGGTGCAGGAGCATCTCAAGTGCATCACTCGTGTCAAAACAGGCACGAAGCTGGACGTGAAAACCTTCGATACGTCGATTGTCACCGGCGAAATCCCGGTCATGACTATCATCGACGAGCTGCACGAACTGGGCAAAGTATCCAAGGCAACCCGCGTAATGCAGCAGATCCGGGGCGGCGGCATCACCAAACAGCGTGGTCAGGTTCTCATGATCACGACACAATCGGATGAATCGCCAGCTGGTATCTGGCGAACGGAACTGGACAAGGCTCGGGCGATCCGAGACGGCAAGGGCGGCGCTTCGCCGATCATGCTGCCAATCTTGTACGAGTTTCCTCGCGAACAGCAGGTTAATCAGGATTACTGGCGAAACCAGAAGAACTGGCCGCACCTCCTGCCAAACCTTGGCCGGTCAATCGATCCGCAGGCGCTGGTCGATGACTACGAAAACAACGGCAAGGTGAACAAGGAAACAGAGCAGGTCTGGGCTAGCCAGCATCTCAACATCGAGATCGGCGTGGGGCTTGGTGGCGACGGATGGTCTGGCGCGCTTCATTGGGCCGGTTGTATCGACACCAAGTTGACCGGTCTGGAGGCGCTGTTGTCTCGCTCTGAGGTTTGTACGATCGGTATCGACTGGGGTGGGGCTGACGATTTGGCTGCACTCTATGTCATCGGTCGCGAAAAGCGAACAAAACGCTGGCTCGGCTGGGGCAGGGCATGGGCAAGACCCACCGTCTTTGAGCAGCGAAAAAGCATCGCCCCGAGGCTTCGGCAATTCGAAGAAGCGGGCGATCTAATCGTTTCCCAGTCCGGTGAAGAACAGGCTGAGTCAGCTGCTGCGATCTGTAAGCAGGTGCTTGATAGTGGATTGCTGCCGGAGGCTTCGGGCATTGGTCTTGATAGTGCGGGCATCGCACTCCTGCTCGATGCGCTTGAGGGGCTCAATATTGAGCAGCCTCTTGTCCAGGCCGTGGCGCAGGGGTGGAAATTGCAAACAGCGATCTCTTCTGTGCCGCTGAAACTCGAAGATGCTCGTTTTCTGCATGGTGACCAGCCGATGATGGCGTGGGCTGTGGGCAACGCAAAGCAGACTTTGAAGGGCAGTAATTACGTGGTGACGAAGGAAGTTTCCGGCGCAGCCAAGATCGACATGCTTATGGCCTTGTTCAACGCGGCAATGCTCATGTTTCAAAATCCTGAAGCGGCGAGTCCTATCGATATGGGCGATGTAATCTCTAACGCGGTGTTTGTCTGATGGGCCTATGGAACCGACTTTTCGGGAAAAAGCTGACTGCCCGCGACAGCGAGCTGTATGAAATGTGGGATGGAGGCGAGACCTGGGCAGGGGAGCATGTTTCGACGCAGGGCGCGTTGAACCTGTCCGCATTCTGGGCCTGCACCAGGGTGACCTCTCAGACTATCGCCAGCTTCTCGCTGGAGCTCATGGAGAAGAGGTCTGACGGAACGCGCGTCAGAGTCACTGATCATCCCTTGCAGGAGCTTTTGGACGAGAGCCCAAACGCTGACCAGACCTCGATCGAGTTTTGGGAAGGTCGGGTGCTCGGGCTCTGCACAACCGGAAACGGGTTTGCTGAAAAGGTGTATTCCGGAAAGCGGCTTGTTTCGCTTGATCGCATGCCAGCAGATACCTCTGTCGAGCGCAAACAGGACGGATCTTTGCGTTATCGCTTTAACGATAGAGGCATGCTGGTCGACCTTCCGGAAGACAAGGTCTTTCACCTCAAGGCCTTTGGTGATGGAGACGTAGGAATGTCTCCGGTGGCGCATGCCCGTCAAACGCTCGGCATAGCGATCGCGTCAGAGCGAGCAGCGGGCCAAATGTTCGGCAAGGGAATGCGTGCCAAGGGTTTCTTCACATTCCCTAACCAGCTCACCCCTGAGCAGCGCGAACAGGCCCGTAAGAATTTCGCTGATCGTTATAGTGGGCCGAATGCTCCAGGCGTCGGTATCCTTGAGGCTGGTGTCGACTTCAAGGCTGTGAACATCACGCCGCGTGATGCCGAGATGATCTTGAACCGACGTTTCAACGTCGAAGAGATCTGCCGTTGGCTTGGGGTTCCGCCAATTATCATAGGACATTCGAGCGACGGACAGACGATGTGGGGCTCCGGCGTTTCCGCGATCATGCAGAGCTGGTTAAATCTCAGCTTGCGATCGCAACTCCGCCGCATCGAAAAAGCGATATCTAAACGCATCATGACACCTGAGGAGCGGAGGCGCTTCAAAGTCAGGTTCAATTATGAAGATCTTTTGCGTGGCGACAGTCAGGCTCGCGCAGCGTTCTACACCGCCTTGTTGAATGCTGGGGTCATGACCATCAACGAGGTTCGCCGACTGGAGGGGCTAGCGCCTGTCGATGGTGGAGATGTCCCCCGCATGCAGTCGCAGAACATCCCAATCACTGAAAGTGCTGTTGGTCATAACGGCGGACCACCGATAGGAGAAAACGAATGAGCCTGCGTGCGTTGCCAGAGTTACACTGCCCGGACGGCGTAACGGGTTCGGTACATCTCACAGAAAAGGCTCTCCAGATGTATCGCCCCGTGGAGGCGCCACGGGCAGCTGCGGTTGATGGAGCCGACGTGATCACAATCCTTGATGTCATCGGTTATGATTGGTGGACTGGCGAAGGCGTTACAGCCAAACGCATCTCTGCAGCGCTGCGCCAAATTGGCGACAAACCAGTGACGGTCCTGATCAATTCTCCGGGTGGCGATTTCTTTGAAGGTGTCACCATCTACAACCTGCTTCGCGCGCATCCATCAAAAGTGACTGTGCGGATTCTTGGAATTGCTGCATCTGCCGCATCGGTAATTGCAATGGCTGGCGATGAAATACAAATCGCCAAACTTGGCTTTGTGATGATCCACAACACGCAGTGGGTTGCTGCGGGTGACCGCCATGTCATGTACGAGACCGGCGACATCATGAAAGTTTTCGACGCAACTTGCGCCGAAATGTACTCCGAAAGAACCGGGCTGGAGATTTCCGAAGTCGAGAAAATGCTCGACGCGGAGACCTGGCTTGGAGGCCAAGGTGCAGTCGACAAAGGTTTTGCAGATGAGGTTGCGGATTTCGATGTATCGACCTCGGATGTCTCCAATTCAAAACCGGCTTTGTATCGCCTGGAAGCGGCTCTCGCTTCGGGAAAGCCGCTGCCTCGCTCTGAGCGTAGGCGATTAATAAAAGAGATTTCGGAGGGTATGCCGAGCGCTGCGCCTTCGAATGTCATGCCGAGCGCTGACAATGATGCAATCGACCGCCTGCGCCTTGCGGCGGCCCGACTTAGTCTTACACGGGCCTGAGCGCCCTTCCCAAATAGGAGATCAGCAATGGCTGACGAGATCCGAGACCTGCTCAAGCAGGTAACGAACGACCTTTCGCGCGTGAATGATGAATTCAGCAAGAAAGCGGAAGAATGCCTCACTGAGGTAAAGAACAGCGGCAAGCTTTCCGAACAGACCAAGCAGGAAGTTGATAAGCTTGCGCTTTCTCAGACTGAGCTTTCCGGCAAGCTGGAAGATCTCCATGCTCGTCTGGGTGAGGTTGAGCAGAAGGGTGCTCGACGCGGTGGAGCGGGCGGAGACGAGAACAAATCTATCGGCTCACAGCTTGTTGAAAACCAGCTGACCAAAGACTTTTCTCAAGGCGTCCAAGCCGGTCGCCGCGTCAGCGTTCCCGTCAAAAACGTGACGCTGTCTCCAGATATCGCGACGGGCGTTGTCGAGCCTATGCGGCTTCCTGGCATCGACACGATGCCCAAGCAGCGCCTCTTTATCCGTGATCTTATCGCTCCTGGTCGTACTACGTCCCCGGCCATCTTCTGGGTACAGCAGACAGGCTTCACCAATGCGGCACGGGTGATTGCCACGGAAGGCACGGCAAAGCCTTACTCGGATATCGAGTTCGATACAAAGATCACCCCTGTCGCTACCGTCGCGCACATGTTCAAGGCCTCCAAGCAGATCATGGACGACTTCGCGCAGCTTCAGTCCACAGTCGATGCGGAAATGCGTTACGGCTTGAAATATGCAGAAGAGCAGGAAATTCTGTTCGGATCCGGCGCTAGCGGACACCTTGAAGGTATCGTGCCGCAAGCCTCGGAGTTTGCCCCTGCCTTTGCTCCAGACGCCCGTACTCCGATTGATGATCTTCGTCTCGCGATATTGCAGGCCCAGCTGGCGCGCCTGCCAATCGATGGCTTTGTTATCCATTTCGTTGATTGGGCAAAAATCGAACTCACCAAAGACGCTGGCGGCAATTACATCTTGGCCAATCCGCTGCGCATTGCCGGTCCAACATTGTGGGGTCGTCCGGTTGTTGAAACCGAGATTCCGGCATTCGAAGGTGAGTTTCTGGCGGGCGCGTTCAAGACTGGGGCCCAGATCTTCGACCGCGAAGATGCCAATGTCGTTATCTCGACAGAGAATGCCGATGACTTCGAAAAGAACCTCATCTCAATCCGTTGCGAAGAGCGATTGGCGCTCGCGGTGAAACGGCCAGAGGCTTTTGTTACCGGTCCTTTCGGTAAGGCGGTCGCACCGTAACTTGTTGCTCGCCGGTTGATCAAGGCGGGCAGAGAAGTCTGCCCGCTCTATGAACCGATGGAGAAAATCATGAAACTCACTGCATTGAAAACATTCAGGCATGGCGCTGACCTCTACCGTCGTGGAACCGTCATTGAGATGAGTGAGGCGAAGTTCAAGCCGCTTATCGAGCGGAAGCTTGTTGGCAAGCCTCCTGAAGATGAGAACAAAGCAGGCAAGGCAAAAGGCAAGGGATAGCAACATGCATCGTCCAGTCCTCGTTACCGCCCCTTCTGCGCTCCCGGTCACGCTCAATGAAATGAAGATCGCGCTTCGTATCGCTGAGCGTGATGGCGACAATAATATTCTGGAGCATGAAGACGATGGCCTGATCACTGACGAGATCCGATCGGCGGTCGAGCACTACGAGGGCTGGACAGGTATTCTTGGAATTGTCCTTTCGGAGCAAACTTGGCGTCAGTCATTTGACGGATTCGCTGGATGTCTCGATCTCCCGTTAGGGCCTGTATCGAGTATCTCTGCGGCGCGATACCGAAATGCTGCTGGGCAGGTAGCAACGATTGCAGCGAATGAATATGCGTTAGATGTCAGCTCGTCCGGTGAGGCGTCAATCCGCTTTCGGAATGCATACGAACGTCCTAGCGATCTCTACGAGCGAGCGTCTTTGCAAGTTGACTATTTGGCCGGATGGCCTGTCGTTAACGACAAAAGCACCGTGCCTGCTGACATCAAAACCGCAATAAAGATCCGTGTGCAGCTTTCTTATGATGAGAGCGCACGCGCTGGGGCTGATATTCTCTCACGGGTCGAGGAAGCTCTGATCGGCAAATATCGCAGGCTTTCCCTATGACGACAGCCCAAGATCTCGATCGATCAATTACGTTTGAGCGGTCTCAGGATGTTGCTAACCAGTTCAATGAACTTATCCCCACATGGTTGCCTGTGCTGAAGGTGCGGGCAAAGCGTCGTGACGCCAGCGATGGCGAGAAGGATGCGGCAGGGCAGATTGGCGCAACGCTGATGACGCGGTTTGTTGTGCGTTCAAGCTCTAACACCCGTGCAGTTCTACCGACAGACCGGATATCGCATGACGGCCTGATCTGGAACATCAAGGGCATCAAACAGGCGGATGAGGGGCGTAACAGGTTCCTCGAGATCACGGCCATCGCGAGCGTAAACCATGGCGAAACAGACGGTCAGGATTGACGGACTGAAAGAACTGGAAACGGCGCTGTCGTCGCTTCCTCGCGCGACTGGCAAAAAGGTGGCGCGTGACGTTCTGAAGGATGCTGCGGAGCCCATGGCAAGATCTGCGCGCCAGCTGGCTCCGAAAGATGAATATCACCTGTATGAGAGTATCGACGTTTCGACGCGGCTGAATTCGCGACAGAGATCGCTGCACCGGCAGGAAAACAGCCAAAGTTTTCAGGAAATGTTTGTCGGGACGAATAACCCTGCCGGTGTTCAGCAGGAGTTCGGCAATGAACGCCATCCGGCGCAGCCTTTCATGCGGCCTGCCTGGGATAGTGAAAAGATGCCGACGCTTTATCGCATCGCCAATTCACTCTGGTTTCATATCGAAAAAGCAGCGCGCCGTTTGGCTCGCAAGAGGTAGGGCAAGCCATGGAAGAGTTGTTGACCGGCCTGCTGGCTTCGGTCGCTGGTGGCCAGCGCTACTGGCTGCGCGCCCCGCAAAAAGTGAAGCGGCCCTATGTGTTGCTGCAGCTCGTCGGCGATGATGCGAATTACCATATGCGCGGCGCATCCGGATTTTCATCCAGCCGCGTGCAGATCGATGTTTATGCCGACACAAAAGCGGAAGAAACGGTGATTTCCAGATCGATCAAAGGGCTGCTGTCTGGATATAGCGCCGGTCAGATCCAAGGCATCTTCATCGAAAGCGAACGTAATCTACCTGCTGCGGATGCGGGTGAGGTGAACAATGTTTTCCGCAATTCAATCGATATCACCATCCACCACGGAGAGTTACCATGACCGACGCCCGCATTGGCTACGGCACGATCTACGAAATCTGGGACGCTACACTTACGACACCTGCGTTTGTCGAGGTGGCCGAAGTCATCAACGTGACGCCTGGCGAAGCGACGGCTGATCGCATCGACGCGACGCATATGCAGAGCCCGAACCGCCGCAGGGAATATATCTCTGGCCTTATCGACAACGGCGAAGCGTCGTTCGAAATCAACTGGGTGCCTGGAAGTGATACGGATGTGCTGTTGCGCGAGCAGTTCGAGTCGGGCGAAACGCAGCAGCATCGCATTACCTTTCCCGGCGCAACGCCCCGCGTAACCGTCACTTACGAGGCGAGTATCATCGGCTTCTCCAAGGCTATCCCAATTGATGACCGGATGACTGCGACCATTACGGTTGCTGTCTCTGGTGCTGAGACGTGGGGGACTGCCGCGTAATGGCAAACGATATCAAAGGTGAGGTCGGCTTTACCGCGCTCGGTAAAGACTGGACCATGAAACTCGGCAATGGCGCGGTGCGTCATATCGAGAACGAAACGGGCAAAACATTCCCGCAGATTGGCCGTGAACTTTCTGGTGATGATACGGCGTCAATCAGCCTTCTGACCGAGGTTTTTCGTGCTTCTCTTATCCGTCACCACCCTGATGTCACGATCGAGGATTGCGACGATATCCTCGACGAGATCGGCCACGAAAAAGCTGGAGAGCTCATTGCAGAGGCATTTCAGCTCATGCAGCCGAAAGCGCAGAAGGGCGGTGCAAGCCACCCCAGGAAAGCGACGACTGGATCGACTGGCCGTCGCTGATCTCGGCTTGGATTGAGGCGGGTCAGCCTTACGAACTGTTCTGGGAGCTGACTTTGTACGAGGTCAGCCTCATCATCGAAGGTGCCACAAATGCGCGGAAACGTGAGCGTGACAACCTTCTGTTTCAGGCTTGGCATACTGCCTACCTATCAGCCTATGCCCCCGAGAAGTCGAGCAAGTTTCCTCGGCTTGAGAAGCTGATCGGGGAGCCGGCTATGCCGACCGGGCGTCGTATGTCTGCGGAGCAGATCGAGGCGGTTACCCGGTCTTGGCTTGGATCTCGTCATCGTAAAACACAGGCAGGGCAATGACAAACGCTGTTATCGGCGCGCTTCGCGTTAATCTCGGACTGAATACTGCTGAGTTTGAGAGTGATACGAAGCGGTCGCTCGCGTCGGCCAACAAGTTTGGCGCTGCGCTCAAGACAGCGTTTGTTGCTGCTGCTGCGGCGGCTGCCGGTGCTCTGACCGGTCTTGCTGTCAGTTTGCGCAGCACGCTCGGAGCGGTTGATGAGATCGCCAAACGCGCGCAGATTTCCAACACCTCTTTCGAAAGCTTTCAGCGGCTTGAATATGCGGCGCGTTCTGTTGGTATCGAGGGCGATAAGCTTGCTGATATCTTCAAAGATGTGAATGACCGCATCGGCGACTTCAATCAGACCGGTGGTGGTCCGATGAAGGATTTTTTTGAAAATATCGCGCCAAAGATCGGTCTCACTGCCGAAGCATTCAAGAACCTCTCGGGCCCGCAGGCGCTGCAGCTTTATTATGACAGCTTGAAAAAGGCTGGCGCAAATCAACAGCAGATGACGTTTTATCTAGAGGCGATGGCCTCGGATGCGACTGCGCTCATTCCTCTGCTTGAGAAGGGCGGCGAAGGATTCCGAAATCTTGGCGAGAATGCGTCGGTCATTTCGGAAGAGGCGGGCAACAAGCTTCGTGGCTTCAACCAGTCAATGCGCGATCTCGGGCAGGCGATCAGTGATGTGGCGTTGGCAGGCGTCGCTGCACTTGCTCCGGCGCTGGAGGTTCTCGGTGCGGGTATCGACGCTTTTGCGGCGGCGCTTCGTTCGCTCATCCAGTATCTGCCGACTATTGCCGAATATGCTGCGGTTGCTGGCGGCGCGCTGCTGGTCATGTTTTCTCCGGCGATCCTGTCGGCCGTGGGTGCACTTGTTGTTGCAATCGGATCCGGGCTTGTTGGTGCGGTGACCATGTTGACGGCTGCCATTCTGGCAAACCCGCTTGGCGCGCTCGTCGTCGGTATTACTGCCGCTGTCGTGGCGATTTATCACTTCCGTGATGAAATCCAGAAGGTAATCGGCGTCGATGTTGTTCAGATTGCCAAGGATGGCGGCAATCTCGTCATAGGATCCTTTGTTGCGGCCTTCGAGGATATCACGTTCGTCTGGCAGAACTTTCCGAACATTATTGGCGCCGCGGTGATTGGTGCGGCCAATCTGGTTATCAATGTTGTAAACCAGATGGTGACCAACGCAAAAGCGACGGTGAATGATCTCATTTCAGCGGTCAACAATATCCCCGGTGTCAGTATCGGAGCGTTGGACGCCAATGCAAAGACGGTTGGTGAAATCACCAATCCGTTTTCCGATGCGTTGTCTGGCGCCGTTGATCAGCGCAATGCTGCTGTCAGCGCTGCGCTGAACCATGATTATATTGGCCAGCTTGG
The DNA here is from genome assembly GCF_023701965.1 of Rhizobium sp. CG4. Taxonomy (NCBI): domain Bacteria; kingdom Pseudomonadati; phylum Pseudomonadota; class Alphaproteobacteria; order Hyphomicrobiales; family Rhizobiaceae; genus Rhizobium; species Rhizobium sp. CG4. Next base: position 578,330 of record NZ_JABAEG010000002.1, on the reverse strand, counting down.
CAAGGCGTTCGAGGGCGCAACGCCAGCTGCGGTGAATTTTGGCAATGCAATCGGCGGCGTCAATAAAGAGCTTGCAGCAGGTTCTGGTGATGGTGGTGGCAAAAAGGGCGGCAAGACAGAGGCTGAGAAGTATTCTGACATCATCGACAAAGCCAATCGGCGCATATCGACGCTGAAGGCAGAACAGCAGGCGATCGGTCTTACCGAGCAGGCAGCCGCCGCCCTTCGTTATGAGACGGATCTTCTCAACCAAGCGCAGCAACGCGGCATTACGCTTTCCGCTGCCCAAAAGACAGAGATATCCGGTCTCGCTCAAGCTATGGCGTCGATCGAGATCGCAACTGAGAAAATGCGCTCGGCGTTCGATTTCGCAAAGGATTCCACAAACGGCTTCCTTTCGGATTTTCGCCAAGGCCTTGCCAGTGGCGAAGGTGTCTGGAAGTCGTTCGGAAATGCTGCGCTCAACGTGTTGAACAAGATCATCGACAAGGTGCAGACGCAGCTGGTGGATGCACTGTTCTCGGCTAACAGCATCCTTGGTGGTGGCGCATCTGGCGGCGGGTTTCTCAGCAGCATCTTCGGCGGTATCGGAAAGCTGTTCGGATTTGCGCGCGGCGGAACGATCATGCCTGGTGGCGCTGGTGGCATCGACAGCCAGCTCGTGATGTTCCGGAAATCTCCTAACGAGCGGGTCGATATCACCAAGCCGGGGCAGACGCTGTCTGCGGGCGCTGGTGGCGCAGCACGCATCATAGTTGGTGTAGATCCGAAGAATGGCAGCATCAAGCCGTATGTGGACACCAGCATCCAGCAGGCCGCACCCGGCATCCAGTCATCGGCTGTTGGGCAGGCCAACAGAATGGCTCCGGCTGCGCTTGCGCAATACAACGCCACGAAGGCAGGAGGCGATTATCGTAATGGCTGATATTCTGGTCTGGCCGAAAGATCTTCTTACGCCTTTGATGTGTGATCCACGCGTTGTGCCGTTCTCAAGATCCGGCGGGCGTTCGCTCGGCGGGTTTGATCCTGCCGTCCGGACGGATCGTGGTTTCTGGTCGATCGAACTTTCCGATGTTCCAGTGTCTTCCGTTGCGCAGCGTCGTACCTGGTTGGCGATCCGTGCTGCGCTGGGCGGACGATCGGGTTTGATTGCCGTTCCTGCCTGGTCGCAGGACGTCGCGCCGTATGCTTCAGGGATGTTTGAGGAACCAGTGTTTGTGCCTCATGACGATGACACAGCCTTCTCTGATGGAACTCTATATCAACAGAGTTCGATATCGATTCAGACTGTAGGTGAAACAAATATTGGCGCGACCGTCATCAAACTTCGCGTCTTGCAAGCCGAGGCCGACTTGGTCGGTGTGCGGTTTTCGTTTGAGCACGCGCTATACGAGACTGGTCCTGTTGTCGAGGTTGATGGTGACATCTGGACGGTATCGCTTTCGACGACCGTCAGGGCCACAATACCCGATGGCGCTGATCTAGATTTCGATAACCCGACATGCCTATGCCATCTCGCATCTGATGATCAGATGGGGGCGTTGGTTGATCCGGTACCTTTTGAGCGCCGTTCAGTCTCTTTTATTGAGGCGAATGATTACTGGAACCAGCTGGCTTTGGGATTGATCTGATGGCGCTCAAATCGCTGCGGGTTTTATGTCAGGTGGATTTGCCATCTGGCCCGATACGCATGTGGGATGGTTCGGGCGGAGCTTTTCTGGATGCTGACGGTAATATCTGGCGCGCTTGTGTGCTGACTGAAGATGCGCTCGATACGATTGAGATGGCAATCAATGCGGAGGCGTTCACGCTGTCCTTGGTGATTTCAGGCATTGACGAGAAAACATCGAACAGTATCTGGACTGATTATCAGGAGGGCAACATCAAGGGCTCTCGCATGCGCATCATGATGCAGAAATGTGATGAGTTTGATCAGCCTTTCGGTGCGCCGCAGGTGAAATTCACAGGAAGGCTCGACAACCTGGTCTTTGCAGATGCGGCAACCAGTGAGGGGATCCGCTCCAGCATCACAGTTGAGATAACCAACCGCTTCACGATGCGGACGCTGACAAGTGGCGCCGTACTTTCGGATACCGACCAGAAGGCGCGTTCTGCGGCATTAAACCCCGGAGCGCCATCTGACAGGTTCTGTGAGCGAGTGCCACTGATGCGCGATAAAACCGTCCGCTGGCCTAACTGGTAGATCATGGAAAACACGCTGGCTGATTTCTTCCGCGCCTATGAGCGAAAGCCATGGCAGCCGGGGCAGGTAGATTGCTGCTTGTTTGTGGCCTCCTGGTTAATCTGGTTGGGGCACCCAGACCCTGCTCAGGATTGGCGCGGCTCTTACGATAGCGATGAGGGCTTCAGGGCGATTATCGGCAAGGCTGGTGGCCTGGTACCGTTGTTCGAACAGTGTGCGGTGAAAATACGAGCAAAACGCGTTCAGTGCCCTTCTGTGGGCGATGTCGGCGTGATTGGCAGTCAGGCTAACATTGATCGGCAGTTCGGCGCGATCTTCGACGGCGAACGCTGGCGAGTTCGGTTCATCAACAGCATTAGCCCTATGATGGCTACGCCTTTGGCGATTTGGAGTATCTAATTTGCCTGGTGTTCTTGAGACTGTGGCGCTGATCGTATCATCGATCGCGACAACAACACTTGCTGCCAATGCGCTTTATCTGGGCACGCTTGCGCTTGGGTATGCTGGTCTAGCGCTGGGCGCATCATTGCTTCAAGGGTTGCTGGTCAGTAAGCCATCTGTGCCTAAACCTGAGGACGGCAGCTACAACCTAAAGCAAAATGTCCCACCTCTGACTTATGTTCTGGGTCGTGTCAAAAAAGGCGGCGACTATGTATTCCTGGAAGAGGGAAACGGCACTGCTTATCATGTGACTGTGATGGCCGCACATCCTGTTTCAGGTTACTTGCAGCACTATTTACACGACGAAAAGGTGGCAATCACGCCTTTCGGTGCTGATACCGGCGGATGGGTGACGAGCCCTGATCACTTTGTAATCGACGGCTATCAAAAAGTGCTCATAAGGTGGCGGGTAGGGCAATCTTCCGGCATCCCGTATGGTGATGTGGTTGCGGCGTTCCCATCCATTTGGGATGCAAATCACCGAGGTGATGGTCTTTCGACTGTGTTGATGGCTTGCGCTACGGTTGAGTCCAAGAATTATCTCTCTGTGTACCCAAACCAGATGCCGCAACACAGCGCCGTCGTTGCTGGACATTCGGGGATCTATGATCCTCGATCTGGAACCAATGTGTACAGTGAGAACATCGCTTTGCACCGTCTATGGCATCTGACGAGCCCTGTTGGCGGCAGGATGACTATTGAGGACATGCATCTTCCTGATTGGATTGCCGCGGCCGACGTGTGCGATGAGCTTGTTCTCAATCGTGCAGGCGTTAGTGAGCCTCGATATCACGGTGGGTTCTGGTTCCGGGCCAACAATGAACCGACAGAAGTCGGACGCGTCATGGATCAAGCTGCTGAGCTTGTGGTGTTTGAGCGACCAGATGGAAAAATCGGGGTGCATGCAGGTCGTTTTGTCGAGCCAGATGTCAGGCTTACACGCAACGATATCATCAGCGCGCAGCTGGATGGCAATACGCGTGATTCATCCACTGTCTTGGCGGTCAGGGGAAGATTCGTAGATACTACTGCTGATTACGTGACTGCGGATGCGGCAATCTATGGCAACCCATACCAGGCAGATGATGATAGCGAACGTACCAAGACGCTGGATAACGCAGCTCTTCAGCGGCACAACCATGTGCAGCGCCTGCAGAAGATCGCTTACATCCGCGCGAATGCAAAGAAGGTTGCGATACTTGCTCACTACGAGGCGGCGGAGAATGTGCCTTACCGTCGATTTGTGAGAGTTCACCTTCCTCCGAAAATGGAAGAAGTAATCGTAGAAATAACTGCAACACCGAGGGTATCTCTCCGAAGTCTCACCGTCGAGTTTTCAGGCATAATTGTGCCGTCGTCCCTGTATGGGTTTGTCGCTTCCGTTGAGGAAGGTGCGCCTCCATCTCAGCCTGACAAGGTTGATCCGTCTGGCGTCCCTACACCTACCGGGTTCACGGTTTTACTTAAAACGGAAGTTGTCTCTGGTGGAGCGACAGCAGCGTATGCCTTGGCTTCGTGGTCTCCTGTTTCTGAGGTTCTGACCCATGAATTGGAGTTGGAGCGAACGGATGTTCCAGAGCCTATTCGGAGCACCACTTCAACCGCTGGCCAGTCTGAGGTCAGGTCTCAATATCTCGTGGATGGTGGCAGATACCGGTTCAGGCTTCGTGCTTGGGGTGGTGGAACGCCGTCGCAATGGACCGGCTATATTCTGGTAACGGCGACCGCAGATCCAGTAGCGCCAGATGTGGTTTCTGCGGTGTCCGCTACAGGCGGCACTGGGCAAATTACATTTACATGGAATGCGCCGAACTCTGGGAATTACTTCGCCAGCCGCCTGTATCTGAACACGTCAAATTCTTTTACAGGCGCTACGCTGGTGGGGACTGAATACGGCTCACCGTCCGCCTCTGATAGCCGCGTTATCGCCGGGCTAACAGCCGGTGTAAGGTACGGTTTCGTCGTGGCGATCAACGCCTCTGGTGTGCCAGCCGTACCGGTCGCTACCGGCGCAGCGACAGTCATCTAAATCAGACATGTCAATAAAATCATAGCTTCCACATTACCTCGTGGGGGCGTCTTCCTTATGGAGTTCAGCATGGCACCGAGTGCAAGAGAAGTCTGGCGTGATTATGAAGTTGATGGAGTCCCTTCGTCGGGCCTGCACAACGTGCTGAAATCAGACGCTCGGACTTGGGGTACTGACCTCGAGGGGCGTGTCATCGATGCAGAGACCGCAATGCAGGCTGCTGAAGAAGCCACTGCAGCTGCAGAGGCAGCATCCGCGGCAGCTGAACTGGCAACCCAAAAAGCAGACCAGGCGGCGGAGATAGTAGATACCCTAGTTTTCGCTGTGGTAGCCACGAGATCGGAACTCAAGGCAGTCGACACTACCCAATTTAATACAGCATATCTCCAGGAGGCCGGTCGTGAAGGATGGTTTGACTTCCGAAACGGGAACTACGCGGCCAGAGTTGCGGCGGACTCACAAGAGGGCGTTGTAATCAAGGCCAATGCAATAGCCGCAATTTCAGGTGCTTGGGTTAGGAGTAAATTCTTCGATTACGATACTCGGCAATTTGGAGGTGCTGGTACGGCCGGTATTCAGGCCATCGAAACCATTGGTGGGGGCGTCTATCGCGTTGGTGGGGGGGTAGCTGGTCCAATACTGCCAGCCACCTTCCTTGGTACCGTTGTCGATTACGACGGGCCACTTGTCGATATAAACTTCTTTGCCGAAAGCGGTCCGGAAATCCGCAAGGCTAAGCGTGCATGGAAAATGCAGCACGGTGGCCCGCATGCTGGAGAAACTCTGTCCGGTTTCCATATCCAGTCAACGATCACAGGAAGCGGACGCAACGGACCGAACAATGCCAGCATTGGCCAGTCTATCTCATCTGTGAAGAAAAATGCACCTTCTGGCGCGGCCTTCGGTGAGGTTGACGGTCTTTATATCGTAATCAGGCAGGGTGGACCTACGCCAACCAGTTTTAACAACTCGTCGGACCATTCCGGCATTTTGATTGATAGCTCCAGCTATGAAAACTGCGGGCATGGATTTGCCATTGAAACTGCCCTTCGTAATCTCGATAGCGCTGGAAATGTCCTATATCAAGTTCAGACGCAGATGGGCGGCATCCAGACGAACTGGGCAGCCTTCAACCCTGATGGGTCGTTAAACGGTACGCCATTGGGGACCAGATTTTCATTTGGTTTTAACTCACAGATGCTCACCGGCATGGGGGATGTGGCCTACCTTGTAGAGGGCGTAGCTCAGTGGGATAGGGCGTTTTCTGTCGGCTCGGTGAAGGCCTCGGCATCGATGTACATCGGCGGCGATGGCACGATCGCCATGGGGACCAGTGCTAATCGCTTCTTCTTGCGGAACCAATCTGGCACACTTGCCATGCGAAACGCGGCGGACACTGCCGACATTTTCCGCGTTGACCAAACAAGCAAGCTTTATCTGGGGAGTTCCCAGGTGATTACGACCAGGCGTACAGGATGGGCAGCTTCCGCTGGCACACCCTCTCGCGCCACATTCAATGCGGACACCGCTGTGACGTTCGCTACTGCGTCTGCATCGTATAACCAGACCGAAATTCAAAACTTGCGCAATGTCTTGGTTCTGGCGCTTCAGAACATCCATGCAATTCGCGCGGACTTGACAACCCACGGACTAATTGGAGCTTAGCATGGTTGAAGAAACACAAGAGAAGTCTGTTTATCGGCTTATCAAAACTGATGAAGACACCTACCGGATCGAGCGCCTGTTTAACGATGAGTATGAGCCGATCGTTGCAGTGACAGAACCTGCAGGTTCTACTTACTGGTGGCGACCAACCCCAACTGGGCGCGTTAACGGTAAGGTTTTCATGTCGGGCCCTTTGGAGGATTGCCGATCGCATGTCGATCTCCTGAGGCAATATGACAGTGACGTAGGAGAGCCGCCAGAAGGCCCTAGCGAAGAAAATATCATTTATCTTTGATTGGAGACCCGTAATGAAAATGGTGAATGGCAAAATTGTACCTGAGTACCATCCGCAGATGATCGTGAATACACGCGCGTTTCTTGACCGCGTGCAGACGCAAGGGGTATCGGAGGCGAAGGAACTAGCGAGGTGCGCTGAACTCCTTGAGGCCGTCATTGAAGGCAATTATCACGTCGTAGGCATACCAAATGGGGAGCCACTTCAAGCCTCAAGACCAGAAGGTAGCGGTGACAGCGCACGCGATAAAACCACCAACAAATGAAAGCGACCCGATTAACTTGATGTGTTCTGGTAGTCGATCAGCTTTCGCCTTGAGTTTTTCGTAAGCAAACAAATCCAGTTCTCCGACAGCCACCCCCACGGCGACGGACAGAACAACGGCCGCGACGAAAGCGTGGGCTGGGTTCTGGAAATCAGAGACGTGCAGCACAGTTCGGATGACTGGGACGTGAACCAAATACAGAGCGTATGTGTATCCCCCCAGTCTGTCCCCGATCTTGTCGATTATTTCTTTACCGGGGTAGGGTGACAGGATGGGGTGACGAGCAAGGCTGAGTACAAACAAGCCAGATGCTACCCCTATGGCAAACCTTCCTGTGAAAATACCGTTGCTCACACCAAGCAAGAACAATCCCACTGCAATGATTGCCGAAAGAATAGGGTGCGGCACATCGAACCGCTTTAGCAAAGGCAATAACATCCCCGCCGCAAAGGCAACATTGAGCGCCGTAAACGGCAGGTGCGATGGCTTAAAGAAGTTCGTTGTCGGATCCTCTGGCCAACGGAAGCTCATTATGAAGATAAGAACAAGCCAGCCAACCAAAAACGACGCCGCATGCTCCTGCCTCTTGAAGAGGATCAGGAAGAAAACAAACACGTAGAACGCGATTTCGAAAACCAGCGTCCATTCGACTCCAAGCGGATAGAGAATACCTGTGCCTAACGGCATAAGCATAAGCGCTCGGATGTCGATTGGTGGCGTCAAGCCTGAGAACGTTCCGACAAGCAAAAAGACCGCGATGACAAAAAAGTATGTGGGATATATTCGTATAATGCGGTGTAACAGGAAAGAGCCAGCAGAAACCTTGTTCATCATCCTGGCCATGAGATAGCCGGACAGAGCAAAAAAAAGAGATACGCCAACAGCACCAAACCAGCTTGGCACTATTTCCAAACCCCACGAACTTCCATTCATGCGGCTTAAGTAGATGCTGGCATGGTAGACGACCACCATCAGGGCGGCAACGCCTCTTAGCCACTGCAAGCTTATTGTTTTTGTGTGTTTAGTGTCGCGCTGGACCGCCAGCTTTTCATCAGTAGCCTGCAGCATAGTTTCCCGTCCTAAGTCTTTCGAATACCTTTGCACCAACTTCAGGTGGAATGGCAAGGCGGTGTATATCCATCCTTAATATCTGCATTTGATGGCTTGTGATTAACCGCGAGAAAATCTTGCGGCTGATGTTGAGCTTGCGTCTAGCAGTTAGAAGTTAAATGAAAGGATCCATCATGGACAGAACCGTTCCCACGGGCGCGGCGCTGCTGCTTGTCTTTATCTACGAGACAGAGACGAAAATGAAAGCGCCTGATTGCTATGACGTGATTTTTGGTCACCGTCAAAAAGCACTGCCCAAGCCGCTTACCTCGATGACGTTGGGTGAAGTGCAGACTGCGCAGCGCACATGGAAAACCAAAGCCTGGGCGGCAAAGTTCAACTCAACTGTCGCGTCCTCGGCTGCTGGTGCGCCGCAGTTCATGGAAAAGACGCTAGCGGATCTGATTGTCGAACTGCGGCTCCGTCTGGCGCAAGTCTTCGACGGCGATCTTCAGGACAGGCTTGGTTACCACCTGCTGAAGCGTCGCGGTTATGAAGAATTCATGGCTGGCCGTTTGAGCCGGACGGCGTTTGGCAAGCAACTGGCGCAGGAATGGGCCAGCTTCCCGGTGCTTGAGGCCACCAAGGGCGCACACCGCAGCGTGACGCGCGGGCAAAGCTATTATGCCGGTGACAATGTCAACAAGGCACTGGTTGCGCCGCAGCTCGTCGAGGCGGTGCTCGATCGGGTGCGCCAGCTGGGCAATGATGTTGCGCCGGAAGAAACGGTTGCGCCGATCATCGTTGAGACGCCAGTCGTTGCAGATCCCGGCGAACTGGAGAAATCGCCCGCCAAGAGCAAGACCGTATGGACGTGGGCGCTGACGGCTATCGGTACCGGTGTTACCGCAGCCGGGAGCTTCCTTGGTGGTCTCGACTGGCGTGTGCAGTTGTTCATTTCCGCCGCGATCGTGGGCTTCGCAGTCTACGGCATCAAGCGCCGGTTTGACCTCGCCAAAGCCGTGCGTGATCTCAATGCGGAGTTCGGCACATGATCGCCACCCTACGGGACGTAGCCGTTGCGGCTGGCGGCATCGCTATCGGCGTTATCGTCGCTTCGCCCGCCGCCTACCTGTTCGGCAAGAGTGTGGAACGCGCGGATCTCGTTGTCGAGGCGACCACTGAAGCCATTTCCAAGATCCAGACCATGGAGGAAAACAATGCGGCCTTTCGCGATCTTACGCCTCGCCACCGTTGCCTTGTGCTTATGCGCGACAGCAAGCTGCCAGACAGCGCCTGCGATTGACGGGGCAGGGTATCAGCGCGTGGCATTTTCCAACGCCCAGGCCGCGCGCCTGGCTGCGGAAGATGCGACCGCCGGTCCTGCGATCAACTCCAATAATCGCCAATGCGCCAAAGATGCGGCGTGCAGGAAATGATGGCGATGGAGGCGACACCACACTCAGGCGTCGGGATCTGGATCCGTGTACGCCATCGCTTCGGGCCTCGCATGACGGAATGGTTCATGGGTTTTCATACTGCCGTGTGGGGTGCTGTTCTGCTGTGCTCGGACCGGCTGTTTGATCAACCCGCGTGGGCTGGTTTCCGTGCGATCTTAGGAAACGAAATCCTGCTTGGCTGGGCCATGCTGCTGCTTGGTATTCTCCGGACAATTGGCCTCATCATCAATGGAGCTCGAAAGGACGTGACGCCGGTCATTCGGCAGGTGTCCGCTGGCATAGGCTGTCTCATCTGGGTCGGCATTTCGTGTTGCTATGCATCCTCTGGTGTCGTGAGCACCTGGTTCGCCATCTATCCGCTGTTTGTGGTTGGCGAGCTGGTCAATATTCATCGCGCGGCGCACGACCAGGGGGAAACGAGATATGGAAAAACTGGCTGATCTGCCGCCCACTGCACTCATTGCTCTTGGGGTTACGCTTGCCTTCATCTTTGTTGTTCGGCACTTCGGTCTAGCCTCCGGAGAAAAGACCGGGCCGGAAAACAAAGCGCCGATCGCGGCCGTCATCGTCGACCCCACAGCGCTGAACAAGGCCACCGCTGCACTGGAAGAGCATACTACCGCGATCAAGCGTCACACAGACGTAGTTGAGGATGTTGCTAAGCACGTCGACTTCCTTGGAAACGAGATGAGCAGGATCCGCGAAGAGCTGCGGATCCGGCGAGAGATCGAGCGCAGCGCGCGCTGAAACAATTTCATATCACAAAGGATACCGCGATGGCTGATACCGCCACGAGAAAAAGACGCACGGCCAGTTACATCGGCGCGGGCGTAAGTGACCCTGTCGGCTGGACGAGGGTTGCGCCGGTCGCACCCGCTCCAAATGGCAAGGCCTACATCACCGATGGCGGCACGCCGCTGCGCTACAGGCTGAACGATGCAGGCGGTTACGCCCTGCGCGACGTGTAAGGAGAACGATATGGTTTCTACAGCAACCAGAAAACGGCGCGTCGCCAGTTATATCGGCGCAGGCATCATTCCAGGTGAGGGCGGTGGGGTTACGCCGCTCGGCCCGACGACGGCGACATTCACTGCGGGTACAGCACCGGGTTCGCTGATCGCGCTTATCACCGGCCTGCAGGATGGCGAGACCGTCACCGGTGTCACGCCGAACGACGGTCGCCTGACGATCGCTGGTAGCGGTACGCAGTTGGTCACTGGCCTCTCTGCGTCGAGTGCTGGCAACATTGCAGCGGTTCTGACCAGCAGCATGGGTCGCACGCTGAATATGGCGATTACGGTCGAGCCTGCCGCGACAGTCATCCCAACCAACGATTGGCGTCTGCCGATAACGATTGCCGATACAGGTGACGCAACCTGGAACGCAGCGCTAGTTGCCTCTGGGGCCGCGAAAACAGTACCGCTGAAATCTGCCGCTATTGCCGCAAATTCAACGCACGTGACGACGCTGGTGCATCAGCAAGTCGCTGCGCCTGGCGCATTGTTGTTTCTGGATTGGATCCCTTCAGGGTCGACGGTCCCGACGTTCACTTACGAATACAGCCTCGACACCACAACGGGCGCTGATGGCACTTGGGTATCATCCCCGTTCACACCCTGGAAGCCTGCAGGGCATACGCTGGCTACGCAATACTCCACAGTTGGCCAGCTCATCAATATTCCTGCTGGTGCAAGAGGTTCACGCCTCACTATTCAGACTGGCGCTAGTGTAACTTGCCGCCCGTATCTCGCTGCCTATCAGCTTATTGGAGATGGTTCCGAGCCTATCATCGCTGGGCCCAGCATGTCGATTGGCTATCAAAATCAGTCTTCATTGGTGATGCGTGCCCAGATTATGGAAGATGTTCCCGGATCTGACCCCATCTGGATAAATATGGCTCGTGCTGGAGCAAACAGCGCGGCGATAAAAACAGAGCAGATCGATGTTCTTGTTGCTGGTGGTCCGAATGGCCAGCTTGCTCATGTCAATTTCGTGGTGCTGGCCAACGGCCCGAATGATCGTGCGGCCTTTTTTGAAGGTGGCGGCACCTACGGTAGCGATAGTAATACCGCAGTCGTGGGAACGTTGTTTCAGGATAACATTGATGCGCTCGTTGCGAAGTTTGGCGCTTCCAACGTTTATGCTGCCAACATCAGTTTTGGTCGTTACAGCACTGACGTGCTGTCGCCGGATTACTTTCTTCGCTACAATAACGTCATCATTGATCCACGGATCAAGACGACTTTGCCGCGGAGCTGGTCGACTAAATACGACAGCCCGACGCTCGATGACTACATTGGTCAGGCCTCGGATAATGAGAAGACCGTCACCGACAACCTTCACAACAACTCCTTTGGTGCTCTTTCTTGGCGCAAGCGCCGCACCATCATATTCAGGATGATCTACGGCCTGTCGCGTGGCGATGAGGTTTTGGACGTGTTGTTGAAGCAGGTTGGTGTCGGGGCTAAGGCTTCTATGAAAGCCCGACTACAGGCGCTGCTTGACGGGCTTTCTGCCACGGTGGATGCGACGGCATTAGCCAACCGCGCCGCGTTTCAGGCAAGCATAAATGCGATTGCCACCACCTACACGCAAAACGCTGTTACAGGTGGCGCAAAGCTGCCTGATGACCCAAGCATAAGTGGCGCGCTGTTAGCAAACTTCGATGCCGACGACTTCGCACGGATCGATCGGTACTGGACAGGACAATTGCAGAGCTATGTGGACCGAAAATCAGGTTTCACTATGGCGCAGGCAAGTGCTGATCCCGTCAATTATCCTGTGCTTACACCAACGCAACACGATGGCCCGAGAGCAAAACTGTACCTCGGTGGGCCATCCAAGATCGTATCGCTTTCTTCTTCAGATGCGGGCTTGATTGGGTTCCTTGATCCAGCAAACAAGGCCTACACTGTTATTATGGTCTTTGCTGTTGAAGCTCTCCTGGCTAACGGCCATGACATGTTCAGCATTGGTAACGCCTCGGTCAACTTCTTGATCATGGCTATCTCTCCGAATTCTACGGTGCCTCGTATCTTCCTCGGTGATGGTGGCGGATCAGGCTTCTATGCGCCGGGCGATAGCGGGGTGTTGTTGGGGCAGCACACGGTGATTGCATTCCGGAATGATGGCACCGGCGGCGCAAACGGTGTGAAATATTTCCGAGGTTCGTTCACCCATCAGGGTGCCAATGCTCGCGTGGCAGCGAAAGTTGGTACTGCAGCTCACATTGGGCGGCGCGTGCAGGGATCAAGTGCATATTTCCAAGGCAGCCAACCCAAGCTCAACCTCTATAACGGGGCATTGAGTGACGCTGACATTCTTAGTGTTATGGCCGGCTACCAGCAGAATGGGGCCGCCTAAGAAGCGTAAGTCTTTGCGAGGCGCAGAACCTCTTTGTCGTTGAGAGGTTCTGCAGAACGTGCCGCAATAGGGTGTGGCCAAATACATGTCAAACGAGGTGCGATATCATCTGGGATTTTTAAGCCCCAGTTGATCGCGACGTAAAACACTGCTTGCCCCAATATAACAGTCAGCGAAAATCTTGAGCGCAGCATAGGAAAGGTTTCGTCTCTGAACCCTTCCTCAACTACCATTCCATGTCGCCAAGATAGGCCGTTAAGTTCAGGCGAACCGTTGTATTTAGCTATTAGAAACAACCACCCTGGCGGCGGAAGTTTATCGTCTTTGAATTGCTTTAGCTCTTGAGGCGGTGACGTTTTGTGAGCCGAAATCTGCTCTTTGATGAAAGCAAACATCGCCAGCCAAGTGGAAAGTGCCTCTCTCTTTTCATAGTCATCCAACTGAAAATCAGCGCCTGCTTTAAGGTCTAGAATTATAGGCTTTGCGCGCGTTTGTAGTTCGCTCATCCACTCATTGTTGCATTCCCTGCAGACCACTCTCGCACGATGGGAAAAAACATTGCCTGGACGCTCAACCTTGCCCTTGATTTCAGTCCATTCAAGTTTGGATGGATCGAAGTTTCTGACGATGTGTTTGGTTTCAGGTGCTACATCTCCGACAAAGGCTTTCAACCATTTGGGCCAAATGTGCTCCTGAGTAAGAGGGCCACCGCCGCAGAATATGCATTTGCCCGCGATTTGGACTTTCTCTCCCAAGGCTTCCTCGTGTTCTTGGATGCGGTTGAAAAGATTTGTTTCATCGTTTGACGTTGAAGACAATGGGGTGCTCCCATCACCCACCATCATCACTGTCGTGCGCGTCGCCAGCCTGCGGCGCGCGCTTCTCCTTCGGAGCAAAACCATCGCTCCCCGTACCTGTAGCTTATAACGGTCGGTTCATAGTACTCTTGGCCTTTGACGTGATAGATTTTCTCGCCTGAGACGATCGAGATATTTCCCTTAATGTCGCAGGCTGGGTCGTAGAGTGAGCGAGGCAACAAGGTGTATCCACCAGCGCCTAAAAAAGACGCGGCGGAAGACAGCAACACTATGACCGTAAATTTGCTCATTCGGCTTTTTAAAGCCTGAGTCGTGCAACTTCCGTTTGCGGGAATTGTAAAATTCTATCGACCCGCAATCTCAACGTCGTTTTATAGTGAAGAACCCTCTGCCTATAACTTAGGTAGAGGGTTTTGTAGTTTATCTGCCGCAGCCCGCGTGATGAACCTGTCTCGGCTATCTGCTGCAGCGTCTCGTCTTTAGACCCTGGCCAATGAGTATCTGACCGTTGGGTAATTCGACTCATCAACGCCCGATGCTGTGTCGATCAAGATCCAACCCTGCTTTAAGAGGTCGTTTACGGTCTGCTTAGAATTGGTTTCGGTTACTTCTTTCACTTCACTCAAATCGACTTTGGGCATTCTTTTGTTTCTCCATACACGTCTGGCGGTCGGCCAGATAGGGCTGCAGTTGCTGCGCGAAAACGCGGCTGAGCGAATACACTATAAAGTTGCTCAGGGCAATTTGTGTTCGCCTGTTTTGATTTTGTGAGGTTCAAAGGTTACTAATCACCGCCTCATCTCACCCAGCACCCCATCATCAAATGGTGGGGTGATCAAGAAGCCGATCGTGGTGATCCTGGCGGCTTTGGTTTCGTGTGGATCAACGAATAATTAAGTTGCGCCGCCATATGAATAGCATCCCTAAGTAGAGAGGGAGATCCTATGACTTCAGCACCAATAGGCCAGCGCTCATGCGATGATCTCCGGGCAGAGTTAGTGAAACACCAAGACGCTTTGGATCAAGGCAAACAAATGCTTGGCCCCCAGTATAGCCCAAACGCCCGCAAAGCGCTTAAGGCCATAGAGGACGCGATTGATGCCATTAAATCAGAAATCGCCGACCGCTGCTGAATAGCACCTCAACGCCGTGCCATTAAATGGTGGTGTCAGTAAAAAGCCGCTCGGGGAGATCCGGGCGGCTTTTTTATTTTTTATGCATATCCCAGTACGGATAATGCTCTGCGCACCACCAATTGACAGGCTCGGCTGCCGTGCGTGCGTAACCCATTCCGCCCCACTTTTTGCATTCAGGCACGCAGCAATAATGCTGGTCGATTACCCCGTCACCGGCTTTTCTTTTTTCATCGCTCATCTTGATTCCTTCGTTGTGGGCTCAACGCCCTCTAGGCAGGGAAAGCGCATACCGCACCGATCGCCTTCGATATGAAAAAAGCGGTCACATCCCAAAGCCAACCGTCGTCTCAATCGCGAAAAGCTTGCGTCAGCGCCGAGTTTTCTCACAATTGCTTTTCGTTCAAGAAGGTCGCGGTGCTGACACGGGACACATACGACTTCAATGGTAGAAAGGTTGATGTCTTTAAGTGTCGGGCCATCATCATTGATTGCCTTTTGACCGCGCCTTCGCATCTAATTCCCTGTGTGAGATTTCAATTTGTCGGTCGTTTGCGGCCATCCTGCAGCCAGCCTCTCTAGCTCGTAGTGCTCTTCTACCAGGCGCGCTGCCTCGCGGGCGTCGCTAGCATATCCACCTTGAGGCATCACTGTTACTTTAAGGCGCTTTGAATGCCCCGCGTCCCATTTGTAAGTGTTACGCATGGTACCCGCTTCTTGGACTGAGATCCGCCCGACAATTTCTCCCTCGACGATGCAGACAAAATCATCCAGCAGCTTTCCATTCAGCCCGCATTCGCCCGGCCATGTCCTCACCCACATGTGTTTGGGTTGATATGTGCGATCGGTCATTTAGCTCAATCACTCCTGATTGTTCTCTAAATGTTCTCATTGTGGACTGAAGTCAATATTCTGTTTTTGACGCTGGACACTTTTTTAAAAAGCGTAACAAAACGTCACTAAAAGCCGGTGTCCAGAAAGTTGGTAAGCGATTGTAAAAGCTAAATTGATGTGGACCGGCAAGGAATAGAACGGCTTTAAAGTCGTGGTGGCTGGATTTTACGTTCGTGATGGTTGTAGTTTCTGGTTTCACCTTCAATCCCGTTTCTCTTATGGAAACCGACTGGTATGGCTCTCGCTTCCTTATACAGCAACCAAAAGCTGAATAAAATATTCTCTCACTACACCAGCTTAGACGGATTTCTCAACATCATCCGAGAATCGCAGATCCGTGCTTCAAATATTCTGTTCCTCAATGACAAGGAGGAGATGGAATACGGTATCAAAATCGCAAAAGAGGTCTTAGCCGAATTTGATAAAGAAGAGGGGCGTAAGCGGTCTTCCCGTAGCCTGAAGGTGCAAATGGAAATACCGGACGTTTATGCGTGCTGCTTTTGTGAAGAGCAGGACATGTTGAGTCAGTGGAGGGGCTATGGAGCAGCAAGTCAGGGCGTATCAATTCAGTTTGATGCCGACGCGCTAGCTACATTGGCCAAGAGCCACAACTTCCAACTCGTCACTGTTAAGTATGGTAAGAAGGACGCGATGTCTGTCCTACGCGAACGTTTGCAAGGAGCTGAGACTACTGCATCAATAATTCGATCGTTGATAGAGTTAAAAAATGAGGAAGATTATACCGCAGACGATGTTAGACGAAATATGGTTCTCAATCTTGCTCCAGAGTTCAAGAATGACGCCTTCAAAGAAGAGTGCGAGTGGAGGATCGTCGCCACTGCAAATGTTGTAAAACAGGTTCACTACCGGACTCGTGACAACGTGATTATACCTTATGTAAATATTGGAAACTCAAATGCGCGGCTTCCAATAACTAGGGTCACGGTAGGGCCAGGCAAGGACTCTAATCTCACTCGGAAAAGCATCGAGAAATTTTTGTCCAGTAATCTTTTTTACAACAATGTAGATGTTGGCGTTTCTAGTATCCCATTCAGAACGTGATCTTAATCCCCGGATCTCAAGACGACGAGCATCTGGCAATCAGGAAATTTTGATTTTCTCCAGAAGATCTAGACGGCGCTGCATTTCAGCGCCATCGCCATATGTCGGCCTGCCAAATTCATGCCCCATGAGATCCGCCTGCATGCGATCGGACGCGCCAGCATTTTCTATGCGGTCCTGGAAGGTGTGTCTTAGCGAATAGGCTGTGTGCCGCTTCGTTGGACGAAGTCCGGCGTTCATCAGGTACTTGTTGATGTTGGCTGACGCGCCATCTGACTTGTCGTGATAGAGCGGCAAGCCGTTTGGATGGCGCTTCATCGCCTCCAGCGCGACGCCTACGAGCGGAATGCGCCTAACTGAGTATTCTGTCTTGTTTCGACGGTCATCGCGCTCAGCGACCTCTACGTGAGGTATTTCGTCATCAAGGCGGATATCCTCTGGTCGCAGATTGCAGACCTCTGTCAACCGCATGCCGGTTTCCGCCATCACTTGGATGATGGCCTGGCCTTCCGGGTTGAGACCGTCCAAGGCTCCTGGTGCCAAGATCTTGTCTCGCACCCATGCGACGGGGAAGGGCGGGCGCTTTTCCAGCTTGGTTGCGTTCGTTTCTTTGATTCGCAGTTTTTCCCAAGCTTTGTGGAATTCTGTCTGCAACGCATCGTCGATCACGGACAGCATGCCCGCAAGATCCGTAAAGCTTCTGTTGGCGCTATAGGCCTTGAGCTTTTCGTCCTTGATCTTGCGAACCCACCAATCCCGAAAGCGTATCGTGTCCGCTCTAGTGATGTCCTGCAGGTCCACATCGCCCAGAACGTCCTTGACGTAGCGAATGGCTCTTTCGCGAGAGACCTGGTGCTTTCGCATCTGGTTCCGCGACAGTCCGGTCAGTCCGGCCTCGTTGTGCTGAGTGTAAAGAGTCCAGATGTCGCTGATCTTTGGTCTGGGTTGTCTCGCTGTACCAAGTGACGCGTCGACGATCGTCGGCGATACGTCCATGTTCTGCTGCGCCAGGCGCAGCCTGCGCTCGAGCTCGGCCAGATCGAGCAGGGCAGCTTCTGTCGCTGGTCTGTAGGTGAAGCCAAGGCTCTGCGCCGCTTTTACGGCGGCCTGGTACTCCTCGACCGCGCCCACGGCATTCTTGCCCTCCAGCAGCGCCTTCCAATAACTCTCCGAGGCTTTGTGCAGCGTTTCGGCTCGCTCAAGTGCCTCTTTGTGATTCTTTGTCTTGAGGCTTTTCTTGACGTGCACGCGGCTATCGAGGTGCGCGACTTCTGTCGGCACTCGCCTGTAATAGCGATAGATGCCGTTCGTGGGGTCTTTCACCACGTACTTGGAAAGGTCTTCGGATTTCATATTTGCTCGCCTGATGTAGGCGAAAATGTACCCAAAATGTATCTGGAAAAGCAAGTCGTGGACTTAGTCCTACCGTCGACGCATTTGCGTCGAGGTCGTAACCATTTGATTTTGTTTTTGTTTATTTGCGGTAGCCAACTTTTCTGTTTTAGAAAAATGGCTCCCCGGGCCGGATTCGAACCGGCGACCTGTCGATTAACAGTCGAATGCTCTACCGCTGAGCTACCAGGGAATGTCCACCGCTTGTCGTGGTGTGAGCGGGGTAATACAAATGCTTTTCCCATTTGCCAAGTGCTTTTTTCAAAAAAAATGCATTCGTCTTGTTTTATTCACAAAAGGTCCCATTTTGCAGGGGATGTTGAGCGAAAATAATTTTGGATGTTTTGGCCAAATGAGGCTGAGAGAAGTGATACGTCGATGAAATTTGGAATCGATTCCAGAAATGGCAAACTGAATCTCGGAAAAATCAGCATCTCAATGCCAAGATCCCGTTATGGGCGCATCACGGCGGGCTCTCTGCTCATCGTCGGCGGTGTGTTGGGGTTTTTGCCAATATTGGGATTCTGGATGTTGCCGCTTGGCGTAATCGTGTTGTCGCATGATTTGCACATCGTGCGCAGAGGCAGGCGCCGCGTCACCATATGGTGGGCGCGGCGCAAAGGTTCACCAGTGCCTGTAAAAGATCTGCAGCCTATTCAGCCAAAAGACCACCAAGCCCCTGGCCAGCAATAAACGCCAGATAAGCGAGAACAGAAAAATAGACGACGGTCAGCACGAGGAAGGCATAACCGCCGACCACGAAGAATCCGTCACGCTGGATCATGCCCGCCGAAAACAGCAGGATCGCCACAGCTGGCAGTGTATTGGAGAATGGAATGAGGCCGAGCGGCAACATCAGCAGGATGCCGGCCGCCATGATGGCAAGACCATTGATGCGGTTGGCAAACAGGCTGCCGGTCAGGGCAGGTAGGCGAGGGCGGATATAATTATCCAGCTTCGAGACGATCGAAATTCCCTTTTCCAGCGCAGGCAGCAGTTTTGACGTCTGCATCTGCTTGTCCAGAATGCGGGCAGGCAGCCAGGGCATGCGATTGAGTGTGATGGCAACGCTGATCATGATGATTGCCGCACCAAACACGGTGCTGACGCCCGGGATGGATACCGGAATGAGAAACGGCAGCGACGCAATGGCGCAAACCAGCAGCAATCCCTGTTCGCCGATACAAGCCATCAATTCTCTGAGCGTAATCGTCTGGCCATCGAGTTTGCCGATCAGTTTTCTAAGCGTTGCGCTCAACTTCTCGGACGTATCGGTGAAGGTGAAATCGTTTGCCGTCATGTTTTATCCCGTAAATTAAAATCAGGGATTGATAACAGGTATGGCACGAATTGCCTACGAGAAAGCAGGCGCAACAAAGCTCCCGCCATTCACATGGCCGCGATTTTACCGGATGTCTGCCTCAAACTGTTCGCGATTTAATGCGAAACCCATTTGGTATAGGCGCCCGCTACCAAAACAATCATCAGCACGCCAATGATGAATGGATTAAGCGATGTGAACAGACCTAAGATGTCCATGACATTTCCTCCTCAGTTCTCCCACTGACAACTATATGACAATTTTGGAATATATGCCAGAAAAACAATGTTTTGGTTGCGATGCAGCATTGACTTTTCTAAAAGGTTCGCGGTTTTGCGCTTGCGCATGTCTGGATGCGTAAAGGGGCCTGCGCTAAATGGCGCATGGCATGACGAATGAATATTTGAGTGTTTTGGGCCGGTGAAAACGCCCGGTTTCATCTTTTGATTTTCAGGAAGGTATGGAAAATGCTGCGTGGTTTGTATGACTGGACCATGGCTCTTGCGCGTCGCAAGACCGCCGTATGGTGGCTGGCAATCGTCGCCTTCGTGGAAAGCTCAGTGTTTCTGGTTCCCGCCGACGTGCTGTTCCTGCCAATGGTTCTGGCAAAGCCACACCGCGCCATGCACTACGCATTTGTGGCCACGCTGTTTTCGGTGCTCGGTGGTATCGCAGGGTGGTTTCTTGGCCATTACGCCTTTGAAAGCATCGCCCGTCCGGTGCTGGAGTTTTACGGTAAACTGCATGCATTTGAAGAGCTGCAGGCGACCGTCACCTACGAAACCATTGTACTATTGCTGATCACATCGGGTCTGGCGCATCTGCCGCCGATCAAGGTCGTCACGATCCTGTCAGGTGCGGCCAATATCAGCCTTAGCCTGTTTATCATCTCTGCGGTCATCACCCGTGGCGCACGCTTCTTCATTCTGGCCGGCCTGCTGCGGAAATATGGCGAGGACATTCGCCATTTCATCGAAAAGCGCCTTGGCCTGATCAGCGCTGTAGCTGCAGCCGCACTCATTGCCGTTTATGCGGCTTACGTTTTTCTGAGGTGAGGTTTTGTGAGGAAAATCAATCACATCAATGGGGGTGTGATTGAGGAAATGGTCGGAGCGACAGGATTTGAACCTGCGACCCCTTGCCCCCCAGGCAAGTGCGCTACCGAGCTGCGCTACGCTCCGAACTGCCTAAAAAGGCTTGGTTCGATTAATCTTTTTAAAATACCGATGCAAGCTTAAAATCATTCGGTGAATATAAAAGTGCGGGGCGGGCGGCACCTCGCACGCTGCAAATCAGATGCTCATCCGGGCTCTAGCCATTCACCCATTCCCCACCATGCAATCGACCAGTTTTTCCTTGGAGACACTGCCGACAGGGCGTCCCTGCGAGCAGACGATATTGACGACCGATGCGCCAGCCTTGGTCAGTTCCCGCAGCGACTGTTCAACAGTCAGATCTTCCGACAGTTGCAGGGAAGGGCCGACAGACCTGGTCTGCTCGGCAACCGCGCTCAGGCGGATCACGCGCCCACGGTTCACCTCCTTGACGAAGGATTCAATATAGGCGTCGGCCGGGTTGAGCACGATGTCTGCCGGCGTACCCTGTTGAATAACCTCGCCGTCGCGCAGGATGGCAATCTTGTCGCCCAGTCGAAGTGCCTCATCCAGATCATGGGTGATAAAGACGACAGTCTTTTTGAGTTCCTTTTGCAGTTCCAGCAGCACGCCCTGCATGTCGACGCGGATCAGCGGATCAAGCGCTGAATAGGCTTCGTCCATCAACAGGATTTCAGCATTGTGGGTTAGCGCGCGGGCAAGACCGACACGTTGTTGCATGCCACCGGACAGCTGATTGGGGTAGTGGTTGGCAAAACCATCAAGTCCCACACGCTTTATCCAGATCTGTGCGCGTTCTTCGCGCTCTTCTTTTTCCGTTCCCTGAATTTCAAGGCCGTAGACGGTGTTTTGCAACACGTTACGGTGGGGCAGAAGGGCAAATTTCTGGAACACCATTGCCGTCTTGTGGCGGCGAAACTCCCGCAACTCGTCCTGGCTCATGCGACAGACATCATCGCCGCCATACAGAACTTCGCCAGCGGTTGGTTCGATAAGGCGGTTGATGTGGCGAATGAGCGTTGATTTGCCAGAGCCGGACAGGCCCATTATTACGGTAATGCCGCCGCCGGGAATGGTGATGTTGATGTCGCGCAAACCCAGGACATGGCCATGCTTCTGGTTCAGTTCGGTTTTTGTCATGCCATTGGCGACGGATTCAACAAAGTTTGCAGGCCGGGGTCCGAAAATCTTGTAAAGGTTCCGGATCTCAATCGATTGACTAGTCATGCGTGATTTCCCGGTGCTTTTGCAGGCGCAGGCCATAGGCTTGGCTGATACGGTCAAAAATGATGGCGATGCCAACAATGGCCAGCCCGTTAAAAATGCCGAGGGTAAAATACTGGTTGGCAATGGCTTTCAGCACCGGTTGCCCCAGACCCTGCACGCCAATCATCGAAGCAATCACCACCATGGCCAGTGCCATCATGATGGTCTGGTTTATACCGGCCATGATGGTGGGCAGGGCAAGCGGCAGCTGCACGTTCTTCAGCTTCTGCCAGCCGGATGACCCAAAGGCGTCTGCGGCCTCCAGCACGTCACGGTCGACCATGCGGATGCCAAGATTGGTCAGGCGGATCATGGGCGGAATGGCGTAGATGACAACCGCAATCACCCCGGGCACACGCCCGATGCCAAGCAACATCACCACCGGGATGAGGTAGACGAAACTCGGCATGGTCTGCATGACGTCAAGCACCGGGTTGACGACGTTCTGCAGCCGGTTTGAACGCGACATGGCAATGCCGATCGGCAGGCCGATGAGGATCGATACGACAGTACAGACAAGGATCATCGACACCGTCTTCATCGTATCGGCCCACATGTCGAAATAACCGATGAGGAAGAGGGTGAACACGCAGCCGATGACGATGGGCAGACTGCGGCTGGCAAGCCAGGCAATGGCGGCGATAACCATAATGATAATCGGCCATGGTGTGCCGGTCAGCAGCCGCTCTGACCAGATCAGGAAACTTTGCAGGGGACTGAACAGCGCTTCGATGTCGCTGCCATACGCCCGCGTAAATCCGCGAAATCCTTCGTCGATGCTTTTTTTGACACCGCGAAGGGTTTCGGCATCCATTGTCGGAAACTTCCAGAACCAATCCATATGAACGTCCCCATGACGATAAGGGCGATGAGAGCCAGGTTGGATCCCCCTTTTATTGCGGGTGTGTCTCCAGTCCCGGCCGCCTCGGTGTTGGAAATGCCGGTGCCTCAGGTCACCTGCGGTTTCCGATGGCGTTTAAAAATCAGAGCGATGCCTTGATCTTTTCTGCCACGTCAGGGGAAACCCATGCCGTCCACAGAGCTTCGTTATTTTTCAGGAAGTATTTGGCACCTTCTTCACCGGTTGCCTGGTTGTCGCTCATCCACGCAATCAGCTTGTTGACGGTGTCGTTGGTCCAGGCGCGTTTGTTGAGGTAATCCATGACCGGACCGGCGCGGTCGGCAAAGCTCTTGGCAACAACGGTTTCAACCGTGTCTGTCTGCCAGGCATTCAGCTTCGGATCGGCGCAATCGGCAACCGAAGTGCAGCGTTTCCATTCGGCTGCGTCATAGGTGGTGTCGAAGTCGAGCTTGACCATCTCGTATTTGCCGAGCAGGGCGGTTGGTGCCCAGTAATAAGCGGCCACGGGCTGTTTGGCCTCATAGGCCTTGGCGATCGCGCCATCGAGGCCGGCAGCCGATCCGGTGTCGACCAGCGTAAATCCGGCCTTTTCGCCGTCATAGGCTTTA
This sequence comes from Rhizobium sp. CG4, assembly GCF_023701965.1. Classification (NCBI taxonomy): domain Bacteria; kingdom Pseudomonadati; phylum Pseudomonadota; class Alphaproteobacteria; order Hyphomicrobiales; family Rhizobiaceae; genus Rhizobium; species Rhizobium sp. CG4. Next base: position 555,088 of record NZ_JABAEG010000002.1, on the reverse strand, counting down.
AACAACTGGGCTGTCACCACGGTGCCACCCCAACCCTGCGGACCGTTGTAGACGGCGCCCTTGCTGCTGTCTTCCGGTGCCGGGAAAAGCTGCGGGTTTTTAAACAGGTCACCCACGGTCTTTATGGTCGGGTTAGCTTCGGCCACGTATTTCGGGATCCACCAGCCCTGTACCGCACCGTCAGAGAGAATTTTGGCGGCGCTGACGAATTTCCCTTCGGAGATGCCACGGTTTACGATTTCCGGCTGCAGGCTGACCCATGCCTCGGGCGCAATGTCTGGCTGGCCCTTTTCGGCCATCGAGGTGAGTGTCGGTACGGTGTCACCGGCAACCAGTTCTGCCGTACAGCCGTAACCGGCTTCGAGAATGAGTTTGTCGACATTGGCGGCCACTTCAGCGGACTGCCAGTTCATGTTGGCAATGGTAACTGTGCCGCAATCTGCTGCGGAGGCCGTTGTTGCAAGACCGGCAAGGCTTGCGGCAAGAACGGTGGAGGCCAAAAGCATTTTCATTTTTTTGTTCCCTCTGGTCGCGGTGTTACGTGAACCCGGGCGTCTGCGGCACCGCGTCCACAGACGTGCCTATTGAGCCTTCATTTACCAAGAGGGGGCATTCCGATTGCGTCAGATCATGCCGCATTGATGTATATTTTCAATTTTTTTGAAGTTGCAAAAACGCAAAAGCCCGGAAAACAGCCAAGCTTTCCGGGCATTCTTTTGGTTGAGGAACATGCTGTGCCGCTTGCTGAAGTTGGTGTCGCAACACGCCGATGGGAGGCGTGTATATAGCGCCGATATTCAGCTGTTAATTCGTGTCGCTGGATCCTGAAGACGAAACTGTCTTGTCTGTCCCGCTTGCCAGCGTGTTAGCGTTGGCGGCTGGCCATGACAGGTAATAATATTTACTGCCGACAGTGCCGAAATAGGCGTTCTCGCCAGTGGTCTTGTCGATATAGCTGCCGTCGCTTGATTTGGCGTAAGAGACATCCTCACCGCGTGTCAGACGCTCTTTCAGGAAGTCACTCCAGTTGTTGGTGGCAATGGTGGTTGCCGCACCTGAGGTGGTGTCCTTGTGCTTTTCATCATCAACATCCCAGGCGGCAATCTTCTGGCCGCTGACCGGGTCGGTCACCGTTAGTGTGCCAGCCTTCAGGGCGGCGAGCATCGCATCTGCCTGCTTCTTGCCCGCGGCAGTATCGGCCATTTCTTCAAGGCTGTCTTTCAGACTGCGCATGAAGGACGCGGTCGTTACGTCCGCCGAGACGGTTGTTGGTGTGGTGTTCGGCGTCGTGTTGACGGTTGAGTCGGGGTTTTTGGTGGCCAGTGTCGTCAGCAGCCGCGTCAACGTGTCGTTGGATGAGCTGGTCGACGTGTCCAGGCCATATTGCTGCAAAAGCGAGCTGGATGCGGAGCTGGTCGAGGTTGTCGTTTCCTCCTGCTCCTTCAGGGCTTTAAGGGCGATTTGCGTCGTCATCAGCCGGATGGATTGAATCGAAGAAACCATGAACTGCGCCTGTATGCTTCGCGGAAATGGCTTCCGCGCGGTTATCGGACAAGCGATAGCGTTCTATCGCCTGTCCTCAAACTATAGCGATATGCCTGCGCGAGGCTTGAGTGGAGGCAAGCCTTGGCTGAAATCAGTTTTCTTGAATTTTTACGCCGTTTGGACCGATCTGCATCTCAATGCCTGCAGGCTTGCTTTCCTGATGCCAAACATAGGCACCAAGACCTGCAGCGAGGATCACCAGTGCGCCGATGATGAAATAAAGATTGTTGGTTCTCGTCATTCATGTCTCCCGTCATATTTTCGGGAGTGAAATGCGCAGGAATGCCAACGGGTTCCATCAGCAACACCATGTCAGCGAAAAATTATTGCCGCTGCTGACGCTGCCATTTCAGTTCCAGCGCCATGCAGCCCCAGATGATGCCGAGCAACAGGAAGAAATGCCGCCAGTGGTCGGTGTCGATGACATTGCCAATGATCAGGTGACCGACAAAACTGACCCAGGCAATCATCAGGAAAGGTTGCCATGGACGATCCCGCAGCAGGTATCTGAAACCTTCCGCCACCGTCCAGCACATCAGGGAGACATAGCTGACAAAACCGAGCCAGCCATGAGTCGTCAGGCTTTTCAGCCAGATATTGTGTTCCGCTTCCGGGAAAATGGTGGCAAACACCATGGGACCGATCCCAAGCGGATTTTCCATGGCCATCATGAAGCCAATGCGATGTCGCGCAAATCGCCCGAGATGGCCGCCATCATAATCCTGCACGGCCTTTGTTCGGCTCAGGAACAGGTTGGACACCTGTTCGAACTGCAAGGCGACCATCAATGCGATAACCAGAAACACCACGGCCAGCAGTGTCAGCACAAGTATTTTAAGCCTAAAGGCGGTGGAACGCTCTTTCAGCAACATCAGCAGAACGAGCATGACGGTTGCGATAAGAAACAAGCCCCAGGCCGCACGGGAAAACGACAGGAAGATACCGAGCGCCAGAATGAGTAGGCCGAGAATCTTAAGCGGCATGCTGCTGACCCGCCCGGTCAACAGACCATAAACCAGAAACAGCGACGGCGTGACGAGAAACGGGCCAAAGACGTTCGGGTCCTGGAATGCGCCCTTGGCACGGTCATAGAGCGTGAACACCTGAAAGCCCGGAATGGCATTGAAGTAACCGAGAATGCCCAGCATCGAGGTGATCAGGGCGGCAAAAACCCAGGCTTTGAAAATCAGCGATAGCCGCCGGTGATCATCTTCGGTGACAGCGGCGTAAAAAACCGATGTCAGCGCCAGAAAGGTCGAGACGGCGAGATACATCGGCCCTTCGCCGAGATCCGACATGACCAACAGAGAGAGAAAACCACCGGCATTGAACACCAGCAGAAAAGCCAACAGCACGATGACGCGTTTGGACAGGCGAAGCCCGAGCAGAAACCAGATGGCGACCTGCGCCACCATCATCAGCTCGTAAGGTGCCGGTTCGGAAATAACAAAACCGGACAGGAACACACCAAAGGCAAGCGCAAACGCGCCAATCATCCGCATGGCGGCTAATGGCGCGTTGAAATCAGGCGTATCTGTCAGGCTGACGTTGCTCAATAGGCGTTTTCCGCTTTGAGCAGCCTGATCGGTGTCAGGAACAGGATCTTGAGGTCGAACATCAGCGACCAGTTTTCGATGTAATGCAGATCGAAAGCGGTGCGGAACTTGATCTTGTCGCTGTTGTCGATCTCGCCGCGCCAGCCATTGATCTGCGCCCATCCGGTCACGCCGGGTTTGACCTTGTGGCGGGCAAAATAATGCTCAACCACATCGGCATATTTCAGGTCGCCGGTCTGGGCCATGACCGCATGCGGGCGAGGGCCAACCAGTGACAGGCTGCCATTCAGCACGTTGAACAGCTGCGGCAACTCGTCAATTGAGGATTTGCGCAGGAAACGGCCGACAGGCGTTACGCGTGGGTCGTTCTTGGTCACTGCCTTTTTGGCTGTCGGGTCGCTAAGCTCGGTATACATCGAGCGAAATTTCCAGACATTGATCGTCTCGTTGTTAAAGCCGTGGCGTTTCTGCTTGAAGAAAACCGGACCCTTTGAAGTTGTTTTCACGGCAATGGCCGCGCCAATCATCACCGGCCACAACAACAGCAGGGCCACCACGGTGAAGAACAGGTCAAAGATGCGCTTGGCAACCGAGTCCCAGTCTCGGATCGGTTTGTCGAACACATCCAGCATCGGCACATTGCCGACATGCGAATAGGAGCGCGGGCGGAAACGCAGTTTGTTGGCGTGTGCGGCGATACGAATATCGACGGGCAGGATCCAGACCTGCTTCAACAGGGCAAGAATACGTCCCTCGGCCGAAATCGGCAGCGAGATGATCAGCATGTCGAGTTTGGTCAGGCGTGCAAATTCCACCAGTTCGGCGAAGGTACCAAGCTTTGGATAACCGGCAACGATATCAGGCGAACGATCGCCGGTGCGGTCGTCGAAGATACCGCAGATACGGATATCATTGTCCGGCTGCTCTTCCAGCGAGCGGATAAGGTTCTTGGCTGCATCGCCGCCACCGACGATAACCGCACGACGCTCCATGACGCCATTACGGCCCCAGTGGCGGATTGCGACGCCGGTAAGGATGCGTTCCAACGCAAGAAAGGCAGCACCGGCCACAAACCACATGGCAGTTGTCAGCCACGAACTGCCACCGGTAGGATGGAAGGCGAGAAGAAGAAACACAGTCAGCGCAAAACCGGCGGTATAGGCCATCAGAATACGCGGCATCTTGGCCATAGGCGTGCGCAGCGACGGCAACTGGTAAAGATCAAGGGCATAAAGCATCAGGCCGGTCAGACCTGCACCCGCCACCATTATCGCAAACAGGCCAAGCAGGCTGCCAACCGTGTGTTCCGATGCCAGCATGCTGACGATGCAGCCAAGGATCACCAGTCCGGCAAACTCCAGCAATTGCAGCTGGCCGATAATGATGTTGGGGGAGTGATTGCCCGTACGCAGCTGATTGGCGACCTGTCGTGCCAACGGGTTGAGCGACACTGGTGGGCTGTCTCCATCACCAGCTGAACGACCGGCAATCTCGGACACCTTTCGGCGCAGTTCATTGATATCGAGTTGCTGGTTTTGGACGTTGCTCATGGACGCATTCCGTTTTGCATTTTGGCGCAACCATAGCGGCAACATGCTAAGAAACGTTTATGGCGACAACCAAGTCTTTAGACAGTCGTACCGTGCTGATACGACCTGCAAACGGATGGTTAGTCTTGCATCCCGTCAGGTGTGGGGCAGTAATTCCCGGTAAAGGGCAAGAATTTGTCCGGCCATTACGGGTGTGGAAAACCGCTGCCGGAATTCGGTTGTATCAGGCAAGGCTTGCTGTCGCCACTCAGGGACTTGCAAGCTGCGAACCATGGTCTGCGCCAGGCTTGTTGCATCGCCAGCCGTGACCAGCGCCGGGCTCTGTTCGCCCATGATCTCGGAAATGCCACCAACCCGTGAGGCAATCACAGGTTTGCCGGCCGCCAGTGCTTCCAGAATGATGTAGGGCAGGGATTCTGCCCGTGAGGGGACAACGACCGTATCCGCCAAAGCAAATGCCGTGCGGGCCGGCATGGATGGATGCATGACGAGCCGGTCCGACAATCCGGCCGCCGCAATCGCGTCGCGGTACTTGTCACGCTCGGGACCATCGCCAACGATCACGCCTGTCAGGGTTTGCCCGGACAGTTTTTCCGCTTGGGTAAAGGCATCAATGAACACGTCGGGACCTTTGAGGTCGCGCAACATACCGATGTAGAGAAAATGGCTGGCATTTGCATTGAGCGGAACCGGCGCAAATTCGCTTTCCTGCACGCCATTATAGATCATCCGCGCTTGCGTGTGCGGTTTGCCGACCTTTTGTGTATAGGCGCTCTGCTCGTAATGGCAGACGAAACACAGCGCATCCGTAAACCGCTCTAAAAGGCGCTCCACGTTAAAGAACACCTGACCGCGCAGGGATTTGCGGTCATAGTGCAGGCTGCCCCCATGGGGCGAATAGAGGCGGGCTACGCGATACCTGTTCACCCGCAGAGCTGAGCCGATGAGACGGGCGAGAACGCCGCCTTTGGCGCTATGGCCATGGATTACATCTGGCTGCAAACTTTTGATATGTTGATAGGCTTTCCAAAGAGCGCCCAGGTCGGATGGGCCGACCGAACGTCCGATGGGCAAACGGATAAGCCCCAGCGACAGCATGGGCTTGATCTGTTCAAACAGTTTTTCCTCGTGCTCACCACCGGTTGAACTGTCGCACAGAATGCCAACCTCATGTCCCAGCTTTACATGCTCTTCCACAAGGTCACGAACGTGGCGGAATACACCACCGACCGGTGAGCGAAAACAATGCAGAATGCGGAGAGGTTTTTCTGTGGTCATGTTACCGTTACTGGCAATCAGAAGAAGCGTTCACGGACATACACAGTGTCACCAGCGAGGATTGGTCCCGAGATATTGATGCGACCCGTCACGATTTCCCCGTTGATCTTGCGGGTTACATCCACGTCGCGCTGGTTGGCGCGGGTGGAGAAACCGCCGGCAATAGCGATAGCATTTTGCACGGTCATACCAGGCACATAGGAATATTGCCCCGGACGACCGACTTCACCCATAATGAAGATTGCCCGGTAACGGTCGATTTCGATCGTCACATCCGGGTCACGCAGATAGCCCTGTCGCAGTTTCTGGGCGATGGCCCCTTCAAGCTGCGGCAATGTCTGGCCACGGGCAGGGACCGGGCCAATAAGAGGGAAGGCGATGTAACCAGCCTGATCCACCGTATAGCTGTTGCTCAGACCGGTCTGCTCGAAAACAGTAATCCGCAGTCTGTCGCCGCTATCCAGCCGGTAGGGTTGGATGGTCGCTTCGTGAAAGGCTTTCGGAGCGGGCTGATACGCCGAACAGCCGGACAGTGCCGCGGCAAAGGCGATCACAACGATAATGGCGGTACGGTTCAGGGCGCAGGACATTCGCGCTTGGGCTCCACAAAGCGGCAATTAAAGATGTTATCAATCTGTTAGGGTTAACGCCGAGTAAATGACGCGAAAAAAGTATGAAACTGCGCCTTTGAGATCGCGAAGGTCGGTTAACGGTTGGGTTACCATAAAGTCCTAAAATTACGGCAACAGGAATGTAATGGACGGGCGCGCGCGTCGTGCAGCCGTTTCGTCCAGCCTGCCCTTGAGGGGTCACGATGCAGGAGTTCGCATGTCAGCGACAGGCCGTAATGATAAAGACGTGGATATCGACCTGGCGCGGCTGGTGCTTGCCATCTGGGAGAGGCGGGGAAAAATTGCAGCCGTGACATTGATCGCTGGCGGCGTGGCTTTTGCTGCGTCCAGTGTCATGTCGCCGGTCTATCGTAGCGAGGCCCGTGTCCTCATAGAAACCCGTGCAGCATCGTTCGGCAATGCAGACCCGAACGGTACTGGCTCCCAGCAGGTGCTGGACGATCTGAATATCTCCAGCCAGACGCAGCTGCTGCAATCGGTCGACCTGATCAAGCAGGTTGCTCGCAACATGAAGCTTTACGAGCTGCCTGAATTCGACCCCGGTGCCAGCCCGTCAATGGTGTCGCGCCTGCTGGTCATGATCGGCATGAAAAAGAACCCGCTGGAAGTGGCCCCGGAAGAACGGGTCATTTCCGCTTTCCGGGAAAAGCTGCAGGTTTATCGCGCTGAGACGTCGCGCGTTATCGCCGTGGAGTTTTCCTCCAAGGACCCGGTGCTGGCCGCTGCCATTCCCAACGAAATTCTCAAAGTCTACCAATCGCTGCAGACCGACGCCAAACTCGATGCAAATTCCGAGGCCGCACGCTGGCTTGAGCCGGAAATTGCCAGCCTGCGCGAAAAGGTACGCGAAGCCGACAAGAAGGTGGCGGATTACCGTGCCTCTTCCGATTTGCTGACCGTCGGTGAAAACACCACCTTTGCAACACGTCAGCTCGGTGACATATCGACCGAACTGGCACGTGTTCGCGGCGAAAAGGCCAATGCCGAAGCGCGTGCTGAAAATGTGCGCAATGCGCTGTCCTCCGGCCGCCCGACCGACACGCTGCCTGACATTATCGGTTCGCAGATGATCCAGCGTCTCAAGGAAACCGAATCCGGTATCCAGTCGCAGATCTCCGATCTATCGACCACCATGCTCGACGGTCATCCGCGGATCAAGGCACTGCGCGCGCAGCTTGGCGGCATCCGCAGCCAGATTGAAACCGAAACCCGCAAGGTCTTGGCAAGTCTGGAAAATGAAGCGAATGTATCCCGCCTGCGGGAGCGCCAACTGGTGCAGCAGCTCAATACGCTAAAGGCAGACGGTGCACGTGCTGGTGAAGATTCTGTTGGCCTCAATGACCTCGAGCGTGATGCGACGGCACAGCGCCAGTTGCTTGAAACCTATCTGGCCCGTTACCGTGAGGCGACCTCGCGTACTACCAGCACAGATTCCAGCCCGGCTGATGCCCGCGTCATCTCTGCTGCCATCGAGCCGCGCGAACCGTATTTCCCCAAGGTTGGACCGATTGTCATCGTTGTCTCGCTCGTTGCCTTGCTGTTGTCCTGCGTTGTCGTGATGTTGATCGAGTTGTTCACCGGACGTGCCTTGCGGCCGGTCGGTGCATCCAGGCAAGAAGAACTGGAAACGGAGGCCACCGTCGTTGAGGCTGTTGCCGTGCCGGTCACCGTCGTAGAGGTACCTGCCGACCGCATGCAGGTGGCAAGTGATGAGGCGCTTGCCGCAGAAATGGAAGAAACACTCGACCTGACGGAGACGCCGGAAACGCTCGAAGCGCTTGAGGCGAACGAGGTGGATAATGACGCGGTCGAGGAGGCCGAGCGGTCTAGTCTTGAAACATTCTCCATTGAAATGGTCGCCGAATATCTCGCCATGAAGGGCGTCGGCCCGGTTGCAACCGTCGTATCGCCGGCTGGCGATGCCGGCTCCACCGCAACCGTCATGCTGGCGCGCGCCGTGTCCGAAAGCGGCAGAACCGTCGTGCTGGTCGACATGACGGCGTCAGCTTGTCCGACCCGCCTGATGGCGCCGTCCTCCAATCTGCCTGGCATTACCGATCTGCTAGCCGGTGAAGTCAATTTTGCCGAAACCATTCACAATGACCGCCTGTCCAGCGCCCATATCGTGCCGCAGGGCAAGACGCCTGCGCATGAGGCCATGCGGGTCATCGACCGTCTGACAATGGTGGTAAGCGCTTTGGCTGACGTATACGACACGGTGCTGATCGAATGCGGTGCGGTTGATGTGGTGCGGGCGGCTGGAATTCTGAAAAACCTCTCCACCGACATAATCGTTTCGGCGCCACAGCCGGACGAGGAAAGCCTGACGGGTGTCATGCAGACCTTGGCTGATGATGGCCATTCCCGCGTGCTGATCATGTCCGGCATGAGCAGCCAGCGCCATCCGCGGGATAGCAGCCGTACGGCGGCGTAATGGCAACCGTCTGGCCTCAGTCGCTTTCTGGTTTTGCGGTGTCCTTCTTGGCCCGCAGGGACTGGATGAAGCCGTAGAGTTTGGGATGCGCCTTGATAAAGCTTTTGAGCGAGGCAAGCGCGCGGTAGCCAATGGCGGGCAGATACCCCCGCACAGATAAGGCACGGAAGATGTCGTGTTGCACGGTTTCGACCGTGCACCAGCTTCTTTTGTAGAGCTGGTCGCCAATACCGAAGTCGAAAATCGCGGCACCCTCGGCACAACTTTTCTCGATCATCAGCCAGAACAACAATTCGCCGGGGCTGGCATCGGCTGCCAAGTGTTGGTGGATCGAGCCAAACTGACAGATCACATGATCGCCCTTGCGCGACAGCCCAGCTAACGCAGCCACTGCGTTATTGGAACCGGGCAGGCGAATGGCATGGAGTTCCAACGGCACATTCTCAAGGTGATAGGGCGCGTCGACAAGGCCGTGGAAAAAGCTCTTGATCGCCTTGTCCTGGAAGACGTCAGGAATTTTCTGTGCCGCGAAACGTTCGGCCTTTTGCTGGAAAAACGTATCAAGCAGGGCATGTTGTTCCTGGCGATCACGCGTCAGGTAATAGTCGTAGCCGCCAATCTCGTTTAGACGCTTGGTCTGCACGCGGTACTTTTTGCGACGGCGCTTGGCATTGACCTGCGCCAGCGTATCTTCAAAACGCGGCAAAAGCGGCAGCTGAAATGACCGGTTCTGGTTTTCGCTGGTCGCCAGCGCCGAGAGCGGGTGCCGCCGTCCACGCCAGTTAAGCGGAATATTCTGCAGCGCCAACACATCGACGCGGTTGGATAATTGGCGGCGTATTTCGCTCAGGATAAGCTGTGCATCTTCAGGCTTGGCTGTCTGCGCATAAGCATCGTCGAACAGTCCGGTATTGATATTGTTGAAATTGCCACCCGGGAAACGCGCCACACGAAATGGGCCCTTGCGGCGGATTTCAAGCGGGATGAGAAAGGCCGTCTGACCGGACACTTGGCCACGAATGACCACAACCGGCGTGCCCATGGCCTTGGACCATGCCGCGCACCACCAGTAACTCTGGTGGACGGAGTTGAGTGGGGAGTGCTCCAGACGTTGCCAGTCTGCCTCGACCGCCGCCATGTCGGTGACAACATCAACCGACAGCGGACCGGAAACCGCGTGCACAACGGCATTTTCAAAAGCCTTCTGGCTTTCTGCTTCCGGCAGGTCTGGCTGTATTGCTCTCATCAACAACTCCGCAACATCTGCCGCAAAATAGCAGCAAGCCGTGCAACAAAGAGTTTATCGGCCAAGATGCGAGCTGAAACTTGTAAGTGCAGTTAGCACAAGGTTACTGGCCGGGTTTGCGGCCCGCCATCCACTTTATCAGCGCCATGGCTGGCAATACCCACAACAGGCCAGTGCCGATGAAATAGAGCAAATGAACCCACCAGGGCGATTCCGCCAGATTGGCCGCTGCATAGGACGTCGCCAGAATGGCATAGACAATCACCATGATGATGATGACGATGGTGCCGATGAACGAACGCAGACGAGTGGGCATGAGTTTCTCATTGTGTTGACGTGTTTGTGGGTCCGCGACGGCTTGCCGCAAACATGCAGGGCTTGTTTTGCCTTAACGGTTGGGGCAAATCAACGTCATAGCTTTCTGCAGGGCCATGAAAATGACATGCCCTGCCTTATGAAACTGTCCTGCCTTGGCCACATACCGGTCAACGGTACCGGCCTTCTTTGACGGGGTGAGCAACCCCTGTGGAGTTGAGAATATGAGCCTGAATACCGCAGCATTGGCTGGGAACCCTTCTGAGGCTGCAATAGAGCAGACACTTGTAAAGCAGGATCGTAATCGCCGCGTGCTGCGCATCTGGCTTGGTTTTGTTATTTTTACACTGTTTTGCCTTGTGCTGGTGGGTGGCGCAACGCGCCTGACGGAATCAGGCCTTTCGATTACCGAATGGAAACCGATCCACGGTGCCATTCCGCCGCTTTCAGTGGAAGAGTGGCAAGAGGAGTTCGATCTCTACAAGCGCATTCCGCAATACCAGGAAGTCAACAAGGGCATGAGCCTTGATGAGTTCAAAACGATTTTCTGGTGGGAATGGGCGCACCGCCTGCTGGCGCGCGGCATCGGTATCATCTTTGCACTGCCACTGGCGTTTTTCTGGATCACCGGCCGCGTGGAAAAGCGTATCCGTCTGCCGCTGGTCGGCCTTTTGGCGCTGGGCGGCTTTCAGGGTTTCATCGGCTGGTGGATGGTATCATCCGGCCTCGTCAACCGCACTGACGTGTCGCAGTACCGCCTTGCCACCCACCTGACCATCGCCTGTCTGATCTTTGCGGGATGTATGTGGATCATGCGTGGTCTTTCGCACCACTCGCCGGATGCGGTGGGTGAAAGAAAGGGTCGCACCTTTGCAGTCGTGCTGTTCTGCCTCTGTCTGTTCCAGATCTATCTCGGTGCACTGGTGGCCGGGCTCAATGCCGGTCTGTCCTACAACACCTGGCCGTTGATGGATGGTTCGGTGATCCCGGGCGATCTTTTCGTTCAGCAGCCCTGGTGGATCAATCTGTTTGAAAACCCCAAGACAGTGCAGTTCATCCACCGTCTGGGTGCATACACGCTGTTTGCAGCAGCGCTTTGGAACATGGTCAGGCTGTGCCGTGACATCCCGGGATCGCCGCATGCCCGGCGCTCCGTGCTGCTGTTCGTGCTGATCCTGATCCAGGCGATGCTCGGCATCATCACGCTGCTGATGCATGTCGATATCCATGTCGCGCTGGCCCATCAGGGCATGGCATTGGTTGTTCTTGGATTTGCCACCGCCCACTGGCGCGGGTTTATCGGCGAATATTCCGCGCCGGTAGCCGTCGAGGTGCGTGACTGATAACGCTTAAAGCAGGGTGCGCGCGATCTGAAGGAATGCCAGACGTTCGCGCGCATTCTCACTGGCATCAAATAAGGTGCCATCTTCCACAGACCAGCAGATCGACAATCCTGCATGCGCAATGGCGTAGCGCAGGATTTTTTCTTCCCCGCATCCCAGTATCTGCGAAAACAGTGTGGTCAGCGCCTTGATGCGCGCCGGCTTGATAATATCGGGCAGGGCATTCAGCGGATTACCGAAGATGTTTGCCACATCATAGGCGGCGTCACCAATCAGCCCCTGCGGGTCAATTGCCAGCCAGCCGCGTGTGCCGCCGGACACGATGTTGTCGTGGTGCAAATCGCCATGCAGGGGTTTGATGTTGTCCTGTGTACCGAGAAGCTGCAATGCCAGTTGTCGGGCAAAGCCAAGCGGCTCACGCAACATTGTGTCATAGCCGTCGAGCGACCGGTCAAACAGTGCTGCAAAATGCCTGTCGAGCGGCGTAAGGTTCTCAAGCGTCGCGGGTGAGGGCGCGTGCAGCCTGCCCAGTACATCGGTTATGACACGGTTGCTGGCGGCCTCACCATGTTCAAGACGGTACTGCCGTAGTGTCAGGTCGCCCGCATCTTCCAGCAGGCAATTCATGCCATGACTATCGATCAGCCTGATGGCGCCGTTGCCGTCCCGCCAGCGCAGGAAGGCCATGCCCGGTAACTCTCCGATGCCGCGCGGCTTGAGTTCCTTCAGTACCGCCTTCTCACCACTGTCAAGCGTCACGCGGTAAACCAAGCTGCTCGGTGTATCGGCAAGGAGAAAGGCGGAGGATATGCTCCACCGCCTTTTGATGTCTTCTGAAATAACAGGTGAGGTTTTGCCTTCGGTCATGCCGAGAGCATCAGTTCCATGTTCTGCACAGCAGCACCGGATGCGCCCTTGCCGAGATTGTCCAGCAGCGCCACGAGGTTGATGTGCTCGCCGCCTTCGGTGCCGAACACAAACAGCTTCATGGTGTCCTTGCCGGCAAGTTCCTCTGCGTCGATGCGTGACAGGCCCTTGCTTTCGTCCAGCGATACGACTGAGACGATGTCCTGACCGGCATAATGCGCAACCAGCGCATCATGAATGGTCTTGATCGTCGTGCCGTCCTTGAGGTCGGCAGCAAACAGCGGCACCTGTACGATCATGCCCTGTGCGAAGCGGCCGACCGATGGCGAAAACAGCGGAGAGCGATCGAGCAGACCATGGGTTTTCATTTCTGGAACGTGCTTGTGCTTCAGCGGCAGGCCGTAGAGGAAGTTGTTGGCGGTAATCGAATCGTCGCGGCTCAGATCTTCCATCTGGGCAATCATCTGCTTGCCGCCACCGGTGTAACCCGAGACAGCATTGACCGAGACGGGGTAGCCGTCCGGCAGCAGACCTGCTGCGCGCAACGGGCGGATGAGGCCGATGGCACCCGTTGGGTAGCAGCCGGGGTTGGCGACGAAACGTGCAGAGCGGATCTTGTCGCCTTGTGCATTGTCCATCTCGGCAAAGCCATAGGCCCAATCAGGCGCGATGCGGTATGCTGTCGATGTGTCGATAATGCGCACATTGTTGTTGCCTGCCACCATCGACACGGCCTCTCTCGAGGCTTCATCAGGCAGGCACAGAATGGCGACATCGGCATTGTTCAGCATGTCTTCGCGCATGGCGGCATTGCGCCGTTCCGCTTCGGGAATCGACAGCAGTTCGATATCGCGGCGGTCGGCCAGGCGTGTGCGGATCTGCAAGCCCGTTGTGCCGTGTTCGCCATCGATGAAGATTTTCGCTGTCATGCCCTTATCCTAGCTTTTTCAGTGGGTTACTGCAATTGGCGAAATCAGAGTGCCAATCGCTTGAATCAATTCCTCAGCGCGCCTTGGCAAGCCGTTCGGCGCGCAGGCCAAGCATATACATCGCAACTGTGGCACCGGCAATGGCGGTTATGTCCGCATGGTCATAGGCGGGCGCCACCTCCACCACATCAGAGCCTCTTATGTCCAGCTGGCCAAGCCCGCGCAGGATCGAGAGTATCTTGGAGCTGGTCGGGCCACCGGCAACCGGTGTGCCGGTACCGGGTGCGAAGGCCGGGTCAAGGCAGTCGATATCGAAGGTCAGATACACGGGCTGCCCGGCAGTGCGGTTGACGATCAGCGACGAGATATCACCCGCCCGCATGTCTTCGACGTCGTGCCCGTAGATAATCTTGATGCCAAAGTCATCGGGTGCGTGGGTGCGAATACCGATCTGGATAGAGCGGTCAGGATCGATCAATCCATCACGCACGGCACGCGCCACGAAGGAGCCGTGGTCAATCCGTTTGCCGTCATCGAACCACGTGTCCTGATGGGCGTCGAACTGAACCAGCGCCAACGGCCCGTGCTTGGCAACATGCGCCTTCAGAAGCGGCCAGGTAATGAAGTGATCGCCACCCAGCGTCAGCAGGTAGTCCGAGCGGGACAGGATCTTGCGTGCTTCTTTTTCGATCTTGGCAGGGGTCTGCCAGTGGTTGCCGTAATCCAGCAGGCAATCACCATAATCAATGGTCGGCATGCCCTCGAATAGGTCACGATGAAACGGGTATTGCGGGTCGTTGTCGAAAATGGTTGAGGCACGGCGAATGGCCTGTGGTCCAAAGCGAGCGCCGGGTCGGTTGGAGGTCGCCGCATCAAACGGAATGCCCCAGACAACAGTCGATGCGCCGTTTAGATTTTTGGTGAACTTTCGCCGCATGAAGGAAAGCGTGCCCGCATGGGTCGGGTCTGTTGCTGCTGAGGTGAGGGAAGAAGCCGTGAATGCGTGGTCGATGGTTTTTCCCGGCATGCGTCAGTCTCCGTTTTGTCGAATCCGTAAGCCTGTTCTATGCGCGCAATGTCTATGTCCAGTGATGGCATTCGCTTGGCAGCGACATCGCTGTGCGGCAAGATGCTCGACATTGTGCTTTCATGCAACAACACTTTCCCGACATGAAGGGCAGCCAGCGTTGCGCCTTCATGGACATGAAAAACCCGAAATGAAAAAAGGCGGAACCGAAGTCCCGCCTTTTCGAAGTCTGTATTCCGAAAGCGATTAACGCTTGGAGAACTGGAACGAACGGCGAGCCTTGGCCTTACCGTACTTCTTACGTTCAACAACGCGGCTATCGCGAGTCAGGAAGCCACCCTTCTTCAGAACAGAGCGCAGGCCCGGTTCGAAGTAGGTGAGTGCCTTGGAGATACCGTGACGAACGGCACCGGCCTGACCGGAGAGACCACCACCAGCAACAGTTGCGATAACATCGAACTGGCCTGTGCGTGCTACAGCAACAACTGGCTGCTGCAGGATCATCTGCAGAACCGGACGTGCGAAGTACGCAGTGAAGTCGCGACCATTGATGATGATCTTGCCAGAGCCAGCCTTAACCCAAACGCGGGCTACGGCGTTCTTGCGCTTGCCGGTTGCGTAGGAGCGACCGAGAGTGTCAACCTTGCGGACATGTACAGGAGCCGAAGCTTCTGCTGCCGGAGCGAGGTCTTTCAGAGAGGAAAGATCGGCCATTATTAGGCGCTCCTTACGTTCTTGCTGTTGAGCTTGGCAACGTCGAGAACGACCGGCTGCTGTGCTTCATGTGGGTGGTTGGAACCAGCGTAAACGCGCAGGTTCTTCATCTGGCGACGGCCGAGCGGACCGCGCGGGATCATGCGTTCAACTGCCTTCTCGAGAACGCGCTCCGGGAAGCGGCCTTCGATGATCTGGCGAGCTGTACGCTCCTTGATGCCGCCTGGGTAGCCGGTGTGCCAGTAGTATTTCTTGTCGGAATACTTGTTGCCGGTGAAGACAGCCTTTTCCGCATTGATGATGATGACATTATCGCCATCGTCAACGTGTGGTGTGTAGGTTGCCTTGTGCTTGCCGCGAAGACGGTTTGCAACAACGGTGGCGAGGCGACCAACAACGAGGCCTTCGGCGTCGATGATGATCCACTTCTTCTCCACCTCAGCGGGCTTCTGAACGAAAGTCGACATAGTAATAGTCTTTCTGTCTGGACCCATGGGCCATAAGGCTCTGGGCGTTTTTTGTTGCTTGGTTTTCTTGCGCCTGAACGCAAGGGTAGGCCGCATTTACATGAAATGTGACTTGGGCGAGCTTATACGTGGGTGTGGAAAAACCGTCAAGGTTTCGAATTTGGATGCGGCCAGAAAAACGCAAGTAAAATCAATGGTTTGTTTGTGTGGTATTTTAATACCTCACTTTTTAGCCCAGCCGCATCACCAAAACACCCGCTGCAATGACGGCACCGGCGACATAACGCCAGATACTGGCCTTCTCCCTGAGGATAAAAACCGAGATGACGATGGCAAACAGGATCGATGTTTCGCGCAGCGCCGCAACGATTGCAACCGGCGCCTTGGTCATGGCCCAGAGAGCAAGTCCATAGGACAGGATCGAGCCGCCACCGCCCAGAATGCCGCGCCACCAGTTGCCGCGCACATGGGTGATCACGGCACGGCCGCCGCGCATGTAAATGGCGTGGCTGAACAGCAGGACCGGCGGCAAGAGCGACATCCACAAGGTATAGGAAATGGCATTGCCTGCCTCACGGGCGCCAACGCCATCCACAAAGGTGTAGCTGGCGATGACAACGGCATTGAGCAGCGCAAAGATCGTCGCGGTGCGGCCGCCGTGGCGCGCCTCGAATGCCAGTGTCATGATGCCGGCGCAAATGACGAAAATTCCGGTGAGCGCCATGGGTGACAGATGTTCGCCAAGAATGAAGCTGCTGCTGGCGGCAACCAGCAACGGCGCCACGCCGCGCATCAGCGGATAGACCAACCCGATATCACCGAGTGTGTAGGCAACGGCCACCAGGCGGAAATAGACGAACTGCAGAACCGCTGACGCCAGAATGAAGGGCAGCGCTGTGATGTTCGGCATCGGCAGGAAGGGCAGAAAGGGCAGGGCACAGCAGGCGCCGCCGGCCGCAATCAGTGCGGCATCCAGTGACTTGTCCTTGCCGGATTTGACCAGGGCATTCCAGCTTGCATGGAGCAGCGCTCCGAAGAGAACCAATAAAAGCACATCGATAGACAAGGCAATGATCCGCGAGCGAGGAAAACGGCAGGTTATGTCCAGTTCTATTCGCAGTGAAAGCGCAAGTGCAAGCGGTGTGATGCACGCTTTATTGGCGGTGAGAAAATGTCGTCGTCGGGCGACTTATCGAACGATGTTTTTGGCTGCATCGAAAAGCTGTATTGGTCGATTTTTCAATGTCAAATAATAGAATAATACAACTATTTGGCGATTTGATTTACTGGTAATTTTTATGGTTTTTTTGCAGCATCGAGACGTGGGAAATCTAGTTGTTCTGGGAATGTTGCAATTTGCGATATATCTGAAGTGCTGATGCTTGCCATTCGTCACTAAAATACTGCTTCAGACGATAGTAGATTTGCTCCTGCCAGGCGTTTTATTTCATAAAGTTGGAATTTCTAATTAAACTATAAGTAGTCGCTAAAATGCCTATGAATAAAACATGAATTTATCAAATACAAAGAGTGAACATTTTTCGCGCGTAAAATTTAATTCGGCGCATGCGAAACGGCACCGCACCAACGTTACGCCGAAAAACTGATGGAATTTTACGTGGTCAGCAGTCTCTGCCAAACGAAAACGGGCTGCAACGATCATTGGTGCGCGGTTCACATTTGTACACCGGGCAGTTCTTTGCGTCGCGCGTTGGTACGCTGCTGTCAGCTGCGTATTCGCCGGTATCGCACTGACGGTCGCTTCGGACGTAACGGTCATAAAGCGTCATGTTGCGTACGCGCGTCGATGGGTAACGGAGAATGGCTGCGCCCTCACGGTCGATAGCACTCTGCACCGCCGCACAGCTCATGCCTGTTGTATTGTAGCGGGAAATGGCAGCGGCCGGAGAGGCTGCAAGCACGGCAAGCAGTACGGCGAATGTTGTCTTCAGCATGATCTGGTCCTTTTCTTTTTGTTGTTGGATCCCATATGCAAAAGTGCTTCGCATGTCGTAGCCCTTTGAAAAGATAGTCACCCATCCAGGAACAGGATCATGCAGCACGATACTTACGACAATGATTATATAGCAGAAATTCTCGGCTCGGTGAAGACAATTGCCCTGACTGGCGCCTCGCCAAACCCGGATCGTCCAAGCTACGGCGTCATGCGGTTTCTGCTGTCGAAGGGCTACCGGGTGTTTCCCGTTAATCCGGGGCAGGCGGGCAAGGAAATTCTCGGCCAGAAGGTATATGCGCACTTGGCCGATATTCCGGAGCCTGTGGATATGGTGGATGTGTTCCGCGCCAAGGAGTACCTGTCGTCAGTCGTTGAAGAAACAATCCTGCTTTCGCCACGACCCAAGGTCATTTGGGGTCAGCTTTCCGTGCGTGACGATACAGCAGCCGCCAAGGCTGAAGCCTACGGTATCAAGATGGTTATGGACCGTTGCCCGGCAATTGAATATCCGCGCCTCAATATTACACAGGGTTGAGCGCGCAACAGGCTTATCATTTGCTGCCAAGGCGTTATGATCCTCCAAAGTCCAGTTCAAGGTCTGACATTTTGGAGGAAATACCATGTCCAGCAACAATCCCGGATTTGCGACGCTTGCCATTCACGCAGGCGCGCAGCCTGACCCGACCACGGGCGCCCGTAACACACCGATCTATCAGACGACGGCCTATGCCTTCCGGGATTCGGATCATGCTGCTGCACTGTTTGGCCTGAAAGAATTCGGCAACATCTACACCCGCATCATGAACCCGACTCAGGCGGTGCTGGAGGAGCGTGTCGCGGCCCTTGAGGGCGGCACGGCAGCACTGGCCGTTGCCTCCGGTCATGCGGCGCAGATGCTGGTGTTCCACACGTTGATGCAGCCGGGCGATAATTTTGTAGCCGCACGCCAACTCTATGGCGGCTCCATCAACCAGTTCGGTCATGCCTTCCAGAATTTTGGCTGGCAGGTGCGTTGGGCCGATACGGCTGAACCGGAAACCTTCGTGAAACATATCGATGACCGCACCAAAGCGATCTTTATCGAAAGCCTTGCCAATCCCGGCGGCACCTTCGTGGACATTGCCGCCATTGCCGAGGTTGCGCGCAAGCATGGCCTGCCGCTGATCGTTGATAACACCATGGCCAGCCCATACCTTGTGCGACCGCTGGAACATGGCGCTGACGTGGTACTGCATTCGCTGACCAAGTTCCTCGGCGGCCACGGCAATTCCATGGGCGGTATCATTGTCGACGGCGGTACATTCGACTGGTCTGCGTCCGGCAAATACCCGATGTTGTCCGAACCGCGCCCGGAATATTCCGGCACGGTATTGCACGCCACCTTCGGCAATTTTGCCTTTGCCATTGCGTGCCGTGTACTTGGCTTGCGTGACCTTGGTCCGGCCATTTCGCCGTTTAACGCCTTCCTGATCCTGACCGGTATTGAAACCCTGCCGCTGCGCATGCAGCGCCATTCGGAAAACGCTCTCGCTGTTGCCAAATGGCTGAAAAAACATCCCAAGGTCGGCTGGGTCCATTATGCGGGACTTGAGGATAGCTCCAACCACGCCATCCAGCAGCATTATTCGCCAGCCGGTGCCGGTTCTGTCTTCACCTTCGGTCTGAAGGGCGGTTACGATGCCGGAAAGGGCTTTGTCGCCGGTCTGCAGCTGTTCTCGCACCTTGCCAATATTGGTGACACCCGTTCGCTGGTTATTCACCCGGCATCGACCACCCATGCCCAGCTGACGCCGGAACAGCAGGTCGCCGCCGGTGCCGGACCGGATGTCGTGCGTCTGTCCGTCGGCCTTGAAGACGTCAAGGACATCATCGCCGATCTGGAACAGGCGCTTTCAAAAGTATAACAGCTGCACAAACAGAACCCGGAGAACAGCATCTCATGGCATTGACCCTGTCATTCAACCTCGAAGAAAAACTGGCGAATATTGAGCCGGAATACGGCGCCCCGAAACCGGAGCGTCTGATCTCGGGAAACCCAAAATTCACCACATGGAATTTCGAAGAGGCTGATGGCGGGGTCTACGCAGGGATCTGGCAATCAACGCCTGGCAAGTGGCGCGTCGAATATGACGAGTGGGAATATTTCAGCATTCTCGAGGGCCATTCGGTGCTGACATCTGACGACGGTCAAAGCTTTGCATTGCGTGCTGGCGACCGGATGGTATTAAGGCCCGGCTTCAAAGGAAGCTGGGAAGTCCTTGAAACGACTCGCAAGGACTACGTGATCCGTCTTTGAAAAAGGACGGGCCGGAATGAATAAGGTAATGTAATGAGAATACTGAGAACGTTTCTGATCGTAGCGATCGTTTCCGTCGGTTTTATTGGTTTCCAGTGGTACAAATATGTAACCAACACGGACAGCCCCTATGATGAGGTTGGCATCGAGCTGAACAGCCGTATGCCGGGACCAATCAACAAATGGGGTTGTGACAAGCTTCACGAGACATTTGGCAATGTTCTCCCGCCCTATGGTTGCCAGGGTGGCAGCGATGGACGGCAGTGGATTTAACCGCCACAGCATCATATAGACAAAAGCGCCGTGTGTTTTCATAATACACACGGCGTTTTCATTTTAATAGGCAGGTTTCAGGCGCGCCATCCAATCACCAGACAAGGTCCAGACGGTCCAGACCATGGAAATGGTAGACATCCTTGACCTCGGGTTTCCGGGCAATCTTCATGCCTGGAAGACGGGCAAACAGCAGCGGCAGCGCGATATTCAATTCAAGACGTGCCAGCGGCGCACCAATGCAGAAGTGAATACCGGCACCGAAGGACAGGTTGGCACCCTCGGCACGGTCTGGCTTGAAGGTGAGGGGATCGGTGAATTTCTGCGGGTCGAGGTTGGCCGCCGCCAGAATGAGGCTGACCTTGTCGCCGCGCTTGAATGCAACGCCGTCGATCTCCACCGGCTCAAGAACCCAACGCTGGAAGATATGCACAGGCGCACAGATGCGCAGCGTCTCTTCAACCGTGCGCTCGGTGGTCTTGTCATCGGAAAATAACGTATCCGGCGCAACGCCGCTTTCCAGGATTACCCGAACCGAATTGCCGATCTGGTGAACGGTGGCTTCATGGCCGGCATTCAGCAGAACGATGGTGGTCGACACCAGTTCATCATCCGTCAGGAACTGGCCTTTGTGCTCGGTGTGGATCATGTGGCTCATCAGATCATCGCGCGGATTTTCGCGACGATCCCTGATGATGCTGCGCACATAGTCAGCGAACTCCTTGGCCGCCTTGTCTGCCGCATGTTCGTCTTCAGTGGTGCGTTTGAACATATACATGCCGACATAGGCATGGGACCATTCCAGCAGCTTCGGGCCCATCTCCTCGGGAATGCCGATCATCCGGGCAATCATCGTCACCGGAATGATATCTGCGAAAGAGGCGAGCAGCTCTGTCTTGCCATCTTTTTCAAAACCGTCGATCAGCTTGTTGGCCAGCGCCTCGATTTCCGGCTTCATGATCTCGACATGGCGAGAGACGAAAGCGCGGTTGATGAGGGTGCGCAGCCGCGTATGTTCCGGCGGTTCGATTTCCAGCAGCGAATGGCGCTCGGCCGCATCGAAATGTTTGACGTGCTCCTGCGGCTCCGCAAGGCCCAGTTCTTCGCGGCTGGCGACATGCAGGATCTGCCGTCCGAAACGGCGGTCACGCAACAGCGCATTGACGTGGTCATAGCCGGTGAAAAACCACTGTTTCTGTTCCTCCCAATAAAAGGTGGGACAGTGTTTGTGCAGAGCCGCATAAACAGCATTCGGATTTCCGAAGAACTCCGGGTTGCGGGCATCAAGCGAGACATGGCGCGTAGCGGTGTCGATTTTCAGAAAATCAGGAATATCAGTCATGCAATCATATCTATTGGAATGGGTGCCGGGCTGGAAGATGCTTTCCAAACCGGAGATAAATAAGCGGTGCGTTCCTGATCTTAGCGGTTGGCAATCGCGGTGATGCGGGCCAATGCCGCGACCTGACGGTCGGCATTGTTATCCATCGGATCTTCATTACGATCATTGGCGGCGATCACCACGTTGTTTTCACCGTTGAAGAATACGGTTCTGTTGCGGCCGGCCTTCTTGGCGGCGTACAGCGCCCGGTCGGCAATCGTCATCAGCGCGTGGAGATCCGGCGCGCCGCTATTGTCAGTCGCGATACCGACGCTGACAGTCATGGGAATGGTTTGCTTGCCATCGTCAAGCGGTGTGCGGGCAAGGTGCAGCCTGAT
Organism: Rhizobium sp. CG4; assembly: GCF_023701965.1. Taxonomy (NCBI): domain Bacteria; kingdom Pseudomonadati; phylum Pseudomonadota; class Alphaproteobacteria; order Hyphomicrobiales; family Rhizobiaceae; genus Rhizobium; species Rhizobium sp. CG4. Next base: position 532,940 of record NZ_JABAEG010000002.1, on the reverse strand, counting down.
GGTTTCGGCAACCATGATCGCCCGGTCGGGAAGGGCGGTTTCCAGAAGCAACGCAAATTCTTCGCCACCCATGCGCACGAACATGCCTGTCTCGGAAATGATGGTTTCCGCCATACGTGAAAACCGCGTGAGCGCGATATCGCCGGACTGGTGACCGTAGCGGTCGTTAATCTTCTTGAAATGATCGATGTCGAACAGGATGAGAGCCACGCTGTGGCCAGAATTGGCCGAGCGTTTTGCCAGTCTTTCGAATTCTTCTGTCAGGCCACGGCGATTGCGAGCGCCGGTCAGTTCATCGGTCGTTGCCAACAGGTGCAGGCGCTTTTCCGTTTCTTCAATATAGAGCATGGCGCTGAGCGTGATCACGGCAACAAAGAACAATGCACCGTAAATGGCGGTAATGGTCGTCAGCGGCACGACATTTCCGGTCGCCATATTATGCTTGATAACCACATAGGCGGTGATTGCTCCGCACAGGGCCTGAAATACCAGCAAACTGGCAAGGGTTTTGCGCGTCGGGCTGCGCTTGCCCTTGTAATTCAGAAGAACACTGGCCAGCATGAGGTAACCAAGGCCCGCGGCCGTATGATAAAGAACGATGCGATAGGCCATGCTGTCGCGTACAGGTGGGACAAACATGAACGCCACCCACAGCAATGCAGGGATCGCGACCCAGCCTTCGATCTTTTTGCCGCTGATTTTGAGCAGGCCCGCAAGCCAGCAGGCAAAGCCTAGCAGTGCGACTGTATTGCCCACCTGAATAGAGGCGAAATTCGGGATTTCCCCGCGCAGCATCACCAGGACGCAGCCAATCGTATTAAGCGCGAAGCCGGACGCAAACAGCAGGTATTGTGTTTTGGCGCGTTGTCGCAGCCACATGCCGAGCAGCAGAAAAGCCAGGGTGAGTGTTTCTGCGGCCCAGAGAAGCATTACTGTTTTGGCATCAAACACCGTACGATCCTAATCTGCGCGTTTGCGCGTTGCTTCACGCGCCATGATCCTCATGATCATGGAGGAAACGCTTGAAGCTAACCTGATGGCACGAAGTTCTATTCCGGGAGGAAATGCGGGACGGGCCTGCGCGGAAGTATCAACACCAATTGCTAATGGTTCGTTGCCGGACCGGGGCAAAACTGGGGTGATCCAGAGGTTTATTTCTGACCTATAAAGCCCACCAAAGCGCAGGAGGCGGGTTGCACGACATGCAGGTGCTTGAACTCTTGAAACCTGCACCAGATATAAAGGCCACGGCGGTGGACGATATTGGCTGCAGATGTGGAAAAACGAGTTCGAAATTTCGAAAAACCGTTACGACGATCATCTTTGGAGCAGATTTTATTCCCGTTATGAGAAAACTGTGCTGGCGTGGGCTTTGCTGAGACGATGTGACGGGTAATGGACTTGAGAATTCATCAATCATTCACCACATCCGGTTTTCGTCGTTGATGATCAAGCATCGTCAATGCGTGGCTATGGCGACTCATGCGAATGCTCATTAGAGCGCCAGTAAGAAATGCCCGCTATTAAGGATATCCGCCGCCTGTGTCTTGAAGTACGGGGCTTGGACACTCTATGTAGAGAATGAAGAAATAGATTTGATTCCGGTTCGCAGATCGTGCCGGGCAAGAGTTGATAAAGGACGGACATGAGAAATCCAGTTGATACCGCCATGGCTCTGGTGCCGATGGTCGTGGAACAGACCAATCGCGGCGAACGGTCCTATGACATCTACTCGCGTCTTCTCAAGGAACGCATCATTTTCCTGACTGGTCCGGTTGAAGATCATATGGCGTCGCTGGTTTGCGCCCAGTTGCTCTTCCTTGAGGCTGAAAACCCCAAGAAGGAAATTGCGCTTTACATCAATTCTCCGGGCGGCGTCGTAACCGCCGGCATGGCAATCTATGACACCATGCAGTTCATTCGCCCGGCTGTATCGACGCTCTGCGTTGGTCAGGCTGCGTCCATGGGTTCGCTGCTGCTGGCTGCCGGTGAGAAGGGCATGCGTTTTGCAACGCCAAACGCCCGTATCATGGTGCACCAGCCATCCGGCGGTTTCCAGGGCCAGGCATCCGACATCGAACGTCACGCCCGTGACATCATCAAGATGAAGCGCCGCCTGAATGAAGTTTACGTGAAGCACACCGGCCGCACGCTCGAAGAGGTTGAAAAAACCCTTGATCGCGACCACTTCATGGACTCGGAAGAGGCAAAGGATTGGGGCGTCATCGACCGCATCCTGACGTCGCGCGCCGAAATCGAAGGTGCGTCTGCTTAGTAACGCATGCGCGTTTTTGACTATGGTTTGAGACCCTCTGTGGAAATAGAGGGTTTAAACCGGGAAAGAAAACGCTAATAGTACATATTAAGGCTATGTTGAAAATTTATGACGTAGCGTTGATGCTTGAAGGGGATTTCGTTGCCTCCGGGGTTCGGATTGTTTATCCGGTCCGGTTTAGTACCCCCGGAAACAATGCGGGCACGTATCCTGAAAACGGAAAACGTGCTGGCAAGCGGTGAGTTTACCGCATTCCGTTTGACGGAATGACGGCGTGCTGGAAGGAAAGAGATATGAGCAAAGTCAGCGGCAGCAACGGCGGCGACTCGAAGAACACACTCTATTGTTCATTCTGCGGCAAGAGCCAGCACGAGGTCCGCAAGCTTATTGCTGGACCGACGGTATTCATCTGCGATGAATGCGTCGAATTGTGCATGGACATCATTCGCGAAGAGAACAAGAGTTCCATGGTGAAGTCCCGCGAAGGCGTTCCCACGCCGCAGGATATCATCAAAATTCTCGATGAATATGTCATCGGCCAGATGCAGGCGAAGAAAATTCTCTCCGTGGCCGTTCATAACCATTACAAACGTCTGGCACACGCCTCGAAAAACGGGGAAGTGGAACTGGCGAAGTCGAACATCATGCTGGTTGGCCCAACCGGTTGCGGTAAGACCTATCTTGCCCAGACCCTGGCCCGCATCATCGATGTGCCCTTCACCATGGCCGATGCCACGACACTGACCGAAGCTGGCTACGTGGGTGAAGATGTTGAAAACATCATCCTCAAGCTGCTCCAGTCTGCGGATTACAACGTTGAACGCGCTCAGCGCGGTATCGTTTACATCGACGAAGTGGACAAGATTTCCCGCAAGTCTGACAACCCATCCATCACGCGCGACGTTTCGGGTGAGGGCGTACAGCAGGCTCTGCTGAAGATCATGGAAGGCACGGTTGCGTCCGTTCCTCCACAGGGTGGTCGCAAACATCCACAGCAGGAATTCCTGCAGGTGGATACGACCAACATCCTGTTCATTTGCGGTGGCGCGTTTGCCGGTCTGGACAAGATCATTTCGGCACGTGGCGAAAAGACCTCGATTGGTTTTGGCGCGACGGTCAAGGGTCCGGAAGATCGTCGTGTTGGCGAAGTGTTGCGTGAACTGGAACCGGAAGATCTGGTCAAGTTCGGTCTTATTCCTGAATTCATCGGTCGTCTGCCGGTTCTGGCAACGCTCGAGGATCTCGATGAGGACGCACTGATCCAGATTCTGTCGGAACCAAAGAACGCTCTGGTCAAGCAGTACCAGCGCCTGTTCGAGATGGAAGATGTGGAACTGACATTCCATGAAGACGCGCTACGCGAAATTGCCCGCAAGGCAATCACCCGTAAAACCGGTGCTCGCGGTCTGCGTTCGATCATGGAAAAGATTCTGCTCGACACCATGTTCGAATTGCCAACGCTGGAAGGCGTTCGTGAAGTCGTGATTTCTGACGAAGTGGTCAGTGGTGTAGCGCGTCCGCTCTACATCTACGCCGATCGTCAGGAAGAAAAGACCAACGTTTCGGCCTGATTCGATTACGCTAGAATTGAAAAGCCCCTTGCAGCACGGCTGCGAGGGGCTTTTTCTTTGGCCAATCACCACAGTCCATGGTGTCCCAGGAGTACGCCTCATGAGTTTTGTGTCTGCCGTTCTCGTGCATGTCGCTGATATGGATGAGGGGATCGCGTGGTATCAGAAAGCCTTTCCTGGCGCCGTGCGAACCGTGTCGCAGCCTTCAGGGTTCGAGTTTTTGCAGATCGGCCAGACGCAGCTGGAACTGGTGCCGGCCGATGACAAGGTAGCAAGCGGGGCCGCTGGCAGTGTGGTCTATTGGTGGACGGACGACTTTGAAAAATCGCTCACCCATCTGCAGGCGCTTGGAGCGGTGCTTTACCGCGGCCCGATGAGAATCGATGGTGATATCCTGATGTGCCAGGTTCGCGATCCATGGGGTAATTGCATAGGTCTACGCGGCGCTGCCCTCTCTGTGGCATAAGGGCAGGGCTGTCAGGTCAGTTTCTGGCGCTTTGGGCGACGCTTTTATCGCAATTCTGCGACGTTCCTGCGGATGGCGGCTATTTTGCGTGTAGAGCCGTTTGCTCTTTGCTGATAATGTTTTACAACTGATTTGTGACGCGGTGTTTCGCGTCTGGCGGCAAGTGTATTTCTGCCCCGCAAGCATGTTGCTTGCGACTGCGTAAAAATTAGTCTTAGTACACGCCGCATTTTAAATTTCGGTCCCTGGCGGGATACCGGCGTTTCGTCTGGCTTGAAATTGGGGTGATGAAACTCCATTTCTGGTAGGAAACGAGAATGCGCCGAAGAACCCAAGAACTTCGGCAGAGTGGCTCATTGAGGCCATGGAAAGGAAATAACATGACGAACACTACGTCTGCAGCATCTGGTGGCACTTATCCTGTCCTTCCCCTGCGCGACATTGTTGTTTTCCCGCATATGATCGTCCCGCTGTTCGTAGGGCGTGAGAAATCTATTCGTGCGCTTGAAGAGGTCATGGGTTCCGACAAGCAGATCATGCTTGCCACTCAGATCAATGCTAGCGACGACGATCCTGAACCATCTGCTATTCATGACGTTGGCACCGTGGCCAATGTTCTGCAGCTGCTCAAGCTGCCTGACGGCACCGTCAAGGTGCTGGTGGAAGGCAAGGGTCGTGCAAAGATCGACACTTACACCAGCCGCGAAGATTTCTACGAGGCAACGGCGGACCTTCTGGACGAGACCAAGGATGATCCTGTCGAAGTAGAAGCTCTTTCCCGTTCGGTCATTTCCGAATTTGAAAGCTACGTGAAGCTCAACAAGAAGATTTCCCCTGAAGTGGTTGGCGTTGCCGGCCAGATCGAGGACTATTCGAAGTTGGCTGACACGGTCGCATCGCACCTGTCGATCAAGATCAGCGAAAAGCAGGAAATGCTCGAAACCGTCAGCGTGAAGCTGCGTCTGGAAAAGGCGCTTGGCTTCATGGAAGGCGAGATTTCGGTTCTTCAGGTTGAAAAGCGCATCCGTTCTCGCGTCAAGCGCCAGATGGAGAAGACGCAGCGCGAATATTACCTGAACGAGCAGATGAAGGCGATCCAGAAGGAACTCGGTGACGGCGAAGACGGCCGTGACGAGATGGCCGAGCTGGAAGAACGCATCTCCCGCACCAAACTCTCCAAGGAGGCCAAGGAAAAGGCCGAGGCGGAGATGAAGAAGCTGCGCCAGATGAGCCCGATGTCGGCAGAAGCCACCGTCGTTCGCAACTACATGGATTGGCTGCTTGGTCTGCCATGGGGCAAGAAGTCGAAGATCAAAACTGATCTGAACAAGGCTGAGGAGATTCTCGAAGTCGATCACTTCGGTCTCGACAAGGTCAAGGAACGTATCGTCGAATATCTGGCCGTGCAAGCACGCGCCACCAAGATTCGCGGACCGATCCTGTGCCTCGTTGGCCCTCCAGGCGTTGGTAAGACTTCGCTTGCCAAGTCCATCGCCAAGGCAACCGGCCGCGAATATGTTCGCATGGCGCTGGGTGGCGTACGCGATGAGGCGGAAATTCGTGGTCACCGCCGTACCTATATCGGCTCCATGCCGGGCAAGGTCGTGCAGTCCATGAAGAAGGCCAAGAAGACCAACCCGCTCTTCCTGCTCGATGAAATCGACAAGATGGGTATGGACTTCCGTGGCGATCCGTCGTCGGCTCTGCTCGAGGTGCTGGATCCGGAACAGAACTCCACCTTCATGGACCACTACCTTGAAGTGGAATATGACCTGTCCGACGTGATGTTCATCACCACGGCGAACACGCTCAATATTCCAGGCCCGCTGATGGACCGTATGGAGATCATCCGCATCGCCGGTTACACCGAAGATGAAAAGCGTGAAATCGCCAAGCGCCACCTGCTGCCTAAGGCCATCAGGGAACATGCGTTGCAGCCGGACGAATTTTCCGTCAGCGACGATGCGATCATGGCGGTCATCCAGCAGTATACCCGTGAAGCCGGCGTTCGTAGCTTCGAGCGTGAATTGATGAAACTGGCACGTAAGGCCGTGACCGAAATCATCAAGGGCAAGACCAAGTCCGTGGCTGTAACGGCTGCCAACATCAATGACTATCTGGGCGTTCCGCGCTTCCGTCATGGTGAGGCTGAACGTGAAGATCAGGTCGGTGTTGTCACCGGTCTCGCATGGACCGAAGTTGGTGGTGAACTGCTGACGATCGAAGGCGTGATGATGCCGGGCAAGGGTCGTATGACCGTGACCGGTAACTTGAAGGAAGTGATGAAGGAATCGATTTCGGCAGCGGCATCCTATGTTCGTTCGCGCGCTGTTGATTTCGGCATTGAGCCTCCACGTTTCGACAAGAGCGACATCCACGTTCACGTTCCCGAAGGTGCCACTCCGAAGGATGGCCCATCGGCAGGTGTGGCGATGGCAACCGCCATTGTATCGATCATGACCGGCATTCCTGTTTCCAAGGATGTCGCCATGACCGGTGAAATCACACTGCGTGGTCGTGTTCTGCCCATCGGCGGCCTCAAGGAAAAGCTCCTTGCAGCCCTGCGCGGCGGCATCAAGAAGGTGCTCATTCCGGAAGAAAACGCCAAGGATTTGGCCGAGATTCCGGACAATGTGAAGAACGGAATGGAGATCATTCCTGTGTCCCGCATGGGTGAGGTTATCGAGCATGCGCTACTGCGCAAACCCGAGCCGATCGAGTGGGATGGCAGCATTGAGACGCCACTCGTTGCCACCGTCGAAGGTGTCGATGACGCCGGTCAGACGATCGCACATTGAGGTTTTGCGACCTCACGTGAAGCAATATTGGTAAAAAACACACAAAGGCTGGCAGAAATGCCAGCCTTTGTTGTGAAAAAAGCAGCTAGACCTCTTGTTTTTCAGGCGATTCCGGCGCTTTTGAGTTGCGGGTCGCAGGTAGCTAGCTATTCTGCGCCCGGCTTAATTTGAGTCGTTTCAAACCATAGAAAGGGGTGGAAACATGAATAAGAATGAGCTCGTTTCCGCAGTTGCCGAAAAGGCCGGTCTCACTAAGGCAGATGCTGCTTCCGCAGTTGACGCTGTATTCGAAACCGTCCAGAGCGAACTGAAGAATGGTGGCGACATCCGCCTCGCAGGTTTTGGCAGCTTCACTGTCAGCCGTCGTGAAGCCTCCAAGGGCCGCAACCCGTCCACGGGTGCTGAAGTTGATATTCCTGCCCGTAACGTGCCGAAGTTCTCGGCTGGCAAGGGTCTCAAGGACGCCGTGAACTCCTAAAGTTTCCACTATGCGCTGCCTCGCGGCGAGTGAGCGCATATTTGGCTTGTGAGTACTGAAATTGAAAGCCCGGTGCCTTTGCATCGGGTTTTTATTTTGCCTTGCGTCTGTTTGCTGTGGATGACCCGGCTAAATAAACTATGTCTGTCATTCGTGTGTAACATGCATGCAGCAGAAGCCGACTGTTCGATTTAATGGAACAGGAGGCTTCCCATGACGTTTCGTTTTACTTCGGCCGGCCTGATGGCTGTGCTGCTTACTTCCGTCGCCTTGCCTGCTGCTGCTGATCAGGTTTTCAACCGCATTGCATCTTTCCCGGTGGCGCTAAACCTGCCCAAGGACAAGGACGCCAAAACGGTATCGTCTGCTGAGATCATCGCGGCCAGTGAAGACGGCAATACACTGATCTATTCCGACAGCCCGCTGGGCGGCATTGGCTTTATCGACATTACCGATGCCAAGGCACCGAAGGCTGGTGGTGCCCTGTTGCTGGAAGGTGAACCGACGTCGGTCGCCGTTGCTGGAACCAAGGTTCTGGCCGGTGTGAATACCTCTGAAAGCTTCACAAAGCCATCTGGCAAACTGGTGACTGTCGATATCGCCAGCAAAAAGATAGAAGCCAGCTGCGATCTGGGCGGTCAGCCTGATTCTGTCGCCATTTCCCCAGACAAGACATTTGCCGCCATCGCGATTGAAAATGAACGCGATGAAGACGTCAATGATGGTGCATTGCCGCAGATGCCGGCTGGCTATCTGGTCACGGTTGCCCTAAAAGACGGCGTTGCCGATTGCGCCACCGTCAAGCACATTGACATGACTGGCCTGGCAGATATCGCACCGGAAGATCCAGAGCCGGAATTCGTTTCCATCAACGCGAATGGCGACATTGCCGTGACGCTGCAGGAAAACAACCACATCGTGATTGTTGATGGCAAAGCCGGCACGGTCAAAAGCCACTTCTCCGCTGGCACGGTTGACCTGGAAGGCATCGACACCAAGTCGGACGGCGCCCTGAAGTTCACGGACAAGCAGGAAGCCCGTAAACGCGAACCTGACGCCATCAAGTGGCTGGGCACAGATCGTGTTGTCATCGCCAATGAAGGCGACTGGGAAGGCGGCGCACGCGGCTTCACCATTTTCGACACAGCTGGCAAGGTCCTCTATGAAGCTGGCGCTTCCTTGGAACATGCCGTCGCCAGTATCGGCCACTATCCCGAGAAGCGTTCGAGAGCCAAGGGCGTAGAGCCTGAAGGTCTTGAAGTCGCAACCTTTGGCGATGACCGCTTTATCTTCGTTCTGTCCGAGCGTAGCTCTGTGGTTGGCGTTTACAAGGATACCGGCGCAGAACCTGAGCTGACACAGCTTCTGCCATCCGGCATCTCTCCAGAAGGTGCTGTGGCGATCCCTGGCCGCAATCTGCTAGCAACTGCCAACGAGGCCGATCTGGTCGAAGATGGTGGTGCCCGTTCGCACGTCATGTTGTTTGAGCGTGCAGAAGGCGAGGCGGCCTATCCGCAGCTGGTATCGGCAACGGTAGACGGCGCGCCAATCGGCTGGGGTGCATTGTCCGGTCTGGTCGCTGACGCTGAAAAGGATGGCATCCTTTATGCGGTTTCCGATTCCGTGTATGGCATGCAGCCATCGATCTACACGATCGACGCAACCCAGAAACCTGCTGTCATCACCTCTGTCTTGCGCGTGAAGCGTGATGGTCAGCCTGCCCAGAAACTCGACATCGAAGGCATCACTCTCGATGGCAAGGGCGGTTTCTGGCTGGCATCGGAAGGCAACAGCGAAAAGCTGCTTCCGCACGCACTTTACAACGTCAACGCCAAGGGTGAGATCAAGGCCGAGATCGCACTGCCGAAGGAGTTGCTTGAGGGTGAGACCCGTTACGGCTTTGAAGGTGTGACCGTTGTGGGCGAAGGCGACGACGCCACCCTGTGGATGGCTGTGCAGCGCGAATGGGGCAAAGACGAGAAGGGCTTCGTGAAGCTCGTCTCCTATAACCCGAAGGCCAAGGAGTGGGGCGCTGTGCGTTACCAGCTCGACAAGCCTGAAGCCGGTTGGGTTGGCCTGTCGGAAATCTCTGCCCATGGCGACCACGTCTACATCGTGGAACGCGACAACCAGATTGGTGATACCGCAGCCATCAAGAAGCTGTACCGCGTTGCAAAGGCTGACCTGAAGCCTGCCAAGATCGGTGGCGAGCTGCCTCTCGTGACCAAGGAACTGGCCCATGACTTCCTGCCAGACCTTAAGGCGCAGACCAATGGTTACACCGTCGACAAGCTGGAAGGCTTTGCCTTCGACAAGTCTGGCAAGGCTTACGCCGTGACCGACAATGACGGCGTGGATGATTCCTCGGGCGAAACACTGTTCTTTGCAGTGGACCTCAAGGGCACCAACTGATTTTTAACGCACTAAAAAACGGCCGGACACCAAAATGTCCGGCCGTTTTTGTTTTGGAGTGAGAAAATTCGGGCCACTGACGACGAATCGCATCCTGACGTCAGGACTCAGACGTTGATGTGCTCCGGCAAACGGGCATCAATCCACGCCACCATGTCGTCCAGTACGCGTTCCTTCCCCAGATCATTGAGAAGATCATGGAAATGCCCCTCGTAAAGTTTGAGGGTTTTGTCGCTGGAGCCTGCCGTTTTGTAAAAAAACTCGCTGCCGCTTGGCACGGTCGCTTTGTCAGCAGTGCCATGCAGAATCAGCACGGGAAGTTTTATGGTCGGAAATTCCCGCTTCAAATGTTCATCGGCACGCACCAGAGCAGCAACTGTCGCAGCTGGCTGTGTTTCATTGGCAATCAATGGATCGGCATTGAGAATACGTACAGCCTCGCCATCGCGTGAAAAATCTTCATTTTTCAGTTTGAGCACCGGTAGGCGAGGGAAGAACCCACTTAAAAACTTGGTGATTCCAAGAACGAAATTGGGGGCGGGCACTTTGAAAGCAAAACTTTCGCAGATCAGGCCGGCCAATCCATCCTGCATTTCCAGAGCGTACGAACATGAAACGACGCCGCCAGCGCTGTGACCCAGCAAAAAAGTCGGCAGATTCGGATTGCGGGACTTCGCCAGATCAATGACGATGCCGAGATCGGCGACATAATCGGCGATATTATCGACATAGAATCGCGGTCCATCGGATTTCCCTCGGCCGCGTAAGTCGAGTGCGTAGACAATAAAGCCTCTTTGCATGAATTTTTCGGCGGCCCAAATATATTGGCCGCCATGAGAATTCACGCCGTGGCAAATCACTACGACGGCCCGAGGCACAGAATCGGGTTTCCACGAGCGTACGAAGAGTCGCAGCCCGCCTGTTGTTGATAAAAATTCTTCCTGAAATGCACTGCCTTCCATCTGCGTCATCGGAAACTCCCGTGGTCAAGGCGTGGGAATTGACCTTTATCACGGGAGCAACGACGAGCGAAGCGCAAAAATACGCGCTATGATTGCGATGGTGGAGCGAAAAAAACGATGCGGTCAGCGAGTAGGTGCGTTTCTTATTCTTCGTCGGACAAAAGGCCGTCATACACCTCGAGCAAAGCAGCGGTTATTGCGGCACCGAGTGCATTTGCTGCCTCGCGAATGGTCTCTTCACTGCTGTCGCGCGCTGCAATCGCCAGGGATGAGCCCTCAACGGCAATGATCTCCTTGGCGCGTTCGATTGCCCACAGGCCGAAATCACCACGATTGTCGATTGAGATAGTGTCCATGTTGATAATTCCCGTTGGTTGTTTTTTCTGACCAAGCGGAAAACAATACGCCACGAATAAATGGCGACATTCAAGATACTTAAAAGGGGAAATAAGAAGGAAAATGGTGGGCGATGAGAGACTCGAACTCCCGACATCCTCGGTGTAAACGAGGCGCTCTACCAACTGAGCTAATCGCCCTTCGCGTCTTGCGAACCGTTTGTTGTGTTCGCCGCGTCGGTGGCTGTGATCTATGCGGATCAGAAAAAAAGCGCAAGTCCCCTTTGTGAAGTTTTTTCAAAATTTTCTGATTTCGCTGTGCGCAATTGCGTAACATCCCGAGAAAATAAGGGTTTTTCCCTATCAGAAAAAATTCAAGAAAATTTCACTCTCTATAGGACGCCCAAATTAGGGGAGGGCTGTGGATAAAATCGGCCGTTTGGGACAGATTTTGGAAAGAAAAAAACGAAAGCGTATTTTTTGTCATGAAACCTGTTGACACCCAAACATGAACCCCGTAGTTAGCCGCTCACGGACAGTCGAGGCTGCTTCGTTAGGCAGGTTTCTGCTGAATAAGGATTAAGCGGGTGTAGCTCAGTTGGTTAGAGTGCCGGCCTGTCACGCCGGAGGTCGCGGGTTCGAGCCCCGTCACTCGCGCCATCCTTTCCTCGAAAAACGCAGATGAAAATCTGCAATGCGCGGGTGTAGCTCAGTCGGTTAGAGTGCCGGCCTGTCACGCCGGAGGTCGCGGGTTCGAGCCCCGTCACTCGCGCCATTTATTTTTTAAATGTCCCCTCCATCGTTGTTTACGCGCTCGTCTCTCCAGAGGCTGTTGCGTGCTTTGCGCGTTGCGCGCGGTTCACATGAATCGCGTATGCCGCCCAATATTTCCTTCCTTTTTTGCTCATATTTCCGTTATGCAAAATGTGCTTTTTGCAGTGCAATTTCCAGCAAATTTCTCACCTTTGTGACTTTGTTTTTTGTTTGGCGGAATATTCATTTTTTTTAAGTATTTAGCGGTATCCAAAGGGGTGGGTGCCAAGGTAGTGTATCGTTATTGTTGCGAAACGATGCGGCAACCGGGTTGAAATGATGCAGAAACTCTTGCAGAGAGAACCCGGCTGCGCTAACGACTTTGGCGTTGCAACATGATTTTTGTCCTTGCAGACGGTTTGTCGCAAGGGATTGTCCGGCGCTCGGCTCGGACAGGGAAGAGTACGATGACTGAACTCCTCAGTTCCTATATTCCGATTGCAATTTTCATTGGTATCGCGCTGGTCATCGGACTGGCGCTGCTTATCGCGCCATTCGCAGTTGCTTATAAAAATCCGGACCCGGAAAAGCTGTCTGCGTTCGAGTGCGGTTTCAATGCCTTTGATGATGCACGTATGAAGTTCGACATTCGCTTTTATCTGGTGTCGATCCTATTCATTATCTTCGACCTTGAAGTTGCGTTCCTGTTCCCGTGGGCGGTGTCCTTCGGTGAGCTGGGCTGGTTCGGCTTCTGGTCCATGATGGTGTTCCTCGGTGTTCTCACCATTGGCTTCATCTATGAGTGGAAGAAGGGAGCTTTGGAATGGGCGTAGGTCAAGACAACACGACGCTGGTTGCTCCGAAGCCGAAAGGCATTATCGATCCGTCGACGGGCAAGCCTGTTGGCAGCAACGATGCGTATTTTACCGAAATCAACGACGAACTGGCCGACAAGGGCTTCCTCGTCACATCGACCGACGAGCTCATCACCTGGGCCCGTACCGGTTCGCTGATGTGGATGCAGTTCGGTCTGGCCTGTTGCGCTGTTGAAGGCCTGATGCAGGCTTCTGGCCCGCGTTACGATCTTGAGCGCTTCGGTGTTGCACCGCGTGCGTCACCGCGCCAGTCGGACGTTCTGATCGTTGCCGGTACGTTGACCAACAAGATGGCTCCGGCTCTGCGCAAGGTCTATGACCAGATGCCTGAGCCACGTTACGTCATCTCGATGGGTTCCTGCGCCAATGGCGGCGGTTATTACCATTATTCCTATGCTGTGGTGCGCGGTTGTGACCGTGTCGTCCCGGTAGATATTTACGTTCCGGGCTGTCCCCCCACGGCAGAGGCGCTGCTTTACGGCGTGCTTTTGTTGCAGAAGAAGATCCGCAGAACCGGAACGATCGAGCGTTAAGGGCAAAGGACAGTACGAATGAGTGAAGCTCTTACCGATCTTGCTGCCTATGTTAAGGAAGCACGTGGTTCGTTGGTTGAGTCTGCCGATATTGCTTTCAGCGAACTCACCCTGAACACAACGCCGGCCAATGTTATCGCACTGCTGACCTTCCTGCGGGATGACGTCCAGTGCGGTTTTATCAACATTATCGATATCTGCGGCGTTGACTGGCCGCGCCGCGAAAAGCGTTTCGATGTTGTCTATCATCTTCTGTCTCCGCGTCAGAACCTGCGTGTGCGGGTGAAGCTGCAGGTAGCGGAAGACGAGGGCGTTCCATCCTCGACATCCGTGTTCATGGGTGCGGAATGGTTCGAACGCGAAGCATGGGATATGTACGGCATTCCGTTTGAGGGCCATGCCGACCTTCGTCGTATTCTCACCGATTACGGCTTTGAAGGCCATCCGCTGCGCAAGGACTTCCCGGTTACCGGATTTGTAGAAGTACGTTACGATGACGTACTGAAGCGCGTTCTGTATGAGCCGGTCGAGTTGAAGCAGGAATTCCGTAACTTCGACTTCCTTTCTCCTTGGGAGGGAACGGATTACGTTCTTCCGGGCGACGAGAAGGCGAAGCAATGACGACCGAAACAACGCGAGAGCAGGGGCAATGTCTTTGCGGCGCCGTTCGCTTCGAGGCACAGGTTGGTGCCCGGGAGGTCGGTGTCTGCCATTGTTCCATGTGCCGTCGCTGGTCCGGCGGCGTCTTTCTTGCGGTTGAATGCGAAGGTGTGACGTTTGCAGACGAAAAGGCGCTTGGCGTCTATTCGTCTTCTGAATGGGGTGAGCGGTGTTTCTGCGCGTCATGCGGCAGCACCCTTTTGTGGCGTTCCAAGGATGGTGCGCACACGGCCGTTTCCGTTCAGGCATTCGAGAACCCTTCCGATTACCGGCTCGTTTCGCAGATTTTTATAGACGAAAAGCCTGATTGCTATTCATTCACCCAGGCCACGAAGAACATGACCGGTGCCGAATTCATCGCCATGGTCACGTCGGCGGAGCAAAAGCATGACTGAACATAATGTTCGCAACTTCACCATCAACTTCGGCCCGGAACACCCTTCCGCGCACGGCGTGTTGCGTCTTGTTCTTGAACTGGACGGTGAAATCGTCGAGCGCGTCGATCCGCATATCGGTTTGTTGCACCGCGGCACGGAAAAGCTGATCGAAACCAAGACCTACCTTCAGGCCGTGCCGTATTTCGACCGTCTGGACTACGTTTCGCCGATGAACCAGGAGCATGCCTTCGCGCTTGCTGTTGAAAAGCTTCTCGGCCTTGAAATCCCGATGCGTGGTCAGTTGATCCGCGTGCTGTTTTCCGAAATCGGCCGCATCCTGTCGCACATCATGAACGTCACCACGCAGGCTATGGACGTTGGCGCCATGACACCGCCGGTTTGGGGCTTCGAAGAACGCGAAAAACTGATGGTGTTCTATGAGCGTGCCTGCGGCGCGCGCATGCACGCAGCCTATGTTCGCCCAGGTGGCGTACACCAGGATATCCCGCCAGAGCTGGTCGATGATATCGGCAAATGGTGTGACCCGTTCATTACCGTTCTCGACAACATCGAAGGCCTGCTGACCGATAACCGCATCTACAAGCAGCGTAACGTCGATATCGGCGTTGTGACGCTGGAAGACGCGTTCAACTGGGGCTTCTCGGGCGTTATGGTTCGTGGTTCCGGCGCTGCCTGGGACCTGCGTCGTTCGCAGCCTTACGAATGTTACTCCGATCTGGAGTTCGACATTCCTGTCGGCAAGAACGGTGACTGTTATGACCGTTACCTCATTCGTATGCAGGAGATGCGCCAGTCGGTTCGCATCATGAAGCAGTGCGTTGAGCTTCTGCAGGGCAAGCACCGCGTTGGAGCCGTATCGGCGCTTGACGGCAAGGTTGTTCCGCCGAAGCGCGGCGAAATGAAGCGTTCGATGGAAGCGCTCATTCACCACTTCAAGCTCTACACCGAAGGCTACCACGTGCCAGCCGGTGAGGTTTACGCCGCCGTTGAAGCACCGAAGGGTGAGTTCGGCGTCTATGTTGTTGCCGACGGAAGCAACAAGCCTTACCGCTGCAAGATCCGCGCTCCGGGTTTTGTGCACCTGCAGGCCATGGATTTCCTCTGCAAGGGCCACCAGCTCGCCGACGTGACGGCTGTTCTTGGTTCTCTCGACATCGTGTTCGGGGAGGTCGACCGCTAATGCGTCTGCCACTGGCATATATGGCTGTTCTGTTGTCCGGCGCGTCTGCTGCATTTGCACAGACATCGGACAACATGAGCTCTGCATCCAGTGGCGGCGTTTCCACCATTCGAGGACTTCTGTCCGCAGGCTACGAGATCAAAGCCTCGGTGCCCAACGGCAAGAAGTTCATTGTATTTTTGCAAAAAGACAAATCGGCTTATGCCTGCGAATTCGCCACGGTGGTGGAGTCGCGGTGTGAGCCGTTAAACTGATGAGGCGTGAGCTAGTATGTCCGTTCGTCGATTAGCCGAAGATCAGGTCCAGCCTGTCAACTTTGCCTTCAATGAGGCAAATGCTGCATGGGCGGAAAAGACGATCCAGAAATATCCGGAAGGCCGTCAGCAGTCCGCAGTGATTCCTCTTTTGATGAGGGCTCAGGAGCAGGATGGCTGGGTTACCCGTGCCTGCATCGAGCAGATCGCTGACATGCTGGATATGCCCTATATCCGCGTACTGGAAGTTGCGACCTTCTACACCCAGTTCCAGCTGAAGCCTGTTGGTACGCTCGCGCACATTCAGGTGTGCGGTACAACGCCGTGCATGCTGCGTGGTTCCGAAGCGCTGATGGATGTCTGCCGTCACAAGATCCACCATGATCCGCTGACACCAAACGCCGAAGGCACGCTGTCCTGGGAAGAAGTTGAATGTCAGGGCGCCTGCGTTAACGCACCAATGGTTATCATCTTCAAGGATGCCTATGAGGATCTGACGCCTGAGCGTCTGGAAGAGATCATCGACGCGTTTGAAGCAGGCAAGGGTGACACCATCACTCCCGGCCCACAGATCGACCGTCATTTCTCGGTACCTGAAGGTGGCCTGACCTCGCTGACTGAAGAAATCAAGCTGGTTCGTACCAATCTTGAAGCTCCGGCTGCTGCACCTGCTGAAGCCAAAGCAGATACGGCACAGGTTCCGCCGTCCAATGCGGCAAAGCCTAAGACGGATGCACCTGAAACAGATCCAAAGCTGAAGACACCTCTTACTGCCCCAAAGGCAGCCGAGGAAAACGTCAAGGCAGCCGAGAAGGAAGCAACTGGCGTAGATACGAAGTCTGAAAAGCCTTCTCTGGACGACAAGAATCGTCCTGCCGCCGTTGCAAAGCCTGAAACTCCGGATGATTTGAAGCTGATTTCGGGCGTAGGTCCGAAAATCGAATCCATTCTGCATGACATCGGCATCTTCACCTTCGCGCAAGTTGCGGGATGGAAAAAGGCCGAACAGGAATGGGTTGATGGCTACCTGAATTTCAAGGGTCGTATTGTGCGGGACGATTGGGTCCGCCAGGCCGAGGCGCTCGCCAAAGGTGGCGAAGCCGAATACATTAAAGTCTTCGGCAAGAAGCCGCGGTAAGAGGTGACGTATGTTAAAAGATCAAGATCGCATCTTTACCAATATCTACGGCCTTAAGGACAAGTCCCTGAAGGGCGCGATGTCGCGTGGCCATTGGGATGGTACAAAGATCCTTATCGAAAAGGGCCGTGACTGGATCATCAATGAGATGAAGGCCTCCGGCCTTCGTGGTCGTGGCGGCGCTGGCTTCCCGACAGGTCTCAAGTGGTCCTTCATGCCGAAGGAAAACGACGGCCGTCCACATTATCTCGTGGTCAACGCCGACGAATCCGAACCAGGTACCTGCAAAGACCGTGAAATCCTGCGCCATGACCCGCATACCCTGATCGAGGGTTGCGTTCTGGCCGGTTTCGCCATGGGTGCCCACACGGCTTACATTTATGTTCGCGGCGAATACATGCGTGAGCGTGAAGCGCTGCAGGCCGCTATCGATGAATGCTACGACGCCGGTTTGTTGGGTAAAAACAACAAGAACGGCTGGGACTTTGATGTTTACGTGCATCATGGTGCCGGTGCCTACATCTGCGGCGAGGAAACAGCACTTCTGGAAAGCCTTGAAGGCAAGAAGGGCCAGCCACGCCTCAAGCCGCCATTCCCGGCCAACATGGGTCTTTATGGCTGCCCGACCACCGTTAACAACGTTGAGTCGATTGCAGTTGCGCCAACCATCCTGCGCCGTGGCGCTGCATGGTTCTCCGCCATCGGTCGTCCAAACAATGTCGGCACCAAGCTGTTCATGGTGTCCGGTCACGTCAACCGTCCTTGCACGGTCGAAGAAGCCATGGGCATTCCGTTCCGTGAGCTGATCGAGCGTCACTGTGGTGGTATCCGCGGCGGTTGGGATAACCTGCTGGCCGTTATTCCGGGCGGTTCTTCCTGCCCGGTCGTCAAGGCCGAGGATATCATCGACGCACCGATGGACTTTGACGGCATGCGTGACGTGAAGTCGTCCTTCGGTACGGCTGCTGTGATCGTGATGGACAAGTCTACGGATATTGTTAAAGCCATCTGGCGTCTGGCTGCTTTCTACAAGCATGAAAGCTGCGGCCAGTGCACGCCTTGCCGTGAAGGTACAGGCTGGATGATGCGCGTCATGGAGCGCATGGTGAAGGGCAACGCGCAGAAGCGCGAAATCGATATGCTGCTTGAAGTGACCAAGCAGATCGAAGGCCACACCATCTGCGCGCTGGGCGATGCGGCTGCATGGCCAATCCAGGCTCTGATCCGCAATTTCCGTCCGGAAATCGAACGGCGTATCGATGAATACACCTACAGAGCCATGGATCATGGCGCTGTATTGGAAGCTGCTGAATAATCGGTTTCGATTGTGCAGGGCAGGGTGCCGGTAATGATACCGGTGCCTTTGACAAAATGAAGCATGAAGCGCAGTTCGTTTGCGCTATTGCGATGAGGATTTGTCGCGGAACGCAAAGAGTGCGGGACGGACAGGCAACAGGACGTAAGTAGAACCATGGCAAAGCTCAAGGTTGACGGTAAAGAGATCGAGGTTCCGGATCATTTCACGCTGTTGCAAGCGTGTGAGGAGGCTGGAGCTGAAGTTCCGCGCTTTTGTTTTCACGAGCGTTTGTCGGTCGCGGGTAACTGCCGCATGTGTCTTATCGAGGTAAAGGGCGGACCGCCCAAACCTGCCGCATCCTGCGCCATGGGCGTACGCGATGTGCGTGGCGGCCCGAATGGCGAACTGCCTGAGATTTTCACCAACACACCTATGGTCAAGAAGGCCCGCGAAGGTGTGATGGAATTCCTGCTGATCAACCACCCGCTGGATTGCCCGATCTGTGACCAGGGCGGCGAATGCGACCTTCAGGACCAGGCTATGGCCTTCGGTATTGCTGGTTCGCGTTATGCTGAAAACAAGCGTGCGGTTGAAGACAAGTATATTGGACCGCTCGTCAAGACCGTGATGAACCGCTGCATTCACTGCACGCGTTGCGTTCGCTTCACGACGGAAGTGGCTGGTATCGCTGAACTCGGTCTGATCGGCCGCGGTGAAGACGCTGAAATCACCACCTACCTCGAGCAGGCAATGACCTCCGAGCTGCAGGGTAACGTTGTTGACCTGTGCCCGGTTGGCGCGCTGACCTCCAAGCCGTTCGCGTTTACGGCGCGTCCGTGGGAACTGAACAAGACTGAAACCATCGACGTGATGGATGCTCTGGGTTCTGCCATCCGCGTTGACACCCGTGGTCGCGAAGTGATGCGCGTTATGCCGCGCGTCAACGAAGCCATCAACGAAGAGTGGATTTCCGACAAGAGCCGTTTCATCTGGGATGGTTTGAAGACCCAGCGTCTCGACCGTCCTTACGTTCGCCAGAATGGCCGTCTCGCACCAGCATCCTGGGGTGAGGCCTTTGCCGCCATCAAGTCCGCAGTGTCCGCCGCAAGCGGCGACAAGATCGGCGCGATCGCTGGCGACCTGGCATCGGTTGAAGAAATGTTCGCGCTCAAGTCGCTGCTGGCGTCGCTTGGTTCAGCCAATGTCGATTGCCGTCAGGACGGCGTTGCTCTTAACCCGGCGCTCGGCCGTTCAAGCTACCTCTTCAATGCCACCATCGAAGGTATTGAACAGGCTGACGCATTGCTGATCGTTGGTGCCAACCCACGTTACGAAGCTGCCGTGCTCAACGCACGCATTCGCAAGCGCTGGCGCCGTGGCGGTTTCCCGATCGGTCTGATCGGTGAAGCTGGTGAACTGCGCTACTCCTATGACTACCTCGGTTCCGGCACAGACACGCTGAAGGAATTGGCAGATGGTTCGCACAGCTTCGTTGAAAAGCTGAAGAACGCCAAGAACCCGCTGATCCTCATCGGCCAGGGCGCATTGTCGCGCGCTGATGGTGCAGACGTTCTGGCAGCTGCTGCCAAGCTTGCCGTTGCTGTTGGCGCCGTCTCCGAAGAATGGAATGGCTTCTCGGTTCTGCACACCGCAGCATCACGCGTTGGCGGTCTGGATCTCGGCTTCGTGCCGGGGCAGGGCGGTGTTGCCGCTGCTGAAATGGTATCGTCGATGGACGTTCTGTTCCTGCTCGGCGCAGACGAAATCGACCTGTCGGCCAAGGCTGCGAAGTTCACGGTTTACATCGGTTCGCATGGTGACAACGGCGCAATGAACGCCGACGTGATCCTGCCTGCTGCTGCCTACACCGAAAAGTCCGGCATCTGGGTCAACACAGAAGGCCGCGTTCAGATGGGCAACCGCGCCGGTTTCGCACCGGGCGACGCTCGTGAAGACTGGGCAATCCTGCGTGCGCTTTCCGACGTTCTCGGTCACAAGCTGCCGTTCGATTCGCTGTCTGCCCTGCGCGCACAGCTTTATGCTGCCCACCCGCACTTCGCCGGTCTCGACGAAATTGCAGCCGGCAGCGTATCCGATATCGAAGCTCTGGCCAAAAAGGCCGGTAAAATGAACAAGTCCGGGTTTGCTTCACCCGTGAAGGACTTCTATTTGACGAACCCTATTGCGAGAGCGTCCGCCGTGATGGCTGAGTGCTCCGCATTGGCCCGCAACAATTTCAAGGCTGCGGCAGAGTAAGGCAGGAGATTATGGATTCGTTTTTCTGGAGCTATGTCTGGCCCGCGCTGATCATGATCGGCCAGTCCCTGCTGCTTCTCGTTTGCCTCTTGGTTTTCATCGCGTTCATCCTGCTGGCTGACCGTAAGGTGTGGGCTGCTGTTCAGCTGCGCCGTGGTCCAAACGTTGTTGGTCCTTGGGGTCTGTTCCAGTCCTTTGCCGACCTTTTGAAGTTCATTCTTAAGGAGCCGGTCATTCCGGCCGGTGCCAACAAGGCGGTTTTCCTTCTGGCGCCGCTGGTTGCAGTGACGCTGGCTCTGGCGACTTACGCCGTTATCCCTTTTGCGGATGGCTGGGTCATCGCCAACATCAATGTCGGTATTCTCTACATCTTCGCGATTTCGTCGCTCGAAGTTTACGGCATCATCATGGGTGGTTGGGCGTCCAACTCCAAGTACCCGTTCCTTGGTGCACTTCGTTCCGCGGCGCAGATGGTATCTTATGAAGTGTCGATCGGTCTTGTTATCGTGACCGTTCTTCTTTGCGTCGGTTCGTTGAACCTGACGGATATCGTCAATGCACAGCAGACCGGACTTGGAACAATGATCGGCCTTCCGGCTTCGTTCCTCGACTGGCACTGGTTGCCATTGTTCCCGATGTTCATCGTGTTCTTCATTTCGTGCCTTGCAGAAACCAACCGTCCTCCCTTCGATCTTCCGGAAGCGGAATCGGAACTGGTTGCCGGTCACATGGTGGAATATGGCTCGACCCCATACATGATGTTCATGCTCGGCGAATATGCGGCCATCGTTTTGATGTGCTCGCTCACAACCATCCTGTTCTTAGGAGGCTGGTTGCCGATCGTCGACGTTTGGTTCCTGAACTGGGTTCCGGGCATTGTGTGGTTTATCCTCAAGGGCGGCATGGTCTTCTTCATGTTCGCTCTGGTGAAGGCATTCGTTCCGCGCTACCGCTATGACCAACTGATGCGACTCGGCTGGAAGGTCTTCCTTCCTCTGTCGCTCGCCATGGTCGTTATTGTTGCATTCGTACTCAAGCTGACGGGAACGGCATAATGATGTCCGTTCAGTCCGCTTGCAGATTTGGAGGTTGAGATGGCAAGCCTTTCACAAGCCGTCAATTCACTGTTCCTCAAGGAATTCGTCGGAGCTATTTTCCTGACGATGCGCCACTTCTTCAAACAGAAGGCAACGGTGAACTATCCCTTTGAAAAGGGCCCGGTCTCTCCGCGCTTCCGTGGTGAACATGCGCTGCGCCGTTATCCAAACGGCGAAGAGCGTTGCATCGCCTGCAAGCTGTGTGAAGCCATCTGTCCTGCGCAGGCCATTACCATTGAAGCTGGTCCGCGCCGTAATGATGGTACACGTCGTACCGTTCGTTACGACATCGACATGGTGAAGTGCATTTATTGCGGTTTCTGCCAGGAAGCTTGCCCGGTTGATGCGATTGTCGAAGGCCCGAACTTCGAATTCGCCACTGAAACGCGTGAAGAACTTTACTTCGACAAGGCTCGTCTTCTGGAAAATGGCGATCGCTGGGAACGGGAAATCGCGCGCAACCTCGCGCTCGACGCACCGTACCGCTAAGAAAGCATGTTTCCGTCGCTCTGACTGTTACGGAAAACCGCAAATTGTAAGTAGGGCCTGCCGGTTTTACCGCAGGCCTCCAAACGGGCAGGGTGACAGGTTTCGCTCGCCCGATCAGGACAAAAAGGCACCAACATGGGTCTGCAGGCTGTATTCTTTTATATATTCGCCTTCGTCGCGGTCGCGTCGGCATTCATGGTTATCTCGGCAAGGAACCCGGTTCACTCGGTTCTCTTTCTGATTTTGACCTTCTTCAACGCTGCTGCTCTCTTCCTGCTGACGGGCGCTGAATTCCTCGGCATGATCCTGCTGGTCGTTTATGTCGGCGCTGTGGCAGTGCTCTTCCTGTTCGTCGTCATGATGCTGGATGTCGATTTCGCGGAATTCCGCTCTGGCGTTCTGCAATACGCGCCAATCGGCGCATTGGTCGGCGTCATTCTTGCCGCTGAACTGATCATCGTGATCGGTGGCAGCATGATTTCGCCTGAGGCAGCAAAGTCGATCAGCATGCCAATACCGCCAATCGCGGAGCGCACCAATACGGCGGCTCTCGGCGATGTGCTCTACACACATTACGTCTATTACTTCCAGCTTGCTGGCCTTGTGCTTCTGGTTGCCATGATTGGTGCGATCGTACTGACCCTGCGTCACCGTACGGACATCAAGCGTCAGGACATTTCCAAGCAGGTTGCCCGTGATCCGAAGACGGCTATCGAAGTCGTCAAGGTGAAGCCGGGGCAGGGTATCTGAGGCGCGGACGGATCAAGGAATAGAAATTATGGAAATCGGACTTTCCCACTACCTGACGCTCAGCGCCATCCTCTTCACGATCGGCGTGTTCGGCATCTTCCTGAACCGCAAGAACGTCATCATTATCCTGATGTCGATCGAACTGATCCTGCTTGCCGTGAACCTGAACATGGTCGCTTTCTCGTCGTTCCTCAACGACATCGTTGGCCAGGTGTTCGCCTTGTTCATTCTTACCGTTGCTGCTGCTGAAGCTGCTATCGGTCTTGCAATACTCGTTGTCTTCTACCGCAACCGCGGCTCGATTGCCGTGGAAGACGTTAATATGATGAAGGGCTGATAAGGCTATGATCTATAAGGCTATCGTCTTTCTGCCGCTTATCGGCTTCCTGATCGCAGGCCTCTTTGGCCGCTCGATCGGTGCGAAGGCTTCGGAATATGTCACCAGCGGTCTGATGATCGTTGTCGCAATCCTGTCGTGGATTGTTTTCTTCAACGTTGCGCTCGGCCATCACGGCGAGGGCGGCGAAGTGATCAAGGTTGAAGTGCTGCGCTGGATCCAGTCCGGCGGCATCGATGTCCAGTGGGCATTCCGTATCGATACGTTGACGGCTGTGATGTTCGTGGTGGTCAACACCGTGTCCACGCTGGTTCACCTGTACTCGATCGGCTACATGCACCACGATCCGCATCGCCCGCGTTTCTTTGCATACCTGTCGCTATTTACCTTTGCGATGTTGATGCTCATCACCTCCGACAACCTGCTGCAGATGTTCTTCGGCTGGGAAGGCGTGGGTCTGGCTTCGTACTTGCTCATCGGTTTCTGGTTCAAGAAACCGTCGGCTTCTGCTGCGGCCATGAAGGCGTTCATCGTCAACCGCGTCGGTGACTTTGGTTTCATTCTCGGTATTTCCGGCGTGTTCGTGCTGTTCGGCTCGATCAACTTTGAAACGATCTTCGCGGCTGCCAGCACCTATCTGCCTGCAGAAGGCGCTGCATCGACCGAAGCTGTCATCAACCTGTTCGGCATGCAACTCGACAAGGGTCACGCGATCACCGCCGTCTGCCTGCTGCTGTTCATGGGTTCGATGGGTAAATCGGCGCAGTTCCTGCTGCACACCTGGCTGCCGGACGCGATGGAAGGCCCGACGCCTGTGTCGGCGCTCATTCACGCCGCGACCATGGTGACCGCGGGTGTCTTCCTTGTTGCCCGTATGTCGCCTCTGTTCGAACTGTCGCCGGATGCCCTGACATTCGTGACCCTGATCGGCGCGATCACTGCATTCTTTGCAGCAACGGTTGGTCTGGTTCAGAACGACATCAAGCGCGTTATCGCTTATTCGACCTGTTCGCAGCTCGGTTACATGTTCGTGGCTCTCGGCGTTGGCGCTTACGGCGCGGCCGTATTCCACCTGTTCACGCACGCCTTCTTCAAGGCGCTGTTGTTCCTTTGCGCCGGCTCGGTCATTCACGCCGTGGATGGTGAGCAGGACATGCGTTACATGGGTGGTCTGCGCAAGCACATCCCTGTCACCTTCTGGACAATGACAATCGGTACACTGGCTCTGACGGGCGTTGGTATTCCTGGAACAGTGATCGGCTTTGCCGGCTTCTTCTCCAAGGATGCGATCATCGAATCTGCCTTTGCCTCGCATTCCAGCCTTGGCGGTTTCGCCTTCACGCTGCTGGTTATCGCGGCTCTGTTCACCAGCTTCTATTCATGGCGCCTGGCGTTTATGACCTTCTTCGGCAAGCCACGCGCTTCTGACGATGTCATGCACCACGTCCATGAATCGCCAATGGTCATGCTTATTCCGCTGTTTATCCTGACGGTTGGTGCGCTGTTTGCCGGTGTTGCCTTTGTGGAATACTTCTACGGCCATCACTATGAGGAATTCTGGAAGGGTGCATTGTTCACCGGTCCTGAGAACCACATCGTCCATGAGTTCCACAATGTTCCGACATGGGTAAAGTGGAGCCCGTTTGTGGCAATGGCTCTTGGTTTTGTGACGGCCTGGTACATGTATATCAAGTCGCCTTCGGTACCGAAGCGTCTGGCCGAAACACACCGTGGCCTCTACCAGTTCCTGCTCAACAAGTGGTATTTCGATGAACTCTACGACTTCCTGTTCGTGCGTTCGGCCAAAGCCCTTGGCAAGTTCCTGTGGAAGAAGGGTGACGTTGCCGTCATCGACACCTACGGACCAAACGGTGTTGCAGCACGCGTGGTTGATGTAACCAACCGCATCGTTCGCCTGCAATCCGGTTACCTCTATCACTATGCGTTTGCGATGCTGATTGGTATCGCGGCCCTTGTTACCTGGATGATGCTCGGGAGTGCCCTGTAATGACCGATTGGCCAATTCTTTCCACGGTCACGTTCCTGCCTCTGGTGGGCGTCGCACTTCTGCTGCTGACGAATGAAAACGGTCCGTATGGTCGCCGTAATATTCTGAACGTCTCCCTGCTGACGACAGTGTTCACATTCATCGTGTCGCTGTTCATCTGGATCGGTTTCGACAATTCGAACCCGGGCTTCCAGATGGTTGAGAAGCATGCATGGTTCGGCGAGATCGCCGCTTACCACCTTGGTGTCGACGGCATTTCCATGCTGTTCGTCATCCTGACAACATTCCTGATGCCGTTCTGTGTTCTGGCCAGCTGGAACTCGGTTGAAAAGCGCATCAAGGAATACATGATCGCCTTCCTTCTTCTGGAAGTGGTCATGATCGGTGTGTTCGTGGCTCTCGACATTGTTCTGTTCTACGTGTTCTTCGAAGCAACACTGATCCCGATGTTCGTTATCATCGGTGTCTGGGGCGGCAAGGATCGCGTCTACGCATCCTACAAGTTCTTCCTCTACACGTTGCTCGGTTCCGTTCTGACCATGCTCGCCATCATGGCGATGTACTGGCAGGCTGGCACGACCGACATCACTGAACTGCTGAAATTCGGCTTCCCTGCAGGTATGCAGACATGGCTGTGGCTGGCATGTTTCGCGGCTTTCGCGGTGAAAATGCCAATGTGGCCGGTTCATACATGGCTTCCAGATGCGCACGTTCAGGCACCGACCGCTGGTTCGGTTATCCTGGCTGGCGTGATGCTGAAGCTTGGCGGTTACGGTTTCATCCGTTTCTCGCTGTCGATGTTCCCGCTGGCATCTGACTATTTCGCGCCGTTCGTCTTCACCCTGTCCGTTCTTGCCATCATCTACACCTCACTGGTCGCGCTGATGCAGGAAGACATCAAGAAGCTGATTGCTTATTCGTCCGTTGCCCACATGGGTTACGTGACAATGGGTATCTTTGCAGCCAACGTGCAGGGCTTGCAGGGCGCTATCTTCCAGATGCTGTCACACGGTATCGTGTCCGGCGCGCTCTTCCTTTGCGTAGGCGTTGTTTACGACCGCCTGCACACCCGTGACATTGCCGCATACGGTGGTCTGGTCAACAACATGCCGAAATATGCTGTTGCCTTCATGATCTTCACCATGGCCAATGTCGGCTTGCCTGGCACCTCCGGTTTCGTCGGTGAATTCCTGACACTGGTCGGCGTTTTCCGTGCCAACACCTGGGTCGCGCTGTTTGCCGCCACTGGTGTTATCCTTTCTGCCGCCTATGCGCTGTGGCTCTACCGCCGCGTCATTTTCGGTGCGCTCGAAAAGGAAAGCCTGAAGGCCATGCTCGATCTGTCTCCACGTGAACAGGTCATCCTTTACCCGCTTGTTGCCCTGACGATCTTCTTCGGTGTCTATCCGGCTCCGGTATTCGATGCGACTGCCGCATCGGTCGATCTGCTGATCAACAACTATACGGCTGCACTGCAGGCGGCGCAAAATGTTGCGCTCACTTTGAATTGACGACAGGACCCGTTGGACATGACCGCTGAACTCCTCTTAGCCAGTCTGCATATCGCGACACCGGAACTGATCCTTGCGGTCGGTGCCCTGGCGTTGCTCATGGTTGGCGTATTCTCGGGCGACAAGTCGACAACGACAGTCACGGGCCTCGCAGTTGCGTTGCTCGTCATTGCGGGTCTCTGGATCGTCTTTAACCCCGCAAGTGGCGTCGCTTTCGGCGGCGCTTTCATCGCCGACGCTTTCGGTAACTTCATGAAGGTGATTGCCCTGATCGGTTCGATCGTGGCGATGATCCTGACTATCGGCCACAACCGCGTTGAGCCGATAGGGCGCTTCGAATATCCGGTGCTGCTGGTGCTTGCCACCCTCGGCATCTTGCTGATGATCTCGGCAAACGACATGATCTCGCTCTACATGGCGTTGGAACTTCAGTCGCTTGCTCTCTACGTCATCTGCGCCATCAACCGTGACAGCCTGCGCTCCACGGAAGCTGGTTTGAAGTACTTCGTGCTCGGCGCGCTGTCCTCCGGTATGCTGCTCTACGGCATGTCGCTGGTCTATGGCTTCACCGGCAACACCGGCTTTGAAGAAATTGCCAAGGTTCTGACCTCTGAAACCCGTTCGCTCGGTCTGGTCTTCGGTCTGGTGTTCGTGCTGGCCGGTCTCGCATTCAAAATCTCTGCCGTTCCGTTCCACATGTGGACGCCAGACGTTTACGAAGGCGCACCAACCCCGGTTACTGCGTTCCTGTCCGCTGCTCCGAAAATTGGCGCGATGGCCATTCTGGTCCGCATCGTGGTTGAAGCCTTCCAGCCGGTATTTGCCGACTGGCAGCAGATCGTCGTGTTCATCTCGATTGCATCCATGTTGCTTGGTTCGTTTGCCGCTATCGGCCAGCGCAACATCAAGCGTCTGATGGCCTATTCCTCCATCGGTCACATGGGTTACGCGCTGGTTGGTCTTGCCGCTGGCACGGAAGCGGGCATCTCCGGCGTTGTCATGTACATGACTGTCTACATGGTCATGACGCTTGGCACCTTTGCTTGCATTCTGTCCATGCGCCGCAAGGAAATCGGCAATGTCGAGAATGTCGACGACCTCGCAGGCCTGTCCTCCACCAACCCGTTCATGGCCGTTGTCCTGACCGCACTGATGTTCTCGCTGGCCGGTATTCCGCCTCTGGCAGGCTTCTTCGGTAAGTACTTCGTGTTCCTGGCAGCCATCGAAGCCAAGCTCTATGCACTGGCTATCATCGGCGTGGTTGGCTCGGTTGTTGGTGCATTCTACTACCTGCGTGTGGTCAAGGGGATGTGGTTTGACGATGCCAAGGGTGAATTTGAGCGCCCAGCTATCGAACACCGCATTGTGTATGCGCTGTCCGGTCTCTTCGTTCTCGGCTTCATTCTGTTCGGCGGACCTGTCGGTAACGCAGTCAACGCTGCAGCCAAGACATTCTTTTGAGCGGAACCAGCATGAGACCCGGCCGGAATTTCCTTGATGAATTCCGGCACGAGGGTCTGGATGAAACCTCATCGACCAACATTGAATGTTTCGCCCGCGCAAAAGCGGGCGAAACTGGTAATCTCTGGGTTACCGCCGCCCGCCAGACAGGCGGGCGTGGCCGGCGCGGCAGACCCTGGGTCTCAGAGCGCGGCAATCTCTACGCTTCCCTTCTTCTGATCTATCCATCTGCGCCTGAACAAATGGGCTCCTTGCCACTGGCCTTTGCGCTTGGTGTTTATCGTGCGCTGCGCACGGTTTTGCCAACAGGTGGACAGCCACTGGAGATCAAATGGCCGAATGATGTCCTGATTGGTCGCAAGAAGACCTGTGGCATCCTGATGGAAGCGGAATTCTTGAGTGACGGACGCCGCGCCGTTGTCAGCGGTATTGGCATCAATATCGCCCACAAGCCTGATAATCCGGCCTATCCGGTGACGATGTTGTCGGAACATGGTGCGTCCTGTTCACCCGATGAATTGTTTGCCCATCTGTTCCGCGAAACGGCGTCTGTATTGGAAATTTGGAACCGCGGGCAGGGTGTTGCCGAGATCATGAATGCCTGGCGGGCTGCGGCCTGCGGCATTGGTGAGCGGATTACCGTCAATCTGCCGGATCGTTCCATTTCCGGGCGTTTCACCGGAATTGATGATAATGGTTTCCTTCTGCTGGACGAAGACGATGGCCCCTCACGCGCCATTGCCGCCGGCGATGTATTTTTTGGTGGCACCTGACCGGTAACCGCAACTTCGGTATCGCAGGCAACACCTTTGAACTTGGAGCATCCTTGCAGCTCGGTAATCGCAAGGCGTCACGGCGGGTGCGCATCGGCTCCGTGAAACTGGCGGTTTTAAGTAAATGCCGATGTTTGCAAGCGGTGATGAAACAACGATCGGTACCGGTCCCGTTTCGCCGCGATATGGAAAAGAACAATGTCGAAACAGGATGAACTCGTATTCCTGCCACTGGGTGGTGTTGGCGAAATTGGTATGAACCTGGCGCTGTATGGTTATGGCCCGGCTGCCAAACGCCAGTGGATCATGGTGGACTGCGGTGTAACCTTTGCCGGTCTGGATCTGCCGGGTGTTGATTTGGTGCTGCCTGACATCAGCTACATCGAGGCGCAGAAAAACAATCTCAAGGGCATCATCATTACCCATGCCCATGAAGACCATTACGGCGCGCTCAATGATCTGTGGCCGGGCCTCAACGTGCCGGTCTTCGCCTCGGGCTTTACGGCAGGCATGCTGGAAGCCAAGCGCAATTACGAAGGCACCCGTGCTGAAATCCCGATCACGCCGTTCAAGGCTGGCGACCGTATCAATGTCGGGCCATTTGAAATTGAGGCCGTGGGCGTCAACCATTCCATCCCCGAGCCAATGTCGCTTGTTATCCGTACGCCACTGGGTAACGTCATTCACACCGGCGACTGGAAAATCGATGACGCACCGTCACTTGGGCCTTTGACTGATGAGGCCCGTTTCCGTGCGCTGGGTGATGAGGGGGTACTGGCACTGATGTGCGACAGTACCAATGCGCTCCGTGACGGTGTTTCGCCATCCGAACATGAAGTGTCGGAAGGTCTGCGCCAGATCATTGAAAATGCCGAGGGCAGGGTGGCCATTACCACTTTCTCCTCCAATGTCGGCCGTATCCGGTCGATTGCGCAGGCGGCGGAAGCCGCTGGCCGTGAAGTGCTGCTACTTGGTAGCTCGCTGAAGCGCGTTGTCAACGTTGCCCACGACATCGGTATCATGGAAGGCATCAAGCCATTCCTGGCAGAAGATGAGTATGGTTACATTCCACGTGACAAGGTGGTGCTGATCCTCACCGGATCTCAGGGCGAAGCACGCGCCGCACTTGCCAAGCTTTCACGCGATGAGATGCGCAACGTGGCGCTGGCGGCCGGTGATACGGTGGTGTTCTCATCCCGCGCCATTCCCGGCAATGAAAAGGCCATTATCGATATCAAGAACGGCCTGATCGAGCAGGGCGTGCATATCGTTACCGACAATGAGGCCTTGGTGCATGTCTCTGGTCACCCCCGTCGCAACGAACTGTTGAGAATGTATGAGTGGACCCGTCCCCAGATTCTCGTGCCTGTGCACGGTGAAGCCGCTCATCTGGTGGCCCAGAAGGAACTGGCAGAGCAGGCTGGCATCAAGACAGTACCGAAAGTTCGCAACGGCAATATCCTGCGTCTGGCGCCCGGTCCGGTAGAGGTCATTGATGATGCGCCGCATGGCCGTGTCTTCAAGGACGGTAAGCTGATGGGTGATTTCGAGGAAATGGGCATCGGCGACCGACGCAAGCTGTCCTTCGCGGGTCATGTCTCTGTTAACGTCGTGCTCGACAGCCGTTTCGACTTTGTTGGCGATCCGGACGTTGTACCTTTTGGCCTGCCGGAGTTCGATGACGAAGGCGAGGATATGGAAGATACGCTTTATGACGCCGTTCTTGGCGCTGTGGAGAGCATTCCACGCAGCAAGCGCAAGGACCTCGACATGGTGCGTGAAGCGGTGCGCCGCGCCGTGCGTTCCACAGCGCACCAGAGTTGGGGCAAAAAGCCTGTTGTAACGGTATTCCTGACCAAAGTCTGACAGACGGTGGCCAGAACGTCATTCTAAAACGATATGGGCAGGTATAACTGCCCATATCCTGCCGGCCCACAGGCTTCGGGGAGGAGGCTATGCTCGGACGTATCAACCATGTGGCACTTGCGGTGCCTGACCTTGGCGCGGCAGAGGCGGCCTACGGCCGGATGCTGGGAGCCAGCCTGTCAGAACGGCAGGCGTTGCCGGAACACGGCGTAACCGTGGTATTTGTCGAACTTCCCAATTCCAAGGTTGAACTGCTGGAGCCGCTTGGCGACGCGTCGCCGATTGCTGCCTTTCTCGCTAAAAATCCGGCCGGCGGCATGCATCACATCTGTTACGAGGTGGAGGACATCCTTGCTGCACGTGACCAGCTGAAACAGTCCGGCGCGCGTGTTTTGGGCGATGGTGAGCCCAGAGTCGGTGCGCATGGCAAACCGGTGCTGTTTCTCCATCCCAAGGATTTTTTCGGCACGCTGATCGAGCTTGAGCAGGTCTGAAACAGACCTGGCAAGCCGCACTTCAAGTGGTTTCTCAATTCTTGGCGTTTGATAAAGCGATTCTGAAACAATGCCTTGCCGCGAAAAAGTGAATCAATTTATGCGCTTGGCCACAGAAGACTGTTGAAAACATTGTTTGTGCGCCAGCCTTGTTTGCCTATAGTTGCCCATAACAGCCTGTCTTCCCGTCGCACGTACCAGTCGGGAAAGATGCGCTCCAAACCGGATAGCAGGTGCCCATGACCGTTCTCTCGTATTTCGCAATCTACTTCGTCATCTGGTGGACCACGCTGTTTATCGTGCTGCCCATTGGTTTGCGGACGCAGGCGGAAGAGGGGGCGGTTGAACCCGGCACGGTAGCAAGTGCTCCAGCCCGTTTCCGCGGTTTGAAGGTCATCGCGCTCAACACCGCCGTTTCGGCTGCACTGCTTGCGTCCTGGCTGTTTTTGACCTGGTGGTTCAATTTTGAGCTCGAAGACATCTTTGAGCTGTTCCCGATGTTCAATCGGTGATGTTGCACACTGCATCATTCGACGCACAGACAGCGTTTTGTGCACACTCTGAGAGTGTACAAAGTGGCGGGTTTCGACGCCGAAATCAGTGCAGGTGGATGCTCGACCCTTATTTGTGAGGGGATGAGTCTTTTCACAACAAATTTGCCGTCACATGCCTGTCATGAACATGCGGCACAGAGTATTTCGAGTGATTTAGTGGACTTGACAGTCGCAATTTGGCCGAAATTTGCGTCGCCCGGTTTAAGGGGTTGCTAAAAGGCAAAAAAAAACAAGGCGTTGAAGCCTTGTTTTCTAATTTTCGCGTGATCTGTAACCGTTGCCGGGGCAGCGACGAAGCGCGCCTAAGATCTGATCCTCCCAAGACTGACCGCGAAATTGGCAGGAATTTGTTCTTCATGCCTGTTTTATGAGCTAAAGCTAGCCCAATCTCCGATGCTTGTCATTAGATTTTTTGCATTTTTGCTACAGTCGGCAAAAAATTCCCTATTGGGCGATATGTCGCAACGCAAGCGACAAAAATATTCTGCGACAATCAGTAATAGTGGATATTGATGTCGCAAAATCGTCATGTGCGTGGTTTCTGGTGTTGTCCAGTGCCGGGTTTCCTTCTGTCTGGGAAACGTTTATGAACGGCGCAAACAGCCCTTTGTTGCGGCGATTCCCGGCAGGAGAGTCCGGATCGCCAAAGTCACGGAATCCGATATGCGTCTCAGCCGTTATTTCATGCCCATCCTCAAGGAAAATCCCAAGGAAGCGGAGATCGTTTCGCATCGCCTTATGTTGCGTGCAGGCATGATCCGCCAGCATTCGCAGGGCATTTATTCCTGGCTGCCGCTGGGCAAGCGCGTTCTCGACAAGGTCAACAAGATCGTGCGTGAAGAGCAGAACCGTGCCGGCGCCGTTGAACTGCTGATGCCAACACTGCAGTCCGCAGAGCTGTGGCAGGAGAGCGGCCGTTATGAGGATTACGGCAAGGAAATGCTGCGCATCAAGGACCGTCAGGATCGCCAGATGCTGTACGGCCCAACCAACGAGGAAATGATCACCGACATTTTCCGTTCTTACGTCAAATCCTACAAGAACCTGCCGCTGAACCTCTACCACATTCAGCTGAAGTTCCGTGATGAGCTGCGTCCACGGTTCGGCACCATGCGCTCGCGCGAGTTTCTGATGAAGGATGCCTATTCTTTCGACCTGACGAAGGAAGGCGCCATTCATTCCTATAACAAGATGTTCACCGCGTACCTGCGCACGTTCTCGCGTCTTGGTCTGCGCGCCATCCCAATGCGTGCTGACACCGGCCCGATCGGTGGCAACCACAGCCATGAATTCATCATTCTGGCCGACACCGGTGAATCGGAAGTCTTCTGCCACAAGAGCTTCCTCGACCGCGACATTCCTGCTGCCGACACCAATTTCGATGATGTCGCCGGCCTGCAGGCGGTGTTTGACGATTGGACCTCGGATTACGCAGCGACGTCTGAAATGCATGACGAAGCCGCTTACGACGCGATGCCGGAAGACAAGCGCATTTCGGCGCGCGGTATCGAAGTTGGCCACATCTTCTATTTCGGCACCAAATATTCCGAGCCGATGGGTGCGAAGGTGCAGGGTCCGGATGGCAAGGAACACCTTGTCCACATGGGTTCCTATGGCATTGGACCAACACGCCTTGTTCCCGCCATCATTGAAGCATCGCATGACGAAAACGGAATCATCTGGCCGGATTCGGTTGCCCCATTTGATGTTGTCATCATCAACATGAAGGCAGGCGATGCATCGACCGACGCCGCATGCGAAAAGCTTTATTATACGCTGACAAATGCCGGCAAGGATGTGCTGTACGACGATACCGACGACCGTGCCGGTCAGAAGTTCGCAACGGCCGATCTGATCGGTGTTCCGTTGCAGATCATCGTTGGACCACGTTCGGTTGCCAATGGTGAAGTTGAAGTGAAAAACCGCAAGACCGGCGAACGTGAAAACGTCACGATCGAAGCAGCATTGAACAGGGTCCTCGGCTGAACGGCTGAGGCGGGGAGACGAGATGGCACAAGCCGGGGCTGACAACGCTGCTGGTCAATCCGTGAAGGATACCGCTGCGCGGCCGTTTTCGGCCTTTGAGCGCATGGTCGCGTGGCGCTACCTGCGCGCCCGCCGCAAGGAGGCGTTCATTTCGGTGATCGCCGGTTTTTCTTTTGTTGGCATTATGCTGGGTGTGGCAACGCTCATCATCGTCATGGCGGTGATGAACGGTTTCCGCACCGAGCTGATTTCCCGCATTCTGGGCATTAACGGCCATATGGTCGTGCAGCCCATTGATAGCCCGTTTAACAATTACGACGAACTGGCCAAGAAATTTGCAGGCATCAAGGGCATCACCATGGCGCTGCCATTGGTGGAAGGTCAGACGCTGGCGCAGGGGCGCGCCGGTGCAGGCAGCGGCGCGCTGGTGCGCGGCGTGCGCGGCGAGGACCTTGAGAAGCTGAAAGAGGTTTCCAGCAACATCAAGGTCGGCGATCTCGTGGGGTACATGTCCGGTGAGGGCGTGCTGGTCGGTTCCCGCCTGGCCTCGTCACTTGGTGTCACAGCCGGTGACCAGATCACCCTGATTGCGCCGGAAGGCGACATCACGCCGATGGGTGTCAATCCGCGCGTCAAATCCTACACGATATCAGGCGTTTTCGAGATCGGTATGTCGGAATATGACGCCTCGATGGTCTATATGCCACTTCCCGAAGCGCAGCTTTATTTCAATGCCGATGGTCTGGTGCAATCGATCGAACTGTTCGTTGAGCATCCAGATCAGGTTGATACACTGCGTCCACTGGTGGAAGAAGCCGCAGGTCGGCAGATTTACATCACCGACTGGCGTCAGCGTAACCAGACTTTCTTCTCTGCCCTTCAGGTTGAACGCAACGTAATGTTCATGATCCTGACGCTGATCGTGCTTGTCGCAGCGCTTAACATCATTTCCGGCCTCATCATGCTGGTGAAGGATAAAGGTAGCGACATTGCCATTCTGCGCACCATGGGTGCAAGTTCCGGAGCGGTCATGCGTATCTTCTTCATGACCGGTGCTGCGATTGGTCTTGTGGGTACCTTTGCCGGTGTTCTGCTCGGCGTGATTGTCTGCCTGAACGTGGAATCGATCCGCCAGTTCTTCTCGTGGGTGTCGGGTACGGTGCTGTTTGATCCGCAGCTCTATTTCCTCAGCCAGCTTCCGGCTGAAATGGATATCAGTGAAACCATTTCCGTTGTCATCATGGCGTTGACGCTGTCGTTCATTGCCACGATCTTTCCGGCATGGCGGGCTTCAAAGCTCGATCCTGTGCAGGCTCTGCGATACGAATAAGGAACGCGACATATCATGAGCAGAAACATCGCGTTGCGGCTGACGGGCGTACATAGAAGTTACGGGCAGGGCGACAGTGTCCTCCATATTCTCAACAATGCCGAGTTCGAATTGCGAAGCGGCGAGATTGTTGCGCTGGTCGCACCGTCGGGCACGGGTAAATCCACGCTGCTGCATCTTGCTGGTTTGCTGGAGCACCCGGACGAGGGTGAGGTTTATGTCGATGGTTTGCCTTGTGGCACATTGGCGGATGACAAGCGAACGGCAATCCGCCGCAGCGATATCGGTTTCGTCTACCAGTTCCATCACCTGCTGCCGGAATTCACCGCGCTTGAAAATATCATGATGCCGCAATTGATTGCCGGTCTTTCCGACAAGGAAGCCCGTCAGCGCGCCG
This sequence comes from Rhizobium sp. CG4, assembly GCF_023701965.1. Classification (NCBI taxonomy): domain Bacteria; kingdom Pseudomonadati; phylum Pseudomonadota; class Alphaproteobacteria; order Hyphomicrobiales; family Rhizobiaceae; genus Rhizobium; species Rhizobium sp. CG4. The sequence continues at coordinate 497,246 of NZ_JABAEG010000002.1, read as the reverse complement.
CACAGCTTCTTGACTACATGCGGATTGGCCACCGTGCCGATCACCGCCCGGCTGAGCTTTCCGGTGGTGAACAACAGCGCGTGGCCATTGCCCGTGCCGTTGCCAATGCACCGCTTCTGCTGCTGGCCGATGAGCCAACCGGCAACCTCGATCCCGAGACGGCCCATTATGTGTTTGAAGCGCTGGAAGCGCTGGTGCGCCAGTCTGGTCTTGCGGCGCTGATTGCGACCCATAATCACGATCTGGCCGCACGCATGGATCGTCGCGTCACGATCTCCGAAGGCAAGATCGTCAGCTTCTGATTTTGCCGCACATCACATGACCTGAGTTTGAGGAGAACCCGGCCACCGCGCCGGGTTTTCTTTTGCGCGCACATCAGGCGGGAACTTTCACGCCGCAACGGAATTTAAAAGAGACCTAAAAAACATATTGACTCTGAAACAAAATGAGAACAAAATGGAAACATAACGAGTAAGGAGAGTACAATGACCGACATGATCCGTGACGTTGCCGCCTTCGCTTCCATCGCTGTCTTTGTTGCCAGCTTTTCTATGATCCTCACTGCACTCTGATATTTTTGCCGCACATAACAGCGTGTATGTGCGGTCGTCATCGTTGTTCTGTGCTATTGGCTGTGGACTTTGCGGGCTGAACATCAGAAAATCCCCGTGATTCAGAACACGGGATATGCGGCGCATGAGTGATACCAATTCCACCAATGGAAATGCAGGGCAGGCCAGTGGAACACCTGGTTTCGTTCATCTTCGGGTTCACTCGGCCTATTCGCTTCTGGAAGGCGCGTTGCCGCTTAAAAAGGTTATGTCCAAGGCGGTGTCCGATGGGCAGCCAGCCATTGCCATAACCGACACCAACAATCTGTTTGTGGCACTGGAATTTTCGGAAAAGGCGCGTGATGAGGGCTTGCAGCCGATTATCGGCTGTCAGGTTTCCGTTGATATGGAAGACGCCATTGAAGAACGGCGTTCGAACAATCTCGCAAAACTTCCCGCCCTTGTGTTCCTCGCAGCCACCGCTGCGGGTTACGAGCGTCTGGTGGATCTCATCAGTCGCGCTTATCTCGATGGTGAAAGTGGCCAGTCGGTGCGCGTCAATCGCTCCTGGCTGGAAGAAGGCGATAATGACGGGCTGATCGTACTGACCGGCGCCTCTGGCGGCCCTGTCGATATGGCCCTGAAAGACGGGCACACCGCCCTGGCTGAGAAGCGCTTACTGGCCCTCAAGGGCCTGTTCGGCAATCGCCTTTATATGGAATTGCAGCGGCAGGGCAATTATGACCGGGCGCATGAGCGCCGTGTCTTGACGCTTGCCTATGAGAACGACGTGCCGCTGGTTGCCACCAACGAAGCCTTTTTTCCGTCACGCGCCGATTACGAGGCCCATGATGCGTTGATGGCCGTGGCCCACAACGCGATCGTCTCCGATGATACCCGCTTTCGCCTGACGCCAGACCATTATCTCAAAAGCCGCGAGGAAATGGTGAAACTGTTTTCCGATTTGCCGGAGGCATTGGAAAACACCGTCGAAGTGGCGCATCGTTGCTCCTACGTGCTGAAAAAGCGCGGACCTATTCTGCCGCGCTTTACCGGCGCCAGTGACGATACCGATGCTGCCGAAAAGGCGGAGTCGGAAGAACTGCGCCGTCAGGCCGTTGAAGGCCTGGATATGCGCATCGAAAAGCTCGGTATCGCTGCGGGCTATACCGAGGAAGAATACCGCGAACGACTGGACTTTGAGCTCGGCATTATCGAGCGTATGAAATTTCCCGGCTACTTCCTGATCGTTGCCGACTTTATCAAATGGGCCAAGAACCACGATATCCCGGTTGGTCCGGGCCGTGGTTCCGGTGCGGGCTCTCTGGTTGCTTACGCGTTGACCATTACCGACGTTGATCCGCTGCGCTTCTCGTTGCTGTTCGAACGCTTCCTCAATCCTGAACGCGTATCGATGCCCGACTTCGATATCGACTTCTGCCAGGACCGCCGCGAAGAGGTGATCCGCTATGTGCAGCAGAAATACGGCCGCGAGCAGGTAGCACAGATCATTACCTTCGGTTCGTTGCAGGCCCGTGCGGCGTTGCGTGACGTTGGTCGCGTGCTGGAAATGCCTTACGGTCAGGTCGACAAGATCTGTAAGCTGGTGCCCAACAACCCGGCCAATCCAACACCGCTGTCCAAGGCAATCGAAGAAGAACCGAGACTGCGTGAAGAGGCAGAGGCTGAGCCGGTGGTGGCGCGTCTGCTGGATATCGCCCAGAAGATCGAAGGTCTCTACCGCCACGCCTCGACCCACGCTGCCGGTATCGTGATCGGCGACCGTCCGCTGTCGAAGCTGGTGCCGATGTACCGCGATCCGCGCTCCGACATGCCGGTAACCCAGTTCAACATGAAGTGGGTTGAAAGCGCCGGTCTCGTCAAGTTCGACTTTCTGGGTCTGAAAACCCTGACCGTGTTGAAGGTCGCGGTGGATTTTGTTGCCAAGCGCGGCATTCATGTCGATCTGGCCGGCATTCCGCTGGATGATCAGAAGACCTACGAAATGCTGTCGCGTGGTGAAACCATCGGCGTGTTCCAGGTGGAAAGTGCGGGCATGCGTAAGGCGCTGATTGGTATGCGCCCCGACTGCATTGAGGACATTATTGCGCTTGTGGCGCTCTATCGTCCGGGCCCGATGGAAAACATTCCGGTCTACAATGCCCGTAAACACGGTGAGGAAGAGCTGGAATCAATCCATCCGATGATCGACCACCTGCTGAAGGAAACGCAGGGCGTTATCATCTATCAGGAACAGGTGATGCAGATCGCCCAGGTTCTCTCCGGTTACTCGCTCGGCGAGGCCGATCTTCTGCGCCGCGCGATGGGTAAGAAGATCAAGGAGGAGATGGACAAGCAGCGCGAACGTTTCGTCGAAGGCGCGATGAAGAACAATGTGTCGAAGGCGCAGTCCGACACGATTTTCGATCTTCTGGCCAAGTTCGCCAACTACGGCTTCAACAAGTCGCACGCAGCTGCCTACGCGATCGTCTCCTACCAGACGGCCTATATGAAGGCGCATTATCCGGTGGAATTCCTTGCCGCCTCGATGACGCTTGATATGGCCAACACCGAAAAGATCAACGACTTCCGTCAGGACGCCTCGCGTATGGGCATCGAAATCGTCGCGCCTTCGGTGCAGACGTCGTTCCGCAAGTTCGAGACGGGTGAAAACCGCATCTATTATTCGCTGGCGGCCTTGAAGGGCGTCGGTGAAGGCGCCGTTGACCACATAGTTGAGGTGAGGGGTGACAAACCCTTTGCCAGCCTTGAGGATTTCTGCCAGCGCATCGATCCAAAACAGATCAACCGGCGTGTGTTTGAAAGCCTGATCAATGCCGGTGCCTTCGATTGTTTCGGACGTGACCGTGCCGAACTGATTGGTGGTCTTGATCGCGTTATCGGTTTTGCGCAGCTGGCACAGGAAAACCGCGTCAGCGGCCAGTCGGACATGTTCGGCTCCGGTGGCGCCAATGGTCCGGAACGGCTTGCACTACCAACCTTCTCGCCGTTTCTTGCCTCTGAAAAGCTGCTTCGAGAATATCAGGTTCTTGGCTTTTACCTAACCGCCCATCCGCTCGATACCTACCGTGCAACGCTCGAAAAGCTGCGTGTGCAGAACATTGCCGATTTTACCGTCGCGGTAAAACAGGGCGCGACTGCCGGTCGCCTGGCCGGTACGGTAACCGGAAAACAGGAGCGCAAGACCAAGACCGGTAACAAGATGGGCATCGTGACCTTCTCGGATGCGTCCGGTCAGTATGAGGCTGTTCTGTTTTCGGAAGGGCTTGGCCAGTACCGCGATCTGCTGGAAGTTGGCAAATCGCTTGTTATCACCGTTCAGGCGGATGAGCGCCCTGAAGGCATCGGCCTTCGTATTCTGACCGCTCAGTCACTGGAGGAAAAATCCGTCTCGATGCAGAAGGCATTGCGGGTTTTTGTCCGCGATTCCGGTCCGCTTAAAATGATTGCCAAACACCTCAACGCCAAGGGCGATGGTCTGGTGTCCTTCATCGTGATCAAGGATGACGGGCAGCGCGAGATCGAGGTGGAATTGACCGAAAAATTCCGCATCTCACCGGAAATTGCCGCTGCCTTGCGGGCAGCTCCCGGCATTGTCGACGTCGAATTGATGTAAGGCCTTAAAACAATTATCGCCCCGTTTTGTCTGCGGGGCGATAAGACAGGAACCGAAATCTGGCGGTTACGACGGGCGTCGTATCGTCTTGGTGATGGTAATGAAATCGGTGCCCTGTCCGGTCTCGGGGAAGTGACTGAGGTCGGTAATGGTAATCGATGTGCCAGCGACCAGCAGGTCTTCGATGCGCTTGCGCGCTTCCTTGGGAATGTCGATCCGGTCGAGAACTTCGCTGGCGCTTTCCTGCAATTCAAATTTGTCCGCATCGATGCCGAGCCTGCGCATTGTGGCGGCAGGCAGGTGGTTTTCGAGCGTGATCGAATACCAGTCGGCCCGCCCATTGGCGTGGTCAACGGCCGTCGCTTCCATAAAATGTGTGCCAAGCGGCAGGTTGGGGTCCTTGATGCCAACAGGCACTTCAAACAGTGGCTTGAAGTCCTGGCGTACCTGAAGCTGCCCGGCAGGTTGGGCGTCGTAACCGCTCGCCGCATAAAGCGCTGTCACGAATGCATCGGTAACAGCGGTTCCTTTTTCGCTCAGGCCCTTCCAGCGTTTGAAGCCATTGATGGCGCTGATGGTCATCTGTCCCATTTGGCCATCGGTCTTACCGGCGTCAAAACCAAGCGTGTTGAGCATGGTCTGGATGTCGACCATCTTTTCCCGATCACCGCGTCGTGTAATCAGGATACGCATCGGTTTGGTGTTCGGTTTAACGACCGTTTCCGGCGTCACCGAATTGGTCTGTTCATTCATCGCCACTTCCACCTTCAATGAAGGATCGAAGGAGGCGGGACGCAACTCGACATCGGACAGCAGCAGATTGCCATCTGGCTGTTCAACGGATGGTTGGAACAATGTGCTGTGCCAGATGCGCTGCGGCTCAACCGGTTTTTCTGACACGATCACATGCACGCCGCGCTCTGTCTTGCCATAAAGCAATTGGGCAAACCCGGCCGGCAGACGAATACAGCCATGCGAGGCAGGGTAGTTCGGCACCTTGCCTTCGTGAAGCGCAATACCGGACCATGTCAACCGCTGCATGAAGGGCATCGGCGCATTCGAATAGATATTCGATTCGTGGTATTTGCGTTTCTCAAGAATTGAGAAAATGCCGGTCGGCGTGTCATGACCGGGTTTGCCGGTCGAAACTTTTGAGGTTTTTATCAGTTCGCCATTGTCATAAACGGCAAGAGACTGGGTGCTTTTTGAGACGATAATTTGCAGTCCTGCGGAATCATACGCAAAGGCACTTTGTGCCAGTACGGAAGTCGACAAAAGACAAGCACCCAGAAAAAGACGCAATACCATGGGGCTACTTACTCCAACGCAATACAGAGGCCTGGAGTTTATCAATTAGCATTTAATGAAGTTTTTAAGCGCCTTCACGACTTCGTGTAATTGCGCCGTTTTACAGCCTACTTTTTCACTTCGAACGTATAGCCGGTCTCAACGCTGGCCTTGCCAAACTTGTCGCGCAGCTTGTCCATGGCAGCTTCCGCCGCCGCACGCCGTGACGCCTGTTGGTCAATGAGATCGGGCGGGTCGGCAATGTGGGCATCGCTGAGATCAGACACCCCAATGCCGATCAGGCGGAACTTTGTACCATCCGTTTCCTTTTCCAGCAGGCTGAGACCGGTGCGGAAAATACGATCTGCAAGCTGCGTTGGGTCATCCAGTCGTTTGTTACGGGTGCGGCTTTTGAAATCGGAAGTTTTCATTTTCAAAACAACGGTATGCCCGGCTATGCCGCTCTTTTTCAACCGCCAGGCAACTTTCTCCGATAGCGATCGCAGAATGGACACAAGGTCCTCATGCCGCGAAATATCGTTGAAAAAAGTCGTTTCGGACGACACGCTTTTGATCGGGTCGTTGTTATGCACCGTGCGGTCGTCAATGCCCCGCGACAGGCGGTAAAGCCGCTGTCCCATCGTGCCATAGCGGCGCATGAGCGTGTCTTCTTCCATCACCTGCAACTGGCCTATCAAACGAATGCCATCGGCCTCCAGCGTCGCGGCAAAGGCCTTGCCGACACCCCAGATGGTGGTGACGGGGCGGGTGGCCAGAAAGCTGACAGCTTCCTCTTGCCCGATCACCGAAAAGCCGCGTGGCTTTTGCAGGTCTGACGCCACCTTCGCCAGAAACTTGCAGTAGGACAGGCCGACGGAAATCGAAATACCGACTTCCTTTTCCACGCGCTTGGCAAATTTGGCCAGCACGCGGGCAGGCGGATCATGATGCAGAAGTTCGGTGCCGGACAGATCGAGAAATGCCTCGTCTATGGACAGTGGCTGCACCAGCGGCGTCAGTTCCTGCATCATGCTGCGGATCTGACGGCCAACCGTGCTGTATTTTTCCATGTTGGGTTTGACGACAACCGCCTCGGGACAGGCCTCCAACGCCTTGAACATCGGCATGGCCGAGCGAACGCCATGAATGCGGGCAATGTAACAGGCGGTCGAAACGACACCGCGTTTGCCACCGCCGATGATCACGGGCTTGTCCATCAGATCAGGATTGTCGCGCTTTTCGATCGAAGCGTAAAACGCATCGCAGTCTATATGCGCCAGACTGAGATCATAAAGTTCGCCGTGATAGACAAGGCGAGGGCTGCCGCATTTCTGGCAACGGCGAATACCATCGGGCTGACCGGCCAGACAATCGCGGCAAAAACCGGGGGCGTGTTTTGTCATGGTCAACTCAGGAACAAAGAATGAACGTTCGCCACGTTATTCTGTTGCCGGAATTTACTCAAGACAGACCTATAAAAGAAACCCGGGTGAGTGGGTTCAATACACACCCGAATCGAGACCCGGACCGGAAAAATGGTGCCACGCGGCAGCAACGTCCTCGGGTTTTGTTTCTGTTGCTGCGCAAAATGCCATCAGGTCAGGCTCGTGGCTCATCAGAAAATCAAGTAATCCAGCAAAAAAGCCGGGGTCGCTGGCGGCATGTCGCAGCATATTGGCCTGCAGGCCACTCAGCGCCAGAAAGCGGGAAAGCAAGTCGGGTTCATTGGCCAGCCAGCCAAGTATGGCGGCGGCTGTTTCTTCCGGTTTTGCGGTGGCGGCAGCACTTGTTTTTTTGTCTCGCAGCATTTCTTCGCCGAAGTTACCTATTTTTCAACCAAATCGCATTAGCGTCGTTAAACTATATACGATGGAATCGGTTCTGCGACACACTTATATGTCGGTGGCATGGTTTCAAGGCGCATTGAGGAATTGTCGCTATGCCAAAACAGGTCATGATAGTTGAAGACAACGAGCTTAACATGAAGCTCTTTCGCGACTTGATCGAGGCGTCGGGTTATACCACGATCCAGACACGCAATGGCATGGAAGCCCTTGATCTGGCACGTAAACATAAGCCCGACCTCATTCTCATGGATATTCAGTTGCCGGAGGTGTCCGGTCTGGAAGTGACCAAGTGGCTGAAGGAAGACGATGAATTGCACGTCATTCCCGTTATTGCCGTAACTGCATTTGCGATGAAGGGTGACGAAGAACGTATTCGTCAGGGCGGCTGTGAAGCTTACGTCTCCAAACCGATCTCCGTTCCCAAATTTATTGAAACTATTAAAACCTACCTTGGCGATGCCTGAAGGCATTTGAGGACTGATAATGACAGCAAGAATTCTGGTCGTTGACGATATCCCGGCAAACGTAAAGTTGCTGGAAGCACGTCTGCTTGCTGAGTATTTTGATGTTCTGACCGCAGAAGACGGCTTCAAGGCACTCGAGATTTGCAACAACACCCAGGTCGATATTGTCCTGCTCGACATCATGATGCCGGGCATGGATGGTTTTGAAGTCTGCGAAAGATTGAAATCCAATCCGCGCACCATGCATATTCCCGTCGTCATGGTAACCGCACTCGATCAGCCGTCCGACCGGGTACGTGGCCTCAAGGCCGGTGCCGATGACTTTTTGACCAAGCCGGTCAATGACTTGCAACTGGTGTCTCGCGTCAAAAGCCTCGTTCGCCTGAAAACTATGAGCGACGAATTGCGCATGCGTGCGGAAACCGCGCGTGCCATCGGCATTGAAGATCTTCTGCGCGATGAAGGTCGCATCGAGGAGCCGGGGCAGGTGCTGCTGGTCGATCCGCGTGCGAACTCTCAGGAACGCATTATCAAGATGTTGAAGCCAGTCGCGGAAGTGACAGCCATTTCCGATGCGCAGGCGGCGATCTTCGAGGCTGCGGAGCAGGGCTTTGAACTGGTCATCGTTAGCAGCAGTCTTGATGACTACGACCCCTTGCGTCTGTGCTCACAGTTGCGCTCGCTCGACCGTACACGGTTCCTGCCAGTGTTGCTTATTGCGGAGCAGGGTGGCGAGGACATGATCGTGCGTGCGCTTGATCTTGGCGTCAACGATTACATTACCCGTCCGCTGGACCCCAACGAGCTTGTGGCTCGCACACTGACGCAGTTGAAGCGCAAGCGTTACAATGACCGCCTGCGCAGCAGCGTTCAGCACTCCATTGAGCTTGCCGTCACCGATGGCCTGACGGGGCTGCATAATCGCCGTTATCTCGACAATCACCTCAAGGTGCTGTTCAACCGTGCCGCAACCCGTGGCCGGTCATTGTCGGTATGCATTACCGATATTGACCGCTTCAAGGTGGTCAACGACACCTATGGTCACGATGCCGGCGACGAAATTCTGAAGGAATTTGCCGCCCGCCTGCGTGCTACGGTTCGCGGTGCGGATCTGGCCTGCCGTTATGGCGGAGAAGAGTTTGTTGTGGTCATGCCGGATACTACGGCGGAAATGGCCGCCAACATCGCTGAGCGCCTGCGTATGAGCATTGAGGGCAAACCTTTCGTCCTGCGTTCCTCCGGCCAGGAAATCAATATCACGGCGTCTTTGGGCATCTCGTGCAACAGCCCCAATGTCGAGACGCCTGAACAGCTTCTGAAAGAAGCAGACAATGCGCTCTATGATGCCAAGCGGGCAGGGCGTAACCGCGTTGTGGCCGCAGCCGCCTGACGGCCGGCCGCGACATCACATCCCCAAAATAGTCCAACGTTAAGTGCCACGCCTTTCGAGCCTCTTTAGAGGGGCGGTAGCCGTGTGTATTCGAATTCCCGAATTATCGGCCCTCAGAATTCAGGTATTGCGATCATTTGGCTTGTGGATAACATGGCCCAATCTTTGAGCGATCAGGCATAGTTTCGTGCCTGTATTTTCGCGCTCTTTTTTTGCGATTTGTCAATTTGTCACGTAACGTAGCGGCAGTTGGAATATTTCCTCTGCCTAATCATTGATATATTTCATCACAGATTTTTGATGATGCTCTCACCATTTTCGCCAGATCGCGCGGCTCTTCAAGTCAAGACTATCGCTCTTTAGGAAATCAGGAATTTTTACTTGGGTGTATTTTACTTTATTTATGTAAGTGCTATGTTCACTTGAATAAATACTGTGCCGCTTATGGTCATATTTAACCATATTTGCATTTCAAAATGGCCTTGCTTTAAGAAGTTGTTGATTTTTTTCATCGTTTGCGCGACGTTTGGTTCAACGGCATAACTTTCGTGAATTGTGCGCAAGCACAGAGACAGAAATAACCGCAAGTTACTTGTCTATGGTGTTTCAGGGTTGGTTTTTACTTGGTCTATTGGCCGTAGTATCCAGCCTGGTAAGATACCCCATGATGCTCAGGTCCGCCGCATCTCCTGGGTCGTGGGGTCGGTCGGTTGGAGTGCACTAAACGGTTCCTCGTACCGTCTGCAACTCCGACCGACCCCCATTTCTCTCGCAAAACTTATCTAACAATAACGGTCGATCCATCTGGTCGCATTGTCACATCTGTCTGCCTGTGCGCGCTTGCGCGCCGTAGGCACAATGTCTGTGATATCTGTCGTGGAGTAGAAAAAGGGGCCGCGTCGCACCGTCGCCAGCGACAGCATGTTCGCCATGACGATACGGCGCCCTAAATGACGGCTTGTGCTGTCATGCTGCACCAAAGAAAACAGGCGAGGGGCCTGAATGCAAAAAGCGCACTTTCGGATGAAAGCGCGCTTTTTGAAAACTGCAAATTCCAGGAGAAGATTACTTGATCTTCGTTTCCTTGAATTCAACGTGCTTGCGTACGACTGGATCGTACTTTGTCTTCGTCATCTTGTCCGTGAACGTACGGCTGTTCTTGGTGGTGACGTAGAAAGTACCGGTGTCGGCTGTCGACAGCAGCTTGATCTTGATTGTTGTAGCTTTCGCCATGGTCGTCCTGCCTTTAACAAAATAGTGAGCCGCTGACCTGTTCGATCCCGGCTAAATCTGGCGCGAAACTACGGATCGCGCCCAAAAAGTCAAGCCTGTTTTGACTTCAAAACCAAACGTGCAATGGAAAGAACCACATAAAACGCGAAAAATGCGGCGAGAGCCCAAGCAAAACCATTGGTTCCGTTCAAATCCATCGACACGCCAACGATCTGTGGACCGCTGATCGTGCCAATCGCATAACAGAAAATGAAGGCCGCATTGGCTGAAACAAGGTCAGAGCCGGTCAGACGTGAGCCCAGATGCGTCAGGCCCACCGTGTACATGCCAGAGACGCAGCCGCCCCACAAAAGCAGCATGGAGGCCAGCAAAGCCCAGCTTTGCACCAGAAATGGCAGGGTCAGCGTGCCGACAAAGCCTAAAAGCGCCATCAAACCCAGCAGCAGACGCCGGTCTTTGAGGCGATCGGAGAGCAGGCCGATCGGGATCTGGAAGGCCATGTTGCCCACACCCATCACCGTCAGCAGCAGGGCTGCCTGCGATTCGTTAAAACCTTCGCGCGTCGCATAGATCGGAAACAGCGAAAGGCCGCCGGCCTGCACCGATCCGAACACAAAGGCGGCAGCCGAAGCCATTGGCACCAGCCAGATATAGCGGGCGAAGTGATGATTCGGCTTTTCGTCGAGCCGCGGGCTTTCCTTGCGGGCGAGGAAGATGGGAATCACCGCCAGCAGGATTACACCTGCGCCTGTCACAAACGGCGTGATGCCATCACTGCCAACCAGCGAAAACAGCAGAGGGCCGGCCGCAAAACCAACGGCAAGGCCGGTAGCATACATGCCAAGCACCATGCCGCGCTTTGAGGGAGGGGCGGTGGCATTGATCCAGAATTCGGAGAGAATGAAAAGCGTGGTCGTCGCGCCATGGAAGACGATGCGCAGCGGAAACCACATCCAGAAGGCGTCAGCGAAATAAAAGCCGAGCGCGCTGATGGCCGAGATGAACACGGCAATAATCATCGTGCGCGCCACACCGCAATCATGCGCCAGTCTTGACGTCAGCGGCGCGGCGAGCATCGAGGCTACACCAGCCATCGCAGAGTTCACCCCAATCATCGTCGACGATATGCCGCGCTTTTCGAGAATCATGCTCAGCAACGGCAGGCCAAGCCCTATTGCCACGCCAACGGCGCTGATCGCGGCAATTGCCGCAAACAGCGAAGGCCAGTGAATTTTGTCGGTGGGATAGGTACCGCAGGTTTCAGGCTTTGTCATATAGACCTTCAAAGGTGCTCGCGGACGGCAAGTCCGTGACGCATGAAATAAAACGGTACCGCGTTTTCAAAGGATAGCGCTGGATCAACTATCATGAGCTTTGTGACATCTTCGAGAATGCTGCGCGTAATTTGCGCCATGTTCAGACTGCAAAGTGCGTCCGTGTCAAGCCATGACACGTCAACAAGTTCATCCGTATCGTGTAACGCACCGGGATCTACACCGGCTTCATTGGTAAACGCGCAGAAGAAACGTGTGTCATAGCGCCTGATATGGCCAGGTGGCGTTATGGCGCGTGCCACAAATCGCAGGCGTGAAAGATCCGGCACATGAGTTGTGGATGAACTGGCGCGCAGCCCGGTTTCCTCATGCAATTCGCGCAGTGCTGCCAGCGCGAGCGCCCGTGCGCCACCGGCGCCCAGTGGCCGTGTGACGCGTTTGCGCAGTCCTGAATGCACCATAGGGTCAAGATCGCCGGTAAAGGGCAGGGTGTGGTCGTAACGGTCGCGCCGACCGCCGGGAAAAACATAAACGCCGGGCATGAAAACATGTCCGGCTCCACGTTTGCCCATCAGGATTTTAGGGGTACCGCTGCTGCGGTCTATCAGGATGATCGATGCGGCGTCGCGCGGCCGTGTTGCCGCGAAACGTTGCTCCGGAAGCGTTACACCCCTGTCCGGTGACATTGTTTAGAACGATGAACCGTCGATTTGCACCTTGTCCGGCTCTCGTCCGAAACCATGCATTTTCAGCGCCCATTGCAGGCCGATGACACCGCCCTTGATCGGTTGCAGCGTCACGAGTGCGGCCAGAATGGTGATCGGCACCCAGATGGCGAAGTGTACCCACATCTCCACCGCCATGATCATGTCGGTCATCATGAAACCACCAACGGCAATGTGGCCGAGAATCACGATGGAAATATAGGGCGGCAGGTCGTCAGACCGCTCGTGGTGCATTTCTTCGCCACAGGCTGCACATTCATGCACAGGCTTCAGCCAAGCACGGAAAAGCTTGCCGCTGCCACAGGCCGGGCAGGTGCCGCGAATACCGCGCATGATGGAACGTCCTGTGGGACGGTCGTTTGTCGAGTCGCCAAAAGTCACGGTATCATGGCTGTTATCTGCACTCATGACTGCTTCCTTTTTCTGGCGGCTCTTATCCGCCTGTGTTATCTGCGCCGTCTTGGTGGTCGTGTACCCGGTTTTGCCGATACCCTTGAGGTCTTGCGACCCGCCTTGTGGAAGGACCGCGTAGCAGTTGGCATTTTGCGACCTTCACTCAATATTTCAAACCGAAGCGCACCGGCCAGAGGCACAGCTTCAGCGAGGCGAACCTGAACAGTGTCGCCAAGCTGATAGCCAAGCCCGGTCTTTTCACCTGTCAGAGCCTGATGCGCCTCGTCATAGATGAAATAGTCCGTGCCAAGTGTAGATATGGGTATGAAGCCGTCTGCACCATAGTCAGGTAGCGCGACAAAAAGTCCCGCTTTTGTGACGCCGGAGATTCGACCTTCAAATTCTTCGCCGACCCGCTCTGAGAGGTGGTGGGCAATCAAGCGGTTGATCGTATCCCGTTCGGCGGCCATGGCGCGGCGCTCGAATGTCGAGATTTCGGCCGCAATATCGTCCAGCATGCCTTCTTCGGTTGGCGTGATGCCGCCTTCACCAAAGCCAAGCGAACCGACCAGCGCACGGTGCACGATCAAGTCGGCATATCGGCGGATCGGCGATGTGAAGTGGGCATACTTCATCAGGTTCAGGCCAAAGTGGCCGATATTGTCAGGGCTGTAGATTGCCTGGCTCTGCGAGCGCAGCACCATTTCATTGACCATGATCTGGTGTGGCGTGCCGAGGGCACGCTCCAGAATACCGTTGAATGAGTTGGCACGCATGGCACCACCCTTGGTCATGGAAATGCCAAGGGTGTTGAGGAACTCGCGCAGCGTTTCCTGTTTGGCAAGCGATGGCGTGTCGTGAACACGGTAGACCAGCGGCTGCTTTTTCTTTTCCAGCGTCTCAGCGGCGGCCACATTGGCCTGAATCATCATTTCTTCAATCAGCTTGTGGGCATCCAGCCGCTCTGGAATGATGACCTTGTCCACGGTGCCATTGGGGCGCAACAGGATCTTGCGTTCCGGCATGTCGAGTTCCAGCGGCTGGCGACGATCGCGCCCGCGCTTCATGATCTCATAGGCATGCCACAGTGGCCTGAGGATCGGCTCCAGCAGCGGGCCGGTCTTGTCATCAGGCTTGCCATCGATGGCGGCCTGCGCCTGCTGGTAGGAGAGTTTCGCCGCACTCTTCATCATGATGCGGTGGAAGGTATGGCCAGCCTTGCGGCCTTCCTTGGAGAAGGTCATGCGCACTGCAAGGGCAGGGCGGTCGACGCCTTCCTTCAGCGAGCAGAGATCATTCGAAATACGCTCCGGCAGCATCGGTACGACACGGTCAGGGAAATAGACGGAGTTGCCGCGTTTCAGCGCTTCCCTGTCCAGCTGCGAGCCGGTCCGGACATACCAGGAGACATCGGCAATCGCCACGGTCACGATCACGCCGTCGGGATTGTCAGGCGATGTATCAGGCTCGGCATAAACCGCATCGTCATGGTCCTTCGCGTCGGCCGGATCGATAGTGATCAGCGGCAGGTCGCGCCAGTCCTCACGGTGCGTCATTGTCGCAGCCTTGGCCTCATCGGCCTCGTCCATCACACCTTGCGGGAATATGTGCGGGATACCATGGGCATAGATGGCGATCATCGAGATCGCCTTTTCAGAGGCAACGGAACCGACGACCGACAGTACTTTGGCGCGTGTCAGGCCATAGCGACCGCTGTTGCGGCCAACTTCGACTTCTATCAGATCGCCGTCCTGCGCGGTGCCGACACCTTCCGGGTCGATGACCATTTCATCGCCACGGCGCTCGATCGGCATCAGGCGTCCACCGCCACCGGGGGTGGCTTTGAAAACGCCAAGCAGCGCACCCTGACGGCGGTCAAGAATTTTAATGATGCGGGCCGTATAGGCAGGGCCACCACGATCCTTGGCGGGGAAAATCTTGGCCAGCACGCGGTCGTTCAGACCGGCTGTCGGCGCCTTCTTGCCACGGTCCTGCGATGACTGGCGGATCAGAACGGCGGGGGCAACGCCCTGTTCGTCCAGCCACTCGGCCGGCCGCGCAATCAGTTCGCCATCCTTGTCGCGGGTGGTAATGTCGAGAACGGTGACGGGCGGCAACGCACCCGGCCGTACCAGCGACTTACGGTTTTTCTGCACCATGCCGTCGACTTCAAGCTCCTTCAGCAGGGCTTTCAGTTCGACACGGGTTTCACCTTTCAGGCCAAAAGCCTTGGCGATTTCGCGCTTCGATGCCTGTTCGGGATGGTCGGCAATAAAACGCAGCAGCACGTCGCGCGGCGGTACCTGGCCGTGCACAATGTTTTCGCTTTCGCTCACCCGTTTTCCACGCCCTGTTCTTCCGAACCCATCGTTGGAGGAGCCGGTTGTCTTGCGTGGGGATTTGCTCACGATTCCGCCTTCTTTGCTTTCGGTGCAGCCTTCTTCGCTGCGGTCTTGGGCTTGGCAGCTGTCTTGCTTTTCGCTGCCGCCTTCGGCTTGGCCTTTGCCGTGGTCTCACCATCAGCCGATGCGGCCTTCGACGTTGCCTTTTTTGCCTTTACCGGCTTGCCACCGGTGCCGGTCTTGGCAATGCGCTCGGCAATCAGCACCAGGGCTTCTTCCATCGTCACACTGTCAGGGGCCTGCGCCTTCGGAATGGTGGCGTTGACCTTGCCCCAGTTGACGTAAGGACCAAAACGGCCGTCACGTACGGTAATCGCGCCGCCATCCGGATGGTCACCCAGGGTTTTCAGCGCAGCCGGCGTCGAGCCACGGCCACGTCCCGGTGCAGCCTTCTTTTCGGCAATCACGGTCACGGCACGGTTCAGACCAATCGAAAATACGTCTTCGACGCTTTCAAGATTGGCATAACCACCATCATGCAGCAGGAACGGACCATAACGACCGATGCCGGCAGAAATCATCTTGCCGGTTTCGGGATGCTGGCCGACATCGCGTGGCAGATTGATCAGTGCCAGTGCTTTTTCGTGATCGATCTCTTCCGGTTTCCAGCCCTTGGGCAGGGATGAACGCTTGGCATCCTTGCCTTCGCCACGCTGTATGTACGGTCCGAAACGACCCGAGCGCAGTGTCAGCTCTTCGCCAGTATGCGGATCAGCACCCAATGCTTTTGGTTCGTTGAGAGCGGCCGCATCTGCTTCCGCGCCTTCCGAGTTCAACTGCCGGGTAAAATTGCATTCCGGATAGTTGGAGCAACCAACAAACGCGCCGTATTTGCCGAGCTTGAGAGACAGGTTGCCTGTGCCGCAAACCTGGCAAATGCGCGGATCGGAACCGTCTTCGCGCTTTGGAAACACCAGCGGCGCCAGAACTTCGTTCAGGGCATCCAGCACGTTGGTAACGCGCAGTTCCTTGGTGTCTTCAATCTGTGCAAAGAAGTCCTTCCAGAAATCACGAAGAACCTGCTTCCAGTCCAGTTCGCCGGCGGAAATCCGGTCGAGCTTTTCTTCCAGATCTGCGGTGAAGTCGTACTCCACATATTTGGTGAAGAAGCTTTCGAGGAATGCCGTCACCAGACGTCCACGCGAATGTGGAATGAGCTTGCGCTTGTCGATGACGATATATTCGCGGTCACCAAGCGTTTTCAGCGTCGCGGCATAGGTGGAAGGACGGCCGATACCGAGCTCTTCCATCTTCTTGATCAGCGATGCTTCCGAATAACGCGGTGGCGGTTCGGTGAAGTGCTGGCTGGCATTGATCTTCTGCTTGGCGAGGTTCTCGCGCGCATTGATCTGTGGCAGACGGCCTTCATCGTCACCGTCGTCACTCTGTTCGCCATCTTCTTTCTGGTCGGTATAGGCGGCAATAAAGCCGTCGAAACGTATGACCGAGCCGACTGCGCGCAAACCAGCCTGTTCGCCATTGTTGGTGGCAATAATTTCAACGGTGGTACGTTCAATTTCAGCCGACGCCATCTGGCTGGCGATCGCACGCTTCCAGACCAGATCGTACAAACGGAACTGATCAGGATCAAGAAAACGCTTAACCTGATCCGGCGTGCGGTTGAAATCTGTCGGGCGAATGGCTTCGTGCGCTTCCTGAGCGTTCTTGGCCTTCGTGGAATAGAACCGCGCCTTGTCCGGCACATAACGCGCACCAAACTGCTCGCCGATCGAACTGCGTGCAGCGTCAATCGCTTCGGGTGCCATCTGCACACCGTCGGTACGCATATAGGTAATCAGACCGGCAGTTTCGCCGCCAATGTCGATACCTTCGTAAAGCTTCTGAGCCACCTGCATGGTGCGGGAGGCGGAAAAGCCCATACGCGACGACGCGGCCTGCTGCAGGGTAGAGGTGGTGAAGGGAGGGCCCGGATTGCGCTTGACCGGCTTCGCCTCAACGCTGTCCACGACATAGGACGCGCCTTCGAGAAGGGCTTTCAAGCGGTTGGCGTCATCGCCGGTCTTGATGCCACGGGCCTGCAGGCGCTTGCCATCGGCAGCCACCAGCTTTGCTTCGAATTCGTCACCGCGCGGCGTCTTCAACAGCGCTGAAAGGTTCCAGTACTCTTCGGAAACGAAACGTTCGATTTCCGATTCGCGGTCGCAGACCAGGCGCAAGGCCACTGACTGAACGCGGCCGGCCGAACGGGCGCCCGGCAACTTGCGCCACAGAACGGGGGAAAGATTGAAGCCAACGAGATAATCAAGTGCGCGGCGGGCGAGATACGCGTCCACCAAGGGAATATCGAGATCGCGTGGCTGCGCCATGGCATCCAGCACGGCCTTCTTGGTGATGGCGTTGAACACCACACGCTTGACCGGCTTGTCACCCAGCACCCGCTTTTTCTTGAGCAGGTCCAGCACGTGCCAGGAAATGGCTTCCCCTTCGCGATCAGGGTCGGTTGCCAGAATAAGGCCATCGGATGCCTTCACGGCATCGGCGATATCTTTCATGCGTTTTTGCGACGCGCTATCGACCTCCCAAGACATTTCAAAGTCCTGGTCGGGCAGCACTGAGCCATCCTTGGCTGGCAAGTCCCGCACGTGTCCGAAGGATGCAAGAACCTTGTAGCCTGGGCCGAGATACTTGTTGATCGTCTTGGCCTTGGCCGGAGATTCTACGACGACGACATTCATATTATTGTTTCTCTGGACAAGGTTCCGCCAATAATTCCTGCCGCGCCCTTTGCCGACACACGGCTCTCAAGTCTTTCGACATGGACAGGGAATTGCTCCGGGTCAAGGGGGAAACGCAATTTTCTGTCCTGTAAAACAAATTGTATGAGTGGGTATTCCGGTGCCGTTTTACAATCGAAGATGGTTTTTTGCCCGTTTTCATCCATTGGAAATCAGCGATATCTTGCCCCCGGCATGGCGCTGGATGCGCCCGGCAATGTCCAGTTCCAACAGCACAAGCATGATGGCCGATGCCGTCAGCCCTGTGTGGCGAATAATGTCATCCATCTCGACCGGCGAGGGGCCGAGCGCATTGGCAACCAGCGAACGGTCATCGTCGCGCGGCTCGCTTATGTCGCGGTGTCGGGCCGGTTCACTGATGTTGCTGAACAGCGGCAGATCGGGCGCGACCAGAGGCGAGATCGCATCCAGCACGTCTTTTGCTTCGGTAATCAGCGTCGCACCGTCCTTGATAAGGCCGTTGGTTCCCTGACAGCGCGTGTCGAGCGGTGAGCCGGGAACCGCAAATACCAGCCGTCCGAAATCGCCAGCCAGTCGGGCCGTGATCAGAGAACCGGAACGCTGCGCCGCCTCGACAATGATCACGCCCAGCGAAACACCGGCAATCAATCGGTTGCGGCGTGGAAAGTCGCGGGCACGTGGCTCCCAGCCAAACGGCATTTCACTGATGGTCACGCCGCCATTGGCATATATCTCATCCAGCAGCGAAAAGTTTTCCGGTGGATAGGGGCGGTCCAGTCCGCCGGCCAGCATGGCGACTGTGCCGGTGGAAAGGCTGGCACGGTGAGCGGCCGCATCAATGCCGCGCGCCAGACCGGATGCGATCGTATAGCCTTCACGCCCGCAATCGCGCGCCATCATCGCGGCAAATTTGACACCGTTGATCGATGCGTTGCGCGAACCGACAATGCCAATACTGGGGCGAGTTGCAGTGCGGCCGTCACCTCTCATGGCAATCAGCGGCGGCGCAGCATCAATTTCCTTGAGGGCTGGCGGATAGTCCGCCTCACCAATGCCGACGAAGCGCGCGCCAAAACGCTGGGCGATTTCAAGTTCGCGCTCAGCTTCGTTCAAGGTGGTAATATGAAGGTTACGGGTGGAGCCGCCCCGCCGCGACAGATCGGGCAGGGCATCCAGTGCCTTTTCGGCGCTGCCAAAATGATTGATCAACTGGCGGAAGGTTGCAGGGCCGATATTTTCGCTGCGGATAAGCCTCAGCCATGCAATTTTCTGTTTTTCGGAAAGCGGCATGCCGCTCGGTCTTGCACCGTCATCCGGCATTTCGCGCCCCCGCTTAGGGCCGCACATGCTGTCAGCCCTTTTTCCCTATCTTGCTTTCCGTGCCGGCAATCAGTCTGGCAATGTTTTCGCGGTGTTTCCACCAGGAAATGATGCTCAGCAACGACACCAGCAGGGCCGTCTTTTCCGGGCCCAGTATCCACAATGCAACCGGAATGACAAGCATTGCAACCAAGGCGGAAAGCGAGGAATAACGCGTGGTGAAGGCGCACAGCAGCCATATCAGTGCAAAGGCAAGCATAATGCGCCAGTCAGCACCCAGCAATACGCCGATATAGGTGGCAACACCCTTGCCGCCCTTGAAGCCCAGCCAAACCGGGAACAGGTGACCGATAAAGGCAAAAAAGCCAGCAACCAGCGAGGCTTCATAACCCCAGAGCTTGGCTGCGAGAAGCACAGCAACCGTGCCTTTCAGCGCATCGCCCAACAGTGTTGCGGCAGCCAGCTTCTTGTTGCCGGTGCGCAGAACATTGGTCGCGCCGATATTACCGGAACCGATCTTGCGCACATCGCCCAATCCGGCCATGCGCGTCAAAAGCAGGCCAAACGGAATGGAACCGAGCAGGTAGCCGAGAAGTGCAGCCGCCGCCAGAAGGGCAGGCGCCGTTTGCAATGTCATGAGTTCACTCATTCAGTCCCCCTTATGCGCATCGGCTAGAGAACCGGACCCAATTTCCGGAAAGCCGATGCGTCATTCTATATATAGAGCATTGTTGTGTAGTGTCTTTAAAGACGCCCGTGCTCTACGCGCTGTAAACCAGCCTGCCTGCCACATAGGTCGAAACTGCCCGGCCGCTGAACCGCGCATCTTCAAACGGTGTGTTTTTGGATTTCGACACCAGGGCGTCCCTTGAAACCAGCCATGGCTCGTCGAGATCGATCAGCGTGATATCCGCCTTGGCACCCGGCTTGAGCGTGCCGGCATCCAGACCAAAAATCTGTGCCGGACGGGTCGACAGCGCATCGATCAGGCGCATCAATGGCACATGGCCGCTGTGGTGCAGACGAAGTGCTGCCGCCAGCATGGTCTCCAGACCTACGGCACCGCTTGCCGCATCACCAAACGGCAGGCGCTTGGTGTCAACGTCCTGCGGGTCATGCGAGGACACGATGATGTCGATCGTGCCATCCTTCAGCGCTTCAACCATGGCCATGCGATCATCTTCGGCGCGCAATGGCGGCTGCAGCTTGAAGAAGGTGCGGTATTCGCCAATGTCGTTTTCGTTGAGTGTCAGGTGGTTGATGGAAATGCCGCTGGTGGCTTTGACGCCACGGGACTTGGCAACCTTGATCGCTTCTGCCGATTCCGGCACGGAAATCTTGGCTGCGTGGTAGTTGGCGCGGGTCAGACCGGCAATGCGCAGGTCACGCTCCAGCGGAATGATCTCGGCTTCTTTCGGCACGCCGGACAGGCCGAGCCAGCTTGCAAAAAGCCCCTCATTCATGTCGCCACTGCCGATATATTTGTCGCGGGTTTCAAGGGCGATCACCGCGCCCAATTCACGGGCATAGGTCATGGCACGGCGTAACACCAGCGTGTCGGACAGCGCGTGGCGACCATTGGTGAAAGCAACCGCACCGGCTTCCTGCAACAGGCCGAACTCAGTCATTTCCTCACCCTTCAACCCCTTTGTCAGGGCCGCTGCCGGGTGCACGTTCACGATGGCCTTGTCACGCACCATCTTTTTGACGAACTCGACCAGCGCGATATCGTCAATGACAGGATCGGTGTCCGGCATCATGATGAAGGATGTCACGCCACCGGCGGCCGCTGCACGCGAAGCGGATTCGATGGTTTCGCGGTGTTCTGCACCGGGTTCGCCAATAAACACGCGGGCATCGACCAGACCGGGAACGGCAAGCAGACCCTTGGCGTCACGGACGGTGGCACCTTCAGGCGTGCCCTGGTTTTGCGCATCCTTGCCAGCGGCGAGGATCGTGCCATCGGCGTCGATGATGATCGTGCCGGTTTCATCGATATTGCGGGACGGGTCGATGATACGGGCGTTCTTGAGAACGGTTGCGACGCTCATGCGCGTTCTCCCTGATTTTGCGAAAGAAGCAGGGTTTCCATGACGGCCATGCGCACGGCAACGCCCATTTCCACCTGGCTTTCGATCACGCTCTGTGGGCCATCGGCCACTTCGGAGGCAATTTCGACACCACGGTTCATCGGGCCGGGGTGCATGACCAGCGCGTCTTCCTTGGCGGCTTTCAGCTTTTCGGCATCCAGTCCGTAATAGTGGAAATATTCGCGCACCGAAGGCACGAAGGAACCGGCCATGCGCTCACGCTGCAAACGCAGCATCATCACCACGTCGGCGCCTTTCAGACCCTCCGCCATGGAGTGGTACACTTCCACGCTCATGTCGGCGATGCCGGATGGCAAAAGCGTTGGCGGTGCAACCACACGTACCCTTGCACCCATCTGATTGAGAAGAATGATGTTGGAGCGGGCAACGCGCGAATGCAGCACGTCACCGCAAATCGCAACCGTAATGCCGGATAGACGGCCCTTGGCGCGACGGATCGTCAGTGCATCAAGAAGTGCCTGAGTCGGGTGTTCATGCTGGCCATCGCCGGCGTTCACCACTGAGCAGGCCACTTTTTGCGCGAGAAGTGCGGCGGCACCAGCCGACGAGTGGCGCACCACCAGTACGTCCGGCCGCATGGCGTTCAATGTCATGGCCGTATCGATCAGCGTCTCACCCTTTTTGACGGAGGAGTTGCCAACCGACATGTTCATCACATCCGCGCCCAGACGTTTTCCGGCCAGTTCAAAAGAAGACTGTGTGCGGGTGGATGCTTCGAAGAACAGGTTGATCTGCGTCAGACCACGCAGAGTGGTGGTCTTTTTCTCGCGCTGACGGCTGATTTTGACAGCCTCATCGGCCTTGTCGAGAAGAGTGGTGATATCCTGATGGGAAAGGCCCTTGATGCCAAGCAGATGGCGGTGGGGGAAGAAGACCATGCGGTGTGCCTCCTGACGGGCGCCGCATCTTCCCTTGAAAATGCCCGGAACGCCCGAATGCTGTATCCGTGCGCTCCCATTCGCTGTGAACACGCCTGTGGAGTGCCGCGGAATTCGGTCCTGCGCTCTATAGAGAACGCATCGGCGTGGGGCAAGCGTCCGATGGTGGATGAATGTGAAAACGTGGTGATGTTTCCCCCACTTGCTTTATATCAAGGCGTGAACCGTGATAAATGGGCAGTGTCGGTACAGGTTGAGCGGTCAATACGGCCGTTCAGGGTAAATTGGAAACGATAGATATGCAGTCCTATTCCGCCTTTGCATTTGCCATTCTTGCGCTGTTGCTGACACCGGGCCCGACAAATACGCTTCTTGCCTTGTCCGGCGCCGGGCGAGGGGTGCGCGCATCCTTGCCTTTGATGCTGGGCGAAATCTGCGGTTATCTGCTGGTTGTCGTGCCCCTGACCATGCTGGTATCGGAGTTTCTGGCCACGCACACCGCCATTTCACAGGCAATCAAGCTGTGTTCGGCGGTCTGGGTATCGTTTCTGGCGATTCGCCTGTGGACATTGCCACAGTCGACATCCACCGCACATGCCATCACCGTGCGCCGCGTTTTCATCACCACATGCCTTAACCCCAAGGCAATCATCATCGCACTCGTTTTAATGCCGCAGGGGTCGGTCGCGGAACTTTTGCCCTATATCGCCATGTTTTCCATGCTGATCATCTGTGTGGCACTCGTTTGGTTGTCGGCCGGTTCCTTCTTGATACGCGGCGCCAGCGAACATTCGCCACGGCTGGTACGCTGCATTGCCTCGGTATTTCTGATGGTGCTGTCGCTTGGCCTTGCCGGAAATGTCTTCGGTATTTTGTAAGGCTGGTTGCAAGGCAGAGAAAGTTGCACATGGGGGAATGGAATTGCCACGACAGCTTCTGATGGGTGGCATTATCCAATATGACCCCCATGCAATTTGGAAAAAACTCAGCTAGAAGCAATTCATGACTCAGAATTCCCGGACAGAAGAAGCGCTCGCCGAATTGAATCAACCTGCCCCATGGGCGGGAATCAATGCCTATCGCTCGGACCCTCTTATCGTTGACCTGACATCGGATCTGGCGCGCCCGTTGCGTGACGAATTCGACCAGCTTGGACGCTACGTTACCTCGCCTGAGGCGCAGGAACTTGCCCGCATGGCAAATCAGGGCGTGCCGCAGTTGCGCACCCATGGTCCGCGTGGCGAGCGCCTGGATCAGGTTGAGTTTCATCCGGCATGGCATGCGTTGATGCGCCGTTCCATGGCATCGGGCCTGCATTCCAGCGCCTGGGAAACCAATCCCGATACCCGCGGCAACGAGCATAAGGCACGTGCCACGCGGTTTTATCTGACAGCGCAGCTTGAAGCCGGCCATCTGTGCCCGTTGACCATGACCAGCGCCTCGGTGGCCGCTCTCATGGCATCGCCACGCGTGCAGAAGGAGTGGGCGCCGAAAATCCTGTCGCGCAAATATGATTCGACCAACAAGCCGGCCATGCAGAAAACTGCCGTCACCGTCGGCATGGGCATGACGGAAAAGCAGGGTGGCACCGATGTGCGTGCCAACCGCACCAGTGCTGAACGGGTGGGCGAGGGTATCTATCGTCTGTCCGGCCACAAGTGGTTCCTGTCAGCGCCGATGAGTGATGGTTTCGTCATGCTGGCGCAGATGGGCGATGGCATGGGGTGCTTCCTGGTGCCGCGCATTCTCGAAGATGGTTCGTCCAACGGACTGCGCCTGCAGCGCCTGAAGGACAAGCTCGGCAATCGTTCCAACGCGTCGGCCGAAGTCGAATTCACCGATGCCTTCGGGTACATTCTGGGTGATCCGGGTACCGGCATTCGCACCATTCTCGACATGGTCACGCTGACACGGCTTGATTGCGCGCTGGCATCGGCTGGTATCATGCGCGCCTCGCTGGCGGAAGCGGTGCATTATACCCGTGGTCGTCAGGTGTTTGGCAAAAACCTGATCAGCCAGCCGATCATGACCCGTGTTCTGGCCGATATGGCGCTGGATGTGGCCGCTGCCACGGCGCTGTCTTTCCGTCTGGCGTCTGCCTTTGACAATGCGCGTAACAATCCGGCCGAAGCCGCTTATGCGCGCGTCATGACGCCAGCCGTCAAATACTGGTGCTGCAAGATCGCGCCTGCCTTGATCTACGAATCCATGGAATGCCTGGGTGGCAATGGTTACGTCGAAGAGCGCCCAATTGCCCGTCATTACCGTGAAGCCCCTGTGAATGCCATCTGGGAAGGCTCCGGCAACGTCATGGCGCTGGATGTCCTGCGGGTGCTGGAACGCGGCAAGGATCTGTTCGAATTGGTGTTCAGCGTTCTTGAACGTGACCTTGGGCCATCTGGCAAGAAGACCACCGAAGTTCTGCGTGCCGCCATTGCGCTGTGCGAGCGTGATGAGGGTGCTGCCCGCCTGCTGATCGAACAGTTGGCACTGGCCGCAGCCGCTGCCGAACTGTGCCGACTGGGGGCAGGGCGCATCGCCGATGCCTTCCTGGAAACCCGTCTGGCGGGTGGCTGGCGCTCGACCTATGGCATGCTGGATTCGCGCTTCGACGCCTCATACATCGTCGACCTTCTTTATCCGCCTGTTTCATAAAGCCGACTGCCCATGACAGCCTTGATCGAGAACATCTATGATCCTGCGCTGGTTGAGGGGCAGTCTGCGCGTTTCATCATCCTGACCGGCTGCTCTGGCGGCGGAAAGTCCTCGTTGTTGTCGGAACTGGCAAAACGCGGTTTTGACGCCTGCGAGGAGCCCGGCCGCCAACTGGTCAAGGAACAACTCTATATTGGCGGCGATGCGCTGCCTTGGCAAAACCTGTCGGCTTTCATCGATCTGACGATTTCACGTTCCATCAATTTCATGATCGAGGCAGCCAAACGTCCCGGCGTGACGTTTTTTGATCGCGGTATTATCGATCAGATCAGTGGCGCGGCCCATGCCGGTCTCGAACCAAAACCGTGGTTTGAAACGGCGGCCCGCAGATTCAGGTATAACGAGACGGTATTTGCCGTTCCGCCATGGCGGGAAATCTACCAGACGGACAGCGAACGACAGCATGGTTTTGACGATGCTGTGGCCAGTTACGAAGCCTTGATTCAAAGTTACAGCGATTATGGCTATCGCGTTGTAACGATTCCCAAAACAAATGTTGAGGATCGTGCGGATTTTCTGCTGAAAACAATTTCCAATCGCGATTCTATGCAGTAATCCGGCTAACAGCATGTCTCCCGGTGGTGAAACACACCATGGGCAAAGACAGGCGACAAAACATGACAACAGACAGGTCGCATGAATCAGATTGATGACGCAGCGCGCTGATAACGGCGCACCGCGTTGAAAGTTTTTTTCTGTTTTCCGGCAACAACAACAGACAGTTAGACGCCTTGCTCGAATCGATACTTGAAACAAAACCGGCCCCGCGCATCAAGGATCGCGCCGCGACGGAAAAGATCATCTTCAATGCAGCAAAAGCTTTGCTGGCAGAGGAGGGCTTTCAGGGCTTCGGCATCAACGCCGTTGCGCGCCGTGCTGGCTGCGACAAGCAGTTGATCTATCGTTATTTTGGCGGGCTTGAAGGTCTGGTCGATGCGATTGGCGAAGACCTGGGCTCTTGGGTCAAGGACCGCATTCCCGAAGACACTGGCGGCATGTTTCTGTTGACCTATGGCGACCTGATGGAAAAGCTGGCGCTTTATTTCATGGATGCGTTGCGGGAAGACCCGCTGGTCTGCAAGATCGTTGCCTGGGAAGTGTCTGACAGTTCCCCGCAGGTGACCCGTCTGGCGGAAGCCCGTGCCAAGTCGTTAGCCAAGTGGCTGGAACGCATGAAGGGATCGCTGGCTGCACCCAAGGGTGTTGATACCGCCGCCGTGAACGCCGTCCTGTTCGGGGCAATCCAGCACATCGTTATTTCCGCTGCCACCAGCGGCCAGTTTGCCGGCGTGCCGATGAAGACGTCGAAAGACTGGGAAAAAATCGAAACCGCTGTCAAGCGACTGGTGAGGGGCGTTTACGGCTGAGATCGCCTATCTATCAAGGTATATAAGTGAATCAAAATACAAACCCGTCGGAACTTATCCGACGGGTTTTTGTTGTTTTGGCGGACGGAAAGTTTTCCACAGTTGGACGGCTCTCGTTAACCATGTTTTCATGTTGTGTTTGCGCCATCAATTCTGCAGGTCCACATTACGTTAATGATTTGTTAACCATGCGCCGGTTGAGCGCATGCAGAGGAACCGCCGTGTACCGTTGGATATCCTTGTGCGTCATGATGACGTTTTTTGCATTCTTGCCGTTGGACATTTATGCTCCGACTGTGAACCTGTGTATAATGGCCTTCGCCAGATGGATCGTCGTGTCCGGTCTGCCTTACGGTGTGTTTAATCAGGAGCAGGCGGCATGAAGTGGTTTCTGATTTTGTGGGCCGGGCCAATCACGCTTCTGGGTAGCTGGTACGGTCTGTCATACTACGACATGAGCTTCGGCATCTTCATGCTGACGCGTGAAGCGCATGAGTTGGTGTTCAATATCTATGGAAATATTCTCGGCATTCCGCCCGAGACAATTCCGCCATTGGTGGCACGCGCCATCGTGGTCGACAGCCTGATCGTGTTTGCGATCATGGGCTTTCGCAAGCGCAAGGCCATTGCCAAATGGTGGCGGGGAAATGCTCAGTCTTCAGATGGCAGCGAGATCGTCCTGCCAAGTGCCGACAATCTGTCCAGAGCGCCTTGAAGAATAAAGCTGGCGGCGGCCGAATCGATGCGTTCGGCCCGCTTGGCACGGGAAACATCCATTTCCAAAAGCGCACGTTCTGCCGCAACCGTTGAAAGACGCTCGTCCCAATAGACAAAGGGCAGGTCGGTTTTTTCACCCATTGAGCGCACGAAGGCGCGGGTTGCCTGAACACGTGGTCCCGCAGAACCGTCCATGTTCATCGGCAGGCCTATAACAAAGGCCAGAACTTTTTCCTTCGCCGCGAAATTCAGCAAAACCTGCGCATCCTGCGTAAACTTTACCCGTTTGATCACCGGGCGAGGGGTGGCAAACCGTCGTGAAAGATCCGACATGGCAAGGCCTATGGTCTTTGTGCCAAGGTCGAGACCTGCAATGGCCTGGCCCGGTTTCAGAACCTGCGCCAGTTCCTCAATGGTAATGTTCGCCATGGTTCTGCCCTGTCATGATGTGTTTATCGTTGCTGACATATGACATTTTCTACCGTAACAGAAACGAAAATCTGAATTGAAATCAGGAGATACACGATGAAACTGACATGGCTTGGTCACTCCGCTTTCCGTCTTGAAACCGGAAATGCCAAAATTCTCATCGATCCGTTCCTGACGGGTAACCCATCCTTCACCGGCCAAGACGCCAAGGATGTGGCAAGCGGTATCACCCATATCCTTTTGACTCACGGTCACGGTGACCATGTTGGCGATACGGTGCGCTTGGCGCAGGAGACGGGTGCCACGGTTCTGGCCAATGCCGATCTCGGTGCATGGCTTGGCACCAAGGGTGTTGAAAAGATCGAAGTCGGCAACACCGGCGGTACCGTCGCGTTCGAAAAGTTCGGCTTTTCCGCCACCTTCACCAATGCACTGCATTCTTCCGCACAGATCACCGAAGACGGCGTTTCGCACGCACTGGGCAATGCCAACGGCCTGATGCTGCATTTCGAAGACGGTCCAACTGTCTACCACATGGGCGACACGGATATCTTCTCCGACATGGCGCTGATCAACGAGCTGCACCAGCCTGAAGTTGGTCTGGTGCCGATCGGTGACCGCTTCACCATGGGTGGTGCGGTTGCAGCGCTTGCCTGCCAGCGCTATTTCAACTTCCGTTATGTCGTGCCTTGCCACTATGGCTCGTTCCCGGTTGTCGATCAGACACCGGAAAAGTTCGTCGCTGGCATGGAAGGCGCCCAGTCCACGGTTGAAACGCCGAAAGCCGGGGCAAGCATCACGTTCTGATATTCTACCGTTGCGAATGACGGGCATGAACATTATAGCGAAGTGAAGCAGTTTCAGGAAAACCGGCCGCCGGTTTTTGCTGGAAACAGCACAAGAACACGAAAGGGCCGGTCACAGCTCCCGAAAGGGCGGTTACCGGCTCTGGATATTCCATCGGAGAAGAAACATGTCCGTCGATCTCGCCACCGTAAAACGCGTTGCGCAACTTGCCCGTATTGCCGTCACCGAAGACGAAGCAAACCAGATGCTGGGCCAGCTGAATGGCATCCTTGGCTTTGTGGAGCAGCTCTCGGAAGTGAATGTCGATGGCGTTGAGCCAATGACGTCAGTTACGCCGATGGAGATGCGCAAGCGTGCCGATGCCGTGACTGATGGCAACAAGGCGGAAGACATTGTGGCCAATGCGCCGGTGTCCGAACGGAACTTCTTCATGGTTCCAAAGGTCGTCGAGTAAGCCTTGGATATACTGGCGCGAAACGCGTGACGCAGTTTCGCAAATGCCAGTGCCAGATAGGAACTTGATAACCGAATTTGCCAGTCCGATTTTCTAAAATTCGAAAGCCGTTGCCGATATG
This sequence comes from Rhizobium sp. CG4, assembly GCF_023701965.1. Lineage (NCBI taxonomy): Bacteria > Pseudomonadati > Pseudomonadota > Alphaproteobacteria > Hyphomicrobiales > Rhizobiaceae > Rhizobium > Rhizobium sp. CG4. Next base: position 468,407 of record NZ_JABAEG010000002.1, on the reverse strand, counting down.
ACCGAACTGACCAGCCTCACCATTGCCGAAGCACGCGAGAAACTGCAGGCGAAGGACATTACCGCCGTCGAACTGACGGACGCCTATCTTGCGGCTATTGATGCTGCCAATGAAAAGCTGAACACCTATGTCGCCACCACGCCTGAAAAGGCACGTGAGATGGCAAAAGCGTCTGATGAGAAGTTGGCAGCCGGCAAGGGCGGTGCGCTCGAAGGTATTCCGCTTGGCGTCAAGGACCTGTTCGCCACGCGCGATATCCACACGCAGGCCTGCTCGCACATTCTCGATGGCTTCAAGCCAAAGTACGAATCGACAGTCACGCAGAACCTGTGGGACGCCGGTGCGGTTCTGCTGGGCAAGCTGAACATGGACGAGTTCGCAATGGGCTCTTCCAACGAAAGCTCTTATTACGGTCCGGCCATCAACCCATGGCGCGCCAATGGTTCTGACCAGAACTTGGTGCCCGGCGGTTCGTCCGGTGGTTCGGCCGCTGCCGTTGCTGCACATCTGTGCGCCGGTGCAACCGCAACCGATACTGGTGGCTCCATCCGTCAGCCTGCTGCCTTCACCGGCACAGTCGGCATCAAGCCAACCTACGGCCGTTGCTCGCGCTGGGGTATCGCAGCCTATGCATCCTCGCTCGATCAGGCCGGTCCGATTGCCCGCGACGTGCGCGACGCAGCCATCCTGTTGAAGACCATGGCAAGCGTAGACACAAAGGATACAACGTCGGTTGATCTGCCGGTGCCGGACTATGAAAAGGCCATTGGCCAGTCGCTGAAGGGCCTCAAGATCGGTATTCCAAAGGAGTACCGCATCGATGGCATGCCGGAAGAAATCGAAAAGCTCTGGGCACAGGGTATCGAGTGGCTGAAGGATGCGGGCGCCGAGATCGTCAACATCTCCCTGCCGCACACCAAATACGCTCTGCCAGCCTATTATATCGTCGCACCTGCCGAAGCCTCTTCCAACCTTGCTCGTTATGACGGCGTTCGTTACGGCCTGCGCGTTGACGGTGGCAACATTGCCGAAATGTACCAGAACTCCCGCGCTGCCGGTTTCGGCAAGGAAGTTCAGCGTCGTATCATGGTTGGCACCTATGTGCTGTCGGCCGGTTATTACGATGCCTATTACCTGAAGGCGCAGAAGGTTCGCACGCTGATCAAGCGTGACTTCGAAAACGTCTTCCATGAAGGTGTTGATGCCATCCTGGCGCCAATCACCCCGTCGTCTGCATTCGCCATTGGTGATGAGGAACTGGCATCGGATCCAGTCAAGATGTACCTGCAGGACGTGTTCACCATTACGGTCAACATGGCTGGCCTGCCGGGTCTTTCGGTTCCGGCCGGTCTTGATGGCAAGGGTCTGCCGCTTGGTTTGCAGCTCATCGGCAAGCCTTTCGAGGAAGAAACGCTGTTCAAGACAGCTCATGCCATTGAACAGGCGGCAGGCAAGTTCACGCCTGCCAAGTGGTGGTAAGCACCTTTTACATTCGCGCTATGAACGAGGCTGACCGTGAAGCGGTCGGCCTTGTTGGTTTTCGGGCATGGCAATCCAGCAATGCATTCGAGGATGTCTATCTCGATCCATCAGTCATTGAGCGTGTCCAGGGCGAATTTGCGCAATTTGCCGCTACATCAACCAGCGATATCGCAGTGGTCGAGATCGACGGTGAGATTGCCGGCTGGGGTGCGCGTGATGGTGAGCCCAACCACATTTCTGACCTTTGGGTGGGCCCCGAATGGCAGGGGCGTGGCTTCGGTCGGGCACTGGTTGAGCATTTTCTGCAGAAGATGCGCGCAGCCGGCATCGGGACAGTGACGATCAGCACCCATGCCAAAAACGTCTCAGCAATCCGCCTTTACGAAAGGTGCGGTTTTCGTATCGTCTGGCAGGGCCAGCAATGGTCTGACAGCATGAAAGTGGAACTGCAAAAGGTGCGGTTGGAACAGGTGCTCTAATCTGCGGAGATGCACCGGGCAGCAATGCTACTGCCCGGCACAGCCATTTACCTGTTGTCGAGTTCACCGCGTACCAGTTCCAGCCCGCGTGTGGTGATGCGATAGGGCTTGCCACTGGCAGACGCGATGGCCCGCTTGTGTTTCAGCTTGCGGAAGGTCTCGAGGTTGAGGCCGCTGAAAACCCAGCCGTCACGGGTGTAAAGGCTCAGCTTTTCGATTTTGCGATTGTCGTCTCGAACGAGTTCTATTCTGCCGCCTTGCGCGAGCAGGTGAAGGATGCGCTGTTCGGCGCGTGAAATGTCCATTTTCGGAAATCCGGTCGGCGTCCTCAAGGACGCATGAAAACACACCCGGGTGCCACAAAAGCATCCGGCTCGGTTTCATTTGGGCCCGGCGCGCAAGATACTTGCGGGCAGGGCCGTTACCGGGACTCCGATTGAGAGAACATAAAGGCTCCTTCGTTACATTTTCTGGTTAGCGAGCAGGGCCGCCAAGGTCAAGTCCAGGTGATTCTCGTGTTGTGCGCATCCTGTTTCAATCCGTGTTGCTGTGTTCGCATGGCCACAGAACACGGCCACGGCGGTAAATGAGACAACTCTCAAATATACATGTTGAATGAAGAGCTTGGCGAAAGCTTGTACTGGTCAAATGCGGGAATGAATGGTCTACTGCAACCGGACGATCGGAGGTAGCATTTGGTCAGCATACGCAATGCGCGGGAAGACGAAGCGGCATCACTTGCAGCCCTGGGGTTGCGGGCCTGGGAAATGGCCATGGCGCCGATTGGCGTTACCAAAGCGCTCAGTGAAAACGCCCGATCTGCCTTTGAAAATTTCACGCTGTCCTCGTGGCTGAGCATTACGGTCGCGGAACTGGATGGCGAAATTGTCGGCTGGGCGGCCCGCGAACACTTCGATGACAAGATCAGCGATTTCTGGATCGGGCCGGAATATCAGCGCAAAGGCGTGGGGGCACTGCTGCTTGCCGATGTCGAGCGGGAAATTATCGAGCAGGGCTTCACATCGGTGCGGGTGGAAAGCCATGCCCAGAACGAGCAGGCCATCGCTTTTTTCCAGAAGCATGGCTACAGCGTGAACTGGTTGACCGTGACCTATGCGCCGAAGCTGGACCGCGACGTGCAATCCATCGGCTTGAGCAAGCAGTTGGTCGAGGAGCCGAAGGATACCTACGGCCCCGGATTTTGAGGTGTTGCACAGCCGCCCGAATTATGGGGCAGGCGACACGATCTCATAGGTGCATTTGAACGAGCTGGCGGCGATCCGGTAGGTGTCCTTTTCGTCTGACGGCACCTGCACAATGGCATCGCCCGGCTTGGCAACCATGCTTTCACCCCAAGGCGCGGTGAAGGTAAAGGCGCCGGTTTTCTCCGACACGATGAAATAGTTCATCTCGCTGCCGAGCGGCTTGAAGGCGCTGTAACCCTGCGCATCGGCCGGTGATTGCGCCTCGCCATAACGCTGTGGAAACTTGGCGGCCTTGACCAGTATCTCCTCGTTGCCGGTTTCCGGGCAACGGTTGCGAACAACCCAGTCACCGGCTTCTGCCGGTTTGGATTTGGTTTCGACACCTTCACCCTTGATGATGGTGACGATAACCTCTCCCGCCACTGCGGGGCGGGCATCGACGTCCTTGGTCTTGCGGGCAATGCCCGTCAGCTTCTGTGCCTTGGCGTCGGTCATAAGGGCAACCTGATCCTTGACCGGTGCATCCTGGGCAGGCGCCATGCCGGCAAAAAAGAGGCTGGCTGCGAGTGATCCGTAAAAGAGGGAAGTTTTGTTCATGGCGATGATCTCTGTGTGAGGCGCAAAACGCTGACGGAACCGATAGAGTATGGTGCGATACCCAATATATTTTCCAATTGTGTGACAAGGCAACTTGTCCCGGCTTCAACAGCGCGACAAGTCTTGCGCATGCAGCACATTTGTTTTACCCCACAAACAGAAAAGAATGTATCCCGCGAGCTTGATATGACCCTTGTAGATGTGCGCACACCAGATCCGAAACGCTTCATTCCCGGTGCTACCGGCGATTGGGAAATTGTAATCGGAATGGAAGTCCACGCACAGGTTTTGTCCAATTCGAAACTGTTCTCCGGCGCATCCACGTCGTTCGGCAATGCGCCGAACGCCAACGTGTCGCTGGTTGATGCTGCCATGCCAGGCATGTTGCCGGTCATTAACCAGGAATGTGTCGCACAGGCCGTTCGTACAGGTCTTGGCCTTAAGGCCCAGATCAACAAGCGTTCGATCTTTGACCGCAAGAACTATTTCTATCCGGATTTGCCGCAGGGCTACCAGATTTCGCAGTTCAAGGACCCGATTGTCGGCGAGGGCAAGATCATCATCTCGCTCGGACCGGACCGTCAGGGCAATTTTGAAGATATTGAAATCGGTATCGAGCGTCTGCATCTGGAACAGGATGCCGGCAAGTCGATGCATGACCAGCACCCGACAATGTCGTTTGTTGACCTTAACCGTTCGGGCGTTGCCCTGATGGAAATCGTCTCCAAGCCTGACATGCGCTCCGCCGATGAAGCCAAGGCCTACATGACCAAGCTGCGCGCCATCGTGCGTTACCTTGGCACCTGCGATGGTAACATGGACGAAGGCTCGATGCGCGCTGACGTCAACGTCTCCGTGCGCAAGCCGGGCGGCGAGTTTGGCACACGTTGCGAAATCAAGAACGTCAACTCCATCCGTTTCATCGGTCAGGCCATCGAATCCGAAGCCCGTCGTCAGATCGGCATTCTCGAAGATGGCGGTTCGATCGATCAGGAAACTCGCCTGTTCGATCCGGTCAAGGGCGAAACCCGCTCGATGCGCTCCAAGGAAGATGCGCATGACTACCGTTATTTCCCTGATCCAGACCTGCTGCCGCTGGAATTCGATGACGCTTTCATTGAAAGCCTGAAGGCTGACCTGCCGGAACTGCCTGACGACAAGAAAGAGCGTTTTGTCAGCGAACTCGGCCTGTCGGTTTATGACGCGTCCATTCTGGCGTCTGAAAAGGCAATTGCCGATTATTATGAAGCCGTTGCGGCTGGTCGCGATGCCAAGCTGGCTGCGAACTGGGTTATCAACGACTTGCTGGGCGCCTTGAACAAAGCCAGCAAAGGCATTGAAGAGACTCCTGTTTCTGCCGATCAGCTCGGTGGCATCATTGACCTCATCAAGGCAGAAACCATTTCCGGCAAGATCGCCAAGGACCTGTTCGAAATCGTCTGGAACGAAGGCGGCAACCCGGCAGAGATCGTTGAAAGCCGTGGCATGAAGCAGGTGACAGACACCGGCGCCATCGAAAAGGCTGTCGATGAAATCATCGCCGCCAACCCGGATCAGGTCGAGAAGGTCAAGGCAAAGCCAACCCTTGCCGGCTGGTTTGTTGGTCAGGTTATGAAGTCTACCGGCGGCAAGGCCAACCCACAGGCCGTCCAGGCTCTGGTCAAGGCCAAGCTGGGCATAGAAGAATAAGGTCGTTTTGACAGAGATGGGGCCGGGACCGGAAAAGGTGCCCGGCCTTTTCTTTTTTAGAAAAAGGAATTTTATCATGTTTTTCGTTCGCACCGCGAGTGAGCGCGATATTGAGAAAGTTCGCACATTGCTGGCCCAGACATGGCACGCTACCTATGACCCGCTCTACGGTAAGGACAAGGTCACGCAGATGATTGCCAGCTGGCATTCGCCACAGGCCATCAAGGAGCGCATCGAGAAAAAGGGCGGGGAGTTTCTGGTTGCGGATGACGGCAAGCGTCTGGGCGGCATGGGATATGCTGCCATGTCCACCAAGATGACCAAGACGGCATTGTTGTATCAGCTTTATGTTGCGCCGGAATTCCAGCGCCAGGGCGTTGGCCGGGACATTTTTGCCGAACTGGAAACCTGCTTTCCCGACGCGGAAATCATGCGCCTAGAGGTCGATCCCAACAACAAGCCCGCGATTGCCTTCTATCAAGGTGTTGGTTTTGTCGAGGTCGATGAAATCGATCGTATGGCCGGCGTTGACGGTTTGCCGGGCATTGTCATGGAAAAGAGCCTGCGCAGATGAAGATCTCGGCCGAACAACTGACGATTCGCGAGGCGCAGGAGCGTGATATTCCAGCGCTTGCCGCCATTTACGCCGCTGACGAGGTTGGCTCGCACGGCGACACGACCGACCCGGAGGCGCTTGCTGATTACAGCAGGGCCTTTGATGCCATTGCCGCATCTCCCAATGAAAGCCTCTATGTGGTGGAGTTGGAAGGCGAAATCGTTGGTACGTTCCAGACGGTCATTCTCAACAAGCTGGTCGGCCGTGGATCGGTTTCCATGGCCATGGAAGCCGTGCAGACGCGGTCTGACATGCGCGGGCAGGGTATTGGCGCCATCATGGTCGATTACTGCATCGACAAGGCAAGAAAGCTGGATATCGGCACGGTGCAGCTCGTTTCGAACGTGGCCAGGCTGGACGCGCATCGCTTTTACGAACGGCTTGGCTTCGAGCGGCGACATTTCGGCTTCAGAATGAAGCTGAAATAACATTGTGATGATTGGAAATACTGGACAATCGCGCCGCATGGCGGCATAAGCTGATGCCAGCATGCTGCGCTTTCGTAGGCGCTTGCATGGGCAAGCCGAAGGAACGGATATGAAGACTCTTATCACTCAAATCTTCACCTGGTGGAATGGCCAGACGATCGGAGCGCGCTTTCACACATGGCGTTTCGGCAAGAAGGTAGGGCAGGACGAGTTGGGTAATATCTACTACGAAGGCGGCACCACCTCCTGGGGCATGCCGCGTCGTTGGGTTGTTTACAACGGCTACGCAGAAGCTTCCGCAATTCCGCCAGGCTGGCACGGCTGGATGCACTACCGCACCGATGTGCCTCCTTCGCAGGAAGACTACAAGCCACGCGACTGGCAGAAGGCACACCAGCCAAACCTCACAGGCACGTCGCAGGCTTATCGCCCGAAGGGCTCGCTTGCTGTTCCTGGCGAACGTCCTCGCGTGACTGGCGACTACGACGCCTGGACACCGGGCAACTGAATCAGGCTGCTGCACGCTTTTCGCCATATTCGCACTATAGCTGGAAAGCAGGTTTGCTTTGGCGTGCTTGCGGTTTCAATTCTTGAGGGACGGTTTGATATGAGGAAATTCACGCGGGATGGTTCTTTGCGTGTGCTGGCTGTTATTGCACTGGCATGCCTGCCTTCCCTCGCAGTGGTGAACAATGCCGTTGCGGAGCGTATTTCCAACAAGGTTGCTGTCTTCTCCGGTATCGACAAGATCACCGGCCGCATCACGTCTTTTGATGTTTATATCGATGAAACCGTACAGTTCGGCGCGCTGCAGGTGACACCGAAGGTCTGTTATTCGCGCGACGAAACCGAAGCGCAGAAGATCGATTCGTTTGTCGAGGTCGATGAAATCACCCTCGATCGTAAGGTGCGCCGCATCTTTACCGGCTGGATGTTCGCAGACAGCCCCGGTCTCAATGCCGTTGAACATCCGATCTATGACGTGTGGCTGACGGGCTGCAAGCAGCAGTCGGAAGTCGTCGCTCCATCGCAGACCAACTGAGAGAGCCGCCGCGCTCCTCGGAAAACCTCAGACTTTTCAAAACCGACACATGACGAGCAAGCGCCTCTGCCTTTTATCGGCACGCGCTTTTTGTGCTGAAATCTCGGTGGTGTCGTGATAGTCCGTGAAGAGCTCACGCCGCAGGTGAGGGGCTCAGAGGCGAGTTCTTAAAACCGAATCGTCGGCCGGTCGACTGCCTTTTCCAGCAGCTTGGCATAATCTGCCTTGGGAACGTCGATGGCACCGAAGGTCATGAGATGTTCGGTCGTGAACTGCGTATCGAGCAGGGTGAAGCCCTTTTCCCGCAACCGCTCGACCAGATAGACGAGGCAGATCTTCGACGCGTTGGTACGTCGGGAAAACATGCTTTCACCGAAGAATGCCGAGCCTAGAGACACCCCGTAAAGTCCGCCAACCAGTTCATCGCCTTCCCAAGCCTCAACACTGTGGGCGTGACCCATCATGTTCAACTCGCTGTAAAGCGCGCGGATGGTGGCATTGATCCAGGTGCTGGGCCGGTCGGAGGCTTCCGCCGCGCAACCGCCAACCACGGAATCAAACGCCGTGTCGAAGCGGATATCGAACGGTTTGCGCCTGATGGCTTTGGCAAGACTTTTGGAAACATGGAAAGCGTCGAGAGGAATGATGCCTCTGACTTCTGGCTCGACCCAGAAAATCTCCGGGTCATCAGCCGAATCGGCCATGGGAAACAGGCCAACGGAATATGCGCGCAGCAGTATCTCGGGTGTTATTTCCGCGTTTCTGCTGCGTCGCCCAGCCATTTTTAGTGTGCGTCACCGGCCAGATATTTTTCCAGCCAGTGAATGTCGTAGTCACCCTTCAAGATGTCCTCGTTCTGCAGGAGGTCCTGGAACAGGGGCAGGGTGGTCTTGATGCCATCCACAACGAACTCGTCGAGCGCGCGGCGCAGACGTGCAATGCATTCCTCACGGTTACGACCATGCACAATCAGCTTGCCGATCATGCTGTCGTAATAAGGCGGGATCTTGTAGCCCTGATAGGCGCCGGAATCGACGCGAACGCCAAGACCGCCCGGAGTGTGGAAATAGGTCAGCGTACCAGGAGATGGTACAAAGGTGCGTGGGTCTTCAGCATTGATACGGCATTCGATGGCATGGCCATTGAACTTGATATCAGCCTGCGTAACCGAGAGGCCCTGACCGGAAGCAACGCGGATCTGCTCCTGCACGAGGTCCATGCCGGTGATGGCTTCCGTGACCGGATGCTCCACCTGCAGACGGGTGTTCATTTCAATGAAGTAGAACTCGCCGTTTTCGTAAAGGAACTCGATGGTGCCTGCACCACGATATTTCAGCTTGCGCATGGCGTCGGCGCAAATCTCGCCAATGCTCATCCGCTGCTCGACGGTCAAAGCAGGAGAGTTTGCTTCTTCCAGGACCTTCTGGTGGCGGCGCTGCAAGGAGCAATCGCGTTCACCCAGATGCACGGCATTGCCTTCACCGTCACCGAAGACCTGAACTTCGATGTGGCGTGGTTTGCCCAGGTATTTTTCCATGTAGACAGCATCGTTACCGAATGCCGCCAGAGCCTCGGAGCGGGCCGTGGAAACGGCTTCGTCCAGATCGGCCTCGGTCTTGGCAACCTTCATGCCACGGCCGCCACCGCCTGCCGTTGCCTTGATAAGCACCGGGAAGCCGATCGACTTGGCGATTTCCATCGCGTTTTCCGGCTTCACTTCACCATCAGAGCCGGGAACGACGGGAATGCCCAGTTCCTGGGCTGTCTGCTTGGCGGTGATCTTGTCACCCATGATGCGGATATGGTCAGCGGTCGGTCCGATGAAGGTAATGCCATGCGCATCGAGAATGTCTGCGAACTTGGCATTTTCCGACAGGAAGCCGTAACCGGGGTGAACGGCATCCGCGCCGGTGATTTCGCAGGCCGCAACAATCTGGTGAATGTTGAGGTAGCTGTCGCGCGACGGAGGAGGGCCGATGCAAACGCTTTCATCAGCAAGGCGCACATGCATCGCATCCGCATCCGCCGTGGAATGCACGGCAACGGTTGGAATGCCGAGTTCCTTGGCGGCGCGCAGTACACGAAGCGCGATTTCGCCACGGTTTGCTATGAGGATCTTGGATACCATGCTTATCCGCCTTATTCGATGACCACGAGGGCTTCACCATACTCCACAGGCTGAGCGTCGTTGACGATGATTTCCGTGACCTTGCCGGACTTTGGAGCCGGGATCTGGTTCATGGTCTTCATGGCTTCAACGATGAGAAGCGTCTGGCCTTCCTTGACGGTGGCACCAACTTCGATGAATGCGCGGGCGCCTGGAGCTGGCGACAGATAAACCGTGCCGACCATAGGCGAAGTAACGGTGTTTGCCGGGTTGCGGGCAGGGGCAGCAGATGCCGCTGGCGCTGCGAGCGGCGCCGGTGCTGCTGGGGCAGCTGGTGCCGGTGCTGCATAAGCAGGAGGAGCCGCTGCGTAAACGGTTGCTGCCGGTGCGGAGCGCGAAACGCGAATGCGCAGGTCGTCCTGCTCGATTTCGATTTCCGACAGGTCGGTGTCGTTGAGAATGTTCGCGAGATCGCGGATCAGTTCCTTGTCGATACCGTTTTTCTTTTCAGCCATAACGAGACCCTATTCTCTTGTTTATTCTTATTGCGTGATATTCTTCAGTGCGTTGAGCGCCATGATGTAGCCGTATGGGCCGAGGCCGCAAACCATGCCTTTGGCGGCGGGCGCTATCATCGATTTGTGGCGGAATTCCTCGCGGGCGTGGATATTGGAAATGTGCACTTCCAGTACCGGCACGGAAATAGCGCGAATGGCGTCATGCAACGCAATTGACGTATGCCCGTAAGCACCCGGATTGATGACGACGCCGATCGCGCGGTCGTCGGCTTCGTGAAGCCAATCGACCAGCACACCTTCATGATTGGACTGGCGGCAATCCACCTCAAAGCCGAGCGACTGGCCTGCCTCGCGGCAATCCTGCTCAATATCTTTCAAGGTTTTTCCGCCGTAAATACCCGGCTCCCGCTTCCCAAGCATGTTCAGATTGGGGCCGTTGAGGACGAGGACTAGCTTGCTCATGTACGGTTCCGTCAAAAATTCAGCGCCACCTATAGACTTTAAGGCGATCAAGGAAAAGCCCTGTTCGCCTTAAAGCACGGGTTGTCCTTAATCTTCTGGTCATGAAGAGCATTTTGATGTGGATTGTTTGATTGAAACGGCAAGGCCGGTGCGACTGCGCGGCGTGAGCGTGATTCCTGTTTTGGCACAGAATAACCGCTCGTAACTGTCTGCAAGGGAATACTTCTTGTCAGCGGGATGATCAGGGCTGGTGGCAATTCCCGTGACCGGCACGGGAATTGAAGACCTTGAAGACGCGAGGCGCAGGCTGCTCTGTTACGAGCAGGTTGCCTTGCCGCAGGTGCGCATATTGGCAATCTTCTCTTTCAGTGGATCAGCGCCAACGGCGCCGAATACGGCCTCGGTGCCGATGATGTAGGATGGAGTGCCGGTAATGCCGAGGTTGTTGGCAAGCGAATAGGCTTCCTGAACCTGTGGGGTATTGGGGCTTTCTTCCATCGACTTGCGAATGGCGGCCTCATCGATACCGAGCGAGGTTGCGACTTCCATGGCGCTGTCTTCATTGGCGCGACCGGTGCTGCCAAGCAGCGTGCGCTGGAATTCCGGGTACTTCTCCGGCGCCACCAGCTTCACGGCATTGGAAACCTTGTGGGCGGCCAGCGACTCAGGTCCGAGAATCGGGAATTCCTTGAGCACGACACGAATGTTCTTGTCGGACTTCAGGATGTTGTCCATGTCGCTCATGGCGCGCTTGCAGTAACCGCAGTTGTAATCGAAGAACTCGACCAGCGTCACGTCACCCTTCGGGTTGCCGAGGCTGATATCGAATTTCGATTCGAAAAGCGCTTTCTGGTTGCTGCTAACCGCCTCTGATGCCTTGGCGTTGCGTGCCTCAGACTGTTTGCGCTCAAGCGCATCCTGCACTTCCAGCATGATCTCTGGATTGGCGATCAGGTATTCCTTGATATACGCGCCGATTTCCTTTTTCTGCTGGTCATCCAGTGCGTGAGCAGGGGCGCTGATGCCAACTGCCGAAAAGGCCATGACGCTGGCAAGCGTTGCGGATGCTAGTGAAAATTTCATTTCGGCCTCGTTGTCATTGAAAGACGGTAGCAAACATGTGGTGTGGTGTTTGCAGATTAATTCATTTTACGGCAAGCCATAAACGCCACAACCGAAAAAATAGCGCCCATTGTCGCGGTGGCTGGATTGTTATTGGCAGAGGAATGCGGCAAGTCTCCGACTTGAAAGCGGCACACGTCCTCAAAACAACACATCCCTGTGCGCTACAGTTTTACCACCACACATCTTGCTTCACCAAACCCTAACCATTTTGGGGGCTGATGCTGGAGAAAATAAGAGAGGCTTCGTTTTGATTCCTGTTTCCAGCCGCAGTGCCGTTGAACCCTTCCATGCCATGGACATTTTGGCCGAAGCCAATCGCCGCAAGAAAGACGGTCGCCCCGTCATTTCCATGTCGCTTGGCCAGCCAGCCCATCCTGCACCCAAAGCCGCACTTGCCGCCGCCAGCGAAGCGCTGAAACACGGGCGGATTGGTTACACCGATGCGCTTGGCCTGCTTGAGCTGCGTGAAGCCATTGCCGGTCACTACCGCGTGCAGCATGGCATAGATGTTGACCCTGCGCGCATTGCGGTAACGACAGGCTCTTCCGCCGCCTTCAATCTGGCATTTCTGAGCCTGTTCGATGCAGGCGATGCGGTTGCTATCGCCAGACCCGGTTACCCGGCCTATCGTAATATTCTCAAAGCACTTGGCCTGAAGGTTGTGGAAGTGCCGGTTACGGCTGAAACGGGCTTTACGCTGACGCCCGCAAGCCTTGAGCGGGCGGAAACCATTGCCGGCTGCAAGCTGAAGGGCGTTCTGCTGGCAAGTCCAGCCAACCCCACCGGTACCGTCACGGGACGTGAGGCACTGAAGCGGCTGGCAACCTATTGCAAAAGCCGCTCCATCGCTTTCATTTCCGACGAGATCTACCATGGACTGACATTTGTCGGCGAGGAAACCTCCGCGCTGGAAATCACTGATCAGGCTGTCGTCATCAATTCATTCTCGAAATATTATTGCATGACCGGCTGGCGTGTCGGCTGGATGGTGCTGCCGGAAAGTCTGGTGCGCCCGGTCGAATGTCTTGCGCAGAGCCTTTATATTTCTGCTCCGGAACTGTCTCAGATTGCTGCTGCCGCCGCTTTTGGTGCAGCTGAAGAACTGGATGTCTACAAGGAAAGCTACCACACCAATCGTGACTTCCTGATGGAGCGTCTGCCACAGATCGGCCTGCCGCTGGCGTCGCCGATGGATGGTGCCTTTTACGCCTATGTCGATGTTAGCCGCTTTACCAATGACAGCATGGATTTCGCAAAGCGCATGCTCACGGAAATCGATGTTGCAGCCACACCGGGCATGGATTTTGACCCCACAGAGGGGCACCGAGCCCTGCGTATTTCTTATGCCGGTTCCGTCTCTGATATCGCCGAGGCGGTTGGCCGCATGGCCGGCTGGCTGAAAGAAAAGCGCTGATTTCAGCGCTTTGATCTAAGGGATAAAAGAATCTGATTTCAGTGCCTTGCGGCGATTTGCGGAATCAAACCCGCAGCCACTTGAATCAGTTTATCAACCGGCATTGTCGTCGGCAGTTTCACAGACAAACGTGTTATCAAAAGCCGTGCGGCCTTTGCTGGTGAAGGTCAGAACCCGACCTTCCGCACGCTTGATCCATTGTTTGTTCAACATGGCGGTGAGCAGCGATGCACCGAGCGAACCACCGAGGTGGTGGCGTCTTTCACTCCAGTCCAGGCAGTGCAGGCAGACCGGACGACGCGCCTTTTGCAGGCTTTCCAGATCAATACCGAAGTCGGAGAAAAACTGCTGGCCCTGATCGGTCAGCGCAATGGTTTCATCTTGCGAAATCACCAAACCGCGCTGGGTAATGCCGTGTAGCAATTGCACACCGCTTTCCCCAGCCAGATGGTCGTAACACACCCTTGCTTCACGCAGCGCCGCGTCCTTGGGGCCGGTGCGGACCCGAACGGCGCCGGTGCGCTGGGCAAGCCCCATCAGCGCTTCCAGCACCTGCGCCACATCTTCGCCCGACAGACGGAAATAACGATGCCGTCCCTGTTTTTCGGCTTTCAGCAAATTGGCGTCGCTCAGCTTGGACAGGTGCCCGCTGGCCGTTTGTACCGTGACACCGGCAGCGTTTGCCAACTCGCTGACGGTCAGCGCGCGGCCATCCATCAGCGCCGTCAGTATATTGGCGCGGGCAGGGTCGCCGATCAGTGAGGCGATAGTTGCGATAATGGGTCCGTCTTTCATAGTTCGATCATAGCCGAAGCATTGACGTACAGCAATGGCGTAGACCGGAGGCATGTCACACGAAAGGAAATCGCCATGCTGACCTGCTTTATTCGATATGAGATTGACCCCTATAAGGTTGATGCTTTCGAACACTATGCCCGCAATTGGGGGCAAGCCATTCCACGCTGTGGTGCGGATCTGATCGGGTATTACGCGCCGAAGGAGGGCTCCAGCACCATTGCCTACGGCGTCTATAATATCGAGAACCTCGCGGCCTATGAAGCCTATCGTGCACGTCTGGCCGCCGATCCGCTCGGGCGTGACAACTACGATTTTGCCAGGCGCGAACAATTCATCCGCCGCGAAGACCGGCTATTCCTGCAACTGGCATCCGCACCACATGGGGAGAGTGAGCGATGATATCTGTGATATTCGAGGTGTGGCCTGCCGAGGGTGAACGGCAGCACTATCTCGACATAGCCGCCAGGCTGCGCGAAGACCTCCAGACTATCGACGGATTTATCTCGGTTGAGCGGTTCCAGAGCATCACCAATCCCGACAAGATGCTGTCGCTTTCGTTTTTTCGAGATGAGGAAGCGGTCAAAGCCTGGCGCAATCTCGATGCCCACCGCGCGGCGCAATCCGCCGGCCGCAATGGCGTCTTTGCCAATTACCGTCTGCGTGTTGCCAGCGTTATCCGTGATTATGGCTTAGAGGAGCGCGAAGACGCCCCGCCGGACAGCCGCTAGCGTCATGAAGCATAGTCGCTGAAACAGAGGAGGGGCGCGCCAGCCATTTTTCCTCTCGCCATGCTGTCAGACAAAAGAAAACGCCCGCAGCGTCTTTGCGGGCGTCTTTTGTATTCGTCAGTCTTTATCGCGGCGCTTTGGCGAAACCTTTAACGAGAATCGGTCCAGTTGGGCGGCCGGTCGGTGATCCTCCCGCCGTTTCCAGCGTGATTTCATAGAGCTGTTCGCCCTGCGGTTTGGGCAGGGCCGGTCCTTTCAGAGCTGCAGAGCGGCTGTTTTCCAACAGTCCAAGCGACACTGGGCCCATGTCCTGAGAAGGCAGGGTCCACACCTGCAACGTCTTGCCCTCTGGGACAGTGAAATCTGCAAGCAGCTTCACCGTCGCTTGCTCGTTGCCGAAGTCTTCGACGATTGCCTGTGCTTCACCCTTGGCATCAAGCAGAACAGCGATCACGACAGGATCGGGTCTGGTGAGCAGGCTCCAGCCGAGTGTCACGGCAAGCAGCACTGTGGCCGCAAGCGAAGCCATCGCAGTCCAGCGCCAGCCAGACTTGATGTTGTCATTGCTGGCGGCAGGGGATGGCGCTGTGGCGATCTCAGGGGTAGGGCGCGCAGCCGAAATACCGGCATCAATCCTCTGCCAGAGTTCCTCCGGGACGTCCAAAGGGTCGGCCGTGGCATCAAGCGGCAGAAAACGGTCACGGCTTGCTTCAACGGCGGCACGCAGTTCGGCGTCGCGCTCAAGGCGGACTTCGAAGACCGCAGCCTCCATTGGCTCCATCAGGCCAAGAACATATTCATCGGCAAGGTGGATGATGTCGTGTTCAGGGTTGGTGCCGGTCATCGCATGCACTCCCTCAATGCGGAAAGTCCTCGTTTTATCCACGACTTTGCGGTGCCAAGCGGCAACCGCAGGCGTCCGGCAATTTCGCCGTGTGTATAACCACCGACATAGGCCATGAGGATTGTTCGTCGTCGCGTTTCTTCCAGCGCGCCAAGGCATTCATGCAGGCGGCTGCCACTTTCCAGACGTTGCCAGGAGGCCATGATCTGATCGATCTGTTCACGGTCCTGCAATTCCTCAAGTTTGTCGCTGGTAACAAGATCTTCGCGTTTGCCATCCCGCAACATATTGAGCGCGTGATTGCGAATAACAGCATAGATCCAACCACGTGCCGAACCGCGGCCCGGTTCAAACTGATGCGCCTTGGTCCATATGCGGATGAACCCTTCCTGGACGGCTTCCTCAGCAAGATCACGCCGCCTCAAAATGCGCTGCGCTACAGCCACCAGCCGTCCGGCCTCACTATCATAAATATGCCGCAGGGCTTTGCGGTCACCTTTTGCACAGGCTGCAAGCGCAGCGCTCAAATCTTCGCTTTGATCCTGCGTTACCAGCAAACGGTTCTCCTCCCGAACATTTCTCTCAAACGGGTATCTCACAGATAGGGCGCCTGTTCCAGACATCAGCTTGTCCTGTTTTTTTGAACGCAAGGCTTCATCATTCTCTGTGGGGTTACCCCTCAAAGGCGCAAATGGATGCAGCATAATTTTTTTATTTGCCTGCATCCAAACGGCATCTCCCGTGTGTCTACCCATTGAGAGGCGCTTCACAGGTGTTGAAGCGGGGTTCTCTGAAACCGATATCCAAGGGAGAAATGCCATGCACATGATCCGTTCCGTACTGATTGCTTCCACTGCCGTTCTAGCTGCCGCATCCGCACATGCCGCACCTGTTCTTGGCCTGACCGGCGACAAGACGTTGGTGATGTTCGACACAGACAAACCGGAAGTTTCCAAGACCATGGATGTGACCGGTGTCGACAAGTTGGTGGGCATTGATTTTCGTCCTGGCAACAAGACCGTGGTCGGCGTAACGCCTGAGGGAACCATCGTCACCATTGATCTGACCAGCGGTGCCGCAACCGAAGTGGCCAAAATGGACAAGCCGCTGGCGATGACGGACGCGCCTGTGGTCGTTGATTTCAATCCGATGGCAGACCGTCTGCGTTTCATGACCGGCACCACCAATCACCGTGTTCACCCTGATACCGGTGCGGTAACGGTTGACGGCACATTGGCCTATGAAGAGGGTGACATGCATAAGGGTGAAACACCTAATATCGTCGCGGCCGCTTACACCAACTCCTGGGGCAAGCCTGAAAAGACTGCGATGTACAATATCGATGCCACCATTGGTGCGCTGATCCAGCAGACCAAACCAAATGACGGTACGCTGAAAGCCATTGGCAAACTTGGTATCGAAGGCACCCCGGCCGCTTACGCTTTCGACATTCAAGGTGCGGAAGACGGCAAGAACACCGCCTATCTTGTCGCCAATAAAACCCTCTACACTGTCAATCTAGAGACCGGTGCTGCCACGCAGGTTGGTGCAGTCACTGGTATCGACAACGAGGTGAGGGATATCGCTATCTTGCCTGCCATGTAAGGCAGCAACAGCTGAAACCTCACGCTAAGCAGTGAATCAAAAAATGAAAAGCCGCCCGTAAGTGACTCTACGGGCGGCTTTTTTTGCATTTTATAAGGCTTCTATCAGAAGAAACCGCGGCGCTGCCACCAGCCGCCCTTACGCGGCTTTGGATCATCGCCATCACCTTCGTTCGAGGCTGTGGACGTTACCACAGGCTCGGAAGACGAAACATTCTCACCACGGTTGGCGCGGACAGGTTTTGCGTCATCACTCAGATCGGCAGAAGCTTCACCAACTTCTTCAATCGCGGCGTCGACAACCGTCTCTTCAACAACCACCGGCTCTACGGTTTCAACCTTGGCCTTGGCAGGCTTTTCAGCTTTGGGAGCAGCAACAGCCTCTTCAGCTGGAGCTTCTTCCTGTGCCTTAGCCTTGCGGGTGCGGCGTGGCTTCTTGGCTTTTGGCTCTTCGGACACCACTTCGTTGCTACCGCCTTCAACGACGCTGACCGCCGCGGTTTCTACAACGACGACGTCGCTTTCGCTGGTAACAGCGGTTTCAACCGCAACGCCTTCATCGGCAGTGCTGTTGTCGTCACCATCAGTTTCACCCGAGGTTTCGATATCGTTCTCTTCATCGGAGCGATTGCGACGACCGCCGCGCTTGCCACGACGGCGACGCTTGCGCTTGTTTTCTTCGTCAGACGAACCATTGTCAGCCGAAACTTCATCGGCAGTCTCGTTGGTGTCACCACCAACGGTCTCTACGCCGTTGTCAGCATCGTCATCGCTCTCGTCGCCTTCATCATCGCCCTCGGCACCATTATCCTGTGCCTGCGCGTCCTGACCGTTCTGGCCGCCCTTGCGACGACGACGACGACGACGCTTGCGCTTGCCGCGATTGCCATCTTCGTCACCCTCAGCGCGTGCCGGCTGGGCAACTGGTGCCTTGATGATTTCTTCCTCGTCTTCGTCCTCTTCGATTTCGAAGACTGGATCATCTTCTTCTTCGATCACAGGCAGAAGCTGGAGCAGGCTTTCAATTCTAACCGGGTTCTCGACAGGTTCGCCACGATCGATGGCAAAGTGCTGCGAGCCAACGCTGGCATCGGCGGCGATAATGATCGAAACGCCGAAGCGGTTTTCATAATCGACAATCGTGCCACGCTTGTGGTTGAGCAGGTAAAGGGCAGTGTCCGGCGTTGAACGCACAGTGATGTTGTGCGTTGTGTTGCGCAGCAGATATTCCTCGACGCCACGCAGCACGTGCAGGGCGATGGAAGACTCGGAGCGCACGTGGCCGGTGCCGCCGCAATGCGTGCAGACCTGTGTTGTGGATTCCAGAACCGAAGCGCGAATGCGCTGGCGGGACATTTCCAGAAGGCCGAAATGCGAGATGCGGCCAACCTGAATGCGAGCGCGATCGTTTTTCAGGCAATCCTTTAACTTCTTTTCGACGGAGCGGTTGTTGCGCTTTTCCTCCATGTCGATGAAGTCGATGACGACAAGACCGGCAAGGTCGCGCAGGCGAAGCTGACGTGCAACTTCTTCCGCTGCCTCAAGGTTCGTTGCCAGCGCGGTTTCCTCAATGGAATGCTCGCGGGTCGAACGGCCTGAGTTGACGTCGATGGAAACCAGAGCTTCCGTCTGGTTGATGATCAGGTAACCACCAGACTTCAGCGTGACCTGCGGCTGCAGCATGCGGTCAAGCTGCGCTTCGATGCCGGAGCGCGAGAAGATCGGGTGAATATCACGGTAAGGCTGAACCACCTTGGCATGGCTCGGCATCAGCATCTTCATGAAGTCTTTTGCTTCACGGTAGCCTTCTTCGCCGGACACGATGATTTCGCTGATGTCGCGATTGTAGAGGTCGCGGATCGAACGCTTGATCAGCGAGCCTTCCTCGTAAACGAGGCAAGGGGCTGTGGAGTTCAATGTCAGTGTGCGGACATTTTCCCACAGGCGCATCAAGTATTCGAAGTCGCGCTTGATCTCGACACGTGTACGGTTGGCACCTGCTGTACGCAGGATAACGCCCATGCCGTTCGGCACTTCCAGATCGCGTGCGATTTCCTTCAGGCGTTTGCGGTCCTGCGGCTGGGTGATCTTGCGGGAAATACCGCCGCCACGAGCCGTATTCGGCATCAGCACGGAATAACGGCCGGCCAAAGAAAGGTAGGTGGTCAGGGCTGCGCCCTTGTTACCGCGTTCTTCCTTGGCAACCTGAACCAGAATAATCTGGCGGCGCTTGATGACTTCCTGAATGCGGTACTGCTTGCGTGGCTTGCGCGCTACGCGATCAGGAACCTCTTCCATGGCATCTTCTGCGCCGACGGATTCGATAACTTCCTTCTCATGGTCGTCGTCATCGTCATCATCGTCATCAGAGCCATTGCGGCGAAGACCTTCGACCTCTTCCGAAATCGTGTCAGCGTCAACCATCGCAGCCATTTCGCCGCCTGGGGTCTCGTCATCGCTGCCGGAAGCTTCGGCTGATGCTTCTTCTTCAGCATCGGCCTTCTTCTTGCGGGGGCGGCGTACGCGCTTCTTTGGCTTTTCTTCCTCGGCCGGTGCCTCAATATTGGCGGCTTCTGCTTCTACATCTGCAGGCGCTGCTTCAGCTTCAGCTTCGGCAGTTTCCTGCGGCGCTGCGGATTGCGGCTCTGATGTGTCGGAGACTTTCGAATCAGTGCTCAGCGGTACAATGCCGATGTCCGGCTGGTCAGCTGTGGAAAGATCGACTGTCGCTGTATGGTCGTGCGGTGCATCCGCTGGCTCGAAATCATCGCTACCGCGATGTTCTTCGGCTTCTGCTCTCAGAAGTGCCTGACGATCCGCAAGCGGGATCTGATAGTAGTCGGGATGGATTTCTGCAAATGCCAGAAAGCCATGACGGTTCCCACCGTAATCGACGAAGGCTGCCTGAAGCGATGGTTCTACCCGGGTTACCTTTGCAAGGTAGATATTGCCCCGGATCTGCTTCTTGTGCTCGGATTCGAAGTCGAACTCCTCAATCCGGTTGCCTCTGACGACTACAACCCGCGTCTCCTCTTCGTGGGAGGCGTCGATAAGCATTTTGTCTGCCATGTAATCTCTGCTCCTCGACGCGACCCCGTGACAGACGAGGATCGTACCGCCGAAAAGGCGGTTCTCCCGTATCTATGAGAGGGTGCGTCGGAAATGATGTTTACCGCTTGGCGCGCGTCAACTGACAACAGCGAGGCGAAGGGCAATGCAAAATGCTTGCCGCTTTGGCCTTGTATGTAAGAAAGCTGTTGCAACGACACCATTTGCCCAAGCCGGTAATACGATAATAACTGGCCCCTTGAGGCCGATGAGTTTGCCCTTCCAGAAGGGCGGACGGTGGCATGCCACCGGGTATATGCCCGGCTCATGCCGGAATTGTTCCAGTTTCAGGAAAAATGTAGCGACGGCAGATGATTCCCGTTTTGCAGCGCCAGCGTCTTTACGATTGGCAGCCCTACGGGTATCTATCCCGTTAACATCTAAACCCTCAATTTGTGTTGTATGGTTTATCCGGCTCAATAGCAATAGGCACGCTAAATATGCCATATTGCTGGAGTAATTCAGGCGTTAACAAATGCTTCACCAATGGCTGTGAATGTGGTCTGACACGGACCGAAACAGGGCAGGGCGGCGCGGTTTCGAGAGGCATTGGGGGCTTTTGAAAGCACTTTTGCTAAAATGACGAATATGAAAAAAAGATTTGGGCTGTCATGATTATTGCACAAATGCGGGCGGCAATCCGGTGCTCGACGCGTATTACGCTGCGAATCACCCTTGCAGCCACTCTGACGGCGGTCACTTTTTTCTCCGTTCCAAACGCTGCTTTTGCAATCGGCGAGAGTTCAAGGATGGTGGCGAGCGCGGCCCGTATCGCCGGAAATGAAGCCCGTACCCGCGTCGTCATCGATTTTGCCGAAGAGCCGGAATTCGAGGTTCATTATCTCGATTCGCCGGAGCGTATCGTCGTCGATCTTCCCTCCACCGATTTTGCGTTTCCTGCCAAGGATCTCGAGGCTGCCGGCCTTTTCCGTGACGTGCGTTTCGGCACGATGGATGAAGGTCGCGCCCGTATCGTCCTGACCGCCAAAAAACCGGTGCGCCTGGCCATATCCGAGGTGCAGCCAAATTCTGAAGGTAACGGCGTGCGGCTGGTTCTGGATGCTGAAATCACCGACAAGGCGACCTTCGCCGGTCTGGTCAAGGACCAGAGCTGGCAACCGCCATCTCCAGTCACCACCGCCTCAGTCGATGGTGCGGTCAGCGGCAAGAGCGACCGGCAGGCACAGTTCATCATCGCAGTCGATGCCGGCCACGGCGGCATTGATAATGGTGCGCAGGGTGGCAAGACCGGTACGCATGAAAAAGACATTACCTTAGCCTTTGCCAAGGAGCTGACCGAGCGGCTGAACAAGGAGCCCGGCATTCAGGCCGTGCTGACGCGCGAATCCGACGAGTTTCTGGCCCTTTCCGAGCGTGTGCAGATCGCCCGCCAGAAAGGCGCCAACCTGTTGATTTCCCTGCATGCCGATACGCTCAAACAAAAGGGCATTCGTGGCGCAACCGTTTACACGATTTCCGACCGCGCATCCGACCGCATGGCGGCTGAACTGGCTGAGCGCGAAAACCTGTCAGACGAACTGGCCGGTGTTGCCATGCCGGCAAGCCAGCCGGAAGTGGCCGATATCCTGCTCGACCTGACACGGCGTGAAACACAGGCGTTCTCGGTAACCTTGGCCGGCAATATCCTGGCATCGTTTGAAGGGCAGATTGGCCTGATCAACAACCCGCATCGCTATGCCGGTTTCCGCGTTTTGCAGGCGCCCGATATTCCCTCCATTCTCTTGGAAATGGGCTTCCTGTCCAATCCGGAAGACGAGAAGCTGCTGCTCGATGTCGAATGGCGCAAAAAGCTGGCCGACGTCATGGCAAAGGCGGTCGGAAAATATCACAATCAGTTCGTCGCCAACGGCGGTTGAAGCGTCCTCTTTCCAGTAACTTTTTCGTGGGGTCGTGGCTTTTGCGGCGCCAAATACAACCGCAGGGTTGGCTGCGGGACAGGCGGCTTTCAGCTGTTTGACCTGTTGCGATAAGGTAACCCTTGGCCGGAAAAGGTCTTGGCAATGGCCCTAATGCCCGCTTTACTGGGGTAGGGCCCTATTTTACTCACATTCCCGTCGTTACTCGGCATATGTGTGGGTGACTCGTCGCTTTTGCATAAAAGACTTTGTTTGGTGTGGCTTATGACCGGCTATATTGGCAAATGCTGATGTCCCGGCTTGTCATTGCCGGAGTGGTGTGCAAAACCGCACCGACTATGCGAAAATGCGCTTGATGGTGAGCGCGAATGCCACGTTCGGATTATCGGTAGCTTTATATGATAAGACTGATTGGATATTTCTTCGGTATTGCAAGCGCGCTTTTCCTGTGCGCTGCTGCAGGGGCTGCGCTTTATCTCTACACCCTTCGCGAGCAATTGCCGGACTATGCCGTTCTCAGCTCCTACGAGCCGCCGGTCACGACCCGCGTTCACGCCGGTAACGGTGCTCTGATGGCAGAATATGCGCATGAAAAGCGCCTGTTCCTGCCCATCCAGGCCATTCCAGACCGCGTGAAGGCTGCGTTCCTTTCCGCAGAAGACAAGAATTTCTATAATCACCCCGGCGTTGATATCTACGGTCTTGGGCGCGCTATTCTGGTCAACATCCAGAACCTCGGTTCCGGCCGTCGCCCGGTTGGTGCATCAACCATTACTCAGCAGGTCGCCAAGAACTTCCTTCTAACCAATGACCAGACCATCGACCGCAAGATCAAGGAAGCGATTCTGTCCTTCCGCATCGAGCAGACCTATTCGAAAGACAAGATTCTTGAGCTTTATCTCAATGAAATCTTCTTCGGTATGAATGCCTACGGTATTGCCGGTGCCGCGCTGACCTATTTCAACAAGTCGGTCACCGAACTGACCATTGCCGAAACCGCCTATCTGGCATCGCTGCCGAAGGGCCCGGCCAACTACCACCCGTTCCGTTACGAGAAGGCTGCTCTTGAGCGCCGTAACTGGGTGATCGACCGTATGGCCGAAAATGGCTACATCAACACCGCCGATGCGTCGGAAGCAAAAACCCAGCCGCTTGGCGTAAATCTGCGTCGCGGTGGTGCCCACCTGTTTGCGTCTGATTACTTCGCTGAAGAAGTCCGTCGCCAGATCGTTGATAAATACGGCGAGAAGGCCCTGCTGGAAGGTGGCCTTTCGGTTCGTACCTCGCTTGACCCGGTCTTGCAGGTTGAAGCCCGCAAGGCGCTGCAGGACGGTCTTCTTGATTATGACGAGCGCCGTGGTTTCCGTGGCCCGGTCGATGAGATTGACGTATCCGGTGATTGGGGCGCTGCCCTTGCCAAGATCCGTCCGCTGCGCGACGTGCCGGAGTGGAAACTGGCCGTGGTGCTGGACGCTGGCGATCAATCCGTTGATATCGGCATGCAGCCGGAAACCGATGCCGGTGGCAAGGTTGTCCAGGATCGCGTCCGTGCGAGCATTCCAGCTGAAAACATGAAATGGGCTTACCGCGATGCGACTGGCAAGCGTAACACCGCCAAATCGCCAAGTGGCGTTCTGAAGGCTGGTGACGTTGTCTACGTTCAGGCATTGACTGAAAACGGCAATACCTTCCGTCTTCGTCAACCGCCGAAAGTGCAGGGTGGCCTCGTTGCCATGGACCCGCATACCGGCCGCGTTCTCGCCATGGTCGGCGGTTTCTCCTACGGCCAGTCGGAGTTCAACCGTTCCACGCAGGCCATGCGCCAGCCGGGTTCGTCGTTCAAACCGTTCGTTTACGCTGCAGCGCTCGACAATGGTTATACGCCAGCTTCTGTTGTGATGGATGCGCCGATTGAGATCGTCTCTGGCGGTCAGGTCTGGCGTCCGCAGAACTACGGTGGTGGTTCCGCTGGTCCGTCGACACTGCGTCTCGGTATTGAAAAGTCCCGTAACCTGATGACCATCCGCCTTGCAGACGACATGGGCATGAACCTTGTTGCGGAATATGCGGAGCGTTTCGGCATTTATGACAAGATGCTGCCGGTTCTCGCCATGTCGCTCGGTTCGGGTGAAACGACCGTGACCCGTATGGTCTCTGCCTACGCGGTTCTGGCCAATGGCGGAAAGCAGATCAAGCCAACCGTGATCGACCGTATTCAGGACCGTTACGGCAAGACGATTTTCCGTCACGAAGAACGCACCTGTGAAGGCTGCAACGCGCAGACTTGGTCAGGTCAGGACGAGCCGACCATCATCGATAACCGCGAACAGGTTCTCGACCCGATGACAGCCTACCAGACAACATCCATGCTGGAAGGCGTCGTCACCCGTGGTACGGCCGCTGGCAAGATTCCGGTCAAGGATCGTCCGGTTGCTGGCAAGACAGGCACCACCAACGATGAAAAGGATGCTTGGTTCGTGGGTTACACACCGGACCTCGTGGCTGGCCTTTACATTGGCTTCGATACGCCAGCACCGCTTGGTCGTGGTGGCACCGGTGGTTCGCTTGCAGCGCCAATCTTTGGCGAGTTCCTCGCAGCTGCTGCCAAGCACACACCGCCCGGCAAGTTCATCGTGCCTGAGGGCATGCAGTTCATCGCCGTCAACCGCAAGACCGGCATGTATGCCAATGAAGGTGATCCAGACACGATCATGGAAGCCTTCAAGCCAGGCACCGGCCCGGCTGACAGCTTCTCGGTTATCGGCATGGAAAACTACATGTCGCCGGAAGATATCATGCGTGCCTCACCACAGGCACAGCAGGCCATTACCAACGGTGGTGGCGGGCTTTACTAAGCTCCAGATAACAATGCAGCGAAGGCGCGGGTCTTTACATCCGCGCCTTCGGCATTTATGCACCGGGGCCAGTTTTACTGAGTGGATGAAGACGTCCAGAGACTTTCAACGAAGGTGAAATAGCAGCGAAATGCGCAACGAGATTGTGAATGTTGTCGACGAAATCAAGCAGGCCATAAGCCTGCTGAGGAGGCATCTTTGACTGGGACCAGGCGATAAGACGACTGGACTGGTTGAATAACAAGGCAGAAGATCCAAACCTCTGGAACGATGCCACAGAAGCACAGAAGCTGATGCGTGAGCGCCAGCAGCTTGACGAAAGCATCAGCGGCGTCAAAGCCCTCGAGCAGCAGGTCAACGATAATATCGAATTGATCGAGATGGGCGAGGAAGAAGGCGATCAGGATATCGTCAAGGACGCCGAAGAGGCATTGAAGGCGCTGCGCAGCGAAGCCAACCGCCGGCAGGTCGAAGCGATGCTGTCTGGTGAAGCCGACGCCAACGACACCTATGTTGAAGTTCACTCCGGTGCTGGCGGTACTGAAAGCCAGGACTGGGCCAGCATGCTGTTGCGCATGTACACCCGCTGGGCTGAACGCCAGGGCTTCAAGGTTGAAGTGCTGGAAGTGCATGACGGGGAAGAGGCGGGCATCAAGTCTGCAACCATTCTCGTTAAGGGCCACAATGCATTCGGCTGGATGAAGACGGAATCGGGCGTTCACCGTCTGGTGCGTATTTCGCCCTATGACAGCAATGCGCGCCGTCACACTTCGTTCTCGTCGATCTGGGTTTACCCTGTCGTTGATGACTCGATCCAGATCGACATCAATGAAAGCGATTGCCGCATCGATACCTACCGTTCGTCGGGTGCCGGTGGTCAGCACGTTAACACCACCGACTCGGCCGTGCGTATCACGCATATTCCAACCGGTATCGCTGTGGCCTGCCAGCAGGAACGCTCTCAGCACAAGAACCGCGCCAAGGCGTGGGACATGTTGCGTTCGCGCCTTTATGAAGTCGAACTTCAAAAGCGCGAAGAAGCGGCCAATGCACAGGCAGCCTCCAAGACCGATATCGGCTGGGGTCACCAGATCCGCTCCTACGTTTTGCAGCCCTACCAGCTGGTCAAGGACCTGCGTACCGGTGTGGAAAGCACCGCTCCGAGCAACGTGCTGGACGGCGATCTGAACGAGTTTATGGAAGCCGCACTGGCTCACCGCATCAGCGGCGGTGCGGATGTTGAGGTTTCCGACATCGACTGATTTCAATATCTCCGTAAGGTCTATTGAAAACAAAGCATTAGAGCCTGTTGATGAATCAGACCGTGAGCGACTTGATTCAGTTTGACAGCACCAAAAGAACCCGCCGATCATGATCGGCGGGTTTTCTTTCGGCGGCAAGGCGCTGCCTGAGATCAAGACCCGGGGGAAGACCAGGCATGTGGGGCATTCATTTGCTCGGGCATAAAAAATCCCCGGTCGAAGCCGGGGATTGATCTTGTCGGAAGTGATTGGTTCAGAGCCGTCGCAGGCGGCTGCTCCACAGCGTTCAGTTCGAGGCTTTCTCGATCTTCATGTCGCCCAGCTCATCGATTAGCACGGTCCAGGCTTCAGTCTCTGTCGACATCGGATCGGTCTTCAGGTGAACGGTAACAAACAGGCCTGGCACATTGCCGTTGCCTGACGAGCTTTCCGGACGAATGTCGGTGACATAGGCCTTGAACTTCGAAAACTCTTCCAGCTCCACCGTTTGGATCAGGTCAGGGCCATTTGGCGTGTAGGCAATCTGCTGCAGAAAGATGCGTGCCGTGCCGTCATTCTGTCGCATCGCAACGACCTTGTAATAACCACGGCGTGGCGGTGCGGCCGCAGGAGGCGCTGCTTCCGAAGTCGCTGTCGTGGTCGCTGCTGCAGCGGGGGCCGGCTCGTCTTCCCAAAGGCCGCTGCTGGCGACGAAAATGGCCGCGACAGGCAGGTCCTCGATGGGGGAGGTTGGTGTCGTCTGCGCGTGAACGGCTTGCAGCGAGAGCGCAAACAGTGCGGCTGTCAGGAGGGTTTTTGTAACAAGACCTGGCATTTTCATCATTTCATCAGTTCGTGAATTGTTCAGCGAGAATTCGGTCCGACCATGAGCGGTCAGGATCGGACAAAATCACCGCAGTTCTATCCTGGGATTGTGCGATACGCACACTTACCACGGATTTAACCTCGGTGTGATCCGCAACCGCATTGACGGGGCGTTTTTCAACTTCCAACACATGAATATCCACCGTCACCTTGTTCGGTAACAATGCACCACGCCAGCGGCGCGGACGAAACGCGCTGACCGGGGTCAATGCGAGAAGGGGTGATTCCAGTGGCAGGATCGGCCCGTGGGCGGAGAAGTTATAGGCAGTGGACCCTGCGGGCGTTGCAACCATAACGCCGTCACAGATCAATTCCTCCAGCCGTATCTTGTCATCGACGGTGACCTTCAGCTTTGCAGCCTGGTGCGACTGTCGGAAGAGACTGACCTCATTCATGGCTAGCGCGGTAAATTCCGCTCCATGCACATCTGTCGCGATCATTTTTAATGGGTGGAAATCATTGCCGGTGGCAATCGCCACACGCTCATGCAGGTTGTCGACGCGGAAATCATTCATCAGGAAACCGACTGAGCCGCGGTTCATGCCATAGACACGTTTGCCGGAATTCATGGTTTCATTGAGGATTTGCAATAGAAAGCCATCGCCACCCAGCGCAATGATGACGTTTGCCTCGTCAAAGGGGGCGTTTCCATACCGGGCAATCAATGCTTCGCATGCGGCGCGCGCATCCGGTGTGTTGGCGTGGACAAATGATAGCGACTGTTGTGAACCGGACATGCAATCTACCTTTTGGAACAGTACCTTGGTACAGGAAGTCAGGAGGGTGCGACAAGCTCTTTCAGGTCTGCAGCCGGCGCGTTTTATGATGCATGGCCTGATATTTTCGAACAAACGTCACAATGATGGGCTCCCTGCCTGATTTGATGCACCCTATAGGCGGAAAATGGCAGTTCCTTATGACGGTGTCTGAAAATATGCGGCCGTTATGAAAACTGTTCACCATGCGCACGATTAATGGCGCTCGGACTTTATCAGTTGCAATGCCCATCATTTGCGGGCTTGCAGAGAAAGCCGGGGTCGGGCAGGTTGCGGCAAAAGCATAAGGAATAAAAAACGGCAGGAGACTGGTGTGGCGATCGAATACAGTATCTATGATGTTTTTACCGACAAACGTCTTGAGGGAAATCCTCTCGCAGTCATGTATGATGCTGATGGGCTTGACGACAAGACGATGCAGGCTATCGCCCGCGAGATGAACCTGTCGGAAACCGTGTTCATCCGCAAATCCGATAACCCTGCCTATGCCGCATCCTTACGCATTTTCACCCCCGGTGGTGAACTGCCCTTTGCAGGCCACCCGACCGTTGGGGCTGCCGTGGCACTGGGGGAGCGTAACCCCAATGGCGGTGACGTCGATATGGTCTGCGTTCTCGAGGAGAAGGTAGGACCGGTCCGCTGCGCCATCCGGCTTCGCAACGATGCGCCGGGGTTTGCCGAATTCGATTTGCCGCGAAAGTCTTCCCGTATCGATCTGCCGCTTGACCGCGCGAAGCTGGCCGATGCACTCGGTGTCAGCGAAGGCAATATCGGCTTTGAAAATCACGTGCCGTCGATCTGGACGGCTGGTGTGCCATTCCTCCTGGTGCCGCTACACAATATTTCCACCATCAGGGAAATGGATTTTGATCCGCAGTTGTGGGAACGCTCGGCGCCGCTGGTGGAGGGGAGGCTGGCTGCCTGCTACGTTTACTGTCGTGGTGGTGTGAACCACACCGCAAAATTCCACGCGCGTATGTTCTCGCCTGAAATGGGCATTGCCGAAGACCCGGCAACCGGGTCGGCCGCGGCTGCTCTATCCGGCGCCATCCATCATTTTGACGGCCTGTCCGACGGGCATTATCCGGTGATGATAGAGCAGGGCGTCGAGATGGGTCGTCCGTCCTTCATCCATCTGCATATCGATGTGAAAGACGGTGATATTTCCCGCGCACGCATTGGCGGCAGTGCCGTCCGCGTGGCCCACGGCACCATGGATATTTGATAAAAGCCTGAAAATTGGAACCATTTTTGTGGATTGCCCGTTTCCCTGACAGAAGGAGAAACGCGATGCAACACACGGGTAACGGCTCAGGTAGAAGTGGTAGCCGTCAACTGACGGCCGCAAATGGCGGAGCAAACTACTCTCCAAACATCATCAATTTGCATGGAACCCATGTGGCAATGATCTTTCGGCGTTTCTGTCCAAATCCTCTCGATCTGCGCAGCGAGCGCCGGTCGGTGACGGATAAAGGATCTGACGAACACGGTAAGAAAGCGTGATTTCGTGATTCTGGAATTGCGGGTTACTCTTCTCGCGCAGTGAAACAGCGAAAGGAGAATGAAATGAAGGCAATTCTCATAATCGCCTCTACACTTGCGCTTTCGGCCCCTGTAGCGTTTGCCGAATGCGCTGGACATGCCAAGCTGAATACATCAGCTGCAGTCGATACTGAAATCAAGACGGCAAGCATTGCCAAAACGGCAGATCAAAAGACCGATGAAGTCTTGATCATGCAGAAAAAAACTGAGACGCCCGAAACAGCTCGGCAAACAGAATAACAATATTGGTTTGATGTGATCCCTCGTGCCCTTTCTCCAGTCGGGCGCGGGGGATTTTTTACGTCACGACGAATGCAAAAATGATATGTCCGACGATTGAGATAGCCAGAGCGCCAAGAAGAACGATAAGCAAAATGCGGCTCATGACCCATCCTCGAAATCTGCATGAAAGACATGAGACGAGAGGCGGCGAAGTTATTTCGCAGTCTCTAATTTCACAGTCATTTCAGGAAGTTAATGGTGGGTGATGTAGGGCTCGAACCTACGACCCGCTGATTAAGAGTCAGCTGCTCTACCAACTGAGCTAATCACCCGCCGCCGCCCTCAGGCGGTGTGAGGGGGGCTATAAAGAGGAAAAAAAGGAATGTCCAGCGCGGAAATGAAATTTCTTCGTTTTTTATGACAAAAAAATTTCACTCACGCTGGACACGCCGATCTTTTCCCGAAGATCGACGGTGGAGAATGCTCTCGGGAATGTCTGTTAGTAGTTTGTAAATACAGGAGGAATCACCTCCGGAATGCACGTCCGACGGCAATGAGTATGCACGCGCCAACAAAGCCAGCAATGAGATAGCCCAGCCAACCGGTCAACACGACGCCAAACAACGATAGTATCGCATTGGCGACAATCGCACCGATGATACCAAGGATGATGTTCATCAACACGCCAAGATTGCTTTTCATGAACTGTTCAGCGAGCCATCCGGCGACACCACCAATGACAATTGCTGCAATCCAGCCAACACCTGCAGATTCCATGATTTCCTCCCACGCTAACTGCAAGTTTAAATTTGGTGATTCTAATATTAAAATACAAGGGAAAACAGCGGCTCTACAGCGTTTCTGGCCTAAAAAAGGACATCAGAAGCCGCTTGGAAGCCCTATTGTCGCGGCAATCGTTTTTCATAAACCGCTACGCGCATTATTTTGCGGCAAATTGCACGCCGAATTGCGGGTAGTCGAGGGGGATTGAACAAGGGCTCAAGGCCATTTTGCCGGGCCAATTTTCGATCCTTCACACAGGTTTTGAATATTTTTGCGTGACACGTATGAAACTGATGTTTGTTGTGTGCTTGTTTAAACAGCGTGATGAATTTCAGATTCGGGTCGCAAGTGATTCCGTACGCCGGAAAGGTAATTGACGTGTTTGGCATTCCTGACGCCCGGCGTTTGCCGCGGCTAGCTGTATTGATTGTTCTGTTGTCGCTCAGTGCTTTGTGTGCCGTGCCTTCGTTGGCGCTATCGCAGGATGGAGTACCGGCGGATGCGTCGTCACCGATTGAGCAGATGCGGACCGACCTGCAAAACAACAAGGCTGCACTTGGTAAACTGGCAGAGACCGTTGAAGCGGCAAAAGATGATGATGCCAGACTGGTGGACCTTAAGGCCCAGTCCGATGCCATTGCGTCCAACGCGGTTAAATCTTCGGTCAGCCTGCGCCCACGTTTTGAGGCCGCCAAGACCCGTCTCGATGAACTTGGCGAACCGCCGAAGGATGGCCAACCGCCAGAAGCGCCGATCGTCACCGAAGAGCGCAGCCGTTTGATTGCCGAGAGAGCTGACATCAATGCACTGACGGGCGAGGCCGAACAACTGTCCACGCAGGCCAGTCAGTTGTCCAACCACATTACAGATCTGCGCCGGTCTCTTTTCAAGGATACGCTTTTCAAGCGCACCGAGATTTCGCTGAATGTGTTTTCGGCTGCCGGTTCCTCGCTGGTCAACGAAGTGTCGTCCTTCCAGCGGGTCGTTGGCAGCTGGTGGACCTTCGTGTGGAACTACAAGCCGCTTCAACTGTTGTCTGCCATCTTCCTGTCGTTGCTGGCCGCCATGCTGTTTCTGGTCGGCGGCTACAGGTTCCTTGGCAGCCACATGGAACGCAGTGCCTTCTCGGGCGAGCCGGGTTATATCCGCCGCCTTTCGGTGGCCTTCTGGTCCACCATGGTGCAATCGGCCACGGTCGTAGCTTTTCTGGTGGCATCGGCGTTTTTGCTTGAAAACTTCAATGTGCTGCGCTCAGACATTGCGCCGATCGTCTTTACGGCCATGGGCTTTACCGGTCTGGTTTATTTCGTCTGGCGCCTGACCTATGCGGTGTTTGCGCCCAAGCACCCGAACTGGCGTCTGGTTCGTGTCAGCAATACCGGAGCGCACCACCTGACTTGGGCCGTGCTGGCCATGACCGTGGTCAATGGTTTCGACTATCTGCTGAGCGGTATCAGTGAGGCGCTGTATTCACCTGTTATCCTGACGGTGGTGAAAAGCTTCGTTGCATCGGTCATTGTCGGTATCATCCTCATCATCATGTCCTTCATGCACCCGGTCATGAAGAAGGATGCCGATCCAGCCGCACCCGGACAACGCCTGCCACGCTGGATGAACGTGTTGTTTCGTCTGGCCGGCCTGTTTATCATCGGTGCGTGTTTGACGGGATATGTTGGCCTTGCTCGGTTTGTGTCGACACAGATTGTCGTCACCGGTGCCGTGCTGGCTACCATGTATATTGGCATTCTCTCCGGCAAGGCGATTTCCAAACAGGGCATATTTGCCGATTCCGTCGCTGGCAGTTTCCTGTACCGGCGTTACGGCTTGGGCCCCGTGTTTCTTGACCAACTGGGACTTGTTGCCGGTCTCGGCATCTATGTTGTCGCACTTGCCTTTGGTGTGCCGCTGATCCTGTTTTCCTGGGGTTTCCAGCCCGGCGATATCGAGAACTGGGGCTATCGGTTGCTGACTGGTATTCCGGTTGGCAACACCAATATCTCGCTGCTGGCGGTGTTCGGTGGCATCGCGGTTTTTGCAATTGGCTACATCATCACCCGCTGGTTCCAGCGCTGGCTGGACAACAATGTCATGGCGCGCAGCAAGGCTGACGCCGGTGTGCGCAACTCGGTCAAGACGGGCATTGGTTATCTCGGTATCGCCATTGCCGCCATCTTCGGTGTTTCCTCGGCCGGGCTTGACCTCTCCAACCTCGCACTGGTGGCCAGCGCGTTGTCGGTCGGTATCGGTTTTGGCTTGCAAAATATCGTGTCCAACTTCGTGTCGGGCCTCATCCTGCTGGTGGAGCGTCCATTCAAGGTCGGCGACTGGGTGGTCACAGGCGCGACCGAAGGCACCGTCAAGCGTATCTCGGTGCGTGCGACCGAAATCGAAACCTTCCGCCGCCAGTCGATCATCGTGCCAAACTCCGAGTTCATCAATTCTCCGGTTGGCAACTGGACGCACCGTAACCGTATTGCCCGTTCGGAAATTCCGGTTGGCGTCAGCTATGAGGCTGATCCAGGCAAGGTCATGGACATCCTGCTGGAACTGGTGCGCGCCCAGCCGCTTATTCTGAAAAATCCTGAACCGCATGTTGAATTCTTGCGCTTTGGTGACTTCTCGCTTGATTTCGAAGTGCGCTTCTTCCTGGCCGACCTGTCGGACGGTTTACCGGTTCGCAACCAGTTGCGGATCGATATTCTCAGACGCTTCCGCGAGGAGGGCATTGATATCGCCTCGCCACAGCGCAATCTCAATGTGCATGTCGACCGTGACAACTCGCAGGCTCTCGCCAGCAAACTGGTGGAAGAGAGCGAGAAGCTCGCGCGGAAAGAAAAGGACGCAGGCGAGGGCGGAAATGTCGATGTGAAGCCTGAACCGCAACAGGTTGAGGCGGCGGCGAACACAAAAGCGGCCGACAAATCTGCTGACGATGTGTCCACTAGGCCAACTGTCAAGTCGACAGACAAG
Source organism: Rhizobium sp. CG4 (assembly GCF_023701965.1). Lineage (NCBI taxonomy): Bacteria > Pseudomonadati > Pseudomonadota > Alphaproteobacteria > Hyphomicrobiales > Rhizobiaceae > Rhizobium > Rhizobium sp. CG4. The sequence continues at coordinate 435,010 of NZ_JABAEG010000002.1, read as the reverse complement.
AAAGGCTGATTGCCACTATTCAGCCTCTATTCATGGCGTGCCCCTTAGAATCACCGCATACTCTTTTTGACGAAGAGATTGGGCTATCAAGGGGGCGGCTACATCAGCCGAAAACGCATGAAGCATGTATTGTCCGTGATGACGGTTATTGTTCTGTCTGCGACAGCGGCTGTCTCGGCTACTATTACCAATAGCGACGCGGAGCCGGCCTCTCTGGCCGTTAGCGAGGGTGGAAATAGGTTTGATGTGGTGATTGCACCTGGTGCCTCGGAACAGGTCTGTGCCTCCAATTGTTTCGTTACCTTCCCGAATGGCGACCGCATTGCGCTGGAAGGCACGGAAAATGTTGAAATCGTCAAAGGTTCTGCTGTCGTCAAGTAAGGCGCGCAGTGACGATTTTCCGTGTTTTAAAAGCAATTTGCTAACCGTCGCGGCAAGCCTTGCGCATGTCGTAAACAGGCACCTGATATCGCTCTCGAATTGCATATTCTGACATCCGCCAGCAGTTTCGCAAAAGGCCGCACCAAAAGCGGCCGGCATGCCTCAGAGGGATTTCGGATTATGAAAACACATGCACGGGCCGTTGTTATCGGGGGTGGGGTTGTCGGTGTCTCGACACTTTATCATCTGGCCGCCAAGGGCTGGAGCGACAGCATCCTGATTGAGCGCAAGGAACTGACATCCGGTTCCACCTGGCACGCTGCTGGCCTGCTGCCGCTGTTCAACCTCAGCTATTCCGTGGGGCAGATCCACAAATATTCCGTCAAATTCTATGAGGAATTGCAGGAAGAAACCGGCATGAATGTCGGTTTCTCCAAAGTGTCCAACATTCGTCTGGCACGCAGCAAGGATCGCTGGGACGAATTTATGTATTATGCCGGTATCGCCGAAACCATTGGCGTCAATGTCAAGTTGCTGACCCCGGAGGAGTTGAAAGAAGTCTGGCCGCTGGCAGAAACCGACGGCATTCTCGGCGCAATCCAGCACCCCGATGATGGTTACATTCAGCCGGCCGACCTGACACAGGCACTGGCCAAGGGCGCGCGCGACAAGGGCGCCACCATTTACCGCAACACCACGGTTACCGCCATCGAACAGTTGGAGGACGGCAAGTGGAAGGTGACGACCGACAAGGGGGAGGTGATTGCCGAACACGTCATTTCCTGTACCGGCAATTTTGCCCGCAAGACCGGCGAGATGGTTGGCATCAACATTCCTGTCATCCCGGTCGAACACCAGTATATCGTCACAGAACCGCACCCGGCCATTCTCGAGCGCAAGGCCAAGGGCCTGCCGGAAATGGGCGTTCTGCGTGAATCCGACAGCGCCTGGTATATGCGCGAGGAAGCCGGTGGCCTGATCCTTGGCCCTTACGAACATGGTGCGCCGGTCTGTTATGTTGATGGCCCGTCGCCGGAAAGCGAATATGAACTGTTCCAGGAAGAGCTGGAACGCCTGATGCCGCATATCGAAACGGCGATTGCGCGCGTGCCGATCTTCGGTGAGGTTGGTATCAAGAAGGTCTATAACGGCGCGATTGCCTATACGCCGGATGGTAACCCGATTGTGGGTCCAGCACCGGGCCTGAAAAATTTCTGGCTGAATGAGGGGCATTCCTTCGGTATTACCGCAGCCGGTGGTGCTGGCTGGCAGCTGGCGGAATGGATTGTCGAAGGCGAACCAAGCCTCGATATGATGGGCGTCGATCCGCGTCGTTTCGGCCCCTATGCGACCGAGGGCTATCTCATTGCCAAGAATGAAGAGGCCTATGCCAACGTCTTCACCATGCATTACCCGGATGAGGAGCGTGCTGCGGCGCGTCCACTCAAAACAACACCTGTCTATGACCGCCTGAAGAAACTCGGTGGCGTGTTCGGCTCTGTCTATGGCTGGGAGCGTGCCAACTGGTATGCGCCAGAAGGTTACGAACTGCCCGAAAGCGAAAAGGGCGTCGGCGTCGATGTTCTGACCAACCACAATTATGCGCCACCGCTCGATGATGGACGCACGGTCGAAAAATGGTCGTTCCGCCGCTCCAACTATTTCGAGCATGTCGGCAATGAGGTGAAGAATGTCACCAACAATGTCGGCGTTCTCGACATGTCGGCCTTTGCCAAAATGGAAGTGTCAGGCCCCGGCGCACGGGCTTGGCTGGACAGCATTCTCGCCAATGCCATTCCCAAGAAGCGCGGCCGTATTGCGCTGACCCACCTGTTGACACCGGCCGGCGGCGTCAAGGCGGAATTCACGGTTTATGAATGGGCGCCGGGTCGTTTCTACCTAGTTTCGGCAGGTGGTCTCGAAGCCCATGACCATGATGTTCTGCGCCGTCTGGCACCGACAGATGGTTCAGTGGTGCTGCAGCCAATCACCCAGAAATATGGCGTGCTTGTTCTGGCTGGGCCCAAGTCGCGTGACCTGTTGAAGAAGCTGACCCGCACCAGCCTCGACAACAAGGATTTCCCATGGCTGACCGCCAAGGAAATCTCGGTTGGTGTGGCGCGCGCCCATGCCTTGCGCGTCAACTTCGTTGGCGAACTGGGCTGGGAACTGCATCACCCTATCGAAACCCAGAACTATATTTTCGACCAGTTGATGGAGGCCGGTGCCGAGTTCGGTATCAAGCCGTTTGGTATTCGCGCCATGGTGTCGATGTCGGTTGAAAAGTCCTATCGCAACATGGGACGTGAGCTGTCGGTGGAATATAACGCCTACGAATCCGGCCTTGATCGTTTCTTGCGCCCGGAGAAATCCTTTATCGGCCGCGATGCGCTGGTCGCCTATAAGGAGAAGGGCGTCAAATGGATATTCTCGACACTGGTGGTCGAGGGCAATACGGATGTCGATGCGCGTGGCTCGGAGGCAATTTACAATGCGAACGGTACGCTGGTCGGTCGTGTGACGAGTGGCGGTTTTGGCTGGCGTGTCGGCAAATCTCTGGCGCTCGCCATGCTGGCACCGGAGTTTTCTGAAATCGGCACACAGCTAAAAATCAAGATCCTCGGCGAGTTGTATGACGCTCAGGTGGTGGCAGAAAGCCCGTTTGATGGCGATAACCAAGTATTGCGGGCCTGATTTGCACACGTAATACAGCACCATCAGCCCCGGCGTAGACGTCCGGGGCTGATTTTAAATAGTGTATATCAGCAATACGCGATTAATTATTCCGCAAAAACTATTGGTTACAGTCCGGCGCAGAGGGGCTTTGTCCACAACCGGGGGTGTCATGAACTTTTTAGGAATTACCGGGATGCAATATTCCGGTGTACCGTTTTCTGCGCAACGCATCATTCTTGCCGAAGACACCAACGTCTTTACCCAGCTGGTCAGCACACGCCTGATGGATATGTTGGGTGTTCAGGTTACCATTTGCCGCAACTTCGAAGAGTTGCAGGAAGCTTATGATGCCGCAGATGGTCCGATTGATTTGGCGATTTCCAACATCAATCTGCCAGGCGCTGAAAACGGCGAGGCGCTGGAATATCTGATTGATCTGTCGGTACCGACCATCGTGTTCACCAGCACGTTCCATGAGGCGACCCGCGAAAAGCTGATTGCCAAGGATGTGGTTGACTACATCATCAAGGACAACGTGTTTGCCGTGGATATGCTGACGGAATCGGTTTGCCGTTTCCTGACCAACAGCCGCCATCACGTTCTGATCGTGGACGATAGCCCAACGGCGCGTGCGCTACTGTCCAGCCGTTTGAAGCGTTATAACTTCCGCGTCAGCCTGGCTGAAAGCGGTGCCAAGGCGCTGCAGATCCTCAAGGACAACCCGGATATCGGCCTTGTCGTGACCGATTACAACATGCCTGATATTGACGGTTTCGAACTGACGCGCCGCATTCGCACCATGCGCGGTTCGCATGAACTGCGTGTCATCGGTGTGTCGTCATCGACCAATCGTCTTTTGTCGGCACGCTTCCTGAAGGCCGGCGGCAATGATTTCATGCTGCGACCTTTCATCGATGAAGAGTTCTATTGCCGCGTCAACCAGAACCTCGACACGCTGGTACAGATCCGCATGGCAAAGGTCGGTCGCGCCGCTTAAACGGTTGATATCGTAATCTGAAATTCTGAAAACGCCCTCTATGGCAACATAGGGGGCGTTTCGCCGTTTTGGCTGCAGGTGCGATATTTTTGCTTCGCCAGCGAATAATTACGCCGCCATTTTCTTTCGCTCCTTGTTGGTGGCGAAATTCGTTCCTATCTTCAAGCCGTAGCGTGTGGGGAGGATGCGCGGGAGAATGGCTGGCTTTTTTTAAAAGCCTGCTGAGCAAATGGAGCATTCCTTGGATATCACTGAACAGGCTGCGCAGGCTAAGCCCCTTGCGCCTTGGCCTACCACCCCGAACGATATTCTTGACTGGCTGATCAACGGAACCAGCCAGGAGCCCTTTATTGACCATTTGCTGAAAGGCCTGTGTGAGCGCATTGCCGCCTACGGCCTTCCGCTGGCCCGCTCGTCCATGCATTTCAGAACCCACCATCCGGAGTGGTTGGGTGCGCGCCTTTTGTGGGAAACGGGCTTTGACGAAGTCCAGATCGACATGTTTGGCCGTGATATGCTGCGCAGCGGCCAGTACATCAAAAGCCCGGTCAACGAAATCCTCGATGGTGCCGACGAGCTTCGCAAGAAGCTGGACAAAGAGATTGAGAATGGTGGCTGGCACGATTTTTATCATGAGCTGAAGCAGCAGGGTATTACCGATTACGTTGCCTGGCCGGTGATCCACACCCGTGGAAAACGCCATGTGGTGACTTTTGCCACCAAACAGCAGGGCGGTTTTTCGCCTGAACATATCGTCTTCCTGAAAGACCTTCTGCCGGTGTTGTCAATGGTGACGGAAATCCGCGTCAAGAACATCATGGCGCGGACTTTCTTGGAGACCTATGTCGGCCCTCACGCCAGTGAACAGATTTTGGCAGGTGCAATCACCAGAGGGTCCGGTGCTACCATGAGCGCCGCCATCATGATCTGCGACCTTCGTGGCTTTACCGAAATCTCCGATCTTTGGCCACGCGATGATGTGATTGAAATGCTGAACGGCTATTTTGACGCACTTTCCGAGCCGGTTGAAAATCACGGTGGCGAAATCCTCAAATTCATGGGCGATGGTCTTCTTGCCGTTTTCCCGATGGACAATGAAAATGCCTGCCAAAATCTGCTGGAAGCGATCCGCGAAGGCCAGAAGGGTATGGAGCGGCTGAATGCCGAAAACCAGCGGCGCGATAAACCTTTCCTGCGTTACGGCGTTGGCGTGCATGTCGGGGATGTGATGTATGGCAATATCGGTTCCAAGCGACGGCTGGATTTCACGGCCATCGGGCCGGCGGTCAACATCGCATCGCGGCTGGAAAGCCTGACCAAGGAAGTCGGCCACTCTGTGCTGTTCTCCAAGGAGTTTGCGAAAAAATCCGGTCATTGGAAAGAGTTGAAGCCGCTTGGCAGTTTCATGCTGCGTGGTCTCGGCGAGCCTTTCGAGGTTTACGCCATGCCCGAAGAAAGCTGATTGCGGCCCGCGCATTTTCCGCTGCATTCCCTCAGAATGAGATGCCCGAATGTGGCTTCTGTTCGGTCGCAAAGACCCTGTCGAGCGCGTCGATATCGGCGCGGTCACTGCGCAGGCGACCGGACGCAGCCAGTGACCAGGCCGGTGATGCGCCAAACACCAGTTCCGTCAGCGTGTCGATTGGCAGGCTGATCTTTGGTGTCTCACTCGACTTTGCCGCGCCATCTGGGCCAACCGTCCACACGCCATTATTGTCTGCGATCAGCGGATCGGTGACCTCTATCACCACACGGGCCTTGCTGTCGTAAGAACGGGCGTTCAGCAACTTATGCAGATCGAGTGGGCGTATCCAGCTTTCATCACGCAGCTCAGACGTCTGCACGGCGCGCAGATTGTCAACCAGCCGCGGCAATGGATCATCGACCGGACGCGATGGCAAAATGACCTTGTGCAGAATATCCTGCGACAACACATGGCCGAGTAGCGCCCGCCAGGCGTCATCGTCATGAGCGATCAGATCATCGACAATGGCCGTGCGCTGCGTTGAGGTAAACCAGTTGTCCGTTGCCTGAATATGGAAACGGATATAGCCGCGTTCCGCCCCTTCAGCGCCAACCACCACGGCATGATGCGGGGTAGACCCATGTCGGGTGCGAAACTCCTGAATTTTCCACCAGCCGTCCCAGCGTTGCAGGCTGGCAGAACGTGGCGAGGGCGCTGCAGCTGCAACCCTCCGGAACAGGTCGAAACTCTCATAGGCATCAACCACGCGCAAATCCTTGTGCCGCTCTGGCCGTGGTCGCCCGCCATTGGCAAAGTCAACATCCTGCCGTACTGCCCAAGAGGCGATGCCATATCCGTAACGTCCATAAATACGGGCATCAGATGCACGCAGGCCCGCCACCACATAACCCTCGGCTTGGGCGCGCTTTAACTGCTCGCTTAACAGCGTACGGGCAATGCCGTTGCGTGTCTGGGTCGGCGCGACACCAACATGCGTCACCGCAAGGTGACTGACGTAATTGCCGCCGGGTAGGGCAACAGAACCGCCATAACCATTGACCACGCCCTGCAGTTCACCGTCGATAAATCCACCGAGCGGTGAACCGCTTTCCAGATAGGCGGTTTCGGCCTTCGCATCGGCGTGACCAATGTCGCCAATGCCAAGCATGGCCTGACGAAACTGGGCAAAGGCCTGTCGCTTTTCTTGCGTGCTGGTAAGGGCGCGAATCTCTATGGGGCGGGTCTGTTCAGTCATGTGGGGTATCCCGAAAATTGAAAGCAGCAAGGCGTACGCACTGCATTATCAATGCGCAGCCGTCTTTGGTGTCCTGTCAGGGCAGGACACCAGTCTCTACTACATCACGACACCGGTGCCAGCAGACCACGGGATTTCAGGCGGGCGGCAGCGCCTTCACCGAAATGCCATGCTTCTTCCAGATGCGGTTGGCCGGAGAAGATGAAATGATCAAATCCAGCCTTGTGGTAGGTCTCGATCAGGTCTGCCACCTGTTCATGGCTGCCGACCAGCGCGGTTCCTGCACCACCGCGCACGAGGCCGTAACCGGACCACACACCGGGATGGATTTGCAGTTCACGGGCTGACTTTGGCAGACCATCCCGTTCAGCATGCAGCGCCGTCATATGGCTTTGGCCGACGGATTCCGATTTTGCCGCAAGGCTTTTGGCGTTTGCCACCTGATCAGGGGAAACCCAACCGAGCAGCTTGTCGGCCACCGCCCACGCCTCATCCTCGGTGTCGCGGGAAATCACATGCAGGCGAATGCCAAATTTCAGGTCGCGACCCTTCGCCGCCGCCTGTGCCTTCAGCTTCTTGATGTTGTCAGCTTCCAGCTCCGGCTGGCGTCCCCAGACCAGATAAACGTCGGAATGCGAGGTGGCGACCTCGGTTGCTGCGCCGCTTGCGCCACCGAAGAAGATCTGCGGCAGCCCGTAAGGTGCCGCATTGATGCGCGCTTCGCGGATATCGTAATGTTTGCCCTTGAAGGAAAACGGCTCTTGGGCGCTCTCGTCGGAGACGCCGCGCAGCACCTGAATGAACTCAGCCGTCCGCTCGTAGCGCGCATCGTGGTCAAGGTGGTCGCCAAACCGCGCCTGTTCAAAACGGTCACCGCCGGTCACCACGTTGAGCAGCAAACGGCCCTGCGTCACCCGCTGAAAGGTAGCGGCCTGATGCGCAACCAGGGTTGGCGAAATCAGGCCGGGGCGAAAGGCCACCAAAAATTTAAGCCGTTTTGTTTCGGCCGACAGAGCAGCGGTGGCAATCCACGCGTCTTCGCACCATGTGCCGGTTGGGGTCAGCACAGCGTGAAAGGGCTGGGCTTCTGCTGCCCGTGCGACCTCACCAAGATAGGCGAGGGTGGGGGCGCGGTAACCGCCGGCAAAGTCGATAAGGTGGCTGTCATTGCCCGAACCAGTCAGTCCGCGGCTGTCGCCATTGGTTGGCAGATACCAGTGCAGATGAATTTTGCCACTCATGACCGGGTCTCCGAAGCGACGGATGAAGGTCGCTTCCGTCTTGATGAAATGCTGTTATGTGTCATGCGAAGTCTCGTTGTGTGAATGAGTTAACCCGGTGGTTTGCCTGTTCACGCCGGCCGGGTACGGCGGCGATGAGGGCGCGGGCATAGTCTGATTTTGGCGCGCGAACGAGCGCGTCGGCGGGAGCAACCTCGACAATCTGGCCGCGCTGCATCACCGCAATCCGGTCGGCAATCGAGGCGGCAACGCGCAGGTCGTGAGTGATGAACAGCATCGACAGGCCAAAGTCCTTTTGCAGTTCAGTCAGCAACGTCAGAACCTGCGCCTGCACCGAAACATCAAGGGCCGAGACCGGTTCATCGGCCACCAGCAGTTTGGGCTGCAACATCAACGCACGCGCCAGCGCGATACGCTGGCGCTGGCCGCCGGAAAAGGCGTGCGGCTTGCGGTCGGCTGCCCGCACATCGATGCCCACGCGCTGCAAAAGATCGTTCATCCGCGCTTCTGCATCATCCTTGCTGGCCCCGAAATGCAGGACAGCCTCCGTCAGGATACGACGAATGCTGTGGCGCGGGTTAAGCGAGGACTGAGGATCCTGAAACACCATCTGCACCAGTGGCCGCCGCTGACGGGTAAACAGGTCTTTGGCGCTGACGATTTCCTCTCCGGCAAACCGGAAGGTGCCGGCATCCCGTTCAATAAGCCCGGTAATGACCTGACCGAGCGTTGATTTGCCGGAACCGCTTTCACCGACCAAAGCAAGCGTCTCACCCTCTCGCAGCAGCAGGTCAACGCCACCAAGCGCTGCCACCGGTTCACGTGCTGCGCGTAGCAGACGGCGCGGCGCAGCATGGGTCTTGCGGATACCGTCAAGTTGAAGCAGCACCGAACCATTGACCGGTGGGCGATGTCTTTTGTCATCAAGGTCAGGCACAGCTGCCAGCAACCGGCGCGTATAGGGGTGCTGTGGATGCGCCAACAGATCGGCCGCACTGCCAGCCTCAACGATTTCGCCGTTCTGCATCACCACGATACGGTCTGCAATGTCGGCAACCACCCCAAAGTCATGAGTGATGAACAGCACCGCAAGACCGCGTTTTTCACGCAGATCAAGGATAAGCCTGAGGATTTCGGACTGGGTGGTAACATCCAGTGCCGTGGTCGGCTCATCGGCGATTAGCAGCTCCGGTTCGCAGGCGATGGCCATGGCGATCGCCACCCGCTGCCGCTGGCCGCCAGACAGTTCATGCGGATATCGCTGGCCGATCTTGTCGGGCTCCGGCAGTTTCATGGCCGCAAACAGTGCGGCGACCTTGTCTTTTGGGGCCGGATAGCCATGGGCTTCAAGTGTTTCCGCCACCTGCCGACCAACCGTCAACAGCGGGTTGAGGGCGGTCATCGGCTCCTGAAAAATATAGCCAATGCGCGCGCCACGCAGTTTGCGCAGCTGCACGTCATTGAGGGACAGAACGTCTTGCCCATCAAAGGAAAGGGCACCGCCGGTGACCTTCAATGTGTCGCCGGGCAACAGGCCGGCAATGGCGGAGGCGAGAACGGATTTACCTGAACCGCTTTCACCAACGATGCACAGCACTTCGCCGCGTTCAATCGACACCGTTGCATTGGAAACCGCAAGTGATCGGTCTGCCCCCCTGGGGAGGGCGATATTGAGCCTGTCTATGGCAACAAGCGGGAGGTGTTTCTGGCTCATGGCTGATGCCTCCCGGCATGTTTGGGGTCCAGCCAGCGCTCCAGCCCGTCACCAACCAGATTAAAGGCCAGAACGGTGAGGAAAATTGCCAGCCCCGGCAGGGTGGAAAGCCACCAGTTGACGCTGAACGAGGTACGGCCAGAGGCCAGCAGAAAACCCCAGGATACGGAATCGCGGCTGCCAAGCCCAAGAAAGCTGATGCCGGATTCAATCATCACAGCGCCTGCAATCAGCAGTGAGGCCTGCACCACCACCTGTGGCAGCACATTTGGCAGCACATGCAAAATGGCGATACGCAGATGCGACAGGCCACTGACCCGCGCCGCTCGTACCCAGTCGAGACGCCGTATCGACAACACTTCGGCCCGCACAATACGCACGATGGGCGGCCATGAGATGAGCGCGATTGCAAATACCACAGTCCAGCGGGTTGGTGAGAGAATGGCAACGATCATGATCGTCAGCAAGAAACCGGGGATCGTCTGGAAAAACTCGGTGATACGGATAATCAACTCGTCGGCAATCTCACCAAAATATCCGGCCAGCAGCCCAAGCGTCACACCAATGCTGACGGCAAACGCCACGACACTGACCGCCACGGCCAGTGTCGCCCGGCTGCCATGCACGAGACCGGCGGTCAGGTCACGTCCCAGCATATCCGTACCGGCCGGGAAACCCGGTGATAAGGGCGGAAGGTTTGGCCGGGCGACCATACGCCATGGATCGCCGGGATAGATCAGGTCTGCAAAAATCACCAGAAATGCCAGTGCGGCCAGCACCACGAATCCGAAAATCACAGGCGGTCTGAGCAGGGGATGGTTTGGCCAAACGTTCATACCGTTCCCTCCCGGTCAAGACGTGGATCAATCAGCCGGTAGGCGGCATCGGCAATCAGATTGGCAAGGATCACCCCAAAGGACGACACGATGAACACGGCAAGAAGCACATTGTAGTCACGGGTGGTCAGCGCGTTGAAGGCCAGCCGGCCAATGCCCGGCCATGCAAAAACCGTCTCAACAAGGATCGAACCGCCAATCAGCTGGCCAGCCTGCAAGGCGGCTATGGTAATCGTCGGAAGCAGGGCGTTGCGCAGCAGATGGTCACGCCAGATGCGCCAGGGCGACAGACCCTTGGCCCGCGCAGTGCGAATGAAATCCATGCCGGCCACCTGAAGCAGTGCGGTGCGCGACACCCGGGCGTGGATCGACATATGGAAAAGGCCAAGCGTCAGCACCGGCAGCACCATATGGGCCAGACGATTGACAAAGGCTGGCCATCCGCCTTGCGAGGCGATGGCGGGTGTTTCCATGCCGTAGGATGGCAGCCAGCCGAGTTTGACGGCAAAGATGATGATGAAGACAAGGCCGACCCAGAACATCGGCATGGCAAAAAACGCCACCGATATCGTGGTGATGACGCCATCCAGCGCCGAACCCGGTTTTCTGGCTGCAAGGGCACCCAGTGTCACGCCGAGAACGACCGAGAACAAAAAACCGCTGATCGTCAGAACAAGCGTTGCCGGAACTTTTTCCAGCACGATGTCAATCACCGGTCGCTGGTCATGATAGGACAGTCCAAAATCGAATGTCGCGACACTCTGCAGATATTTCCACAGCTGCAGATAGACCGGCCCATCCAGTCCGAGGTGACGGCGCAGGTCTTCGACAAAGGCCGGGTCACTGCCACCCTGGTCGCCAGCCAGGATGAGCGCCGGATCACCCGGCGCCAGACGCAGCAGCAGGAAACTGCCGATGACCACGAACAGCAGGGTCAACAGTGCCTTGGAAAGCCGCAGCCCAATGGCGTAGGCGGCAAGTGCCGACCGGCCTCCGAGTGCAGGGGGGTGCCCCTGCGCTGTGTTTTGCCTTGCCGCCATTACTTCTTCAGCCAGACATTGGCGAAATTGTCATCGGTGCCGAGCGCCGTGGTGATGAGGTCCTGAACCTTGTCGCGATAGAGCGTCGGGAAGACAATGTCGTGGGTCCAAACCATCGGCACATCCTGCGACAGGATTTTCTGGACCTTGGAGTAGATTTCCTTGCGCTTGGCATCATCCTGCTCATGCGCACCCTGATCGAGCAGAGCATCCACTTCCGGGTTGGAATAACCGTTGATGTTACCGCCAGTGCTGCCGGCATTGTCACCCTTGACGGTCTTGTAGCCGTAGGAAATGCCAATACCCGGATCGGCGGTGGTGTAAACGAAGTTCTGGGCAATATCGTATTCGAAAGTGGTCAGGCGCTTGAACCAGCCGGCAACATCAACGGACTGGATATCCACCTTGATACCAACGGCACCCAGTGCCTCGCGCAGATATTCCGCCTGCCGCGACCACAATTCACCATAGGGCAGAGGCACCAGCTTCAGGGTGAAACGTGTACCGTCGGCGCCAGCCTTGTATCCCGCCTCATCCAGCAAAGCGGCGGCCCTTTCCGGATCGTAAGGATAGGTCGTCTCGACACTTGTGTCCTTGTAGGCCGACAGGCTGGAGAACGGGCCGTTGATAGGCTTGCCATAACCCGCAAAGATGGTGTTGATGATGAAGTCGCGATCGATTGCCTGGGTGATGGCCTGACGAACTTTCTGGTTGGCAAGAACCGGATTGCGGTTGTTAATGTGAACATAACCGATTGGCTGCAGGAACTCCCAGCCACCCTCGTTGACGGCAACACCCTCAAGCGCCGAGAGGCGGGGAATGTCGAAGTTTTCGACGTCACCAGAGCGAAGTACATCGACCTGTCCAGTTTCAAACGCAATGGCGCGGGAATTCGCATCCGGCACGATCTGGAAGTCTATTTCATCAAGATAGGGTTTGCCCGCATCCCAATATTTGTCGTTGCGAACCAGGCGGATGATGCTGCCTTTTTTCCACTCCGAGAACTTGAACGGGCCGGTGCCGATAAATTCGGAATTTGCAGGCGCGGTGCGCAGATCGGTAACGCCGACATATTTATGAGCCGGAAGGATAGCCACGTTGAGCGACCAGAGGAAGGCCGGGTAGGGTGCCTTGAGGGTAAAGACGACAGTCAGATCGTCAGGCGTTTCGATGTGGTCGATCTGGGCGCTGAGATCTTTTGAGCGTGCATGCTGTATTGGCAGGAAATCGCCGATGCTGAAGGCGACATCCTTTGATGTGAAGGGCTCACCATCATGCCAGGTAACGCCGGGGCGCAGCTTGAACGTATAGGTCTTGCCATCGGCGGAAATCTCCCAGCTTTCCGCCAGCCGCGGAACAGGGGCAATCTCCTTGGCCGAATAACCAAGCAGCGAATCGTAGATCTTGTTGCCGACAAAGGTCGCCGGACCCAGGCGGTTGATGCCGGGATTGAGCGAGATGGGCTCCGGCTGGACGATCAGGTTCAGTGTTCCGCCACTTTCAGCTGCAAAGGCTGCCGACGATAATGCGGCGCCGACAAGTGCCCCGGTTAAACCAAGCGTAAATGATCTCCAGCTGCGTGCCATTCTTCCAGAATCCTTAATTTCTATAATTTTTATAGATATGCAACATAAACGAGCGGAAGGCGCGGCATGTCTGTTCTAAATTTTTGCCGATAAATGAAAATCTTCTATCGCCGGGCACCGACCCGGCATGATTTTCGTCATCTGATGATCGGCAGTTTTGAGGCATGCGTACTGACCGCAGAATGGGCAGGGCGGAAGTCTATTCCGCAGATTGCTTCTTAAACAGGCAGATATTTCCCCCTGAGCTGAGAAGTTTGGAAGTTTGCAACATTCTCGGAATGCCTAAAATCTATAAATATTATAGACATTATCAATTAAGGTTATTCCGATGAAATCTCATTCTCACCGCTCAGCACTGGGACGTGTTGCGTCGAGCCTTGCCATTATCGTTGCGCTTGGGGGACAGGCGCTGGCAAGTGAGCCGCAATATGGCGGTACGCTGCGCATTGCTTCCCTGCAGGCGGATCTCGATGCGTTTGATCCGCTGACCGGTTACAGCACGGATTCCTGGGAAATCCTGCGTGCCGTTACCCGCCAGTTGGTCACCTATCCCGGCGCATCCACTGACATCAAGGACGATACAAAGCTGGTGCCTGACCTTGCCAAGTCCTGGGACGTGTCTGATGAAGGCAAGACCTACACCTTTCATCTAAAAGACGACGTCTTCTTTTCCGGACCAATTGACCGCAAGATTGTAGCAGGCGATTTCGTTTACAATATCAAGCGCTTCTGTGATCCGAACAAGCAGGTTGCCGCCATCAACTACTTCAACCTGGCGATCTCAGGCTTCAAGGCCTATTGCGAAGAATTTGCCAAGGTTCCGACCGGTGATCTCACTGCAACCAAGGCCTTCATCGACGCCCACGAAATCTCTGGCGTCAGCGCTCCTGACGACAAGACGCTGGTCATCAAGTCGGATTCGAAGAACTACGACTTCCTCAACATTCTCTCGATGAACTTCGTGTCGCCACTGCCACCGGAAGTCGCATCGAAATATTTCCCTGACTCAGCCGAGTTCCGCAAGAACTTCCCGTCCAGCGGTCCTTATTACGTTGATAGCTATCAGGACGGCCAGAAGCTGGTTTTGAAAAAGGCCAAGAACTTCAAGCCGGAAAGTGACGAGGCCCGCAAAGCCTATGTCGATGAGATCGTCGTTGATTTTACTGCCAATAGCGAAGACAGCATCGTCCAGAAGATTGAGGCAGGTGAGGCGGATCTTTCGCTTTATCTCGACACGCCTCCAAGAACCGCGATCAGACGTTTCCAGACCCAGAAGGCGGAACAGCTGCATTCGTCCAACAGCGGCGCGGCCAACTTCATCACCTTTAATGCTCGCCCGGAAGCACAGAGCGACGGTGCCAATGCGTTGAGAAAGCCGGAAGTGCGCCAGGCGCTGACCTATGCCGTCAACCGCGCCCACCTCGTGCAGGTTCAGGGTGGCCCGATTGCCGCCGTGCCGCTGTCGCAGATCATCACTTCGACCATTCTCGGTTATGAGGCGTTTGATCCTTATCCAACCGAAGGCAACAAGGGTGACGCGGCAAAGGCCAAGGAATTGCTTGCCAAGGCTGGCTATCCCAATGGCGTGAAGTTTGATGCGATCTATCGTACCACAGCCCAGTTTGAGGCGATTGCCGTTGCGGTGAAGGAAGATGTGGCTGCGGCCGGTATCGAGCTAAACCTCATCCCGGTTCCACCGACCCAGTGGTACGCCTTCATCCAGGATGCCAAGAGCAGATGGGACATCTCGCTTGGTGGCCAGTTTGCGCCAGATTGGCAGGGTCCAAGCACCCGTATGCTTCTCGGCGGTTGGTTGAACTCGGATGCCTCGCCATGCGGCACGGGCAACGTCAACTCGATCTGCTACAGCAATGCCGAACTCAACAAGCTGGCAGCCGAGGCATTCCCGTCTGACAATCCAGGTCCGATCTGGACCAAGGCTGACAAGATCGTCTCCGCCGACATTCCGTGGATCCCGCTGTTTGAAAAGCGCAAGATCGCGATCACCTCTGATCGCATCACCCACTGGGCATGGTCGTCGCTGGCTGTTCAGGCCGACATCACCAACATCGCTGTGAAGAACTAGTCCGATGAGCGTCTTTTCCGTTCACGATTTGCAGGTTCGTTTTGGCACCGTCGAGGCTGTCAGAGGCGTATCGTTTGATGTCGAAGCGGGAAGGACGCTGGCAATCGTCGGTGAGTCCGGATCGGGCAAGAGTGCCAGCCTGCTGGGGGCAGCTGGTCTCCTGCCAGCCTCGGCAAAGGTTCGCGGCAGTGTTCTCTACCGGGGGCGGGAGATACTGGGCGCATCACCGGCGGCGTTGCGGAAGATAAGAGGGGCCGAGATCGGCTTTATCTTTCAGGACCCGCTGAGCAACCTTCATCCACTCAAGACAATTGGCGACCAGATCGGTGAGGCGATATCGGCGCACCGATCCATCGGCAAAAAGGAGAAGCGCGAGCGTGTTCTCGGGCTTCTCCACGACGTTGAAATTTCAAACCCGGAAAAGCGGCTGGATGATTATCCGCGCCATCTCTCGGGCGGTATGCGCCAGCGCGTGATGATTGCCATTGCCATTGCGCTCAACCCCGGCTTGATCATCGCCGATGAGCCGACCACGGCGCTCGACGTCACTGTTCAGGCATCCATTCTTGATCTGCTGCGACGTCTGCAGGAGAGGCACGGTACCGCACTTGTCTTTGTCAGCCATGATCTGGCTGTCGTGTCCGATATCGCCGATGTTGTGGTGGTGATGCGAGACGGTCTTGTGGTCGAACGTGCCGCTGCCGATGCGATCTATACAACACCGAAACATGCCTATACGCGCGAATTGTTGAGTGCGGCGCGGCTGGACGGTCCCAGAAATTATATGCAGCCACCGGCCGTCAGCTCCGCCCAGTCGCTGCTTGACGTGGACTGTCTCAGCCGTTCCTTCGTTGCAGGCCAGCCGGTGCTGGAGGACGTCACGTTTTCGATCGCCAAGGGCGAAATTCTCGGACTGGTCGGTGAGTCCGGGTCGGGAAAATCAACCATTGGTCGGCTGATTGCCGGTCTTGACCGGCCCGATGATGGCTCTATCGCGCTGTCCGGCGTCAATTACGCAAGGGCCGGGCGCCCGACCACGCTGACCGGTGCAGCGCGCCGCGACATTCAGGTGGTTTTTCAGGACCCTTACGCCAGCCTCAACCCCAGGCGAAGCGTTGAAGCCATTCTTGGCGACAGTTTCGTGATTGCCGGTGAACGGGACCGCACGCGCCTGCGCCACCAGGTCCGCCAGTTGCTTGCAGAGGTGGAACTGCCGGAGGCCATTGCCACGCGTTTCCCTTCACAGCTCTCAGGTGGTCAGCGGCAACGGGTGGCCATTGCACGGGCAATTGCCTCGCGCCCGTCGCTTGTCGTGGCGGATGAGCCGGTGTCGGCGCTCGATATCACCACACAGGCCAAGATCGTCGAACTGCTGCGGCGGTTGCGCGACCGGCTGGGAATTTCCTTTCTGTTCATTTCGCACGATCTCGGTGTGGTCGGTGAATTGTGCGACCGCGTCATTGTGCTGGAGAAGGGGCATATCGTCGAGGCCGGCCCGACAAAGCGCATCTTCGAGCGGGCAGAACACGCCTACACAAAGCGTTTGCTGGCCTCGATGCCCGGCGGCAAACGGCAACCCGTCAATACAGTGGTGAAGGCCGTGTCCTATGTCGGTTGATGTTATCGAAGCGGCACCGCGCCGTCACTGGTTACCGGAATTTGCCGCTGTCTTGTGGCGTGAACGCAGCGTGCGGGTTGGCGCGATTATCGTCTTTGCTGTGCTGGTGGCAGCCGTCTTGGCACCTCTGGCTGCCTATCTGACCGGGCATGGCCCGACGGACCTGTTTCCGGATGTGGCGCTGGACGAGATGGGCCTGCCGGTTGGACCATCCTGGGCCTTTCCGCTGGGGGCAGATGGCAACGGTCGTGATGTGTTTGTGCGCACGCTTTATGGCGCGCAGATTTCACTGCTGGTCGGCATTCCTGCCACGACGGCAGCGATGATCATCGGAACGTTGATTGGCATGATCAGTGGTTTTCTTGCCGGTCGTGTCGACCGGATCGTCAGTCAGGCCATTGATGTCGCCATGTCGTTTCCGTTTGTTGTCACGGCGCTCAGCCTGCTGTCTTTGAACAGGGGCGAGCAGGGCATGCCGGTAATATCGCCTGTGATTGTTGTTATTCTGGTCATTGCGCTGTTTTCCTGGACCTACTTTGCCCGCCTGACGCGCGGCATGGTGCTGGAACTGCGCTCCAGCCCGATGATTGAGGCATCGGTGGTTTCTGGCGCTTCAAAAGCCCGCATCATCTGTCTCGATATCCTGCCCAACATCCTGCCGACCCTGCTGGTCTATTGGGCTGTGCAGCTTCCGGCCAATATCGTGGCCGAAGCGACACTGTCCTTTCTCGGGGTTGGTATTCAGGCACCGATGCCAAGCTGGGGCAACATGATTGCCGAGGCGCAGCGCACCTCGCTTTATCAGGACCAGCCTTGGTTTCTGGCTGGCCCCGCACTTGCCCTTTTTCTCACCGTGGTCGGCTTCAATACAATGAGTTCCGGGCTCAGAACCGTGCTCGATCCGCATCAAAGGCGTTTATAATCCATGACCAGAAACCTTCTTTCCACCGTGTTTCGGTCCGCCTCGACACTCGTCATCGTGCTGATCCTGTCGTTCTTCATCACCCGTATTGCCTATCGCAATCCGGCCGCCATGCTGGCACCGCGCAACGCCACGCAGGAAACCATAGACGGCGTGGCGCGGGCGCTGCGTCTCAACGAACCATGGTATGACCAGCTGTGGTATTATCTGTTTAGTGGGCCGGACATTCAGGGCGCGCCGATGGGGCTGATGCACTGGCCACCGGCGCTTGGCTTTTCATTCCGCAAACAGGCACCGGTTACTGACCTGATTCTGGCCAAGGCGCCGGTGACGATCTCGCTGGCACTGGGTGCTTTGGTCATCTGGATGACGATATCGATCATTTCAGGCGTTGTCGCCGCCCGGTGGCATGGCCGCTTCATTGACAATGTACTGGCCTTTTTCGCCTATGTCGGCCTGTCCATTCCGACCTTTCTGAGCGGCATCCTGATCTCCTATTTCTTTTTCTACCAGCTGACCAACCACGGCTACGGCTGGTTCCCGAGCAGTGGTTACGTGCCGTTGACGGAAAATCCGCTGGAATGGGCAAGGCACCTTGTCCTGCCATGGGCAACGCTGGCGATCGCCGAAATCGGCATTTTCCAGCGCATCGTCAGGGCAGGCATGCTCGACGTGCTGGGGCAGGATTACATCCGCACCGCCCGTGCCAAGGGCTTGAGCGAAAGCAAGATCTACCTGTCGCACGCGTTGAAGGCGGCCCTTAATCCGATCATCACGCTGGGTGGGCTCGAGCTTGCCGTCATCATGGGTGGCGCCATCGTCACCGAAACGATCTTCGGCCTCGACGGCATTGGGCGCATGGCGATCACAGCTGCGCTGGATGGCGATTTCCCGCTGGTTATCGGTACGACGATCTTTGCCGCATCCGTCTTCGTGGTGTGCACCCTGACCGTTGATTTGGTCGCGCAATGGCGTGATCCGGCGTGACGCCGCGTGACCTGGCCAGTCCTGTTCGACGCGCTGATGGCAGCCCGTGCCGCTCAAACCCGACAATTATGCAGATGGGCCTTCAAGGCCCGTCGCCAACACAACAGACATTCGCGCAGCATCTTTTCCTGATGTTGCGCCATCATGAAGGAGAATGACATGACCGCAGTGGATGCAACGCTTTCCCGCACCTATTTGCGCCCCGCAACTGCCCGGGAAGAGACGCTTGTCGAGCGCTTTCAGCCGGTGTTTGACCGTATTGCCGAAGGCAGTATTGAGCGTGAGCGCAACCGCACCTTTCCATTTGAACAGGTGCAGTGGCTGAAGGATGCCGATTTCGCTCTGGTGCGTGTGCCAATGGAGTTTGGCGGTTTTGGCGCCTCGCTGGAACAGGTGTTTTACCTGCTGGCGCTGCTGGCAGAAGCAGACGCCAATGTCGCCCATATCTGGCGCAACCATCTGGCCTTTGTCGAAGACCGCCTGAATGCACGGCCATCCGCCGCCAATGAGCGTTGGCTGAAGCGTTTCCGCGACCGTGAATTTGTCGGTGGCGGCTGGACGGAAGCCAATAACGGCACTTACGCCACCATCAAGACCACGGTCACCAAAACCGATGACCATTACCGGGTCTCCGGCGCGAAGTTCTATGCCACCGGCAGCCTTTATGCCGACTGGCTGGATGTCATCGGCAAGGATGCCGAAGGCACGCTGATCACCACACTCGTCAACCGCCACCAGCCCGGCGTTGAACTGACGGATGACTGGCCGGGTTTTGGCCAGCGCACGACGGCCAGCGGCAGCGCGGTCTATAAGGATGTCGTGGCGCATGAGGGGGATGTCTTTCCGGCCAGCGAACGTGTTGTCTATCAGGGGCATTTTTACCAGACGGCACTGCTGGCGGTGCTGACCGGCATTACCCGTGCTGTGCTTCGCGACGGTATCAAGGCGCTCAAATCCCGCGGCCGCAATTACCCGCAGGGTCTTGATCCGGTGCCCGCACAGGATGCGCAGTTGCTGCAGGTTATTGGTGAGGTTTCGGTGCGGGCCTTTACGACCGAAGCGGCACTTCGCCGTGCCGCCAGTTCGCTTGACCTGATTGCCGCCGCCCATGCGGTGGGCAATGTCGAATTGCGTGACCAGCGCGCAACGGCAAGCGAAGTGGCTGTTGCGCAGGCGCAGATCGCCATCGTCGAGAGCACGCTTTATGCCGCCACCCATGTGTTCAACGCGCTCGGTGCCTCGGCAACATCGGAGGAAACCGCGCTTGACCGCCACTGGCGCAATGCCCGTACGCTGGCGTCGCATAATCCGGTTGCCTACAAGGCGCGCATCCTCGGTGACTATCTGGTCAACGACAAGTCTCCGGTGTCGAGCATCGCGCGGCTTGGTCGTGGCGGGCAGGGCAACTGAGGAGCGACACGATGACGAAACCCTATCTTGCCCTTGCACTGGCCGGGCCGCATTTGCTTGAACTGACCGGCAGCCGTGAACTGCTATTGCGTTGGGATGCCTTGCCAGTTGCATTCACGGTGCTTGGCATCGACCGCATTGACGGCAGCGAACCTGCATCCGTCACCCTGGCCAGCAGTGCTGCCGGTGCCACACTGGCAGGCGCGACCGAAAATGGCCGTTTCCTGATTGCCGCCGCGCCACAACGTGACCACCCCTATAATCTGGCACGCCGTGTCGCGTCGCTTGCCCATCTCTCCGGCGGGCGCAGTGGTCTGCTTGTCGGCATTCGCGATGCCTATGCGCCGGAGGGTCCAAAAGATGCTCCGGCATGGGGCGGGGCAGGGCTTGGCGGTGGCGCGCAGCTGAATGCAAAGACAGCCTATGACACAGCCGTTGCAGTGCGGGCTCTGGAGCAAAGCTGGCCGCATGATTCCATCATCGGTGATCGCGACAGCGGCATTCTCGTACAGTCCGATCGTATCGTGCATGTCGATATCGCCAACAGCTTTTCGATTGCCGGGCCGCTCAACGCGCCGGAACCACAAACCGGTGCCTCCATCATTGCCTGGTATAGCCACACGAAAGCGGATGCACCGCCAGCGGGAGAGGATAACCCGATTGAGCTGGTGCTGGGTGGCGCAGGTACCGTGCCTGTCGTTTCCCTGGGAGAGACGCCTCCCACCGAAGCTGTGTCCGGTGTCGTGTTGAAAGCAGGCAATGAGCAATCGGTGCGGGAGTTGCTGGATGTGGCAGAGCGCTGGCTGGCGGATGGTTTTGCACCAACCGCGCCTGGCGGTTCGCTGCGAGACGCCCTCAACCTTTCTGCGCCACGACCGCTGCCATCGACGGTGCGCCCCGCGTTTCCGGCGCCAAAACCTCACGTCTCTCTGTAGACGGTATTGGAGACATTTCAGATGACAAACAAACGATCTGGCCACGTCCTGCTCGGCATCAACGTGCTGGTTCTCGGATATCTTCCGGCCGCGTGGAAAACACCATTGCTGGAAAAGGATGCCTTCATTGATCCAGCCTATTGGGAAAATATTGGCAAGACCGCAGAGCGTGGCACGCTGGACGCGCTGTTTCTGGCAGACGGTCCGCTGCTCGGCGACCCGGCCTATGACGCCAATCCGGTACGGCTGGAACCGTCGGTCAACTGGGGGCATGTGGCGGCCGCGACCTCTCGTGTCGGTCTGGTGGCAACGGCCTCTTCAACCTTCAACGATCCGTTTGAATTGGCCGAGCGCTTTTTGTCCTGGGACCACCAGACGGGTGGACGTGCGGCATGGAATGTCGTGACAACCCGTGGTGTACCGGCGGCGCGCAACTTCGGCATTTCAGACATTCCAGCCCGTGATGACCGCTATGAGCGGGCCAGCGAATTTGTCGACGTCGTTCGGGCGCTGTGGGCGTCTGCGGCTGACGGGCGCGACATTGATCACCACGGCGAGTTCTTCGATATTTCCGGGCGCCTGCGTGTGCCACCATCCAAACAGGGCCAGCCAATCATCTTTCAGGCCGGTGGCTCGCCGCAGGGCCGCACACTGGCAGGTCGCATCGCGGAAGGTGTGTTTGCCGCAGAACTGACCAAGGCGCAGGCCATCGAGCATTATCGTCTGGTCAAGGGATTTGCCCGCGACAACGGCCGCTCGCCGGATGATGTGAAAATTCTGCCGGGTCTGTTGCTGAGCCTTGGCAGCACGGAAGAGGAGGCGCGTCGTCGTAGCGATGAAATCCATGATGCCGGTCCGGCATCCTATTCCGTCGGCTGGCTATCGCAGGCCATCGGTTACGATGCCTCGAAACTGGAACTGGACGAACCGTTTCCCGATGAAGTTCTGGGTCCGATCAAGGACGCCAAGACCTTCCTTGGCAGCATCGGTTTTCGTGAATCCATTATCACGCAAATCCGCAAGACCAACCCGACGGTGCGCGAATATCTCAAGCAAACCCGTTACACCGGGTCGGGCCATGCCGGGTTTGTCGGCACGCCGGAACAGCTGGCCGACCACATTGAAGACTGGTTCCATGCCGGCGCAGTCGATGGTTTCAATCTGCAGCCGGATCGGCTGATCGATGGTCTGCCGGTTATAGCAGATGAGCTGGTGCCAATTCTGCGCAAGCGTGGCCTCTATCGTCACGAATATGAAACCGAAACGCTGCGGGATCATTTTAGGGCGGCGTCACCAACCCCGGCTTTTTGAGGACGCTGGTTTTCCTCATGCCTTGTGCTTGTCACAGGCATCCGGTCGCCGCGCGTCTGTGCGGCGGAAAGGGTCTTTTCATCCCAAAGACTTGGGATGACTGGGTCCCTGTGACAAGCACAGGGAAGAGGGAGTGTGAGGCACGCTCCATAGTTCCATTAGTTTTCAACTCGCCACACTTCTGGCACCGACATGGCCATTGCGTCCGGCAAACCAGCCATTGATAGCAGCGATGGTGCCAATCACCACAAATAGAATGGCGCAGCCGGCAAAGCTGCCGGTCCAGCCGCGGATGAAACCGACAATCAGAGGCCCGGTGGCCGCCAGCAGATAACCCACGCATTGCGCCATGCCCGAGAGATGGGCGGCAATATGAGCATCACCAGAGCGCAGCACGATCACCGTCATGGCGGCTGCAATCAACCCACCTTGGCCGACACCCTGAATAACCGCCCAGATCCACACGGTGGACAGGGGCGCAAACAGCAGGCCGATCAGGGCACCAACTGCCAATGCGCACAGCGTGACATTGATAATGGACTGGTTTTTGCCACGCACGGCAATATGCGGAACAACGAGGCAGGCGGCGGCCTGCACCATGACCGATATTGATACCACGGCACCGGCGGTAACACCGTCAAGGCCGCGATCCCTGAGGATCGGGACCAGCCAGCCAAACACGCTGTAGGCCAACGCCGACTGCAATCCCATGAACAGGGTGACATTCCACGCCAACCTGTCGCGCCACAAGCCTTCCACACGAAAGCCGCTGCGCGCCGCGCCGCGCTTGACCATGAACACCTGCGGCAGCCAGATGGCACCGACCACCAGTGCAGGAAGCGCCCAGGCCGCAAGTGCGGCATTCATCGAGCCGCCAAGCATGGCTTCCAGTGGCAGGGTCAGGCCGGCCGCACCGGCCGCACCGGCGCACAGCGCCATGGTGTATAGGCCGGTCATCAAGGCTGCCTGTTTGGGGAAGTCACGTTTGACCAGACCCGGCAACAACACATTGCCAACGGCAATGCAGGCACCGGCCAGTGCCGTGCCGATGAACAGCAGCGGCATTGAAGACAGGCCGCGCAAGGCGGTGCCAAGCGACAACAGCAGCAATACGCCAAGCAGCGTCCATTCGGAACCGAAACGCTGTGCCAAGCGCGGTGCAAAGGGCGAGAATGCACCAAGGCAAACCACGGGAAGCGTGGTTAGCAGACTGGCACCAAGGGCAGACAGTCCAAGCTCGGAGCGTATTTCCGGCAGCAGGGCGGACGCGCTGGAAAATACCGGCCTGAGGTTAAAGGCAATCAGCACCAGGCTGGCACCAAGAATGACACGGCCCATTGTGCTGAATGCCGGTGGTGCCGGCGGCGGAACAATGTCCACCTCGGCATCAACTAGGGTTTCGCCAAGCGGTTCCAGTGTCTCGGCAAGTGTATTTTCAAGCGTCTGCGCAGGATGAGCGGCAGTGGCGTGAGCTGGGGTAGGGGAATGAGAATTCATGAAAGCAGCAATCGATCAAGGGTGGAAAAGACGGGTGCCATGAAGCGCCGCACCGCGGCGGCAGCCTTGTCGGCATCGCCCGTTTCTATGGCATCGACAATGTCGGCATGGGCCTGCATGTCGGGTTCGGGAACTTCCTCATCAAGCGTCGCTTCAATGGTCTCGGTGATGGAGGAGGAGAAAAAATTGTAGATCTCGATCATCGCCTGATTGCACGATGCGGCTATCACCGCACGGTGAAACGCCAGATCACGGGCAATGAACTGTGTCTTGTCGCCACCGGAATAATTGCCGCGCTCGGCCAATAGACGGCGCAGTTCGGTAATCATCTCAGGTGTGTGGCGGATGGCGGCCAGCCGTGCGGCCTCGACATCAAGCGCGCAACGCGCCTCGAACTGGTCGCGCAAACTAGCCCTGCGTGCCTGTGTCAGCGGTGCCGCCATGTCTGTGGTTGACAGCACATAGGTGCCGGAGCCTTGTCGGGTCTCCAGCAGCCCTTGAGCCACCAGAACGCGCACGGCTTCGCGCACCGTTCCGCGGCTGATCGACAGCATCTCAGACAGGGTGGTTTCGTTGGGCAGCTTCTCGCCAACCTGCCAGCGCACGGCGATGATCTCGCTGCGAATAGCGTTGATAGCACGTTCCGTCAGGCTTATTTTTTCAAGGTTCTGCATGATCTGATCATAAAGTCATCTAATGACTTTGGATTATGCCTGTGCATTTGTTTTGTCAATCATCAAGGTGCGGGGGGCATACCGTCGATTGTTTGACGTTGACGGCTCAACAAATGCTCCTCATGCCTTGTGCTTGTCACAGGCATCCAGCCGACGCGCGTCTGCGTGACGAAGAGACTCTACCATCCCCAAGATTGGGGATGACTAGATTCCCGCAACAAGTGCGGGAATGAGGGAGATCGGAGCGTCACTCGGTGCCCCCACCTCTACCTTTGTGAAGGAGGAAGAAAAATCATGGTCTTAGCAAAGCTAAGTCATAGATTTTTCAGGTGAGGGGTTGCCTTTGTTGCACGGTGTGTATGCATTCTACTGCAACTTGAGCTTTCGCCACGCTGGCTGTCTTGCTCCAACTGTCCCGCACCCGGCCTCATGCCTCGTGCTTGTCACAGGCATCCAGCCAGCCCCAGTCCTGGGGCTGAAAGGAATCGTCCCGTCACGCAGACGCGTGACGGCTGGACTCCTGTGACAAGCACGAGGAGTGAGGGAGGTTGGGGGACTGTCAGCGAAGCCAATTGATGCTGTTGCGTGCTTCAATCGATCACAAACAAAAAAACCGGCTCAACGCCGGGAGTTGTTTTCATTGTTCTCAACTATTTTAGATCAACTGTTCGGTAGCTTAATGCTCTGCGCTCTAGGCGAGCCTTTTGATGTCTATACCGCGACGGATGATAAATAGCTGATGTTTATCTTTAGGGGTACGGTTTTGAGTGGACAACCGTTCGTTTCGTATGAACGGTTGTCCACTCATTAGTTAGGAGTTTTCAGTGTCGCGACCGTCTGGTTCCATAGCCACGCCTTTAAACTTCCCTTCGGACTGCTTCACTTCCATGAAATGTCCAGTTCGTTCATCTCGTTTTTGGTGGTGACCATCCGGTCGTTCGAATTGAGTGCGCCCCGTTACCGAGCCACGTCTGAAGTTATCACCAGTATTTCGAGCCATATTTTGTCTCCAATGGCTTAATTTCCGATGCTACCTCGACTCCGATACTCAGATATCCCATTATAACCTTGCAGCGGCTTAGGGATGCGAGTCTCTTCGCCCCGCGTGGGCTTCGGCCTTTTCGCGGTATACAAGCCGGGACATTCGTGTCCCGGCTTTTGTATTTCTAATGTCTGCATGTTGCAGATCAGAGTCTCGTTTTGTTCTCTTGTGGAATCCAGCCCGACAGAATCGTCGGGCTGGATTTTTTCTAGTTATCTACAGGGAATATCAGCTGCAACCGCTTGTCGCGCCGCATGTGTCGCACTTCTCGCAGGTGCCGTTACGCACCATGGTGAAGTTCTGGCACTCGGAGCACATGTTGCCGGTGTAGCCTTGGGCAATCGAGCGCATTCGGCGTTCGTTTTCCACCTTCTTGGCTTCCGTCTTGGCAGATGCTGCGTCGGCAGCGGCCTTGTCGGAGAAGAGGGCCGTTGCGGCCTGTTCGGTCTCGGTTGCCAAGGATTCCTCGGCAATCTCTTCCGCCAGCTCCTTGGCGCGCTCTTCGTAATCGCGTTTGAAGGCGACGATTTCAGAGGTGGAAACGGCGGTTGCCACTTCCAGCTTGCGCACGGCACTGCCGCTGAACGAGGTCACGCTTGCCGAGGCACGCGCAGGCGCCGCTGTTGCTGCACCCTTCGGCTCGGAGGAGGCGCGTTCGCTGTTGGAAACCAGCGTTGGCTTGTAACCGCGGGTCCAGCCAGTGGAAACCAGGTTGGTCTTGCCTTCCTGAATGCCCTTGCCGAGTGCCGTGTTGGAGAAGTCCGACGTGTCGACATGGGCCAGATCGTGACGGCCAAGATAGGACACGGCGAGTTCGCGGAACACATAGTCGAGGATCGATGTTGCGTTCTTGATCGCGTCGTTCCCGATGACCATGCCAGCCGGTTCGAACTTGGTGAAGGTGAAGGCCTCCACATATTCTTCCAGTGGCACGCCATATTGCAGACCGAGCGAGATGGCGATGGCGAAGTTGTTCATCATCGCACGGAAAGCAGCGCCTTCCTTGTGCATGTCGATGAAGATTTCGCCGATGCGACCGTCACCGAATTCGCCGGTGCGCAGGTAAACCTTGTGACCACCAACAGCAGCCTTCTGGGTGTAACCCTGACGACGGTTCGGCAGCTTTTCACGCTCGCGGCTGACACGCTCGACAACACGCTCAACGATCTTTTCGGTGATGGTGACAGCCTGGGCCGCAACTGGCTGCTGCATCAGCTCTTCCAGTGCGTCTTCGTCGTCCTCATCCTCAACCAGCGAGGAATTGAGCGGCTGCGACAGCTTGGAACCATCGCGGTAAAGGGCGTTTGCCTTCAGCGCCAGCTTCCAGGACAGCATGTAAGCTGCACCGCAATCTTCAACCGTTGCATCATTCGGCATGTTGATCGTCTTGGAGATCGCACCGGAGATGAATGGCTGGGCAGCCGCCATCATACGGATGTGGGATTCTACCGAGAGGTAACGCTTGCCGATCTTGCCACATGGGTTGGCGCAATCGAACACGGCCAGATCTTCGTTCTTGAGGAACGGCGAACCTTCCAGCGTCATCGCACCGCAAACGTGAACGTTTGCTGCTTCGATGTCCTTCTTGGCAAAACCCATGTGCTCCAAGAGGTTGAAGCTCATGTCGGACAGCTGCTCGTCGGAAACCTTGAGCGTATCCTTCAGGAAGTCCGCACCGAGTGTCCACTGGTTGAACACGAACTTGATGTCGAACGCGCTCTTGAGGGCAGCATTGACGGCTTCAATCTTCTCATCGGTGAAGCCCTTGGCCTTCAGCGTGGTCGGGTTGATGGCCGGTGCCTGGTTGAGGTTGCCGTGACCGACAGCGTAAGCTTCGATTTCAGCAATCTGGCTTTCGGTGTAACCGAGCGAACGCAGAGATTCCGGAACAGCGCGGTTGATGATCTTGAAGTAACCGCCGCCGGCCAGCTTCTTGAACTTTACCAGCGCAAAGTCAGGCTCGATACCGGTTGTGTCGCAATCCATGACGAGGCCGATCGTGCCAGTTGGCGCGATAACGGTGGTCTGGGCGTTGCGGTAGCCGTGCTGTTCGCCAAGTTCCAGCGCCTTGTCCCACGCTGCCATGGCATGTGTGACGAGATCAGGGTCGGTGCAATCTGCGTGGATCAGGGCAACCGGGTTTACCGACAGCTCTTCATAACCATAGGCCAGACCGTGGGCGGCGCGGCGGTGGTTACGGATAACGCGCAGCATGTTGTCGCGGTTTGGTGCAAAGCCCGGGAAAGGACCTAGCTCGCCAGCCATTTCAGCAGACGTGGCGTAGGAAATACCGGTCATGATCGCGGTCAGAGCACCGGCAATGGCGCGGCCTTCGTCGCTGTCATACGGAATGCCCGAAGACATCAGGAAACCGCCGATGTTGGCGTAACCGAGACCGAGCGTACGGTACTCATAGGACCGTTCAGCAATCTGGCGCGATGGGAACTGCGCCATCATCACGGACACTTCGAGAACAACGGTCCACAGGCGAACAGCGTGTTCGTAGTCTGCAATGTTGATGCGCTTGGTGGCTGCATCCTTGAACTGGATGAGGTTCAACGAGGCAAGGTTGCAGGCCGTGTCGTCAAGGAACATGTATTCCGAGCACGGATTGGACGCGCGGATCGGGCCAGCAGCTGGCGACGTGTGCCAGTCGTTCATGGTGGTGTTGAAGTGCAGGCCTGGGTCAGCCGATGCCCATGCGGCATGGGAAATCTTTTCCCACAGGTCACGTGCCTTCAGGGTCTTCATGACCTTGCCGTCGCGGCGTGCCGTCAGGTTCCAGTCACCGTCATTTTCAACGGCGCGCAGGAAGTCATCCTTCAGGGAAACGGAGTTGTTGGAGTTCTGGCCCGAAACGGTCAGGTAGGCTTCCGAATCCCAGTCCGTATCATAGGTCTTGAACTCGATGTCCTTGTAACCCTGCTGGGCAAACTGGATAACGCGCTTGATGTAGTTTTCTGCGACCTGATCCTTCTTGGCGGCGCGGATTTCGCGCTTCAGGGCAGGGTTCTTTGCAGGGTCGAAGCAATCGCCATTGTCGGCTTCGCAGTTTACGCAGGCCTTCATGATGGCCTTGAGGTGCTTGGCAACAATCTTGGAACCGGTAACGAGGGCAGCAACCTTCTGCTCTTCCTTCACCTTCCAGTCGATATAGGCTTCGATGTCAGGGTGGTCGACATCAACAACCACCATCTTGGCCGCACGGCGGGTCGTGCCGCCGGACTTGATGGCGCCAGCTGCGCGGTCACCGATCTTGAGGAAGCTCATCAGGCCGGAAGACTTGCCACCGCCGGAAAGCTTTTCGCCTTCGCCACGCAGGTAGGAGAAGTTGGAACCGGTGCCGGAGCCGTATTTGAACAGACGGGCTTCACGCACCCACAGGTCCATGATGCCGCCTTCATTGACCAGATCGTCTTCAACGGACTGGATGAAGCAGGCATGTGGCTGCGGATGTTCGTAAGACGACTTGGACTTGGTCAGCTTGCCGGTGAAGGGGTCAACATAGAAGTGGCCCTGGCCAGGACCATCAATGCCATAAGCCCAGTGCAGACCGGTGTTGAACCACTGTGGAGAGTTTGGTGCAACGCGCTGGCTGGCCAGCATGTATGCAAGCTCGTCACGGAAGGCGAGAGCATCTTCTTCGGACGAGAAATATTTGCCCTTCCAGCCCCAGTAGGCCCATGTACCAGCCAGACGGTCAAACACCTGGCGCGCATCGGTTTCAGAACCGTAACGCTCGCCTTCCGGCAGTTCCTTCAGGGCCTTCTCGTCGGCAACCGAACGCCACAGGAAGGACGGAACGTCGTTCTCTTCAACCTTTTTCAGGAACTTCGGAACGCCGGCCTTGCGGAAATATTTCTGCGCCAGAACGTCGGTCGCAACCTGGCTGAACTGCGCGGGAACTTCGATATCCGCCAGACGGAAAACGATAGAACCGTCCGGGTTCTTGATTTCGCTGACGGCCTTGCGGAAGTCGATGTCCGCGTAAGGCGTCTGGCCTGGCTTCGTGAAGCGGCGTTCAATGCGCATTGTGTTCGTTCCTCGTCCAATTGGCGCCCGTCAAGGGGGCGCAATAATCCGGTCCGACTTCGCGTTATCGCGCGCAGCCGGGTGTTGCCGATCTGAATGGGATGTTCATCCTTAGATGGGCATCCTGTATCTCGTGGTGATTTCGGCTGCAAGCATACTATATATAGTATTAACAGTTTCTTGCTACCAGTCCCCGCATCATATTTCCGGCGGTAAATTCAGATCACAAAAAGTCTCACGCTCCATGCCTCTCATGGCCGAAACGCAGACAAACGCGTGTACTGAAACTGAAAAGAACCGGCCTCGTTCACCGATTCAGTTACCGCCGCAACATGTTTGCTACTTTCGAGATTTGATGTGATTCCGTCAAGCCTTAGTTTGCAACCTCTTGTTAACCACAAGATATTGTGTGGGGAGGCTGTGGAAAACGGGGAAAGCAAAACCTGCTATAAATTTCAGATACTTGGCGCGGATTGCTGAAACATTGTCCACAGCGCCTTACTGCACGTGAACCCGCGAAAAGCCCTATTTACTGGGCTATCTTTAAAATGTCACATTTTGTTACAGCTATTTTTGACGGCAATTCCATCCCCAGTTTTTTGCCAAAAACCGCGAAAATGCCGATCTGCCCAGAAAAGCGCAGATAAGTGAAGTTTTCGCTTGTCTGTCACCAAAAGCACCACACTTTGCCATGGCGACCCCATCACATTTGTCTCAAACAATATTTGCGGGCAGGCAAATTTTTTTGTCGCAGCGGTGGTTGGCTGATTCTCTCGGCACCACTAGGGCTAGGGGCTGGGCCGGATCTATGGATATTTCGTCAGCAGAAAAATGCCCTCAGAACGCGTGTCCTGAGGGCAGATATGTTACGCGGATTTCACACAGCCCAGCGCCGCACGCTAGCGGCGGCGATGGCGATGACAGCCATGGCTGCAAATGCAATGGAGATATCGCGGTAAAGCGCCTCGAAACCAAACCAGC
This sequence comes from Rhizobium sp. CG4, assembly GCF_023701965.1. Taxonomy (NCBI): domain Bacteria; kingdom Pseudomonadati; phylum Pseudomonadota; class Alphaproteobacteria; order Hyphomicrobiales; family Rhizobiaceae; genus Rhizobium; species Rhizobium sp. CG4. Next base: position 404,324 of record NZ_JABAEG010000002.1, on the reverse strand, counting down.
CGATCCAGGGTTGGCTGGCAAGCGGTGATGTGAAATGCCCGAGAAACATCGACGCCGTGACCAGTCCTGCAATGCGGCCGCGCAGGGCAGGTGGTGCGATCTTGATTGTCAGCGACATGATGCTGGGCATCACCACACCAAGTCCCGTGCCGAGCACACACAGCGCAACCAGTGCCGAGACCATGCCACTTGCCTGCGCAAGCATCAGAAAGCCGGTTGCCATGAGAGCAAGCCCACCAGCAAGAATGCCAGGCACCGCCAAACGCGATCGCAACAGGCCAAAGCTCATAGCAACGAGCGCGCCAGCCAGATTGAAGGTGCCAATGGCATAGCCGATAGCGCTGGCACTGTTGATCTCCAGATGCCGCAGGAAAAACGGCAGCTGTGATGGCACGGTGTAAAACAGCACATTGATCAGATAGGTCGACAGTGCCAGCAACAGCACCTGCGACCAGTTTGCGGACACCACAGCTTTTGCCGGGCCCCCTGATGGTGCTGTCTTTTTGGCCGGCTCGCTCAGAAATGCCAGTACTGCAGGTAGAATAAGGAACGAGGCGGCATAGATCGCAAAAGGCACCCGCCAGTGAATATCGGCTAGAATACCGCCGGTCACCACAAAAGCAACACCGCCAAATTGCGTGAATGCCTGTTGCAGGCCAAGATAGCTTTCCCGCTCGGTGCCGGTAAAATAATCGCCAGCCAGCGTGGTGCCGACGGTCATGATGCCGCCAATCGCCAACCCGAGAACGGCTCTGCCAACCAACAGGAAAAACAGATTGTCGGCCAGAAGGCCGGACATGCCGGAGAAGCCATACAGCACCATGCTGATGATCAGCAGCTTCTTACGGCCAAACCGGTCTGCCAGAATGCCGGCAATGGGTGCCGACATCGCCACGAATATCGCCGGCAGTGTCAACACCATGCGGCTCAAAAGCGCGACATGCTCTGTACCGGCAAAGGTCTGCTCAATGGCGGGAAGGGAAGGTGCCACCGTGGTGCCGGCCATGATGGTCAGGGTCGCCACGAACAACAAGGTGCCCTTCAGGGCAAGGCTGTGCTCTTTCATTATGCAGTCTTTCGGTAAGGCGTCACCTCACGTCCCTGTTTCAGCGTGTAGGCCCACCATTGCAGCTTGGCCATCATGGTCTCGAATGCGGTTGTCGCAGAGGTGCCGGCATCCAGCCGTCCATCCGGGCCAACGCTTTTCCAGGGATTGGCAAAGCTGACCACATCCCGTGTGGTCACCGCATGCAGTTCGGAAAACACCGGACGAAGCTGCTCGACGGCGCGAAGGCCGCCGGAAATGCCACCATAACAAACAAAGCCGACGGGTTTTGCGTTCCATTCCTCATAGGCGGAATCAATCAGGATCTTCAGCGCGCCGGTGTAGCTGCGATTATATTCCGGCGTGATGACGATGAAGGCATCGGCTGAGTTGAGGCTTTCGCGCAGTCTTCTCGCCGGCTCCACATCCGTACAATGTCCTTGCGGCAGGTTCAGTTCACGCGGGTCCAGCACCTCAACCTTGATATGCGGCATTGCCGCCAGCTGCTCATTGACCCAGGTCGTCATCACATCGGCAAAACGCACGGAGCGGGCACTGCCAATAATGACGCGGATGGAAAGTGTTTTGTCAGTCATGGAAAATCCTTTGGTGTTGAATAATCCGTGTGGTAATTCCTCAAGTAAGGTTGAGGTCAATAGTGATGACAAAAAAACTTCGGCAATTGCCGATTATGCGGGACTTGAGTGTGGGCGAGGTGGCGGAACGCGCCGGTGTTGCCGTGTCCACCTTGCATTTTTATGAGGCGGAAGGGCTGATCAAGGGCTGGCGCACCAGTGCCAACCACCGGCGTTACGGGCGTGATGTGCTGCGCCGCATAGCCATTATAAAAGTTGCGCAACGTGCCGGTATTCCACTGAAAGAAATACAGGGCGCGCTCGGCGCATTGCCGGATGAGCGAACACCCAACTCAAGGGATTGGCAGCAATTGGCAGAAGATTGGCGCTCAGACCTTGATGACCGTATTGCCCGGCTGATACGGCTGCGCGACCAGTTGACCGGCTGTATCGGCTGCGGCTGTCTGTCCACCGACGAGTGTCCCTTGCGCAACCCCGGTGACGTGCTGGGTGAAAACAGTGTTGGTCCGGTGCTGCTGGAGCCGAATGGCTGAAACAAAAAAGGCCGCGCCAAGCGCAGCCTTTTGAGATGTCATGGCATGACATGAAATGACTTGGGATCAGCCGCGCGAACCCTTGGCAATTGGCTCCTGATAGGAGAAGCCCATGTCCCATGGGAAATAGATCCAGGTGTCCTGGCTGACCTCGGTCACGAAGGTGTCGATCATCGGCACGCCTGATGGTTTTGCGTAGACACAGGCAAAATGCGCCTGTGGCAACATGTCGCGAACTTCCGAAGCGGTCTTGCCGGTGTCGGTCAGATCGTCCACCACCAGAATGCCCTTGCCCTGTTCGGTGGTCAGTTCAGGCGAAATGCCTTTCAGCAGGTTCATCTCACCCTGATTGACGTAATCATGGTAAGACGCGATGCAAACCGTCTCGATGAGACGGATGTTCAGTTCGCGCGAAATGATTGCGGCAGGTACCAGGCCGCCGCGCGTAATACAGACGATAGCGCGGAAATCCTGGCTCAGACCTGCGAGGCGCCATGCAAGTGCGCGCGCATCTCTGTGGAATTGATCCCATGAAACGGGGAAAGCTTTATCGGGGAGAGAAGACATGAGAAAAGCCACCATGAGCGTGTTGTGTTGATGGCTTTCGCTAATAGCGGCAACAACGCTGAAAAATCAAGCTTTCCACAGGTCGCCTGGTTCGTTTCACACAGCTGTTATAAAATTACACTAGCTGCTTTCCTGTTTCCTAATTCCCGCAGGAGAAGAAAAAATGCGTATTTTTAGCAAATTTGTCGCCGCATTGGTGATTGGTACAACTTTGACGACGCCTGTCTTTGCGCAGGATCAGCCGGCAAAGAACGTCATTCTGCTGATTTCGGATGGCGCAGGGATCAACACATGGCACGCCGCCAGCTATTATCGCCACGGCGCGCTGGGCCATGAAGTGTATGACGATTTCGACGTGAAGGTGTTCTCGTCCACGCATCCGCTCAACACTTCCAACACCCCGACCAAATCTGCCGAAGGCACCGTGACGTTCGATCCTGCCGAACTCTGGAAGTCGGAAAAGTCTGACAGCGTGTTTGAAGGTTCGCTTGGTAACTATCCCGGTTATTTCACCGGATATGACTATACCCGCGCTTATTACACAGACAGTGCTGCCGCTGCCACGGCTCTGGCCAGCGGCGTAAAAACCTACAACAACGCCATCAACTGGTCGAACAACGACGAGAAGCTGAAGCACATCGGCGAATATGTCGTTGAAAGTGGTCGCGCCCTTGGCGTTGTCACCAGCGTTCAGTGGAGCCATGCAACACCGGCCGGTTTCCTTGCCCATAATGCAAGCCGCAATGAATATGCCGCCCTTGGCAAGGAAATCGTTGAAAGCGGTCTCGCAACCGTTGTCATGGGGTCCGGCCACCCGCTGTTCGACAATAACGGCAAGGCAGTCGAGCCAAAGGATGAGAAGGCCTATCGTTACGTTGGCGGCAAAGACATCTGGGACAAGTTGAAATCTGGCGAAACCGCCTACAAGCTGATTGAAACCAAGGCTGACTTTGAAGCTCTGGCAGCCGGTTCGCTTGACCTCGATGACAAGACCAAGGTCATCGGCACCGTTCAGAACAACGCGACCACCCAGTTCAACCGCAGCGGCGTTGGTTTTGGCGACAAGCTGGAGAACCAGCCTGAATTGGCCACCATGACCAAGGCAGCCTTGAACCTGATCTCCAAGGATGAAGACGGTTTCTTCCTGATGGTCGAGGGCGGCGCGGTGGATTGGGCGGCCCATGCCAACAACCTGCCACGCATCATTGAAGAGCAGATCGAATTCAACGAAGCCGTTGAAGCGGCCGTCAAATGGATCGAAGAAAACAGCTCTTTCGATGAAACCATGATCATCGTCACCACCGACCACGGCAATGGCCTGCTGCAGGGACCGGATTCCGATAGCAAAGCCTATTCCGACATCATCAACCAGGGCGCTGGCGCCATGCCGCTGGTGCGTTGGAACTCCGACACCCACACACGCGAGCTGGTTCCGGTTTTCGCCAAGGGCAATGGTTCGGACTTTTTCACCAAGAATGCCAAGCCGCATGATGGTCTGGCCCGTTACCACGTTCCTGCTGCAAGCCAGGTTTACGTTGATAACACCGATATCTTCCGCGCGTCGGCTGCCGCACTCGGCATCACCGTTGACCAGAAGACCAACTGATCAAACGGCAGATAACAATGGAAAAGGGCGGCAAAATTGCCGCCCTTTTTCTATTCGGTCTGGTGGGGACTTGAAGCTTTAACGCGACAGCAGCGTCAGCGCGGTCATCGAATCCAGAAGCGTGCGGGTCACACCGCCAAACAACATTTCCCACCAGCGCGAATGGGTATAGGCACCCATGACCAGCAGATCGATACTGTCATCCGAAAGGCGGTTTTCAATCGCCGCATGGGCCGAAAGCGTGCCTGAGGTCGCTTTGGTGGCCACGGTCACCTTCACGCCGTGGCGCGCAAGGGTTGCTGCGAGTTCTGCACCAGCCATAGCCGGTGACTGCGTCGCGGTTTCCGGCGGATCAACCGTGAAGATCTCGACGCTTTCTGCTTCTTTCAGGAACGGCAGGGCATCAAAGGCCGCGCGCGTTGCTTCGCGTGAACCGTTCCAGGCAATCAGCACCCGCTTGATCGGTTTGGGTTCGGTGAGAATATAAGGCACCAAAAGAACCGGGCGGCCGCTTTCAAACAGAAAGCTTTCAATATCGGAACGGCTGTCGGAAAGGCTGGACGAATCGCTCTGTCCGGCAATCACGATATCGGCGCAACGGGCGCTGTCGACAGCGGATGCCGAGGTATAACCAACCGAGGAAACGAAGCTGCGCCACTCATGCGACACACCATTTTCCGAGAGTTTTTGCTCGAAAATCCGGGCAATTTCCTTTGTTTCTTTTTGCGCAATATCCTGAATAGCCTGAATGGAGGCAGGATCGGGAATTTCCATGGGTGCAACGACGGGTACAGCCGCCATGGTTTCCATATGCAGGCCAATCACATGCGACGAGAACCTGTTCGCCAGAGCAATGGCGAATTCACTAACCTTTGCTGCGTTTTGAGTGCTGTCCAGAACGGTCAGAATTGTTTTGTAGCTCATGACGATCTCCTCAATGGTATGCGTCTCAAGTGTCTTGAGACTGGTCCTTCTCGAAATATGTCGCCTTGATCCTGATCAAGTTGTCACCGTCTTTCGGTCCGGTGAAAAGATAACGCGCCAAAGCACTTAACGGTTCACGTGCTGGCGGCAGCCTTTTCACGTCCGATCTTTTCCAGCATGTCTGAAACCGCCTGCGCTGCCGCATGCAGTACCGCCGCATCACGAGCGCGCACCACGATTTCGGTCGAAAATCGCTGCCCGTCATATTTAGGGTAGGAGCCAATGCTGGTTTCAGGATGGTTTTTCTGAACTTCGCCCAGTGCCGTGCCGATATCGCCTTCGCCGTATGGGCTGGCAACCGACTGCGACAGCAGCTTCACACCGGTTTTCAGGTGCGGGACGACATTATGCACCATGGCCTGAAAGACCTGCGGCACACCGGCCATCACATAGACATTGCCGATGTTGAAACCGGGGGCGGTCGAAACAGGATTTGCGATATGGGCAGCACCTTGAGGCAGACGCGCCATGCGCTGGCGGGCCTCGGTAAATTCCATGTCACGGGCGCGGTACATATCGGCCAGCAGGCGCATGGCTTCCGCCTCATGCACGCACGGCACGCCAAAGGCTGCGGACACCGCATCGGCGGTTATGTCGTCATGGGTCGGACCAATTCCGCCCGATGTAAAGACATAATCATAACGGCTGCGCAGGGCATTCAATGCCTCGACAATGGCATCCTGCTCATCTGCGACAATGCGCACTTCCTTGAGGTCGATACCCGACAGGGTAAGCACATCGGCGAGGTGTCCAATATTCTTGTCTTTGGTGCGGCCTGAGAGCAGTTCATCGCCAATGGCAAGCATGGCGGCGGTAACGGAAACGGGTGCAGTGGTCATGAAAAATCCGCGGTTGTGTCTGTAGAACGTAGCGCGATGCCGATGGAATGCAAGCGCGTCATTGCTACGAAAAAGTGAATGCAAGACAAAAAGCGTTCAACATCATTGAACAGTGCGTCTTGATGTGATCGGCTGGTGAGGTTGCAGTATCCGGGCTACATCTTTGTCACCTAATTGATGAGCGGCAGGATTATGCTGCGACAACTTCTTAAACGGGTCTTCGGCCCCCAAGCAAAGGAAACCGAGAAAATGGCAAAAGTACTGGTTCTGTATTATTCCTCCTACGGCCACATTGAAACCATGGCATATGCTGTGGCGGAAGGTGCAAAGTCTGCCGGTGCAGACGTTGTCGTAAAGCGCGTACCTGAACTGGTTCCGGAAGACGTTGCCAAGTCCTCGCACTTTAAGCTCGATCAGGCCGCACCAATCGCAACGGTTGATGAACTGGCTGAATATGATGCGATCATTGTTGGCGCCGGCACACGTTTCGGCACAGTTGCCTCGCAGATGCGCAATTTCTGGGACCAGACTGGCGGTCTGTGGTTCAACGGCAAGCTGGTGGGCAAGCTCGGTTCGGTATTCACCTCCACAGCGACCCAGCACGGCGGCCAGGAATCCACCATTCTCAGCTTCATCCCAACCTTCCTGCACCACGGCATGGCCGTTGCCGGTCTGCCATACGCCTTCCAGGGCCAGATGGGTGTTGATGAAATCAAGGGTGGTTCGCCTTACGGTGCGTCGACCATCACCGATGGTGACGGCTCGCGCCAGCCTTCGGCCATCGAACTCGAAGGCGCAAAGTACCAGGGCGCGCACATTGCCAAGCTGGCTGCAAAGCTCGCTTCCTAATCGCTAATACAGCCTGCTGAAAATCGCCGCCTGTCTGAACAAGACAGGCGGCTTTTTGTTTTGGGATTTTCAGGATCAGGCGGTCAGTCGCGGTAAATGCGCGGCCTGCGGGAGATCATACGTCGTAACGAATGTTTTTGTTGGACAAGGGCAGGGGCATTGCTTTAAATAAAATTGGTTTATTGGTCGGACCAATTTTAAGGCGATGAAACCCATATGAAAACTGTTCGATTGTCTGATGCCATTGCAGAACAGATCGAGGTGCTGATCAGCGCACGCGGGCTGAAAGCGGGCGATCGCCTGCCGGCCGAACGGCAACTGGCACTGGAACTGAAGGTGTCGCGCTCGTCGCTGCGTGAAGCCATCCAGCAACTGGCCAGCAAAGGCCGTCTGACAAGCCGCACCGGTGGTGGCAATTATGTCCAGGAGCCGCCACGCGGCTGGTCGCAGAATGCACTTGTCGATCCGCTGTCACGGCTGTTTGCCAGCGATCCGGCTTACCGGTTTGACGTGCTGGAAATTCGCCACGCGCTGGAAGGGGCTGCCGCTTACCATGCCACTTTGCGCGCAACGGATGAAGACAAGGCTCGAATCTCCGAATGTTTCGAAACTCTGATCAGCCTGCAGGGCAGTGACGATTCGATGGCACTGGCAAAGGCGGATGCCGCCTTTCACCTGTCCATTGCCGACGCCTCGCACAATCTGGTGCTGATTGAAGTGATGAAGGGGCTGTTTGATCTGCTGAAAGCCAATATTTCGCAGAACCTTGAAAAGCTCTACGTCATACCGAAAGTCACCGAACCGCTTTCATCACAGCACCGGGAATTGCGCGATGCCATTCTGGCCGGTGACGGCGAGCGCGCCCGCCGGGCGGCACATGTTCATATCGATTTTGTCCATTCATCGTTGAAATCCATCGACGAAGACGAAGCGCGCCTAGCGCGCTCATTTTACCAAGGTAGTGTGAGGGGGTAACACCATGATTATTTCTGCGTCTACAGATTACCGCGAGGCCGCACGACGCCGGCTGCCGCCGTTCCTGTTCCATTACATCGATGGCGGTGCCTATGCCGAACATACGTTGCGCCGCAATGTCAGCGATCTCTCCGACGTCGAGCTGCGCCAGCGTGTGCTGAAAAACATGTCTGATCTTAGCATCAACACACAGCTGTGGGACGACAAGCTGTCCATGCCGGTTGTGTTGGCACCGGTTGGCCTGAGCGGCATGTATGCCCGCCGTGGCGAGGTGCAGGCGGCGCGTGCGGCGGCCAAAAAGGGCATTTCCTACACCATGTCCACCGTGTCGGTGTGCCCGATCGAGGAAGTTACGCCGGAAATCGACCGCCCGATGTGGTTCCAGCTTTATGTGCTGAAAGACCGCGGTTTCATGAAAAACGTGCTGGACCGTGCGGTCGCGGCCGGTGTGAAAACGCTGGTATTTACGGTGGATATGCCGGTGCCGGGCGCCCGCTACCGCGACGCCCATTCCGGCATGAGCGGCCCCAATGCCGAACTTCGCCGTTACTGGCAGTCGGTCACCCATCCGCGCTGGGCCTTTGATGTGGGCCTCAACGGCAAACCGCATGATCTCGGCAACGTTTCGAAATATCTCGGCAAACCAACCGGCCTGGCTGATTATATCGGCTGGCTTGGCGCCAATTTCGATCAGTCGATTTCCTGGAAGGATCTGGAGTGGATCCGTGAATTCTGGAAAGGCCCGATGATCATCAAGGGCATTCTTGACCCGGATGATGCCAAGGATGCCGTGACCTTTGGTGCCGATGGCATTGTGGTGTCCAACCACGGTGGCCGCCAGCTGGATGGTGTCCTGTCGTCCGCACGCGCTTTGCCAGCCATTGCTGACGCGGTGAAGGGCGACATTAAGATCCTCGCCGATTCCGGCATTCGCTCGGGCCTCGATGTGGTGCGTATGCTGGCACTGGGTGCCGATGCGGTAATGATTGGCCGCGCCTTTGTGTACGCGCTGGCCACCGCCGGTGAGGAGGGGGTTCTCAACCTTCTCAATCTTTTCGAAAAAGAAATGCGCGTTGCCATGACGCTGACGGGGGCAAAATCCATCTCCGACATTTCGTCTGACCTGCTGGTAAAGGCAATGAGGCAGCTTTGATGCATGCACTGAACACTGACGCCGCAACCCTGTTGCGCGAATTTGGCGGTATTGTTGGGGCAGGCCACGTGCTGACCGCCGCCAAGGCGACCCGCCGGTTCCGCAAGGGGCACCGTTTTGGTGATGGTAACGTGCTGGCCGTGGTGCAGCCGGGAACGCTGGTGGAGCAGTGGCGGGTCGTCAAGGCCGCCGTTGCCGCTGGACGAATCGTCATCATGCAGGCCGCCAATACGGGCCTGACCGGTGGCTCGACACCTGACGGTAATGATTACGACCGCGAGATCGTTATCGTGTCGACACTGCGCCTGAAGGGCATTCAGGTGATCAATGACGGCAAGCAGGTTATCTGCCTGCCCGGCGCGACGCTCGACCGGCTGGAACAGACACTGAAACCGCTGGGGCGCGAACCGCATTCAGTTATCGGTTCATCCTGCATCGGTGCCTCGGTGCTCGGCGGCATCTGCAACAACTCCGGCGGCTCGCTGGTGCGACGCGGACCGGCCTATACCCAGCTGGCTCTTTATGGCCAGGTGGATGAGGCGGGTGAACTGCACCTCGTCAATCACCTCGGCGTTAAGCTGGGTGATGCCCCGGAAGATATTCTGTCACGGCTGGAAAAGGGCGCCTACAGCCCGGACGATATCGTCAATGATCCGACGCTCGTCGCATCGGACCAGAACTATGCCCAGCACGTGCGCCAGGTCGATGCGCCAACACCGGCCCGCTTCAATGCCGATGTGACCCGCCATTTCGAGGCGTCCGGTTCTGCCGGCAAGCTGGTCCTGTTTGCCGTGCGGCTCGACACGTTTCCGATGGAAAAGAGCGCGGTGTTTTACATCGGCTCCAACGATACGGCAGACCTGACGGCGGTGCGTCGCCATATGCTGACCGCCTTTAATACGCTGCCGATTGCCGGTGAATATATTCACCGCGACGCTTATGATATCGGCGAAAAATACGGCAAGGACACCTTCCTGCTGATCGACCGTTTCGGCACGGACAAGGTGCCGGCCGCCTTTGCGCTGAAAAGCCGGGTCGATGCGTTTTTTGAAGGGTTCAAACTGCGTGGTGCGACCGACCATATTCTGCAGGCCGTCATGGCGTTGCTGCCGAGCCATCTGCCAAAACGCATGCGGGAGTTTCGCAAGCGGTTCGACCACCATTTGCTGCTCAAGGTTTCGCTCGACAGTGCGCCGGAAACCAAGGCCTTTCTGCAAAGCTATTTTGCCAACCGGGAAGGTGACTTCTTCGAATGTGATGCAGAGGAGGGGCGCAAGGCGTTTCTCCACCGCTTCGCCATTGCCGGTGCCGCCATCCGGTACCGCGATACCCATCGCAGTTCGGTGGAGGACATTGTCGCCCTCGACATTGCACTGCGCCGTAACGACGACGACTGGCTGGAAACCCTACCAGAATCGATAGAGGGCAAGCTGATCAGCAAGCTCTATTACGGCCACTTCTTCTGCCATGTCTTCCATCAGGACTATATCGTCCGCAAGGGGCATGACCCGATCGCCATCGAACATGAAATGTGGGACTTGCTGGACCGGCGTGGTGCCGAATATCCGGCCGAACACAATGTTGGTCACCTCTATAAGGCCAAACCTGAACTTAGGGCTTTCTACCGCTCGCTCGATCCGGCCAACGTGTTGAACCCCGGGATCGGCCAGACATCGAAATTCTTCTGCTGGGCGGAACGGTAAGGCAAAAAAAAGGGTGGTGAGAAACACTCACCACCCACTCTTTTATTTAGAAAGACGCCAGTAGCGGTAACGCTACGCACCCTGCGATCGCAATCAGCAGGAGTATTTTTATATAGCGGACGCGGCGCGTTCGTCCGCCATCCCAATCGTATGCCATTCAACCTCGCGTTTTTAATCGCGCTTAATAAGTGAACGCTCATCCTTGTGTGAAACTGGAAAATAGGCACAAAACCTTAAGAATTTGTAGGTTGAAAATAATAGGGACAACAACCGAACGGGTGGCGTCTGGGTGCGGTGAGGCTAAAAACCATTATTCGAAATAAAAAAAGCTGATATTCAAAACGACCCTCTTGCACATCGTTTAGGATTATTCTAAACCCCGGCAACCACAACAAAATACGCTTAGCGATGGCCTCGTGGCGGAGTGGTGACGCAGAGGACTGCAAATCCTTGTACCCCGGTTCAATTCCGGGCGAGGCCTCCAAAATCTCTTAATTGACTCAGTTCGTTGGCACCAAAGCCACGCATGTCACTCGCAGTTTCATAAGTCGGCGCGATAAACTTTATCCGCCCTGAACGCGAAAAATTCCCAAAAAAAATCCAAAACTGCTTGCCTCAGTCATCTGTTGGCCAGCGCCGTTCGTTGTTTGCATCTCTGCGACCGTCTCTTGGATCGCAGATATTCAGGCAACGAACATCCCTTATCGACATCTGTTTATCTTCAACATGAAGGGGATAGTTATATGCGCAATATTGAAATCAGGCCTGACGGCGCAACCGTCGAACTAACACTGCATGAACTTGCAATTCTGAAAAATGCGATCAACGAAACTCTGGATGCACTCGGCGATGCCAGCATTAGCATCCGTGTGGGTACGACCATGGGTGAGTTTTTGACGCTTTTCAGAGAGGTTCAACTCGCGATACAGGACTGCCGAAGACCGGTTGTGACTGATTGAACTCCAAGAGAGTGAAGGACCTCTCTTCGTACAACTCGAAATCTCTGCCGTGATTCAAATTCGGGAAATTTCCGAATATTTATAAATCACATCAGATGCTTGACTTATGCCCTGTTGGTTTCAGTGGACCTGAAGAGAGACTGTTTGTTGCGAGAATGTCTGTGATCTTGGCTTGCCGTGCAGTCATTCCAACAACGAACATTTCTAACCGAAACTCTATCATCACCATCATCAACGGGAATTTACATGCGTAACATTGAAAACAAACCTGACAGAGCGACCGTCGATCTGACACTCAATGAATTCCGGATTCTAAACAGCGCCATGAATGAGATTTTGAATGGCCTTCGAATCCGTGGTTTTAGAGCCCGTGTGGGTGCAACCAGACGGGAAGCCGATATCCTGCTTGACCAACTATTTAACGCAGTACAGGCTTCTCGAGCATCGGCTGCGACTGATTAAAAGACCCGACCGTTATCGGTCTCAATATTACAGATACATCAACTGGGCCATTGATTTCCGAACACGGCAATATCGCCCAGGAAGTTCGAAGTCCCCTCAGAAAAACGTCGCAAGACGTGACATCATATGTTTGAAAAACATGAGATCTGGAGCCATACGGACGAAGCCGTGCTCCGCCATTTGATATTCAGAGATATCGCAACCAACCTCTATTATTTGCAGCAAACTGACAGCCTTTATGCGAATGGTTCAAAGGAAACAGCTGAATCCGCTGCGCTTCAGCTCAGTATTGCCATTAGGGCATTTCAGGATAATTCTTCCAGTAAGTGTAGGAGACGCGGCTTCAGAACGATAGCCGAGGCCGCAAACAGCTGCAACGATTGACGCGAGCCGGCAGTGCTGGGGTTCACCTTGCGCTGCCGGTTGAACGATCAGTTGATGCGAGCGTTGTGGCGCAGGATTACTGCGGCTTCTTCTGCTTGCTGGCCTCTACAGCCCGTGCACCCAGAGTAGGAGCGGCGGCGACCGGTGCAGCCTTATCCTTCTTGGGTTTGCGTACTTCTTTGTTGCTTCTAACTTGACCCTTGGCCATTCGAATCTCCTCTTCAAAGCAAAAGATAGCCGCGCTTTGCGTGACAATAGCAAGGGAAATCCGAGTTGTCATTCGGGAAGGGGGGCGGCAGAGCTCCGTTGTGCCGATCAGGTGGCATCCTGACAAATGCGACCCGTCCAAGTGGTGTCGGCGGCTAAAAGCTAAAAGCGTGGCGGCAGTGTCATGGCGCGCATTAAGCAGCCGAGACGGGTTTTACACTTGGGAGAGGCAGGCAAACCTTTTGCTAACTCTGGCGGTCCACTGGCGTCGCGGCCTCGAACTCTTTGCCTTGCTCAAATTTTTTCTGATGATTGCAACAGTACTTAAGGAATCGAGAATTTTTGTATGATTTTCATGAATAAACAGACCTTCTCACATAATCGATTGCCTTGAAAATGTCCTCTGGACTTTATTCTGGCTTCTGATACGGATTTGCGCAAAGACACTCCCCTCGCAAGACCTTGCGCTATACGATCATGCCGTGGGTTGTCCAAATATTACACGGGCCACCTTGAGGAATTGAATGTATTATCACGTAAGCAGTATTGAACATGCTGTGGGCGCTACTATCGAGCCCGGCAATTGGGGGACAACAGTCCGTTTGTTTGGTCCCGAAACCGCAGTTAAAGCCGTATCTCACGTTGAAATAATACTGTGGGAAGTCGCACTGGAAACAGCGAGGTTGGCACTTGCCCCTCAACGTCCGTCACGCCTCAATTGTGTATTTGTGTTCGAAACAGTCGATATGGCCTTTGCCTTTCAACGCCAGTACCGGCCCGATGCCCATGTTTTCGAGCTGGAACCGACCGGCGAAGCCAGCATCTACTGCGGTGATTTTGCCTTGATCGCGAAAGCTGATCGCAACAGACCATATGCGGACTACATGGCAGAAGAGAGCAAGGCATATTGGACAGCTCCGAGCGCAGACGAACCTGAAATACTATATGGAGGCGCCTTGCGCGTTGTAAGGCAGGTTCTGGCCTCTGATGCGCCGCTGGTTACCCCACACCAAGTTGCTGCAGGGTAACCAACGTCTCTTTACCAACGGATGGATCAGTTGGTGCGTGTAGGGGCGCCGTCCACCAGGTCTTGATAGAGCCCCATATCCAGAAAGGCCTCGGATTTGACAACGAGGCCATCTTTCATGGTCAATATCCAGAGATATTCGTTGCTGTAGGTGTCATTGGTGGTTGTCGTGGCGGAAGCGTCGAACCGCACGATCACGTCGTCATCCACCGCCCAGATTTTTTTGACCACCGGTTTAAGCGGGGTACTCAGCCGCGACAGAATAGGGGCGGAAGCATCGTTTACGAAACTGTCCAGGCCGCTATAGGTGCGCGAGTAGGGACCCGAGCCGCGAACTGTCCATTCGACATCAGGTGAAACGACGCGCGTGAAAGCTCCCCCTCGTTCTGCCCAGTCTTCAAATGCCTGCTTTACGATGGTCTCGTTGCGGGCTGTCACATCAGTGCTGACCGCCGTGCCAGCATTGGCATGGGCCGATGACGCAGCAAGTGCAAGCGTCGCGATGATCGTCCAAGATCGAGCAATTTTGTAGATCGTCATGTCTTAAACCTTCCATGTTTTCAAGGTCAACTGCGCGCGTGGCGCGTCAGCAGTGGCGTTGATCGGGAAAGGCTGTCTTCACGTTCGGGGCTGCTCTTAACCTGTAATGGGGCTTATCTTTTACCAAGCCCCACATCTCCTTCCCAATCGGCAATGAGTGTAACGGTGTTAGAGCGTTTAAATTACCCGCCTAATGCTGCACAGGCTGGTTAGCTGGACTTACCAGTTTCGGAGTCAGCAAAGGCCGTCAGCGCCCACGGTGCCGCGGGCGGTCGGGACGATGCACAAGAAGCTTTGACTGCTATTTTTCTAGAAGCATGGCATCGGTCACGTCGCGGCCGGTGTGGCGGGGGATGATCATCTTCGTCAGATCAAAGCCTTGCCGGCGTGCCTCAGCAAGATAGTCTTCCAGCGTTTCTGCGGGAATCGAACTCTCGCGTGCCAGAACCCATAGAAACTGACGGTCAGGCGTGCCGACCAGCGCGACACTATAGTCGGGATCGATCTTGAGTACCCAGTAATCGCCATCGGTAAACGGCAGCCAGCGCAGGGCGGCAGGAAGAAAACTGACCTTCAGCTTTGCATGTGTCTCGTCAACCGGCTTTGCCTCGCCGACAGCCTGAGCTGGCTGCTGATCTTTGTCGAAACATCTGTTGTCAACGCGAATAGCGCCGTTCTCTTTGAGGGAGTAACGTGCCGTGATGTCAGTTGCGGCATCGTCTTCGTATTTCAACGGCAAGCGGACAATCTCGTGCCACCGGCCAAGATAGCGATTGAGATCAAGGCTCGGTAGGGCTGTAACGTCTGTCATGTCTTTAACTCTCCTTCGAGGAGAACCTGAAACGCACATGCTGCTTGTCCAGTTGCAGCGGCGAAGAACATTAACCCTTACCATGGGAAAGAGTGGATTACGCTCAGGCATACTGCCAAGAAGTGTTTGTCTCAGGAGACGGACATGAAACTCTATATTGCTCTGATCGTCGTGCTTTTTGCCAGTTCCAGCGTTGCAGGCGCCCAATCGAAGACACGCGTTGTAAAGGCTGATGTAATCGATTCCTACACCGCCTACATCGGCGCAAACGACCTTAACAATTCCAACGGAACGTCACTGACCAAACCGTGGCAGATTATTCGCCAGGACCGGGCAAACTATCATGTCTATGACCTCAGAGACGTAGGGGATGAGGGTGACGAGTTCCTCTCTGATGCGAAAAACCGTCAGTCGCTCGAAGAGATGCTGAACAACGGCTCTATGTCGGCTGAGGCTCAAAGAATGATCCTGCGTGGCGACTGCTGGATCACCGTCAAGATAATGGGTCACGAAAACCGTGGTACATTCCTTGTGGTTGATGTCTGGGAGTGACAACAGCGGTATTCGATGCTGTCGACCGGATTAGTCCGGTATAATGCTGACGCCAGCATCCTCTAATCCTGTCCTGCCTTTTGTTCGTCTAGGAAGTTCAGCACCCATTCAAGCGCGTGAAACAGGTCGCTCGCGCCCGAGAAGATGTAGTCGATCGTCCAGACCCACACGAAATAAGCGTAAATCAGCACCAGCGTCACCACCAGCAGCAACAGCCACGGCCAAATAGGCTTCTTTTTTTGCTGAGGAGAGTGTGAATTTGCGTTGTAATGGTCGTCCATATCGGATTCGATTTCCTGATTTCGGGTACCTTAATCCGATTGAGCTAATAACCCAATCGCTCTCGCGCACTGGGTTATCAGGATTGGGAATTTGTGGTTGCGGTAGTCGCTTGACTTATTCAGCGTACCTTTTCGCAGTGGACCGCAACCGGTCTGAATATTCGTAAATCTGATCCAGACTGTCGATAATCAACCGTTCCTCGGTCTCGCCATCAAACACGCCAATATATTTGATGGACCTATTGAAATGCAGGCGTGCAAGCGGTTTGCGATTATTGTTGTCGATCAATATGCCGCAATATGACTTCTGATCTCGCATAATCACGCGAGTAGGGCTGATCGTGTCTCGTACGATTGCCTTGACGATCATATAGCCTTCCCGTTCTTCTTCAGTCGTCACGATTTCAGGCTCGTCTTCCACTGGAGCGTCAATCTTTTCAATCACCTCTTCAGTATCAGCCAGTGCACTGGAAAGACGATTTTTCACTGTGTCCATAATGACTTCGCGGAAAGCAGTTCGTGCGACACCGGTCAACATCTCACGAACTTGTGCTGTCATTCTGCCGTCATAGACACCCGCGGAGACAATCCGTACAAACTCTTCAGATGGCTCCTCAATCAGCTTGGATATCACCTGCTTTATTCCAGAGGTGTATTTAAGACGTTCCGCTGTCGCGAGGATCGCATCAACATCGAATGCCGACTTTTCGAATTTTCGTAGCTCATTCACGATGCCAGAATTGAAGTCAGTCACGTCGAAAACGAAGAATGGCCGCGTGTCCAATTTGTTGGGTGCTTCAAGATCTGTGTAGAAGTTAAAGGTTCGACCATTTGTCAGGATTGCAAATTTCGCATTTGTCACGCTGAAGTACCTATACAACTGATCAAGATGCTTCTTGTCTAGCGCTATAGAGATAGGTTTGCATTCAATCAGGATGCGGACTTCATCCTCGATCTTGATAGCATAATCGACCTTTTCACCTTTTTTGCCCACAGCGTCCGCAGTAAATTCCGGCACGACTTCTGAAGGATCGAAGACGTCGTATCCCAAGGAACGAAGGAATGGCAGGACTACAGCAGTCTTTACAGCCTCCTCGGTTGCCATCGTGCTGGAGTGCGATTTCACGCGCTCTGCAATTGCGCGCAAGCTTTCTTCAATCGTGCTCATGTGGTCCTCCCCCAAACCTAGCAGTTATCTAAGTAAGGTTGCCGAAGGTGCTGATTCAGTCAATCTAAGATTGTTTGCTGGTCGCTTATTTTACATGCGCGTTGGGAAAGACTTCGCCAGCAGTCAGTAATGCAGTTGGCACTGTCACGAGCTGGCTATGTTCACACGTTAAGAATAGAGGCGGGCAGGTGGCTATTCCGTGGCGAGAGCGTGGAACCAAAATTCACATTGTCCGTTCTTTTTCTCAAGGACATAGGGTCCCACGGAGGGTTGGTTAAATGCGCGACAGTTTGATCGAAGTTTCGATGTTTGGTGCCGTTATTCTGACATGCCTTTACATCACCGTACCGCTCATCTGAGCATGTTTGTAAAAATTATCGGCTAGCCGGTTGTTTTTATCGTCACTGTGCGACACGCACGCTTGAAAGCGCAGGCATCGCCAATTAAGACGTATCGCAAGGAAACAGCGTTTATGCGCTCGTTTCGAATTTCTACTGAGGCGATACGATATGATGGATTTCGAAAAAGCACGTGTGAACATGGTCGATAGCCAAATCCGCACGACCGATGTAACGTCGCATTCCGTGCTCATGGCATTTGTGAATGTGCCGCGTGAAGCATTCGTGCCGCAAGCGCAGCAGACCATCGCTTACCGCGATGAAAACGTGCAGATCTGTCCCGCCTCTGATGGCCGTCCGGCCCGTTACCTCACCGCACCTTCGCCTCTGGCCAAGCTGTTGCAGTTGGCCGCCATCACCAAGGACGACGTTGTTCTGGAAGTTGGTTGCGGCACCGGTTACGTCTCAGCAGTTCTGTCGCAACTGGCCGGTTCGGTCGTTGCAATCGACAATGATGAAAAGCTGGTGGAAGCGGCAACGGAAACCCTTGCCAAGCTGGGTTATGACAATGTTGCAGCCGTCGTTTCCGACCTGGAAAAGGGCTATGTCAGCGAAGCACCTTACGATCTCATCTTCGTAAACGGTGCCGTAGAATTTATTCCGGACGCACTTCTCGACCAGCTTCGTGACGGTGGCCGCCTTGTAACCGTCGTTGGTTATGGCAACTCCGCAAAGGCAACGGTCTACAGCCGCGCCGCCACAGGCATCTCGGTAACGACCTCATTCAACGCCTCGGTCAAGCCGCTTCCAGGCTTCCAGAAGGCCAAGGAATTCGTATTCTGATCAGGCAGATGCTGCTTGTTCACGGATAAACAAAGGCCCGGTTTTGACCGGGCTTTTCTGTTTTTCCACAACAATAATCTGTGTATCGCGGCAATTCCCGTCAAAAGGGTCATTCAGTTCCGATTCGCACTGCCATAAACTAGCGGTGATTCGGGGCGTGTTTCGTGTTTGCCCCAGCCAATAAATAGCAATGGAAAACGGGGATAGAAATGGCTCAGCCAAGTGTAGCGCGTGAACCGTCCATGGAAGAAATCCTGGCGTCGATCCGCCGTATCATCGAAAGCAATGAGCCTGGTCCGTCCGGTGCTTTTGCTGGCAAGCTTCCTCCTGTTTACGACGATGAGAGCGACGACGATTTTGGTATCGCTTTCACGCAGGCTGGCAACCCGGCTTCATCCGCCGAGCGCCGCGGCGAGATGACAAGCCCGCCGCCCCACGTGCCGCCAGCTGCAAACCAGACCCATGGCGCGGCAGCGCAACCCGTTCCAGAAAAGGCCATGTCGCTTGCTGATGTTGCAGCCCGGGTGAGGGCCGCCACCGGCCGCACGCTGGAGCCAGCCTTGAGCGCGCTGACCGCTGAAACATTGCAGGACAAGCCGGATGCAAAGCCTGTTGCTGCACATGCGGCTTATGAGAGCCCTGTCATGGCGGAACTGCGTGGTTCGATCGACGATACCGCAGCCGAAATTTCGCGCCCATCGCAGCCGTTTTTCAGCGAAGAAAGACAGGCGACCATTTCGCCGTTCCCGGTTCGTGAAACGCCAGCCGTGCAGAGCGCGCCGGCTGTTGCCTGGGACGAAGAAACCTTCGAGCAGGCGCTTGAGCTTGCCGACGTTCACGAGACCAGCGCGCCAGTGGTAAACCCTGCGCCCGTCGCAGAGACAGTGCAGTTTGTTGAGCCTGTGGCGGAACCGGTTGCCGAGGCGCCATCTGCCCTGTCAAGCCTGATTTCCGTTGAAGCCGGTGCGCAGATTGCCCGCTCGTTCAACGAATTGGCCGACGTGTTCAACGGTGTTGAGCGTCGCTCCATCGAAGACATGGCGCAGGAAATGTTGAAGCCGATGCTGCAGGACTGGCTGGAAGATAACCTTCCAACACTGGTCGAGCGTCTGGTGCGTGAGGAAATCGAGCGCGTAGCGCGCGGCCCACGCCGCTAATTTCCATAAAGGTTAAATAAAAGCCGCGCCGGTCTCGGGGCGGCTTTTTTGTTGCGCTGGTTTCTGGCTGTTGCGGGGTGTAATTTCCTCACCAGATATGAGAAAACAACGGGATAGGTCATTTTGTTGACTCAGTATGGGATGAACATGATTCTGTTCCTGAACGGGATTGGATGTTACGTCTGAGCCGGCTCTTTCGCTTTCAAGGCGATGCCCGATGCCGGGAAGCTGCAATGGTCGCCCGGTCGGGCAGTAGTTTTGGTTGAATATGCCACTTTCTGTTGACTCTCTACCGCCCATCCTTATTTAAAAACAAATACAAGAACTCAAAATTTCAGGTCAGGAAATGCTCGAAAAGACCTACGATTCCGCTTCGGTTGAACCGAAAATCGCCAAAGCATGGGACGATGCCAATGCGTTTCGTGCCGGTGCCAACGCGGCACCCGGCGCTGAAACCTTCACAATTGTCATCCCGCCGCCAAACGTCACCGGCTCGTTGCACATGGGTCATGCCCTGAACAATACGCTTCAGGACATTATGATCCGTTTTGAGCGCATGCGTGGCAAGGACGTGCTGTGGCAGCCGGGCATGGACCATGCCGGCATTGCCACGCAGATGGTGGTTGAACGCAAGCTGGCCGAACAGAAGCTGCCTGGCCGTCGCGAGATGGGCCGTGAAGCCTTTATCGACAAGGTCTGGGAATGGAAGGCTGAGTCCGGCGGGTTGATCTTCAACCAGCTCAAGCGTCTTGGCGCCTCCTGTGACTGGTCGCGCGAACGTTTCACCATGGATGAAGGCCTGTCGCAGGCTGTTCTGGAAGTTTTCGTCAGCCTCTACAAGGATGGCCTGATCTACAAGGACAAGCGCCTTGTGAACTGGGACCCCAAGCTTTTGACGGCAATTTCCGACATGGAAGTTGAGCAGCTGGAAGTGAAGGGCAATCTCTGGCACTTCCGTTATCCGCTGGAAAAGGGCGTTACCTATCAGTACCCGGTTGCCTTTGATGAAGACGGCAAGCCCACGGAATATGAAACCCGCGATTATATCGTGGTTGCCACGACCCGCCCGGAAACCATGCTGGGCGATACCGGCATTGCGGTGAACCCGGAAGACGAGCGTTACAAGGCAATCGTCGGCAAGCACGTCGTCCTGCCGATCGTTGGCCGCAAGATCCCGATTGTCGCCGATAACTATGCCGATCCGACAGCCGGTACCGGCGCGGTCAAGATCACGCCTGCCCACGATTTCAACGACTTTGAAGTTGGCAAGCGTGCAGGTCTGCGCGCGATCAACATTCTCAATGTCGACGGCACTGTCACCATCAAGGACAATGAAGACTTCCTGGAAGGTCTCGACCATCCCGCAGCACTTCACGGCGCCTGGGATCGTCTGGAGGGGCAGGATCGTTTTGCCGCGCGCAAGATCATCGTCGAGATTTTCGAAGATGCCGGCCTTCTCGACAAGGTCGAGCCGCACAAGCACATGGTGCCCCATGGCGACCGTGGCGGCGTGCCGATCGAACCGCGCCTGACGGAACAGTGGTGGGTCGACAACAAGACACTGGCAGGCCCTGCTATTGAGGCGGTTCGCGATGGCCGCACCAAGTTCGTTCCGAAGTCCTGGGAAAAAACCTATTTCAACTGGCTGGAAAACATCGAGCCATGGTGCATCTCGCGCCAGCTATGGTGGGGACACCAGATCCCGGCATGGTACGGTCCTGATGGCCAGGTTTTCGTTGAGAAGACGGAAGAAGAAGCCCTGCAGGCTGCGATCCAGCACTACATTTCTCACGAAGGTCCATGGAAGGCCTGGGTTGAGGAAAAGCTTGAAAACTTCAAGCCGGGTGAAATCCTGACCCGTGACGAAGACGTTCTCGACACATGGTTCTCGTCGGCACTGTGGCCATTCTCGACGCTCGGCTGGCCGGAGCAGACACCGGAACTGGCGCGCTATTACCCGACAGATGTTCTGGTAACCGGCTTTGATATCATTCCGTTCTGGGTCGTTCGCATGATGCAGATGGGTCTGCACTTCATGAAGGATGACGCTGGTGTGCCGGTTGAGCCGTTCCACACGGTCTATATCCACGCGCTGGTTCGCGACAAGAACGGTCAGAAGATGTCGAAGTCCAAGGGCAACGTCATCGACCCGCTGGAACTGATCGATGAATATGGTGCAGATGCGCTGCGCTTTACGCTGTCAATCATGGCAGCGCAGGGCCGCGACGTGAAGCTCGATCCTGCCCGCATCGCCGGTTATCGTAACTTCGGCACCAAGCTGTGGAATGCGACACGCTTTGCGGAAATGAATGGCGTGAAGCGTAATCCGGCGTTCCTGCCGGAAACAACGACGCTGACCATCAATCGCTGGATCCTGACCGAACTTGCCG
This sequence comes from Rhizobium sp. CG4, assembly GCF_023701965.1. Lineage (NCBI taxonomy): Bacteria > Pseudomonadati > Pseudomonadota > Alphaproteobacteria > Hyphomicrobiales > Rhizobiaceae > Rhizobium > Rhizobium sp. CG4. The sequence continues at coordinate 382,355 of NZ_JABAEG010000002.1, read as the reverse complement.
TTACGGCAAATGAGGTAACGGAAGCCATCGGCAACTATCGTTTCAACGATGCTGCAAGCTCGCTGTACCGCTTTGTCTGGAACCAGTTCTGCGACTGGTATCTGGAACTACTCAAGCCTGTCTTCAGCGGTGACGACGAAAAGGCAAAGGCCGAAGCACAAGCGTGCGCGGCTTATGTTCTGGACGAAATCTACAAGCTGCTGCATCCGTTCATGCCATTCATGACGGAAGAGTTGTGGGCGCATACGGTCGATGAAGGCGAAAGCCGTGACGGTCTGCTGTGCCATGCCGCTTGGCCAACGCCAGAATTCACCGACACCGCTGCTGCGGCCGAAATCAACTGGCTGGTTGATCTCGTCACCGGCATTCGTTCGGCCCGTTCTGAAATGAACGTACCGCCGGGTGCTACAGCACCGCTTGTTGTCGTTGGTGCCAATGGCGTGACCCAGTCGCGTCTGGAGCGGCATGACGCTGCCATTCGTCGTCTGGCCCGTGCAGAAAACATCACGCTGGCCAGCGCAGCGCCGAAGGGTTCGGCACAGATCATCGTCGGTGAGGCAACCGCCTGCCTGCCGCTTGGCAACCTGATCGACGTCGCGGCTGAAAAGGCCCGTCTCGAAAAGGCAATCGGCAAGGCTGAGGCTGAAATTGACCGTATTGCCAAAAAGCTTGGCAACGAGAAGTTTATTGCCAATGCCGATCCGGAAGTTGTTGCCGCAGACCGTGAGCGCAATGCCGAGCTGGAAGTGCAGATCGCCAACCTCAAGACCGCGCTGACACGGGTTAACGAGGCCAGCTGATCCGCTGCCCAGAGCAACGAATAACGAAGGCGCATTCTGAAAGGGATGCGCCTTTTTTGATGTCTGATGTTGGTAAGAGCAGGGTGCTGGCGCGCTGGCCGAACACTCCAATGTTTCGCGGTTGAGCGGTGAGCCCATTCCACGTCTTGCCACGTCAAACGGCTGGCAAACCTCGAGAAAAGTCGAAAACTGTATCGGATGTTACAGTTTTTCGCGATATTTTCCCGAATGCCCAAGCTGTAGTGATAATGTTACAGTTTGCGGGTTCGGTAGAATTTATTTCTGCGTTTTGTCTAAAATTCTAATTATGTTGGAATCTCGTCCCAAATGGTTTGATTTTTTTTGGGTTTATCAAAAACTTACGTAAAACTTTTGAGCTAATCTAAAGGTAGCAGGCAAAATTCTGGCATTGTCATTTTGGGCGAACAGCTTCACTGTTTCACCATCACATTGCCTTGTTTGGGGAGAGAGATGGCAAAACGTGGATTTATTAAAGGCGCATTGTGCCTCGTCGCAGGCAGCATTGTTGCATCGCCGTCCTTTGCTGGCGGTTTGGAGCGCGGTGGTTACAACATCGACCTTCTGTTCGAACCTTCAGATTACGCCTTGGATGCTTCCGGCACCTTTGTGATGCCGCACCGCAAGGTAAAGAATGCTGTAGATGGACCTCGAAGTGGTCCGCTTCCAGCATCTTGGTCTACGACTGCTGACGATTCCGAGAGTTTCTGGTCGCCGCGCATTGGCATGAAGGCGTCTATTGGTGACTTCGGCGACTGCATGTTCGATTATTCGCAGCCTTGGGGTGCGGATCTCAATCCCGGCATCTGGCAGGGGGCCAGCTACAACATCGACACCAAGGTCAAGTCGCATAACTATGCAGCGACCTGCCGTGTGAAGTTTGAGGCCGGTAAGGGTGATTTCTCGATCATTGGTGGTGGTTTCTATCAGGAACTCAGCGGTTACAAATTGCGCCAGGTTGTCTCTCCAGACATCCTGACAGGTTTTGGTCTGCCCGGCACCGGTGTTGGCCGTCTGGATATGAAAGGCGATGGCTGGGGCTGGCGCGCCGGTATTGCCTATGAAATCCCTGAAATCGCATTCCGTGCAAGTCTGGTTTACAACAGTGCAGTTGACCACGACCTCAATGGCACAGTCGATCTGACCAATGTACCCGGCGCGGTTCTTCCTGCACCTATCCAGCCACTCGGCGGACGTATCGTACCTGTATTCGGCGCTGTTTCCATGCCTGATAGCCTGGAGTTGAAGCTGCAATCTGGTATCGCACCGGACTGGCTGGCCTTTGGTTCCGTCAAGTGGACCGACTGGAGCCAAATCCAGGTCGTTCCATTCTGCCCGGTCGGGACAGCAACCTGCGCACCTGGTGCGACGGCAATCAATACGCTCGACTTGTTCTACCGCGACGGTTGGACCGTTTCGGGCGGTGTTGGCCACAAGTTCAACGATCAGTGGAGTGGTGCCGTCAGCGTCACCTGGGATCGTGGTACCTCGACCGTCATCGGTACACAGACAGACACCTGGATGCTCGGCACACAGCTGATCTATTCACCAAACAAGAACATCGAGTTCAAGATCGCCGGCGCGGTTGGTCTGCTGACCTCGGGTAGTTCGTCGATCCTTGGCGCACCGTGCGGTACAGGTGCCACTTGCGGTAACGAGGCTGGTTACGACTTCGGCAACGACGTCGTGGCGGCCATCTCAACCGGCATCAAGGTCAAGTTCTGATCGACGCCATTTACTGAAGCAGAATGGTGTCTGATTGGAAAAGTGAAAGGTCCGGTCCCTGCCGGGCCTTTCTTTTTTTGCGGCCTGAAATTGTGACGATTTAGCAACACATTTCTGCAACCTTATGCACGCGGTGAGAGAGAGGCACATTTGTCCATTTCCCGCCACAAAGGAAGCGTTTCGCTATTCTCACGGGTGGCGATTTTGCCGGGGGGCAAGCGTGTCGCGTAGCATCCGTGAACGTGGTGAAAGTGAAAACGGTTTTGAATTCAGGGTGTAAGGCTTATCAGCGGAGACGGGCATCTCCATCGATTGCAACTGCCACACAGGCTGTTGGTAAACGCCGTTATCTTGCCGGAAATGTTTCCTATATCTGTTCCCGTGAAACACGGAATTGGACTCGGCTTCCAAATGACCGCGTAGTGATAACTGCGGCCAGAAAGACGCAGTCGCCTCGGAAAATCGCAAATGACTGCGGTTTGTCTTTGCAGTGTGACAGCGGTCTTGGATATACGCCGAGACGAATGAAAGAAGTTCGGTGAAATGTTGAAACGTGAAGCCAACATCCTGAAACCCCTGTGTATGGGTTTCCTCATTGCCTCCCTGGCAATGCCAGCAGCTGCATTCGATATCAATGCGGGTGTCACGAAGGAATCCGGACCGTTCGACCTCTTCAAATTCGGCTTCAAGGCCTACAAGAACGGTAAGAAGGAAGACGCGGTAGAAGCCTATCGTTATGCGGCCGAAAAGGGCCATACAGGCTCCCGCTGGGCACTGGCCAACATGTATGCCTATGGTGACGGTGTCGCCAAAAACGACTTCGAAGCCTTCAAAATCTACAATGAAATTGCCAGCCAGGGCGTAGAGCCGGGTTCTGAAGACACAGGCTTCTTCGTGAACGCTCTGCTGTCGTTGGCCGACTATTATCGCCATGGCATTCCGGGCAGCCCGGTAAAGCCTGATATGTCGCAGGCCCGCCAGATCTACTTCCAGGTGGCATCGACCTTTGGCGTTGCAGAAGCGCAGTTCCAGCTTGCCCAGATGATTCTGGCTGGTGAGGGCGGTCGCGCGGATGCCATGCAGGCCAAGAAGTGGCTAAACCAGGCGCGCCGCAACGGCCATGCTGGTGCCATGTCGGTGTTTGGCAATGTGATCTTCCAGGAAGGCCAGACCGTACGCGGACTTGCCTTCATGACCGCAGCTCTTGATCGTTGCAACCCTTCTGAATGCCCTTGGGTTCAGGATTTGCAGGAACAGGCTTTTGCGGTGGCTGGTGAGGGAGATCGCCGTGACGCCATCTCGCTTGCCCAGAGCATCCGCTCCGGCAATCTGGACTGATCCCTGATAAGCATTATCCCTGTAAACAGCTCACGCCTTTTTAGCGCCGCCACCTGAGAGGTGGCGACGGATGTGTATGCATAAATTCATGGGTGAATGAAGCCTGCGCGACCGCAGGCTGATAAGATCAGCTGGCGAAGTTGAAGAAACCGCAAACCGGCACATGGTCCGATGGCTTTTCCCAGGCGCGCACATGTTTCTCGATCGAAACAGCCTGCAACTTGTCAGAGGCTTCCGGCGACAACATCAGGTGGTCGATGCGAATGCCGTTGTTCTTTGGCCATGCCCCAGCCTGATAATCCCAAAAGGAATAAAGTCCCGCCGCATCGGTTGTCGCACGGGCCGCATCGACAAAACCGAGATTTTCCAGACGGCGGAAACTCTGCCGTGTCTGCGGCAGAAACAGCGCGTCACCTTCCCAGACTTTCGGGTCGTGGCAGTCATAGGGTTCGGGAATGACGTTATAGTCACCGGCCAGAATGAACGGCTCTTCAAGCTCAAGACGTTGCGCCGCATAGGCACGCAGACGCTCCATCCAGCGCAGCTTATAGGGGTATTTTACCGGATCATCCGGCGGGTTGCCGTTTGGCAGGTAAAGCGAACAGACGCGAATGACGCCGCCTTTGACCGAGAATACGCCTTCAATGAAGCGGGCCTGCTCATCGGTATCATCACCGGGAAGGCCACGGCGCACTTCGTCCGGCTTGATCTTTGAAAGAAGCGCAACGCCATTGAAGCCCTTCTGACCATGTGTTTCCACGTGGTAGCCGAGAGCTTCGATTTCGAGGCGAGGGAAACCTTCATCAACGGACTTGATTTCCTGCAGGCAGGCGATGTCCGGACTGGAATCCTTCAGCCACTGGCAAAGGTTTTCAATGCGTGCCTTGACGCCGTTGATGTTCCATGTGGCGATTTTCATCGGATACCCCGTTTTTCTCAAGGTCTATCTTTACCCGATGAAAAGGCAATTGACACCCGTTTTACCGCTGAACTCACAGGAAGGGTTTAAACGGAAAAACTCGTTCCACATCCGCAACTTGCAACCGCATTCGGATTCTTTATCTGAAACGATTGACCGAGAAGATTATCGACGAAGTCGATCTCGGAACCGGCCATGTAGATCAGCGACATGCTGTCGATCAGAACCTTGGCATTGTCGCGTTCAATCACCACGTCGTCGTCGGCCTGTGTGTCCTCAAGGTCAAACTTGTAGGAGAAACCGGAACAGCCGCCACCTTCCACGGAAACGCGAAGGGCCTGCTTGCCTGCATCTGCGCTGACGATTTCGGCGATTCTCTTGGCTGCCGATTCGGAAAGGGTTACGTCTATCTGTGTCATGTTGTCCTCATGGCCGGGGTCAAGGTCCGGAGAGATTTGTTTAAACGTAATTATAAAACACTCAAAGAAGAGGTCTATACCCTGCTTGAAGGAAAAGTCTGTGTTTCCGTTACTATGCGACAGGCCTTAGCATAGGTATGAATGTGAGTGTGAAACGTCAATGGCAGTCGAGAACAGGGTGAGACATGAGAATTGATCAGCGTGCATTGGGTTTTGGAAGCGGTGAAAGGGCAGTGTTTGCTGCCGACCCGTGGACGACACGCGGCCGCCTTTTTCCTGAACCATCCAGCCTGACCCGTTCCGAATTCCAGCGCGACCGTGACCGCATCGTGCACACAACGGCGTTCCGCCGGTTGAAACACAAGACGCAGGTATTCATCAGCCCTGATGGCGACCATTACCGCACACGTCTGACCCACACGGTTGAAGTGGCGCAGATTGCCCGTGCGCTGGCGCGTGCCCTCAAGCTGGACGAAGACCTCGCCGAAGGCGTGGCGCTGGTGCATGACTTTGGCCACACGCCGTTTGGCCACACCGGCGAAGATGCGTTGGATGAGATGCTGAAACCCTATGGTGGTTTTGACCATAACGCCCAGTCACTGCGCATCGTCACCAAGCTGGAGCGCCGCTATGCTGATTTCGATGGCCTGAACCTGACATGGGAATCGCTGGAAGGTCTGGTCAAACACAATGGTCCGCTGGTCGATGCCAACGGGCAGGGGGTGCGTGGCCCGGTTCCACTGCCGATCGTCGATTATTGCAAGCTGAACGATCTGGAAATCGGCAGCTTTGCCAGCCTTGAGGCGCAGGTCGCGGCCATCTCAGATGATATTGCCTATAATACCCACGACATCGATGATGGCCTGCGCTCGGGTTATCTGACCTTCGAGATGCTTGAAGAAGTGCCGTTTCTGGCCGGGCTGATGGCGGAGGTGCGCGCCAAATATCCGAATCTTGATGGCGAACGTTTTGCCAATGAAATCATGCGCCGGCAGATTACCCGCATGGTTGAAGATGTGATTGCCGTCACGCAGCACAATCTCTCCGTCGTCAATCCGCAGAGTGCCGCAGATGTGCGCGGCGCCGACATTACCATTGCCACGTTTTCTGAAGGTATGGCCGAGACCGACAAGCAGATCAAGAAGCTGCTGTTTGGCCATATCTACCGCCATCCGGAGATCATGCGCGTTCGTGCCGGGGCAACGCAAATCGTTTGCGATCTATTCAAACGCTACATGCAGGAGCCCAAGGAAATGCAGGGCCACTATTGGGTTGACCATATCGCTGGCCTCAGCGAAGGGCAGCTGGCACGGCATGTTGGAGATTATCTCGCGGGCATGACCGACAGTTATGCACTGAAGGCGCACCAGCGATTGTTTGACCATACCCCCGATTTGCGATAGGCAGCGCCTCAACTTCTTTAACCATGGATACGGATGGAAACCCGTTCGCGCAGGTGGATGCAATGAACCTTTTTGCCGACTTCGATACCAGAATCAAAAACGCGCTCGAAACGATCGATATCGTTAAGGACAACCGCGCAGCCGTTGATTTCGGTCGAGTAACCGTTGAAGCCCCTCGTGATGCAAGCCATGGCGATGTCGCCACCAATGCTGCAATGGTGCTGGCCAAGCCGCTTGGCACCAACCCGCGCGCCCTGGCGGAAATCATTGTCGAGAAGCTGAAGGGTGAACCTGACGTTGCCGACGTCAATGTTGCAGGCCCCGGCTTCATCAACATCAAGGTCTCCGTCGGTTACTGGCAGCGCTTATTGTCGGCAATGATCGAGGCTGGGATTGATTTTGGCCGCTCGACAATGGGCGAGGGCCACAAGGTCAACGTCGAATATGTTTCGGCAAACCCGACCGGCCCGATGCATGTTGGCCACTGCCGTGGCGCCGTTGTCGGTGACACGCTTGCCAACGTGCTGTCATTTGCCGGTTACGACGTGACCAAGGAATACTACATCAACGACGCCGGCTCGCAGATCGAGGTTCTGGCGCGGTCGGTATTCCTGCGTTACCGCGAAGCGCTGGGTGAAGATGTTGGCGCCATTCCACCGGGTCTTTACCCGGGGGACTATCTCGTGCCTGTTGGTAAGGAACTGGCTGACGAATACGATATCAAGCTGCGCGCCATGCCGGAAGAAAAATGGCTGCCGATCGTCAAGGACAAGGCCATCACCGCAATGATGGCGATGATCCGGCAAGATCTGGAAGCGCTGAACGTCAAGCACGACGTGTTTTATTCCGAGCGCACGCTGCATGCCGGCAATGCCGGTCCTATCCTGTCGGCCATCAATGACCTGACCTTCAAGGGCCATGTCTACAAGGGCACGCTGCCGCCACCAAAGGGCCAGCTGCCGGAGGACTGGGAAGACCGCGAACAGACCCTGTTCCGCTCCACCGAGGTGGGTGACGACATGGACCGTCCGCTGATCAAGTCGGATGGCAGCTACACCTATTTTGCGGCTGACGTTGCCTACTTCAAGGACAAGTTCGACCGCGGTTTCACTGAAATGGTTTATGTGCTTGGCGCAGACCATGGCGGCTACGTAAAGCGCCTTGAGGCGGTTGCTCGTGCTGTTTCCGAGGGCAAGTCCAAGCTGACGGTTCTGTTGTGCCAGCTGGTCAAACTGTTCCGTGACGGTGAGCCGGTCAAGATGTCGAAACGCTCGGGTGACTTCATCACTCTGCGCGATGTTGTGGATGAAGTCGGCCGTGATCCGGTTCGCTTCATGATGCTCTATCGCAAGAATTCTGAGCCGCTTGACTTCGATTTTGCCAAAGTAACGGAGCAATCGAAAGATAATCCGGTATTTTATGTGCAGTATGCTCACGCACGTTGCATGTCTGTTTTCCGTCAGGCGAAAGAGGCCTTTCCTGACCTCGACGTCAGCACGGCTGACCTCGCAGGCGGTGCTGCTTTGATCAGCGATGTCAATGAGTTACAGCTTATTGCCAAGCTGGCGGAATATCCGCGTCTGATCGAATCTGCGGCCTCTTCGCAAGAGCCGCACAGACTGGCATTTTACCTCTATGATCTAGCAAGTTCGTTCCACGGACACTGGAATAAAGGTAAAGATCAGCCTGAATTACGATTTGTTAACGATAAAAACCGAGAATTAAGCGTTGCCAGACTTGGGCTGGTGAATGCTGTCGCGAATGTTTTGAAGTCCGGACTGGCCCTCGTAGGGGCCGATGCACCGGCCGAAATGCGCTAAAGCGTCACCATTTACCCACAATGCGCTGGCAAAAGCCGTAATGCGTAGATAGTGGAACGTGAAATGGTCGAGAAAAACGCCGCGTATAATCGAGACGCTCGGAGTGATGTATTCGCTGAGGATGATCCCTTGGCGGAACTGACCCGTATCGTCGGTTTCGATGAACGTCCTTCACATGTCGTTCCTGTTGCTGCGCAGACACCTGCGCAGCAGGTTGAAAGACGGGAACCTGAATTCAATCTCGAAGACGAGCTGTTGCGCGAATTCGAGATTTACGATGCGCCACGCCTGGATCCTGTCGCCGAGTTTACTCCGCGCGAACCGGTGGCGCAGCCGCAGGCTTATGAGCGGCCTGCCGCACCGGCCCCTGTCTATCAGGAAGAGCCGCGCTACGAGCCTGAACCAAGCTATCACGAAGAGCCCCACGCACCTGTCGTTCAGGCACCTGCCGTTTACGACGAGCCAGAGGTTTCGCTTGAGCCATCCTTTGCGCCTTCCTACGAGCAGGAAGTTGCGGCTTACGCGAAGCCTGCGGAACCCGATTACCCAGAGCCGCAATTCGCGCCAGAACCGGAAGTGACTATTCCGGAGCAGGGTGGTTGGAACTACGTCAGCGAACCTGGTGTGGTCGAGTATCGCGAGCCTTCCTTTGAATTGCCCCCAGTCAGCGTGGCTGCAGAGCCAGCCCCTGCACAGGAAGAGCCTGAGCTGCCGCGTGTCGAGCCTGCCTTCAATCTGGCCGACGAGCTGGAACTGAACTTTGGCTCAATGGCATCCACCTTGCAGGCCCAGAACACCGTGCCACAGCTGGCCCCGGTAGCGGCTCCCGTCGCAACGCCGCAGGCCGCACCGCATCTGCACCGTTCGTCGCTGGAAGTGTCGGGCCTGCGCTTGCCGCTGGCAAACTTCGGTTCGCGCGCCACACCAGTTGCGCCACGTCCGCAGGCAGAGCCTGTGCGTCAGGCGCCGGTTGAGCCAATGTTCGAGCCTGCGCCCGAGCTGGTTGCCCAAGCTCCTGTCGCACAAGCACCTGTCACTCAGGCGCCTGAAGCACCGTTCTCCCCGATGGATGAACTGCTTTATGACGTTGATCACTATTCCGTCCGCAACGACAATACCGCCGCCCAGCAGCCGGTCTTTACCCCAGCTGCCCCGGTTGCACCTGTTGCGGCTGCGCCGCTTCTGCAGCGCGCCGAACCTGTAAGCCCTGATGTCTTCCAGGTTGCGCCGTCCTTCTACGAGCCTCCACGCAGCCAGGCTACGCCACAGGCACCAAAGCATGTCGCGCCTGCTCAGGCAGCGCCGGTTGCTCCTGTTGCCGCCGCACCTGCCGCTGAGTTCGAGCCCTTTGCGGATGATGCGTTCGAAATGGCGCTTGATGATATCGATCTGGATTTCGATCTGTCCGATATCGGCAATGTTGAGCCTGTCGCCGCAAAGCCGATTGAGATGCCACGCGTTGTGCCTGTACCGGCCCCTCCGGTTGCCGCTGTTGCGGCTCCAGTGGTTGCCGCTGCTGCTGCTTTTGCACCGCAGAGAACGCAGCCTACCGCTGCAGCTCCGCAGTCATTCTCGTATGCGCCGCAGCCTGCCAAGCCTGCTCCAGCACCGGTTGCTGCACGGGCACCAGCGCCTGCACCAGTAGAGCTTGAGCCGCTGCCATTTGACCACGGCCAGATTGGCGATACCGAAGATCGTCCGGAAACCATTGGTGAAATGGAAGTGCCGGATCTGCCAGTTGGCGTGTTTGAGCCAAAGCCGGCCCCACGCCGTCATGATGATGATCTGGACCTCGACACTGAGCTTGCAGCACTGTTTACGCCTGCATCCACGCCAGCCGGTCTTGATCGCAACAGAAATGCTCCAAACCAGTCCGCTGCCCGTTTGCAACAGGCCGCAGCACCGTTTGAAAATCTGGATGATTTTGAAAAGGCGCTGGAAGAGGATTTCCGTCACAGCATGAAGGCGGCATCTGAGGGTAGGGCTGAACAGCAGCATGCTCCGCAGAACCTCTATGAACAGCCAATGCAGCCATATGAAAACGAAGAGCGCCGTTCGCGTCGCTGGATCGTTCCGGTTGCCGCTCTCGGTGTTGTTCTGATTGCCGGTGGTGTTTACGCGCTGATGTCCGGTGGTTCGCAGACGTCCGGCAACGGTGCGCCAATCATCATTTCTGCCGACAATGATCCGGTCAAGGAAGTGCCTGAAAATCCAGGTGGCAAGACTGTGCCTAACCAGGACAAAGCGGTGTATGACCGTGTTGCTGGCCAGACCGCAGCTGATCCCAAGCAGTCGTCGCTGATCTCGTCCAACGAAGAGCCGGTTGATGTTGTGCAGAAGACGCTGATCCCTGAGAACCTGCCAATGGAAGGTGAGGACGAAAGCGATTTCGGCAACATGGGTACGCCGGTTGGTGAAACCGAAGATCCACGCCTGCTGGCGCAGAATGATGCACCAGCCCGTGCGTCCGAGTCCGAAAGCAATGCACCTGCCGTATCTCCACGCAAGGTCCGTACGATGATCGTCAAGCCGGATGGCACGCTCGTCGCACAGGAAGTGCCAGAGACACCAACAACGACACCGGCAACAACAGCATCCAACGCTGCACCTGAGCCAACACCTCTGAGCACCGCGGACAATGCCACGGCTGCAAACGATGTGCCGAAGGTCATCGAAACCAGCCCGGTTGCAGTGGCAACGGCTCCAGCTGCAACGGCAACACCTGCTGCAACGGCTCCAGCTGCTGCCAATAACGGCGCGCCTGTACCGTCGGCACGTCCGGCCGCACAGCAGGCAAATGCTGCCGTTACCTCCAACCAGCCCGTTGCAACAGCACCTGCGGCCCCGGTTGCCCCGGCACAGCCTGAGCAGGCTGCCCCTGTGCAGAACACCGTCTCGACCGGTGGTTATTATGTGCAGATCGCCTCGCTGCCGAGCCAGGCTGAAGCGCAGAAGTCCTACCAGAGCCTGTCCGGCAAGTTCGGTTCGGTCATTGGTGGTCGTGGCGTTGACATCAAGGCAGCGGAAGTCGCTGGCAAGGGAACTTACTACCGGGTTCGCATTCCAGCTGGCGACAAGAATGAAGCCGCAGCACTGTGCGAACGTTACCGTGCCGCTGGCGGAAGCTGCCTTATTGCCCGCTAATTGCTGATGGCATAAAATTCAAAAACCGGGTGCGCTTGCCGTTCCCGGTTTTTTATTGCCCGATCGGTACATCCGATCATCACATCCAATCCTCCACATGAAGCCGGTGAGCGCCATGACAGAATCTAAAGCCGTAATTTTGGGATGCAGTGGCCTGACACTGACGCCTGAGGAAGTTGCCTTTTACAAAGCGGAACGTCCGTGGGGATTTATTCTGTTTGGCCGCAACATCGCAGAACCGGATCAGATCTCCGATCTCGTGGCCGCGATGCGGGATGCGATTGGCCGCCCCGATGCACCTGTGATGATCGACCAGGAAGGTGGACGCGTACAGCGTATCAAGCCACCGATCCTGCAGGCCTATCCTTCGGCAGAGGCCTTGGGTGAAATCTACAAGGCAGACCGGGAAAAGGGGCTACGCGCTGCCTGGCTGATGTCGCGCCTGCATGCCTTTGATCTGATGAAGTTCGGCATAACAGTGGATTGCCTGCCGGTTCTGGATGTCCCGGTACCTGGCGCCAGCAATGTCATCGGCAACCGCGCCTATGGCTTTGATCCCGAGACGGTGTCGCTGATGGGGCAGGCGGCGGCTGATGGCCTGAAAGCCGGCGGCATGTTGCCTGTCATGAAGCACATGCCCGGCCACGGGCGCGGCATGGTGGATTCTCACCATGAGCTGCCAGTAGTCGATGTTCCGGTGGACGAACTGGACAAACATGACTTCGTGCCATTCCGTGCCCTGAACAAGGAACTGATGGCAATGAGCGCACATTTGGTGTTTACCTCGATCGACCCGTATGCACCGGCCACCACATCCAGAAAGGTCATCGACGAGATCATTCGTGACCGCATCGGTTTTGATGGCCTGTTGATGTCTGACGACACCTCGATGAATGCGCTGCGCGGGACATTGGGCGAGCGCGCTGCCAATATTGTGGCAGGCGGTTGCGATATGGTCTTGCATTGCAACGGCGTGATGAGTGAAATGCTTGCGGTCGTGAAAGAAGTCCCGGTGCTGTCTGGACGCGCTCTGGAGCGTGCGAAGGCAGTTGAAGCGGGCTTCCAGCAGGCTGATGGTGGCGATGAAGCGGCGCTGAGAGCAGAATTCAACGCAATGTGGGCAGTTGCCTGATATCATCAGGTAAAACAGGCCGGTTTCCGGCGGATGGGAAGATGGCGGCAGACAAGTCCCGCACCAGCACACCTATGGACAAGCTCTGGCAGGAAAACACTGCCGAGCGGGCTACGGGTGAAGCTGCGCTGATGATCGACGTTGCGGGCTTTGAAGGCCCGCTCGATCTGTTGCTGCATCTTGCCCGTACCCAGAAGGTGGACCTGTCGCGCATTTCGGTGCTGGCGCTGGCCGAACAATACCTGTCCTTCGTCGATACGGCGCGGCGGGTGCGCATCGAGCTTGCCGCCGACTATCTGGTTATGGCGGCGTGGCTTGCCTTCCTGAAGTCCAAGCTTCTCATTCCGCAACAGGCCAAGGATGACGGCCCAAGCGGTGAGGAAATGGCCGCAACGCTGGCCTTCCGACTGAAACGCCTTGAGGCGATGCGTGAGGCGGCGGAAAAGTTGGTCAACCGCGACCGTCTGGGTCGCGACGTCTTCGTGCGTGGTGCACCGGAACATATTCCCCATACCAGCCGCTCGGTGTTCGAGGCCAATCTCTATGATCTGCTGAGCGCCTATGCAGCGCTTCGGCAGCGCCATGCCATTACCCATGTGACGATTGAAAAACGTCAGGTATGGTCGCTGGTCGATGCCCGTGAGCTGCTGACCTCGCTGCTGGGCGATATCGATGACTGGACGGCGCTCGACCAGTATCTGTTGCAATATATAGCCGACCCTGCACACCGTGTGACCGCGATTGCCAGCGCCTTTGCCGCATCGCTGGAACTGGTGCGGGAAGGCACTCTCGAAATACGGCAGGATGGCGCCTTTCAGCCGATTTTCATGCGCAAGGGCACCGGCAAACCGGTGCTAGGCCAGCCTGATCAGGATACCGAGAATGAGTGACCATGAACCGATGGACGACGACACCATTGCGGACGTGGTGAAAACCGAACCACAGGTGGCGCTGAGCCGCGTGGAGCGTGAAGCCGAACGCATTGCCGAAGCGCTTGTGTTTGCCTCTGCCGAGCCGGTCTCGGAAGCCTTCATTGCCGAACGTCTGCCCAAGGACATGGATGTGTCGGCACTGATGTGGCGCTTGAAGGTTGCCTACAACAACCGGGGGGTCAATCTTATCCAAATTGGCGGGAACTGGGCTTTCAGAACGGCCAGCGACCTGTCATTCGTCATTCGCAGCGAAGACAAGGAACCGCGCAAACTGTCACGTGCAGCCCTGGAAGTCCTTGCAATCATTGCCTATCACCAGCCGGTGACGCGTGCGGAAATCGAAGAAATCCGTGGCGTGCAAACCTCCAAGGGAACACTTGATGTGCTGATGGAAGCGGGCTGGGTGCGGTTTCGCGGGCGCCGGCGCACACCGGGTCGGCCGGTCACCATGGGCACGACGGTCGATTTTCTCGATCACTTCGGTCTTGAGGAACTGCGCGACTTGCCGGGTCTCGAAGAACTGAAGGGGGCAGGGCTGCTTTCCGGCCGTATTCCGGCCAATTTCGGCATACCGATTCCATCCATGAACGATGATCTGACGGATGAAGAAGATCCGATCACCCAGCTGGATCTGGAAGAACTGGGCCTGTTGATGCCCGGTGGCGCCGGCGACGACGACTAATAAAACTAAAATGCTGGAAAACCTCGCGGGAGTTTGACCTGCGACAACTCCTCAATTGCAGGGGCGTGCATTTTGGTGTTTGAAAAACAGCAATAAACATCTTACATCGGTTAAAAGCGCAATTCAGGAGTTTCGGTTATGGGTTCTTTCAGTGTGTGGCATTGGCTTATCGTTCTGGTCATTGTCCTGGTTCTTTTCGGCCGCGGCAAGATTCCGGAACTGATGGGTGATGTTGCCAAGGGCATCAAGAGCTTCAAGAAGGGCATGGCTGACGACGACGCAACGCCGCCCGCATCGACCGACAGCAAGACGGTTGATCACAAGGCTGACGAAATCAAGTAAGACTTGGCCGTCAAGGCCAGTCTGACCGGCGAGGCGAGCGTGTCTCGGGAGCATATTGATGTTTGACATTGGTTGGAGCGAGATTCTGGTGATTGCGGTCGTATTGATCGTTGTCGTCGGACCCAAAGATTTGCCTCCAATGATACGTGCCTTTGGCAAAATGACGGCCAATCTTCGAAAGATGGCGGGCGAGTTCCGCAGTCAGTTCGATGAAGCGCTGCGTGAAGCTGATATGGATGATGTGCGTCGTACCATTTCCGACGTCCAGAACCTGAATCCGACAAACTCCCTGCGGGACGCCATGAACCCGCTGCGCCAGCTTGGTCAGGATATCAAGTCCGATTTGCAGAAGGCAACGACACTGGATGACGCAAAGTCGGGCGCGCCCACAACCTCTGCGACGCCAGCTTCCTCGACACCGGTTTCGGTGCCTGAACCATCGATGATGTTGCCAGATAGTCCTCCAGCAATCGTTCCCGATGCTGCAACGCCAGCACCTGTTACTGCAAAGGCAAAACCGGCTGCAAAGCCGCGTGCGCCGAAGGCATCGACCGCCAAGGCAGCAACGGCAGAGGCTGCCACCACGGCCGAGGCAATCACGGTTGCTGCAAAGCCGGCCGCCAAGCCTAGAGCCAAAACGGCGCCAGTCGCACCTGCTGCTGATACGGTCGAGACAGCAAAGCCGGTCGCCGTGAAAGCAACGCCAGCCAAGGTTACGCCGGCGAAAGCCGCGCCCGCCAAAGCCGCGCCAGCCAAGACCGCTGCCGCCAAAAAGCCATCCGTGGCCAAGGCTGCAACTGATGTGGCTGACAAGCCTGCCGCCGCCAAAAAGCCAGTGGTGCGGAAAACCGCCGCCACTGCAAAGACTGCCAAGAAGGACGAAGCATGAGCGGCGATATCGAAGACAAACCCCAGCCGCTTGTCGAGCATCTGATGGAGCTGCGCACGCGGCTCATCTGGTCTCTGGTGGCTTTTTTTGCTGCTTTTGTGGTGTGCTTCGGCTTTGCCAAGCACCTGTTCAACTTTCTGGTCATTCCCTACAAGTGGGCAGTGACCTGGGCAGGACTTGACCTTTCCAAGGCAGAGCTCATCTACACCGCCCCGCAGGAATTCTTCTTCACCCAGGTGAAGGTGGCGATGTTCGGCGCGATTGTTATCGCGTTTCCGGTTATTGCCTCACAGCTCTACAAGTTTGTGGCGCCCGGCCTATACAAGAATGAGCGCGCTGCATTCCTGCCATTCCTCATTGCATCGCCGATCCTGTTTCTGATCGGTGCAGCGCTCGTCTATTTCTTCTTCACGCCCATGGTGATGTGGTTCTTCCTTGCCATGCAGCAGTTGCCGGAAGAGGGCGAAGTTGCCATTTCTCTGATGCCGAAAGTGTCGGAATATCTCAGCCTGATCATGACGCTGGTGCTGTCATTCGGTCTGGTGTTCCAGCTTCCTGTCGTTACCACGCTTCTGGCCCGCGTTGGTCTGCTCACCAGCCAGACGCTCAAGGACAAGCGCAAATTCGCCATCGTGATTGCCTTTGTCGTGGCCGCCGTTCTTACGCCGCCCGATCCGCTTTCCCAGATCGGTCTTGCGCTGCCTGCGATCATTCTCTACGAGATTTCCATATACTTGGCTCGACTCGTGGAGAAGAAGCGGGAGGCGGAAAATGCAGGCAGGGAGCTCGAAGCCTCCGAAGACGCCTGACGTTTTGTCCGGCATGCTATTTTTCATGAGCCGGGCTTCAAGCCCGGCTTTTGCTTTTTTGAAGTAACCGCAGGCAAACCGAACAGTCTGGAACGACAATGCTCGATATTAAATGGATACGCGAAAACCCCGAAGCTCTGGATGCCGCCCTGGCAAAGCGCGGCGCGGAGCCTCTTTCTTCCGGTTTGATAGTGCTTGATGAAAAGCGCCGTGCCGTTATTCAGAAACTTCAGGAAATGCAGTCCCGTCGTAATGCCGCCTCCAAAGAGATTGGCGCAGCCATGGGGCAGAAGAACTTCGAGCTTGCTGAAAAGCTGAAAGCCGAAGTTGCCGAGCTGAAAGAAACCATGCCACAGGCAGAAGAAGAGGACCGCCAGATCACGGCAGAACTCAACGACGCCCTGTCGCGCATTCCCAATATTCCCTTTGATGACGTTCCTGTCGGCAAGGACGAACACGACAACATCGTTGCACGTGTGGTTGGTCAGAAGCCAGGCTGGAACCATGAGGCGAAAGAACACTTCGATATCGGTGAAGCGCTTGGCTACATGGATTTCGAACGCGCAGCCAAATTGTCCGGCGCCCGCTTTACTGTTCTGACCAGCCAGATTGCACGATTGGAACGGGCGCTTGGCCAGTTCATGATCGACCTGCATACAGGCGAGCACGGTTACACCGAAGTGTCGTCGCCTCTGCTTGTGCGCGATGACGCAATGTTCGGAACCGGTCAGTTGCCAAAGTTCTCCGAGGACCTGTTCAAGACCACGGATGGCCGCTGGTTGATCCCGACGGCTGAAGTCACGCTGACCAACCTGGTGTCGGGCGAAATTCTCGATCAGGAAAAGCTGCCGCTGCGCTTTACCGCGCTGACGCCGTCCTTCCGGTCGGAAGCCGGTTCTGCCGGTCGTGATACCCGTGGCATGCTGCGCCAGCACCAGTTCTGGAAGTGCGAACTGGTTTCGATCACCGATGCGGAAAGCGCTGTGGAAGAGCACGAGCGCATGACGGCCTGCGCTGAAGAAGTGCTGAAGCGTCTTGGTCTGCATTTCCGCACCATGACATTGTGCACCGGCGACATGGGCTTTAGCGCACGCAAGACCTATGACCTTGAAGTGTGGCTGCCGGGCCAGAACGCTTACCGCGAAATCTCGTCCTGCTCGGTGTGTGGTGACTTCCAGGGTCGCCGTATGAACGCCCGTTACCGGGGCAAGGAAGACAAGGCGACGAAGTTCGTTCACACGCTGAACGGTTCCGGCACAGCTGTTGGCCGCTGCCTGATTGCCGTTCTCGAGAACTACCTGAACGAAGACGGCTCTGTCACAATTCCAGACGTGCTGCTGCCATATATGGGCGGTCTGACCAAGATCGAAAAAGCAGCCTGATACTGCCGAAAGGGTATATGAATGCGCATTCTTCTGACCAATGATGATGGTATCCACGCCGAAGGGCTGGCTGTGCTTGAGCGCATTGCGCGCAAGCTCTCCGACGATGTGTGGATTGTAGCTCCGGAGACGGATCAGAGTGGTCTGGCGCATTCATTGACGCTTTCCGAGCCGCTGCGTCTGCGCAAGGTTTCCGACAAGCATTTTGCCCTGCGCGGTACGCCAACCGATTGCGTCATCATGGGCATTCGCGAAGTGTTGCCTGGCAAACCTGATCTGGTGCTGTCGGGTGTAAACTCCGGCGCCAACATGGCCGACGACGTGACCTATTCCGGTACTATTGCCGGCGCCATCGAAGGCACGCTGCAGGGCGTGCGTTCATTTGCGCTGAGCCAGGCCTATGCTCACACCGATGACGGTGACCGCATCGTGCCGTGGGAAGTTGCAGAAACCTATGCACCGGACCTGATCAAGAAGCTGATCGATGTCGACCTGCCGGATGGCACGTTCCTTAATCTCAACTTCCCCAACTGCGCGCCGAAAGACGTGCAGGGCGTGACCGTGACCGATCAGGGCAAGCTGGACTTCGGTCTGACGGTTGAAGAGCGCAAGGATGGCCGTGGCCTTCCTTATTACTGGCTGCGTTTTGGCGAGCGTCTGGGCACGTTCCGCGAAGGCACCGACATTCACGCCGTCAAGAACGGCAAGATCTCGGTAACGCCTTTGAAACTCGACCTGACAGATTATACGGTCAAGGATCGTGTTGCCCAGGCGCTTGGTTTTGGAGTTGCAGATTGAAATCGCCAATGATCGAAAAAGAGGGGTTTGCTGCTCTGGTCCTGCGTCTTCGGGCCGAAGGCATCTCCGATATCGATCTGTTGACGGCAGTCGAGCAGACACCACGCTCGCAATTCGTACCATCGCAATTTGCCGACGATGCCTATTCCACCCGAACCATCCCGATTGATTGCGGATCGTTCATGGAAGGCGCCGATATGGCGGTTAAAATGCTGGCCCGGCTTCAGGTCAAGCCGGGGCAGCGTGTACTGGAAATCGGAACGGGCAGCGGTTTTACCGCCGCCGTTCTTGGCCGCATGGCAGAACGTGTCGTTTCCATTGATCGTTACAGGACCCTGGTTCAGAGCGCGCAGAAGCGTATGGAAGGCCTTGGCCTTCGTAATGTCGTGACCCGCCTTGCCGATGGCAGCAATGGTCTGACAGGCGAGGGCACCTTTGACCGTATTCTGATTACGGCAGCCTTTACCACCTTTCCACGCTTCATGGCCGAACAGCTCGTTTCCGGCGGCGTTTTGATTGCGCCGCTGATGGTGGATGACGAGCGTTGCGTGATGATGCGTTTGTCAAAAACCGGCAGCCGTTTTGAGCGCGAGGATATGTTCGAAGCGCCTTATTTGCCGCTTATCCCGCATATGGCGCGCCATATCTGATTTTTTCTGTCGCAATTGCTGTTTTTTAAGGCTTTGAATTCAAACAAGGAATTCAGACTTCGCCTTGCTTTTTGCCATGTCTTAATTGTCATGGTTATCGAATTGTCAAAAAAACTGCGCGGAATTTAAGCGTCTTAACCGCGTAGTAATACTAACGCGCTTTAATCATATCCATAGACGCATGGTTTTTCCGTTCTCGGGAAATGGGCCTTGCAAGAAATGAGTTTGCGCCGAGGCAGTCAGTTTCGGCGGGTTGGCGTCAGTGTAGATCGAGTCATGCGTATGAAGAATTCGCCCAAAATCGGAAAATCAGTCGCAAGAGTTTTGGTTGCAATCTCGCTGGCAGGCGTGGTTACGGGCTGTAGCTCGGATGCCACCCGGTTCAGCGGTCTGTTTTCCAATGAAACGGATACGATGACCACTGCATCAATCCCTTCCAGAAACGGTGCAGGTGCCTATGGTCAGGCACCGATCCCGATGGGCGATGTCAATGGTTCATCGATGGCATCAGCTCAGCCTGCCTACGGTAACAACAATCAGAATTATAACCAGCCATACCAGAACAACTCTGGTAATTACGGCTCGGTGCAAAGTTCCAGCGCACGGGTGGCCTCTTCGCCATCGACGATCCAGCGCTCGGAACTGACAGCTCCATCCGCAGGCAACACGCTTCGCGAACCGCAGTCGCGTAATCAGGCGATGGCACAGCCATTCCCGTCGGCCAACCCGCAGCCTGCCGCACCGGCGGTTGTTGCGCAGGCTCCGGCTGCACCGCGTGCTGTTGACCAGCTTTCCACCGCGTCAACCAAGCCGTCTTCAAATGGCTGGAATGCGCAGGGTGGCCCAAGTGTGACGCTGCGCCAGGGTGAAACCATTGCGACGCTGTCCAAGCGTTACGGTGTTCCTGAAAAGGAAATCCTCAAGGCCAATGGACTGACGACGGCTTCGGCTGCGGCACCTGGCCAATCGATCACCATTCCGACCTTCGGCACGCCACGTAACGCTGCCAAGGCCGCTGCGGACAACGTAAATCTCGCCAATGACGGCAACCTGCCGGCACCAACCCGCCAGAACGACCAGAACCTTGCTGTTCTGCCGTCCGCTGCTGCTGCCCGCGACAAGGCATCCGGCGAAGCTGCAAAGCTGACACCTCCAGGTGGCAAGCCTCTGCCGCCAACCGGTGGTTACAAGGTGCAGCCAGGTGACAGCCTTGCCAAGATTGCCAAGGCAAATGGTGTCAGCGTTGCTGCTCTGAAGGCTGCAAATGGCCTGTCGAACGAAAACATTCGTATCGGCCAGACGCTGCAGATGCCTTCTGCCAACACCGACAATGTAAAAACTGCGTCGATCACGCCGAAGGAAACACCGGTACAGCCGGCAGCGCCTGCGAAGACTGAAACCGCTGTGAAGTCGCCTGAGCCTTACAAGGCACCGGTCGCCACTTCGACAGTCGGCGAGATCGAGAAGAAGTCCGACGTGGCATCGATTGCTCCGGCCGCAACAGGCATCGGCAAATACCGCTGGCCGGTTCGTGGCGCCGTGATCTCCGGTTTCGGTGAGAACGTCGATGGCAATCGTAACGACGGTATCGATATCTCGGTTCCCGAGGGTACGGCGATCAAGGCTGCTGAAAACGGCGTGGTTATCTACTCCGGTAACGGTCTGAAGCAGCTCGGCAACACGGTTCTGGTTCGTCACGACGATGGCAAGGTGACCGTTTACGGCCACGCTTCCGCCCTCAACGTACAGCGCGGCCAGAAGGTGCAGCGCGGCGATACAATTGCGACATCGGGCATGAGCGGCAGCGCGAAACGCCCACAGGTTCACTTCGAAGTGCGCAAGGATGCGACGCCGGTGAACCCATCAGGATACCTTGAGTAGGTAGTGCGTCTCAGGGAAGAAAAAGCCGGGCTTGAGCCCGGCTTTTTTGTGTTTACAGGCATATTTCTTGGCGCCGATTTAGGCGCATTTACTTCAATCCAACGTATCCAGAAATGCCTGCGCAATGGAAAGCTCGTCCGGTGTGTTGATGTTGAAAAACGGATCAATGGACGAGGTGGCGCTTTCAATCTTGGGGAATGAAATGCCAAGGGTCGAATGCCGGCCAAGGAAGTTACGGATACGACGGTTTTCATCCACCGCAAGCCATTGCTCCAGATCATCGGCAATGGCGACCGGCCACAGACCGAACACCGGATGCACCTGACCGGCAGATGCGGCAATGATGACCGTGCTGTCGTCCGTCATGTAAGACCGCAGCTGGGCTTCCAGAGTGTCGGGAAAGAACGGACTGTCGGCCGGTACTGTCAGCATGTGGCTTGCGTCCGGTGCCACGCTCGCCATGTGACGTAGTCCAGCCAGAATGCCTGCCAGCGGCCCGGCATGGCCGAGTTTTGTGTCAGGCACCACAGGAAGGCCAAACTCGTCTGCCCAGTCATGCGGTGCGTTTAGCGCAAGGTATGAGACTTGCGGGCGAATGCGCTCGATGACATGCGAGAGCAGGGGGCTGTCGCCCAGTTGCTTGAGCGCCTTGTTGCTGCCCATGCGGCGGGAAAGGCCGCCAGCGAGAATGAGGCCGGGAAGATTTTTATGCATTGTCGTCTCGTTGTGACAGGCTGGCTTCCTGCCGTTCGGCTTTGCGCGTGAAGTATGTTGCGTAAAGGGCGAGAAGCCCGGTTGCAACCATCATGAACAGCAGCGGCTGTGTGCCGGAGGTTGGCGATAGCAGCGAGGTTGCGATAACAGACAGCGCAGCACCACCGCCAATCGTTAGCGCACCACCGAGACCGGAGGCAGAACCCGCCAGATGCGGTTTTACGCTGACCATGCCGGCATTGGAACTTGGCAAGGTCACGCCATTGCCAACACCGATCAGCGCCAGCGGCATGAAGAAGGCGTAAGGGCTGTGCAGGCCCGTATTGGCAAGGACGATGGCGATGACAATTCCGGTCATGGCGATGAGATTGCCGGACACCATCATGCGGATGATACCGATGTCACTGGCATAACGGCCGGAGATGAAGTTGCCGAGCATATAGCCCGCCGCCATGAAGAAGAACTGCACACCCAGCATCGCCGGTGTCAGGCCGTAAAGTGTGCTGCCAATGAATGGCGCGCCGCCGAGGAACGAAAAGAACAGACCGGACGAAAATGTCGAGGTCAGCGCATATCCCCAGAACAGCCGTGATTTGAGAAGTTCCGGCCAGGCCTTGAACTGTGCAGAAAAACTGGTCGACTTCTGTCGGTTGGTTTCACCAAGATCGAAATAGACAAGTGCGATCACCAGCATCGTCAGGCCCATCAGCAGCAGGAAACTTGCCTGCCAGCCGCCGATATCATTCAGGACACCACCAATCATCGGCCCCACCATCGGCACGACAGACATGCCCATAGTCACGTAGCCAATCATCGAGGCGGCCTGATTGGCTGGCACCATGTCGCGCACCACGGCTCTGGCCAGCACGAAACATGTTGCGACACTGGCCTGCGCAAAACGCGCCACCATGAACACGCCGACATTGGGCGCCAGAAAACAGACCAGCGTTGCAATGCACATGATGCACAGGCTGACCAGCATCACCGGCCGTCTGCCAAACAGGTCAGACAGCGGGCCAACAACCAGCTGCACGCAAGCGGTGGCAGCGAGATAACCCGAGATCGACAGCTGCATGACGGCATATTGTGTCTCGAAATGCGCGGTCATGGCCGGCAGCGAGGGCAGAAACACGTTCATGCTGAGGGCAGAAAGCCCGGCCACCATAACCAGCGTGAAAATATGTGGCGGTGTTTTTCTGTTCAGAAAACCTACGTCAGTCACTTCATTACTCCTGACGCGTCACCGCCCTTAACGATTGCGGATAGGGCTGGTTTGCGTCATTCCGGCAGGACGGGGATTTTCAGGAATCCTTGGCCGATTTCATCAGATAGCGTCGTCTCTCGCGATAGAACGTGTAAATGCCGGATGCAATGACAATCGCTGCACCGATCAAGGTCCAGATGTCGGGTTTTTCCTGAAAAACCAGAATGCCAATCATCAGCGCCCACAAAAGGCTGGTGTAGCGGAACGGCGCGACGAAGGAGATTTCGCCCGAGCGCATGGCGAAGATCACCGTCTGGTAGCCGGAGAGCACCAGGATGGACGCGACGGCAAGATGGCCGATGACACTCCATTCCATCGGCTGCCAGCCACCCATCGGCACGATCAGCAATGCGCCAAACGCCGTATTGGCAGTTGCGGTAAACATGCTGATGGTCAGCGACGGTACGTCGGCATACATGCGCCGCGTCACCAGATCACGACAGGCCGTGACGAACACCGATGCAATTGCCAGCAAAGCTCCGGTGGTAAAACCTTCCGACCCCGGCCGAATGATGATCAATACACCGGCAAAACCGATACCAATCGCCACCCAGCGCCGCCAGCCCACCGGCTCGCCCAGGAAAAGTGCAGCCCCCAGCGTCACCACCAGTGGCAAGGACTGCATGATTGAGGAAATGCTGGCAAATTCCACCTGGCCGAGTGCGGTCAGAAACAGGACAGTGGCTGAAATTTCGCTGGCGGTCCGCACCAGAACCAGCGGTCGAAACAGGGTTTTGATCGGTCGCAGGGCACCAAAATATTTGGCAAGCGCAACAATCAGGATGGTCGTCATCACGCCGCGTACGAACATGATCTGGCCGGTATTCATGAATGGGGTGACGGATTTCACCAATGCGTCGTTGATGGTGAAGCTGGCCATGGCAAGTGCCATGAACATCGCGCCTCGGGTATTTTCCGTCATTGCCATTACAGTAGAGCCTCTCCCGCCCGAATCCCCTCGGACACGGGCCAGTAGTAGCCAATCGATCATGGCTGTGCGAGGTCAGCGAGGCGGGAAAACGTCTGGTTGTGGTGACGAATTAAATAAGCAATATACAATGCGCGAGCAACGGCTCAGCCGCCGGTAACACTCATGTGGCGGGCGACAGCTGGGCGCTTGTGTGTGCGGTCAATGATGAAGTCATGCCCCTTCGGTTTGCGCAGGATTGCCTCGTCAATGGCATTGGACAGCAGGCCATCATCCTCGCTGGCGCGAAGTGCGGTGCGCAGGTCTGCGGCATCGTTCTGGCCAAGGCACATGTAAAGCGTGCCGGTGCAGGTCAGGCGCACGCGGTTGCAGCTTTCACAGAAATTATGGGTAAGCGGCGTGATGAACCCCAGACGGCCGCCGGTCTCTGTAACTTTGAAATACCGGGCAGGACCGCCGGTCTTGTAGGGAATGTCTGACAGCGTGAACTGTTCTTCCAGCTGCGTGCGCAGTTGCGACAGCGGCAGATAACGGTCGGTGCGATCTTCCTCGATCTCACCCATCGGCATGGTTTCAATGACGGTGAGGTCCATGCCGCGGCCATGCGCAAAACGCATCATCTCGGGAATTTCAAACTCGTTGAAATCCTTCAATGCAACCGCATTGAGCTTGATCTGCAGACCAGCCTTCTGGGCTGCATCAATGCCTTCCATGACCTTGGAGAAATCACCCCAGCGCGTAATCTGTTTGAACTTGACCGGGTCCAGCGTATCAAGCGACACATTGATGCGGCGCACGCCACAGTCGTAAAGTTCTTCGGCATTGCGTGCCAACTGCGACCCATTGGTGGTCAGCGTCAGCTCGTCAAGCGTGCCGGCATAGACATGGCGGCCGAGATTGCGCACCAGTTCCATGATGTTCTTTCGCACCAGCGGTTCGCCGCCGGTCAGGCGCAGCTTACGCACACCCTTTTGAATGAAGGCGGAACAGAGCCGGTTCAGCTCCTCCAGCGTTAATAGGTCTTTCTTGGGCAGGAAGGTCATGTGTTCCGACATGCAATAAGTGCAGCGGAAATCGCAGCGATCTGTCACCGACACACGCAAATAGGTGACCGCACGCCCAAAGGGATCGATCATGGGTTCTGAATTTGGTGTCAGGGCTTCGGTTTTTCCGACCGGTCCCAAAAAGCTGTTCAACGTGCCAACTCCTGCTTCGAACACATGTTCAATGTGATACTGTTTCAGGCCAAGCCAAGGTGTTCGTTGCGCGTGTTTTATCTAGAGACTTGCTTATAACGAAACAAGACCATAACTGTGAAAGACTACAAGACATTAGGGAAATGAACAATGAGTGATCCTTGGCCCACCGAATTGAAGGTCTCACAGGATCGCCATCTGCTGTCTGTTACCTTCGATGACGGTGCGCAGTATAAAATCCCGGCGGAAGTGATGCGGGTTCTGTCGCCTTCGGCAGAAGTGCAGGGGCATGGCCCCGGGCAGAAGGTAACTGTGCCTGGCAAACGCAATGTTGCCATCCGCAACATGGTCGCCGCTGGAAACTATGCTGTTCGCGTCGTTTTTGACGATGGCCATGACAGCGGTATCTTTACGTGGAAATATCTGCTGGAACTCGGTCGTGATGGCGACAAGCTGTTTGCGGCTTACGAGGCTGAGTTGGCAGAAAAAGGGCTGAGCCGCGAGCCGCGCCGCCGTTAAGGCTGCAGGTGGCAGACGGCAGATACTGATTATTCCTTTCATACGAGGGCGCTTGAACCGACCGGTTCTGATCAGAAGCGCTCCAGACGTCATTTATACATATACGCACAGGTGAGGTGAACTTTGGCGGTTGAAGCAAACGGCAATGACTTATTGCAGGTGGTGGTGCTGTTGAGCGCAGGCGTCGTTGCCGCCCCGTTGTTCAAAAAAATCGGTTTGGGCTCCGTGCTTGGTTATCTGGCCGCCGGTCTTGTCGTTGGTCCCTTTGGGTTTGGGTTCTTTTCGGATTCGCAGGCCATCCTGCATATCGCCGAACTTGGCGTCGTGATGTTCCTGTTCGTCATCGGGCTTGAAATGCAGCCGTCGCGGCTGTGGTCGATGCGCAAGGACATTTTTGGTCTCGGGGCATTTCAGGTGCTGGCCTGCATGGCCGGCCTGACGGTTATTGGCGTCAGCCTTGTTTATCCCGCCATTCCGTCTTTCGTGGCCGGTACCGGCTTCGTGCTGACCTCGACTGCCATCGTCATGCAGATGCTGCAGGAACGCGGCAGCATGTCGACGCTGAAAGGCCAGCGCATCATCTCCATCCTGCTGTTCGAAGATCTGGCGATTGTGCCACTTTTGGCGCTGGTGGTGTTTCTCGGCAGCGGCGGCGAAGAGGTCACCGCATCGCAGAGATGGCTGTCCATTGGCATTGGCCTTGCAGCCATCGCAGCGTTGATTGTTGCCGGTCGTTATCTGCTTAACCCGTTTTTCCGACTGCTCGCCGCATCTGGTGCACGCGAAGTCATGACCGCTGCAGCCCTTCTGGTGGTGCTGGGATCTGCTTTGTTGATGCAGATGAGCGGGCTTTCCATGGCCATGGGTGCATTTCTGGCCGGTGTGCTGCTGTCGGAATCGTCATTCCGCCACCAGCTGGAGGCCGATATTGAACCCTTCCGTGGTATCCTGCTTGGCCTGTTCTTCCTGGCTGTCGGCATGGCAATTGACCTGACCGTCATTGCCCAGAATTGGAAGATCGTCGTTGCCAGCGTGATCGGCTACATGGTGCTGAAGTCCGTCATCATCTACGGCGTGGCGCGTATTCTCGGCACCTGCAAGCGTGAAAGCCTCGAGCGTGCGGTGCTGATGGCGCAGGGCGGCGAATTTGCTTTTGTGCTCTACGCCGCCGCCATTGCTGCCGGCATCTTCAACCGCGAAGAAAATGCGCTGTTGACCGCAACCATCATCATTTCGATGGTCCTGACACCGCTGATGGTGATCTTGCATGATCGTCTGGTGCCAGCTGCCGTGCCAGATACCCATGATCTGGACCTGCCGGAAAATGTCGAAGGCACGGTGCTGTTGATAGGCTTTGGCCGTTTTGGCCAGATTGTCAGCCAGCCCTTGCTGGCGCGCGGTTACACGCTGTCGCTGATTGACCGTGATCCGGAATTTATCCGTGAAGCCGCCGAGTTCGGTTTCAAAGTCTATTACGGTGACGGTTCACGCTCTGAAATCCTGCATGCTGGCGGTGCTGCTACCGCCAAGGCTGTACTGATCTGCGTGGACGACAAGGAAGCGGCCATCCGCATTGCCGAGATCGTCAAACACGAGTTCCCGCTGGTGCCGGTGCTGGCGCGCGCCTTTGACCGCGCCCACGCCATCGATCTGTTGAATGCCGGTGTTGATTACCAGATCCGCGAGACGCTGGAATCGGCACTCAACTTCAGTGAAGAAGTGCTGAACGTGCTCGGCGAAGACATGGAGGTGGCAGCACGGCTGGTCGAGGAATTCCGCGATGTTGACCAGGAACGCTTCGCGCTTGAAGTTGTCGGCGGCATCTACGCTGGCCGCTCCCTGGTGCGTGGCAATGCCCAGCCGGCTGACCTTGTTGCGGCAAGAACGGCAAAGAAACGTGCGCAGCAGGAAAGCGCCAGTGCAGAGGCGAGGAGATGACGGTTTACCGTCATTCTCCTGTCATGTGACGGTGCTTTCACACATGCATGAAAAGGTGAGGACAGATGAGTATCATACAGTCGGTTGAAGAATTGCAGGCCATTTACAATGGCGTTTCAGAAGCGTCGGTCGCCAAGGTCACGGAACGATTGACCGCCGAATATCGGCTGATGATCGAAACCTCACCTTTTGTCGCCTTGGCAACCGTTGGCCCTGAGGGCATGGACTGTTCGCCGCGTGGCGACCGTGGCGGTGTCGTGCGCGTTGCCGATGACAAGACGGTGCTGTTGCCCGACTGGCGCGGTAACAACCGCATCGATTCCCTTCTCAATGTGGTTCGTGACCCGCGCGTCGCGCTGATGTTCCTGATCCCCGGCTCCAACACCACCATGCGCATCAATGGCAAGGGGCAGGTGTCGATTGATCCGGCATTGCTGGAAAGCTTCGTGATGGATGGCAAACATCCACGCACCGTTTTGGTCGTGAGCATTGATGAGGTGTATTTCCAGTGCGCCAGAGCCTTGATGCGATCGGAACTGTGGAACCCGGAGCACTTTGTTGATCCGGCGACACTGCCGACACCCGGCACCTTGCTGAAGGCCGCCAAGGCAGACTTTGATAAGGACACCTATGACAGCACATGGGCTGCTCGTGCCGCCGTCACCATGTGGTGATGCGCCGTTTGCGGCGGACAGGACAACAGCCTGATCAATAAGACGACGACCAATAAAAAGAGCCTGTCATGCTTGGGACATGACAGGTTCTTTTTATTCTGGATGTTGGCCTGGTTACTACTTGTAGATCAACCAGTTCTTGCCAACGTAATTCTTCTGCATGCCTTCTTCAAAGAAAACGCTGCGGTTACGCCCGGTTTCCTTGGCATGGTAAAGTGCGGTGTCAGACTGTGCGTAGAGCTCGCCAGGACCAGAGGCTTGCGAGCCCATGGCGTAGCCGATCGAGATATTCACAGGGCCGTAATCCGTGCCCGAGCGCGAGTTGCGGAACGGTGTATTTTCCAGCGACAAGCGAATGCGTTCGCAGATCGTCATCACCTCATCGACATTGTTGCCTTCAAGGATGATTGCGAATTCTTCACCGCCGGTGCGGGCCACAAACACGTCCTTGCGAACATTGGAGCGGATAAGATTGCCGACGGTCGCGAGAATCTTGTCGCCAACCGGATGGCCATAGGTATCGTTGATCCGCTTGAAGTGATCGATGTCGAGCAACACGAGCGATGTCAGATGAAGGCCAATGGAACTGTCGAACAGGGAAGACAGCTTTTCATCAAAAGCGCGGCGGTTGGAAAGGCGGGTCAGCGAATCCGTATTGGCGATACGCTTGTATTCGTCCAGTTCCTGACGAACCTGGTTCATCTCTTCGGAATGGCGGCTGACGCTCTGTGCAGTCTTTTCACCATGGGCCGCGGTATTGCCGGTTGCATCCTGCAATACTTTGATCACGCTGCCGACAATATTGTTGCTGGTGATATTCTTGTTGGAAATCCGCGCAACTGTCTCAACCAGCAGCTTGCTGTAGTTTTCCATTGAATTCTGTTCATGCTGCAAAAGCGACAGCAGGGATTCCAGCTCAGAGCGAACCTTGTCATGTGCAGTTTCAATGATACGGCCGTGATTATGGTCAAAATACTGGTCGCCCAGCGCGTCGAGTTCCTCCTGCGTCGCCTTGCTGCCAAGGGCAGCCAGCTCGCGGGTGAGGGCAGGATTAGAGCCAATATAGGCTTCATAAAATAGACTGTAATTGCGGGGTATAGGTGCCACGCCCATGCTGCGCATGGCATAGGTAATCTGACCGGCAATATCAGGAACCTGCGCCTTGGGCGTGGTTACTGTGCTCATCAAAGTCTCCAAATAATTCTAGGCTTAAATCATGCTAAATATTAGCACCCAATTTCTTTTGGAATATTTAATTTTGGTGATGTGTTCTATTATTTCGAAAATGATGATGTAAGTATAGTCGCAATTTAAGTTGCTGTTTTTATATTGCTTTTGAGGTCATCAACCGAAGATTGTTTTTGCTTTAGCGTTTTGCTTGTGTAATTTTTTGCCATTGATTTTTCTTGGGTTAGTTTTGGGTATCAATGGTTTTTGCAATAACTCTAATACGTTGGCGAAAATTGCCAAATAAAAAACGGCCCCGTTTCCGGAGCCGTTCGATGTATATCTTTTTCGATCGACTTACTTCGGGCCGATCATCTCTTCTGGACGAACATACTGATCAAACTCTTCGTTGGTCAGGTAACCGCCGCCGACAGCCTCTTCACGCAGCGTTGTGCCGTTCTTGTGTGCGGTCTTGGCAATCTTGGCACAGGCGTCGTAACCCAGCTTGCTGTTGAGAGCAGTGACCAGCATCAGGGAGTTTTCAACGCCCTTGCGGATGTTGTCTTCGCGCGCTTCGATGCCAACAACGCAGTTGTCGGTGAAGGACACGGCAGCGTCGCCCAGAAGCTGGACGGACTGCAGGAAGTTGTAAGCCATCATCGGGTTGTAGACGTTCAGTTCGAAGTGGCCCTGGCTGCCTGCGAACGTAATGGCGGCCTGGTTGCCGAAGATATGCGCGCAAACCTGCGTCAATGCTTCAGACTGTGTCGGGTTGACCTTGCCTGGCATGATCGACGAGCCAGGCTCGTTTTCTGGCAGCGACAACTCGCCAAGGCCGGCGCGTGGGCCAGAGCCGAGGAAACGGATGTCGTTGGCAATCTTGAACAGGGCAGCAGCGGCAGCATTGATGGCGCCGTGCGAGAAGACCATGGAGTCGTGCGCTGCAAGCGCTTCGAACTTGTTAGGGGCGGTGACGAAGTCGAGACCGGTGATGGAAGCGATTTCTTCGGCAACCTTTTCAGCAAAGCCGACTGGTGCGTTAAGGCCGGTACCGACGGCGGTGCCGCCCTGTGCCAGTTCGCAAAGGCCGGGCAGGGTCAGTTCAATGCGCTTGATGGCAGAAGCAACCTGTGCGGCGTAACCGGAAAATTCCTGGCCAAGCGTCAGCGGGGTGGCGTCCTGCGTGTGCGTGCGGCCGATCTTGATGATGTGGGCGAAATCCTTCGCCTTCTTGTCCAGCGCTGCATGCAGGTGCTTGAGGCTTGGCAGAAGGTGGTGAACGATCTCTTCGGCGCAGGCAATGTGCATGGCCGTCGGGTAGGTGTCGTTGGACGACTGGCTCATATTGACGTGATCGTTCGGGTGAACAGGCTTCTTTGAGCCCATCTCGCCGCCCAGCATTTCGATGGCGCGGTTGGAGATCACTTCATTGGCATTCATGTTGGACTGGGTGCCGGAACCGGTCTGCCAGACAACCAGCGGGAAGTGGTCGTTCAGCTTGCCGTCGATAACTTCCTGCGCTGCCTTGACGATGGTGTCGCCAACGGAGCTGTCCAGGCGGCCAAGTGCCATGTTGGCGCGGGCTGCTGCCTGCTTGACGATGCCCAGTGCACGAACAACCGAAAGTGGCTGCTTTTCCCAGCCAATCTTGAAGTTTCCAAGCGAACGCTGTGCCTGTGCGCCCCAATATCTGTCGCTTGCGACGTCGATCGGGCCAAATGTATCGGTTTCCGTGCGGGTGGCTGTCATCGGTCCTGCCTCTTAATGCTCAAATCCTCCGGCAAAACGGCACTTTTGCACGCCTTGCGCGCGCAGACATATAGAGCCATCCGCCCAGCATGGAAAGCCCATATGACCCTATCTTGAGTGTAACAATGGGGTTTGTCGAAAATCGAATATTCCGCGCCGTGGCATATCCGTCACATGGCGAATTTGCGTAAAAATCGCAGCAGTGCTGAGTTCATGATGTTTGTTATTTTATGTATAAGTCATCAAAAATAAAGGAAAATTTAACCATTTAATCCAACCCTGCATGGAGTGCTGACGATGGTGCTTCCGTAACGGAAAGTTGAGGTGCTCGATGCCCCGCACTGTCGTCCGTTTTCTTTTCAAAAAACCGGTAATCGGTTAGACAGTCATTAAATAAATACAGGCGGAATCAGCTGCATTCCCGCCTTATGGTGTGAGGACGAAATTGCATACAGGATCTGGAAAAACATCGGCTGCGTTCATGCTGGCAGCCGGGCTTGCGTTCTCGGTAGCCATGCCTTCATCTGCTGGTGCTGTCACGCTGCTTGATCTCTTGCGCGGTGGTCCGGGCAAGCAGGGCGCACGTGAGCAGCAGGCGCTGCCCGGTGTTGTCACAGGCAACGGAAGCAGTGCTCGTGTCACAAATGATGCCGATCCTGAGCCGCTGCCGCGTATCGCTGGTCCGCGTTATTACACCTATAAGGCTGACGCGACCCAAACGGTGAAAACCACCGGTTTTGGCCAGGCCGACAATGAGGCGCGTTTCCTTGACAATGCCAAGGTCACCGCACCGGTTGATGTCGCCAAGGCGCTGGAAGCCTATTACGGTGCTGGCGGCAAAACGCTGTGGGTCACCAATGGCGAAGTCAATGAAAAGGCCAATGCCGTTCTCGAGTTCTTCGCAGGCGTTTCGGCAAGCGGTCTTGATCCGGCCGACTACATCATTTCCGTTCCTGCCAGCGACGTCACCGCCAGCATCAGCGAAACACCGGCAACAGCACCGGAAGAGCCGGTGCAGCAGCAGGTGAGCAGCACAAACGACGCTTACCAGCGCGCCTTGATGCAGTTTGAACTGTCGCTATCTGCAAAAGTCCTGACCTACGTGCAGGACAATATGCGTGGCCGCGTCGATCCGAACAAACTGTCCGGCTACCATGATTTCAAACGCAAAACCGTCAATCTGGCGCCGGTCCTGAAGCTGTCGCGTCTCAGCACCGACATCACGGCCTATCTGCGCAGCCGCGAACCATCAAACCCGGAATACCTGTCGCTGAAGGCGGAACTGGCTGCACTGCGCGAGCAAGACGGCAACGAGCATGAGCGTATCGTTCTCTCCGACAACCTGCTGCTCAAGCCCGGCAACACCAATGCCGAGCTCGCCAGTGTCGTGAAGGCAATCCAGCACCGTTCGTCGGAAACCCTGAAACAGCAGCATTCCGAAACCTTCACCACCTACCAGCAGACCCCGGAATACACGCCGGAACTGGTGGAACTGGTCAAGGCCTTCCAGGGCGAACATGGCCTGAAGGCTGACGGCGTTATCGGCCGTGCAACGGTTCGCGCCATGATTGGCGACAGCAACGAAGCCAAGATCAACAAGGTCGTGGTGGCAATGGAGCAGGTGCGTTGGCTGCCAGCAGACCTCGGCCAGCGTTACGTCTTCATCAACCAGCCTGCCTTCATGGCCTATTACCACAATGAAGGTAAGGAAGAGTTCGGCATGAATGTGGTTGTTGGCTCCAAGGCCAACCAGACCTATTTCTTCCAGGACCAGATCCAGACGGTAGAATTCAACCCTTATTGGGGCGTTCCGCAGTCGATCATCGTCAACGAAATGCTGCCGAAGCTGCGCAATGACCCATCCTACCTGGACCGTCTCGGTTATCAGGTTGAGGTGGGCGGCAAGCCGGTTTCGTCTTCCAGCGTCAACTGGTACGGCTCTACCAATGCCATTGCGGTTCGCCAGCCACCGAGCAGTGACAATGCTTTGGGTGACCTGAAAATCCTGTTCCCGAATGCGCACGCCATCTACATGCATGACACGCCGGCCAAGAGCTTTTTCTCCCGCGACATGCGTGCGCTGAGCCACGGCTGTATTCGTCTGGTTGATCCGCGTCGCATGGCTGCGGCCGTGATGGGTGTTGGCATCAGCGAGATCGACCAGCAGATCGCATCCGGCAAGAATCGTGCGGTTCAGGTGCCGGTTAAAATTCCTGTTTACGTCTCCTACTTCACCGCATGGCCGAACAAGGATGGCAAGGTCGAGTTCTTCGATGACGTCTATGACCGTGACAGCTATGTCATGAAGGCTTTCGGCGTAACCAGCAAGGCACGCGGATCGTCAGTCTGAGACGACATCACCCAAAAACAAAAGCGCCCGAAAGGGCGCTTTTTTTATGCCATAAATTCAAAGGGCTGGCTCGAGATCAGGCCGCCTTTGCGCGGTCGGAAATCAACTGTAGCAACAGTTCAGGTGTCAGTTCGTCAAACGAGCTGATCACGTAGGATGGGTCCAGCTGTTCAACCGGTATGTCGGTGTAACCGAAGGTCACGCCGATGGAAGGAACGCCAGCGTTTTTGGCGGCCATGATATCGTTGACGCTGTCACCGATCATGACGCAATTGTCCAGACGACCCTTGGCAAGTTCCACGGTGCCGATGATATGGGCGGCATCGGGCTTGCGCACCGCAAAGGTGTCACCGCAGGTGATGGTCGGGAAATACTGGGTCAGATTCAACTGTTCCAGCAGTGGCAGTGTCAGCACGGCCGTTTTGTTGGTGCAGACGGCGAGCTCGAAACCGGCGTCCTTCAGACGCAGCAGCGCCTCGATAATGCCGGGGTAGGGTTTGCTGTCACCGGGAATGTTCTGCTTGTAATAATCGATGAAGCGCAAAAACAGCTCTTCCAGCCGTTCGTCGGACAGCGGCTGTTCGCGCAGCGCATAGGCGCGCTTGATCATGGTTTTAGCGCCCTGGCCAACAAGATGCATGAGATCTTCGTAGGTCACAGGGGCAAGATTGTCTTCGGCGATTGTGCTGTTGAGGCTGGTGACGAGATCGGGTGCAGTATCGATCAGGGTTCCGTCGAGGTCGAAAATGGCAAGTGGCGCAGTCAAAGGCGTTCTCTATGGCTGGGATTGAATGTCATGGGGCTCACAATTCTGTGCGGCAGCCTAAGCAATGCCATGGGCATTTGCAATAAACTGCTGTCATCCGTGGTCTGTTCGCGCATAAGGGCTTTCGTTTGGCAAGCGAGGCGTGTAAACAGCACGCGAAGAAAACGACTGGAGATTTTGGCATATGGATGCCCGCCAGATGAAGATTAAAGCCGCCGAGGCTGCCTTGTCCTATGTTGAGGATGGTATGCGGCTCGGTATTGGCACTGGTTCGACAGCCGAAGAATTTGTCCGTTTGCTGGCCGAAAAAGTCGCAGGCGGTTTGAAAGTGCAGGGGGTCCCAACCTCCGAGCGGACCGCGCGTCTGTGTGTAGAACTTGGCATTCCCTTGAAATCGCTTGAAGAATTGCCGCAGCTTGATCTGACCATTGATGGTGCGGATGAGGTGGATGGCAACCTTAGCCTGATCAAGGGCGGCGGCGGCGCATTGCTGCGTGAAAAGATCGTTGCAGCGGCATCGTCGCGCATGATCGTCATTGCTGACGAAAGCAAGGTTGTCGAAACGCTTGGCGCATTTCCGCTGCCAATCGAGATCAATGCCTTTGGACTTGCCTCTACACGCATTGCGATTGAGGCACTGGCATCGCGCCTCGGTCTGACGGGCGAGCTGAAATTGCGTGGAACAGAGGATGGTCCGTTCACCACTGACGGCGGCCACCTTATTTTTGACGCATCATTTGGGCGTATTCCTGATTCAGAAACGCTGGCGAACCAACTCAATGCGATTCCCGGTGTTGTGGAACACGGACTTTTCATCAATATGGCGTCGCTTGCCATTATTGCCGGCCCTGACGGGGCACGTGCAATGCAAGCAAGAATATAACAGGAGCAAATATTTCATGATCAGAATAGCGGGACTGGGCCGCGCTGCCGCTGCTTCGATCCTTTTTTCAGGTCTCGTTTTCGGCTCTGCCGTACGGGCGCAGGAAATTTCGGAAGAGCACATCGCTGCGGCTAAGCAAGCCATTGCCACGCTTGGCGTTACCGAGCGTTTCGATGCCATTCTGCCGGGCCTTGCCGAGCGTTTGAAGGCTCAGCTCATCCAGGCTTCGCCAAATGTTCAGGACGCGATCAGCCAGACGGTTGATGAAACTGCGCTAACGCTGGCGCCACGTCGTGCCGACCTCGAGCGTGAAGCTGCTGCGACCTACGCAAAGACCTTCTCGATTGACGAGTTGAAGGCGATCAGCGCGTTCTACAACAGCGAAGCTGGCAAGAAGCTCCTGAAAGACGGACCGATTGCGACACGTGAACTGTTGAAGGCTGCTGACATCTGGGCATCCGGCATCAACCGCGACCTCAGCGAAAAGAGCATGGCTGAACTTCAGAAGGTTGCCGGTGCCGATCTCGCACCACTGCCAGCCGAAGGCGCTGCCCCGGCTGAAGCACCGAAGCCTTGATCTTCAGTTTTTCGTGAATTCATTAGCCCGGCCTCATGGCCGGGCTTTTCATTTGGTGTGTTGAATACCTATATCAGCAGCACACAGACGCAAGGATACCGGGGCCGTTTATCGGGTATCTTCACAGGGGTATATTATGACAGCTTATGACTATGACCTTTTCGTTATCGGTGGTGGTTCCGGTGGCGTGCGCAGCGCGCGCGTAGCTTCTTCGCTTGGTAAACGTGTCGCTATTGCCGAAGAATATCGTTACGGCGGAACCTGCGTCATTAGAGGCTGTGTTCCCAAGAAGCTGTTTGTTTATGCCTCGCAATTCCCTGAGCATTTTGAAGATGCCGCCGGTTTCGGCTGGACGGTCGGTGAGCGTAGCTTTGACTGGAAAAAGCTCGTTGCTGCCAAGGATCAGGAAATCACCCGTCTCGAAGGCCTGTATCGCAAGGGTCTGGAAAACGCCAAGGCTGACATTTACGACAGCCGTGCCGAACTGGTGGATGCCCATACCGTCAAGCTGGTGAAGACCGGCCAGACCTTTACGGCTGAACGCATTGTCATTGCCGTGGGTGGTACGCCCAATGAGCACAAGGCGCTCAAAGGCCATGAGCTGACGATTTCCTCCAATGAGGCTTTCGATCTTGAAACGCTGCCACGTTCCATCCTGATTGCCGGTGGCGGTTACATCGCTGTTGAATTTGCCAATATCTTCCACGGTCTTGGCGTGGAAACGACGCTGATCTATCGCGGCAAGGAAATCCTGTCGCGCTTCGATCTCGACATGCGCCGTGGTCTGCATGAGGCAATGGAAGCCAAGGGCATCCGTATCATTTGCTCTGACGTTATCGAGGAAGTCTCCAAGGCACCGGATGGTGGTCTTGTGGCCCGCACCCTCAACAACGGTACGCTGTCGGTCGATACCGTCATGCTGGCACTGGGACGTGACCCCAATACCAAGGGTCTTGGCCTTGAAGCGGCAGGCGTGGCGTTGGACAAGCGCGGTGCGATTGTCGTGGACGAATATTCGCGTACCAACGTGCCAAGCATCTTTGCACTGGGCGACGTCACCGACCGGGTACAGCTGACGCCAGTGGCTATTCATGAAGCGATGTGCTTCATCGAAACCGAGTTCAAGAACAATCCGACCAAGCCGGATCATGATCTCATTGCCACCGCCGTGTTCTCGCAGCCGGAAATCGGTACGGTTGGTCTTTCGGAAGAAGAGGCGGCCTCCCGCTATCAGGAACTGGAAGTCTACCGCGCGCAGTTCCGCCCGATGAAGGCTACATTGTCCGGTCGCGCCGAGAAGACGATCATGAAGCTGATCGTCAATGCTGAAGACCGCAAGGTTGTTGGTGTTCACATTCTTGGCCACGAAGCAGGTGAAATGGCGCAGCTGCTTGGCATCACCCTCAAGGCCGGTTGCACGAAGGATGACTTCGACAACACCATGGCGGTGCATCCGACAGCGGCCGAAGAGCTGGTGACTATGTATTCACCGAGCTACAGGATCCGGAACGGCGAACGCGTCTGAATTCGGTTTTTCTGATATAATCGATTTACGGCCCCATCCGGGGCCGAAATGGTACTGATTGATGCAATGGCGACCTATGCAAGGGCGTCCGACAGGTTTATAAGCCGCCTCTATTTTGGCGAGGACGGCTTCCCGCATTGTGCGGGAAAGGAAACAGGTGAGTAAAATGGCACAGAATTGGAACCCGGCGAGCTGGCGACACAAGCCTATACAGCAGGTGCCTGATTATCCGGATCAGGACGCATTGCATGCAACCGAAGCCAAACTCGCAAAGTATCCGCCACTCGTTTTTGCTGGTGAAGCACGCCGTTTGACGCGCTCGCTGGCCAATGTTGCCAATGGCGACGGCTTCCTGCTTCAGGGCGGTGACTGTGCGGAAAGCTTTGCCGAGCACGGCGCTGATACCATCCGCGACTTCTTCCGCGCCTTCCTGCAGATGGCCGTTGTGCTGACCTATGGCGCGCAGCTGCCTGTCGTAAAGGTCGGCCGTATTGCCGGTCAGTTTGCCAAGCCACGCTCTTCGAATGTCGAAGTGCTGGATGGCGTGACGCTGCCAAGCTACCGCGGTGACATCATCAACGGTATCGAATTCAACGAAGAGTCCCGCGTTCCGGACCCTGAGCGTCAGGTCATGGCATACCGCCAGTCGGCTGCAACGCTCAACCTGCTGCGCGCCTTCGCCATGGGTGGTTATGCCAACCTGGAAAACGTGCATCAGTGGATGCTCGGCTTCATCAAGGATAGCCCGCAGGGCGACCGTTACCGCAAGCTGGCGGATCGTATATCTGAAACCATGGACTTCATGAAGGCCATCGGCATTTCGGCAGAAAACAATCCAAGCCTGCGCGAAACAGATTTCTTCACCAGCCACGAAGCTCTGCTTCTCGGTTACGAAGAAGCGCTGACACGCGTCGATTCCACATCGGGCGACTGGTATGCAACATCCGGCCACATGATCTGGATTGGCGACCGTACGCGCCAGCCGGACCATGCGCATGTTGAATACTGCCGTGGCATCAAGAACCCGATCGGCTTGAAGTGCGGTCCGTCCATGACGGCAGACGGCCTTCTGGAACTGATCGACATTCTGAACCCTGCCAACGAGGCCGGTCGCCTGACGCTGATCTGCCGCTTCGGTTATGACAAGGTTGCCGACCATCTGCCGCGCCTCATCCGCGCCGTAGAGCGGGAAGGGCGCAAGGTTGTATGGTCATGCGATCCGATGCATGGCAACACGATCACGCTCAACAGCTACAAGACGCGTCCATTCGAGCGTGTTCTGTCGGAAGTGGAAAGCTTCTTCCAGATCCACCGCGCAGAAGGCACGCATCCGGGCGGCATCCACGTTGAAATGACCGGCAATGACGTAACGGAATGCACAGGCGGCGCACGTGCCGTAACGGCAGACTCGCTGTCTGACCGTTACCACACCCATTGCGACCCGCGCCTGAACGCAGACCAGGCCCTGGAACTGGCTTTCCTTCTTGCCGAGCGCATGAAGGGTGGCCGCGACGAAAAGCGTCTCGCTGTCGCAAACGCCTGATCTGGACTGTAAGGTCTGACATAAAGAAAGCCGTCGGAGAAATCCGGCGGCTTTTTAGTTGGCTGTAGGAGAGTTCAGCAGAGGAGGAGAATTACTGCACGAGGGCAGGTTGCATGCAGCGCACATCCGTGACGCGTACATCAGCTTCACCGATCTTGATACCGAGTACCAGCAGCGTGTTGTAGAGTACGGTGTCGAGTGGTTTGGTAACCAGTGACAGTGTGTCTGCCAACGCTGATGTGACAAGGGTCGGTGTTCCCAGTGTCAGGAACAGAACTTTGATATCAAGATCGAGATTTTTAAGCAGCGACTGGATCAGCGACGTCGCCGTATCCTTGGTCGAGACATTCTTGACGGTGCCTTGTGTTATGTCCGCCTGCGAGAAGGTGACTTTGGTTTTGGTCATGTTGGAGGCGGTGATCTGCGCCTTGCCAAGGATTTTCAACAATGCTGAATCCACCACCGCAGCCTGCACGACGCGCGGCGTCTTGCCAAAATTGTTGAATGCCGATGTATCGACATCGCCAAGCGCAATATCGGCGGCACCCGGCCCCACGTCGACATCAACCGTGCCCTGACCGCCGCCGGTGCAGCGAATGGCGGCAAGACGTGCTTCGGACTGAGCTAGATCAATATAGATTGGCACGCGCACCCGAAGACCGGCAATAGCGCTCAAGCCATCCACCGCCACTTCGACGGCCAGACGTGTCTGCGCAGTACGAACGATGGTTCCCTGTCCACCCACTCCCAGAGCCGGGGTGCCAACCGGCGCCTCGCCGATGGCCAGCTTGATCTTGGTGGAGGCAAGACCGGGAATGCCGGCGCCGAGGTCGACGGCTATCTGCTGGCCACCATTGGCGGCAATGGCCGAGGCGTTGAGAAGGTCAAACACACTGGCCATGACCTTCAGATTGTCCCCGGCACCAATGAGCTGCTCCTGCACGGGACCTAGATTGAGGAATTGTGCCAGTTTCAGGGTCAGCTGAGTTTTGTTGGTGGCACGTTCCAGCGTCTTCAACACCGTGGCAACTGCCGGTTTGACGCCGGTGGTCTTGCCCAGCACACTCAACAGTTTACCGTAGGTAATGTCGGTGTTCAGCAGGTCCTTATAGGTACCTGCCGTTAGGTTAAGGTCGAGCGCCAGGGCATTGAGAACCTGCAACGCATTGATGTCTGCATCGATCAGCGCGTTGTAATCCATGACATTCAGATTGACGGTCGTGCCAAGCAACCCTCCGAGAATGGCATTGAGCAGACCGTTATTGACACTGGTCAGCCGTGAACCGATCGAAAAGGCTGCCAACTGGTTGCCTGACGCCGTGCCGCTTGCCGAAATGGTCGGAGCACTGGCAAAGGCACCGGCAAAAAAGATCTCGCCTTTTTCGGTAATCGTCACCTTCAGCGCATTGGTCGGTGTCGCATTGGGCACAAAACGCTGGCCAACCGCGATATTGGGATCAGGCTCGTAGCGACCTTTGATCACTTCGGCATAACCATTGGCACTGGTAAATGGCTTTTGCGGATCAAAGGGCACAACGCCATTGGCGGTGATCAGGCCCGCCGGGCTGACGACGCCAAGATTAAGGTTGTTCAGCTTGAAATATTGGGCGACGGATTGCTCCGGATTGTTGATATCTGCGACACCGGATATCGCCGCGAGATCGGCGGCCTGCTGGGCTTGACGTTTCTGGACGGTCAGATAACCATAGTCCACGCCCAGCGCCAGAATGCCGATGAGAATAGGGGAAGTCAGTGCTGCCGTCAGCGCAATATTGCCGGATGTGTCGCCGCCGAAGCGACGGACGAGCTTCTCAAGATACCACATTCAGACTCCTCCGATCCTGATCGTGGAAAATCGCTTGATGCTTTTTTCCGGCAGGGCATAGGTATAAAGGTTCCAGATCGGCAGACCCCGGGCGTCATACTCGATGGTCACAGTGAACTGGTTGGGATTGGACGGATCGCTTGCAACGGCAACGGTAAAGGCGTTCTTGTCGAGGAAAGCGTAGTTCAACGTGCTTTTCTTGACGAAATCCGTTGCCAGTGTTTCCCGTTCTTTTGTATTGAGCCCTGCAACAGCGGTGCGTGCAGCATCCGCCGCCACTTGCTGAACGGCGTAGGCTGCCGTCAGGTAAATGCCGTATGCGATCAAACTTAGCAGGATGAGGATGAACATCGGGGCGATGATTGCAAACTCGACTGCCGATGCGCCTGATTTATCGCGCAGCACACTACGTATTGAATGCATGATGCGTCCTGTTTTTCGTTTTATTATTATATTCGAATATACTGACGCTTATGTGTTAAAGAATCGTTGATGCGCGAGCGGGCAGCAACCTGCGCGGGAAGCGCTGAATAGTTTTGTTTTTACAGTGTCTTGGAAAAGGGCAGCGAACAAACGCTGACGTTAGATAAGGCCCATGCCCTTGAAGCTGACATGACCATCCTTGCCGATGATGATGTGGTCATGCACGGTGATGCCGAGCGGCTTTGCAGCTTCGATGATTGTGCGGGTCATGTCGATGTCGGCGCGGGACGGTGCGGGGTCACCACTGGGGTGATTATGAGCGAGGATCAAGGCGGTTGCCGACAGTTCCAACGCCCGTTTGATGACCTCACGCGTATAGACGGGCGTATGGTCGACCGTGCCTGTACCCTGTACCTCATCAGCAATCAGCACATTGCGCTTGTCGAGAAACAGAATGCGAAACTGCTCGCGCGTCTCATGTGCCATGGCGGCATGGCAATATTCGACCACTGCCGACCAGGAGCTTAAAATCTGCTTGTTGCGGATTTCGCTTTTCAGCGTGCGGTGGCTAATGGTCGAGATCAGCTTGATATCCAGCGCCACGGTCTCGCCAATGCCATTGACCTCCTGCAGCAGTGCGGCAGGTGCGCCAAACACGCCGCTTAATGTGCCAAACCGGGCAAGCAATGCCTTAGCAATCGGTTTGGTGTCCTTGCGCGGGATCAGCCTAAACAGCAGCAGTTCAAGGATTTCATAATCGGCAAGGGAGGTGTCGCCATTGTCCCGGTAGCGGCTGCGCAGCCGGTCGCGGTGGCCGTGATAATGGTGGTCGGCGGAAATGTCGGCTTTGGCTGAGGCCTTCGGTATTTTACCCGTCGCTTCGGGTATGCCGAAGAAAACACGTTCGTCGACTTCCGTCAGGGAAAGGTCCAGAATTTCCTGCCCGGCAGAGGTTGAGGCAAGTGCTTCATGTTCTGCTGTTAGGGCAGGATCTCTGGCCATGGATCAAGCCTTGAGCGGAGCAAGGCCTGGGCGGTCAAGGCCACCAGGCGACAGCGTGAAGATTTCACAGCCGGTCGCGGTCACGCCAACGGCATGTTCATATTGTGCGGTCAAGGAGCGGTCGCGGGTGACGGCCGTCCAGCCATCGGCCAGCACTTTGACATGCGGCTTGCCGAGATTGATCATCGGCTCGATGGTGAAGATCATGCCTTCGCGCATTTCCGGACCTTCATGCGCTTCGCCATAGTGCAGGATATTCGGCGTGTCGTGGAACAGCTTGCCAACGCCATGGCCGCAGAAATCGCGAACCACGGAGCAACGTGCCGCTTCCGCATGCGCCTGAATGGCGGCACCGATTGCGCCGGTGCGCGCGCCCGGACGGACAGCCGCGATACCCAGCATCAGGCATTCATGGGTCACTTCCAGCAGGCGCTCGGCAGCGCGCTTGATTTCACCCACCGGGTACATGCGGCTGGAATCACCATGCCAGCCATCGACGATATAGGTCACGTCGATATTGACGATGTCGCCATCGCGCAGCGGCTTTTCATTGGGAATGCCGTGGCAGACGACATGGTTGATCGATGTGCAGACCGACTTGGTGTAACCGCGATAATTGAGTGTGGCGGGCAGGGCGCCATGGTCCATGCCGAACTCGAACACAAAACGGTCGATCGTATCGGTCGCAACACCCGGTTTGACGATACTGGCAAGTTCATCGAGGCAGCGTGCAGTCAGCTGGCAGGCCTTTCGCATGCCTGCAAAATCCTCTGCATTATACAGCCGGATCGCCCCAGTATTCTTGAGTGGCGCAGAGGCTGCGTCGATATAGGTCACCATTGTCCGCTTTTCCTGTCGTTTTCTATACTGTTCATAAAACAGCAAGGCAGTGTTCGTCTATCGCAACCACCCCATCGACTGCAATTTCCAGCGGTGAAACACGACATTTTACCGCATAGGCTTCAACACCCTGCCGAATGGCGAGGTTGAAAGCCGCAGCGTAAACCGGATCTAGGTCAGAGCAAATCCGAAACTGGTCGCAGTCGTCGCGCTGGATCAGGTAGAGCATGACGGCACGGTGACCGGCCGTTACCATGTTGCCAAGCTCCTGAAGGTGTTTGGTGCCGCGCAGTGTGGCGGTATCTGGAAACTCCGCCAGACCGGGCTGACGCATGAAATGCACGTTCTTCACCTCGACATAGGCATCTGCACGGCCATCCGCTGACAGCAGGAAGTCGATTCGTGAGTTCTGGCCGTATTTCTGCTCGCGCCGCAATGTGTCGTAACCGGAGAGGGGGGCAATCACGCCGTTGCGGATTGCTTCTTCCGCCAGCCGATTCGGCATACCGGTGTTAATGCCGACGATTGTGCCGTCCGCTTCCACCAGTTCCAACATATAGGTGTATTTCCGGGTGGGACTGACGTTGTGTTGCGACAGCCATATGCGTGATCCGGGCTCGGTCAGGCCGCGCATCGAACCGGTATTGGGGCAGGAGCCGGTGATAAATGTACCATCTTCGAGTTCCGCGTCGAAAAGGAAGCGTTTGTAGCGGCTGACAAGACGGGCGGGAACAAGGGGTGTGCTGAAAATCATGCGGCATATCTGGGCGTTTGGACATGAGGTTACAAGCCGATGCTTGACCCAGATGTGGCCAAAGCAGCGATGAAGAATTGCTCCACAATATTTATAATCTTTGTATTTGCACATGCCGGGCGAAAACGAATACAAGTTGAGCCGCAGAGCCTGAATGATGAGCTGGCTGGCAAAGTGAAGAAGTTTTATCCTGCGGGATAATTGCCGGGGCAAGATCGATGAAAAACAGTTTGATGATTGTCAAAGCAGGAACGCGACTGGTCCCCGGTGCTTTTGTTGCTGTGTTGCTGGCAGGTTGCACAACGCCACAGCCGGTCGACACTACGGCCTCTTTTAATACCCGCCCGGTGGCGCAGGTTGTTGGCCCGCAGCCGGTGAGTTCCCAGCCTGCGGTCAAGCAAGACACCGGCACGTACCCAACCTTCTCAAAGCCACTGACTTCGGCTGCCGACCAGATGTCCGATACTGAGGCCATGGAACTGCAAAAGCGTCTTTCGTCGCTGGCATCTGCCCGCAAGGCCGGCCGGGTCAGTGAGGCGGACTATCGCCGCCAGTTGCAGGAACTGCAAAACCTTGCCACGCATCACGGTGAGGATGCACAGGCGCAGATCGCGCAGTAATCCCTTTCCAAAT
This sequence comes from Rhizobium sp. CG4, assembly GCF_023701965.1. Taxonomy (NCBI): domain Bacteria; kingdom Pseudomonadati; phylum Pseudomonadota; class Alphaproteobacteria; order Hyphomicrobiales; family Rhizobiaceae; genus Rhizobium; species Rhizobium sp. CG4. The sequence goes on along the minus strand of NZ_JABAEG010000002.1, from coordinate 338,002 downwards.
TTCCTTGATATGATGGCGCCTTCACGGAATTCTCCGGGGCGCCATTTTTATGTTTAACCGGGGTTTAAAACGTCATTTGCGTTTTTATGTTTTGGCTTAATCGTTGAATTACTTGGTTTTTTAACGGCAAATCATGGTTTGCACGTTACAGTTCTCCCACGTCAATCAGGCCTTTCAGCAAGGCTTGAAGGGCGCTTGTCGCCGCCGGATCAGTGGCTGCGGTTTCTTGGGGACTGGGGAATGAAATTCGTTATTGCGGTGGTGCTGGCTTACGGAATCCTGTTTTCCGCAAGCGAAGCAAAGGCACCTTCTTTATTTATGATGCATGATTCGGCCGGAGTTTCGAGTTGGCAAATTCCCGGCCGGATTGCTCAGTCGTTGCCTGCCGCGTAGTTCAGGCGGTCGAGATCGCCCACGGTGACGTGACGATTGTTCTCGATGTGAATGACACCTTCCTTGCGCAGCTTGGTCATCTGACGGCTGACGGTCTCTATGGTCAGACCGAGGAAATCGGCGATATCGGCGCGTGACAAGGGCAGGTCGAAACTGGACTTGTCCTCATTTTCCGGATCGATATGGGTGGCAATCAGGTAGAGGAAGCTTGCGACCTTCTCCTGCGCAGACTTGCGACCAAGCGTCAGCATCCAGTCACGCGCCTCATCCAGTTCCTTCAGGGATTGGTCGTAAAGCTTGTGCTCCATCTGCGGTGACTGGTTGAGAATGCGGTCCACCACATTGCGCGGGAAGATACAGATGTTGACATCCGTCGCCGCCTCAACCGTTGTGTTGCTTTCACCGACAAAGGGCCGGCCAAGGAAGTCCGGTGCAAATTGCAATCCGACAATCTGCTGACGACCGTCAGACATCATCTTGGACAGCTTCACCACGCCGTTGAGAATATTGGCGTAAGTGGAAATAGATTCGCCCTGGCCAATCAGCTCATTGCCCGCCTCAAGCTTGCGTCGGCTGGAATGTTTGCTGAGTTCCATCAGCTGCGCAGGGCTCAGGGAGCTGCACACCCCGCCATGGCGGGCCTCGCAGGAGCGACAGACGACTGGCTCTTCCGAGTTATGAATGTTCTTAAGCAGCGTATCCATGAGGCAATATCCGATAGTTGCGGTAAAGTGCCGAAAAATCGGCACAAATTTACCCTTCCCAGTTTCTTGACGAAGCCGAATGTCCCCCTACGACTATCTTTGCGGAATGTACGCCTTGATTTGATCGAAGTCAAAGTTGCAAACTGTCGCAGACGCTACTTTCGGGTTATGTTTAGAATGGCCAAGGTAGAAATTGCATGTCGGAAAAGCTTCTCGAAAAATATTCCGGCGCGGTTCCGCGTTACACGAGTTACCCTACTGCACCCCACTTCCACGAGGGGGTCAGCTGCGGCATTTATGCGCAATGGCTGGGCAAATTGGGCGATAGCGACAATTTGTCATTGTATTTGCACATACCTTATTGCGATCGCCTGTGCTGGTTCTGCGCCTGTCACACCAAGCACACGCTGAAATATGAGCCGATTGCCAGCTACCTCACGTCACTGAAGCTTGAAATCGCAGCTGTCGGCCAGCGCATATCTCGCAATGCCAGGGTAACCGCCGTGCATTTTGGTGGCGGTTCGCCAACCATGTTGAAGCCTGAAGATATGATTGATCTGATGGACTGTCTTCGCGCTGCGTTCAATTTTGCCGAGAACGCCGAAATCAGCGTGGAGATGGACCCCAACGATCTCGATGAGCCGCGATATGATGCGCTGGCCGCCATCGGCATGACCAGAGCAAGTCTTGGCGTGCAGGACTTCGACCCCAAGGTGCAGAAAACCATCAACCGCATTCAGACTTTCGAGCAGACGCGGTCGGTGGTGGAGGCAGTGCGGGCGAGGGGCGTACGTTCAGTCAATTGCGATATCCTTTACGGCTTGCCCTACCAGTCGCTGGACACGCTGGCGGAAACCGTCAGATCTATCATCTCGCTGGATCCGGACCGCATTGCACTGTTTGGTTATGCCCATGTTCCATGGATGAAAAAACACCAGACCATGATCCCTGACGAAGCACTGCCTGATATTGTCGAGCGGTACCGGCAAATGACACTGGCTGGTGACATGCTGGTGGCGGCTGGTTATGAGGCAATCGGCATCGACCATTTTGCAAAGCCGGTCGATAGTCTGGCGGTTGCCTGTTCGAATGGTGATCTCAAGCGAAATTTCCAGGGTTATACCGATGATTGTGCCACGGCGCTGATCGGTCTTGGTGCATCTTCGATCGGCAAGCTGCCACAGGGGTATGTGCAGAACATGCCGGCGACCGGTGAATATCAGCGCATGGCTGAAACCGACGGCCTGTGCGTCGTGCGCGGTATTGAACTCAGTGACGATGACCGGGCCCGCGCCTGGGTCATTGAGCGCATCATGTGTGATTTCGCCTTCGACTTTGCCGAACTGGAGCGTGAATTCGGCCGGGATCCATCTGGTATTATTGCCGAAGCAAAACTGTTTGCGGCACAAAACAGCGATGGTATTGCGCAGATTAAAGGTCAGGTCTTTTCGCTCACAGAGGCGGGAAAACCCTTTGCGCGCACGGTCGCTGCGGTTTTCGATAGTTACTTATCCACTGGAAAAGGTCGCCATTCGGTTGCTGTTTAAGCAACACATTGACAGCAAATTACACGTTCTTTGCTGGTACCCATTGGCTTTTCAACTTGATTTGCCTATGTGGTGCGTCTGATAAGCGTTATTTGAAGACAAAAGACAGACAAGGATTATGGGCGTGACAGCTACATTTGACAAGGTTGCCGACATCATCGCCGACACCAGCGAAATTGACCGGGAAACCATTACGCCGGAGAGCCACACAATCGACGATCTGGGCATCGACAGCCTTGATTTCCTCGACATCGTATTTGCGATCGACAAGGAATTCGGCATCAAGATCCCGCTCGAGCAGTGGACCCAGGAAGTCAACGAAGGCAAGGTAACGACAGAAGAATACTTCGTGTTGAAAAACCTCTGCGCCAAGATCGACGAACTGAAGGCCGCCAAGGGCTGATCTGTTCCGGCATCCGCAATTTTGTGGACCGCTGAGTGAGTTGAATATTGGTTTATATCCCTCACGCCGGAACCGGCGGGAGGGATTGTTTTATTAAGCGGAGGGCAAATGCTTCTCGAATATTTCCAGATGATCGACCACATCGAGTCTGTCGATAAAACGGCGCGCATATTGAAGGCGCGCTCAGTTGTGCCGGCAAAAAGCCCGGTTTTTGAAGGTCATTTTCCCGGAATGCCGCTTGTTCCCGGTGTTTTGCTGATTGAAACCATGGCGCAAGCCTCCGGCATGCTGGTTCTCAGCCTGACCGATTTTGCCGCCATGCCGTTTTTGATGACGGTTGACGGTGCCAAGATGCGCACTTTCGTGGAACCGGAAGCGGTTCTGGATATCGAAGCGTTTCTGGAACATGAAGGTTCCGGTTTTGCTGTGACCAAGGCCAAGATCACCTCTGGTGGCAAGAAGGTCTGTGACGCGCAGCTGAAACTGCGCACCATGCCGTTCAGCGATATTCCGCTTGGTCCAATCGTCAAGAAACGCGCAGAAGAAGTGGGCCTGATGGCTGCTCTGGCCGCCTCTGAAGGTTGAAAAACGCGCTATCAGCCGGTTCGACCGGTGAATAAACAAGGTTTTGAAGGCCTCGTTCGGGCCTTCGCCATTGCCAAGTCGTTTTGTGCGGATTATTCGGCAAGCATGTAATGCCGCAAGCTGGCGCAAACGCATGAACAGCGGACGCGAACCACGGTGGGTCCTGCAACCGCAGAGGATGACGTATGAGCAAATCTGACAATGATGTGGTGATAACAGGTGTTGGTATCGTGACCTGTCACGGTGTCGGCACTGAAGCGCATATCGCTTTGCTTTCCGCAAGTGTAGCGCCGGAAACGATTGTCGAGAGCGAGAAGTTCAAACCTTACCCGGTTCACCCTCTGCCCGAAATCGACTGGTCTACGCAGATCGGCCGCAAGGATCAGCGCCAGATGGAAAACTGGCAGCGCATTGGCGTGTTTGCTGCAGGTCTCGCGCTGGATGATTCCGGTTTCAAGGAAGACGCAGACGCCTGCGCCACCATGGACATGATCGTTGCTGCCGGGGGCGGGGAACGTGACATCAACGTTGATACGCTGATCGTCGATGAAGCCTTGAAGCGCAACGACCGCGAAATTCTTCTCAATGAAAAGCTGACGACAGAATTGCGCCCGACGCTGTTCCTTGCCCAGCTTTCCAACCTGATGGCTGGCAATATTTCCATCGTGCACAAGGTCACCGGTTCGTCGCGTACCTTCATGGGCGAAGAAGCAGCCGGTATCTCTGCCGTCGAAACAGCCTTCCACCGCATCCGTTCGGGTGAATCGAGCCATGCGCTGGTTGGTGGTGCTTTCTCTGCCGAACGTCCTGACATGATTTTGTTGTTTGAAGCCATCAATGCCCACGCCCAGGGTGACTGGCAGCCATTGTGGTCGCGCGGCACTGATAATGGTGGTGGCATGATCACCGGTTCGGTTGGCGCATTCCTTGTTCTGGAATCGCGCAAACACGCCGTTGACCGTGGTGCAAAGATTTATGCCCGCATCGACGCGATCGAAGGTGACCGCGGCAACCGCGACGACGCCAAGATGGAAAAGCGCCTTGAGCGCCTGCTGTCTCCAGCCGGTGACGCGACCGATACGCTTGTCCTGTCGGGCGCCAGCGGTTTCCATGACGTGACGAAGCGCGAAAAGGCTCTGCTGGAAAAGGCACTGCCAAACGCTGTTATCCGTGGTTACAGCGGTGTAACTGGCCACGCGCTGGAAGCACAGTTCCCGCTCGGCCTGGCACTCGGTGCCCTTGCCATTGAAAGCGGCGCAAAGCTGCCAGCCTTTGATGGCGCACAGGAAAAGCCGATGTCGACAAGCGCCAACACGGCAGTGGTTACCACCGTCGGCCACGTGCGTGGCGAAGGCGTCGCCGTTTTGTCCCGTGATGTTTGAGGAGTAAAAAAGATGGCATCATCCAGCTTCAAGGATCATCTCGGACGCCCAATCGTTGCCGTGACCGGCATGGGCATCATCACCTCGCTCGGACAGGGGCTTGAGGACAACTGGTCTGCATTGACATCAGGCAAATCGGGCATTCACAACATCACACGTTTTCCAACCGATGGTCTGTCGACCAAGATCAGCGGAACCGTTGATTTTATCGAAATTCCGGTGCCGAACTCGGTCGAGCGTTCCTATGCCTTTGCCCGCGAAACCACCATCGAGGCGCTGGCGCAGGCCGGTCTTTCGGGTGATTTTGGTGGCCCGCTGTTTTTGGCAGCACCGCCAATTGAACCGGAATGGAGCGCGCGCTTCGAACTGGCCGATCGTTCGCCACCGGCTGACCAGCCCGGCGATGCATATAACCGCTTCCTCGCGGCCATGCGCCAGCGTCCGGATGCCGCGTTTCAGGAAGCTGCCCTTTTCGGTGCCATTTCCGAGCGTCTGGCCGACCGGTTTGGCACACGCGGCCTGCCGGTAACGCTGTCCACGGCCTGTGCATCTGGCGCCACCGCCATTCAGTTGGGCGTTGAAGCCATTCGTCAGGGTCGTACAGACCGTGCGCTGACGGTTGCGACCGATGGTTCGGTCAGCGCCGAGGCGCTGATCCGCTTCTCGCTGCTGTCAGCCCTTTCCACGCAGAACGACCCGCCGGAAAAAGCGTCAAAGCCATTCAGCAAGGACCGTGATGGTTTCGTGATTGCTGAAGGTGCGGCGACACTGGTGCTGGAATCGCTCGAATCTGCCGTTGCACGCGGTGCCAAGGTTCTCGGCATCATCAAGGGCGCCGGTGAAAAGGCCGACAGCTTCCACCGCACACGCTCCTCGCCAGATGGCGCACCTGCCATTGCAACCATCCGTGCGGCTCTCTCTGATGCCGGTATTGCGCCAGAGGGCATTGGTTACATCAATGCACACGGCACTTCGACGCCGGAAAACGACAAGATGGAATATGGTGCGATGCTGGCCGTGTTCGGTGAAGGCCTGAAGGACATTCCATTGTCGTCCAACAAGTCGATGATCGGTCACACGCTGACGGCAGCCGGTGCGGTTGAGGCGGTGTTCTCGCTGCAGACCATGCTGACCGGCACCTTGCCGCCGACCATCAACTACACCAATCCCGACCCGGCCATCGCGCTCGACGTCGTGCCAAATGTGAAGCGGGAAGCGCAGGTCAGTGCCGTGCTGTCCAACTCCTTCGGCTTCGGCGGACAGAACGCAAGCCTTGTCATGACACGGGAACCGGCTTAATCGGTTTCCCAACGGCACCGGCCCGCATGACTGAACAGGTTCATGGGGCCGGATGCAGATATTCAAAAAGGGTGAGCGTCCCTTATGTGTCGTGCCAGACGCGCGGGCGCTCTCAACCAAACAAAACGCCTCCGGGCGAAGGACTTTATCATGCGCGCCTTGCAACTCGTTGATGACCGTAAACTTGAAAGAGTGGAACTGCCGGAACCGGAAGCACCAGCACCAGGTGAAGTAACGCTTCGGGTCAAGGCTGTTGCGCTGAACCACATCGATGTCTGGGGCTGGCGCGGCATGGCATTTGCCAAGCGCAAGATGCCACTGACGATCGGCGCGGAAGCCTCCGGTGTTGTTGAGGCCATCGGCCCTGGCGTTTCCAACGTTCTTCCAGGCCAGCTGGTCTCGATCTATGGCGCACGCACCTGTGGTCTGTGCAAGCCATGCCGTGAGGGCAGGGATAACCTGTGCGAACACGTTTCCGGCGTGCACGGTTTCCACCTTGATGGTTTTGCGCAGGAAAAAATCAACATTCCAGCTCGCCAGCTGGTACCTGCGCCACACGGTGTTGACGCTGTTGCTGCCGCACTCGCACCCGTGACCTTCGGTACGGTTGAACATATGCTGTTTGACAATGCCAAGCTTGAGTCGGGTGAAACGATCCTGATCCATGCCGGCGGGTCCGGCATTGGTTCGGCTGCCATTCAGCTGGCCAAGAAGATGGGTTGCACCGTCATCACCACGGTTGGTTCCGACGACAAGATCGAACGTGCCAAGGCCCTAGGTGCCGACCACGTCATCAACTACCGTACCGACCGCTTCGAAGGCGTTGTGCGCAAGCTGACCAAGAAAAAGGGCGTTGACGTTGTGTTCGAACACGTCGGCAAGGACACATGGGCCGGTTCCATGTTCTCGCTGAAGCGTGGCGGCCGTCTGGTGACCTGCGGTTCGACGTCGGGTGTTTCGACCGACATCAACCTGATGATGCTGTTCCAGCAGCAGCTTAAGCTGCTCGGCTCCTTCGGTTGCCGTATGGAAAATATGGCCAATGCCATGCAGAAAATGGCGCGCGGCATCGTACACCCCGTTATCGACACCGAAGTGACCTTTGACGATATTGACCGTGCATTGGAGCGCATGGAAACCCGTCAGGTATTCGGTAAAATCGTTCTCAGAATGGATTGATGCCCGTGAAGATGCTTGTGACGCGCATCGTCTTGGCGCTGATGCATTTTCGGCAATGGCTGATTGCGCAATTTGCGTTTGGCCTGCTGAATTTCCTGAAGCTGTTCCCGGCTGATCCGGCCATGCGTTTTGCGGAACGTTTTGCCAGATGGGTTGGCCCCAAGACCAAGCGTCACAAGCTGATGCTCTATAATCTGGAGCGCGCATTTCCTGAGAAGTCGCAGCAGGAACGTCTCGATATCGCCATGGACAGTTGGGCGAATATGGGGCGTCTGGCGGCGGAATATGTATTTCTGGACCGGTTATTCGACTTTGATCCGGAAAACGCCACGCCAGGCCGCATTGAGGTCGAAGGTATCCCGATCTTTCTCGACCTGCGTGATAATCCGCGACCTTTCATCGTGTTTACCGCCCATACCGGCAATTTCGAACTTCTGCCGGTGGCAGGCTCTGCCTTTGGCCTAATGGTCACTGTGCTGTTTCGCCCACCGAACAACCCTTATATTGCTGACAAGGTATTCAACTTCCGCCGTGCACGCATGGGCGATCTTGTTCCCTCGCATGCCGGTTCATCCTTTGCACTGGCGCGCCAGTTGGAACGGGGCGGTGGCGTTGGCGTGCTTGTCGACCAGAAGTTCAACAAGGGTCTGTCGACACAGTTCTTCGACCTTGACGTGAAAACCAACCCGCTGGTTGCCAAGCTGGTTCGCCAGTTCAATTGTGAGGTTTATCCAGCCCGTTGCATCCGTTTGCCCGACAACCGTTACCGCCTGGAAATCGAGCCAAAGATCACGATTCCGGTCGATGAGAAGGGCAATGTCGATGTGGCCGGCACGGCCCAGTTGTTGAACGACAAGGTTGAAAGCTGGGTGCGGGAACATCCGGGGCAGTGGCTCTGGTACCATGACCGCTGGAACATCAAATCCAAGCTTTGAAATAGCTTTCGGGTCTCGAAAATCACGAAACCCTGGCACCAGCTTCAGAATTTATAAAACACGTGGATTTCGGCGGTTAACCACACCAAGAGTAGCGGTTTGTAAACGCTTCTGTTTTTGTGATATTAGTCCACCATGAATTGAATTTTGGTTGATCGGTCTCAGCGTATCCCGGCCTTAGTTGAAGGGATAATTTCGGAGGTTCATCTGTAATTGCATGCGGATTGCGATAATCTTCTCGGGAGAATTGCTTTGAAGACTTTGGTTGAGCGGTTCTGGCAACAATATGCACGGCTGAGACATGCGGTCGAAACCAACGACGCGGTCGCTGTGGAGGCGCTTGATCGGGAACTTGATCCGATCCTTGAGGCGATCATCCACAAGGAAACCCGAAACCCTGATGAGATCCGGATCCAGTTCCAGTTCGCAATTGATTTGCTGAACGAGGAGGCTGAGGATTTTGCTGGCGTCCAGCGTAACACAGAGTTGCTGGAAACCCTGGTAAACCGCTACATCGGCAAGGGTTACTCCCCCAACGACAAGGACGGCAAAGAACACACCGTGCTGGATGAGGCATGGTTTGACGAGCAGTCTGACCGCATCATCGTGGTGTCTACGGATTACCGTATCTTCTATTGCAATGCTGCCAATGCCAGCCGTTATTCGCTGTCTGTCGCCGATATGCTCGGCAAGCACATTGCGGAGTTTGTCGGTCTGCACCGCTTCCAGCATGGCCTGAAGGAAAAGCTGGTTCAGTGCTTCCAGGGTGAGGCGACCCAGTTTACCTATGCGGAAGATAATGATGGTCGCACCATCGTCGTTTCGCTTGGTCTCACACCTTGCTACTCGTCATCAGGCACGCTTCTCGGTGCGATGATTGTTCTGCAGGAAGCAGCTGACCGCCGCAGACGTTCGGGCGCTGCCTGAAACATTCCTTTGATTATTCCTGACCGCATGTGCTGCAACCGACACCGGTTGCCGTTCGGTCAGCGTGTTATTTCCGGACATTGAACTGATTCACAATCTGACACACGTGTTTCATTATGAGACAGGTGAGGGCGGCTGTACGCCGATATGCAATCCCCAATTCGCACAAATTCCCGCATATTGATTTGTCTAAAATCTGTTTCAAAATTGCGACACTTTGGGTGCTTTCCAGTCAGTGATGATTTGTTTTTTGAAGTATCGGAAATTTATTTATTTAAAATTTTCACGTAATTCATGTCCTGTATTTTGAAATAAAGTAGAAAACAAATATCATTTTTTATGTTGATGCGTGTTTCGTCTGTTTTTGATTTTCCTTGCGTATTGTTTTCGATTTTTCTGAATTATCCAGAGTGAGTTTCAGGAATATATTTAAGAATTCATAGTGCTTTCTGTGTTTTTGCTTTTGCTAAATTCATAATTTCTAATTCAGCCGTCATTTGACTGATTGAATGTGAGGGGTCGTCATGTTAGTGCCTTCCAGCAAGGAATGTGCGGGCATTTGACCATTCTCGCACACGGACATCCGTCGCATGTTTTCACCGCAGCGCGGATATCTGGCAGACCATTTTGGAGACTGGCATGTTGGGGCTTTTCGAAGCGTTTTCGACAAAATGTTTGCAATTGCAGCAGGCCGTATCTGCCGGACATGACGAACTGGTCCGGGCTCTCGACCGTGAGTTGGACCCGCTCATCGGCATCATCCTGTCCTATAAAGCGGAAAATGCCTATGAAATGCATATGCAGATGCAGTTTCTTGCGGCGCTGATCCGTGAAGATGCGGATGATCCGTCAAGCGTGCTGCGCCATTCGGCTGCCATGTCGATGCTGATCGACCGTTATTTCGCCGACAGCACCATGCAGGCTGAAGACGCTCGCCCCGCCATTGTCGAGACGAGAGTAAAACAGCAGGTCTATCCTGATATGCTGTTCAGCGAAGTGGTGCTGGATCTGCTGCCAGACCGGGTGGTGGTGATCACCACCGACTGCCGTTTTCTCTACGCCAACAAGCGTTATTCGAAATATTTCAACAGAACGCCACTATCTCTGATCGGCTCATCGATTTCAGAGCTGGTTGGCAGCGAATATTTTGAAATGAAGATCAAGCCGCGCCTTGATCGTTGTTTTGAAGGGGAAAGCCTTGATTATACCCACGAGCCGTGGGGGCAGGGCGAACGGATGGCCCGTTACCGCATGACGCCGCTTCGTTGTGCTGACCACCGCATTGCCGGTGCCATCGTGGTCATGCAGGACTTGCATGAGGCCTGAGGCACGGCATTGCGCCGTGCCATTGTCTGGTTGTTGATGGTCCCGCGACAAGGTCCTTGTTTTTAGAAGCCTAAGACTGCCGTCATGCGCTCCCACAGGGCAGGGTCGACCTGACCAATAATCAACCGTGCCGCCATGGCAAGGCAGGAGATGATCAGCAGGGGACGGATCAGCTTTGCGCCATTTTTCATGGCGAAGTGCGAACCAAGCTGCGCGCCAATGAACTGGCCGATGCCCATGACAAAACCGATTTTCCACAACACTGCACCGCTGATCGTGAATACGATGAAGCTGCCGACATTGGAGCCGAAGTTCAAAAGCTTGGTGTGAGCTGTGGCTTTCAGCATGCCGTAACCGGCCAATGACACGAAGGCCAGCATGAAGAACGATCCGGTACCGGGACCGAATATACCGTCGTAAAAACCGATCAGCGGGACGACCGTGCAGCCGAACATAAAGGATGAAATGCGTCTGTGGCGGTCCTGATCGCTCAGCTGCTGTTTGAATGCGAAATAGAGCGCAATGCCAACCAGAAGGAACGGCATGATAAAACGCAACACTTCGGCCGGTACAAAGGCTGCGGCAATGGCGCCGAATACTCCGCCCACCATTGACAAAAGTGCCATCGGCAATTGGCTTTTCAGGTCTACCAGACCGCGCTTTGTATAGGCGTAAGTGGCAGACGCCGAACCGAACTGTGACTGCAGCTTGTTGGTGCCCAGCGCCTCAAGCGGTGGAATGCCCATGATCAGCATGGCCGGAATGGTAATCAGCCCGCCGCCGCCGGCAATGGAATCGATAAAGCCAGCAACAATGGCGACAACAAACAGGGTGGAAAGCAGGTGCAACGTGACGTCGGTCAAGGGGGGAATTCCGGGAGGGGCAAAAGATGACAGCGTTATTGTCACTGAAGCCAATGCTTGGCAAACGCTATTTCAGTTCACGTTAGGGATTGCGGATGCGCCGCTTATGATTAATGTGCCCGCACCCGGCGGCACATCAGCCGGCATAGAAAGATTTTGCGGAGCATACTGAATGCATAAGGTGATATTTGATACGGATCCCGGCGTCGATGACGCAATGGCCCTGCTTTTCCTTCACAGGCACCCAGAGATCGATCTGATAGGCATCACCACGGTTTTCGGGAATGCGCCGATTGAGATCACAACGCGCAACGCGCTTTTCCTCAAGCAGCAATGGGGCATTTCCGCACCGGTCGCCAAGGGTGCCAATGTGACGTTTGATCCGTCCCGTCCCGAGGGACATTGGCCGACCTTTATCCACGGTGAAAATGGTCTGGGCGACATCGATATCCCCGAGACTATCGACCTGCCGGTCGATCCGCGCCCGGCCCATCATTTCCTGATCGAAACGGTGAAGGCCAATCCGGGCGAGGTGACAATCATTGCGGTTGGACGCATGACCAATCTTGCACTGGCATTGCGCGAAGATCCGGATTTCGCCGCACTGGTGAAAGACGTCATCATCATGGGTGGCGCATTCGATATTAACGGCAACGTATCGCCAGCCGCCGAAGCCAATATTCATGGCGACCCGGAAGCGGCCGATCTGGTGTTTACTGCACCCTGGCGCGTCACCATCGTTGGTCTGGATGTCACGACCAAGACCGTGATGACCTCGAAATTCATGGATGACATGGCAAAAGCAGGTGGCAAGCCGGTGCAACTGCTGTCAGACCTGTCGCAGTTCTATATCGAGTTCTACAAGGAACGCACCGGCGACGGCATGGTCGTGCATGACAGCTGCGCCTGCGTTTATCTGGTGGCGCCGGAACTGTTTGAGACACGCAGCGGCCCGGTCCGCGTAGTGTGCGGTGGTCTGGCCGATGGTGCGACCATCCAGAAACCGGATGGTCGTGGTTTCCCGCCAGGCTACTGGGATGGTCATCCAAGCCAGCTCGTTTGCACCGATATCAAGCCGGATGCGGTGCTTTCGCTCATCCGTTCTGTCATCGTGGACGGCAAGCACGCCTGATTGTCAGGCCGATTGCAGCAAAATGGCCGGTTTCCGGCCATGGTTGCCTTGCATTCAAACCAAAACTGGCGTTAAGCAAAAACGTGTTTACGCATCACTGCGTCGGATCGGCTGCCGTAAAAAAAGCTTATATCCGACACATCCATGCGCCACTTCATCTCAACACAGATGACGATGTCCGGCGACATGGGATGGAGTGATCAGGCTGGCGCCAATTGACCGGTTAAATCGTTAGGATTTTCCGATCTTTGCGCTACAATACCAGAATCTGCAGGATGTGTTCGTGTCGGCAGGTTACTGTAATAAAAACGAACTTTCGCAAATGCGCCGGGCAGTGCTGGCGCATTTTCATGAGGAAGAAGATGGAAGAGTTTCACAAGGTCAAGCGTCTGCCGCAATACGTATTCGAACAGGTAAACCGTTTGAAAGCGAGCGCACGAGCGGGTGGCGCGGATATTATTGACCTTGGCATGGGAAACCCGGATCTTCCGACCCCGAAAGCGATCGTCGACAAGCTGTGTGAGGTCGTTCAGGATCCACGCACCCACCGTTATTCCTCATCCAAGGGCATTCCCGGTCTTCGCAAGGCGCAGGCCGCCTATTACGCCCGTCGTTTCGGCGTAAAGCTCAACCCCGATACCCAGGTTGTTGCGACACTCGGCTCCAAGGAAGGCTTCGCCAACATGGCGCAGGCAATCACTGCACCGGGCGACGTTATTCTCTGCCCGAACCCGACCTATCCGATCCATGCTTTCGGATTCTTGATGGCTGGCGGTGTTATCCGCTCCATGAATGTCGAGCCGGATGAGACGTTCTTTGGCCCGCTGGAGCGCGCTGTGCGCCACTCCATTCCAAAGCCATTGGCGCTGATCATCAACTACCCGTCCAACCCGACGGCGCATGTCGCATCGCTTGATTTCTACAAGGATATCATCGCATTCGCCAAGAAGCATGACATCATCGTGCTGTCGGATTTGGCCTATTCGGAAATCTACTTCGACGAAAACAACCCGCCACCATCGGTGCTGCAGGTTCCAGGTGCCATGGATGTGGCCGTTGAGTTCACCTCCATGTCCAAGACCTTCTCCATGCCCGGCTGGCGCATGGGCTTTGCGGTCGGTAACGAGCGTCTGATCTCGGCTTTGACCCGCGTAAAGTCCTATCTGGACTACGGCGCTTTCACGCCGATCCAGGTTGCCGCCACCCACGCCCTGAACGGCGATGGCTCCGATATCGCCGAAGTGCGCAATGTCTACCGTCGCCGCCGCGACGTTATGGTTGATACCTTTGGCAAGGCTGGTTTTGAAGTGCCACCACCGGCCGCCACCATGTTTGCATGGGCCAAAATTCCGGAAAAGTTCCGTCATCTCGGTTCGCTCGAGTTTTCCAAACTGCTCGTCGAAAAGGCCGATATTGCGGTCGCTCCGGGTGTTGGCTTCGGCGAAATGGGCGATGACTATGTTCGTCTGGCTCTCGTTGAAAACGAACACCGCATTCGTCAGGCTGCGCGCAACTTGAAGCGCTTCCTGTCCACAGCTCATGAAACGATGCATAACGTCGTTTCTCTGAACGCTCACCGTTAATAACGGGGGCAACTCCCTGGGTGGCCGGTCCCGGCCACCTGTTATTACCAAAACAAATCAGGATTATACCAATGGCAGATTCATTGAGAATCGGCATAGCGGGGCTCGGCACTGTCGGCTCGTCGCTTGTGCGCATCATCCAGCAGAGAAGCAACGAGCTTGCGATTACCTGCGGACGCGCGATTGAGATTATTGCCGTTAGCGCGCGCGACCGTTCGCGCGACCGTGGCATTGATCTCACCGGTATTACCTGGTTTGACACACCCGAGCAGATGGCAGCCGAAGCTGAGATCGATGTGTTCGTTGAACTGGTTGGCGGTGCATCTGGCCCTGCCAAGGCAGCAGTCAGAACCGCGCTTGCTCGCGGTCTGCATGTGGTGACAGCCAACAAGGCATTGCTTGCCAAGCACGGTGTGGAACTGGCAACTACGGCAGAAGAGAAGGGCGTTCTCCTGAACTTCGAAGCTGCGGTGGCCGGTGGTATTCCCGTTATCAAGGCACTGCGTGAATCCCTGACCGGCAACCACGTGTCCCGGATCTACGGTATCATGAACGGTACCTGCAATTACATCCTGACCAAGATGGAGAAGGAAGGCCTGTCCTTTGAGACGTGCCTGAAGGAAGCGCAGCGTCTTGGTTACGCTGAAGCGGACCCAGCCTTTGACATTGAAGGCAATGACACCGCTCACAAGCTTGCCATTTTGACGACGCTGGCATTCGGCAACAAGATTGCAGCTGACGACATCTATCTCGAAGGTATCACCAATATCTCGATTGAAGATATCCATGCCGCTGCCGATCTCGGTTACCGCATCAAGCTGCTCGGCGTTGCACAGATGACTGAGTCCGGCATTGAACAGCGCGTTCACCCAACCATGGTGCCGCTGGATTCCGTGATTGCGCAGGTGGATGGCGTGACCAACGCTGTCGCCATCGAATCCGATATCCTCGGTGAGTTGCTGATGGTTGGCCCCGGCGCCGGTGGTAATGCAACGGCATCTGCCGTTCTCGGCGATATCGCCGACATCGCCAAGAGCCGTCCTGGCATTCAGCAGGTTCCGGTGCTTGGCCGTCCTGCCAAGTCGCTGGAAAAGTACCGTCGCGCCAAGATGAAGAAACACGAAGGCGGTTACTTCATCCGCCTGACTGTCGCTGACCGCGCCGGCGTGTTTGCCAGCATCGCGACAAGCATGGCTGAAAATGGCATTTCGCTGGAATCGATCGTGCAGCGCTCGCGCGCCCAGACGCCGGATGCCCCGCAGACAATCGTGCTGGTGACCCACGCAACGATGGAAGATGCCGTTCGCAAGGCCGTCGCCTCCATCAAGAGCCAGGCTTACCTGACGGATGAACCGCAGGTCATCCGAATCGAGCGCACAAAGGCTGCCTGATTCGCGCCGCATTTCGGTTTTCGCACCGAATTTCGGTTCCATTTTGCCATTATCGATGCCCTGCCGCTGGTTATGACCACGGCGGGGCATTCGCTTTTACAAAATGTGACTGCCATAAGCCCCGATAGCCGCCTTTGAGTACTCTATTTTGCTTACTCAGTAAGGAGTAAGGCTGGTCAAGGGCGTTAAGTGACAGTACCATGACATCAACTGAAATCACCAAGCGAGGGAGGCGCGTCGTGAGTTCAATTGTACTGTTCAAGGATATTGGTCCTGTCGAAAAGGCAGAGGTTCATCCTCTGCCAAACTTTTCGAACGACAATTTTGCCCTGTGTGAGAATGATGAAAGTTTCGCCCGACGTAACTGGGCGGTACTGACCATTCTGCTGTCCGTCGTGGCCAGCAGCGTCGGAGCCTTGGCTCTGCCGATTGTTCTGGGCTGATTTGACACGATAACAGCCACCATGTCTGAGGAGGGTGGTGGCTGTTGTGACGGTCTGGAAACTGCATGCTTTCCGGACTTATCCTAAAGCGGCGCACATCCATGATGTGCGTTGTTTTGGCTGGCGTAAACGCCATGCCACGGCTTTGAATGTGACCAGCTTTGCAGCGCAAGCCTTGTCGTAAAGGCCGTTCGTGCATTTTGGTGATGCCATGCTTTAGGGCAGGTCATGTGTCCCAACAAAGTTTTCGGCCGCTCTTGCTCTTGAAACTCCCGCACGACAGAATAAATGCTCGTCTTTAAGACACGAAAGCTGTTTAACCGCTTTCATCATGTGTTGAGTTTGGCAGAGCAGGATAGTGAATGACGGAACCGGTCGATACCGTGCCACGTGCGTTTCTGGGTGTGGAGCGATCGGTCAGCGACCAGCGCTGGGTGTCACGGCTTGATCAGGCCGGGCAGAACCGCGCCCTCGCCATGGCGCAGCTTCACGGTATGCCGGAACTGATCGCCCGTGTGCTGGCCGGGCGTGGCGTTGCCGTTGATGAGGCATTGGAATTTCTCGACCCAACCATCCGTAACCTGATGACCGATCCGCACACGCTGACGGATTGTGAACTGGCCGCGAATCGTCTGGCCGCCGCCATCGAGAAAAACGAAAAGATAGCCATCTTCGGTGACTATGACGTTGATGGCGCATCGTCGGCTGCCTTGATGTACCGCTTCCTCAATCATTTCGGGCTTGAGCCGGAAATCTATATTCCCGACCGTATTTTTGAAGGTTATGGCCCAAACCCCGCAGCCATGCAGCAACTGGCCGCCAATGGCGCAACGCTGATCGTGACAGTGGATTGCGGCTCGACCAGCCATGAATCGCTGCTGGCCGCCAAACAGGCTGGCACCGATGTCGTCGTCATCGATCACCACCAGGTCGGTGAAACGCTGCCGCCTTGCGTGGCGCTGGTAAACCCCAACCGCCAGGACGATCTCTCAGGTCAGGGCCATCTCTGTGCCGCCGGCGTGGTGTTTCTGGTTCTGGTGGCAACGCTGCGGGTGATGAAGGACAAAAAGGACCGCCGCGCTTTCACGCTCGACCTTCTGTCCTTCCTCGATATCGTGGCACTGGCGACAGTTTGTGACGTCGTGCCATTGAAGGGGCTGAACCGCGCCTATGTGGTCAAAGGTCTGGTTGCGGCCCGCCACATGAACAATGCCGGTCTGGCGGCGCTGTTTAAGATCGCAGGCCTCGGCGGGCCGGTAACACCTTATCATTTCGGTTTTCTGATTGGTCCGCGCATCAACGCTGGCGGCCGGATTGGCGACGCCGCACTCGGCAGCCGCCTGTTGACCATTGATGACCCATCGGGTGCTGAAGTCATCGCGGCAAAGCTCGATGAACTGAACCGTGAACGCCAGGCGATGGAAACCGTGATGCTGGCCGAGGCGGAAGCAGAAGCACTTGCCGAATATGGTGACGGCTCCGGGGCAGGGGTTATCGTCACCGCCCGGCAGAACTGGCACCCCGGCATTGTCGGCCTGCTGGCATCACGCCTTAAAGACCGCTTCCGCCGCCCGGCCTTTGCCATTGCCTTTGATGCAAACGGCAAGGGTACCGGTTCCGGCCGCTCGATCAATGGCTTTGACCTTGGCCGCATGGTGCGGGCTGCCGTCGACAATGGCCTTCTGGTCAAGGGGGGCGGCCATGCCATGGCAGCCGGCCTGACAGTGGAGCGCAGCGCGCTAGGCAAGCTTAGAACCTTCTTTGAGGAAAGCGCCTCCAAGGCCATCGCATCGTTGGTCGAAAACAGTGCGCTCAAAATCGATGGTGCCATTGGTGCCTCTGGTGCGACGCTGGATTTGATCGATCGACTGGAAGCCGCTGGTCCCTATGGTTCGGGCCATTCACAGCCGATTTTTGCTATTCCGGCCCACCGCCTGAAAGATGCCCGTACCGTGGGTGCCAATCACGTCAAGATAACGTTGGAAGCACTGGATGGCAGCCGGCTGGACGGTATTGCCTTCAGGGCGGCAGATGCGCCGCTCGGCCAACTGCTGCTGAACGGCAGAGGCCGCTCCGTGCATGTGGCGGGAACATTGGGTGCAGAACAATGGCAGGGTCAGCGCCGGGTGCAGATCCGCGTGCTGGACGCGGCAATCGCCAATTGATGCAACAAGCTGCTTGAAGGCTAAGCAAGCCTGTGATGCCGCAAACGACCGCCCAGCAGTTCTGAAAATGCTCAGTTTTGGTAGAGTTCAACGGTGCGACCGGTAGCAACCGCTAGCAGGTTGTTTTCTGCGGCCAATCCGCCGCCCTTGCATTTGCCATCACCCACACCAAAAGTCGGCGTGGTGATCGTGCCGTCAATATCCATGCCGACAATCTGCCCTTTGTCATCAAGCACGAAAATTTGTCCTTGATGATACAGCGGCTGGCCGACGATCTCGCCTTGTAACGGTTGGCTCCAGGCCGCCTCGAGTTGCGGCTTTTTGAACAGCAACCCCTTCTTTTCCAGCGACGCAACACGGATCGTGCTGTTGTCGTCACCAGCGATGATGCGATTGCCGACAACCAGTGGACCTGATGTGATTGCCGTGCCATCAGGAATGGCCAGAGAGGCCTTCAGGCTGCCATTGGCAGCGTCGTAGAGGTGGATGGCATTGCGAGCGCCCCAGACCAGCAGACCGTCCACAATGGCGGCGTTGAAGTGATACTGATCTGCTGTCGTTGACCACAACCTGTTGCCTGACTGCTGGTCGATGCACAGCAGATGCACGGTCGATTCTCCGAACTTGGCACCGGAGACAATTGCCGTATGGAAGATCTTGCCGTCATGCGCCAGAAACCGGTAGGCGTGTCCTCCGGTGTCATGGGACCAGAGGACGTCGCCAGTCGCTTTATCAAGGCACCAGGTCTTCTGGCTGCCGCCACCGGTTTCGGCAATAAAGATACGATCCCCGCTCAGAACAGGCACATTGACATTGCGTGTGCCAAAGGCGCTGGTCCACAGTGTGCTGCCATCAGGCGCGTAGGCATGAACCGCGCCGGCGAAGCTGGCAACATAGATATTGCCATGATCATCAATCAGCGGTTCCGTCGCGACATGGTCGATCGTGTGTCGCCACAGCTCACGGCTGTCGGTCTTTGAGAGGGCGACGACGCTGCTCTCGAAGAAACTCTTTTTGTCGTAATGAAAAATGCTGACAACCTGGTCCTTGCCAATAACAGGCGTGCGGGCCGAGACATTGCGCTCCTTGGGCAGCGTATAATTCCAAATCATCGTCCAACCGGTGTTCATGGCCAAACCTTCTGGATGAAAATGGTTCGATGGTGTCAAAGGGAAATAGCAACAAAGCGCAAGGTTGTGTACCCGTTAAAGCCACGCGGAGGGCAGGGTATGGCTTGCGCATGTCAGCGCACGGCAAAACGAACAAGCGACGTTGTCGCTGTGGCGTTTTTTATCATGATGTAGGGGAGAGAAGCACAGTGGTACGCCCTAGGGGAGTCGAACCCCTCTTTTCAGAATGAAAATCTGACGTCCTAACCGATAGACGAAGGGCGCGTACGCTGTGTTGGCGCCCTTATAGTCAGAGGTTTGATTTCCCGCAAGCACCAAATTGCATTTTTTTGCATTTCGGCTGTGGAAAAATGCATTTTTTTCCAGTTGGCCTTTTAGGTGAGGAGATTGCTGTAAATATCTGAAAATGTCGCCATAAATCGACATGCAGAAAGATAGTTCCCGAGGCGGGAATGATGCAGTTTTTCAATTTTGGGGAGGATCACAGTGGTACGCCCTAGGGGAGTCGAACCCCTCTTTTCAGAATGAAAATCTGACGTCCTAACCGATAGACGAAGGGCGCATACGCTGTGTTGGCGCCCTTATAATCAGAGGTTTTATTTCCTGCAAGCGCCAATTTTCGTTTTTTGCAAAAAAATGACAATGCCGATGATTTTATTGTGCAGGTGTTGTAATTGTTTTTTTAAATCAGTGGCTTGATGTTTTTCTGTCGCTCTGCGGTGACATTTAGTCGGGTATGTATAACGGCCATCTGCGCATAAAAAATGGGGCCGAAGCCCCATTTTTCCGTTTTCGATTCCTAGTGAAGAATCTGGCTGAGGAACAATTTTGTTCGCTCGTGCTGCGGATTGTCGAAAAACTCCTGCGGGGAGTTTTCTTCGACGATCTGGCCCTGGTCCATGAAGATAACCCGGTTTGCCACCTGGCGTGCAAAACCCATTTCGTGGGTTACGCACAGCATGGTCATGCCTTCTTCGGCAAGGCCCACCATTGTATCGAGAACTTCCTTCACCATTTCCGGATCGAGCGCCGATGTCGGCTCATCGAACAGCAGGATTTTTGGCTTCATGCACAGCGAGCGGGCAATCGCCACGCGCTGTTGCTGACCGCCGGAAAGCTGGCCCGGATATTTGTGAGCCTGTTCAGGAATCTTCACGCGTTCCAGGAAGTGCATGGCAATCGCTTCAGCTTCCTTCTTTGGGGTCTTGCGAACCCAGATCGGTGCCAGCGTGCAGTTTTCAAGGATTGTCAGGTGAGGGAACAGGTTGAAGTGCTGGAACACCATGCCCACTTCGCGACGAACCTCATCGATCTTCTTCAGATCGTTGGTCAGTTCGATGCCATCCACCACAATGCTGCCCGACTGGTGTTCTTCCAGGCGGTTGATACAGCGGATCATTGTCGACTTGCCCGAGCCGGAAGGCCCGGCAATGACGATACGCTCACCGCGCATGACCTTGAGGTTGATATCGCGAAGCACGTGGAAATCGCCATACCACTTGTTCATGCCAACGATTTCGATAGCGACATCGGTATCAGAAACCGTCATTTTTTGTGTTTGGGGTCCTGCCATGAGTGTTTCCCTTATCTTTTATGTCCGGTGTCGAGGTGTCTTTCCATAAAGGCAGAGTAACGCGACATGCCGAAGCAGAATATCCAGAAGATGAAGCCTGCGAAAATCAGGCCGGTCAATGGTGTTACCGGGGTAATCCACGTCGCATCGCGGAAATTGAGCTGCACAATACCCAGCAGGTCGAACATGCCAATGATCGATACCAGCGAGGTGTCCTTGAACAGGCCAATGAACGTGTTGACGATGCCGGGAATAACCAGCTTGATTGCCTGTGGCAGAATGATCAGCCGCGTGGTCTGCCAGTAGCCGAGGCCAAGTGAATCGGCACCTTCAAACTGGCCTTTTGGAATGGCTTGCAAACCACCGCGAATAACTTCCGCCATGTAGGCAGATGCAAACAGCGCAACGCCGACGAGTGCACGCAGGAAGTTGTCGATTGTCCATCCGGTTGGCAAAAACAGCGGCAGCATGACGTTTGCCATGAACAGAACGGTGATCAGCGGCACGCCACGGATGATTTCGATGAAACCGACGCACAATGTCTTGATGGCAGGCATTTTCGATTTTCTGCCAAGTGCCAACAGAATGCCAAGCGGCAGTGACACCGCAATGCCGACGAAGGACAAAATGAGCGTGACCATCAGGCCACCCCAAAGAGGTGTGTCTACGCGCTGCAGGCCGAAAGCACCGCCATGCAGAAGGTAGAAGGCAACCACTGGGAAGATGATGAACATCAGGACGGCGTTCAGTGTCTTGCCAGGGATCTTTGGAATGAGCAGCGGCACCAGCAATGCAATGAGCATGACTGTTACCAGCAGCGGACGCCATCTCTCATCGAGCGGATAACGGCCAAACATGAACTGCGCAAAGCGGTCCTCGACGAATGCCCAGCAGGCACCGGTCCAGCCTTCTGGCTGAATGCCACCCTGGACGACGGTGGCACAAACGGAACGGTCAGAGCCGACCCATGATGCCTTGATGAACAACCAGTCGATGGCCGGTGGTACGATAGCCAGGATGATGGCGACCGCTATCAGCGTCAAAATCACGTCTTTGGGGCCGGAGAACAGATTTTTCCGCAGCCATGCAACAGCGCTTTTTTCGTCCTTTGGGGGAGGTGCCGCAGCAACCATGGCGGTGCGGACATATTCTACGTTTCTTGTGCTCATGAGCTTATCTCTCCACCAATGCCATCTTGGCGTTGAACCAGTTCATGAAGAGCGATGTGATGATGCTGATCGACAGATAGACAATCATCCAGATCGACACGACTTCGACGGCCTGACCGGTCTGGTTCAGGGTCGTTCCGCCGGTGGACACCAGATCGGGATAACCGATGGCGACACCCAGCGAAGAGTTCTTCGTGAGGTTGAGATATTGGCTGGTAAGCGGCGGAATGATGATGCGCATGGCCTGCGGCACAACGATAAGACGGGTGGTCTTGCTGGATTTCATGCCAAGCGCGGTCGATGCTTCCGTCTGTCCCTTCGGAACGCCGCGAATACCGGAACGGATGGTTTCGGCAATGAAGGCGGCGGTATAAAAGGAGAGGGCTAGATAAAGCGCGAAAAACTCCGGCAGAACAGTGCTGCCACCCCTGATGTTAAAGCCACCGGCAACAGGTACGTCGAAAGTCAGCGGCGCACCGGCAACCAGAAACGCCAATAGCGGCAGCCCAATCAGGATACCGAGGCCCGCGCGGAAGATCGGGAAGGTCTGACCGGTTTTCATCTGGCGTTTTGTCGCCCATTTGGACAAGGCCACAACGGCAATGATCGCAACCGGAATGGAGATTGCGAAGATCAGCGAACCTTCGCCCCAAACCGGTCTTGGAATAGAAAGGCCACGGTTGTTGAGGAAGATGCCAAACGGCAGATCGTAGGAATCTCTGACATTGGGAAGCAGGCGCAACACGCCCGTGTACCAGAAGAAGATAACCAGAAGCGGCGGGATGTTGCGGAACACCTCGACGTAAACGGTGCAAATCTTGGCGATCAGCCAGTTGTTGGACAGGCGCCCGACACCGACAATGAAACCAATGATTGTTGCGGTGATAATACCGGTTATCGCAACGACTAGGGTGTTGAGGAAGCCGACGACCAGCGCCCGGCCATAGGTGGAATCGCTGGAATAAGCGATCAGCGTGTCACCGATGTCAAAACCTGCGCGGCTATTCAGAAAGCCGTAGCCAGACGCCGTGTTGGAACGTGCGAGGTTGGTCGCCACGTTGTTGGCAATAAACCACACGACGGCAACGAAGATGATGATGGTGACGATTTGAAAGAAGATTGAACGGACGAACGGATCATAAAGGAGTGAACCGGAGGATCTGTTGCCGGAAGACGCAATTGTAGCGTTATCTGCCATGTTTGCCCTATCCCCATGTGGCCATGTTGGCCATCTTGTTATTGTAAAAGGCAAGGCGGGTTTAAGCCGCCTTGCCGTTGACGAGGATTAGCGAATTGGTGGTGCGTACTGCAGCCCACCCTTGGTCCAAAGGGCGTTCAGACCACGCTGGATTTTCAGCGGAGAAGATTCGCCGAGGTTGGCCTCGAAGATTTCACCGTAGTTACCCAGTGCCTTGACGATGTTGTAGGCCCAATCATTGGTCAGGCCAAGGTCGGTACCAATCTTGGAATCGGTTTCCGTGCCAAGGAAACGCTTGATATCCGGGTTGGTGGTGCTTGCCTTGATTTCATCAACATTGGCTTTGGTGATGCCGAATTCTTCAGCCTGAACCAGCGCGTAATGGCTCCAGGAAACGATATCGAACCACTGGTCGTCACCCTGACGAACGGCTGGTCCAAGTGGTTCCTTGGAAATGATTTCAGGCAGAACAAGGTGGTCATCCGGGTTTGGAAGGCCGAGACGAACGGAATACAGACCGGACTGGTCGGTGGTGTAAACGTCGCAACGGCCAGCGGCGTAAGCAGCGTTCACTTCTTCGAACTTTTCAAACACGACTGGCTTGTATTCGAGGTTGTTGGCCTTGAAGTAGTCAGCAAGGTTAAGTTCTGTGGTCGTACCGGACTGCACGCAAACGGCTGCACCGGAAAGTTCGAGTGCCGATTTTACGTTGAGGCTCTTAGGAACCATGAAGCCCTGGCCGTCGTAATAGTTGACGGTACGGAAGTTGAAGCCAAGTGCGGTGTCGCGGCTGATGGTCCAGGTGGTGTTACGGAACAGAACGTCGCCTTCACCGGACTGCAGAGCCGGGAAACGTGTCTGACCTGTTGTTGGTGTAAACTTCACCTTTGTTGGGTCGTTAAAGACCGCAACTGCCACAGCGCGGCAGAAATCAATGTCGAAACCTGTCCAGTTACCGCTGGCATCCGGGGAAGCAAAACCCGGAAGACCTGTGTTCACGACGCATTGTACAAAGCCCTTTGCCTTTACGTCATCCAGTGTTGCGGCCGAAGCCACCGAACCTGCACCCAGCGCAGCTGTGCCGATAATGGCTGACAGAATTGCCTTTTTCATATTTTCCCAACCTTTGTTTATTATTTAATCGATTTAGAAAGGGCGAATACAATTATTTCTTTATATTTCTCCCCTTCCGCATCACCTCCCGGTGCGCACATGCATCACAATCATTATTGCCTTCATGGTCAAGTCTTGGGAGAAATAAAATTGCCTAAAAAAGAGATTTTTCAGTTTGATGACTGTGAATGAAGCAATTGTATAAATTATAGGCGGCGAGTGGGCAAAAATATCGCGTTGCAACCGCCATCTTTAAAACGTTTCTTCTGAGGGTTGACCTGTTCGCTGCGGCCTAGCATGTTCACTTCACATCTATCAGTGAGTGTTTATCCCGAAATGAAAAATAAAGATCTTCTGCTTTCCGGTGCGGGCGACAATACGCGTCTGGCTCATCTGGGAAATGACCCAACCGATTATTATGGCTTCGTAAATCCGCCTGTCGTACGCGCTTCGACCGTGCTTTTCCCTGACGCGCAGGCCATGGCAGACGGCAAGCAGAAATACACGTACGGTACACATGGCACACCGACCACGGATGCGCTTTGTGAAGCAATCAACGAGCTGGATGGCGCAGCCGGGACTATCCTTCTGCCATCGGGGCTGGCTGCGATCACCATCCCGTTTCTTGCCTATCTGTCGCCCGGCGACCACGCGCTGATCGTTGATTCGGTCTATTTCCCGACCCGTCGGTTCTGCAACACCATGCTCAAGCGCATGGGTGTCGAAATCGAATATTACGATCCGCTGGTTGGCGCTGGCATCGAAGCCCTGATCAAGCCAAATACCAAGCTGGTGCATTTGGAAGCGCCAGGTTCCAACACCTTTGAAATGCAGGAAGTGTCGGTCATTTCGGCCATTGCCCACAAGCATGGCTGCGTCGTTACCATGGACAATACCTGGGCGACGCCGCTCTATTTCAAGCCGCTAGACCACGGCGTTGATATCACCATGCAGGCGGCGACCAAATATCCGTCTGGCCATTCCGACCTGCTGATGGGCTTCGTGTCGGCCAACAAGGAGCATTGGGATACGCTCAACGAAGCCAACATGTTGCTTGGCCTTTGTGCGGCACCGGATGATTCCTACCAGATGCTACGCGGCCTGCGCACCATGGGCGTGCGCCTTGAGCGCCACCAGCAGAGCGCACTTGCCATTGCTGAGTGGCTTGAGGGCAGGGACGATGTGGGCCGTGTGCTGCATCCGGCCTTGCCAAGCTTCCCCGGCCACGACATCTGGAAACGTGACTTCAAGGGCGCAAGCGGCGTGTTCTCCTTCGTGCTGAAGGCTGGTGCCGATGAATTCAAGGCCAAGTCACACGCATTCCTCAATGCGCTGAAACTGTTCGGTCTTGGTTATTCCTGGGGTGGTTATGAAAGCCTGGCCGTTCCGGTCGGTCTGTCCGACCGCGTTGTGGCCAAGGCACCTGAGGGCGGTCCGGTTATCCGCCTGCAGATCGGTCTCGAAGACGTAGCTGATATCCGCAAGGATCTTGAAGCCGGTTTCAAGGCGGCAAGCGACGTGTGAATTCACGACCTTCGTAAGTTTAAAGAGCGCCGCCATCACTGGTGGCGCTTTTTTATTCTGAGGGCCGCAGAAAAACGCCCCGCTGCCTCAATCACCCCTTGGCGTGGTAGCCATAAAGCCAGTCAAGGTCTGCCGCAAAAGATTGCGCGGGACGGACGGCAAACAGCAGGTCACGTCCCAGTTTAAACGGGCCGCTGGCATGGTAGGCAAACCGGTTCATCTGCGCCCGCTTGCGTGCCTTGTTGATGCGCGGTACGCGCAGGCTTTCAAACGCCGCCAATCCCTGAGGCAGCGTTGCCGCTGACATCACCTGACCGGCAAGTTCAAAAGCATCCTCGATGGCCATCGCCGCACCCTGCGCCGCAAATGGCATCATCGCATGGGCGGAATCACCAATCAGCACCGTGTTCTGGCCATTGTGCCAGCAACCTTCGCTCAATTGATAGAGAGGCCAGAAATTGCCGTTCTCGGTCTTGGTCAGCAATTCACGAATGGACGGGTGCCAGTCGCGGAACTGCTCAAAAAGCATTTCTTTCTGGTGACCGGTTGATTCTGCCTTCCATGTCTGGCCGGGATCGGCGCCCATGGAAATTGCCACCACGTTGAAGGCGGAAACCTCTTTTAGCGGATAGGCGACAATGTGCCCCTTGGGACCGAGGAACGCCTTGACCGACTGCTTTTGCAGGAATGACGGCGCGACATCGTCATGGATTGTAAACCGCCATGCCACATTGCCCGAAAAGCTGGGTGAGGGGCTTTCTGGCACGGAGTAGCGGGCGCTCGACCAGACGCCATCTGCGCCGATGATCAGATCATGATCGGCAAAAGTGATGGCGGAGATATCTGCCTTGCGCACGGTTTCAATGCGTTTGCCCAGATGCAGATGACAAAGCGGATTTTTCAACACCGCACCCAAAAGCGCCTGCTGCAGGGTTGAGCGGTGCAGAACTCCGTAAGGTGCCCCCCAGCGCGCACGCGCCAACTGCCGCATCGGCAATGACATCAGGGTTTTCAGAGATTGGCCGGAGGTCAGGTCGATGGTTTCAGGTTCGACCCACAGCGGCTCGATATTGGCCAGCACATCCAGCTCGGACAAAATGCGGGAAGCATTTGGGGATATTTGCAGGCCGGCGCCCACCTCCGTCAGGTGATGGGTCTGTTCGATGATATGCGAACTTACGCCGTGCCGGGCAAAAGAAAGAGCGGCGGTCAAACCGGCAATGCCAGCACCGACAATAGCGACAGATTTTACGGGCATAAATGCACCGATCAGAAAGAGAGGAAAGCGGTCAGGCTGCCTTCACATGAAAAACACAGCCCGGTGGATTTGTCTGCTCGGCCTTGAGCGTTGGGTTGTAACGGAAAAGGGTCGAGCAATAGGAACAGACCTTTTCGTTGTCATCGCCCATATCGATGAAAATATGCGGATGATCGAAAGGAACGGAAGCGCCCGTGCACATGAATTCCTTGACACCGATTTCGATCATCGGGTGACCGCCATCGTTCTGGAAGTGAGGAATAGTGTGATGACCGGCCATGCGGATCTCCAAATGCTTTATGTAGATTGAAACCTTGACTGCTTTGGCATGACATCTAGCGATAAATGAAGTCAACCTCCACAGAAATCGAAACATATCAGGGTTCAACCTTCAGGATTCATGACATAAGGTCGGCCAAAAAGGATGTCTTTGATGAATCTCAATACCCCCGATTTTTCTTTTTATCAGCGCGATGGCCTGAAGCTGGCCTATTTCGATGAGGGCGACCCGGCGGGCGAGCCGGTTGTGCTCATCCACGGCTTTGCATCGACAGCCAGTGTGAACTGGGTGCATCCCGGCTGGTTGAAGACATTGGGAACCGCCGGTTACCGGGTGATTGCTATTGATAATCGCGGCCACGGCCAAAGCGATAAACCGCATGATTCCGAGGCCTATTACCCGCCGATCATGGCGGAAGACGCCATTGGCCTGCTCAACCATCTCGGCATTTCCGAAGCGCATGTCATGGGGTACTCCATGGGCGCGCGTATCTCCGCCTTTCTCGCGCTGGCCCACCCGGAGCGCGTGCGCTCGCTGGTGTTTGGTGGCCTTGGCATCAATCTCTGCAATGGTGTTGGCGATTGGGACCCGATTGCCGAGGCGCTTCTGGCCCCTTCGCTTGACGGCATTACCCATGAGCGTGGCCGCATGTTCCGCATGTTTGCCGACCAGACCAAAAGCGATCGCCTTGCGCTCGCCGCCTGTATTGCCACCAACCGCATTCTGGTTAGCCGCGAAGATGCTGCCCGGATCGACATGCCCTGTCTGATAGCTGTGGGAACCAAGGATGATATTGCCGGTTCACCACAGGAACTGGCCGACATCATGCCCAATGCCACCGCACTCGACATTCCCGGTCGCGATCATATGCTGGCGGTGGGTGACAGGGTGTTCAAGGCGGCGGTGCTGGAGTTTTACGCCGGCCTTTCTAACAATGCCTGATTGGTCATGACCCTGATATTGTCCCGGGTTTATGGTCAGATGAAATGACTTTAAGGCGCCGCTATGCCGCTTGCCGGGCACGCCGCGCCTTAAAAGTAGAAATGTTATGCTGGAGACGCGTCGATGGCTTGATATGCCATTGCGCTCACCCATTTCTATCCGAAACATTTTTCGGTATAAGAAATGTTCTAAGGTAAAAGGAGACCATTATGGTCGTGCGCAATGAAGTTCGCCAACTTGAACAGGTGGCCGTTGTCGATCCCATTTGGGGCAGCCTTCTGAACGAAGCACGCAGTGCCGCTTCGCAGGACCCATTGCTGGCTGCATTTTTCTATTCGACAGTTCTCAACCATCCTTCGCTCGAAGCGTCCGTCATTTACCGCATATGTGAGCTCCTTGATCACCCTGACATGCAGGCTGTTTTGCTGCGCCAGACCTTTGATGAAATGTTGAAGGACTGGCCGGAGTGGGGCACCATTCTGCGCGTTGATATTCAGGCGGTTTATGACCGCGATCCGGCTTGCACGCGCTTCATGGAGCCGGTGCTATATTTCAAGGGTTTCCACGCCATCCAGACGCACCGTCTGGCCCACTGGCTGCTGAAGAAGGGCCGCAAGGATTTTGCGCTTTATCTGCAAAGCCGTGCCTCCGTGGTCTTCCAGACCGACATCAACCCGGCCGCACAAATTGGCCGTGGGATATTCCTTGACCATGCCACCGGTCTGGTGGTCGGTGAAACCGCCGTCATCGGTGATAATGTCTCCATTCTGCATGGTGTCACGCTGGGTGGTACCGGCAAGGAAGGCGCAGACCGCCACCCGAAAATCCGCAGCGGCGTGATGATCGGCGCTGGCGCAAAAATCCTCGGCAATATCGAAATTGGCAGCTGCTCACGCATTGCTGCCGGTTCTGTTGTGCTGAAGCCGGTGCCGCCAAAAAGCACCGTGGCAGGCGTGCCAGCCAGGGTGATAGGAGAGGCCGGGTGTACCGAGCCATCGCGTATAATGGACCAGGTCATCGGCGCGGATATCTGATCCGCGTGTCTGCAATCACAGGTGCAACTGACGTGCATTTTTGATGCGCAAGAACACTTTTTGCGGACTTTACTTTGACCTTTGTCCCATGCCACAAGCGGCGCAAAGCGAACTGCACAGGAGATAGAGTGTGAAAACCGAAGAGATCAAAAAGCTCGACGCTTATTTCAAGCGCACCTTCAATCCGGAGATGGCGGTCAAGGCCCGTCCTCGTAAGGATGACTCGGCTGAAGTCTATCTCGGCGAAGAGTTTCTGGGCGTTGTCTATGTCGACGATGAAGATGGCGATCTGTCCTATAACTTCTCGATGGCCATTCTCGACGTCGATCTCTGATTGAGATTTGCACCATCTGTTGGGTGCCCAATAAAAAACCTCCGGTCATGCCGGAGGTTTTTTCGTTTCGGGGTATGGCTGCTGCGAACTCGGATTATTTCGTGAGCGGTTTTCTCAACCGTCCGGCCAGATCCTGAATATATTGCCAGGCAACACGGCCGGAACGACCGCCACGGGTGGTTGCCCATTCCAGTGCTTCCGCCTTCAATGTGTCCTTGTCGATGCCAAGTTCGAAATGTTCGGCGTAGGAATTGATCATCGTCAGATAGTCTTCCTGGCTGCACTTGTGGAAACCAAGCCAAAGGCCGAAACGGTCCGACAGCGACACCTTTTCCTCAACCGCTTCGCCCGGATTGATGGCCGTGGACTGCTCGTTTTCCATCATGTTGCGCGGCAACAGGTGGCGGCGGTTTGATGTGGCGTAGAACAGCACATTGTCCGGACGGCCCTCAATGCCGCCATCCAGCGCTGCCTTCAGCGACTTGTAGGCGGTGTCGTCATGGTCAAAGGACAGGTCGTCACAGAACACGATGATGCGGTGATCCTGATCCTTCATCAGGCTCATCAGCGCGGGCAGGGTAGAAATGTCTTCCCTGTGCACCTCAACCAGCTTCAGGGAAACGCCGGTTGCGTTGCGCACATCTTCGTGAACAGCTTTGACCAGCGAGGACTTGCCCATGCCGCGCGCACCCCACAAAAGTACGTTGTTGGCGGGAAAACCTTCGGCAAAGCGCAGTGTATTTTCATGCAGAATGTCGCGCACATGGTCGACACCGCGGATCAGTTGCAAGGCAATACGGTTGGGGCGCGGTACTGGCTGCAATGACTTGTTTTCTGCAGACCATACGAAACAGTCTGCTGCACTCCAGTCGTTCTTGGCGGGTGCTGGGCCCGCCAACCGCTCGACAGCATCGGTAAGCCGACGAATTTCGTTGAGGAGGAGAGCAGTCGTCTGATCTTGGGTCATTATAGGTCTCACGCTGTTTAATGCAGGCGTTATAAGGGGATATTAAGGTTCGGTAGCATGGCGTTTCGATGCTCGAAAGGTTATGAGGTGCTGAATCGGTACGCAGCATGACCCATGTCTGTTGCATTCGTGGCGATCACAACTATATTCCGGCGGCTTGAAGCCGGGTGGGCGGAATTGTTTGCCCGTGAATATGAGGAGTTTTATATGTTAGTTACTGAAGCCTTTGCCCAGGATGGAGCTGCTGCTGCTACGGGGTTCGGTTCCGGCCTCGAAATGCTGTTCCTGTTCGCACCGCTGATGGTCGTCTGGTATTTCTTCCTCATCCGCCCGCAGCGCGCGCAGATGAAAAAGCGTCAGGAAACACTGACTGCTATTCGTCGTGGCGACCAGGTTGTTCTCGGTGGCGGCATCACCGGCAAGGTGACCAAGGTTATCGACGATGCTGAAATTGAAGTCGAAATCGCTGAAGGCGTGAAGATCCGTGCACTGCGCACCTACATCGCTGAAGTTCGGGTCAAGGGCGAGCCAGTTAAAACCGAAACCGCTTCCTGATTTTTGACGCAGAGGGAAGGCGATACCGCCTCCCGACACCAACCTGGTCGAGACCTCTATGCTTTATTTTTCCCGTTGGAAAACCGTTTTTATCTGGCTTTCAGTCGCGATAAGCGCGTTTATTGCTTCCTCTAACCTGTTTTCCGAAGAACAGCTGCAGGGCATGCCCTCATGGTATTCGCACAACAAGGTTACACTTGGTCTCGATTTGCAGGGTGGTTCTCACATCATGCTCAAGATCGAGCGTTCCGACATTGTCAAGGAACGTCTTGAGACGATTGTGGGGGATGTTCGCACGCAGCTGCGTGACAAGAACGTTCGTTATTCCGGCCTTTCCGGCACCGGCCAGATTGTTCAGGTACGCATCACTGATCCGGCGCAGATTGACGCCGCAAAGGAAGCCTTGCGTGACCTGACCTTGCCTGTGTCTGCCGGCACGCTGGTCGGTGGCTCCGTCACCGAAGTCAGCATGAGCGATGATGGCAACGGCCTTCTGCGCCTGAACCTGACGGATGACGGCATCAACTACCGTCTGTCGTCGGCTGTGTCGCAGTCGATCGAAGTGGTCCGTCGCCGCGTTGACGAACTGGGCACCACAGAGCCTCTGATCCAGCGTCAGGGCGATGACCGCATTATCGTTCAGGTTCCTGGTCTCCAGGATCCGCAGCGTCTGAAGTCGCTGCTCAACCAGACCGCCAAGCTCTCCTTCCACATGGTTGATACAACCATGCCAATTCAGGAGGCGATGAACGGCCGTCCGCCTGCAACATCGCAGGTCATGTATTCGAATGATGATCCGCCAGTTCCGTACCTCATTGAACGTCGTGCGCTTGTTTCGGGTGAAAACCTTGTCGATGCGCAGGCCAGCTTTAACCAGCAGAACAATGAGCCTGTCGTAACCTTCCGTTTTGACAGCCGTGGCGCACAGCGTTTCGCGCAGGCAACCCAGCAGAATGTTGGCCGTCCGTTTGCCATCGTGCTTGACGATCAGGTCATTTCCGCACCTGTGATCCGCGAACCGATCATCGGTGGCTCCGGCCAGATTTCGGGTAACTTCTCGGTACAGGGTGCCAACGATCTTGCCGTGCTGCTGCGCGCCGGTGCCTTGCCTGCAACGCTGACTGTTGTGGAAGAGCGCACCGTTGGTCCAAGCCTCGGTGCAGACTCCATCAATGCCGGTCTTTACGCCAGTGCCATCGGTGCCGTCGGCGTTCTGATCTTTATGGTGGTGTTCTACGGCTTCTTTGGCCTGCTCGCCAACATTGCTCTGATCGTCAACGTTGTCATGCTGCTGGCCCTTCTCAGTATCATCGGATCGACGCTCACCCTACCGGGTATAGCGGGTATCGTGTTGACCATCGGTATGGCGGTGGACTCCAACGTTCTGATCTATGAGCGAATAAGAGAAGAAGTCAGAAGCGGAAAACCGCTTATCCAGTCTCTCGACCAAGGCTTTACACGCGCTTTCGCGACCATTATCGACGCCAACCTGACGACCCTGATTGTTGCTGGCGTTCTGTTCTACATGGGTACCGGCCCGGTTCGCGGCTTTGCCGTCACGCTCGGTATCGGTATCATCACCACCGTCTTCACCGCCTACACCCTGACCGCATGGATGTTTGGCGTGTGGGTCCGTCGTTCGCGTCCAAAACACCTGCCAAAGGGTGTGCGTACGGGCATCTTCGACGGACGTGACTATCCGTTCATGGCCATTCGTCGCTACATTTTCATGTTTACGACCGTTTTGCTCATCGTCTGCGTTGGCGGCTTCGTGACCAAGGGTCTGAACCTCGGCATCGACTTCCAGGGCGGCTCGATCATCGAAATCAAGGCCAAGCAGGGCGAGGCAGATCTTGCTGATATCCGTGACCGCCTGAACGAGCTTAACCTTGGTGAAATCCAGGCGCAGGGCTTCGGCTCGCCACAGGACGCTCTCATTCGTATCCAGGCGCAGGAAGGCGGCGAAAATGCCGAACAGTCTGCCATCACCCTGGTACGTGGCGCGCTTGAGGACAATTACGACTTCCGTCGTGTTGAAGTGGTGGGACCTGCCGTCTCTGGCGACCTGACCTTCACCTCAACGATCGGTATCCTGATCGCCATGTTCGCAACCATGATCTATATTTGGGTGCGGTTCGAATGGCAGTTCGCGCTGGGCGCCATCATATCGATGGCCCACGACGTGATATTGACCATCGGCATGTTCGTGTACTTCGGGCTGGAATTCAACCTCACCAGTATCGCGGCGGTGTTGACCATCATGGGTTACTCACTGAACGATACGGTGGTTATCTATGACCGAATTCGCGAAAACCTCAGGCGTTATAAAAAGATGCCGCTGCCGGTGCTGATCGATGCGTCGCTGAACCAGACATTGTCCAGAACGATCCTGACCGGTCTGACTGTTCTTCTGGCACTGGCTTCGCTCTACCTGTTCGGTGGTGAGGTTATCCGCTCCTTCACCTTCGCCATGTTGTTCGGTGTTCTTATCGGTGTGTTCTCATCGGTTTACATTGCTGCACCGATCCTCATCCTCTTCAACCTTCGCCCAGATTCGAAGGCCGACGAGGAGAGCGATGGCAAGGCAACCGCCGTCACTGGCAAGGCCTAGGGGCTGAACCATGGCAGGTGGCATTGAAATACGCCCGGCCCATTTTCCCGGCCGGGCCCCGATAGATGCTTATGGCAATGGCGGTTTCCGCTTTGCCGAGATGTCACACCGCGGTTCGCTGCTGTGCCTGCCATCCGGCATCCACGGGTGGAATGCCACCGACCCGAAAAACCTGACGGTGGACCTGTTCGAAAAAGTTTTCGAGCAGGCCGCCGAAATCGAGTTCCTGCTTTTGGGAACCGGTGAGGGGATGCTGCTTCTGCCGAAAGAGCTGAGAGCAGCATTTCGTGAAGCCGGCATTTCCGTTGACAGCATGAGCACAGGCGCTGCCGTCAGAACCTATAATATCATGTTGTCCGAAGACCGGGCTGTCGCTGCCGCATTCATCGCGGTGGACTGACACGAGACTGTCCGGCAATGGGGAGCATTCTGGCGTGAGCACTCAGGATACAGGCGCAATCTGCCTTAACATGTTGCGGGATCTCGACCGCGACAGATATCTGGCATGTCTGTTGTCGCCCGAAGACAAGCGCCCCACACTGGCTGCCCTTTATGCCTTCAACGCCGAAATTGCCCGTATCCGTGATGCGGTGAGAGAGCCGCTGCCGGGCGAAGTGCGCATGCAGTGGTGGCGCGATCTCCTGGAAGGCAACGCGCATGGCGACAGCCAAGCAAACCCGGTTGCCGCCGGCCTTATGGACTGCGTGGAGAAATACCGCCTGCCGCGTCCAACGCTGATCAATCTGCTCGAAGCGCGTATCTTCGATCTCTACGACGACCCGTTTGAAGACCGCAATGCGCTTGAGGGATATGCCGGTGAGACGGCGTCCGCGATCATTCAGCTGGCAAGCCTCATTCTCGATCCGCAGGCCGCAGCCGGCAGTGCCGATGCCGCAGGCCATGCAGGCGTGGCACAGGCCATGGCCGGAATGATGTTGCTGGCACCGCTGCACCGCCGTCGCGGACAGGTCTATATCCCCGTTGATATTCTCTCAGCCACCGGTCTTAACCGCGAGGCATTCCTTGCCGGTGAAGACAAGGACCGCATTACTGCGGCCATTGATATCTTCTGTGCAATTGCGCTTGATCATCTCGGCCATGCCCGCAAGACCAAAGTCGATGCGGCCTGTTTCCCCGCCTACCTGCCAGTGGCCATGACCGAGACTGTATTGAAGAAGGCAAAGAAGGCTGGCGCCTCTCTCTTTGAGGATGACATTCAGCCGTCTCTGGTGCGTCGCCAATGGCTGATGACCAAATCTGTTTTCCTGAAGCGTTTTTGACAGACGGTAAAATTCGCACAAGCCTCGCAGTGTAGGAACATCTCGCTGCAGTCGGGCGTTTGTCCTGAAAAGGAGAAATAGAATGAATTTGATCGTCGGGGCCATACTTGGCGCTGTGCTTGTCGTTCTGGGGTACTACATCACCCGGATGCGTCGTGCCACGGATGATGACAACAGTCATGATACGGGCCAAGCGATCATTGATTTCTCGCGGGCATTCCCCACCGAAGCAATCAGAAGTCTGCACATGACGAAAAACGGCAAAGCTGTTTTCGTCCGGCTTCATGACAACAAGGCCGGCTTCATGCGCAACATGGGTTCGCACTATGCCTGCATGCTGATTGCACCGGGTTCATTGCGCATTGAACATTTGCCGACAGGCGATGGTTTTGCCATCCAGTTTGCCGATGCTCCCAAGCATAGCGGCGAGTTCCGCTTCCCGTCGGCCAGTGAAGCGGCTGATGTTTCCTTGTGGCTGCTCGGCAGCTTTGTCGAAGAGGAAAAGAAACATCCGATTGAAGAGGATGCCGCACCGGCCATCAGGCACGACACGGCAGAACCTTCTCCATCCGTATAATTCAGCTAAAGTTTTGAGACGCGGTTACTCTGCCGCGTCCACTTCCGGCGCTGGTGCAAACACCGGCGGTTCGACGCCCAGCCACTCGGCGCAGTCGTGCAGTGCTCTTGCGGCCATCAACTGACGCTTCATGATCGTCTTGTCCTTGCCTCTAAAGCGCTTGACGCCTTCAGGCTTGACGATCGAACCCGGTTCCAGTTCAGGGAACAGGCCGAAATTGACATTCATTGGCTGGAACGAGCGCTTGCCCGGCTCATCGTCGGATGCCAGATGGCCGCCGGTGATGTGGTTGAGCAGAGAGCCAAGTGCCGTGGTTGCCGGTGGCAGGCTCGGGGTCTCGCCCTTGCGTTCCGCAGCAGTGAAGCGACCAACCAGAAGACCGATCGAGGCGCTTTCCACATACCCTTCGCAGCCGGTGATCTGACCGGCAAAACGCAAGCCCGGACGGGATTTAAGCGTCAGTGAAGGATCAAGCAGGCGCGGGGAATCGATATAGGTGTTGCGGTGCAAGCCGCCCAGACGAGCAAACTCGGCATTCTCAAGGCCGGGGATCATGCGGAACACTTCCGCCTGCGCGCCATATTTCAGCTTGGTCTGGAAACCGACCATATTGTACAGCGTGCCGAGCGCATTGTCCTGACGCAACTGCACAACGGCATAGGCCTTGACTTTCGGGTTATGGGCGTTGGTCAGGCCCATCGGTTTCATTGGGCCGTGACGCAGGGTCTCGCGGCCGCGTTCAGCCATGATTTCAATTGGCAGGCAGCCATCGAAGTAAGGCGTGCCTTCCCATTCCTTGAAACCAACCGTGTCGCCAGCAATCAGCGCATCGATGAAGGCATGGTACTGCTCTTCATTCATCGGGCAGTTGAT
Organism: Rhizobium sp. CG4; assembly: GCF_023701965.1. Taxonomy (NCBI): domain Bacteria; kingdom Pseudomonadati; phylum Pseudomonadota; class Alphaproteobacteria; order Hyphomicrobiales; family Rhizobiaceae; genus Rhizobium; species Rhizobium sp. CG4. The sequence continues at coordinate 301,327 of NZ_JABAEG010000002.1, read as the reverse complement.
ATAGTCCTTGCCCGTGCCGCCGGGGCCAACCTTGTCGTAACGCGACTGGTACCAGCAGATATCCATGTTGATGCTGTCGCGGTGCACGATCGGTGCAATGGCGTCAAAGAAGGCAAGGGCGTCTTCGCCTGTTTCAGCCTGAATGGCAGCGGCCAGATCGGGCGAGGTCAGCGGACCCGTGGCAATGATCGCCAGATCCCATTCCTTCGGCGGCAGGCCACTAATTTCCTCGCGCACGATGGTGATCAGCGGATGCGCCTCAAGCTCCTTGGTGACAGCCTCGGCAAAGCCATCGCGGTCAACCGCCAATGCGCCACCGGCTGGAACCTGATTCTTGTCAGCGCAGGACATGATGAGAGAGCCGGCCAGGCGCATTTCCGCATGGATGACGCCAACCGCATTGGCTGTCGCATCATCGGAACGGAAGGAGTTGGAGCAAACCAGTTCTGCAAGGCTGTCACCCTTGTGAGCATCCGTGCCGCGCACGCCGCGCATCTCATGCAGGATAACAGGAACTCCGCTCTGGGCGATCTGCCAAGCAGCTTCCGAACCGGCAAGTCCGCCACCGATGACGTGAATGGGAGAATATTTGTTATCTTGCATCACATACTCACAAAACACCGCTCAAACATTGTCGCGGGTAAAGCCTTCATTGGGGGATTATTTGAAAAAGCTCCCAAGAGTTTTTGAGTATCGCATCTCTCTTTTGACAGTGCGCTTATCCAGCAACCTTGTTTGATGAGCATTTGCCCATTGCACTATCATGGGGAGGGCAGGCTTCCAATAGGAAGCACAAAAAGAAAACGGCGCCAGATGGCGCCGTATCCTTTAGGTTTTCCGTCAAGGGTCCGCTGGGGAGGTCATCCAGCGAGCGCGCTTTGATTAACGGAAAGAGCGTGCAGCAACGTTGCGAATGTCGTGGCGGGTAAGGCCAATGTCATTCAGTGCCTGGTTGGAAAGACCACCAAGTTCGTTAAGTGTACGACGGTAGCTGATCCAGTTTTTTGCAATGCGAATCGGGTTCATGGGTGTTTCCTCAAACTTTTGATCTTGTGACCGGGGCAGAGGTTTCTGCTCTCTCGGTGTTGAGGGTCTTATATATACAACTTGCTATGTTGTGGAGTGCATTAAATAGGCGACTGCCATGCAAATGTGCAGTGAGTTGGCTAAGAAAGCGGCCGTGCCTGTTATTTAGGCTGCGATGTCTGCCTATTGGGCATGATGCAGACAAAAGAAAAAGGCCGCAAGCTTTTTCAAGCTTCGGCCTTTTTAGGTGCTATTCGACAGAACCTCTTGGGATGGTTTGCCGACTAGCGAAGTCAGTGGCTAGTATTAGTAGCCAACTGCTGTGCGTGCTACGCGGCGGATGTCGCCACGGCCAATGCCCAGGTCGTTCAGTTCGCGGTCGGTCATGCGAGCGAGTTCTGTAACGGTCTGTCTGTACTTGCGCCAGTTGTTAAGCGAACGAGTGATGTTCATGGTCGTGATCCTCTTGATCTCTGTTGTGGTGCTCTGCAGTGTTTTTTGCTGCACCCGTTTTCTGAAGCTGAATATAGCGATTTCAGCGAAAACAAACAGAAACAAGAATAGATGACACCTATGCACCAAATGCACAGCTCGGGCGTATTGCGACCTGTTTTGGTGAAATAAAAAGCTTATTTTTGATGCAGAAGCGATTTGAAGCGGCATTTTTGGGTGATTTTCACCAGCGGTGCGCCGTGAATGCTTAGCAAAGCGTAAATTTAAATCGATCTGGAAGCGCCGATACAGCTGTTTAATCAAGTAATGGCGGGTATCGGGCAAACAGATGGCAGACATGTGTCGAGTGCATGCCTTTTGGGATGCGGCAGATATCCGCAATGCATCGTTGCGTATAATCCAGCCTGGTGGCTTGAGTTGTGCAGTTTGCGAGGGTTTGGCGCATTGAAATGCGGGTAGGGGCGGCTGCGGGCGGTCGGACGTCTCTGTCTGGGTCGGCGTATATATAATGAGTCGCCACACGTCTTGTCATGCGAGGGCCAACAGGATGCTCCATGTGTCGCAATCGGCAGGAAATGTCCCTTAGCTGGCTTAAAAGATGTGTGACACTGCTACGATCATTCTCTATTTATGCCGGGAATGGCGGGATATTGCAGATAGCTGCTGGATGACGACGAATAACTGTCATTTTTCCTTTGAACTCCTGAAAACGGATGATATAGAGACGCGCGCTCCGGAAGGCCTCATGTGCCAGATGTTGTTTATGCAGGATTCAAGAGCGCGGGTATGGCGGAATTGGTAGACGCACCAGATTTAGGTTCTGGCGACGAGAGTTGTGGGGGTTCGAGTCCCTCTACCCGCACCATCTGAATCGCTTAAGAAGAATGTGTGAAGCTTTTTGCTTCGCCGCTTCTTTTGCTCAAGCGCAGTTTTTGCTCGGCAAAAAGCTTGTGCATGAAGTATATATAGCCACGTCCGGTTTTAGTTTCCGGCGTCGTGCTCAAAGTAACCAACGGCTGTCTGAGCACTGCCGCCATGATGTGAAGGTACGAAAATGCAGGTTATCGAAACGCTCGCTGAAGGGCTGAAGCGCGAAATCAAAGTAGTTATTCCGGCTGACGACATGAAGTCTCGCCTCAATGAGCGTCTTGCTGACGCCAAGGACAAGGTCCGTCTGAACGGCTTCCGTCCGGGCAAGGTTCCTGCTGCACACCTGAAGAAGGTATACGGCAAGTCGATCATGGCTGAGCTGGTCAACGACCTGATCCGTCAGAAGCCTTCTGAAATCCTGACCGGCCGTGGTGAAAAGTCTGCAACGCAGCCTTCCATCGCGATGACCGAAGACGAAGCAGAAGCCGACAAGATCCTGAACGGCGAAGCTGATCTCGAATTCACACTGACCTACGAAGTCATTCCTGCCATTGAGCTGAAGTCCAACGACGGCATCAAGGTTACCCGCGAAGTTGTTGAAGTCTCTGAAGACGAAGTCAACGAGCAGATCCTCAAGGTTGCTGAGAGCGCCCGCTCTTACGAAACCAAGAAGGGCAAGGCTGCTGACGGCGACCGCGTGACCATGAACTACCTCGGCAAGGTCGACGGCGTTGCTTTTGACGGCGGCGCTGCTGAAGATGCTGAACTGGTTCTCGGTTCTGGCCGTTTCATTCCTGGCTTCGAAGACCAGCTCGTTGGCGTCAAGGCTGGCGACGAAAAGACCATCACGGTTACGTTCCCTGCTGATTACCCAGCTGCAAACCTTGCTGGCAAGGAAGCTGCCTTTGACATCACCGTCAAGGACGTTGCGGCCGCTGCTGCTGTTGAAATCAACGACGAACTGGCTTCCAAGCTCGGTCTCGAATCGGCTGAAAAGCTGAAGGAAATCGTTCGTGGCCAGATCGAAAGCCAGTACAGCAACGTAACCCGCCAGAAGGTAAAGCGTCAGATCCTTGACCAACTGGACGAAATGTACAAGTTCGACACACCAGCTGGCCTGGTTGATGCCGAGTTCGACAACATCTGGCGCCAGATCAACACCGATCTTGCACAGTCCGGCAAGACCTTTGCTGACGAAGACACCACGGAAGAAGAAGCACGCGAAGAATACCGCAAGCTTGCTGAGCGCCGCGTTCGTCTCGGCCTCGTTCTCTCCGAAATCGGCGAGAAGGCAAATGTTGAAGTGAGCGAAGAAGAAATGCAGCGCGCGCTGTTCCAGCAGCTGCAGCAGTTCCCTGGCCAGCAGAAGGAAATCCTTGATTTCTTCCGCAATACCCCAGGCGCTTCCGCTTCGCTGCGCGCTCCGATCTTCGAAGAGAAGGTTATCGACAAGCTGCTCGGCGAAATCTCGGTAACGGACAAGACCGTTTCCAAGGAAGAGCTGCTGGCTGACGATGCTGAAGAAGCATCTGAGACCAAGAAGAAGGCTCCGGCAAAGAAGAAGGCTGCTCCTAAGAAGAAGGCAGCTGAAGGCGACGCCGAGTAATCCTTTTCATCCATCGGATGACGAATTTAAAAAGGCCGTAGCACCCGCTGCGGCCTTTTTCTTTTGCCATAACAGGAAAATTGCCACTTTCACCTGTAATTTCGACTATTCGCAATTGCAAAAATATCACGCTGCATAGCAAACAAAAATGTGAACGCCTTTCACTCTTGTTCATCTCCCGTTCATCTGGCACCCTTGGGTCATCGTTATCGAGTCACGTCTGAGAGATGTGGGTGAGGGATGACGTACTGCCAATAGTCGGCGGTTGGCGAAGGTCTGCTCGTCGCAGCATGGCTTTTGCGTGTGGCCGGATGCGTTCCGCACTCAGTAGCGTCGATGTGAACCAGATATGGTTCGTTGTGGGTCGATGCCAATATTCAACGGGTTTTGCGTCATGGCACTGCGTGAAGACGCATGTCTGGCGCCCTGAGGTGATGAGGGCAGACTGATGTTTGCAAAAAGCAGCCAGCGTATGTTTCTGGCAATTGTCATGCTGGTTCTTTCTCCGTCCCTGTCATTGGCAGATGAGCGTGGATTGATCTGGAACCCGGTGAAAAACTCCGACCGGTCCTACACGACACGGATTGGTGCCAGGTTGCCGACCGACACGCCCATTCGTGGCGGGCTGGAAATGGGCGTGAACGCGTCCAAGGGTGGCGCGATCGTTGATTCCCCGGTGCGCCTGTGGGGCAATCTCACGCTGTTGTCAGAGAATCTGCCTGGTGTGTCGATGGCGCGTGATATCGGCGTGTTGATGAATGCGCTGACCGGTTCGGGCAGCGTTACCGTGACATCCTCGCAAAAGCGCATCGTCACGCCAGAGTTGGACGTTGAAACCAACAGGAACTTTACTGTGCGGTATGATGGTTCTGCCCGCCAATGGGGTGGAGTGAATGTGTCGCAATCGCTGCGATTGACGCGTTCGGAAACCGGGACCAGCTTCGTGCTGACCGGCAATAGCAAGGATACGTTTTCTGAATTCAGTTCGGATGTGGCGCTTGAGCAGCGTCTGGGTGACAATATCACCGTAACCGGAACGCTGAGGCAGGGTTATGAAGATCACTTCCGCCCGGCCATCAGCGCCCGTTACAAAATCAGTTGGTAGTGACGTAAGGCGAGAGCGTCTTACGTTTCTTTTTTCAGTTCGCCCATACGGTTCCATGCGTCGAGGCCAGCAATCTTGTAGGCTTCGGCAAGGGTAGGGTAGTTGAAGGTATTTTCGACGAAATATTCGACTGTGCCTTTGAGGTTGAGAACCGCCTGGCCGATATGCACCAGCTCGGTTGCACCTTCACCGACAATATGAACGCCAAGCAGGCGGCGTGTCTTCAGCGAGAAGATCATTTTCAACAGGCCGGTATCGAGACCCATGATATGACCGCGCGATGTTTCGCGGAAATGCGCAATGCCGCATTCATAGGGAATGCCACGTTCTGTGACTTCCTCTTCGGTCAGGCCGCAGGTGGAAATTTCTGGAACGGCGTAGATGCCGTAAGGGAAAAACTGCGGTGGTTCGCTGGTCGGTGCACCAACCGCGTGGCGCGCGGCAATACGGCCCTGTTCCATCGAGGTTGAGGCGAGGCTTGGAAAGCCGATCACGTCACCGGCCGCGTATATGTTAGGAACCGAGGTCTGGAATGTCTCAGGGTCCACCTTCAGGCGGCCGCGACTGTCAGCCTCAAGGCCGCACGCGGCAAGGTTCAATGTGTCCGTTGCGCCAACACGACCCGCAGCAAACAGCACGGTTTCGGCCTGCAGAACACGGCCGCTGCCCAGTGTGACCTTGCACTTGCCGTTTTCTTCGCGTTCGATCTTTTCCGCCTTCTGGCCGAAGATCAGCTTCATGTTGCGGTCGCGCAACTGGTAGGCGAAGTCTTCGACAATTTCCTTGTCGATGAATTCAAGCATGGTGTCACGCGGTTCAACCACGGTCACCTGGGTGTCGAGCGCGCTGAAGATCGTGGCATATTCAATGCCGATAACACCGGCACCAATCACGATCATCGAGCGGGGCAGTTCCTTGATTTCAAGGATTTCGTCGCTGTCGAGAATGGCATCATGGTCAAAGGGCACATGTGGCGGACGGTAGGGCCGAGTGCCGATGGCCAGCAGAATCGAGGTACCAGTGACTTTCTGCACTTCGCCATCACTCTTCACGACCTCAAGCGTGTTGGCATCAATGAAGGTTGCCATGCCGCGCAGGTGCTGCACACGGTTTCTGGCAAACTGATGCTCCAGGACTTCGACTTCATGGTCGAGTGTGATGAGAAGACGGCGGCGAAGATCTTCGGCGTTGATTTCCTGTTTGACACGGTATGAGCGGCCATAAAAACCGCGCTCACGCCAGCCTGTCAGGTTCAAGGCTGTCTCACGAAGCGTCTTGGAAGGAATGGTGCCAGTGTGCACCGAAACGCCGCCAACGCGTGAACCTTTTTCGATAACCAGAACTTTCTTTTCCAGTTTTGCTGCCTGAATGGCGGCGCGACGTCCTGCCGGGCCACTACCGACAACGATGAGATCGTATTGATTCATGCAAAGCCTCGAAACGATGAACTTCTAAAGATAACGGTATTCCCGTTTAATGAATGGCTTCCGGTGGAGATGTCATGATGCCATCCGCGTCAGGCGATAAACCGAATCCGCCTGCCATTGCTGCGCCAACAGTGCACTGCAACAATTGCCTGCGTCAATCTGTAGCGTACGAGTCTGACGGATTCGTAACTGAATGGCTGCTTTGTGAAAATAAATATCGTGGCGTTACAAACCGCTAGGGAGGCGGACGGCATCATTCGGAGACAATTGCGAACTGCCCGCTTATGGCCACTTACGGTTTCTGCAGGTTTGACAGCTGTTCACGAATGCCCGCCATGTCTTCACGCAATGCTGCCAGTTCCGCCAGCACCTTCATGTCGATTTTCTGGTGCAGGGCAAACACTTCCAGCTCGGCCTTCAGGTTGACTTCATAATCCTTGGCCGCTTCAAACCGGTCACGGGTCGTCTGGCGGTTTTGCGACATCATGATGATCGGTGCCTGAATGGCCGCCAGCATCGACAGGATGAGATTGAGGAACACGAAGGGGTAGGGGTCAAAGGCATCCGAGGTCAATACGATGACGTTGATCACAGCCCAGGCAATCAGGAAGGCTAGAAATGTGAGGATGAAGCCCCATGATCCGCCCACCCTGGCTATCGAGTCAGCCAGACGTTCTCCGAATGATGTTTCGGCTGAGAAGGCCGCATTGGTGTCCGTACTGACAAATTCCCGGTTTTTCGCGATTTCGAGAACACGCTTCTCGACATCTCCAATGTCTTTTTTGGAGCTTTTGAAACGCGAAACAATGGCTTCATGAATATGGGACACAGTATCTCTCCGTCATGGGAACCTGCTGGAGGCTGACGAAGAGATAAGCGTTTGCCGGGTGTTCGTTCAACTGCTTTCGGCGGTTGTCCGTGTTTCGCCCCAGCTATCTGCATTGTTCAGCCAGTCAAAGCCGGGGAAGAAACGCGATTTGCCGTATTTCTCGCCAAACATCATGTCGTATTGCAACAGACGGTAGTCCCTGATGATGTCGGGTATCGACTGGGAGGAAATCGACCAGTCGGCAATACCGTTATCCTTGGCATCCACCAGCATGTGACGGTCCACAACCGGGTATTGATTCTGCACACGGCCAAGCATGCCGGTGTAGAAAGGATCATCCATGCCGGCAGTTTTCAGCACGTGGTACGGCAACATGGCAGGGCTGATCGAGCCGATGTTTTTGCGTGTACCTGACTTGGACGACCACACTACCAGAGGTGTTTCATGTTCGCGCTTCATCACCTCAAGAGGTGCACGGCGTGTCGCCACCATGCCCGGCATATAGCCGCTTTCGACATAGACCTGACCCATCGGTGGCAGGTGATCGCCAAAGGTCACGATGATGGTTTCGCGGTTGCGTTTCTTGGCCCAGTCGATCAGGCGCGCAATGCTTTTGTCGGACTCGTTCACGCCCTGCGCATACGTCGCCAGCGCGTCTTCGGCACCGGGCGAAAGATTGCCCTTGCCATCAACGCGAATGGAATTGTTGGCGTAACGGTTTGCCTCATAGGGGCCATGGCCCTGCAGTGTTACAGCAAACAGGAACAGCGGGTTCTGCGCGTTATCGGCCGCGCTCATGATCTGCTCGAACAGCGCCTCGTCAGAGGCGAAGATGCCGCGCTTTTCCATGGCAGGCATGTTTTCTTCCGAACGGAATTCTTCAAAACCGAAGGACTTGTAGACCTCCTTGCGGTTCCAGAACCATTCCTGGAACGGGTGCATGGCAATGGCCGAATAACCCTCAGCGCGGAAGAAGGTCGCCAGCGAAGGAACAGGCCCACGTATATATTGCTGGTATGGAATGCTGCCATAGGGCAGGAAGGCGTTGGAGAAGCCGGTCAGCGCTTCAAATTCCACATTGGCCGTCATGCCGCCAAATTCCGGCGAAAACACATTGCCGGACTGGGTGGCGCGAATGGTCGGCATCGGGTCTGGCGTCAGCGAGACGTTGGAGAGCTTGCGCGGGTCCCACAGCGACTCGTTCATGATGACGATAACGTCAGGCCTTTTGCTGTTGTTGATGGCAAAGGCCGAACCGTCTGCATAGATATCGGCAATATTGTCAGCATTATAGGTGTCTGGTGCCGAGACATTGGCCATCGGAATGTTGAAGGTAAAGGCCATGACAAAACCGTTATGGCGATAGTTTTCCTTCTGGTCCCACATCATCGGAATAATGTTCAGGCGATCGCGGATCCAGGAATATTGCGAATATTCCATCAGGGAACCAAGACCGGCCAAAACCGGAACGGCAAGCGCCAAGCGCCACAGACGGCCGGTGAGTGGCAGCGCAGGCGACGCCTTGTAGATGAAGCGGGCTGCAAAAACGATGGCAACAATGGCAATGGCAAGACCGGCAAACACACCGACCGCCGCCAGCGGCCGTGCCTGCAACATGGCAGGCAGCAGCTGGAAAATCTGCCGGCCAAACAGCATGTCGGACGGGTAGAGCGGGTCAGAGAGGTAGAACTGCTTCTGGCTGGAAATGAGGGCCGGGATGAGCAGTGCCGGTACCGCAATGATAAACGACTGGTAGTGGCGGCCAAACAGCGCGTCGAGGGCAATCATCGCCAAAAAGACCGCAGCAACCGTGGTCATGCCGGGCCGGGCAGTCGAGGTTAAAAATGTGCCTACATCGGTCAGCGTGCCGCGGGCAATCCATTCCAGGAGAACGACCAGAAGCAGCGCGCCAAGCAGTGTATTCACCACGAAAACCGCTTCGCCCAGCAGCATCGTTATGCGCTTGATACTTCTTGTTGAAAGGGCAAAAGCAGCCCTCTCGGTTTCCTCGATCTCGGGAACCGATTTACTCAATGTCGTCACTCCGGCGGTATGGTCACAGAATCATGAAAAGATCTGTCGTCAATTTGTCATGTAACTGTCACATAAGTTTCATGAACGCGACATGAACTGTTGAAAATGCACAGTGTTTCGGGATGAAATTTACGTGACCTCGCCTGTGCTTCTCATCACTGATTGCGGAGTAAGACGCCACACGTTAAATGGTTATGTATGAGCGACTTACACACCACACCGAATACTCTTCGAATTGCTATCGGGCAGTTCAATCCAACGGTTGGCGACGTGGCGGGCAACCTCGCCAAGGCGCGTGAGGCAAGGGCAGATGCGGCCAGCCAGGGTGCTGACCTTCTGCTTCTGACCGAGCTGTTTATTTCAGGTTATCCGCCGGAAGATCTGGTTTTGAAGCCGGCGTTTCTCAATGCCTGCCTGAAGGCGGTTGAAGATCTGGCGGCAGACACCGCCGATGGCGGTCCCGGCGTCATTGTCGGTTTCCCAAGACAGGGTGAACTTGGCCGCCACAACTCGGTCGCCGTGTTGGACGGCGGCAAGATCTTGATGCTGCGCGATAAGATCGACCTGCCGAACTACGGCGAGTTTGACGAAAAGCGTGTATTCGTGGCCGGCGAAATGCCCGGTCCCGTGAATTTCCGTGGTGTCAGGCTCGGTATCCCGATTTGCGAAGAAATCTGGAACGACATGGGCGTGTGCGAAACGCTGGCGGAAACCGGTGCCGAATTGCTGCTGGTGCCCAACGGTTCGCCCTACTATCGCGGCAAGGTGGAAGTGCGCCATCAGGTGGCGCTACGTCAGGTTATCGAAACCAATCTGCCGCTGATTTTTGCAAACCAGCTTGGTGGGCAGGACGAACTGGTATTCGACGGCGCAAGTTTTGCGCTGAATGCCGACAAGAGCCTGGCATTTCAGATGAGCCAGTTTGAGGCGACACTTGCCGTCACCGACTGGAAGCGCACTGAAAACGGCTGGTACTGCCACAGCGGCCCGATGTCGAAAATCCCCGAGGGCGAGGAAGCGGATTACCGCGCCTGCCTGCTGGGCTTCCGCGACTACGTCAACAAGAACGGCTTCAAGAGCGTTGTGCTTGGCCTGTCCGGTGGTATCGATTCCGCCATTTGCGCAGCGATTGCGGTCGATGCGCTGGGTGAAGAGCGTGTTCGCTGCATCATGCTGCCATACCGCTACACCTCAGATGAATCGCTGAAAGACGCCGCCGATTGCGCCAAGGCGCTGGGCTGCCGTTACGACATCGTGCCGATTGTCGAGCCGGTGGAAGGTTTCCTGTCGTCGCTTGCCGAACTGTTTGAGGGTACCGAAGAGGGCATTACCGAAGAAAACCTGCAAAGCCGTACCCGTGGCACCATCCTGATGGCGGTTTCCAACAAGTTTGGCTCCATGGTGGTAACGACTGGCAACAAGTCTGAGATGTCGGTGGGTTACGCCACGCTTTATGGCGATATGAATGGCGGCTTCAACCCGATCAAGGACCTCTACAAGATGCAGGTCTACGCCATTTCGAAATGGCGTAACGAACATGTGCCGCCAACCGCGCTTGGTCCGTCCGGTGAGGTGATACCGGCGAACATCCTTTCCAAGGCGCCATCGGCCGAACTGCGTCCAAACCAGACTGACCAGGATTCACTGCCACCATATCCGGTGCTGGATGATATCCTGGAATGCCTGGTGGAGCAGGAAATGTCGGTGGATGACATTGTGGCGCGCGGCCATGACGTCACGACCGTACATCGCATCGAGCATTTGCTTTATCTTGCGGAGTACAAGCGCCGCCAGTCTGCGCCGGGTGTGAAAATTACCAAGAAGAACTTCGGGCGTGATCGCCGTTACCCGATCACCAACCGGTTCAGAGATCGGTAGAGATAAGAGCGGCGCGGATCAAACCGCGCCGTTTTTGTATGCTGTGTTGCCGTGTATGGCTGCAACACGACTATGCTTGTCACGGATATCCAGCGGAGCGCGTCGGCGCGACACCATTCCCGTACCTAGATTACCTGGCCGACATCGATGCGGTTGCCATCCGGGTCTTCAAACACGAAGGCGCGCAGGCCGTAATCCTTGTCCTGCAGACCTTTGATGATGCGCAGGCCATGTTGTTTGCACAGCCTATGCAGGGCATCGACGTCACTCACCATCATGTGAGCAACGTTGAAGGGGGCTGCCTTGTGTGACGGCTGCAGGGTCAGATGCAGCTCGGCATTGCCCTGTTTCAGGATCATGAAACCGACGGGATTTCCGTTTTCAAACACCTTGGTGAAGCCGAGCACTCCGACATAGAAGTCATGGGCCTTTTGAATGTCCTTGACGGGAAGCATGGCGGCAATCCGGCCAAAATGGATGCCTTGATCGGCGATGGAATTCATCGCGGAACCTCGAACCTGGGAGAAACGGGGCAGGGTAAACGGACTGTGCCGAAACGCTGCTGTTCTCCTTATTTGAATTTGCAGGACGGTGCCTGCGGCAATAGGATCATTATGTAAAGGTGTCGGGCGAGGCAAATAAAATGTCCGCTCAATCCTGTTGATGAGCAATCCCGGGAGGATGCGTGCGCAGTTCCATCGAAATCTACAACATCCGCACCCGTCAGATGCGTGTGGTCTGGCAGACCGAGGCGCTGTTTGAAGCGCCCAACTGGTCGCCGGATGGCCAATATCTGCTGCTCAATGCCGATGGGCTGATCTATCGCCTGTCGCTTTCGGGTGATCCGACACCGGTCAAGGTGGATACCGGTTTTGCGACCCTGTGCAACAACGACCATGGCATTTCGCCCGACGGTTCGCTTTATGCCATTTCCGACAAGGTGGAGTTTGGCAAGAGCGCAATCTACCTGCTGCCGTCTTCCGGCGGCACGCCAAGGCTGATGACGCACAATTTGCCATCCTATTGGCATGGCTGGTCACCGGATGGAAAATCATTTGCCTACTGCGGCATTCGCGATCAGGTTTTTGATATATATTCCATGGACATAGAAAGCGGAGTTGAATCACGTCTTACGCATGGTGAGGGCCGTAATGACGGGCCGGATTACTCCGCCGATGGCCAGTGGATCTATTTCAATTCCAGCCGCACCGGGCTGATGCAGATATGGCGTGTGAAGACTGATGGCTCATCTGTCGAGCGCGTAACCGACAGCAATTTTGGAGACTGGTTTCCCCATCCATCGCCATCAGGCGACAAGGTGGTGTTCGTGTCCTACGACGCCGATGTCTTTGACCATCCCCGTGATCTGAATGTGCGGGTGCGGTTGATGGATACCGATGGCGGCAATGTCGAGACGCTGTTTGAACTGTTTGGCGGGCAGGGCACCATGAACTCGCCCAACTGGTCGCCTGACGGCGATGAGTTCGCCTATGTCAGGTATTTCCCGGCGACCTAACGCCACATGCACCCGTGCTTGCATTTGCGCGATCTAGCGGACATAAGCACTGCCGTCAGGTGCCTGCACGACGTGCGGGAGAATCGGGAATCCGGTGCAAGACCGGAGCGTGCCCAACGCTGTAAGGCGGACATCTGCTGCACCAATCGCCACTGGATGTTCCGGGAAGGCGGCAGCGGAAGGACGATGCCAAGCCAGAAGACCGGCCCGACATCATAGACCAGCCCGTATGGACGGCGGGAATGGTTGTTTGCCTGGTGGGTTCTGCGGGATTTGCCGGCAATAAGCATTGTTGGGGATTAACGATGCAGGACGATCCGTTTTCTGAAGCCCGCCACGCGGCTGGCGCTTTTTCCTGTGATGACAAGGCAGCCGTTTACCGGGCCATTGAGACGCGCCGTGATGTGCGCAATGAGTTCGAAAGCCATCCATTGCCGGATGATCTGGTGACAAGGCTACTGGCTGCCGCTCACGCCGCACCCTCGGTCGGTTTCATGCAGCCGTGGAACTTCACACTGATCAGGGATCAGACGGTGCGTGATGCCGCCTGGCAGGCTTTCGCCCGCGCCAATGAGGAGGCGGCGCTGCTGTTCGAAGATGACAGGCAAAGCCTTTATCGTAGCCTCAAGCTCGAGGGTATTCGCACCGCCCCCCTCAGCATCTGCGTGACCTGCGATCCGACCCGTGGTGGTACCGTCGTTCTGGGACGCACCCACAACCCGCGCATGGATATCTATTCCACGGTCTGCGCCATCCAGAACCTGTGGCTTGCTGCCCGTGCCGAAGGGGTGGGTGTCGGTTGGGTCAGTATCTTCCATGATGCAGACATACGCCGCATTCTCGGCATTCCCGACCATATCGAAATCGTTGCCTGGTTATGTCTGGGGTACGTGACCGAACTCTACGGCGAGCCGGAACTGGCCGTTAAGGGCTGGGCCAAAAGGCTGCCGCTGGAAGATCTGGTGTTCCAGGATCAGTGGGGCAGTCGATAAATCTATTGGCACGCGTAAGGAAACGCGTCGTGCGTCACTGCTGCTGCGGTTGTGCACCCTGCAGAGCCGGATTGTGCAGATCGATCCGGCTGGTTTCCTCGGGCAGAAACTGTGGTCCAACGACCCGGACTTTACTATCCTTGGGATCATAGTCGCGCTCGGCTGGTGCTTCGGCAACCGGTTGTTCTGCCTGCTTGTTTTCGCCATTCGGCGTCTTGATATCTGTAACGCCGGAATAGGGTTCTGCGGGTTTTGACTGGTTGGCCTCTTCCTGCTTTTTCATCTGGTCGAAATAAGACGCCATGTTGCAGCCGCAGGATGGCGAGCGGGTGTCTGCTGACGTGTTGCGATAGGCAAAGGCGGTCGGCAGGTCCTTGTATGGCTTGCCGGTCTCGGCAGAAACCATATCCGCACTCTCCTGACCTTGCAGGGAGTGGTAATAAAGCTCGGTCTCAGAACCGGGGCACATTTGTTCACAGGTCGCGGCCTGACGGCGAAAATCAAGCGGTGAGGCATTGGACGAAATCGGGAAGAACGCGCCGTCGCAGGTGCGTACGCACAGGGTTCTAAGGCCGCCCTGCATTGGCGGTGTGAACACCGGCTGGCGGTTCGGGTCCACCTCGATCATGCCGGGTGGGGCAAATTCCTGGGTCTGGTCATTCGGGCTAGCGGCGGCAGACTGTGGGCGTTCGTCAAAGCAGCCATTGGCATCAAGTGCGGCCATGATACGATCACGGTCAACGCCGCGATTGCGCTGCTGTGCGATCATCTGGTCGCGGCTGACAAGCAGGTCGTCCCGCTCCGCCTCGGCGTCATAAAGTGCATCTTCGATCTGGTCGCACAGCTGGGCATTTTCACCGCCGTAAACGACAATGCTGCCGCTCGAGCAGCCATAGGCTCTCAGATCATTGCGGATTTTGCGGATGATGATGTTCTGGCGGGTCAAGGCGCTTGCAAAATGGCGCACTTCGGCAGTGTTTCCAATAATCTGCGCAGGCGCGCGCAATTCCTGACGCAGGTCATCACACACCGAGGCAGCAAAGGACGCGGCAGGAAAGCTGCCGATCAGTACCGGCAAAAACAGCATTGTAAAATTGCGCAGTTTCAAAGCTGTCACCTGTATGTTCCGCTTCCGATGTGGTTGCGTTTTCGGCTTCGCGTCTGCGGACATCCAAACAAAAAGGATGGAAAAATATATGCCGCAAGCGCCTCATTCATCCGATTGTTATCATATAAATGAGGCAGTTGCGGCAATCGGCAATTCAAAACTGCGTTAACGCAGCTTTAGGGCACCATTACGGATGCGAGGCTTCCACGACAGCCAAGGCTGCCATGTTGACCACGCCGCGCGATGTCACGGTTGGCGACAGAATATGTGCGGGAAGGGCGGTGCCGAGCAGGATCGGGCCAACATGCAGCGCATCTGTCATGGTGCGAACCAGACCGAGCGAAATATTCGCCGCGTCAAGGTTCGGGAACACCAGCAGGTTTGCTTCGCCAGACAGCGTGCTGTCAGGCATCGCACGCTTGCGCAGGCTTTCGGTCAGGGCAGAACCACCCTGCATTTCGCCATCGACTTCGAGATCCGGTGCGGTGTCACGCACGATCTGCAAGGCGTCACGCATCTTGCGGGCGCTTTCCGAATCACGCGAACCAAAGTTCGAGTGGCTGATCAGCGCGGCCTTTGGCGTGATGCCGAAGCGGCGGATTTCCTGAGCGGCCAGAATGGTGCTTTCAGCAACTTCTTCTGCGGTTGGATTGTAGGTCACAAACGTATCGGTGAAGAAGGTTGCGCCACGCTGCGAGATGATCAGGCTGAGGCCCGAGAATGCACGCACGTCCTTTTTCTTGCCAATGATCTGGTTGACGTCACGCAGGTGACGGTCAAAACGGCCTTCTAGACCGCAGATCAGCGCGTCTGCTTCACCACGCTTGACCGACAGCGCACCTATGACGGTGGTGTTGGTACGAACGATGGTGCGGGCAGCTTCCGGGTTGATACCCATGCGGCCAACCAGCGCGAAGTAATCATCGACATATTCGCGGTAACGTGGATCGTCTTCCGGATTGACCACGGCAAAGTCTGCATGCGGACGAATGCGCAGACCGAAACGCTTGAGGCGGGATTCGATGATCTGCGGGCGACCGATCAGGATCGGTACGCCGGTGCCTTCTTCCAGCAGAACCTGGGCAGCACGCAGCACGCGCTCGTCTTCACCTTCCGAGAAGATGATGCGCTTCTTCTCAGCCGATTTTGCAGCGGCAAAGATTGGCTTCATCACGAAACCAGAGCGCCAGACGAAGCGGTTCAGCTGGTCGAGATAGGCGTCGAAATCGGTGATCGGACGCGATGCAACGCCGCTGGCTGCCGCCGCACGGGCAACGGCCGGTGCAATGCGCAGGATAAGGCGCGGGTCGAATGGCGATGGAATGAGGTAGGTCGGTCCAAACAGCGGTGTGTCACCGGAATAGGCTTTCGCAGCCACTTCCGAGATTTCTTCCCGCGCCAGTTCGGCAATTGCCTTGACGGCCGCCATCTTCATTTCTTCGTTGATGGTGGTTGCACCACAATCAAGGGCGCCGCGGAAGATGTACGGGAAGCAGAGAACGTTGTTCACCTGGTTCGGGAAGTCCGAACGGCCGGTGCAGATCATCGCATCAGGACGGGCTGCACGCGCCACTTCCGGCATGATTTCCGGGTTCGGGTTGGCAAGAGCCAGAATAAGCGGCTTTTCAGCCATCTGTACCAGCAGCTCAGGCTTCAGAACGCCAGCCGCCGAGAGACCGAGGAAGACATCTGCGCCATCGATGGATTCGGCCAGAACGCGTTTGTCGCTCTTCTGGGCGTAGATTTCTTTCCACTCGTCCATCAGGGTATTGCGGCCGTCATAAACGAGGCCCTCAATGTCGTGAACCCAGATGTTTTCCTTCTTGGCGCCCAGCGATACCAGCAGGTTAAGGCAGGCAAGGGCGGCCGCACCGGCGCCTGACGTGACGATCTTGACATTGCCAAGCGACTTGCCAGCCAGTTCCAGGCCGTTCATCACGGCGGCAGCCACGATGATCGCGGTGCCATGCTGGTCGTCGTGGAACACTGGAATGTTCATCTTTTCGCGCAGCTGGCGCTCGACTTCGAAACATTCAGGCGCCTTGATGTCTTCAAGGTTGATGCCGCCAAAGGTCGGCTCCAGCGCCGAGATGGTCGAGACCATGTCGTTGATGCCGGGCGCGTCGATTTCGATGTCGAATACGTCGATGCCGGCGAATTTCTTGAACAGGACGGCTTTTCCTTCCATCACTGGCTTGGAGGCCAGCGGACCGATATTGCCGAGGCCAAGAACAGCCGTACCGTTGGAGATAACAGCCACCAGATTGGCGCGTGCCGTATATTCGGCGGCCGTTTCGGGGTTCTCGTGAATGGCAAGGCAAGGTGCTGCAACACCCGGCGAATAGGCCAGTGCCAGGTCGCGCTGGTTGCCGAGCGGCTTGGTCGGTTGAATTTCGAGTTTGCCGGGGCGCGGATAGCGGTGGAAAAACAGCGCCTGTTCGTCCAGGTCAGCACTTGCTGGTTTTGGTTGAGTTTTGTTTTTATCCTGCGAATTCATTCCTGCACCGCTTTTTTCAAATGTTTTCGTTGGGCTTCTGAATACATCAATCAGCCCCATGGTACAGCCGTTATTTGATTGATTCGTGTCAAAATGAGTGTGGGTGAAGAGGGTTTTGCGGCAGAAAATAGTCCTTTGTCATGATGCTGAAACACGACTCTGGTTCTGGAGTATGTAGTTTGATTGCCAAGACAGGGGGATGAATTCCGTGGCCCGGCAAATGGAAACCAGACATTTCAGAACCTTATTTATCTCGGACGTGCACCTTGGCTCCAAGGCTGCCAAAACCGACTACCTCCTAGATTTCTTGCGTCATCATGATGCTGACACGATCATTCTGGTGGGAGACATCATTGACGGCTGGCGTTTGCGCCGCAACTGGTACTGGCCGCAAGGCTGCAATGATGTTGTGCAGAAACTGCTGCGCAAGGCGCGCAAGGGTGCCCGGATCATCTATATTCCCGGCAACCATGATGAGTTCCTCAGAGAGTTTCCCGGTTCGCACTTCGGCGGTATCGAAGTCGCCGAACGTATGGTGCATGAAGCGGCAGACGGCAAGAAATACCTGATCATCCACGGCGATGAGTTTGACGTGGTCGTGCGTAATGCCCGTCTGCTCGCTTACCTCGGTGACTGGGCCTACGACGCAGCAATTGCCATCAATGTGATACTGGCAGCCGTTCGTCGCCGTATCGGCCTGCCATACTGGTCGTTCTCGGCCTGGGCAAAGCTGCAGGTCAAACATGCCGTCAACTTCATTGGCGAGTTCCAGCGCGTTGTGGTGGACGAAGCCAAGCGTAACGATGTGGACGGCGTTATCTGTGGCCATATCCACCACGCCGTGATCAGCGAGATGGATGGTATCCGTTACATCAATACTGGTGACTGGGTGGAAAGCTGCACGGCAATTGCCGAAAATGAAGATGGCAGCTTTGAACTGATCACCTGGATGCAGGCTGAAGAAAACCCTGAAAACATCGAGCAGGAAGAGCAGATCGCTCTGCCACCGTTCCCGATGCGCGCCGCCTGACGTGACAGAGTGACAAGCGCCTCTCTGCGGCGTGCATTTCATCTCAGGCTGTCATCTGAAAAATAGCGGTTGCCTCCAGTGACTGGCGGCAACCCAACTACTTTTTCGGCGTTACTTTGCGTCCACGTGCCACTTTTTCCGGGACGCTTTTTCCGTATTCATTCCACCAGGCCGTCAACGCTTCCATTGTCGGACCGAGGCCTCTGGCTTTCGCAGTTATCTCGTACTCCACGCGAGGCGGGACCTCGGCATAGACCGTGCGGGAAACCAAACCGTCCAACTCAAGCTCCCGCAATTGGGCGGTCAACATATGCTGGGTGATGCCAGGAATGGCTTTGCGCAGCTCGTTGAAGCGATAAATGCGCTGGTTGAGAAGCCACATGATTTCGAGTTTCCATTTCCCCGAAAGCAACGCGAATGCACGCCGCATTTCTTCGTGCATATTTGCGCCGTCCGGCTCATTAGTCTGGTTTTCCATACTTACCACGCGAAATTCATCCTACTTGCGAAGATTCATCTAATACCACATTTTCAATGCGAACACCGGATAATCAGCAGTCGCTAATCCGGAACACTGAAAATCTTGAATGGAGCAATCTGCCGAAGTCATTCGGCGGCAAGGGATATCTCATGTCTGAATTCTATATTTACTGGGCCGCAACGACCCTGCTGGTCGCGCTCTATCTAGCCTCTGCAATAACCTATGTCGCAAAGACCAAATGGGTCCGGCAGACAATTGCCGGGTTCGGTTACCCAACCTATCTCGTCCATATTTTGACGGTCGTGAAGCTCGCCGCTGTCGTGGCTATCCTGTCCCGCTTCAATGTTGGCGTGAGCGATCTGGCCTATGCCGGGATGCTGTTTCACCTTCTACTGTCCGGGCTGGCCCATATCGGGGTTCGAAAGCCCGCAGGTGCTCTGCCTGCCATCATAGGACTGGCGCTGCTTGCCGCATCCTTCACCACCCAGAACGCCGGGCGCGATGTTCCATCACCCTATGCCCTGGCGCAGCCGCACTAATCCCCCACTTGGAAAGGAAATCAAAATGGGAAAACTGACTGGAAAAATTGCCATCGTTGCAGGCGCTGGCAGAGGAATAGGACGAGCGACGGCAGAACTATTTGCTACTGAGGGCGCAAAAGTGGCTGTGCTGTCGCTTACGCCTGCAAATGTAAATGCGGTGGTCGACAGCATTCAAGCCAAGGGTGGCACGGCGCTCGGCGTGACGTGCGACTTGAGTGACGGCGACCAGATTATCGAAGCCGTGGCCAAAGTCGTGCAGACATTTGGCGGCATCGACATTCTCGTGAATGTGGCCTTCGACCCATCTGCGGTGCACTCGCCGATCCTCGATTTGCCAGTCGACCAGTTGCAACGCAATTTCGATATGGGACCGATAGCGTATCTGCGGACCATGCAGGCCTGTTACCCACATCTGAAACGATCGGGCGAGGGACGTGTGATAAATTTCGCATCGCTGGTTGGTGTTTTGGGCATGTCGCCTTACGGGCCGTATAACATGGCCAAGGAGGCCGTTCGTGCACTCACCAGGTCTGCGGCGCGCGAGTGGGGACCGGACAATATAACGGTCAACAACCTTCTTCCTGTCGCAGACACCTGGGGTGCTGCACAGAATGCTCCAGCGCCAACCAATGCACTTGGTCGTCACGGCTCGCCGGAAAATGATATCGCGCCCGTTGCGTTGTTCCTTGCCAGCAGCGATTCGAAATTCATTACCGGTTCAAGTCTGACGCCGGACGGCGGTCAAATCATCGATAGTGCAAGATAAGACACGTTGGCGTGCCGTATCGACAGCACGCCAATTTCTATCAGCCCCACAGCGACCGTTCTGGCGGATGCACCAGCGAACCGTCATAGGTCAGTGCCGGCTCGCGATCTCTGGCCAGCAACAACGGGCCGTCGAGATCGGCATATTCGGTACCCTGTGCCAACAGCACGGCAGGTGCCATGGCCAGTGACGTTCCAACCATGCAGCCGACCATGATGGTGTATCCCAACCGGATGGCTTCCTGCTTCATCACAAGTGCTTCAGTCAGGCCACCAGTCTTGTCCAGCTTGATGTTGATGGCGTCATAGCGGTTGCGCAGGGTTTCGAGATCGGCGGTTGAGTGAACGCTTTCATCGGCACAGATCTGAACCTGCCGGTGGATGCGCGCCAGGATTTCGTCCTTGCCAGCGGGCAGGGGCTGTTCGATCAGCGACACATTGAGCGCGGCTGCAACGGCAAGATGGTGCTCAATATTGTCGTCGGTCCAGCCTTCATTGGCATCGACAATGATCCGACTGTCTGGGGCGGCCTTTCGCACGGCCCGCATGCGGCTTTCGTCGTCATCGGTGCCAAGCTTGATCTTGAGCAGTGGGCGGTGTGCATTGGCGGCCGAGTTGCGCGCCATGGTCTCGGCATCACCAAGCGAAATTGTATAGGCGGTGACCAGTGGCACGGCCGGTTCATGCAGGATCTGTGAGGCAACACTCAGGCCGGAGCGTTTTGCCTCATAGTCCCAGAGCGCGCAATCGACGGCGTTACGGGCGGCACCCGGCTTCATCACATGTTGCAGCTCCAGCCGATCCAGCCCTTGAGAGACGGCGTCTGCCATCTTCTCTATATCGGCAATCACGCCCTCGATGCTTTCGCCGTAGCGCTTATAGGGCACACATTCGCCAACACCGGAAAAGGCGCCGTCGCCAATGGTGCATGTCACGACGTCCGCTTCGGTTTTGCTACCGCGTGAAATCGTGAAGCTGCCGGCTATTGGAAAGGATTCTGCTATCACCTGAAGTTGCGCGGACATGAGTTACACTTCGATATTGTGCGGAAATCGTGCGTAAAATCAAAAAACTCGCGAAATCCGGCTTGTTGCGATGGCTTGTCATCTTGTGAAAAGATATGAATCGATAGATTCGATGGCAAAACTGCACGCGTATAGGAAAAGATGCAAGCTCGCGATAACAACACGGACGCCCATCAGGCGAGCATTGCTTCGGATGAAAGTTCCGCAGGCGGGCCTGTGCGTTTTTCGCTGAGCGGAGATTGGCGCAACGACACGATCACTGGCGTTCTCAAAGAAATTTCCCAGCCCGGCCAAAACAAACAGTCCGGCAGTGTCGAGATCGACCTGTCTGGTATTGGCCGTGTCGATACTGCAGGCGCCTGGATCATTCAGAAGTTTCGCAATGAACTGAACGCCAACGGCGCCGAGGTCAGCTTTACCGGTGGCAACACCCGCGTTGAGGAACTGGTCGAAGCCTTGCCAAGCGAGGCGGGTCCGCCAGCCGATGCCGCGCCGCGCAAACGTCTTGTTCAACGCGTTTTTGAGCCTGTTGGCCGCAATGTTGTACAGGCGGGCGGCGATTTTCTGGCTGGCATGTATATTCTCGGCTCGGCCGTGCGTGGCGCGCAGATGAAGCTCGGACGGGGGACTGGTGTGTCTCCAGCCGCCATCATCAACCAGATTGACCATATGGGCGTGCGCGCCGTGCCAATCATTGTGCTGATGTCGTTTCTGATTGGTGCGATCATTGCGCAGCAGGGTGCGTTCCAGCTTCGTTATTTTGGCGCGGAAGTGTTCGTGGTCGATCTCGTCGGCATTTTGCAACTGCGCGAAATCGGCGTGCTGTTGACGGCGATCATGATTGCCGGGCGCTCCGGTAGTGCGATTACCGCCGAAATCGGCTCGATGAAGATGCGTGAAGAAATCGACGCGCTGAAGGTCATCGGTCTCAACCCGGTTGGCGTGCTGGTTTTCCCGCGCCTTGTTGCGCTGACGATTGCCCTGCCGCTTTTGACCATTCTTGCCAACTTCGCCGCGCTGTTTGGTGCAGCCGTCGTGGCATTGATCTATTCCGGCATCACGTTTGAAGTGTTCCTGTCGCGTCTGCACGCGGCTGTCGAAATGTCGACCATCGCGTCGGGCATGATCAAGGCGCCGTTCATGGCGCTGATCATCGGTATTGTCGCCGCAGTCGAAGGCATGAAGGTGGGGGGCAGCGCGGAATCGCTTGGCCAGCACGTCACGTCTTCGGTTGTTAAATCCATCTTCGTCGTCATCCTCGTAGACGGGCTTTTTGCCATCTTCTACGCGGCGATTGATTTTTAAGGGGATGGCCGTGGCAGACAACAACGACGTCAAGAAAATCGACATCCAGAAAAACGACAGCAAAAAACAGGATCGCGAAGTCGTTCTCTCCGTGGAGGGACTGACGGTTGGTTTTGGCGATAAGTTGATCCTCGATAATCTCGACCTTGATGTCTACAGAGGCGAAATTCTCGGTTTCGTCGGGGCATCCGGTGCCGGTAAGTCGGTGCTGATGCGCACCGTGCTGAGGCTTTTACCGCGCCGTTCAGGCAGCATCAAGATTTTGGGCACCGATTACGACACGGCCAATGAAGAAGAGCGCATGGCGCTCGACACACGACTTGGAGTGCTGTTCCAGCAGGGCGCGCTGTTTTCCGGCCTGACGGTCAAGGAAAACATCCAGCTGCCGATGCGCGAATATCTAGATCTGCCAAAGTCGCTGATGGATGAGCTCGCACGCCTGAAGATCGATATGGTCGGTCTGAAGCCAGATGCCGCTGATAAATATCCGTCTGAATTGTCCGGCGGCATGATCAAACGTGCGGCTCTTGCTCGGGCACTGGCGCTTGATCCTGATCTGGTGTTTCTGGACGAACCGACCTCGGGTCTTGATCCGATCGGTGCTGCAGAATTCGATAACCTTATTGCAAAACTGCGTGATACGTTGGGTTTGACCGTTTACATGGTGACCCACGACCTCGACAGTCTGTTTTCCGTCTGTGACCGCATTGCCGTTCTCGGCAACAAGAAGGTCTTGGTTGAAGGTACACTTGAGGATATGTTCGCCTGCGACGATCCTTGGGTTCAATCATACTTCAAGGGCAAGAGAGCCAGAGCGGTTGTGTCTCCGAATAACGTGCATGAAAATTCGATGGAGTAACAAAAGCTATGGAAACCAAGGCAAATTACACCATCGTCGGTATTTTCACGCTGATCGTTGTCGCGGCAGCCTTCGGCTTTGTCTACTGGATGGCCGAGTTTGGACGCGGCGGCCCGATGGCCCAGCTGATCGTGCGCATTCCCGGTTCCGCCAACGGTCTGTCGGTCGGCTCTCCTGTGCGCTTTAACGGTATTCCCGTCGGTACGGTGCGTGGCCTGTCGATCGATTCCGACGACCCGCAATATTCCATCGCTTTCACTGAAATTCAGGCACAGGCACCGGTGTTCACCAGCACACGCGCCGTTCTGGAAATTCAGGGCCTGACGGGTGCCGCCTATATCGAGCTGTCCGGCGGCCGCAAAACCGACGAACGTATCTTGCAAAAGGCGTTTGAAACCGGACTTCCGGCCGAACTGACGGCCGATCTGTCAAGTGTGACCAACCTTCTGGCAACCGCCGACAAGATATTGACCCGCGCCGACAATGCGATCGGTGAATTGCAGGGTTTCGTGCAGGACGCGCGGGGTCCGTTGACCCAGACGGTGCGCAATGCCGAGAAATTTTCCACTGCGCTGGCTGATAACTCCGATGGTATCGACAAATTCCTGGAAAGCATGAGCTCGCTGTCCGTCACCGTAAAGTCGGTGTCGGGACGTCTCGAAAGCACGCTTGCTGCCGTGGAAGATCTGGTGCGTGCCGTTGATGCCAAGAAGGTCGACACTATTCTCGCCAATGCCGAAAAGGTCAGCGGCGATGTCGCCAGAGCTTCAGGCAACGTCGATGATCTCATGGCGAGTGTGAAACGTACCGCCGAAAGCTTTGAAAAAACCGGTGATGACGCGCAGGTCGTGTTGAAACGGGCAGACACGCTGCTGGCTGCGGTAGATCCGGCCAAGGTTGGCACCGCGGTTGATGATATTTCGGTAGCGACCAAGGATGCACGCAGCGCGATTGCCTCCTTCAAGGGCGTGGCTGACGATGTTGACAAGCGCCGTGACCAGATTGATCGGACCATTGCTGACTTCCAGGAAATGGCCGGCAAGCTGAACGCCGCCTCCAACCGCGTTGACGGAATTCTTATAAAAGTCGACAACTTGCTTGGAACCGATGACGCCAATTCGCTGTTTGTGAAGGCGCGTGAAACTCTGGCATCGTTCAAAGCCGTGGCGGATAACCTGAATGCGCGTGTTGGTCCTATCGCCGATAATCTGGCACGGTTTTCCGGTGCAGGTCTGCGAGACGTTCAAGCGCTCATTGGAGACACCCGTCGGACGGTCGATCAGTTGAATAATACGATTATGAACTTCGACCGTAATCCGCAAAGGTTGCTTTTTGGCGGTGAAACCGTCAAGCAGTATGATGGAAGAACACGGCGTTGATAATGATTCCGTACAAGGTGGCAAAGGGGTAATGTGAATATGGCTGTTGCAATACGCCCTGCGACTATCCGTGCGGTACTGGCATTTCCCTTTGTTCTTATGTCGTTGAGCGCTTGCGGCACTGCTGCCAAGAACGATACATTCGACCTTTCCGCGTCATCGTTGGCATCGACCGAAGGCCGTTCGCTAAAGAACCGCCAGATTCTGGTGCCGGAGCCAACCGCGCTGAAAACGCTGGACAGCGAAAATATCGTTGTTCGCCTGTCCTCATCTGAGGTTCAGTATCTGGCAAGCTCGCAGTGGAGCGATCGCCTGCCAAAGCTGGTGCAGTCCAAGCTGGTTGAAGCCTTTGAAAACACCGGCAAGCTGGGTGGCGTTGGCCGTCCGGGGCAGGGCCTGGCCATCGACTATCAGGTCGTGACCGATATCCGTTCGTTTGAAATCGATACCAAGGGCGGCAATGTCGCGGTGGTGGAAATTTCGGTCAAGATTCTCAATGACCGTAACGGCACCATCAAGGCGCAGGAGTCGTTCAGGGCTGAAACGCGGTCTTCCGGCACCACAAATGCTGCCTTCGTAAAATCACTGGATGGCGCATTTGCCGCCGTATCGCGACAGATCGTTGACTGGACGCTGAAGTCTCTCTGACAAAACGATCAGGCTCTGTCTCTCGGTTAAGAGCGGCAGAGCTTGAGAATGAAGTTTTCCGCTTCAATGACCGAGCTTGTCACCTGCGCAAACAGATTGCTGTCGGCAGGGTTGCTTTCCAGATCTCTCGCCGCAGTCGATACACGAAACGCACCGACCGCATCCGCCGAACCTTTCAGGCGGTGGGCCAGTGCGACGATCTTGGCATGATCGGCGTCAGCCAGTTCATGCAGGATGACACGCGTGTTGCGGGCAAAAAGCTGGAGGATTTCGATTTCGAGATCTTTGTCACCCATGGTCTGTTTTGCCAGGTGGGCGAGGTCGACGGGTTTGGAATTGGCCGCAAAACTGGATGAAAAATTATCCGGCATACTAAATGCCATACTTGCCGCTGCCATGATGGGTTTCCCATTTTGTTATATTCTGTGCCGGATTTACGCACATGACAGTGTGGTATCTTCCTAAAATGCGGCACAAAGCGGGCTGATTTTTTTAGATATGGTTAATTTATGTTAAATCGATATGAAACAAGAGCTTGCTGATTAAGATGTGATTTAAAAACTGTTAACAAGGGCGGTCATTCCCTGATGGCGGCAAATGCGTTAATTGTTTCAAGGGCGTAAATGTGCCACTACGATACTGCTATGGTGCGTGCGCTCAGGCCGGAACTTTATGAAATGACACAATGATGTTATTTTCGTTCCGTGAATGAGGGGTGCGCCATAGGGGGTGCATAGTAATGAGCGGGACATATTCTACCGTGTAAGGGTAGGGTTTCCTGTAGGCATGATGCCTCGGACGGTCTTAGGCGGCTGACTGATCGAGGTTATATCTGGCCGGGCGTATTAGTAACGAGGCGTAACCGCATGGCGAATAACAAGTTCAGTGACTCGATCGACGAGACTGCTTTTCAGGCGCTGGAGGATGCCCTCCAGAGTGGCAAATCTGAAGCAGATGCACAGCCTCGGAGACGATCGACGCCAAAGTCCTCGGAGGCTAAAGTGCCCGACACGTCCAGAAAGCCGGTAGCAGACCCTGCGCCGCGTACTGCCGCTGAACAGAACAGAGCATCGGGGCTTGAAGCCGCCAATGACGGTTCCAAGCGCAATCCGGTTGCTCTTTTGAAGTCGCTGGAAAGCACATCCATCACATCTGCCATCCGCAACGCCACAATCCTCTCGATTGTCTGGGCGCTGTGCGGCCTGGCACTGGGTCAGGCCATCTACGGCAACCTGATCTGGGAAGCCGGCTCATTGGCCGAACTGTTTGCCATTCCGGGCATCATGGCCGTGTTTGTCGGCATTGTTGTTCCTGTCATTCTTTTCTATGCCTTTGCCATTATGATGGCGCGTGCCCGCGACCTGCGTAACGCGGCCCGTTCGATGGCAGAAGTTGCCCTTCGTCTGGCAGAGCCGGAAACCGTTGCCGCTGATCGCATCATGTCGGTAGGGCAGGCGGTTCGCCGTGAAGTCTCCGCCATGAATGAGGGCATCGAGCGCACCATTGCCCGTGCAACAGAGCTGGAAACGCTCGTTCATTCCGAAGTGAATGCACTTGAGCGCAGCTATGCCGACAATGAACTGCGTGTTCGCAGCCTGGTCAGCGAATTGTCGTCGGAGCGTGACGCCATCGTCAACCACGCCGAGCGCATCCGTGCATCGATCATCGGTGCGCAGGACGAGATCAAGGAAGAACTGTCGCTGGCTGGCGAAGAGCTGTCCATCCGTCTGGCAACCACAGGCGAAGCCTTTGCTTCGATGATCGACACCCGTTCGGCTGCTCTGCTTGAGAAGTCGCGTGTGACGACCGAAGCCATGGGCAGTCTGATTGCTGCCAAGACCGACAATCTGCTCAAGGCGCTGCACACATCCGGCACCAGCCTTGCCAATGAATTCGACATGCGCCTACACAACCTCACCTCGACCATGTCGGACCGGGGCGGTGTGTTGCTGGAGCAGTTTGCGACGCAGGCTTCGACACTGGATGCCGGCGCTGAAAAGCTCAATTCCGCGATTGAAGAGCGCACACGCCTTCTCAACGAAGTGCTGACATCGCGCACCAAGGAATTGTCCGATAATCTCAACCGTGGCGAAGAGGCGATTGCCGGTTCGCTGGATACCGTTCTCAACAAGCTGGGTGAAACCCTTGACGAGCGCGGCCTGTCGTTCCGCAAGAGCCTGCAGTCCACGGCTGACGACGCAATCATGGATCTCGATCTGCGTTCGGGTCTGTTTGAGGAGCGCCTTCAGGCAACGGTTGGTCAGGTCAACTCGGCCTTTGACGAGCGCGTTGCAGAATTTGCCAGCGCGTTTGATCGTCGCGCCGGTTCGCTCGACAGCAAGCTTATGGAAAGCCTTGCCCGGATCAACGAGGCTGTTGCCGGCGGTTCCGATGCCATCGACGGTATCTTGAGCTCCAGCATTGATCGTCTCGGCTCTGCCCTGACAGACCAGTCCTTCGCCCTGGCGACGGCACTCGGTACCGGTCAGGAAATGCTCGAAAACGCTCTTGATGAGCGTAGCCGCGAACTGACCAATGCCGTTGCATCGCGCACCCAGGAAATCACCACGGCGCTTGGCGATACGCATGAACGTATCGACAGCATCATGGCAGAGCGCAGCGGTGCATTGTTCAATGCCCTGTCTGCCAGCCAGAACCGTTTTGATGAAACGCTTGCACACCGCTCCGAATCCATCACCAACTCGCTGTCTGGCGCTCCAGAGCGCATGGCTGAAATTCTCGATGCCAAGGCCGCAGAAATTACCAATGCTGTTGCCGATATCGAACAGCGTCTTGCTGCTGCTCTCGAAGGTCGCTCCACAGCCATTGCCGAGACACTGGAAGAGAAGGCCAACTACATCACCAGCGCAGTGGCCGGTGTTGAAGAGCGCCTGTCCAACACGCTGGATGATGCTTCCATGGCGATTTCGCTGTCGCTGGAAAGCCGCACCTCGTTCCTCGCGGATACCGTGTCTGATGCCCAGCAGCGCATTGCCTCGACACTGGATGGTGCTTCGTCTTCGATGACCAACGCTCTGGAAAGCCGCACGGCCTACCTGACCGAAGCGGTTGCCGACGCCGAACAGCGCCTGTCGAACAAGCTGGACGACGCATCCATGTCGATGCAGCTGTCGCTGGAAAACCGCACATCCTTCCTGGCCGACGCCGTCTCGGATGCCGAGCAGCGCCTTGCCTCGACACTGGATGGCGCCTCGACTTCGATTACCAGCGCGTTGGAAAGCCGCACGGCTCACCTTACGGATGCCGTCACGGATGTTGAACAGCGTCTGGCCAGCACGCTTGAGGGTGCATCGTCTTCGATCACCAACACGTTGGAAAGCCGCGCGGCTTACCTGACCGACGCCGTTTCGGATGTCGAACAGCGTCTGGCCAACAAGCTTGATGACGCCTCCATGTCGATCGCCATGTCGCTGGAAACCCGCACATCGATCTTTGCAGAGACGGTATCTGACGCTGAACAGCGCATTGCCAGCACGCTGGATGGCGCGTCGTCGTCGATTTCCACGGCGCTGGATAACAAGACGACCTACCTCGAAAACGCGGTTGCCGGTGTCGAACACCGCCTGACGTCGTCTCTCGAGCAGACGTCTTCGGCAATCCTCGGTTCTCTGGAAGAGCGCGCCGCTGTCATCTCCGGTTCGGTCATCAACGTCGAGCAGCGTCTTGCCGACACGCTTGAGGGATCTTCGGCCAATATTTCCGGCATGCTGTCCGGCAAGGTCAACGAGATCAGCAATGTTGTCACCGGCATCGAACATCGCCTGGTCAACACGCTCGACGACAAGTCGGCTGTTATTGCTGAAACACTCGGCCGTAACGCTGCCCATATCGAAAACACCGTCGGTTCTGCGGCCCACCTCATCGACAGCAAGGTCAGCGATGCTGCCTACCTGATCGAAAACAGCGTGACGGGTGCAGCCAACCGTATCGAAAACGCCATCGACGGCGGCACCGACAAGTTTGCCGGCACGCTGGAAACTGGTGTCTCGCGTCTCGAGCACAGCCTCACCGCGTCGCACGAGCAGATCAAGAACACCTTCGAGAAGCGTCACGCCGATATCGAGCAGACTTTGACATCTGCCGGCGACAAGCTGAACGAGATGTTGTCCGATCAGGCCGTATCCATCGGCACCAGCGTTGCGTCGAGCACCGGCATGCTGGAAATGTCTCTGGAAGGTCAGCAGGAAGCCCTGCAGCGCGTTATCGCCTCTAGCAGCGCCGATCTTGAAGCAAGACTGCGCAACGGCATTGGTGAAATCGCTGGCAAGATCAGCGATGCGGCAGGGGACATCAGCTCCGCTGCAGACAGCCTGTCTTCGCGCATCGACCAGTCGGTCAGCGGCGTTGCTGGCCAGCTCGGTGAAACCGAAGCCCGTCTTGGCCAGTCGCTTGACGGCTTCCAGCACCGCATCAAGACAGACCTGCACAATGTCAGCGCAACGATTGATGAGGCCAATGCCCGCATCTCCGAGACGCTCGGCACCCGGTCGCAGGAATTCGTCAGCGCTGGCAGCGAAGTTGCCGATCGCATTTCGTCGACCATCGACGAGCGCCTTGGCACCATGGACCGCGCGCTGAACATCGGTCTTGAAAACGTCAACCGCACGATCGGTGAAAAGGCCACAGGCCTTGCCATGACCCTGCGTGAAGCAGTGACCTCGGCCACCCAGAGCATGGACGGTGAAGCACTGCGTTCTGCTGAACTTCTGGCCAGAACCGGCAGCGAGTTTGCCTCGACCCTGCGTGACACGGTTTCCACCACCACCCAGAACATGGATGGCGAAGCCCAGCGCTCGGCAGAACTGCTGGCCAGAACCGGTAGCGAGTTTGCCTCGACCCTGCGTGACACGGTCTCGACCGCCACCCAGGACATCGGTGGCGAAGCCCAGCGCTCGGCAGAACTGCTGGCCAGAACTGGTAGCGAGTTTGCCTCGACCCTGCGTGACACGGTCTCGACCGCCACCCAGGACATCGGTGGCGAAGCCCAGCGCTCGGCAGAACTTCTGGCCAGAACCGGTAGCGAGTTTGCCTCGACCCTGCGTGACACGGTCTCTGCCGCCACGCAGAACATCGACGGCGAAGCGCAGCGCTCGGCAGAACTGCTGGCCAGAACCAGCAGCGACTTTGCCCAGCAGGTGCAGGCTCGTAATGCTGAGTTCACACAGGCCATCGAAAACCGGTCTGGCGATATCATCAACCGTATTTCGGATGCGCAGAACCGCTTGTCCTCGCAGGCTGCTGCCGTTGCCCAGACCTTCTCCGAAGCTGGCAATGTCATCGTCAACAAGGTTGCCGAAGCAGAAACCGTGGTCCGTTCGCAGGCCGACACCATTGCCCAGAGCCTGTCGCAGGTTGAGGCAGCACTTGGTGCCCGTGGCGACTCCATCCGCACGACGCTGGATGAGCGCACCCGCGAACTGAACTCGATGCTGGCCAGCCGTTCGGCAGAACTGTCGCGCCTGATCGAAGAAAAGGCCCGTCCGGTCGTCGACCAATATGCCAATATCGGTCAGGAAGCTGCCCACCGCATCGCAACGGCTGCCCGTGAGGGTGTTGAAACCCTGTCGGCCACCAATGCAGAAATCGTCAACCGCGTTGAACAGACGGTTGGTGATCTCAATGCTGCGGTCAGCAAGGCCTCGGTAGACTTCAACGCGGCCGACCAGTCGCTCGGTCAGACGGCGAACCGTTTTGCCGAAACCGCCTCGCAGGCTGCCGACATGGTGTCCAGCTCCAGCCGTCTGCTGGAAGGAAAGATCGACCGTCTATCGAACATTTCCGGCCAGACACTGTCGCAGGTGGCCGGTATCGTTGGCCGCTTCGAAGAGCACTCCAAGATGCTGTCGCAGGCATCCGATCTGCTTGGCGCGGCCCAGTCCAGCCTGGTTGGCACACTGGAAGAGCGTCAGGATACCCTGCGCAGCCTGGCCGTAAGTCTGGTCAAGCGTTCTGAAGACATTGAAGCCACAATGCGCAACGTTGTTTCGTCCGTTGAAGGAACAATGGGCCATGCGGAAGAACGTGCAGCCAATGTTGCCGGTACGCTGAAAGAAAACCTGTCGTCTTCGTTCTCTGAAGTTGGCAAGGCTCTGGACGAGACCGAACAGCGTGCCCAGTCTGCCGCTGCCAATATGCGCAACGCGCTGCTCTCTGCCGGTCAGGAAGCAAACCGTTCCATCGAAACGACACTTGCGGACGCTCGCAAGTACTCGGACGAACTGGCCGACCGTGTTCGCACTGGCGTCCAGTCCTCGCTGGCCGACGTCGACAGCATCCTTGGC
Organism: Rhizobium sp. CG4; assembly: GCF_023701965.1. NCBI lineage: Bacteria > Pseudomonadati > Pseudomonadota > Alphaproteobacteria > Hyphomicrobiales > Rhizobiaceae > Rhizobium > Rhizobium sp. CG4. Next base: position 269,650 of record NZ_JABAEG010000002.1, on the reverse strand, counting down.
AGCGCCACGGAGAAGTCCACGGCTGCCGCTGCAAACGTCCGTGAAACGCTGCGTCTGGCAGTCGAAGAGGCGGTAACCCGCTTCTCCGGCGCAACCGACGAAATTCGTCGCTCCAGCCAGGACATTCGCAAGGAACTGGATTCGACCCGTGCAGAACTGAAGCGTGGTGCTTTCGATCTGCCGGAAGAAGCCAAGGAAAGTGCGGCCGCCATGCGTCGCGCCGTGGCAGAACAGATCAAGGCGCTGCAGGACATTTCGCAGCTGGTAGGCCGCTCGGCCACCCAGATGGAAATCTCCCACGCACGCCCTGCAGCCCCGCAGCCGGCTCCACAGGCGCCACAGCAGGCCGCCCCACAGGTTGAGCGTCGTGTTGCAGAACCTGCACCACAGCCAGCTGTCGCGGCTCCTGTAGCGCGTGCACCTCAGCCACAGACCCCGGCCCAGGTGCTGGGCACCTCTGCTGGTCTGCGTGGCAGCCTGCCACTGGAAACCGCAAAGCCGCAGGTCCAGACAACAACCATCTCTGACCAGGCCGTACAGCGTGGTGAGGGCAGTGGCTGGATCAGCGATCTGCTGCGTGGTGCATCACGTGACCCGAATGCGCAGCAGGCAACAGCTGCTGTCCGTCAGCCGGCAACCCGTCCGGCTGCTGAAACAGCACCAAGCCAGGCATCGCGCAACACCGACAACCGCAATCCGCGTCACATGGTGGAATCTCTGAATTCCCTGTCGGTCGATATCGCCCGTGCGATTGACCACGATGCATCGGTAGACCTGTGGCGCCGTTACCAGCGCGGTGAGCGCGACGTGTTCACCAGACGCCTCTACACGCTGAAGGGTCAACAGACCTTTGATGAAATCAAGCGCAAGTATGAGCGTGAATCGGAGTTCAGAACTGCGGTTGACCGTTACATCGCTGACTTCGAAAAGCTGCTGGCCGACGTTGCCAAGACAGACCGTGACCGCACTGTAACCCAGTCCTACCTCACGTCTGACACCGGCAAGGTCTACACGATGCTGGCCCACGCCGCCGGTCGTTTCAACTGATCTGAAAAGTCAGCAAGCACTTACGTACTTTGAAAACCGCCCCATCCGGGGCGGTTTTTGTTTGTGCAGGGGGTAAAATCCTCAAGCCTTGGGCGTTCCAACGCAAAGGAATGCCCCATCGATGTTGCCATTTGGGTCTTGGCTTTCTATGTGTGGAACAAACGATAACCCGCAATTTCTGGATTTCTGACATGACAATACTGACAATCGTTGCTTTCGACGGCGCGACCATTGACCTTGATGTTGCAGACGGTTCCACCGTTATGGAAAATGCCGTGCGCAATTCTGTTCCTGGCATTGACGCCGAATGTGGCGGTGCCTGTGCCTGTGCTACCTGTCATGTCTATGTCGATGATGAATGGGCCGAACGTGTCGGCCCGCCAGAAGCGATGGAAGAGGACATGCTGGACTTTGCATTCGACGTGCGTCCAACCTCGCGTCTGTCCTGTCAGATCAAGATGAGCGCCGAGCTGGATGGCCTCATCGTACACGTGCCTGAGCGTCAGGGCTGATATTGCCGGCTGCCGGCACCCGTTACAGGCACCATCTGCCAACAAACGCACCGGTCATTTTCCGAATTCGGTTTCGGTCAAAAAAAGCCTCGCTCTCCGCATGAAGAGCGAGGCCAGGCGGGCATGCCGCCACGAGGCGAGGGAGGATGACACCTGTGGTTCTATGGACACGCCAGGGAACTCGAATGCTGCTAACAACTTGGAAATTTGCCGAACGGATGGGTATCGCATAACCACATGTTGGCGCGACCCTAATCCATTGAAATCTGAAGTCTTTCCCACTCCGTATTTAAGTTTTTTATAATTAAAAACACTGATTCGCCACGCCAAGAAATCAATCATAAAAGCGTGGGATCAACCTTAGGTGAGCAGGGTTGGCCGGGCGGCCTTGACGGCCATCGCCGGGCCAAATCACGAGAAAACATCACGTAACGGAAGTTTGTTGCCGAACGCACATTGATGCAGCCGCGCGGTGCCAGCGGTTAGTTGGGCTGTCAAAGCGCCAAGGGAGGCGTCATAAGCAATGTTTTGGCATGGCAGGGCCAAACCTCGCCAGCGTCATCCTCGCCCTTGAGGCGGGGATCCAGGCCATTTGCACATGCGCTGCGCGTTCGGATGTTCGGGAATGTGTGAGGTCGAACAATGGACGAAAGCGTCCTCCACAAACGCTCCTCATGCCTTGTGCTTGCTGTGGGCAGCCAGCGGAGCGCGTCTGCGCGACAAAAGAGTCTGTTCGGCCAAAGGTCTTGGGCTGACTGGACAGGGCACAGGTATTAGGGATGGATGAGGCGCGGCCCGCGGAAAAACAGCCCAACCGTTCAAGGGCAAACCGTCGCTTTAGTTCTCACGTGCCTTGAGGCGGTGGCTGAGCAGGCGCATCATGCGTGCATCGAAGTTCTTGCTTTCGATACGGTCAAAACGCTGCTGGTCGCTGTCATGTTCGGCCATGACCTTCTGCGTTGTGTCAGCCACTTGGGCTTGCAGTGCTTCACAGGTCTTTTGCGGGCGAAGACCTTTCAATCTTTTTTCCAGCATCCGGCCATAGCTGCGGGAAATCTCGGCGTGGCGTTCTTCATGCCTCTTGATATCTGCCGACAGCGTGTCCCAGATCAGCGCCAGATCGGCGCTGGTGCGTGCGCGGTTTTTCCAGCGCGGCAGCAATATCTTGGTGTGCAGGGTGACCTTCACTTCGCCGATATTGCAGCGGCCGTCTTTTTCCACATAGGTCAGCTCACCGCCGAATTTGATTTCGGTGGCGCCGGGATGTCTGGCACCGGTGGATTGTGTCAGTGGGCCGCGATTGGACAGTTCACGGTCGAGATCTGCCGCAGTTTTGCCCCCGATCTGGAAGTAGGAGATCGATTTCTGAAACTGGGTTTCCGCCTGTGTTGAATGCGTGAATGCAAACAGAAAAGCAGATGCGGCAACTGCACGCATGAGACCGGGTATAAAATTCATGTGCCAGACTGCCGGTTGAACTCGTGAAACGATTGCTGCATAGGCGGAGGTGATACAATACAAATTGGCGTGACTCTTTGTAATATCGAAAGGTCCTGACTGTGGTGATAACAGCCAACAACAAGGTGTGGCAAGCCGCTCATGGCCGAAGCCTGAAACTGGATAGGCGTGGCCGTATTATGGCCATCGTCAATGCTACGCCGGATTCCTTCTCCGATGGTGGCCAATTCAACACAGTGGATGCCGCCTTCAGTCATGCCATGATCTGCCTGTCGCAAGGCGCCGACATCATCGATATCGGTGGCGAATCCACCCGTCCGGATGCCAGTGTCGTTGGCGCTGCAGAAGAGCAGGACAGGGTGTTGCCACTGATTGAAAAGCTGGCACAAGAAACCGATGCACTGCTGTCCATCGATACCTACCGGGCTGAAACGGCTCGCCTTGCCGTTGCGGCCGGTGCCCATATCATCAATGATGTCTGGGGGCTGCAGAAGGATCCTGATATGGCCTCAGTGGTCGCGGAGACCGGCGCCGGTGTCTGCATCATGCACACAGGACGTGAGCGCCAGAAGCTGGCTGACGTGATTGATGACCAGATTCATTTTCTGAAACAATCGCTACAATCCGCTGAAAAGGCAGGCATAAACCGCGATGCCATCATGCTGGACCCCGGTTTTGGTTTTGCCAAGAACACCGAGGAGAATATGGCGCTGATGGCAAGGTTTGGTGAGTTGCAGGCGCTTGGCCTGCCGATTCTGGCCGGCACATCGCGCAAACGTTTTATTGGCGCTGTCACCGGGCGGGAGGTCGCCAGCGACCGCGACGCCGGTACCGCCGCCACCACCGCCTTGCTGCGCGTGGCAGGTGCGGTGGTGTTTCGCGTTCACAATGTTGCCGTCAACCGTGACGCGCTGGCGATGGCAGATGCAATGCTTGCTGCGCGCAAGGTCCAATCAGGAGAAGAAGAATGAGCCGCTACACAATCCTTTTGAAAAATTGCTCCTTCTTTGCGCGCCATGGTGTGCTTGATCAGGAAGAGGCGCTGGGTCAGCGGTTCTTCGTCGATGCGGAAATGGAGGTCGAGGCTGGCGATGCGCTGGAGACCGACAATATCGACAACACCGTCGATTATGGCGTGGCCTTTGCCGTCATCGAAAAGATCGTCATTGGCAAGCGCCGTTATCTCATCGAGGCGCTGGCCAATGATATCGCGTCTGCGCTACGCCAGCGTTACCCGCAGATCGTGCGCGTCAACATCACGGTGCGCAAACCGTCAGCGCCGGTTCCCGGCATTCTCGACTATGCGCAGGTCAGTGTAGAACAACATGCCTGACATGGAATGGACCATTGCAGCCCTTGGGCTAGGCGGCAATCTCGGTGACCCGCAAGCCAGTATGGCACAGGCGCTGAAACTGATTGACGAGGACGCCGATTGTGGCGTGCTGGCCGTGTCGAAACTTTATCGCACACCGCCATGGGGCAAAACCGATCAGGCCGATTTTTACAATTGTTGTGCGCTAGTCAAAACACGCTTGCAGCCGCTGGCGCTTCTTGATCGTTGCCTTGAGATAGAGCGCGGCATGAAACGTGTGCGTATTGAGCGCTGGGGCCCGCGCACCATCGATATCGATGTGTTGGCCTATGGTGATGTGACACTGCAATCGGAGCGGATTGAAATTCCGCATCCACGCATGACCGAGCGCGCCTTCGTTATGGTGCCGCTTGCCGATATTGCCGCTGATATGGTGATAAAGGGCAGGGCCGTGTCGCAGTGGCTGTCCGGTCTCAGTGCTGAGGGCATTGTCGAGGCAAATAAAAACCCGCTCTGGTGGCGGGTTTAAAGGGGGCGTCAGAATTGGTTCGGCTTATTTCTTGATAGAGCCGACAGCAATCTGGTCAATGTCGCGTGCCAGTGTCAGGCCGATAACCGGAACCATCTGGTCTGCTACCTTCACCGAAATGGTGATGTTCATGGAATTGCCGTTCTGTACGCGGGCAACCATGGCCCCGTTCAGCTTTGAGCGGTTGATGCCAACCACAACCTTGTCGCCGGAAACCTGACCGGACACGATGTCCAGACCCTTGCCTTCAGCGCCGTCAAGGAACTTGCCGGTGTAACCATTGCCGCTGCGGGTAATGGTGGCCGACATAGGCTGCTTGAATACGCCAACGCGGCAGGTGCCACCCAGCTTGATGCCGGTTTCCTTGCCGTCAGCAGGTTCGCCCACCAGATCACAGGTAAACTTGGTGCCCTTGTATTTGCCGGCAACAATCTCGCCCGGCCCCTTCCAGGAGCCGGCGACCGACGAGAAGAAAACGTCATCAGCAGAGGCTGCATTGGCAGCGCTCGGCGTCATTGAAAATGCAAGCGGCACAACAGCGGCAAATCCGCACACGACCGAAAAGAAGCGCGAATACATGATACTTTCCTTGGCGAAAATGCCTCGATTTGATGGGGCTAATGTATTGCGGGAATGGTTAATGTTTGGTTTATTTCGGGTGAGGAATTGACAGGTTGGTAAGTTTTGAAGCGCCTTTTCGCGGCTTCAACCCTATGTAGGCAGGGGTGGAATTTACACCTTTTGCCTCAGGCCTGACCCTTCAGATCAGGCCGTAAATCCGAGATGAAATCGCTGATGCCGGGCCGCTTCAAGGCGCGGAATGGCAGCGGGCGGCACAGATCCATGGCGGCAATACCGATGCGGGCGGTCATCAGCCCGTTGATCATGCCTTCACCGAGCCGGGCCGAGAGTTTGGAGGCCAGTCCATGGCCCAGAACCTGTTGAGCCAGCCCGTCACCGACCGCAATTGAACCGGTGACAGCCAGATGTGCAATGACATCCCGCAGCAGGCGCATCATGCCAATCGAGCCGGGGCGGCCGCCATAAAGCTCGGCCATGGAACGGACAAGCCGCACCACTTCAAACAGCACATAGGCCAGGTCGACAATGGCGCGTGGGCTGACGGCGGTAACGATCGACACGCGCTTGGAGGCGTTGAGAATAAGCGCACGCGCCTGTCGGTCGATGGGTGTCAGCAATTCGCGCTCGGCAAAATCCAGCAGATGCGGACCGTCGATAATATCGTCCTGCGTTGCCTTCAGCGCCGCGCGGCCTTTGGCTGTTTCGGCGCGGTGCGACAGGATGTTTTCTAGCTTGGCGACAACAGCTTTCGCAGCGGTTGCCTTGCGCTCCAGCGCGGCCTGTTCAGCCTCGACTTTGAGCGATTGCACGGCGTTAAGCCGCCATATGCCGGCCACCTCGCGGGCCACGATCACCAGCAGCGCCAGAACGGCAATCGCCACGGCGGTGATGGCGGTGTAACCCAGCCAGTCGGCGCGGGTGAACAGATCACGGATCAGCTGGTCGGCCCACAGGCCAAGCGCCAGCGACAACAGGAAACCGAAAGCGCCAATTGCCAGCTTGCCGAAGGAGAACCGGTGCGGGCGCGGTTCGGCAACCGGCGGCGCAAGGCCTGCATCCACGCCGCCCAGAAACGGATCATCCTCGTCAGGTGTTATGGCAATCTCGCCAGCAAAGGCCTGCGGCAGGCGACGCACTGGCGGCTGCTGCTGTTTTTCCGTGTCGAGCGAAAATGCCTCGGGGCGTCTTTTGCCTGGTGTGGGGCCATCATTGTTGGAATTGGTCATGCGAGCCTGTCTCCGAAAAGGAACTGCATGGCACGGTCAAGCCGGATATGGGGAACCGAGAGCTTGATGCCACCGCCAGTTTCTTCGATTTGCGGCGGCCGGAACCGAACAAAATTGATGTCGGGCATGCCGTCGCTATTATCAGCGGCAAATAGCGGTTCGGGATTTTCCGGCAGGTCACCGGGAAAGATTGCCGTGGCGCGGTTGCCGTCGAATATTTCGCCATTGATGCTTTCACCTGATATCGGCGTGCCGACGATCACCGGCAGGGTGTGGCCATCCTGTTTGACCGTTGCCTCACGCGTTGCGCGCACCGAGGCCAGCGCCATCACGTCAATGCCGGCACCGCTCATGCCAATGCGGGTAATGGCGCGGTCCACCAGTCGGCGCGTCAGGCTTTCCAGCCGGTCATGGCTTTCATGGTGCAGATGGTCGGCCTTGGTGGCAGCCACCAGAACCTTGTCGATGCGCCGCCCCAGAAGCGACGACAGCAGCGTATTGGTGCCGGGACGGAAGCAGGCCAGCACATCGCCCAGCGCCCGCTCAAGGTCCTGCAACGCCTCCTGACCGCGATTGACGGCCTGCAGCGCATCGATCAGCACGATCTGGCGGTCAAGGCGGGCAAAGTGTTCACGGAAGAACGGTTTCACCACGATGTTTTTATAAGCGTCGTAACGGCGCTCCATCATGGCGCGCAGTGAGCCTTTGGGGGCTTTTTCATCTGTCAGGCCCGGCAGCGGCGCAAAAGTCAGGGCAGGTGATCCCTCAAGATCACCCGGCATCAGGAAACGGCCGGGCGGCAGGGTGGACAGCGACCTCTCATCGGATTTGCAGGCCCGCAGATAGCCGCTGAAATGTTCTGCCAGTTTCTTGGCGGTCATTTCATCGGCCGGTGCATTCACGTCGAGAGTGGCGGCATACTCCAGCCAGTCACGGGCCAGCTCTGCCCGCACGCCGGTTCCGGCCAATTCGACAGTCTCATTGCTGAACGTGTTGTAGTCGCGCTCCAAAAGCGGCAGGTCCAGCAGCCATTCGCCGGGATAGTCGATAATGTCGATCGACAACTGGCCGGGCGACAACCAGCGACCCCAGCCGCTGGCGCTCTGGTAATCAATGGTAATGCGAAGCTCGGAAATGGCGCGGGTCGAATCAGGCCAGCTGCGGTCGCGCACCAGCGCCTGGATGTGGTCTTCATACTGAAAGCGCGGAATGGCGTCGTCAGGCTGTGGTTCCAGGCGGATGGAGGACACACGGCCCGATCGCACCGGTTCAAACAGCGGCAGGCGGCCGCCATTCAGCAGATTATGCACCAGTGAGGAGATAAAAACCGTCTTGCCGGCACGCGAAAGACCGGTCACTCCGAGCCGCAATGTGGGATGCGTCAAGGAACTTGCCCGGTCATAAAGATTGTCAAATGCGATCAGCGCGCCGTCTGTTATCGATGAAAGCGATGGGGGCAAGAGCAATTATCCCATTAAAATTAGAAATTTCTCCACGAATATAAGAAGGATTGGTGCTTAAAAAAGTGGCTGGAAAACAGAAATATACCGGGCCGATGGCGGCCGCGGCTTTTATGGCGCAATAAAATCTACAACTTTCCACTTCAGCGGCGATGCCTCGTCGCTGGCATCACAACTGAGCACCGCAAGGCCGGCGGTAGGGAAACCTGACGGTAAATGGCTGTGGAAATCATCTTCGCCAACCAGTGATTCCAGGAGGTCGGCAATAGTTGGATTATGGCCGATCAACATCACTGATTGACTTTCGCTTTGTGAGGAAATCAGGTCGAGATACGTTTGTTCGCTGGCATTATACATTTCATCGATGAAGGTAATCTCCGGCTCACCCGGCAGCGAACGGCGGATCGCATCGCTTGTCTGGCGGCAGCGTACAGCCGTTGAGCACAGGATGACCTGCGGGCGATAACCCTTGTCAGCCGCCTTGTCCGCAACGATTTCCGCTTCCGCATAACCTCTGTCATCAAGCGTTCTGTCGAAATCTCCCTGGCCCGGATTTGCCATGCCTGAATGGGCGTGACGAAGCAGATAGACACGGTTGACGGAAGTAGAGTGCAGCGCCATCTGTTGAGATTCCATTCTGTAAAATTCCGGTTTTTGAAGAATAGACTGCTTTGCCTCAAGTGTCCTCAAGGAATACGCGAATGCAATCAGTGTTTTGACGCTGGCTATTCACGGATTGTAAAAGGGATTAAAAAATGGACATTTAGCTGATTTTTGTGACAACTTTAAAAATGCCTTAAAACCTCTCAGAAGGCTTGAATCACCATAGGTCCTTGGAGTATACACCGCCGCATAAGAGATGTTCTTCGAGGAGAATCGCGTTGAGTGAGAAGATCGATCTTAGTGACTATGTGCTCTCTGAGAATGATGAGTTCATGAATGCCAATCAGCGCGCGTACTTTCGTGCGAAACTGATTGGTTGGAAAAATGACATCCTTCGCGAAGCAAAAGAGACCCTTGGTCATCTCGCGGAAGAAAGTGCAAACCATCCTGACATTGCTGATCGCGCCTCTTCGGAAACAGACCGCGCCATCGAACTGAGAGCAAGAGACAGGCAGCGCAAGCTTATTTCCAAAATCGATGCTGCCTTGCAGCGTATTGACGAGGGAACATACGGTTACTGTGAAGAAACCGGTGAGCCTATTGGCTTGAAACGGCTTGATGCCCGCCCAATCGCAACGCTTTCCATCGAAGCTCAGGAACGCCATGAACGTCGCGAGAAAGTTTATCGCGACGAGTGATCTCAAACGGTGAAAGCCTGATGAGTTTCAACTGACCAATAAAAAAGGCGCGTTTTACGCGCCTTTTTTCATGTCTGCTGGTGGCCGATTGTGGCCCGTTATTACCGATCGCGTGTCACGGACATTTCGCCGAAGATGCGCGCCATTTCCTTCTGGATCTCGTTTTCGGTCGAGGCGCCGGAAATTGGCGGGGCAGAAGGATCACGGCGTGGTTGCTGCTGTGTGCTGGCAACCTGCGCAAAACCTTGCTCGGCAGCAGGAGCGCTCTTGGCGATTTCCGCTTCCAGGAACTTTTCAAAGTCGCTGCTCAGAGCCTCGTTCGACAGAGTTGGCTCAGGGGCGGGTGCGACCGGCTTGATGGGCGGTTCAACAGTTTCGCGGTTTGGCAGAACCCGATTGCGGGCCGATTCCAGGATATCGCCGGCATTGATCTCATCGAGCGTATAGGGCGACGTCTGCAGGATCGGTGGAGGCTCCACCGCTGTTGTGACAGCTGCTGGCTTGATCGGCGGCACGACATCGGGTGGTGTTGCAACGGCGGCAGCCACGGGGGCTGCGGCAACCACCACTGGCGGTCTGTCGATGACCGACGGTGCAATAGGGCCAGCAACCGGTGGAGCAGCCGGAGATGGCGCAGCTTGGTTGGCAGGCTGAGTAATTGGCGACTGGACTGCAGATACGGGCGGCGCGCTGGCAGGCGCAACAACGGGTGGCTCCTGGCGCAGTGGGCGTGGCGCCTCGGACGCAGGTTCAACCGATGGTGCCGGTCTTGTAACGGATGGTTCCCTGGTCACGGATGGCGTTGCTACTGTCGGAGCAACAGCAGGGGCGGCCGGCGTGATGATCGGCGGCACTACAGGTGGTGGTGTGATGACAGGTGCAGGCGCTGAAGCCGGTGCAGAGGAAACGACCGGTGGCGGCGTGATGACGGGTGCCGGAGCCGGAGTAGGCGCAGGCGGCACAACCGGTGCTGCTACAGGGGCAGGGGTCACGATTGGCGCGGCCTTGACCGGCTGCTCATGGGTCACTTCACGGGTCTGCGAAATCGTGCGCGGGGTCTCGCGCTTTTCAACCTGCTCTTGCCGCTCATCATCGTAAGGTGAGCTGGACAGCAGGTTGTCACGCTGATCGACCGGCGTCAGAACCGGAATGGCGCCAATGCCACTTTCAATGACGATATCGGTCGGGCCGCCAATCATCACAAGATGTTCGACATTGTCCCGGCGCACCAGAACCAGCCTGCGGCGCGCATCGACAGCTGCCGCATCCAGCACCTGCAAGCGCGGCTGGCGATTTCTGCCGCCACGAATGAAGGGGGAAGAGCCGCCGCGCCGCTTTATCAGCCACAGGACGATAGCAAGACCGATTAATGCAACGCCAACACCGACGACAGCAATAATGAGATTGTTTCCGTACGAGCCGAGGGCCTCGTTCACCATATCCATGATAGTTGCGTCTTTCTAAAATTCGAAAGCGGACAAATCCTTATAAACGGATGTTACATTATCCGCTAAGTTGCTCAAAAAGACGATTTTTTTAAGTCGCTGACAAGATTTTATCGCTGTTGTCCCGGATTATATCTAACCTGCGGAGCAAATCATTCCGTATACACGCACTAATCTGTGGTGATTTCCTTCAATTTCTTGATGGTTTGATGGTGGTTATGTCGCAGCATAGCTTTTGGCTGGCTGGTTAACTTGCTACAAGGGCAAGAGGTGGGCGATTCCGTGTGTTTCACGGAAATGAGCTGCAAGAATACGAGGTTGAGATGACACGGGTGGGCCAGGCCAGCGAAAATGACGACCTGCCATTGATGGACAGGCAAGCCCGTTCAGGAACGGTTGTACGAATACTTTTCCTTGCGGTCATTCTGGTGGCCGCTGCAGTGGCTTTCGTCTATTTCAAAGATTCTCTCGAAAACGAGATCGTGCTCGGCATTCTTGGCGTGCTCGCCATGGTCGGCATATTTTTCCTGGTGTCGTCGATCATCGGTTTTATCGAGGTCATGCCGCAGTCGCGCTCCGACGTGTTGGCAAGACGCTTCCTGGCAAGCCATCCGGATGGCATTATCGTCACCGACCCCAAGGGCCGCATCGTTTATGCCAACAGCGCCTATTGCCAGATGACCGGCGCGGTCAAGGCCATGGATATCCAGAGCCTTGAGACGCTGCTGTCGCGCAATCGCGAATCGACCGAAGCACTGTACCGGCTGATCAACAAACTGCGCGAAGGCCAGAGCGGCCACGAAGAATTCCGGCTGCTGAAATCGATCGGTGATGGCACGACGTCATCCGGCCCACATTGGTACCGCCTGAAAGCCCGTCTGTTGATCGAGGCCAGTGGCGATGCGTTGCACGTGTTCCAGATCATCGACATCACCGCCGAGCGTGAAGATCAGGAAAGATTTTTCCGCGAGCTGCAAAATGCCATCGATTATCTCGACCACGCACCATCAGGTTTCTTCTCGGCCGGTAAAAAGGGTGAGATTATCTACCTCAACGCCACGCTGGCCGAATGGCTGGGTATCGACCTTGCCCAGTTTGCGCCGGGTTCAATGACCGTGTCCGATATTGTGGCGGGCGAGGGCATGGCTTTGCTGCAATCGGTCAAGCCGTCGGCTGGCCAGTCACGCACCGAAACGGTTGATCTGGACATGCGCAAGGCCAATGGCCAGAGCGTACCGGTTCGCCTTGTGCACAAGGTGTCCGCCGCCCGCGATGGTTCTATCGGCGAAAGCCGCACCATCGTGCTGATGCGCACCAATGTCGAAAGCGATGATCGTTCAGCCTCGGCCATGCGCTTCACCCGCTTTTTCAACAACACGCCAATGGCTATCGCCTCGCTGGACGGACAGGGCCGCATTCTGCGCACCAATGCGCCGTTCCTCAAACTGTTCTCGTCGGTGGTCAGTCGTGATGATGTTGACCGCGGCATTCCGTTTGAAAAGGTCATCCACGACAATGAAAAGGGCCATCTGGCACATGCGCTGGAAGCAGCCCGTGACCGTCAGGGCGATATTGCACCCTTTGATTCTCGTCATCCGGGCGAAGAAGGCCGCCATTTCCGCTATTACGTGAATGCGGTTATCGACCAGAATGAGGAGGCGCCTGAAGAGGTCGCCATCGTTTATGCCATCGAGGTGACAGAGCAAAAAGCGCTCGAAACCCAGATGGCACAGACCCAGAAGATGAACGCAGTCGGTACGCTGGCCGGTGGCATCGCGCACGACTTCAACAACGTGCTGACCGCCATCCTGCTGTCGTCTGACCATCTTTTGTTGCAGGCGCGTCCAGCCGACGCCTCCTTTGCCGACCTGATGGAAATCAAGCGCAACGCCAACCGTGCAGCCGTGCTGGTGCGCCAGTTGCTGGCTTTCTCGCGCAAGCAGACCATGCGTCCAGCCGTGTTGAACATGACCGATGTCGTCGGTGACCTGCGCATGTTGGTCGACCGGCTGATTTCCGGCACCAATGTCAAACTCGAGGTCGATTACGGCCGTGACCTGTGGTCGGTCAAAACCGACCTGTCGCAGTTCGAGCAGGTGCTGATCAACCTGTGCGTCAATGCGCGTGATGCCATGCCAAGCGGCGGTACCATTCGCATCAAGACGCGCAATGTCAGCACTGAAGATGCTGCCGCGCTGAACCGGCCAGACATTCCAATCGAAGAACTGGTGATGATTGAAGTGTCCGATACCGGCACCGGTATTGCGCCTGAAATCATGGACAAGATTTTCGAGCCGTTTTTCACCACCAAGGATGTTGGCAAGGGTACCGGTCTTGGCCTGTCGATGGTCTATGGCATCGTCAAACAATCCGGCGGTTACATCTACCCCGAATCGGAAGTGGGCAAGGGCACGGCATTCCGCATCTTCCTGCCACGCCACATCGTTGAGGTTGTTGCCGTTGATCCTGAAGTCGCCGCTGCCGCTGGCGATAAAAAACTACTCGGCGCAGCACCAGCCACAGCTGCCAAGAATGACGATGTTGACCTGACCGGCAAGTCTGCTGTCGTTCTTCTGGTGGAAGACGAAGAGGCAGTTCGCCGTGGTGGAAAGCGTATGCTGGAAACCCGTGGTTACACGGTGCATGAGGCAGGTTCCGGCATCGAGGCGCTGGATGTGATGGAAGAGCTGGAAGGCAAGGTTGATATCGTCGTCTCCGACGTTGTCATGCCGGAAATGGACGGCCCGTCGTTGCTGCGTGAACTGCGCAAGAACTATCCAGACATGAAGTTCATCTTTGTGTCCGGTTACGCAGAAGACGCGTTTGCCAAAAATCTGCCTGAGGATGCCAAGTTCGGCTTCCTTCCCAAACCGTTCTCCTTGAAACAGCTGGCCGTTGCGGTTCGTGAAATGCTTGATAATGAAGGGTGATCTCTCCCTTCTCTCTCTTGGCGTCCGGACAAGACCGGGCGCATTCACGGCGACAGGCCGCGTGATATCTTGACGATAGGCAGCACTGACTGGGCAGATATCGTACTGAGAACCAACCGGGTATCGTCAGCTGAACAGGCCGCGAAGGTGCTTTCCGACGTACAGTGGCTGTTTGGTTTCCGCGCCTATTATGTGTTCGACCGACCGAAGGCGAGCGGCTTGGCCTTTGAAGAATCGCACCGGTTTTCCAATTTCACGGATCTGTTTCTGTCACGGTTGAAGGCAACCGTGCCTGACTTCGAAGACAAGATCTTCATTGATTCTCTGTCGCGGCTTATGCCTGTGCCGTGGTTTATGGAGGAATACAGCAAGCGCGCCATGTTGAGCGATGCGGCCGTTAAGCTGTTTACGGAATCACGGCTGACCATGGGTGTGAATTTTCCAGGCTTTGGCCTGTGGGACAAGATTCGTATCGTCGGCTTTGCTGGCGCTCGAAAAAGGCCGGAACGTGACGAGCTTGATCAACTTAATTTGTTGATGATCCAGATGCATGAACGCCTGTCTTTGGTGTTCAGGCCGCAGGACAACACTGAAACCACGATGACATCTCTGGAAAAGCAGGTGCTTCATGCAGTCTCCGAAGGAAATCGTGTGGCGCATGTGGCCGGAAATCTTGGTCTTTCCACACGCACAGTTCAATATCTGATGAATTCCATTTGCCGAAAGCTGGATGCTTCTTCGGTAGAACATGCCGTTGCCAGTGCCTTGCGGCAGGGGCTTATCTACTGAAATACTGAACTTTATGCCCTTTGCGATGGTGTTCGTAAAACTGCAAGTAAATTCATTTGATTTTACGGTTGCGTCAAAGGGGCTTAAAATCGCAATCTGAACACTTAAATAAGTGGGGAAGGGATTTGATTTCCGATATGATCTCCCCACCGGAATTGATTTGGAGAATGATGAAACATGATCGCTAAGCCGATCTACATGCAGGGTGAAGGTGACAATGATGGTGAAGGCGGTACCAACCGCGGAACATCGGTTATCACCCGCACTAAGCCCAAAACCAAAAAACCAAATCTCTACCGGGTTTTGCTTTTGAACGACGACTATACGCCAATGGAATTCGTGATCCATATTCTGGAGCGCTTTTTCCAGAAAGACCGCGAAGCGGCAACGCGTATCATGTTGCACGTCCATCAGCATGGGGTCGGTGAATGTGGTGTCTTTACATATGAAGTCGCCGAGACGAAAGTAAGTCAGGTCATGGATTTCGCCCGACAGCATCAGCATCCGCTGCAATGCGTCATGGAAAAGAAATGAGGATCGCAACGTGCCAACTTTTTCCCCAAGTCTTGAGAAGGCGCTGCATCAGGCATTGACCTTTGCCAACGAGCGTCATCATGAATATGCAACTCTTGAACACCTGCTTCTGGCACTGATCGACGATGCAGACGCAGCAGCCGTTATGGGTGCGTGCAACGTCAATCTGGACGTTCTGCGCAAGACCGTCGGCGACTATATCGATAATGAACTGTCCAACCTCGTCACGGGTTATGATGAGGATTCCAAACCGACATCCGGTTTCCAGCGCGTCATCCAGCGTGCGGTCATTCACGTCCAGTCGTCTGGCCGGGAAGAGGTAACAGGCGCCAACGTGCTTGTTGCGATCTTTGCCGAGCGTGAAAGCCACGCCGCTTACTTCCTGCAGGAGCAGGAGATGACCCGTTACGATGCGGTCAACTACATCTCGCACGGTATCGGCAAACGTCCGGGCACGTCCCAGACCAGAACACCGCGTGGGTCCGAAGACGGCGAACCGGAAAACAAGGCTCCGCGCAGTGACGAGGATGCCGGTCCGAAGAAGCAGCAGGATGCCTTGAAGGCTTACTGCGTCAACCTCAATGAAAAGGCCAAGGTCGGCAAGATCGATCCGCTGATCGGCCGCCACGAAGAGGTCAACAGGACCATTCAGATCCTGTGCCGTCGCTCCAAGAACAACCCGCTTTATGTGGGTGATCCTGGCGTCGGTAAAACGGCGATTGCCGAAGGTTTGGCCAAGCGTATCGTGGAAGGCAAGGTGCCGGAAGCACTGCGCAACGACACGATCTTCTCGCTCGACATGGGCACGCTTCTGGCGGGCACACGTTACCGCGGTGACTTTGAGGAACGTTTGAAGCAGGTCGTCAAGGAACTCGAAGAGTTTCCTGGTGCGGTGCTGTTCATCGACGAAATCCACACGGTTATCGGTGCCGGTGCGACCTCCGGCGGCGCAATGGATGCTTCAAACCTGTTGAAGCCAGCCTTGTCCTCCGGTTCCATCCGCTGCATCGGTTCGACGACCTACAAGGAATATCGCCAGTTCTTCGAAAAGGACCGGGCCTTGGTTCGTCGCTTCCAGAAGATCGACGTCAATGAGCCATCGATCGATGATGCCATCGAGATCATGAAGGGCCTCAAGCCATATTTCGAAGATTACCATCATCTTCGTTATACCAATGAAGCCATCAAGGCGGCGGTTGAGCTGTCGGCACGTTACATTTCCGACCGCAAGCTGCCGGATAAGGCAATTGACGTGATCGATGAAACCGGTGCCGCACAGATGTTGCTGCCAGCGTCGCGTCGTCGCAAGCTGATCACCGAAAAGGAGATTGAGGTTACGATTGCCACCATGGCCCGTATTCCGGCGAAAACCGTTTCCAAGGACGACGAGATGGTTCTCGCCAACCTTGAAAAGGAGCTGCTGTCGGTCGTTTACGGTCAGGATACGGCGATTGAAGCTCTGTCCACGGCCATCAAGCTGGCCCGTGCGGGCTTGCGCGAACCCAACAAGCCGATCGGCTCCTATGTCTTCTCCGGCCCGACGGGCGTGGGCAAGACCGAGGTTGCCAAGCAGCTTGCTGCGTCGCTCGGTGTGGAGATGCTGCGCTTCGACAT
This sequence comes from Rhizobium sp. CG4, assembly GCF_023701965.1. Taxonomy (NCBI): domain Bacteria; kingdom Pseudomonadati; phylum Pseudomonadota; class Alphaproteobacteria; order Hyphomicrobiales; family Rhizobiaceae; genus Rhizobium; species Rhizobium sp. CG4. The sequence goes on along the minus strand of NZ_JABAEG010000002.1, from coordinate 252,911 downwards.
GTCGGAATATATGGAACGTCACACCGTTTCGCGGTTGCTTGGCGCACCTCCCGGCTATGTCGGTTTCGACCAGGGTGGTCTGTTGACCGATGGCGTTGATCAGCATCCGCATTGCGTCGTGCTGCTGGACGAAATCGAAAAGGCCCATCCGGATATCTACAACATCCTGTTGCAGGTTATGGACCACGGCTCGCTGACCGACCACAACGGCAAGAAGATCGACTTCCGCAACGTCATTCTGATCATGACGACCAATGCGGGCGCATCGGAAATGGCCAAGTCGGCAATCGGTTTCGGTTCGTCCAAGCGTTCGGGTGAGGATGAAGAGGCATTGAACCGCCTGTTCACACCGGAATTCCGCAACCGTCTGGATGCGATCATTCCGTTCTCGCCGCTGCCAACCACCGTTATCCACCGCGTGGTTCAGAAGTTCGTTATGCAGCTGGAAAGCCAGCTTTCCGAGCGTAACGTCACTTTCGACCTGCATGAGGATGCGATTGCCTGGCTTGCAGAGCGTGGTTACGACGAAAAGATGGGCGCACGTCCGCTCAGCCGCGTCATTCAGGAACATATCAAGAAGCCTCTGGCCAATGAGATCCTGTTCGGCAAGCTGAAAAAGGGCGGTGTCGTTACCGTGACCGTCGGCAAGAAGGACGATGGCAAGGACGGTCTGGTTCTGGAATCTCATCCAGAAACCGCACCGGTCAAGCCAAAGCCGGAAGCCGAGTTGAAAGCTGCCAAGGCAGCCAAGACAAAGGTCAAGGCTGCCAGCAAAACGGCCAAGGCCGAGCAGGCGGAAACCGAGGTTCTGGTCGTGGATGAGCCGGAAAAGGCAAAGTCTGAAACCAAGGCACCACGCAAGGCCAACACGGTGCCGAAGGTGCCAAAGAAGAAATAAGCGACAGCTTGTAATCAACGAAGTGCCGGGTAAAACCCGGCACTTTTTATATGTGCCCGGCACTGTTCACAAAACATTCGGGCCACCATTTTTTGACCTGCGCGCAGCAGGTTGTGATCCATGAAAGCGTGACAATGTCTGCGGAAGTAAATCAGGGTACGCATGCCCTGTGGTTTGCCAAGGGAATGAAGGGGATATTCTCCTTGCCCGCCATGATCCTCATGGCGTCCTTCATTGGCTTTAGCGCCTTTGCCCTGGAATCCGGTTTTACCCGTGAACAGGCTGTGTTCATGACCTTTACCGTCTGGGCCTTGCCAGCCAAGATGATCCTGATCGGTTCGATGTTGGGTGGCGCCAATCTGGCGGCATGTTTCCTGGCGGTGACATTGTCTTCCGTGCGCATGATGCCGATGGTCGCCTCCATTGTGCCGGACCTGAAAACCTCACGCACACCCACCTGGCTTTTGCTGTTTCTGTCGCATTTCGTGGCAATTACCGCTTGGGTGTTCACCACCCAGAACATCAATTCCGTGCCACGTCCGTTTCGTGTGTCATGGTTTGCCGGTTTTGCCATCACGCTGACGCTGGTCAACACGCTGATCGTGGCAGTGTCCTTCGGCATCGTTGCGTCCTTTCCGCCGCTGGTGGCGGGCGTGCTGTTTTTCATGACGCCGGTCTACTTCGTGGCCTCCATCTGGGCGTCTGCCACCCATTCGGTGGTCAAGGTCGCCTTTATCATCGGCCTGATCGCCGGCCCGCTCTTTGCGATGATCGAACCGGAATTCGATATCATCTATGCCGGGCTGGGTGGCGGCACGCTGGCTTATTTCATTGACCGCTGGTGGTTTCGCCGCAAGATCCAGTCGCAACACGGGGAGATCGAACCATGATCGCCCTGGAAGGTTGGTGGCCTTATCTGTTGATTGCCGTTGCCGGCTGGCTCGCCACCGACATCTGGCGCTGGCTTGGCGTGATTGCTGGCAACAGGCTGAAAGAGGGCTCTGAGGCGCTGTACTGGGTGAGGGCGGTTGCCACCGCTCTTGTCATGGCCGTGACAGCCAAGCTGATCGTGTTTCCAACCGGCACGCTGGAGCAAACGCCGATGTGGTTGCGCATTGGTGCGGCCAGCATCGGTTTTGCAGCTTTCCTGCTTTTGGGCCAGCGCGTGCTGGTGGGTGTGGCAGTGTCGATCCTGCTGTTGACCGCAGGGTTGCTGTTCATCGGTTTCTGAACGTGATAGCACGCATGAAAAAGGCAGCTTACCCCGGGGGAAGCTGCCTTTTCGTTTTTCTGTCAGACGCATTGATATGCGCCGAGATGATTACAATGCGTCGCGCACCTTCTGTGCATTGGCAGCCAATACAGCGCCATCCTCCATCGTGCCGGAATGAGGCTTCAACGGCTCGCCTTCCTTGCGAGGCACGACGTGGAAATGCAGATGGAACACGGTCTGTCCGGCCGCCGGCTCATTGAACTGCGCGACGTAAACGCCATCCGCATCAAAGGCCTCCTTGGCGGCATTGGCGAGTTTTTGCACGACAGGCAGGGTCTTTGCCAGCACGGCAGGGTCCGCATCGAACAGATTGCGCGAACCGGTCTTTGGTATCACCAGCAGGTGACCCGGTGCCTGCGGCATCACATCCATGAAGGCCAGCGTGTCGTCATCCTCGTAAACCTTGTGGCAGGGAATTTCGCCACGCAGGATTTTTGCAAAGATGTTGTTGTCGTCATAACCGGTGGTCATTGGAAGCTCTCCTCATGAAGTAAAGGGCAATAGACGGTCTGGAGATTAAAGGTTCACTCCTGCCGTTCGCCTTTGCGGAATGGGCTGTGGTCGTCAAGATAGTCGCTGATCTGCTCCACTTCCTCGCGCTCTCGTTCGAGATAGGCGGAAATGGCGTTGCGCAGACCGGCATGGGCAATGAAATGCGCCGAATGGGTGGTAACCGGCGTATAACCGCGCGCCAGCTTGTGTTCGCCCTGCGCGCCGGCCTCAACCCGCTGCAGGCCGCGCGACAGCGCAAAATCGATGGCCTGATGGTAACAGACCTCAAAATGCAGATAGGGGTGGTCTTCAATGCAGCCCCAATGGCGGCCATACAGCGCATCGGAGCCGATGAAGTTGATGGCGCCAGCCACATAACGCCCGTCGCGTTTGGCCATGACAAGCAGGATGTCATCCGCCATGCGTTCGCCAATCAGCGAATAGAAGCTGCGGGTCAAATAGGGGCGTCCCCATTTGCGGCTGCCGGTATCCATGTAGAAGGTATAGAACTGGTCCCAGATTTCCTCGGTCAGGTCGCTGCCGGTTAGCCAGTCGATGCTGATGCCGTTATCCAGCGCTGCCTTGCGTTCTTTCCTCAAATCCTTGCGCTTGCGCGACGACAGCGCATCCAGAAAATCCGCATGGTCGCGGAACCCACTATTGATGAAATGGAACTGCTGGTCGGTGCGATGCAGAAAACCTGCATCCGTCAGAGCCTGTGTGTCACCATCCGGTGTGAAGGTGACATGGGCGGAGGAAACGCCAATCTTTTCCGTGACCTGACGAAGACCCGAGGCCAGTACCGGCCGGAAGCGGGCAGCATCGACATCACCTGCCGTCAGCAGGCGCGGGCCGGTTGCCGGCGTGAACGGCACTGAACATTGCAGCTTGGGATAATAGTGGCCGCCAGCCCGCTCGAAAGCATCGGCCCAGCCATGGTCGAACACATATTCGCCCTTGCTGTGGTTCTTGAGATAAGCGGGGATGGCGCCAACGAGAACGCCGTCGCCGCGCTCCAGCAGCATATGGTGGCCAAGCCAGCCGGTTTCTGCGGTGGCTGATCCGGACTGTTCCATGGCCGATAGAAAGGCATGGGAGACGAACGGATTATAAGGTTCCATCCGCATTGTTTTCGACGCGCCGGAAAGCCTGTTCCAGTCTTCCGGGTCGATATCGCCAAAGGATTGTTCAATGCGGATGGAGTATTCTTCGCTCATGCGTTTGCCGACTGGCTCTCTCTTGGGTCAGAACCGCGAGGGTCAAATCCCTCGAATGTCATCTGGTCTGCATATTTATAGGTAATCGCACGGGCATTTTCATCCCTTACTGTCCAGGTAATTACCGGAATGCTCAATTTGCGCTGCGCCTCGATGAAGCTGTTGGGCAAATGACCGTAGTGATAGGAGATGAAATCGATGCCGATCTGCATCGCCTCGTCATGACGGAAAAACTCTTCCGGTTTGTCACCTTCCGCTGTCAGGCCGATTGGCCATGGTGAACCGGCCCTTTTCAGGTCCTTCAGCAGGTGGTGGTCAAAGCTCATCAGCGCAACCGGGCCCTGGTAACCCTCGAGGTCTTCCAGCACGGCTTCGGCAAAACCGTCATCCACGCCTTCGCCTTCACGCCCCTTCAGTTCGATGACCAGCGGCACCTTGCCGGCGCAAAGCTTCAACAACTGTTTCAGGGTTGGAATACGGTCCTTTGTTTGGCCGACCGACAACAGACCAAGCTCGGCGGAGGTCTTTTCGCGCACATCGCCCTTCATGCCGGTCAGGCGCTCCATATCGTCATCATGGAAAACAACGGGAACACTGTCTGCTGCCAGTTGCACGTCGCACTCAATGGCAAAACCGGCCTCGATGGCACGGCTGAAGGCGGACAGCGTGTTTTCCCACACCTGATGGTTCATGTCATGATAGCCGCGATGGGCGACGGGCTGGGCTGTCAAAAAGGCAAGCTTTACGGTCATACGTCTATTTCCACGATTGCGTCGATCTCGACGGCAGCATTGAAGGGCAGGGAAGCAACGCCAACGGCGGCGCGGGCATGCTGGCCCGCTTCACCGAAAACATGGCCAATGAGGTTGGAAGCCCCGTTGATGACAAGGTGCTGTTCTACAAATTCCGGAACCGAGGCCACGAAGCCGGTCAGCTTGACCACGCGGCGTACTTTGGAAAGGTCTCCATCAAGGGCGGCTTTGACCTGTGCGATGATATTGACGGCGCACAGTTCTGCGGCGCGTTGGGCGCCTGCCACGTCGACATCTTGGCCCACATGACCGGTCACCGCAATCTTGCCTGATTCCATGGGCAATTGCCCCGAGACATAAAGAAGATTGCCGCTGATGGCGAAAGGAACGTAGTTTGCCGCAGGTGCCGCAGCAACTGGCAGTGTATAACCAAGCTCTTTAAGGCGCCCTTCAATGACATCAGACATTTTTGACTCGCGGTTTTGTTGTAAAACGAACAAGAATCCGGCATTCAGGATGGACGATCCCAAGCGACGGGCGCATGCTTTCTACAATATGGGCGATGAGTCCAACAGGAGATATTGAATGTTAGTTCGCAACATTGCGTTTGTTTTCGTCGCCAGCCTTTCAGGCTCCATTGCAGGCGCGGCGCAAGCAATACCTGGCACTGCTGCGACAGGCCTGATTGCCCACCGTGCGGTTTATGATCTCGAACTGCGCGATTCCACCGATCGTTCCGGCATTGAAGACATGTCCGGCCGCATGGTCTACGAGTTTACCGGCTCTGCATGTCAGGGATACAAAACCGATTTCCGTTTCGTCACCCAGATCAATACCGGCGATGCCGTGCGCATGACCGACCAGCAGACGACGACGTTTGAAGACGCGGCCGCAAAAAAGTTCACCTTCGACACCAAATCGTTCACCGACGATAAGCTGGACAAGGAAGTCGGCGGCTCGGCAGCCGAATCGGACGCCGGCACGGTTGTCGATCTGGTGCGGCCCGACAGCCGCAAGGTCGATCTGGTGGCCAGCGACTTCCCGACCGAACACATGCTGCAGGTCATCGACAATGCCCGCGCCGGCAAGCGCATGTTCGAATCACGTATTTTTGACGGTTCCGACAATGGCGATGAAAGCCTGATAACCTCGACGCTGGTCGGCAAATCGCAGACACCTGTCTCTGATGACAAGGAAGCAGGCGAGGCGGGCCAGTTTTCCAAGGCGCCGTTCTGGCCTGTGACCATTGCCTATTTCAATGACAAGAGCGGCACGGATGCGCTGCCGATCTACCGTATGTCGTTCAAGCTCTATGAAAACGGCATCACCCGTGATCTGGTTCTCGATTACGGTGACTTTGTTTTGACCGGCAAGCTGAAAAAGCTCGATATTCTCGAAACGGCTTCCTGCGACAAGCAAACCCAGAAATGACATGGGCGTGCCTGAAAAGCGTGTAACAAACGCAGTTCAGGCGCCTGTTGTGTCAAAATTCTCTCTTATTCGCTTGCTTTTTTCGTAAAGCGGCGGTATGCGCCACACCATTCCACACGCGAAGCTTGGGATGTTCCGGGAGAAATCCGGTTCGTTCCGCCCGGTGGCACTCTTTAAAACAGTGCTGTTCGCTTCGCGGGGGTTAAACCGGAAAAGGAGTTACAGGCATGGCATTGCCAGATTTTTCTATGCGCCAGCTTTTGGAAGCAGGCATTCACTTCGGTCACCAGACACACCGCTGGAACCCGAAAATGAAGCCGTACATCTTCGGCGATCGTAACAACATTCACATCATCGACCTGGCTCAGACCGTTCCGATGCTGTCGCGCGCCCTTCAGGTCGTGTCCGACACCGTTGCTCGTGGCGGCCGCGTTCTGTTCGTTGGTACGAAGCGTCAGGCTTCCGACATCATCGCAGACAGCGCAAAGCGTTCGGCTCAGTACTACGTCAACTCGCGTTGGCTCGGTGGTATGATGACCAACTGGAAGACGATCTCCAACTCGATCCAGCGTCTTCGCAAGCTCGACGAGATCCTGAATTCGGAAGGCTCTGGCTACAACAAGAAAGAGCGTCTGAACCTTGAGCGCGAGCGCGAAAAGCTCGACAAGGCTCTCGGCGGTATCCGCGATATGGGCGGCACCCCAGACCTGATGTTCATCATCGACACCAACAAGGAAAAGATCGCAATCGAAGAAGCCAAGCGTCTTGGTATTCCGGTTGTTGCAATCATCGACTCCAACTGCGATCCAGACAGCATCGACTTCCCGATCCCAGGTAACGACGACGCTTCCCGCGCAATCGCGCTGTACTGCGATCTGATCGCTCGCGCTGCCATCGATGGCATCGCACGCCAGCAGGGCGCTTCGGGCCGTGACCTCGGCGCTTCCGAGGAGCTGCCAGTTGAGCCAGCTCTCGAAGACGAAGCAGGCGCCTGATATTAAGGCCGTTGGGCGACCCTAGGGTCGCCTTTCACAATCAGGATGCGCAGGGCCGTTTCTGACCGTCAGGTCGACGGCCTTGTTTGTTTAAGCCCGCTCTGTCCTTTGAGTTTTCGGGGCAGGGCGAGCTGATAAAGTTTCGTGATGGGTTTTTCATCACGCTGTCATAATACCGGGACATTCGTTCCAAAACTTGGCGTCGGTGCCGCGTGATTCCGCCGGTTGACCGACTGAAGCGACAAGAGGCACACAATGACTGAAATCACAGCCGCAATGGTAAAGGAACTGCGCGAGAAGTCCGGCGCAGGCATGATGGATTGCAAAAAGGCTCTGGCCGAAACCAATGGCGACATGGAAGCCGCTATCGATTGGCTGCGCGCCAAGGGTATCGCCAAGGCTGACAAGAAGTCTGGCCGTACCGCTGCTGAAGGTCTCGTTGGCATTGCAACGATCGGCCACAAGGCTGTTGTCGTTGAAGTTAACTCTGAAACCGACTTCGTTGCCCGTAACGATGCCTTCCAGGACATCGTTCGCGGTATTGCGCAGGTTGCTCTGACAACCGATGGCACTGTTGAGGCAGTTGCTTCCGCCAACTACCCTGCAACTGGCAAGTCTGTTTCCGACTCGCTCAAGGACGCTATCGCGACCATTGGCGAAAACATGACCCTGCGTCGTTCGGCTGCTCTTGAAGTTGAGCACGGCGTTGTTGCAACCTACATCCACAACGCTGCTGGCGACGGCATCGGCAAGCTGGGCGTTCTGGTTGCTCTGAAGTCTGTTGGCGACAAGGAAGTTCTGAACTCTGTTGGCCGTCAGGTTGCCATGCACATTGCTGCAACCAACCCGCTTGCTATCCGTTCTGAAGAAGTTGACGCTGCTGTTGCAGAGCGCGAGCGCAACGTATTCATCGAGCAGGCCCGTGAATCCGGCAAGCCAGAAGCCATCATCGAAAAGATGGTTGAAGGCCGTATGCGCAAGTTCTTCGAAGAAGTTGCTCTTCTGTCGCAGGCTTTCGTTGTTAACCCGGACATCACCGTTGGCCAGGCTGTCAAGGACGCTGAAAAGCTCGCTGGCGCTTCCATCGAAGTAACCGGTATGGTTCGTCTTCTGCTCGGCGAAGGCGTCGAAAAGGAAGAAAGCGACTTCGCTGCTGAAGTTGCAGCGGCTGCAAAAGGCTGATTGCCTCTTCACCAAACAGTGAAAAAGCTGAGGGCATCGCGTGACAACGCGGTGCCCTTCGTGTATCGGCGTTTCGGATAGATTGCGAAGGATCAACAATGTCTCCCAAACCGCTTTATAACCGTGTTCTTCTCAAAGCGTCTGGCGAAGCCCTGATGGGGGATCAGGGGTTCGGTATTGACGTGAATATCGTCGACCGTATTGCTTCTGATATTGCCGAGGCCCGCGCTATGGGTGTCGAGGTTGGCGTCGTGGTCGGCGGCGGCAATATTTTCCGCGGCGTGGCCGTGGCGTCCAAGGGTGGTGACCGCGTCACCGGCGACCATATGGGCATGCTGGCAACCGTCATCAACGCGCTGGCGCTGGCGACATCGCTGCGCAAGCTCGATATCGACACCGTTGTGTTGTCGGCCATTGCCATGCCTGAGATCTGTGAGAGCTTCTCGCAGCGTGCGACGCTCTACCACCTGTCGCTTGGCCGCGTTGTGATCTTTGCCGGTGGCACAGGCAACCCGTTCTTCACCACCGACTCGGCTGCTGCACTGCGCGCAGCGGAAATGGGCGCACAGGCCATTTTCAAGGGCACGCAGGTGGACGGCATTTATTCTGCCGATCCGAAGAAGGTTCCGGATGCGACCCGCTTTGACGAGCTGACGCATTCCGAGGTTCTTGCCAAGGGCTTGGCAGTCATGGACGTTGCAGCCGTTGCTCTGGCCCGTGAGAACCATATTCCGATCATCGTCTTCTCGATCCACGAGAAGGGCGGTTTTGCACAGATATTGACCGGCGGCGGCCGCAAGACCATCGTGCACGATAAATAATCAGTATGAGGTGATTCCGTTTCCTGGAATTTTGCCTTTGCTGCCTGAAAAAGATGGAGTGAAAAATGAGTGGTGTTGACCTCAATGACATCAAGCGTCGTATGGATGGCGCAATTAACGCATTCAAGAGCGATATCGCGTCCCTGCGGACGGGCCGTGCTTCGGCCAACATTCTTGATCCGGTAACAGTTGATGCCTATGGTTCGCGTGTTCCGCTCAATCAGGTGGCCAACATTACCGTTCCAGAATCACGCATGCTTGGCGTGTCCATCTGGGACAAGACCATGGTTGGTGCTGTTGACCGCGCCATCCGCGAATCCAACCTCGGCCTGAACCCGATTGTTGACGGTCAGAACCTGCGTATTCCTCTGCCGGAACTGAACGAAGAGCGCCGCAAGTCGCTCGTCAAGGTCGCGCATGATTATGCGGAAAAGTCCAAGGTCGCTATTCGCCACGTTCGCCGTGACGGCATGGACGACCTGAAAAAAGCCGAAAAGGATGGCGACATCGGCCAGGACGAGAGCCGTTCGCTTTCTGAAAAGGTGCAGAAAATGACGGATGATACCATTACGGATATCGACCGCTTGCTTTCTGAAAAGGAAAAGGAAATCATGCAGGTTTGATGGCGTATTTACAGCCTCGTTACACTGCAGTCTTAATGCTTTTCGTGTCCGTTTTTGTTGACTTGGATCCCCATGCCAAACGTTGATAGTTCTTCTATTCCCGAGCATGTTGCCATCATTATGGATGGTAATGGACGCTGGGCAAAGCAACGTGGCCTTCCTCGTGTCATGGGACACAAGCGAGGCGTTGAGGCTGTGCGCGAAGTTGTGCGTGCATCTGCTGATTATGGCATCAGGTATCTGACCCTGTTTGCCTTTTCCTCTGAAAACTGGCGCCGTCCGGAAGCCGAGATCAATGATCTCCTGGGGCTCCTGAAGGCGTTCATCCGCCGCGACCTGGCTGACCTGCATCGCTCGAACGTGCGCGTTCGGGTGATTGGTGAGCGCACAAATCTCGGTTCGGACATCAAGTCTCTGTTGCTGGAGGCTGAGGAAACCACACGCAATAACACCGCGCTGACGCTGGTGATTGCGTTTAATTACGGCTCGCGCGATGAAATTGCGCGTGCTGTCGCTGGCATGGCGCGGGATGTTGCTGCGGGACTTCTGTCTCCCGCCGACATTACCCCCGACAGCATCTCTGCACGGCTGGATACGGCCGGTATTCCAGACCCGGACCTGATTATTCGTACCAGCGGCGAGGAGCGTCTGTCCAACTTCCTTCTGTGGCAGGCCGCTTATTCCGAACTGGTGTTTGTGCCGGACTTCTGGCCAGACTTTGATCGCCATCACTTCATGGCAGCCCTAGAGCAGTACAGATTGCGTGACCGCCGCTTTGGCGGGTTGACAGCGCAGGCTGCTGTGGCTGGTGCCTGATGAGCCGTGAACTCAAGCTGCGGATCGTTTCCGCATTGGTCATGGCTGGGGTCATTCTGTTCGCAACATGGAACGGCGGAATGATCTTCCGTTTCGTGGCGGCGGCTATTGCCCTGTTGATCTATTATGAGTGGACCAAGATCACCAAGCTCGGTGAAACCAATCCTGCCGGTTATTCCTGGGGCTGGTTTGCCATTGCCGTCATTGCCGGCAATACGCTGTTTGGTGAACCGTCTCTCGATCTGCCATTGTTGTGCGGTTTCACCCTCACGGCGACGATTTTCCCCATTCTGCGTGGCAAGAACTGGTGGCTGGTTGGCGGCATCGTTTACGCCGGCCTCAGCGGCATTTCGCTGGCAGCCATCCGTGGCGATGATTTCCCCGGCCTCGTGTCGATGCTGTTCATCTTTGCGGTTGTCTGGGGAACCGACATTCTGGCCTACTTCGTGGGCAGGGCGATTGGCGGTCCAAAGCTTGCGCCATCCATCTCGCCCGGCAAGACCTGGTCAGGTGCAATTGGTGGTACGGTTTCTGCCGTTATTGCCGGTGGTATCGTGGCCTTTGCCTATAAGGGCGAGCTGAGTTTCAGCGTCATTTTGCTGGCCGTGGTCTTGTCTGCCTTCAGTCAGATCGGTGATCTGTTCGAATCATTTATCAAGCGCCGTTTTGGCGTGAAGGATTCCAGCCATCTGATCCCTGGCCATGGCGGGGTTATGGACCGGGTTGACGGACTTGTTTTCGCCTGCTTTACCGTATTTGTAATCGCGGTTGTCCATGCCGCCTACACCGGTTACGCACCCGGTTCGACTGGTGGGCTTCTGCTGGGCTTTTGATTCGCAGATATTTCGCAATCGTGTGAAGAACGGAAGTTATGATGAGTGTGCTGATGTCGGTGCTGGGTTTCCTCGGGGGCTATATTGTTCCGTTCATCCTCGTGCTCACGGTTCTGGTGTTCGTGCATGAGATGGGCCACTACCTTGTCGGTCGCTGGTCTGGTGTGCGTGTAACCGCCTTTGCCGTCGGTTTCGGCCCGGAACTTCTCGGTTATACCGACAAGCACGGCACGCGCTGGAAACTCTGCGCAATTCCGCTTGGCGGCTATGTAAAATTCTTCGGCGATGAAGACGCAGCCAGCAAACCGGACAGCGATGGCCTGTCCAGAATGTCGCTGGAAGAGCGCGGCCAGACGCTGGCCGGCGCAAAACTGTGGAAAAGAGCGGCGACTGTTGCCGCCGGTCCCATCGCCAACTTCATTCTCGCCATCGCGATCTTTGCCGTCATGTTCGGGATTTACGGTCGCACGGTTGCTGATCCTGTCGTGGCTGAAGTGCGCGAAAACAGTGCCGCGGCCGTCGCCGGTGTCTTGCCAGGTGACCGCCTTATCGCGCTTGATGGCAACCGCGTTGCAACCTTCGAAGATGTGCGTCGCTACATCAGCATTCGTCCGGGTTCGCAGGTCGATGTGACGATCGAGCGTGGTGGCCAGCAGCAGGTTTTGAAGATGGTGCCGGAGCGCACCGACACGACTGACCAGTTTGGCAACAAGATCGAATTGGGCATCATTGGCATCGTAACCAACCAGGATAGCGGCAATTTCCGCCATATTACCTATACGCCAATCGAGGCGCTGGGTGAGGGCGTGCGCGAGACCGGACAGATCGTCACCGGTACATTCCGCTACATCGGTAATCTTGTCATGGGTCGCATGAAACCCGATCAATTGGGCGGTCCTGTGCGGGTCGCACAAGCTTCGGGCCAGATGGCAACTCTAGGTGTTTCTGCAGTTATCCAGTTGGCGGCGGTCCTGTCGGTTTCGATAGGCTTGCTTAACCTTATGCCTGTTCCGGTTCTGGACGGCGGCCACTTAGTATTCTATGCGGTCGAGGCAGTGCGGGGGCGGCCATTGGGTGCTGGCGCACAGGAAGTTGCGTTTAGGATAGGGCTTGCCATGATTTTCAGCCTTATGGTATTTGCGACATGGAATGATATCAGCAGCTTGCTCGGGTAAGGTGCGTATTTAAGTAGTTTTGTTAGTCGATTGTTTACTATGTTTTCACGCCGTCGTGGCGATTTGGTCACGCGAAGCGACGAAGTAAACAGAAATTAACGTTGGCGCTTGCTTGTAGAGGAAAAGCAGGTAAAACGACGCAGATGGCCGGAGTCGGGTTCTGCCCGCTGAGGGACAACGGGAAAAGGTAAGAAGTGAAAATGAAGGCTGGTTCAAGATTTTTGAACGCGGTATCGGCGGTTGCGCTATCTGCTGGTGTTGCTTCGGTTGTGGGCGTGGGAGTGCTTGCTTCTTCGGGTGTTGCTAACGCTGCTGTTATTAACAGAGTGGATGTGCGTGGCGCTGAACGGGCAGGGGCTGATGCCGTTCGTTCCAACATCACGATCCAACCCGGCAAGAACTTTTCCAACGCTGATATCGACGAATCCGTAAAGCGTCTTTACGCGACGGGTTACTTCTCTGGCGTCAGTATGAGCGTTTCCGGCAGCACACTGGTTGTGACTGTCAGCGAAAACCAGCTGGTCAACCAGGTTGTTTTCAACGGTAACCGCAAGATCAAGGATGACAAGCTGTCTGGCGTCGTGCAGACCCAGCCGCTCGGCCCTTACGATCCTTCGCTGGTAACCGCTGATATCGAGCGTATCAAGCAGGCTTATTCTGCAATCGGTCGTAGCGACGTTGAAGTCACGACGCAGACGGTAACGGTTGGCGAAGGCCGCGTTAACCTCGCATTCGTGATCAACGAAGGCGAGCGCACCAAGATTGCACGCATCGATTTCGTTGGTAACAAGGCTTACAGCGACGGCCGCCTCGCAGCCGTTCTGTCGACCAAGAAGTCCAACATGCTGTCGTTCCTGACCCGTAAGGACGTTTACAGCGAAGACAAGTTGCGCACCGACGAAGAAACACTGCGTCAGTTCTACTACGACCGTGGTTATGCTGACTTCCGCGTTGTTTCGTCTGAAGCCGTTCTGGACGAACAGTCCAACGAATACACAATCACCGTTACGGTTGAAGAAGGCCCACGTTACGACTTCGGTCCTGTTGCGGTCGAATCGACAGTTGACGGCGTTGACTCCGGCGAACTGCAGGGTCTGCTGGAAAGCCGCGAAGGCAATCATTACAGCGCCACCAATGTTCAGAAGAGCATGGAATCCATTTCCAAGCGTGTTGCTGCAGCCGGTTATCCGTTTGCACGCGTTACGCCCCGTGGTGACCGCAACTTCGGCACCAACACAATCGGCGTGACTTACATTGTTGACCAGGGCGAGCGCGCTTATGTTGAGCGTATCGAAATCCGTGGCAACACCCGTACACGTGACTACGTTATCCGTCGCGAATTCGACATCAGCGAAGGCGATGCGTTCAACCAGCAGGTTGTAACTGCTGCCAAGCGTCGTCTTGAAGCTCTTGGTTACTTCGCCAACGTCAACATTTCCACAGCTCCGGGCAGCGCTGCTGACCGCGTTGTGATCGTTGTTGATGTTGAAGATCAGCCAACAGGTTCGTTCGGTATCGGTGCAGGTTACTCCGAATCGGATGGCGTTCTGCTCGAAGCTTCGGTTGAAGAAAAGAACTTCCTCGGTCGCGGCCAGTTCATTCGTCTGGCAGTCGGCGCTGGTGAAGACAACGCCCGTACCTACAACCTTTCGTTCACCGAGCCTTATTTCCTCGGTTACCGTCTGGCCGCTGGTTTCGACGTGTTCCGCAGCCAGAGCTCGAGCGAAGACTACTACGATTACACGGAACAGGGCTTCACGCTTCGCGTAACCGCTCCAATTACCGAAGAGTTGGCAACAACCTTCCGCTACACCTACAAGGACTTCGAGTACGAGGGTGACGGCAATTGGGAAGCTGGATCTAACTTGGCGGAGCCATACAAGGATTTGATCAGAGGTGGAAAATGGAGCCAGTCCGTTATTTCCAACACGATCAACTACAACACGCTGGATGACCGCCAGACACCACGCTCCGGTTGGCAGGCGCTGTTGACCAACGAATTTGCGGGTATCGGCGGTGACTCCGAATACTACAAGATCTACGGTAAGGCTCGTTATTACCACACGCTTTCGGATGAGTTCGACATCATCGGCTCTCTGACCGCAGCTGCTGGTTACGTTGTTCCGACCGGCGACAATCTGTACGTCTTCGACCAGTTCAAGATCGGTGGACGCCAGATCCGCGGCTTCGAAAACGACGGTATCGGTCCACGTATCGACGGCGACTCGATTGGCGGCACGACCTACTTCACCGTTTCGGCTGAAGCAACGTTCCCAATGCCGGGTATTCCTGAAGACGTCGGTCTGCGCGGCGCGGTTTATGCCGACGCTGGTACGCTGTACGGCAACAAGACGGGCTACGCTTCCGAAGGTGAAAGCAGTGCACTGCGCGCTTCCGCTGGTATCGGTATCATCTGGGCATCGCCTTTTGGACCACTGCGTGTTGACTATGCAGTACCGTTCATGAAGGAAGACTATGACGAGGAACAGCGTTTCCGGTTTGGAATCTCGAACAACTTCTGATATCGGCAGTCCAGAACTGCGAGTTTGAACTGTTCTGGAGTTCCCTGTTGATGGACTATAATGAATTTTTTCCGCCCCATGATGGGATTAAGCTGGCCAAACTGGCTGAAATGCTTGGGGCGGAACTCTCGGAACCGAACGAGGGTGAACGTATCGTTCGTTCGGTAGCTCCGGTTTACCGTGCTGCGCCTGATCAGGTCTGTTACATCCTGTCGCGCAAGAACCGGGCCGAGCTTGAAACATGCAATGCTGCAGCCATCATTTGTGATGTCGCGCTGAAAAGCCTCATTCCCGCACATATTCCTGCTCTTTTGACCAAGGTGCCCCACACGGCCTTTGCCAATGCCGGTGCAATCCTGCATCCCATTGCCATGCAGCCGTCGCCGGTTGTCGACGTTGTTGGCGATATTTCGCCTGCCGCGCATGTCGATCCGACTGCACGATTGGAAGAGGGCGTAATTGTCGAGCCGATGGCCGTTATCGGCGCGCGCGCCAATATTGGTGCCGGTACCCGAATCGGTGCAGGCGCCATCATCGGCTCTGATGTCAAAATCGGTCGCAACTGCACGATTGCCGCAGGCGCCAGCGTTCTGGCCGCCCTGATTGGCAACAATGTCATTTTGCACAATGGTGCGCGTATCGGCCAGGACGGTTTCGGTTACGCACCGGGCCCGCGCGGCATGTTGAAGATCGTTCAGGTTGGCCGCGTTATCATTCAGGACCATGTTGAGGTGGGCGCCAACACCACTATAGACCGTGGCACCATGGATGACACGGTGATTGGTGAAGGGACCAAGATCGACAATCAGGTCCAGATTGGCCACAACGTGCGTATCGGCCGCCATTGCGGCATCGTCAGCAAGGTTGGCATTGCCGGCAGCACCCGTATCGGTGACGGCGTGATGATCGGTGGTGCCGCAGGCATCAATGGTCATATTTCTATTGGAGACGGCGTGCAGATTGCTGCGATGAGCGGTGTTATGGCTGATGTACCGGCCGGTGCTCGTTACGGCGGCGCACCCGCACGCCCTATGAAACAATATCTGCGTGATATGGCCGAGCTTTTGGCCCGGGCGGATGAAAGAGATAAAAAAACAGGAGAAAAAAATGGCTGATGGCGAGGGGATTACGCTTGGATCCGCGGATATCAAGGAAATCATGCGGCTTTTGCCGCACCGTTATCCGTTTTTGCTGATTGACCGCATTGTGCAGATTGATGGCGACAACTCCGCCATCGGCATCAAGAACGTGACGGTCAACGAGCCACATTTTACCGGTCACTTCCCTGACCAGCCGATCATGCCAGGTGTTCTGCTGGTGGAAGCCATGGCCCAGACCGCAGGTGCGATCTGCTCGCGCAAGCAGGGCGGCGGCGGCAACCTGGTCTATTTCATGACCATCGACAATGCCCGTTTCCGCAAGCCGGTTGTGCCGGGTGACCGCGTGGAGTTCCATGTCGTCAAGCAGAAGCAGCGCGGCAATGTCTGGAAGTTTCATTGCGATGCCAAGGTTGATGGCGTTCTGGTTGCTGAAGCCGACATCGGCGCGATGATGGTGCCAGAGGGCCAGCAATGAGTGTTATTGCCGCTTCAGCCAAAATTCATCCGATGTCATTCATCGAAGATGGAGCCGTCATCGGTGAAAATGTGTCCATCGGACCATTTTGCCATGTAGGCCCGAAAGTTGTGCTGGGTGATAACGTGCAGCTGGTGAGCCATGTCGTGGTTCTCGGCAGAACCACGGTCGGCAAGGGTACCGTAATTTGGCCGTCAGCGGTGATTGGCGGCGATTCGCAAAGTGCCCATCACAGCGCCGTTGATACGACACTGGTGATTGGCGAAAACTGCACGATCCGCGAAGGTGTGACCATGAACACCGGTACGGTGGAACATGGCGGCACCACGATCGTTGGCGACAACAATCTGTTCCTGGCCTATTCGCACGTCGCGCATGATTGCCGTCTGGGCAACAACATCATCCTGTCCAACAATGTCATGCTGGCTGGCCACGTTACCGTTGGTGACCGCGCCATTCTGGGCGGCGGCAGCGCCGTGCACCAGTTTACCCGCATTGGCAGACAGGCGTTTATCGGCGGTCTCTCGGCGGTCAGCTATGATGTCATTCCCTATGGCATGCTGAACGGTAACCCCGGCGTGCTCAGCGGCCTCAACGTCGTTGGCATGACCCGCTCGGGCGTTGAACGTTCCGAAGTGCACCGCGGTCGTCGTGCCTACAAGGCGATCTTCGAAGGCGAGGGCTCCGCACGTGCCAATGCGGCCGCCATCCGTGATGAATATCTGGATTGCCCGCAGGTCATCGAAATTCTTGATTTTATCGGCGCGGATAGCGACCGGGCCCTGTCGTCACCTTTCAGAGGCAAATAACCGTGGCAAGCGGTGATCGGCTGGCCATTATCGCAGGAAGCGGTCTGCTGCCCCATTATGTGGCGAAGGCAGCCGTCGATGAAGGGGAAAGCCCCTTCATCGTGCGCCTGAAGAATGAAGCCGATCTGAACTGGGATGGCTATGAAAGCGAGATTATCGGCGTCGGTGATCTCGCAGGCCTTGAGCGAATTTTCAAAAACAACGGCATCGGCCGTGTCGTGCTGTCGGGCGGCGTAAAACGTCGTCCGGAATGGCGTGAAATCCATCCCAACCTCAAATCTCTCCTGAAAATTCCGTCCGTCATCAAAACCCTTCTGGCGAAGGGCGATGACGCCGTGCTGCAAATGGTGATGAAACTCATCGAGGCGCAGGGCTGCCGCGTGCTGGGCGCCCATGAGATCGTGCCCGGCCTGCTGGCCGTGACTGGCCCAATGGGTGCGAGGGCGCCTGACAAGGCCGATCAGGACGATATCAGTAAAGCCATGCATGCCGCCAAGACCATTGGTCTGTTGGATGTGGGGCAGGGTGCTGTCTCCGTTGGTGGCCGTATCGTGGCGCTGGAGGGTGTTGAAGGCACGGATGCCATGCTGGAGCGTGTGGCGCACTTGCGTGCCAATGGCCGTATCTCGCAGCGTCGCAAGGGCGTGCTGGTCAAGCTGTGCAAACCGCAGCAGGATATACGCGCCGATCTGCCAACCATCGGTCCATCGACCATTGCCAATGCTGCCAAGGCCGGTCTTGCCGGTATTGCGGTGGAGGCGGGACGTTCGCTGGTTCTCGACCGCGAAACCATGTTGAGAGATGCCGATCAGGCAGGCATATTTGTATGCGGCATCGATATGTCGCTGGGCGGAGACTTTAGGGGATGAACGATACACTCAAGGTTGGCGTCATCGCCGGTGAAGTCTCGGGCGACCTGTTGGGCGCCGACCTGATCCGCGCCCTCAAATTACTATATCCCGGCACGATTGAACTGGTGGGTGTTGGCGGTGACGCACTTGAGGCGGAAGGCCTGACCTCGCTGTTCGACTTTTCCGAACTGTCGATCATGGGTTTCACGCAGGTGCTGGCCAAGCTGCCAAAACTTCTGTCGCGCATCAAGCAGACGGCCAATGCGATTATTGCGGCAAAACCCGATGTCCTGCTGATCATCGACAGTCCCGATTTTACCCACCGCGTGGCAAAACGCGTGCGCGCCGCTCTACCATCCCTGCCTGTGGTCAATTACGTCTGCCCAAGCGTTTGGGCGTGGAAGGAATACCGCGCGCAGGCGATGTTGGCCTATGTTGACCATGTGCTGGCGGTATTGCCGTTTGAGCCTGAGGTCATGCAGCGCCTTGGCGGCCCCAAAACCACCTTTGTCGGCCATCGCCTGAGCGTTGAACCCAACCTGCTCGCGGCGCGCAATGAGCGCAATCAGAGGCTGGAGACAGGGGCGGACCAGACAAGAACCGTGCTTTTGTTACCCGGCTCACGATCTGCCGAAATTTCCAAGCTGATGCCTGCATTTGCGCAGGCTGCGCAGTCCTATGTCGAGCGCAACGGCGATACGGAATTTGTGCTGCCGACCGTCAAGAGACGCGAAGCGCTGGTCCGGCAGTTTGCCGCCAACTGGCCGCAAAACATCAAGCTGACCATCAGTGCCGAGAGCGATTTCAAATGGTCGTCCTTTGCCAAGGCAGATGCCGCCATTGCCGCATCCGGCACGGTCATTCTGGAACTGGCACTGGCCGGTGTGCCAACCGTTTCGGTCTACAAGACCGACTGGCTGTTTACGATGCTCAGCAAACGTATCAAAACCTGGACAGGCGCGCTTCCGAACCTGATCGCCGATTACGTGGTTGTGCCGGAATATATCAACGAGGTGGTGCGTCCAGGTTCCATGGTGCGGTGGCTGGAGCGCTTATCTTCCGACACCACCCAGCGCCGCGCCATGCTGGAAGGTTACGCGCTGGTCCAGCAGCGCCTGCACACCGAACGTTCACCAGGTGAACGCGCGGCAGAAATCCTGCTGGATGTCGTGAACGCCCGCAAGCCGGTACAGAATTAACTTCTAAACACTCTGTTTTGAGTCTTGGTTCACCATTCCTCGGCATTTCCGCAAAATATCTCATAAACGAACGAAAGCGGCCGCCGGTAGCCTTGCAGTTGCTGGCGGTTGGGAGTACCGCAGAACGACATATCTGTGCCTGCTTCGGCCGCACATCTTCTCTGCGCATACAATTCTGCCCCCATTTTTCGCCTTCATCACGCTCTGACACTGTCGAAAGTCTGCCAATGAATACGGGTTTTCTTCTGGGATTGCTTGCTTACGCAAGCTTTTCGGGGGGAGACGCCCTGATCAAATCGCTGGGCGGCAAGGTCAGTGTGTTTGAGATCGGCTTTTTCAGCATTTTGTTTTCCGCCTCGATCATCTTTTTCACCAAGCCGAAGGACGAGCGCTGGCGTGAGTTCTGGCGTATCAGCCGCCCATGGGCGGTGCATGGCCGTGCGATTTCCGGCTTGCTGGCCGGTATTCTCGGCATCTATGCCTTCACCACCATTCCGCTGGCCGAAGCCTATGCGCTGATCTTCCTGTCGCCGCTGTTCGTTACCATTCTTTCGGCACTGGTGCTGAAGGAGGATATTGGCATCTGGCGCTGGGCCGCCGTTTGTGCCGGCATTGTCGGGGTGATGATGGTCGTGCGTCCGGGTTTTCGTGAACTGCATCTTGGCCACGCCGCAGCGGTTGCGGTGGCCTTTCTGGCGGGCCTGACCATCGTGCTTCTGCGCTCACTGGCGGGTAAGGAAAAACGCACCTCGATCATGGGCGTGCTGTTGATCTACGGCCTGTTGTTTAACGGCCTTGCCTCCGTTCCGACCTTCCAGATGCCGGAATTGAAATATTTCGGCGTGTTCGCGTTGATCGGCACCTTTACGGCCATCGGCCAGATTACCCTGCTGATTGCCACCAAGATTGCGCCAGCCAGCCAGATTGCGCCCTCGCATTATTCGCAAATCCTCTGGGCGGTGGCGATTGGATCGCTGTTTTTCGGCGAATATCCGGACCGTCTGGCGGTCGCCGGTCTGGTGGTTATTGCCGGTGCTGGCCTGCTGACCATGTTCCGTGAAAAAATCCGCTTGGGCACCGTGCGCTGGAACCCGTTTTTCCGCAATCGGCTGTGAACCGGCGACAGTCTCAATCGTTATTCCTGAAAACGTTCTGATCGGTTACAGTGCGTCAACAAATGCGTGGCTTGTGGCCATTAAGCCTATGGCTTCATAACGATCCCATCAGATGACCGAATGAGGATCTTAACATGCTTGTCGACGGAAAATGGACTTCAGATTGGCACCCTGTTCAGGCGACGGATGCCAAGGGCGGTTTCGTGCGCCAGACATCCGGGTTCCGTCATTGGGTCACTGCGGATGGTTCGGCGGGACCGACAGGTGAGGGTGGTTTCAAGGCAGAAGCGGGTCGTTACCATCTCTATGTCGCGCTGATCTGCCCCTGGGCATCACGCACGTTGATTGGCCGCAATCTCAAGAAACTGCAGGACGTGATTTCCGTTTCAGTGGTCGAGCCCTCCATCTCGGACGAAGGCTGGCGTTTTGGCGACTATCCAGGCGCAAACCGCGACGAGATCAATGGCAAGTCCTATATGCATCAGATCTATACCAGCGCAGACCCGCACTACACCGGTCGCGCCACGGTGCCTGTGTTGTGGGACAAACAGACAGACACCATCGTCAACAATGAATCTGCGGATATTCTTCGCATGCTGAATTCGGGTTTTGGGGATCTGGCCGACAATTCGGTTGATCTGTACCCGACGCATTTGCGTGCCGAGATCGATGCGCTGAATGAGCGCATTTACCCCAACCTCAATAATGGTGTGTACCGCGCCGGTTTTGCCACCACACAAGGTGCTTATGACGAGGCCTTTGCCGATGTGTTCAACACGCTGGAAGAGCTGGAAACCCGCCTTGAGCGTAAGGGTCCGTTCCTGTTCGGTGACACGGTCACCGAAACCGACATCCGCCTGTTTGTAACGCTGGTGCGGTTTGATGCGGCCTATTACGGCCTGTTCAAATGCAATCTGAAGCGCATTGCCGATTATCCGGCACTCAGCCGCTTCCTCAATGAGATGCTTGATGTGCCGGGCGTGCGTGAAACCGTCAGTATCGACCACATCAAGCGCGGTTATTATTCGATCAAGGCGCTCAACCCGACGCAGATCGTGCCTTTTGGCCCTGATTTGCCGGGTCTGGCACCGGTTTCGCTATCCTGAGGGAGGTTGTCATGACATCCAATTCCACACGCAAATTGGTTATCGGCCTGCACGGCGTTGGCAGCGGTGGTGCCAACCTCGCGCCACTTGGTAGTTTTCTGCGCCAGTCGACCCCGGACATGGATTTTGAAAGCCCGGACGCGCCATTCAGTTTTGGCAATGGCCCGGGTCGCCAGTGGTTCAGTATTGATGGTGTGACAGAAGCCAACCGCCCACAGCGTGTCGTGGAGGCGCGTGCAGCCTTTGATGAAGTGCTGGGCGATATTATCGCCCGCCACGCGCTGACGAGCAACCTCGACCGCGTGGCGCTGGTTGGGTTTTCGCAGGGCTCCATCATGGCGCTTGATGCGGTGGCTTCCGGTCGTTGGCCCGTGGCGGCCGTCGTTGCATTTTCCGGCAGGCTTGCCTCACCGGAACCCTATGCGCCGTCGGAAACCACACGCTTGTCGCTCATTCACGGCACGGCCGATCACGTCATGCCCTTTGCCGAAAGTGAAAAGGCAAAAGCAGCACTGACCAAGGCAGGCGTGAGTGCCGAGTTGCACACGCTGCACGGTGTTGGCCACACGATTTCGCAGGACGGCGCGGTGATCGCCGCCAACTTCCTTCTGACTGCCTTTGGCGCCAGGGCCTGAACCTTAAAGCGATATGGTATCTGCGGTGGCGGCCCTAGCGACTGACCTCACTCAATAGCCATGTCTGGAAGGCGCGCGCCAGCATGTTGTCCTGCCGACCCTCGGGGGTGGCGATGTAATAGCTGTTGTCGGTGGTCAACGGCAGGTCGAATAGCACCTGCAACCGGCCGGATGCCAGCTCGGCCTCAATCAGGTAACGCGGCAGAAGGGCAATGCCCATGCCGCTGGCTGCCGCTTCTATCACCATGGAGAACTGGTCAAAACGGTTGCCACGGAAGGCATTGTCGGCCGTGACCTTGCTCATCTCGAACCATTCCGACCACAGTTTGGGTCGGGTGGTCAGGTGCAGCAGCGGCATGGTCTGCAGGTCAGTGGGGTTGGTGATGGTCGCCTTCGCCAACAGCGAAGGGCTGGCCACAGGCAGGATCACCTCATTGCACAGAAAGGTGCAGGTGCCATGCGCCCAAACTGGCTGCCCGTAATGAATGGCAAGGTCAAACCCTTCCTCGTCAAAATCAAACGGGTGCGAACGCGACGCAACGGTGATGACCGTATCGGGGTGGCTCTCGATGAACTTGTTGAGACGCGGCATCAGCCAGCGACTACCAAAGGTCGGCAGGGAGGCAATCGACAGGGCAGAGCCGGACTCGCCTGATGCAACAGCGCGCACCATCAACTGTTCGGACTGCTGCAAAAGGCGCTGCACATCGGGCAAAAACTTGCGTCCGGCCTGTGACAGTACCACGCGTCGCCTGATGCGCTCAAACAACTGCATGCCAGTTTGCGCTTCCAGATCACGGATCTGGCGGCTGATGGCACTTTGTGTCAGGTTCAGTTCTTCGGCGGCCCGTGTGAAGTTGCCATGCCGTGCCGCACACTCGAAAGCCTGTAAGGTCACGATGTCAGGTATCAGGCGGCGTCTGGGGTCCATTATTCCGATCTCGCATCAACATAATTGGTTTCGTCATTTGAAACCGGTCAATCCTGGCGTATATGATTACGAGAAAGAATAAACTGGCACTTTTCGTCAAGTGGGAAACGACGGCATGTCGTGCAAAATCCATGGGTTTTGCAATAACGACATGCGTAAAACAAACAGCCAAGGCCCGTAACAAATAGCAGGTTTTGGCCTGTTCAGACCCGCGACACGGTAAAGAAGACCGAAAATTGAAGTGCAGGGCAGAGTGTTTTTCGCCAGTATGGATGAAGCGCCGCCACTGCGGGGAAAATGGAGCTTAAAATGGACGCAGCAACCCAGAAAATCGATGTGGTAAAGGAAGCGGCAAACCTGCTGGAAAAGATGGGCGTTTCGTCCAGCCTTTACACCGGTGGTAACATGCCATCCTTCAGCCCGGTTACCGGCCAGAAGGTTGCAGACCTCAAGACCGTGTCGGTCGCTGAGGTGGCAAAAGTGGTTGAAAAGGCCGATGCTGCCTTCAAGGCATGGCGTCTGGTGCCGGCACCACGCCGTGGCGAACTTATTCGCCTGCTGGGTGAGGAACTGCGCGCCTTCAAGACCGATCTTGGTCGTCTGGTGTCATTGGAGGCCGGCAAGATCCCGTCCGAAGGTCTGGGCGAAGTCCAGGAAATGATCGACATCTGCGATTTCGCGGTTGGTCTGTCCCGCCAGCTTTATGGCCTGACCATTGCGACAGAACGTCCCGGCCACCGCATGATGGAGACCTGGCATCCCCTCGGTGTTGTCGGCGTTATCTCCGCCTTCAACTTCCCGGTCGCTGTCTGGTCGTGGAATGCGGCGCTGGCGCTGGTCTGCGGCAACTCGGTCGTGTGGAAGCCGTCCGAAAAGACACCGCTGACGGCGCTTGCCGTGCAGGGCATTTTTGAGCGTGCCGTTGCCCGTTTTGGCGATGCGCCAGAGGGCCTGAGCCAGGTGCTGATTGGCGATCGTTTTGTCGGTGAAGCACTGGTTGACCACCCGAAGGTGCCGCTGGTGTCTGCCACCGGTTCCACCCGCATGGGCCGCGAGGTTGGTCCACGCCTTGCCAAGCGTTTTGCCCGTTCCATTCTGGAGCTTGGCGGCAACAATGCCGGTATCGTTTGCCCATCGGCCGATCTCGACATGGCACTGCGCGCCATCGCTTTTGGCGCCATGGGCACCGCTGGCCAGCGCTGCACGACCCTGCGTCGTCTGTTTGTGCATGACAGCGTGTACGATCAGCTCGTTCCGCGCCTCAAGAAGGCTTACAGCTCGGTGTCCGTCGGCAACCCGCTGGAAACATCCTCGCTGGTTGGTCCGCTGATCGATAAAGCGGCCTTTGACGGCATGCAGAAGGCGCTCGGTGAAGCCAAGAACCACGGTGGTACGGTTCTTGGTGGTGAACGTGTCGATACGGGCGCCGCTGACGGCTATTACGTCAAGCCTGCTCTGGTGGAAATGCCAAAGCAGGACGGCCCAGTTCTGGAAGAAACCTTCGCACCTATTCTCTACGTGATGAAGTACAGCGATTTTGACGCCGTGATCGATGATCACAATGCTGTTTCCGCTGGCCTGTCGTCGTCGATCTTCACCCGTGACTTGCAGGAATCGGAACGCTTCCTGTCGGCCGATGGTTCGGATTGCGGTATTGCCAACGTCAATATCGGCACGTCAGGTGCAGAAATCGGTGGCGCCTTTGGTGGCGAAAAGGAAACCGGTGGCGGCCGTGAGTCCGGTTCGGATGCGTGGAAGGCCTATATGCGCCGCGCAACCAACACCATCAACTACTCCAAGGCCTTGCCACTGGCGCAGGGCGTGTCCTTCGATATCGAATAATAGAGCCGCAAAGGGCAGGGCGGCGACATGCCGCTCGGTCGTGGTGATTAAATGTGAAAAGGCCGGGGCGTGATGCTTCGGCCTTTTGTTTTGTGCTGGCTCGTTTGTGGAGCGCACAAACGGTCGATTGGGGCTATCGGTGTCCCGCACTCTTCCGTCATGTCAGGGCCTGTCCCGAGGATCCAATCACCTATCATTGAGCGAAACTGATGCGGCGTGGTTAGATCCTCGCCACAATGGCGAGGATGACGCCAGGGAAATGTCAGCCGCTAAGACTATCGCTGGCTGTTACGCGAAAACGGTCACCACAATCTCCCTCTTCCCTGTGCCTGTCACAGGGATCCAGTCCCAGCCCAAGTCTTTGGGCTGATATAAGTTTCCCCGGCCGCGCAGACGCGCGCCGACTGGATTTCTGTAACAAGTACAGAAAAGAGGGGTGGGTGGCGTGCCACTTGCGCCCCTACCTCTACCCTTGTGGGAGAGGAAGAAAAATCATGGCCTTAGCAACGCTAAGTCATAGATTTTTCAGGTGAGGGGTTATTTGCTTGCGCCACGCTCATTGTCTGGCTCCAACATCTCAACAAGCTCTCCTCATTATTCCCGTGACAAGCACGGGAATAAGTAGGCGAGGTACTGTCTGTCAGCGAGTGTCGTCACACCACATGATGCCACCGGAATCACGCGCATAAAAAAACACCGGCGAGAGCGCCGGTGTTTTGTGTCATTCACTAACCAATCAACGCTTGGAGACTGGTACGTAATCGCGCTGTGGTGCACCGGTGTAGAGCTGGCGCGGACGGCCGATACGCTGCTGCGGATCTTCGATCATTTCGTTCCACTGGGCAATCCAGCCAACGGTACGTGCCAGAGCAAACAGAACCGTGAACATGGTTGTGGGGAAGCCGAGAGCCTTCAGCGTGATGCCGGAGTAGAAGTCGACGTTCGGGTACAGCTTCTTTTCAACGAAGTACGGATCGGAAAGGGCGATCTTTTCAAGCTCAAGAGCAACCTGCATGATTGGGTCGTCGCCGTTGCCCGTTGCTTCGAGCACTTCATACATGGTCTTCTGCATGATCTTGGCGCGCGGGTCGTAGTTCTTGTACACGCGGTGACCAAAGCCCATCAGGCGGAACGGATCGTTCTTGTCCTTGGCGCGGGCAATATACTCAGGAATACGGTCAACAGAGCCGATTTCGTTGAGCATGTTGAGCGCTGCTTCGTTGGCGCCGCCATGGGCAGGGCCCCAAAGGCAGGCAATACCAGCTGCAATACAGGCGAACGGGTTTGCACCGGAAGAACCAGCCAAGCGAACAGTCGAGGTCGAAGCGTTCTGCTCATGGTCAGCATGCAGGATGAAGATACGGTCCATGGCGCGGGCCAGAACCGGGTTCACCTTGTACTCTTCGCATGGAACGGCAAAGCACATGTTGAGGAAGTTCGACGCGTAGTCGAGGTCGTTCTTCGGGTAAACAAATGGCTGGCCAACGTGATACTTGTAAGCCATTGCCGCGATTGTCGGCATCTTGGCGATCATGCGAAGGCTTGCGACCATGCGCTGGTGCGGATCGGTAATGTCGGTCGAGTCGTGGTAGAAGGCAGACAGGGCACCAACGGTGCCAACCATCACGGCCATCGGATGTGCGTCACGACGGTAACCGCTGAAGAACTTCGTCATCTGTTCATGCACCATGGTGTGGCGCGTTACGCGGTTGTCGAAATCCTTTTTCTGTTCTGCTGTTGGCAGGTCGCCGTACAGAAGCAGGTAGCAGGTTTCAAGGAAATCGCCCTTTTCGGCAAGCTGCTCGATCGGGTAACCACGGTGCAGAAGGACGCCTTCGTCACCATCGATATAGGTGATCTTGGATTCGCAAGATGCAGTCGATGTGAAGCCGGGATCATAGGTGAAATTGCCGGTGTGCTTGTACAAAGCAGCGATGTCGATGACGTCTGGGCCTATCGCTCCCTCTCGAATGGGAAGTTCTACTGTCTTGTCGCCGAGCGTAATAGAAGCGCTTTTTTCCGTCATCATAATCCTCCGAGAACATGCGTTTTGGATGCCGTGAGGCATCTAGGCGTTAAGCGTTCAGGATAGCTATCTGATCCTGCGCCATATGCCAAGCTATCCAAAAGGCAAATTGTGCGTTGCGGTATCAACTTGTGCCAAAAACTAGGCTTTTGGCGTTTCACTGTTTCATATTAGGTCAATGCTTCCTTAAAATATAAGTGGTTGCATTGTTGTTGTGCCGGTTGCAAATTACCCCCTGTCCGGCGGGGGAGCTGCGGGTTTGACTGTAAGACCATCGCAAGAATTGCGACAGCAGGAACCGTTGAGACTGGATCTCCCCGGTGAGGGTGATTCCTTTGCTCTGCAACGGTATCAGGGCGGGGTAGCAGAGGTTTATGAACAGTCTGCAACGGCAGGGAATTTATCCGGCCGGATATCGTCGCTGTCGCGCATGTTGGACATCGAAAAGGCTTATGGCCACGGCTTTCTTTGTATTCCGGTTTTTCTGGCAGTCGGTGCCATCATCTGGTTTTCAAGCCTTCAGACACCGTCACCCTACCTGCTTGCTGGCGGCTTTTGTTTAGCCGGCACACTTGCGGTCACCCTGCGGTACCGCGCGGCAAAACTGGCAGGATTGCTTAACCTTGTTGCGCTGTGTCTGGCAGGCATGCTGCTGGCGCAATTGCAAACTTGGCGGCAGGATACCGTCATTATTGATACGCCGGTCACCACAGTCGTGTCAGGTGTTGTCGAGCGACGCGAGGTGGATGCGCGCGGTTACTGGCGCTACATCATATCGGTCACCGGAACTGAAAACCCTCTACTGTCGCGCCCGCCGCAGAAGATCACGGCACTATCAAGAAGTCGCCATCAACCGATAGAAATCGGGCAGGGCGTTACCGGCCGCGCACGCCTGTCTCCACCCTCAGGACCGGCCTTGCCTGGTCTGAATGACTTTGCCTTTTCCGGCTATTTTAATGGCATAGGTGCAACCGGTTTCTTTTATGGAGCGCCACAGCCTGCGGTGAGTGAGGCGATCAAACGCCGCATTGCGGAACGCGGCCACTGGCTCAGCGTGACTGATACAGGACTTTATCAATTGCGCAGCGCCATTGCCGAGCGCATCCGCAGCACGATCGGCGGCGACGCCGGCGCTTTTGCCGCCTCGATCATAACCGATGAACGGCGGGCGATATCAGAAACCACCATGGAAGCACTGCGTGTGTCCGGCCTTGCCCATATCGTTGCCATTTCGGGCCTCAACATGGCGCTGGCATCGGGCATATTCTTCGTTGGCTTGCGCACGGCACTCAGCTGTTTTCCGGGTTTTGCCGAGAGGCGGCCGGTCAAGAAGATCGCTGCCTTTGCCGCCCTTGTCATGACGCTCGCCTACTACCTGATTTCAGGATTTGCAGTGTCGGCCGAACGGGCTTGGCTGATGATGTCGATCATGCTGATCGCCGTGCTGTTTGACCGTCCCTCGATCAGCCTCAGAAATGTTGCCATTTCCGCCATCATTATTATCTGCGTTTCGCCGTCAGAGGTCATGGGGCCAAGTTTCCAGATGTCCTTTGCCGCAACCATTGCGCTGGTCGCCGCGTATGGTTTCTGGACACGGCGGCGCGCCGCACAAGACAGCGCAACCTTCCGGCCAAGTAATATGCCGATCGCCCTCAAGGGTGCTTCCATCCTTGGCAGCTTCTGCGCCGGTATTGTCGTGACCTCGCTGATTGGTGGGGTATCCACGGCCATCTATTCGATGGAGCATTTTCACCGTGTCACCACCTATGGACTGGCGGCAAATCTCGCCGCCATGCCGGTGATGTCTTTCATCGTCATGCCCTTTGCCTTGATCGCCATGTTACTGATGCCCTTTGGGCTGGATGGTCCGTTTCTGACCGTCATGGGTTACGGCATGGCGATGACAATTGATATTGCCACCTATGTCGCCTCATGGGGAGGCGATGCCGGGGTCGGACGACAGCATCAATGGTTTCTGGGCGCCGGAACGCTTGGCCTATTGGTGCTGACACTGTTTCGCACCCGACTTGCCTGGGTAAGTGCTGTGTTCCTGCTGGCAGTCCTTGGGTTGTTTGTGCTGTCACGGCAACAGGACAATCCCGATCTGGTGGTTTTTGAGGACGGGAAACTGATGGCACTGGTTGGCAAGGATCAGGTTGCCAGCACCAGCCAACGCCCATCCGGCTTTATCTATGACCAATGGGCGCGGGCTTTGTTCTTACCTGACAAATATATTCGGCCAAACATGCTGCCGGAACTGCCAGCCCCAGAACCATCGCCTGACGATGCCAATGACAAAACGACTGGCAATACTGATGCCGCGCCACCACGATCACGACGGCCGATGCTGGACGAACACATCATTCAGGCTGAAAGGCAGGTGATGTCTGCCGCCGTTACAAATGCAACCGATGCCTTTACCTGCCGCCGCGACAGCTGGTGCATCGCCAGATCAGCGAAGGGGCAGGTGGTGATTTCCGTGCTGGATAACAGATATCTTGGTCTCGCTTGCGACATCGGTTCTGTGGTTATCACCACGCGTCCCACATCATTTGAAACCTGCCGCTCCGGCGCCTTTTTACTCAGTGCCCAGACATTGCGGCGCACCGGTTCGCTGGAGATCACATTTTCAACTGAGGCAACAACCGCCGCAAACCAGCATTTGCCGATCGAGAGGATGACGGCTGCCATTTATGGTTCCTACCGTCCATGGACCATGCATCGTTATTATAACTGGCGCAGCAGGACATTTGAAACGGAAGTGCCAGAACATGTCTCGCAACTGCTGGACCGTCGCTAGGCTAAAGTGAGTTGAAGGCCAGTTGTGTCGGGTGTTTTCCGGCGACAGTAGCGATGACGCGCTGGCGCGTCACCTGGCAGTGATATGGGTCTGCTGATGACCGCTTAGTGGTATCTGCGGATCAGGCCAACCAGCTTGCCCTGGATCTTGACGCGGTCAGGTCCAAAAATACGGGTTTCATAGGCCGGGTTTGCCGCCTCAAGCGCAATCGATGCACCCTTGCGACGAAAACGCTTCAAGGTCGCTTCTTCATCATCGACCAGCGCCACGATGATATCACCGGGGTTGGCGGTCTTGGCGTTGCGGATGATGACCGTGTCGCCGTCAAAGATGCCGGCATCGATCATCGAGTCACCGCGCACTTCCAGTGCGTAATGTTCACCAGAACCCAGCATGTCAGCCGGCACGGACACATCATGTGTGTTGTTCTGGATGGCGGAGATCGGGACACCGGCCGCGATCCGTCCCATCATCGGCACCGATACCGAGCTGCCGCCATCATTGGCGCTGACAGGGGCGGGGGTCGGAGCAGGGGCGACAACCGGTTTTGGTTTGCCAAGGCTGCCTTCGATCACACTTGGTGAGAAGCCACGCTGTGGTTTGAGGCTTGGCGAATAGGCTTCAGGAAGTTTGATGACTTCCAGTGCGCGTGCCCGGTTTGGCAGGCGGCGAATGAAGCCACGTTCTTCAAGCGCTGTGATCAACCGGTGAATGCCGGATTTGGACGCGAGATCAAGCGCATCCTTCATCTCATCAAATGAGGGAGGAACACCGGATTCCTTCATTCTTTCGTGAATGAAAAGAAGCAGTTCCTGCTGTTTGCGTGTGAGCATGAAGTCGCACCCCAACCGTTGATGAAAATCGAAACAAATGCAGAACATACACTATATGTTCCATATGTGTTCCGCAAGGCTTTAATATTTCGTAATCGCCGCCCCGGTGAATTTTCTTTCAAAACAGCCAAGACGTGTAATCGCTGCCTATCACGCTGTTTTTTAAACGATTTCACGTCAATTCATCACAAAACGATCCGTCAGAAAGCTGAGGCTCGCAACACCGCCCGTTAGCCGACCAACCGGCATGATTATCAATCTGATATCGTAAGGCGCTGTGATTCGGTTCGTTTGATTCTCTCCACCAGATTGGGTTGGCAGCGCATATTCCCTGTGCATTTTTACCTTCACGAGGAAGCATTGCGTTGAAATCTCTGTTATGGGGAGGGTTCGCTGCTCGTTCGGAGTCGGCATTCAACATCAATTTTGACAGTATAAGGTTTTAGGGCATTGCAGGTCGGCATCGACATGGGAACGCTATCGGGTGGGCAGGCTGCCAAACTCGACATTGAGGAATTGCTCGCCACGCGTCTGCTGGTGCAAGGCAATTCCGGTTCCGGAAAGTCGCATCTGCTGCGCAGGCTTCTGGAACAATCCGCCCCCTGGGTTCAGCAGGTCATTATTGACCCTGAAGGGGACTTCGTGACGCTGGCTGACAAGTTCGGTCATATCGTTGTAGATGGCGAGCGCACAGAGGGTGAGTTGGCCGGTATTGCCAACCGTATTCGCCAACACCGCGTATCCTGCGTCCTGACGCTTGAAGGTCTTGATGTCGAACAGCAGATGCGGGCCGCAGCTGCATTCCTCAACGGCATGTTCGATGCCGACCGTGAATACTGGTACCCGGTGTTGGTGGTGGTCGACGAAGCGCAGATGTTTGCGCCGTCCGTGGCTGGTGAAGTAACCGAAGATGCCCGCAAGGCATCGCTTGGCGCCATGACCAACCTGATGTGTCGTGGTCGTAAGCGCGGTCTGGCCGGCGTTATCGCCACGCAGCGTCTGGCAAAACTTGCCAAGAACGTGGCGGCGGAAGCCTCCAACTTCCTGATGGGCCGTACTTTCCTTGATATCGACATGGCACGCGCAGCCGACCTGCTCGGCATGGACCGCCGTCAGGCGGAAATGTTCCGCGATTTGCAGCGTGGTAATTTCGTGGCGCTTGGCCCGGCTCTGTCGCGCCGCCCACTGCCTATCGTGATTGGTGCTGTGGAAACCTCGGCTCGGTCGTCATCGCCCAAGCTGATGCCGCTGCCCGATGCGCCGCAGGACGTGGAAGACCTGATCTTCACGCCGGACCCGGAAGAATTTACGCGCGCGCCTGTGCGCCGCACGCCACCGGCACCGCGCCCGACAACAGACATTCTGGCCGAGCTGTCCCGCTCGACACCAGCCGCGATAACGCCAGCCTCCGAACAGCCGCAGCGCAGCAGCGCCTCGGACATGACGCCGGAAGAGCGCGAAGAGAAGATTTCAGGCGTTCTCTACGAAATTCTGGATGATCCGCAATCGGCCTATCGCACCGATGCGGTGCTCTATCAGGACTTTCTGGTGCGTGCCCGCATGCGCCGCATTCCCGGCACGCCGATGGCGCTGTCGGAATTCCGCCGTCAGGTGGCAATTACCCGTTCCGGCGTTGATGCCGAAATGGCGGCAAGTGAAAGCTGGCAAACGGCACTCGATCTGTCGAAAAACGTCTCCGACGATCTGCAGGGCGTATTCCTGATGCTGGTTAAAGCCGCGCTGGGCGAGGAGCCTTGCCCATCTGATGCCCGTATTGCTCGCGCCTATGGCACGCATTCTGCACGCCGTGCACGCCGTCTGCTCGGTTATTTCGAGGAGAAGGAGCTGGTCGTGGTGCATGCCGATTTCTCCGGCAAGCGTATCGTGGCATTTCCGGACCTTGATGCAAAAACCGCACCCGGTGATGCGGATGCGGCTGATGATGAGGCGACGCTGGCAGCCGAATAAGGCTGCTGTTTTTTAAAGCCGTTATTCTATCTTATGGTCGGGTGCGTCCCGACCATCTGCCGTTGTTCATTCTCGGATCACGTCCGAGAATCATCGTGCTGAAATCGCAGACATGGACTGATGTTACCGGCCATCTGGTGGTGCCCATCCTCGGCGTGGCGCCGAGGATGGTGGAGTTTCGGGATGTTGTGAAGCGCGACATTATTCGACAGCCTTTGCTTGCTTGCGTGTGGCAAACAGCGAACCGACAACACCGGTCACCAGAATTGCGACGGTCACGCCAAGCGAGACGGCAGGCGGGATTTTTGCCAGACCCAGCATGTCAGCCACGAAGATTTTCGAGCCAACGAACACCAGAACCGCAGCCAGCGCATATTTGAGATAGGCGAAGCGGTGGATCAGGGCTGCCAGCGCAAAGTAGAGTGCACGCAGGCCAAGGATCGCGAAAATGTTCGACGTATAGACAATGAACGGGTCGGTGGTGATCGCAAAGATCGCCGGGATCGAATCAACCGCAAAGATCAGGTCGGCAATTTCCACCATCACCAGCGCCAGAAACAGCGGGGTGACAAAGGTTTTCAGCTTGCCGGTCTTCTCGTCGGTTTCCTTGACGAAGAACTTTTCGCCATGGAGGCGGTTTGTCAGCGGCAGGTGGCGCTTGAGAAACTTCAGGATGCGGTTGTTGTCGAGATCGTTCTCATCATGATCGGCCGAAAACAGCATCTTGAGGCCGGTAAACACCAGGAAGGCCGCAAAGAGGTACAGCACCCAGTGGAAGTTTTCGACGATGGCAGCGCCAGCGGCAATCATGATGCCACGCAGCACGATCACACCCAGAATACCCCACAGCAGCACGCGGTGCTGGTATTGGCGCGGAATGGCGAAATAGGAGAAGATCATGGCGATGATGAAGATGTTGTCCATCGCCAGACTTTTTTCCACCACGAAGCCGGTGATATATTCCATGGCAGGCTGCTGGCCCGACTGGTACCAGATCCAGCCACCGAAGGACAAACCGATGACAATATAGAAAGCGGACATCAGCAAGCTTTCGCGAATGCCGATTTCCTTGGAATTCTTATGCAGAACACCAAGGTCCAGTGCCAAAAGGCCAAGAACGAGAGAAATGAAGACCGCCCACATCCATGTGGGGGTGCCGAGAAAATCCGAGAACAGAAAGTCCATCAGTCAACCTTTGCCGGACAGGTTGGCTATATGGCTGGGGAACGTGTGACAGAAATAAACGTGGGCCCCAACCTAAAGAGACTCGACATCACGTATTGTCCGGTAATACGCCAGAGGGGCCCGAGTCCTGATCACGACAAACGAAATAGTGCAGGAAAATGCGCTTTCAAGGGCGGGATGCAATTTTTTTCTCGTTGACAATTTTATGAAGGCCACCTAGAAGCCCCATCAACGCCGGGCCGCAAAGCCCGGTGTGTTTCGTTGACTGCCTTGCAGTTTTAATAACTGACGTTCGGTAGTCAACATCACCGACATGTCCCGTGGCTTCTCCATTCGCAAATGTGAGAGACCTGTCAGAGTTCATCAACAGAACTCAGAGGAGGGCGTGTTTCCTTAATCCGGTTTGGCAACAAACCGGTATAATATGTTGAGAAGGAAATACGATGAGCAAGCGCGAATCGTCTAAGTATAAAATTGACCGCCGCATGGGCGAAAACATCTGGGGTCGTCCTAAGTCCCCAGTAAACCGCCGCGAATACGGTCCTGGCCAGCACGGTCAGCGCCGCAAGGGCAAGATGAGCGACTTCGGCACGCAGCTGCGCGCCAAGCAGAAGCTCAAGGGCTACTACGGTGAACTGCGTGAAAAGCAGTTCCGCGCAACCTACGACGAAGCTAACCGTCGCAAGGGTGACACTTCCGAGAACCTGATCGGTCTGCTCGAGTCCCGTCTGGACGCGATCGTATACCGCGCAAAGTTCGTTCCAACCGTTTTCGCATCGCGTCAGTTCATCAACCATGGCCACGTCACGGTTAATGGCGTTCGCGTTAACGTTGGTTCTTACCGTTGCAAGCCAGGCGACGTTGTTGAAGTTCGTCAGAAGTCCAAGCAGCTGACCGTTGTTCTGGAAGCTGTTTCGCTCGCGGAGCGTGACGTTCCTGACTACATCGAAGTTGATCACAACAAGATGGTTGCGACCTTTGCTCGCGTACCAGCTCTGTCTGACGTTCCATACCCAGTCGTCATGGAACCACACCTCGTGGTCGAATTCTACTCGCGCTAATCGCTGCGAAGTTGATTTTGAAAAAGCCGCCCTTCGGGGCGGCTTTTTTGCATTCATGGCATGGCGTGATGATTTCAGAGATGCGTCACTGGTTGCCGGATTTTCGCACCTAATCCAGCCTTGATTTTCTGCGTAAAAGCGCAGGAATGCACAACTGCGTAATGCTTGTCCCCTTTGGTTGTGCTATCGGGACTTCGACCTTGTGAAGTTATGAAATCAAGCCGCTTGAAGCAGGGCGTGCTGTTGGGAAATCGGCCATGGAACGTTCGGACAAAATTGCGTTTGCTCAGGGAAAGACGGCCTCGATTGTCGGCGTCATTCTGCTGTTCGTTCTGGCGCTGACCATGCATGCCGCATTCTCCAAGCTCAACCTCGACCAATATGGCGACATGGTTGAAAACTACGCCTGGGGCGCGCTGTGGCAGTGGGGCACATACAAACATCCGCCATTCTTCGGCTGGACCACGGCCGCATGGTTTGCCGTTTTCCCACATGAGAACTGGGCCTATTTCCTGTTTTCCGCCGTCAATTGCGGTCTGACTTTTGCTGCCGTCTGGCGCATTGCTGCCCGCTTTGGTGATGGCAATGTGCAGTTGATGGCGGTCATTTGCGCCATGCTGATGCCGCCACTGTCGTTCCTGGCCATCAAATACAATGCCAATTCGGCAATGACGCCAATCTGGGCCTGGCTGTTCGTATTCTATCTGCGCGGCCTTGAAGGACGCCGGATTGTTGATGCCGTGATGATTGGCCTGTTGGCCACTGCGGCCATGCTGACCAAATATCACTCCGGTGTCGTTCTGCTGGCGCTGTTCCTGCATGCATCTTTCGACAAGCAGGCCCGTGCGGCGCTGCTGTCCACCTTCGGTCTCACCGTGCTGGTGGTGTTTTTCGTCACCATTGCCGGCCATGTCCTTTGGCTGTTCGAGCATGATTT
The DNA here is from genome assembly GCF_023701965.1 of Rhizobium sp. CG4. NCBI lineage: Bacteria > Pseudomonadati > Pseudomonadota > Alphaproteobacteria > Hyphomicrobiales > Rhizobiaceae > Rhizobium > Rhizobium sp. CG4. The sequence continues at coordinate 217,008 of NZ_JABAEG010000002.1, read as the reverse complement.
CCTGCCCATCGTTTATGCCGCAGAGCAGGGTGATGGCGAATGGCTGCACATTTTCACCAAGGCGCTGAAATTCGTGGTGGGCGTGCCGCTTTATACGATTGGCGCTCTGCTGGTTGCGCTTTTGGTGCGTCATGACAAAAGCGAAAAGGGCCCGGCCTTTCAGCCTGCCAATATTGCCCGCCTGCGAGACAGCGTTCAGGGTCGCGCGCTGCTGGCCTTCAGCATCCTGCCATTCATCCTGACGATCATTCTGGGCTTTGCCGCGCAGGCAGAACTGAGCGCCGTCTGGGTACTGCCGATCTTCACGCCAATTGCCGTGCTGATTGCGCTTCTGGTGCCGCAGCAGTGGCTGCAGCGCAATATCGGACGCGCCGTGACAGTTGCCGTCATCTACCTGCTGGGCATGAGCGCTTCTGGGCCTGTCATCGCCATGGTGGACCGTAACTACGGTGAGTTTGAATCATTCCGCAATGTGCCCCTGGAGGCCGTGTCCGACCGCATCGATGAGCTATGGCTGGCGGAAAGTGGCGGTGCCAAGGGCTTTTATGTCGCGGGCAGCCGTGGTCTGGCTGATGGCACGTCCTTCTACTCGCGTTACGCACCGCTGATTGTGGATGGCAACTCGGCGGAATATGCCAAAGGTTATCTGACACCGGAACTAGCGCGTCAGAAGGGGCTGGTTCTGGTTTGCTTCAAGGGCGAATCGAAATGCACCGATGCCTCAACCAAGCTGGTCGGCCCGTTGCCCGCGCCACAAGACCTTCAAGTCACCGGTATAAACGGCAAGGGCAGCTGGGATATCCAAATCTGGCTGATCAAGCCGCAGAACTGATAGTGCGAATTTTGTAACGGGATCGGGGCATGGCTCTTTTTTCACTCATCGTACCGTTTTTGAATGAACGGGAAAACGTGCCGGCATTCACCACCTTCATTGAAAAGGTGGCGGGTGAACTGCGTGAAAAATTCGATCTCGATCTCGAGGTGGTGCTGGTCGATGACGGCAGTACCGATGACAGTGTGACACGTTACATCACGTCGATGCCGGGCACATGGCGCATCGTCGAACTCAGCCGCAACTTCGGCAAGGAAGTTGCCGTGTTTGCCGGTCTGGAAGAGTGCAGGGGCGATCTTGTGATGATCATGGATGCCGATATGCAGCACCCATGGACTGTTGCACTCGACATGATTTCGCAGCTGATGGCCGACGAAAATCTCGACGCCGTTTATGCGGTACGTGATGACCGCCTGCAGGAATCGATGAAAAAGGCGGCCGCCGTTCATCTGTTCTATTGGCTGATCAATTTCCGTCAGCGTTTTATCGTGCCGGAAAATGCTGGCGATTTCCGCGTCATGCGCCGCCCGGTTGTCGAGGCGATGCTGAAGATCCGCGACCGTCGCCGTTTCAACAAGGGGCTGTACGCTTGGGCCGGCTTCCGCCAGAAGGCTATTGGTTACGTGCCGGATGAGCGCCAGCATGGTGCTACCAAATGGTCCAACCTGTCGCTGCTGTCCTTGTCGCTGGAGGGCATCACCTCGTTTTCGGCGCTGCCTTTGCGGCTGGTATCGATCATTGGTGCGCTGGTTGGTATCTGCGGCATTTTCTATGGCCTGAAGATCGTCTTTGAAGTGCTGTTTTACGGCGTGTCGGTTCCCGGTTATCCAAGCCTCATGGTGGCGGTGTCGGTGCTCGGCGGCTTCAATCTGGCGCTGCTTGGCCTGCTCGGCGAATATATCTGGGTTGGCATTGCCGAAACCAAGGATCGGCCGCTTTATCTGGTGCGCCGCGTGCATAGATCAGGCGAGATCAAGACGCTGGACAAGGCCGCGCAGCCAGCTGAAAAACAGACGCCATGAGCATGGCTACCGCAAAGGTGTTTCTGGTTGCTGATGATTATGGCCTGTCACCGGCCGTCAGCAATGGCATTCGCCACCTGATATCAAAGGGCAATCTATCCGGCACCGGCTGCATGACTTTGTTTCCGGAATGGCGGGACGAGGCGATAAAGCTGAAAGAGTGTCAGGGGTACGGGGACGTCTTTGCCGGCATTCACCTGACGCTGACCGATTTCAAACCGCTGACCGATGCACCTGCCATCAGCAAGGATGGCAGGTTACTGCCGCTGAAAGAGCTGATCCTTGGCGCGTTGCGGCCTACGGCAGAGTTTACCGCGCAGGTGCATGGCGAACTGGACGCGCAGCTTGCAGCTTTCACCAAAGAGATGGGGCATATGCCGCATTATCTTGATGGCCATCAGCATGTGCATTTCCTGCCGCCTGTAAGGTCATGGCTGATAAGCCGCTCTCAATCCCTTGCCCAAGGTGGTGTGAAGCCATGGCTGCGCGGCGCACCGGCGGTCGATTTTTCGCAAGGTGTGAAGATTGGCCTGAAAACCTGCTTCGTGGCGGGGCTGGCGCGTGGTTTTGATGGTGAGATGCGCAGTGCCGGTTTGTTGGTACACGGCCCGCTCGGCGGCTTTTATGACTGGCAACAGGCGGAAAAGTTCAGTTCGGTGCTGAATGGTCGTGTTCGTAATGGCAGCGTCATGATGTGCCACCCCGGTTATGTTGATGATGTGCTGCAAGCCCGCGACCCGCTGACCGGTGCGCGCGCAGAAGAACTGCGTGTGCTGGAGATGGAACTGCCGTTTGCGTTGGCGAAGCGGGTTTAGTCTCCACTTTTTCCTTCATTCCTGTGCTCGGGCTTGCCCGAGGGATGTCACAGGAATCCAGGCCAGCCCGAGTCTTCGGGCTGAAAAGGGTTCTATGCCGCGAAGACGCGCGGATGCTGGGTCTCTGTGACAAGCACAGAGAAGAGGACGCGTGTGTGGGAACGCGCATCGAATATCTCAACCTCAATAGTTTTGATGCCCTGTGACAGGCCGCCGTACATCTCATCAATTCGCGCAGCAATGATTCCGCATTCATCCTCACGCGATAGTGGCATTGATTTTGCTTTTGATGTAGCCAACAGAACCGTAGTGACACTGGCGAACAAAGGCTTGGGCATGCAGGACATTCAGCTGATCATTGACCGCATTTATGATGCGATGGTGCCAAGATTGGGTGAGGGGAAGGTAGCCGACTACATTCCTGAGCTCGCCAAGGTCGATCCCAAGCAGTTTGGCATTGCCGTCACCACCGTTGAAGGCGAAACATTCGTCGCCGGCAATGCTGAGGTGCCGTTTTCCATTCAAAGTATCTCCAAGGTCTTCATGCTGACGCTGGCGCTGGGCAAGGCTGGTGAAACCGTGTGGAACCGGGTAGGGCGCGAACCATCAGGATCGTCCTTTAATTCCATCGTGCAGCTTGAACATGAGGCGGGCATTCCACGCAATCCCTTCGTTAATGCCGGTGCGATCGTCGTTAGCGATATCGTGATGGCCGGCCACCAGCCGCGTGAAGCAATCGGTGAGTTGCTGCGCTTTGTGCAGTATGTCGCCGATGATGACAGCATCATCATCGACAATGCGGTCGCGAAGTCGGAAAATGCTACCGGTTACCGCAATTATGCGCTGGCCAATTTCATGCGCTCGTTTGGCAATCTGCACCACCCGGTCGAAAATGTGCTGGGTGTGTATTTCCATCAATGTGCACTGGCCATGACGTGTCACCAGTTGTCACGGGCGGGGCTGTTTCTGGCCAATCAGGGTCGAAATCCGCTCAGCGGCCACACGGTCGTGTCGGCGCGACGGGCAAAACGTATCAATGCGCTGATGTTGACCTGCGGCCATTATGATGGGTCCGGCGACTTTGCCTATTCTGTCGGCCTGCCAGGCAAGAGCGGCGTTGGCGGCGGCATTCTTGCCATTGCGCCGGGCAAGGCATCGATTGCGGTGTGGTCACCCGGCCTCAACAAGGTCGGCAACTCCGCGCTTGGCTCCGCAGCGCTGGAAATGCTGGCCAACCAGACAGGCTGGTCGGTATTCGGGGCTTGATCTTGCCGGAATATGCAGGCATTGGCTGGAGGACAGCCCGTATTAGCGCCCGAATTAGCGAAAGTGCAATCGTCCCATGAATATTGCGACAGACATGAATTCCGTCGATGACGTCGAGGATGGTGCTGAGGACATTTCCTCGCACGCGCTGTTTGCGCATGCGCCACGGTCGGTTTCCTTCAACAAGCTGCGCAAGCGCCTGTTGCGCAATGTGCGCCAGGCATTTGAAGACTTTGACATGCTGAAGGGCCAGAAACGCTGGCTGATTGGCCTGTCGGGCGGCAAGGACAGCTATGGCCTGCTGGCGCTGCTGATGGACCTGAAATGGCGCGGCCTGCTGCCGGTCGATCTGGTGGCCTGCAATCTCGATCAGGGCCAGCCGAACTTTCCCAAACACATCCTGCCGGAATATCTGGCATCGATTGGCGTGGAACACCGCATCGAATACCGCGACACCTATTCGGTGGTGAAGGAAAAGATGCCGAATGGCGGCACTTACTGTTCGCTCTGTTCGCGTCTGCGTCGCGGCAATCTTTACCGCATTGCGCGCGAAGAGGGCTGTGATGCGCTGGTGCTTGGCCACCACCGCGAAGACATTCTCGAAACCTTCTTCATGAACTTTTTCCATGGCGGACGCCTGGCGGGCATGCCGGCAAAGCTTTTGAATGACGAAGGCGATCTGATGCTTTTGCGGCCACTGGCCTATTGCGCCGAAGACGATATGGCGAAGTTTGCCACCGCCATGCAGTTCCCGATCATTCCATGCGACCTGTGCGGCTCTCAGGATGGTCTGCAGCGCAATGCCATGAAGGACATGCTGGCCGATATTGAACGGCGCATGCCGGGCCGCAAGGACACGATGTTGCGGGCGCTGGCTCACGTCAATCCCTCGCATTTGCTGGATACCAAACTGTTTGATTTTTCGATGCTGGGTGTCACGGAAGCGTCATCTAACGCGGATAGGGAAACGAACCCACCTGTTTAAAGAAACGTCGCTTTATGTCCCTTCTTGATAAAGACATTGAATTCCTGGTTGCGACCGTGCGCGATGCCGCAGCAACCGAAATCCTTCCCCGTTTCAGAAATCCTGACAGCCAGTCGGTCGCCGAAAAAACCTCGTCCATTGATCTGGTGACGGAAGCGGATATCGAGACGGAAAAGCGCATTACCGCAGCCATTCGCAGGCTTTATCCGGATGCCCATATCGTCGGTGAAGAAACCTATGATGCTGATCCTTCCGTTGTGCCGGCACTGGCCGATGCGGATCTGGCCTTCGTAATCGATCCCGTCGACGGCACGTTCAACTTTGCCTCCGGTCTTGCTGCTTTCGGTTCCCTGCTGGCGGTGACCGTCAAGGGTGAGACGGTTGCCGGTATCATCCATGATCCGGTTATGGGTGACACGCTGGTGGCGGTAAAAGGCGCAGGCGCGCATTTCCACCGCCGCAGCGGCGAGGTGACACCAATCCGCGTGGCAGCCCCGGTGGCGCTGGACGAGATGGTTGGCATCTACGCCTGGGGCCACGCCACGCTGGAGCGACGCCCGGTCATTGCCGCCAACATGGCAAAGATCCGCATGGCGCTGTCGCTCAATTGTTCTGCACATGAATATTGGCTTGCCTCGACAGGCAAGATCCACTTTATCGGCCACGAAAAGCTGATGCCATGGGACCACCTTGCCGGTGTTCTCGTACATCAGGAAGCTGGCGGTTACACGGTAAAGCTGGATGGTACGCCCTATCGCCCCGGAGAGATTTCCGGCGGTATTCTGTCCGCTCCCGACAAGGAAAGCTGGAAGATGATACGGCGCGAGATTTTAGGTATCTGGTAGCTGAAAGGAATGGCAATGTCCCTCGAACTCGACATAGCGTCGCTTGCAAACACGCTTCAGGAAGCCGCAGCCGTGGAAATCATGCCGCGGTTCCGCAATCTCGGTGAGGGCGACGTTCGCATGAAGACCGAGGCCATTGACCTCGTCACCGAAGCGGACGAAGCAGCCGAGCGCCTGATCCGGGACCGCGTGGCGGAAATCATGCCCAACGCATTGTTCGTGGGCGAGGAAGCCGTGGCCGCCGATCCGTCGCTGCTGGGCAAGCTGGGTCAGGCCGATCTGGCCGTGGTGGTCGACCCGATTGACGGCACCTTCAACTTTGCCTCCGGCCTGCCGCTGTTCGGCGTGATGATGAGCGTCATTTCCAAGGGCGAGACTGTTGCTGGCATCATCTTCGATCCGTTGGGCAATGACTGGCTGATCGCCGAAAAGGGCTCTGGCGCATGGCTGTGCGCACCGGATGGCAACCAGACGCAGATGCACGTGTCTCCGGCACCGGAACTGTCACAGATGGTCGGCATTGCCAATACAGGCTATTTCGACATCGAGACCCGCCGCAAGATCCTGCACAATCTTGCTGACGTGCGCCTGTTCACCAGCTATCGTTGCGCGGCCCACGAATACCGCGTGTTCTGCGGCGGCCACATGCACTTCCTGATGTATAACAAGCTGATGCCATGGGACCACCTTGCCGGTACGCTGATCTCGCAGGAAGCTGGCGCTTATGCGGCGCGCCTGGATGGTTCGCCGTACCTGCCAAGCCATGTGGATGGCGGCTTGCTGTTGGCACCGGACAAGGACTCTTGGAACCTGCTCAAGAACCACATCTTCACGGTTTGATCGACAGGACGTATGGATCAAAAAAGGCGCCGCTGGATGACAGCGGCGCCTTTTGCATGTGAGGCATGTTTGCGTTCCTTACCCCCGTGGCGAACACGGGGGCGAGGGGAAGCCGTATCAGATCGGCTTGTTGTGCGGATGGAACAGCTGACCCTTTTCACCGATCAGCACGAACACCAGACCAACAAGCGAGACGATAAAGAAGCCGGCGACCATTGGCAGGGCAGTGCCATCGAAGGACTGACCGATCAATGCACCGATCAGCGAACCGCCAACCGTGCCCATGAAGCCGATGACAGATGATGCTGTACCGGCAACGTGGCCAAGCGGTTCCATGGCCAGCGAGTTGAAGTTGGAGCCGATCCAGCCGAACTGGAACATCGCCAAGGCAAACAGCACGATGAACAGCGCAAACGGCATTGGCTGCGGGCCATAGATCTGAATGAGCAGCCATACGAAGGTGATGACGATAAAGCCGATCAACGAACCATGCGACAGTCTGCGCATGCCAAAACGGCCAACCAGACGGGCATTGATGAACGACGACAGCGCCATGAACAGCGCAATGCCAGCAAAGGCCACTGCAAACCACTGACCAAGCTCATACACGCCCTTGTAGACCTGTTCAGCCGAGTTGATGAAGCCGAACAGCGCACCGAAGATGAAGGTGCTGGACAGGGTGTAACAGAGCGCAATGCGGTTGGTCAGAACGATCTTGAAACCGTTGAGAACCGACTTGACCGTGAAGGGACGTACGTCTTCCGGACGCAGGGTTTCCGGCAGGCGGTAATACATCCATGCGCCGACGATCACAGCGATGACAGCCATGAACACGAAAATCAGGTGCCAGTCACCAAACAGCAGAACGATCTGGCCGGTACCCGGTGCAATAACCGGAACAACCATGAACACCATCATGATCAGCGACATGACTTCCGCCATCTGACGGCCGCCGTAGACGTCGCGAACGATGGAGATGGTGATGACGCGGGTGGCGGCAGAACCGATGCCCTGAATGAAGCGCAGTGCCAGCACGCCGGCAAAGGACGGCACGAACACCACAGCAATGGACGAGACGACATAGATGCCAAGACCAAACAGCATTGGCTTGCGACGGCCATAGCGGTCCGAGATCGGGCCGTAACCCAGCTGTGCAATGCCAAAGCCCAGAAGATAGGCCGAAATGACATATTGGCGGTGGTTCTCATTGATCACGCCAAGCGCTGCACCGATTTCCTGCAGGCCCGGAAGCATGATGTCGATGGCAAGTGCGTTGAGTGCCATCAACATGGCAGCAAGCCCGATGAACTCCACTTTGCCCATGGATTTCAAAACCGGATTGCCGGATTGTGAAGGATTTGTCACAGAAATATTCCCAAAAGAACGGCAAAGGCGTTGCAGAATGCAACGCCTTGCTACTTCATAACAATCGGGTGTCGGGGTGGAGAACCCCGGCAAAAATCAGGCCGCGCCGCGGACCTCGATACCCTGTTCTTGTAATTGGCTTTGAAGTTCACCCGACTGGAACATCTCTCTGATGATGTCACAGCCGCCGATGAATTCACCTTTGACGTAAAGCTGAGGAATAGTCGGCCAGTTGGAGTAATCCTTGATACCCTGACGCAGGTCAGCATCGGCAAGCACGTTGATGCCTTTGTATTCTACGCCGATATAGTCAAGAATCTGAACGACCTGACCGGAGAAACCACACTGTGGAAACTGCGGTGTACCCTTCATGAACAGAACGATATCGTTGCTCTTCACTTCGTTGTCGATCACTGCGTTAATATCGCTCATGGCCATTTCCTTTCACACGCGGTTCAAAAGCCGCTGCTTTGATATTCCGACTAGATAACACTTTGGTGTCGTTTTTCCAGCGCGGAAGCTGAAAAAATGCAAAGGCCTCTTATGCCTGGGGTGCATACCAACATGCGCGACAGCAGGTTTGCGTAAAATCAAACACTGCGCTGTTTGCTGCGTGATGCAGCGGTGCGTCGTTTGCTGGTTTGTTTGCGCGCTGGCTGGCGTTTGGGTTTGGCGGTTTTTTTCGCGCCGCCCAACGCACTCTCCAGTATCGTCTCCGCCAGACTACCCGCAACAGATTTGCTGCGGGTTTTCCGGCGGGTCCGTTTTGTTGTTTTCACACCTGTCTTTTTAAGAATTTCCGACATCGCGCTTTTCACCACGCCGGAAATGACCTCTTCAATCAGGCTTGCCATGGTTTTCTCAATCCGGGGCCGAAGTTTGCAGGGCAAGGGCATGCAGCACGCCGCCCATGTTGCCCTTCAGGGCATCATAGACCATCTGGTGCTGCTGCACACGGCTTTTCCCCTTGAAGGCTTCCGCCACGACTTCAGCGGCGTAGTGATCGCCGTCACCAGCCAGATCGCGGATCGTCACCTTTGCGCCGGGAATTCCGGCTTTAATCATGTCTTCAATATCGCCGGGGTTCATTGGCATGGTGTCAGCTCCCTTTTCTTATTCTGCTGCGGCCAGTGATGGCCCATCCATAAACTCAGGGAACCATGATTCATGGGCGGAAAGCAATTGCTTAATCGCCACAGGCTTTGCACTTCCAAGTGATACTTCGCTACCACCGGTCTTGCCGATAACCGGGCACTCAACGCCCGCTTCCTTTGCACGCTGTGCAACGGTTTCAGCGTTATCCTGAGCGATGGTCAAAACATAACGGCCCTGGTCTTCGCCGTAGAAGGCAAGAACCGGATCGTTGTTTTCAGGCTGGTTTACAGTCGCACCAATGCCGGAAGAAATTGCCATTTCGGCAACGGCAACACCGAGACCACCCGAAGAGCAATCGTGAACGGCGGTGGCAAGACCATCATTGATCAGCGCGCGAACGAAATCGCCGACCTTCTTTTCCTTGGCCAGATCAACATGCGGAGCAGGGCCGTCAATACGGTCATGAATGTCACGCATGTAGGTGGACTGCGCAATATGCGTGCCCCAGCCCTTTGGTGCGCCGGCCAGCAGAATGGCTTCGCCTTCCGCGGCAAAACGGATGCGGGCCATCTTTGCCCAGTCGCTGAGCAGGCCAACGCCACCGATGGTCGGGGTTGGCAGGATCGCCTGACCGTTGGTCTCGTTATAAAGCGACACGTTACCGGAAACGATCGGAAACTCCAGCACGGTGCAGGCTTCGCCAATGCCCTTGATGGCATGAACCAGCTGACTCATGATTTCAGGCTTTTCCGGGTTGCCGAAGTTCAGGTTGTCGGTGGCAGCCAGCGGCAAAGCGCCAGTGGCGGTGATGTTGCGCCAGCATTCTGCAACAGCCTGCTTGCCGCCTTCAAATGGATCTGCCTCTACGTAACGTGGCGTTACGTCAGACGAGAAGGCCAGTGCCTTGCTGTAATGGCCTTCAACGCGCACAACGCCAGCATCACCGCCAGGAAGCTGCAGCGAGTTGCCCTGGATCAGTGTGTCATACTGCTCGTAAACCCAGCGACGGGAAGAGCCGTTTGGCGAACCGACCAGCTTGACCAGCGCATCGGCAATATCGGCCTGTGGCACGTCATTGGCAGCAAGTGGAGCCGGAACCTTGGCCGGTGTCCATGGACGATCATATTCTGGAGCCTCATCGCCCAGTTCCTTGATCGGCAGGTTGGCCACTTCTTCGCCGCTGTGAATGATGCGGAAACGCAGGTCATCAGTGGTCTTGCCAACGATGGCAAAGTCCAGACCCCACTTGATGAAGATTGCCTTGGCAACTTCTTCCTTGGAAGGCTCCAGAACCATCAACATGCGTTCCTGGCTTTCGGAGAGCATCATCTCATAGGCGGTCATGTTTTCTTCGCGCACAGGCACCTGGTCGAGAATGAGCTCGATACCCAGATTGCCCTTGGCACCCATTTCCACGGCCGAGCAGGTCAGACCGGCAGCGCCCATGTCCTGAATGGCGATAACTGCGCCGGTCTTCATCAGCTCAAGGCAGGCTTCCAGCAGGCACTTTTCAGTGAAGGGGTCGCCAACCTGAACGGTTGGGCGCTTTTCTTCGATGGATTCGTCAAACTCTGCCGATGCCATGGTCGCACCACCCACGCCGTCACGGCCGGTCTTGGCACCGAGGTAAACGACAGGCAGGCCAACGCCCTTTGCTTCCGACAGGAAGATGGCATCAGACTTGGCAAGGCCAGCCGCAAAAGCGTTGACCAGAATGTTGCCGTTGTAACGGGCGTCAAACTCGACTTCGCCGCCAACCGTTGGCACGCCGAAGGAGTTACCGTAACCGCCAACGCCAGCAACAACGCCGGACACTAGATGGCGGGTCTTGGGGTGGTCAGGCGCACCAAAACGCAGCGCGTTCATGGCGGCAACCGGACGGGCACCCATGGTGAACACGTCACGCAGAATGCCGCCAACACCGGTGGCTGCACCCTGATAAGGCTCGATGTAAGATGGGTGGTTGTGGCTCTCCATCTTGAAGACAACACAGTCGCCATCATCAATGTCGACAACGCCGGCGTTTTCGCCCGGACCCTGAATAACGCGCGGACCTGTGGTCGGCAGCGTCTTCAACCACTTCTTGGAGGACTTGTAAGAGCAGTGCTCGTTCCACATTGCCGAGAAAATGCCAAGCTCGGTAAAGGTTGGTTCGCGTCCGATCAATTCGAGGATGCGCTGGTATTCATCGGGCTTGAGGCCATGCGATGCAACGAGTTCCGGGGTGATCTGGATGTGATTAGGAATAGCCATAGGTCTCACGAGGTTCGAGCCGGTAGGAAGTTTCCGGTTCTTTAGCGCAAGATACAGTCTGGTGCGACAGGAAAATGTATCGATTAGCCACCAAATGCAGAGTTTTGGACAGGGCAATTATAGATGGCAGCCGCCCGTAGGGTGTGTCTGCGTCGGAAAGACAGCGTTTTCAATCGACCTTCGTCAAGTCAGGGCTTGTCCCGACAATCCAAGCCCTCAACGACGATCGCAACGTGATCAGATCCTAGGGACAAGCCCTAGGATGACGTTGAGAAAGAAGGTGGCCTTCTACTATGGCCGCTGTTGTTAAAATCTGTAACCCAGCATCAGGCCGGCGCGGGTAATGCCGTCATTCGGGCCGTCGCAGAGATTGGCATGGGAGGCATGTTCAATCTGCGTGGAGATGTTCCAGTTCTGATTGATGCGGTAACCGACGGCCGCATATTCGCGGAACAGGAAACGACAGCCAAGCTGCGCGCCGGTTTCAGAGCCGGTGTTTCTCAGGTTGCCATCATGCCAGAGGCCGCCAAAGCCCAGGTCGAGAAAGATCTTTTCATTCAGATCCAGCGTCCAGTTGATGCCGCCATAAACGGTGTTGGCAGACCCTTCGGTACCGATTTCACCGCCCAGATGCACACGTGGACGCAGCAGCTTGTCAGAAAAGCTTTCGGCCGTCGCACTGTCAAACGGGTCGAAATAGACGGTCAGAGCCGGAAAGACGCCGTCTTCACCATTATGGCTGCTGGACACTGATGTCGTCGCACCGAAGCGCAATTCATCGAAAATGTTGCCCTCAGCGGCATCGGTAATGGAAGCCAGAGGCAGAAGAAGAGCACAGGAGGTAAGAACCTTGGCAATCATTGCCTTGGCATCTGCAAATTGCTGACTGCCCATACGAATCGTTCCCAGACAAGGTTTCACGGGAACGTGACATATTTTAACGGAAGGTAAAGGGAGCCTCAGATGTATTACGCAGGCTGTTGCACAAATGACTCTGTGTGATCGTGCCGAGGGGTCCGAGCACGATAGCGCGGTCCAATCTCATGCCTTGGGATTTTGCTGCAACTCTTCCAGCCATGCACGCGCCAGCTTCGCTTCACCCGGGGTATTTGCACCATGGGATGAGCGGATTTTCAGCAGGCGAGCGTGAAGTGCAAAAGGCTCGAAATACCCAAGTTTGTGCCGAAGCGTCTTGATGCTTGATCCAAGCTTCAGCAACTCCGTAGCATCTGTCGACTGAAGGCGCTCTCTTGCATACTTGCCGAGGGAAGCAATAACCGCATCGTTTTGCCCGAAAATTCCCTCACGACCATTGGCGCACCGTTCCAGCGACGCGATGAGCAGGGACTGGTATTCCGCCTCCAGTGAGGCGAGCATCACCTCACCAGATTTTTTCTTCACGTCCAGTTCCTCAAATGCAGGGCAGCACCCGTCATCCGGCCTCAGGCCATACTGTCATAACTCACAGAACCATTGTCCAGCAGGCGACGCAGGGTGTGCAGGTGGCGGGCCAGCTCTTCGCGGGTATTGGGCGCAGAAAAGCTGATGCGCACCCGGTGGTAGACCTTCTCCGATCGTCCGGCTTTGAACTCATCCTCATCATCAATGAGAATGCCTTCCTTGCGGGCTGCATTACGGAACGTGCCGGACAGCCAGGGTTCGGGCAATTTCAGCCACACAAAGGCAATGTCGGGATTGGAGTTGAACTCCAGACCGGAAAAGATCTGCCGAACCATCTGCTCACGCGCATTGACCTCGGCAATACAGTCCTGACGGATGCGATGGGCATCACCGCTCAACACCAGCCGGGCGCAGAGCTCGGCCAGCAGAAAGGGCAGGCCGCCCGTCATCATCTTGTGGGCTGTGCGCACCCGTGTGCCGAAGTGCGGCGGACAGGCAACCCAGCCGCCGCGAACACCGGCGGCAACCGACTTGGACAGGCTGCCCACCAGAAATGTCTGTTCCGGTGCCAGTTGGGCAATCAGCGGAATGTCATCACGGCACATGGCGCCATAAAGATTGTCTTCAATGATCCAGACATTGTGCCTGTGGGCAATGTCGGCAATGGCCTTGCGGCGCTCCAACGGCAATGTGGTGGAGGTCGGGTTCTGGCCCGATGACATCAGGAAGATCATTTTCGGGTGCTGCTGCGCACAGACCCGCTCGAAATCTTCGGGGATGATGCCGTTTTCGTCAGAATCCACCAGCGCAATACGTCGTCCGGCAAGCGCTGCACTGCGGCTGATCTGTGAGTAGGTCAGGTGCTCAAAAGCAATGCGGTCGCCCGGGGAGGTGACGGCACCGATGATGCCCATGACCGCTGCATGTGCGCCAATCGTCGGCACGATGTTCTCAGGGCTTGGGGTCCAGCCATTTTGCGCCAGCCAGCGCGCACCGGCAACCGACCATTCTTCCGGAAAGTCGCGGGCATAACTGGCAACCTGCGCGGCACGCTCCGCCATGATGTCTGACAGATGCCGCTCAATCAGCACACCTTGCCCAACCGTCGGCGCTGCCGTGGTGTCCAGCTTGGAAAGTTGTTTCGTTTCGGCGGCTGAGACCGCAGCATTTGATGTGTTGGCGGCCTGCCCAATATGGACAGATGGTGTCGGGGTGTGGCGGCTGTTTACATAGGTGCCACGCCCAACCTCGCCACTGACGAGACCACGCTCATGCACCACAGAATAGGCGCGGCTGACAGTGCCAATGGTAACGCCCAGATCATAAGCGAGATTTCTTTGCGGTGGCAGTTTTGTGCCTGCCGCCAGTTCGCCATTCGAAATAGCGGTTTCAATATGGTCGGCCAGACGCATGTAAAGCGGGCCGGTGCCATTGGAAAGATTAGGGAGCCAATTTGTCATGGTGACAATTTAAACATTGTACCTGCGTGTGAGTCAATTGTATTTATTGTCGCAGAGAATGACCCCGAACAATTAAAGGTGAACAGGTGCAATTATGCGCAAGATGGATCAATACCTAACGACAATAGATACAATGTACCCTGACAGCTATACGCGGGAATATGTCTTCCGTGACGATGGCGACATGGTTGACCCCGTACCACTGACCATTACCGCTCCAAACCATGCATTTGGCCGTTTTCTGGCTGCGATCCGTACATGGCACATCAAGCGGGCCAGCCGCCTTGCTTTGAGAGAGCTGACCGATGAGCAGTTGCTTGATATTGGCATCAGCCGGTTGCAGGCGCGCAATGAAACCGCAAAATCCCGCTTTCTGGTGTGATTGTCATTGAATGGATACACACATCACAGGTCAACAATTGGTACAATCTGGTCTCTCATTCCTGTGCTTTTCACAGAATTCCATAGGGCTGATGTCATCTGACTGATCAGCTAGTGACGCGCCCGGTTCAGCGCGACTTATCGGATTTTTGTGACAAGTACAGGAATGTGGACGCCAGCAGCATCAAGCCGCTGTAGGCAGTGCCGTATTTTCCGTGAACACCATATCCACGCATGCCGCCCGGGCAAATGTTCGGGAGGCGTGCAACATGTTTACTGCCATCAATCGGTTTTTCGTCCCGGAAGCCAAGACATATGGACGATAAGCCAATGGGCAGGCCCACTGCATCCTTTTTCCCAACCTGTGCAGCTGGGTTTTCTTCTTATGAGCAGCCTTTGCCGCCCGCTGCCCAGCGCTTGACGTCTGTGGCAACACGCGAAGCATGGGCCTCATTCATGACGGGGCCATAGGCCTGAAGCTTGGCGGGCGAGCCTTCAGCTTCTACAACCAGCATTGGCCGGGATTCCGGGCTGTTGCGTGGTACCAGCAAAATGCGTGGACGGCCGGAGAAGGAATTCAGTTCCGGTGCAAGGCGGTAAGCCTTGAACGCCGGATCACCGCTTTTGAACCAGCAGGCATTGGCACCAAGCGCAACGCGCTCCATCGTCGGCAGGGCTGCCTGGCTGGCAGGGGCCGGCGTGCTTCTCTCAGACTGGCAGGCGCTTAACGCGACCATGGCTGCCGTAACGCTGGCAAAACTCAGAGCATAGCGAAGGGGCAGGCGTGTCATGGGTGCAACCTTGATGAGAAGAGAAAAACCGGCACTGAGTGCCGGTTTGATGGTCTGGATATGATCAGGCCGCGATAACGTTGAGGGCGGAAGCAAACAGGCCTCTGCCATCATTGCCGCCATGGGCCGCTTCAATCAGGTTTTCCGGATGCGGCATCATGCCGAGAACATTGCCACGCTCGTTGATGATACCGGCAATGTCGTTCAGCGAACCGTTCGGGTTGGTACCCTCGGCATAACGGAACACGATCTGGGCCTTGTCTTCCATGGACGCGATCTCAGATGCTTCCGCAAAGTAGTTGCCATCATGGTGGGCAACCGGGCAACGCAGGATCTGCCCCTGCGAATAGGCGCGTGTGAAATCCGTATCGCTATTGACGACTTCCAGCTTTACTTCGCGGCAAACGAACTTCAGCGAGGAATTGCGCATCAACGCGCCCGGCAGCATTTCGGCTTCAACCAGAATCTGGAAGCCGTTGCACACGCCAAGAACCTTGACGCCTTTTTCTGCCTTTTCGCGAATGGCGCGCATCACAGGCATACGGGCCGCAATGGCACCACAGCGCAGATAGTCACCATAGGAGAAACCGCCGGGGATAACGATCAGGTCGACGTCGGGAATTTCCGTTTCCGTCTGCCAGATGGTGATCGGCTCCTTGCCGGAGATTTTTGTCAGGGCCGCAATCATGTCACGATCACGATTGAGGCCGGGAAGCTGAACGACTGCCGATTTCATTGAGCGGCTCCTGCTGTCAGAGGATAGCGATAGAGTAGTTTTCGATCACTGTGTTTGCGAGGAGCTTTTCGCACATAGCCTTGATATCGGCCTCTGCCTTGGCTCCATCAGTGCTGTCGATCTCCAGATCGAAAACCTTGCCCTGACGAACCTGTCCAACGCCTTCGAAGCCGAGGCTTCCCAGTGCGCCTTCAATTGCCTTGCCCTGTGGATCGAGAACGCCATTTTTCAGCGTAACAGTCACCCGTGCCTTGATCACCTGATAGTTCTCCTGATGTGCTTATTTTACGAGGACCGGGCCGGTGCCGCGGATCGGTTCGTTTTCATTGATGATGCCCAAGCGGCGAGCCACTTCGGAATAGGCTTCGAGAAGGCCGCCCATATCACGACGGAACCGGTCCTTGTCCATTTTTTCCTGGGTTTCGATGTCCCACAAACGGCAGCTGTCCGGCGAGATTTCATCGGCCAGGATAATGCGCATCATATCGCCTTCGTAAAGGCGGCCGCATTCGATCTTGAAATCGACGAGCTGGATACCGACGCCCAGGAACAGGCCCGACAGGAAGTCGTTGACGCGAATGGCAAGAGCCATGATGTCATCAAGCTCGGCAGGGTTGGCCCAGCCAAAAGCGGTGATGTGCTCTTCAGACACCATCGGGTCTTCAAGCTCATCCGACTTGTAATAGAATTCGATGATCGAGCGTGGCAGCACGATGCCTTCATCAATGCCCAGACGCTTGGACAGCGAACCGGCAGCAACGTTGCGTACAACGATCTCAAGTGGAATCATTTCCACTTCCTTGATCAGCTGTTCGCGCATGTTGAGGCGGCGGATGAAGTGGGTGGGGATGCCGATCTTGTTCAGATGCGTAAACACGTATTCGGAGATACGGTTGTTTAGAACACCCTTACCGTCGATAACTTCGTGTTTTTTCTTGTTAAAGGCGGTTGCATCGTCCTTGAAGAACTGAATCAGCGTACCTGGCTCTGGTCCTTCATAAAGGATCTTTGCCTTGCCTTCGTAAATACGGCGGCGACGGTTCATAATATGAGATCTCGTGTTGGCGCCATGCGCATGGCGTTGTGTTTCATTCTTTGAAGCGGTCCCATATCGGAAAAGATGGACTTTAACAATCTGTAGGATGGGTTCTCCGCGTCAATTCGTTGTCGCTTGTGAATGAAACCTCCTGTGTCCTGTGTTGGTTCAATGAATATAGCAATAGTCACGTCCGGCATACATATATGTTATTGCCGCGTGAATGAGGCAAGGCCGGCGCCGCCGCAAAGCGTGTTCGCGACAGCGCAGCTGTTTTTTAACGACACATTTCTGTGTTGCGAATTATCGCGTCGAAAGCCATTTCGCCAATATAACATAAATTAGAAAAAATGACTATTGATGTCGAATCAATGCGTAATTCTATTTTGTTGAATCGATTTTTCTTACGTAAAGTGCCGATGATGAAAACATAAATTTACGAGGGGGTCTGGCGTTTCAGATTGGCCGTTCCCATGTCTGTTGCGCAAGGCCGCATGGTGTGGCGAAAGGCAACAATACATCCTTTTCGTTTCATCGCGGTCTGTCGTGAAACTTTGCATTGCAGTCTGGTAGTGCTTTTGATTTATGGACAACAGGCTGAACTTTCAGCTTTCGGTAAATGTGAATAGATTTGGGAGATTATGACATGGCCCTAGGTGATCGCGATAAGGCATTCGAAAACAAGTTCGCTCATGATGAGGAACTGAGATTCAAGGCTGAAGCTCGCAGAAACAAGCTGCTGGGCCTGTGGGCCGCCGGCCTGCTTGGCAAGGCTGATGCTGATGCTTACGCAAAGGAAGTTGTCGCTGCCGATTTTGAAGAGGCAGGCGACGCAGACGTGTTCCGCAAGGTGCGTGGTGATTTCGACGCGGCAGGCGTGAAGGTCAGCGACAGCGAATTGACTGCAAAGATGCAGAGCCTGCTGATTGAAGCAGCCGAGCAGATCAGCCAGGCCTGATCCTCAAGTTGATTGATTGAAACATTGGGCCAGCGACTAAAGCAATTCCAGAGAAAGTGGACCCCGGTTTCGCGTCCGGAATTGCGCTAAAGTCAAAAAGCTAGAGCGTTTAGGGCGAACATGTTTCGCCTATAACGCTCTTAGCGATAGTCGCCGGCTTTCTTTTTATTGGCAGCCAGAATTTCACTGAACTTGTTGTGGACGCTGCCATTGCCGTTGTCTTGCCGCCAGGACTGGCCGGTTACAAAGGCTTCGACCATTTCCGCCGGTATCGGACGGCACAGTGCATAACCTTGCAGGTAATCGCAGCCAAGATCGCGCAGGATGCGAATATGTGCTTGTGTTTCAACACCTTCGGCAATGACTCTGATGTTAAGCGAGCGGCCGATTTCCAGGATGGAACTCAGCAATTTGCGCTGCTCGTTGGACTGCGGCAAAAGCCTCACCAGCTCCCGGTCGATTTTCAATGCATCAGGGCTGATGCGCAACAGGCTGATGATAGACGCGTGGCCGGTTCCAAAGTCATCTACCTCAATGGCAATGCCCAGCTTGCGCAGGCGGGCGAGGTTGTCCAGTACCGTCTGGTCGCTATCATCCAGGAAGATGGATTCGAGAAGTTCGAATGACACCGTGCCTGGTTTGATATCCTGCGACTTCAGCGATTTGGTCAGCAACGGATCATGCAGACGCCGCGACGACACGTTGACCGACACTTTGGGGATCGGCAAACCCGTCTTCTGCCAGATGTTGAAATCGCTGACTGCCTTTTCCAGCATCATCTCGTCAATGGCGGTAACGGCATCCAAATCCTCGGCAATGGCCAGGAAACGGTCCGGTGTTAAAATGCCTTCGGTCGGGTGCTTCCAGCGCGCCAGTGTCTCGGCACCGATGATGTCGAGTGTCTTGGCGTCAAACTGCAGCTGGTAATAGGGGATGAACTCGCTGCGCTCCAGACCCAGCAGGATCTCGTCCGACACACGTTTGGTGTTGATGAGAATGTCCTGTGTGTCCGACGAGAAGAAGTCGTAGCGGTTGCGGCCACGTTTCTTGGCATTGTAGAGCGCAATATCGGCGTTGAGCAGCAACTGCTTGGGGTCGATATCCCGGCCGCTTTCACAGGCAATGCCGATGCTGGCACCACACCGAAATTCGTGGCCGTCATGGTGCATGGGTTTGCGCAGTTCCTTGATCAGGCGGTCGGCGAGGGCGGAGAACTTCTTGGAGGTGCCGGTGTAGCGAGAGACGAACACAAATTCGTCGCCGCCAATGCGGGCCACAAAATCTGCACCGCGCACATTCTTGCGCAGAAGCTGGGCCACATTCTGCAACAGCATATCGCCAGCCCGATGGCCAAATGTGTCGTTGACCTGTTTGAAACGGTCAAGATCAATATGCAAAATGCCGATGCCCTGACCATCACGCGCACATTCCGCCGCCATGCGACGCAGGGTGTCATCCAGATACCGCCGATTAGGTAACTCTGTAAGATAATCATGCATCGCATTGTATTCGATGTTATTTTTGGCTTCTTCTAATTCAAGGTTTCTGGCTTCTGCCAAGTTCTTGGCGCGTTCCAGCTCCCGCTGTAAAACGATATCGTCGGTGACATCCCAGTTGGCGCCAACCATGCGGACGTGACCGGCATTGTCGATAAACGGCACGGTTCTGGAACGGATGTAGCGCAGCTTTCCATCGGGCATGATGATGCGGTATTCGTCTGAAAAGGCTGTCAGTTTGCCAACATGAAACTCGACGTTTTTCTGCACGCGCGGCAGGTCTTCCGGATGCACCATCTTTTCCCAGACACCATCAATGACGATGTCCTGACCCTTCGATACATTGAAGATCGAATACATGCGGTCATCCCAGGTGGTCTGTCGTGTTTCAAAATCCACCTCGAACACACCGATATGCGAGGCTTCCAGCGCCAGCTTCAAACGGCGAGACATTTTCTCCAGCGCGAATTCAGCCGCCTTGCGGGTGGAGATATCATTGTCGATACCGACGATGCGGATCGGATTGCCATCGGCATCATGCTCGACAGCCGCGCCACGGCACTCGATCCACACCCAGTGGCCATCCTTGTGTTTCTCACGGTATTCGAACACCGCAAATTCCGGATCACCGGCATTTTGCCGCTCAATGGAAAAGATCACCCGGTCACGATCGTCAGGGTGAATAAGCTCCAGCCAGCGTTGGTGATTGGTCTCGATCGGGTCATCCGGCGCCATGCCGCGAATGGACCGCCATGTATCGGACCCGTAAAACACGCCGGTCGACATGTTCTGGTCCCATACACCGCTTTCTGAATTGATCAGCGCGCTGTTCCAGCGGCTTTCACGCGAGGCAAGATCAAGCTCCAGCAGCTTCTGGGCTGTAATGTCTGTGGCCTGCACGAGGATCGCCGGTTCCTCGGGAAACGGATCGTCCCGAAAGGAAAGCAGTGCGTAGTGCAGGGGGCTGCCGTCCTGCTCAAGGCGCACTTCGATCTGTGTCGGTTTGCCGGTGGCCGCCTTTACCAGCGCATCACGCACGGCATCCTGGTCGTCGGCATGGACAAGCGCAATGAGACTGCTGCCTGTCAGAGTGGCCGGGTCCTGCAAAAAATCGCCGCAGACTTTGTTGCAAAAGAGGACGGTTCCATTCGTTTTAACGCGAATGGTCGGTAGAGGAAGCGCATCCAGAATGTCATTCAGCATACGATTTATTGTCAACCGAACCTGCCACCACTTTCACACCGCCGAATGATGTGCTCCGTAAGGATTTTCAGCCTCTGTGTGATTTTTCTTTTACAATCAAAGTCATATGCAAAGACATTGCAGGAGGTGAACGATATTGGAAATTCATATCCTGGGCTTCATGCAATCATTGCATCCGGGCAATCTGCCAGTTTTGGTTTAACTCTGTCTTAATTGCCGCGCGGTCATTTTATCGATGATGTCTTACGGCTGCACGCTGAATATCATTTAAATTTTTAATTTCATAAAATTAAATAATGCGCTGAAATCGTTATAGATAATAACAATCAGGGGCAGGGTGTCTCTTGGGTTGAAATCAACTGTGTCGGTGCACCCGCATGGCGCAGCATGATGGCACATTGGCCGGTGGCGTAAAGTTGCATTTCAGCTTTTGCACGCTATTTATGTGGGCGGGTGTTTTTAGTTGCTTCTGCACGTTGACGCGGCGAACCGAACCGCTATAAAGCCAGCCACCGCTTGATTTGGGTGCTGTTGTCACATTGCGTGACAGCCCACAGCCAGATCGAAACTGAAGGAAGAGTGGCCGAGCGGTTTAAGGCACCGGTCTTGAAAACCGGCGTAGGTGCGAGCCTACCGTGGGTTCGAATCCCACCTCTTCCGCCATTTCTAAATTAAATCAATGGCTTGCTGGCGATTTTTTCTATTTGCCATAACTACGTTTTGGCACTCTGTTTATCTATGTCGCTCTAGAAAGTCTGGAACGACAACCTGCGAACAAATCTAAAATCTCCACTCTTTCCAAACTTTGCGCATTTGACAGTGATGTTTGCGACCACCAGCATCCCTTCACAATTAGCGAAGAAGGAGATGAAATGACCGCACCTAATATGCAAAACAAGCCCCGCCTAATGTCGCCGAAAGAGGCGGCCTCCGCTACCACTATGTCAAAGGTACTTTTGACTACAATGGCGCGAGAAGGGCGTTTTCCAAAACCAGTTAAGATCATGGCCGTCAAGCAAACCTTGTCGGAACCAAGTCGCTCCCCGGCCCGTTATCTCTCCACAGCTCAAAGAGGAGATATTTCAATGGACTGGAACCGTGTTGAAGGAAACTGGAAACAGGTTAAGGGCAAGATCAAGGAACAGTGGGGCAAACTCACCGATGATGATCTTGACGTCATCAATGGCAAGCGTGACCAGCTCGAAGGAAAAATCCAAGAGCGATATGGTTACGAAAAAGACCAGACCAAAAAAGACGTCGATGACTGGTATGGTCGCCAGACTTGGTGATTACCTAACATGAAATTGAGCCGCTGGTTAGCAATAGCCAGCGGCTTTCGTTTGTAACGATGAGGAGAAACACATGAGCATATTCGGCAAAATCAAGGATGCGATCTTCGGTCGGTCCGCACATGCAGAGACAGCCCCTGTCTTGCCAACTGCGGCTGGGTCCACACCAGCGCCATCGTCAATCCCCGAGCCGGTTGCAACGACTGCAACGCCGATCGGAGGAACGGGGCAGGCGGTCCCGCCAACTTCTGGCGCATCAGCACCTGTTACATCCGCTGCATCTTCAGTGCAGACTGTGGACGTTGCTGCGCAGCTTGATGCGGCGGTGGTGACCAGCGGCCAGAAGCTCGACTGGAGGCACTCGATTGTCGACCTGATGAAAGCTCTCGGAATGGACGCGAGCTTGTCCGAGCGTAAGGAGTTGGCGGAGGAGCTTGGTTACACCGGTGAGCTCAATGGTTCGGCGGAAATGAACACCTGGCTGCACAAGGCGCTTCTCAAGAAGCTGTCTGAGAACGGCGGCAAGGTCGCGGCTGAACTGCTGGACTAAGCGGAACCAAGGCTGTCGTCATGCATTGTACAAGCAAGTAGCTTTCACACTGTAACGGCAGAAGATGGCAAGCGTTAGAAAGGTCGGGGCTTTTAGCTCCGGCCTTTTTTGATTGCGATTACTATTTAAAAAGACGCCGAATTATCGACCAAATGCTAACTGTTCTCTTGTTGTACGAGCGGTTGTAAGACGCTTTCTTTGGGTTGGTGATCCGTCCGAATCCCTTTGGAGCCTTCAGTCCAAGGGCGTTCTTCAATATTCGTTTGCCCGACGAGCGCGCAGCGATGCTTTTCTTTAGGCTTGGCTTGCGGATTTTGAACGCCATAAGTCCCACCACTTTAAATTGTTAGTTTGCCTCTTAGTAAGTAGATTTCGCGGCTCATTAGTAGTTGAATACTAATGGATGAATCAACCTTAGGGAATTGCATGTAAATGACAACGCTTGGCTTCAGAAGTGACCCCAAAAACCCAAGATACGCCATTGTCTCACGAACAAAAAGCAACACAGTGGAACTGGTGAATGCCGAGGATGAAAGCAAGTTGGTATTCCCAGCCAGCGCAGAGACAGATGAGCAAAAAATTGCTTGGTTGTATAATGAGTTAGAAAGGTTGTTTCATAAACACACTGATATAAATAGGGTAGTCGTGAAGAAGGGTGAATTCACCGCTGGCGATAACAACGCAAAGCGTCTCGCTTCGTATCAAGAGGCGACAGTACTGTTGTTCTGCGCTCTAAAGGGTATTCCGGTCGCAAACAAGATATACGCTTCTCTTGGTACAAATTCTAAGCAGGTTAAAGAGCACGCCGAAGCGCGCGTGGGTAAAACAGCTAAGTATTGGGACGCTAAGATGGCTGATGCAGTTATCTCTGCGTGGTGGTCGGAGAAGGCCTGATGCCGAACAATTTGGCGATATCGCCGCTTACAAATGGCACGACCTACCTCAATAAATACGTTCTCAAAGAAAAGATAGGTAGCGGCTCATTCGGCGAAGTTTGGTTGGCTCACGACGTGGCACTCAGTCATGAGTTCGCACTAAAGATCTTGATGCCCAGCAATTCTATCGATGCGAAACTTATCGAGGCACGCGTGGGGCACAAATTCTTCCACAATAATCTTGTTCGAGTTCATCAGGCGGATGTCACATCTGACGGCATGGTTCTGATAGCTATGGATTATTTTCAGAAGGGATCAATCACCAACCTTGCCAATTGTGCGCATTTTATACCGCTAAATCTGGCGATGAAGGCAACAATTGACTTTCTGCGAGGGCTCGAGCACCTCCACATTCACAATTTCTACCATAACGACATTAAGCCGCAGAACATATTGCTTGGAGATCAAGGCCAGGCGAAATTGAGTGACTATGGTATCGTAGGATCGTCTGTGAACGGGGAGGCGGTCGCACCGTCTGCGTGGTATAAACTCCACGCTGCTCCAGAAATTACATTAGGACTCGGTATCGAAGCCAAGACTGACGTATTCCAAGCTGGCCTGACTTTTTTTCGTCTTGTTGTCGGCATGGGAGTTCTTGAAAGCAAGATGTGCGATCTAGGAGAGGCAGGCTACGAAGGCGCCGTGGCAAGTGGGAAGTTGATTACAAAGGCAGACTTTCCCGACTACGTGCCGTCGTCGGTGAGGTCGATTATCTTGAAGTCTGTGGATCCAAACCCAACGAAGAGATACCAGTCTGCGTTAGCCATGCGCCGTGATCTAGAAAAGTTATCATTTTCGGGCAGCTGGACGGTCGATGATACGGGAGACTTCGTAGGGGAGGACAGCAAGTACCTCTACAAATTTGCATGCCAAGCATTAGGTGCTGGCAATAGTTCATTTGATTGTTTCAAGCTCTCAAAATCATCAGGTCGCCAAACCAAGATATCGAAATACCGCAAGATAAATACATCAAAGGATGTAGCCTTGGCCATGAGAACTCAGTTTTTCAGGAATGTGGTGCTTGGGAATGTCTGACCAAAATACAACCTTTTTACTCGATTCTCCACAACCTACGATACTGCACGGATAGCGAAATTTTATCCGTGCATTATCCGTGCACATCCGGGCGTTCACACCTACACAGCTCTGCCCGGTTAGTGCACGTTTAGGGGTATATATATTTTTAAATATATACCCTACTCGTGCAACCGTGCAGGGCGGTGTGCTGCACCGGGCAAACGCGCGGTCGAAATACAACCCGGAACCAGAACCGACCTAATCGCATTTTCTGATCGTAAGGAGAATGCAAATGTCCGAAAGCAAGATTGAGCCGTACACCGTCGAACAGCTGCAACAGCAATATGCTGTCAGCATGCAGGTCGCAGTAGGTGTGATGAAGCAGTTCAGTGGTGACCGGTCCAGAATAGATAAATTCTTGAAGCGGTGGCCGCAGAAAAGAGCCAAGCCGATAGCCACTGGGAAGAACTGATATCCCACACAACGAACAAGCCCTGCATGTCGCGGGGCTTTTTCGTGACCAAATTTATTTCACGACACACCAAGACGTTTTGCTTCGCTCTCCTAATATTACCCTCATAACCAAGGAGGGTTCATGCGCAAGTCACAGCAGACCACCCGCATTGACGGTAAGCGTGTAGTCATCCGTACCAGCACAAGCGGCAAGGTTACAGTCGCCGACGCACCGCTCAAGGAAAGCGAAGGGCAGGCGGCTAAAGTAAGGGCATTGCGGGCACTGCCAGAATACGGTCGCAGGTTTCTACTGGCAGGCGACATGAACAGCGCCAAGCGAGGACCACGCGCACAGGCTGACGCAGTGGCCACAGGACTTACGCCAGGCGAAGCTGATCTGCGAATATACATCGCGGGCGGCAAGCTGCTAATGATCTAGAACAAGGTTGGCAAAGGCCGGTTGTCACCAGCTCAGACTGAACGCCACGCATCTCTCGCAAGACTTGGTCATCCTGTAGAGGTCGTGCGCTTCACGTCAACACGTGAGATGGCCGTAGCATTTGATCATCCATTTGGCGCTGGTCGTATCGCGAAAGAAACTGTTTGGTTCGCGACGCCGCTGGCCCGTGGTCGCGGCGCTATCAGGATGCTCGACGCATACAAGGATTGGGCGCGAACTGCTGGATGCGTGGCAGTCAGAATGGCCTCGCTCGCTAACAATGACGTTTCCAAGATCTATGAGCGGCGCGGTTAAGCGCGAAATCGTTCTTGTTAATATGGACCGCAAGGCGCTCTTTTTACCCGAAAAGAAGAAAAGGCCCGCCGAAAAAGCGGGCCTAACAGTGTCTACCATTGCCACTGGCGATATTCGCGTTCGCGGCGCCAATCACCGCGCTCTTCCCACCGTCTATGCTCGCGCCATTCGCGACGGGCTTGGTGTTCACGCCACTCACGACGAGGGTTCCAATCGCTTCTACGGTCCCATTCTCGCTCGTAACGCCGCGGTTCGTAGGGTCGGCAATAACCGCGGGGCGTCAAGTAATAGCCTCGCCCGCAAGCATAGTCGACTTTTTGGACAATTGACGCCACTGGCGCAGATGGCTGCATGATCGGCATCGCATTTGCGCCGCCGCCAATAAATGCGGCGAGAATAATACCTGCACCTAAAAGTAACTTACGCATCTCAAACACTCCCTGTGTGGTGATTGAGATTAGCTCCCATCCGCGTGAACGGCTGCTGAATGAACTGTGACGTTTTCAGGGCGTGGTTGGCCGACCCGCGAGCGCGTGGGTCGCACACCAGCGTGAAATAGCAGCGATGCTCGCAAGAACGATGGCTGACTGATCAAGAAGCAAGCCGTGCTCCGCACGGAGGGCGCTGTTCCTTTGACGTTGCATGTACGCGCTGTTCAGGGCGAGGCACGCGATGCCGCCCCACGATGTGATGCTCAGCATCACACTCGCATTTGCCAGCAGCAGCCGCACCTTCTCGAGCACACGGCGTTGCGTGCTGTGTCAAAGGCGTTGTGTTTTCCAGGGGAGTTTGTTCTGGGGAGAGAAGCGACCGGGTATCTGATGTGACCCGATGCGCTACTGTGTATTCAGGCGCAGTTGCTGCGCCCGTCATGTCGTTTTAGAGCCGCCAATCGTCAGGCAACACATCAAGGACCTTGTCAGGCCTTTGCGCGCGATTTGCGCTTTGTCGCTGTGGGCAGCTCTACAGGCGTTGCGGATTCCTGTGCCTCGCGCAACAAGCGCAAGCGTTCCGTCTTTTTAGCCCGTTGGGCTTCATCCGTCGCAATGATCTGCCTTGCGGCTTGATCGGTTGCTGAGGCTTTATCCTGTGCAGATGCTCTGCCGGTTTTTAAGATTGGTTCTTTATTAATCGTCATGACGACCTCCTTTCGTGAAGGGGCAACCAATGCTCAGCGAGTGTGCACAGCTTTTTTAGGGGCGGGGAGCAAACCCTCGCGCTGCAATTTTTTCCGCTGCAGTTTGCGGTGACGGCGAACGGCTTCGGCCTGTTCCCGATTTCTCTTTTCGGACGGTTTTTCATAGGCGCTACGGGCACGCATTTCGCGGAAAACGCCTTCGCGCTGCAATTTTTTCTTCAGGACACGAAGTGCCTGTTCGACGTTGTTTTCTCTAACGATGACCTGCAAAATATCTCCTTATCTGTACGTGGTGAACTATTTTTTTGTTCTGACCGCAGTCAGATCAATCCAGCTGGCGTTGGTATCGCCGCGGGATGTCGGGGTCTTGGACTTCGGAGTGCCGCGGGACGATGCGTCGTTGTCGATGTCGTCCTGGCCAATACTGCGGTCAAAATTTTCGCCATCAATACGTATCCGGTAGCGGATGACGCCCTGAGTTTCGGGCAACACTGCAACGACTTCGCCAGTCCCATGGGGTTGGACACTGCCGCGTGTGCGCGTTTTGAGGACGATTTTATCGCCGCAGCGATAGGGAACTTTCAGCATGAGAATCTCCCATGTCTTAAAAAAATAAAGGCCGGGCGCAAACCCGACCTCTCACTGTCATCTACTCATGCCGCCAGTACATCCGTGGTCGGCGGAGCAAATGACAAATTTATGCCGCCTGAAGGTTATCGGCAGAGTTCTTGCCAGAACGGCGGTCCTGAACGAGTTCGTAGCGGATCTTCTGACCGTCTGTAAGCGAGCTGAGGCCAGCGCGCTCTACGGCAGAGATGTGTACGAAAACGTCGGTCGCGCCATCGTCAGGCTGAATGAAGCCGAAGCCCTTGGTTGCGTTGAACCACTTTACGGTGCCAGTGTTCATAACGATTTCCTTTCATAGCAATCGTTGTTGTTCCTGCGAAACCTCGCAGGATTGGATCGATATTTTGAGAGGAAATCCGACGGGAGCAAAAGCTCTGGACCGGCGTCACAAGCAATGGTCGATAAGGCAATATAGGATTAAATCTAAGGTTATGCAATCAACTTACCCGATTTAGTTCAAAACCACCCCGAAGTCATTGATTGGATAGACATAAAATATCGAAATATTTTTCGATTTTTTAATTTTTCGGGCCAGTTTTTCTCGCTGGGTTGTATTTTTCGCGCCGGTTTTGGAAAATTTTTGAGACGTTGGTGTGCTGCTGGCGATTGCTGTTGCGAACAATATGGGACGACTGTCTTTAAACTCTGGAGAAACGCAGCGAAGCGCCACGTCGGTAAGTTACGACGCGGTTGAGCCAAACGATATCTATTAAACATACTAAATTTCGCCTGTGCCAAGCGCCACTTGGCGACGCGTTCAAACTTGCCATCTTCCGTCCCATCAAAAAACTGACGTTTTTCAAAAAAACATTGGAACCATTTCGTGATTGGCGCACTTACGAGCCTACCATCGCCACTACCACAAATTGTTATCCGTTAAAATTATAGTCAAAAACTATAGTGCTTGTCCTTACTCAACCAATTTGTGTCCGGTAGGCTTAGAATCGAAATATGCGCGCAGGAGGATGGCGTGGCATCGCAAAGGCTTGAAATGCAGGACGAGAAGACCGGTTATTACACGTGGGATGTAATCGAAAATCTCGTCACGATGGATTATGTGTGTGCAGATTTCTTTGAATTTTTACCCTGCCATGGCAGGGCCGGCGTACCCATTGAGGGCATTTTGCAAAAGATCGATGCGGACACCAGGGAGAGGGTGGCCAAGGAGATTTATGATGCGTTGATTGCCGGTGATTACTTCGAAACCGAATATCCGCTGAACAATACAGATGGCACGCTGCGCTGGATCCATGTGACCGGCCGCATGATAATGGACGCAGACAATGTGCCGATCCGGTCAATCGGCACTATGCGGGATATCACCGCAAACCGCCTGCCAGCCGCCAATATGATCGCCTCATAAAAAAAAGCCCCGCATAAGCGGGGCCTTGAGTGTATTATCAATCGTCTAGGCTTTTGTTATTCAAGGCATAGAGTTGATGTCTAGGCATGCGTCCGTCTATTTACCGTCAACTACGCGCCGCCCGAAAACGGGGGCTGAACTCTTTGACGGCATGGTCTTGGTGTTTGAACCAAAACCTTTGCGGACTTGTGGTTTTTAATGCCAGGTTTGGCGGCCATACCAATCATCTACGTCGGTCTTGGCGCGATCCTTGGCGAGGCCGTAACGCTCCTGCAACTTGCCTTCAAGCTGGTCACGTTTACCGGCAATCTGATCGAGGTCGTCATCAGTGAGTTTGCCCCACTGTTCCTTGATCTTGCCCTTAACCTGTTTCCAGTTTCCTTCAACACGGTTCCAGTCCATTTGCGTTTCCTCCAAGTTAATTAAACACATAGAAGAAACGCCTGAATGGCCGAATGGTTCAGGAAAAAATGCCGGTTTTTAGTGCTGGCTGGATTCAGGGTTTTTCAAACGGCTGAGAAACTGGGCAAAAACCATGGTGCCTTCTGGCCATGGGCCGTGGCCGGATTCGGTGTTGATGTGGCCGGACATGCCGGCATCCACCAGCAGCGAGCCCCATGCAGCGGCAATCTCGTCAGCATGCTCGTAGGTGCCGAACGGGTCGTTGCGGCTGGCAATGGTCATGGCCGGAAACGGGAACGGTTCGCGCGGGTAGGGACCAAAGGTCATCAGGTGTTTTGGCCGGATGGTCGGGTTGGTCACATCTGGCGGCGCCACCAGAAATGCGCCGGCAACCTTGTGGCCAATTTCCGGAATGGCATGTACCACGGTTGGCACGCCAAGCGAATGCGCCACCAGCACAACCGGCTTCGTGCAGGCATTGACGTCTTCCACCAGCCTGCTGATCCAGTCTTCACGCACGGGCTTCGACCATTCGGCCTGCTCAACGCGGCGCGCGCTGCCAAGCTTTTGCTGCCAACGGGATTGCCAGTGGTCTGGCCCGGAATTGGTGTAACCGGGAACGATGAGGATATCTGCTTCGGATGCTTTCATGGCGCTTATCTTGGTATCAATGTCACCGTATTCAAGATGGCGGTGAGGATTGTCGACATTGTGGGGGCTGCCCGGCGTGGTTTGACGATGGGCCGCAAACCTGACGTCATTATGAAAATGCCCGGACAAGGTCCGGGCATCTGACACGGGCGTTACCGGTTCAATCAGGCCTTGCCGAACACACGATTGAAGATCGTATCCACATGTTTGGTGTGGTAGCCGAGGTCGAACTTTTCGCGGATGGCGTCTTCGGAAAGCGCTGCGCGCACTTCTTCATCGCCCAGCAGTTCCTCCAGGAAGTCTGCGCCCTGTTCCCAAACCTTCATGGCGTTGCGCTGCACGAGGCGGTAGGAATCCTCACGGGAAACGCCAGCCTGTGTCAGTGCAAGCAGAACGCGCTGCGAGTGCACTAGGCCACGGAACTTGTTGAGGTTCTTCAGCATGTTTTCCGGGTAGATCACCAGCTTTTCGACAACGCCGGCCAAACGATGCAGCGCAAAGTCGAGGGTGATGGTGGTATCAGGGCCAATGGCGCGCTCAACGCTGGAGTGGCTGATGTCACGCTCATGCCACAGGGCAACGTTTTCGAGTGCCGGCACAACCGACATGCGCACCAGACGGGCAAGGCCGGTCAGGTTTTCGGTCAAAACCGGGTTGCGCTTGTGTGGCATGGCCGACGAACCCTTCTGGCCCGGCGAGAAGAACTCTTCGGCTTCCAGAACTTCGGTGCGCTGCATGTGGCGGATTTCAATCGCCACGTTTTCAATCGACGAGGCGATGACGCCAAGCGTTGCAAAGAACATGGCGTGGCGGTCACGCGGAATAACCTGCGTGGAAACCGGCTCAGGGATTAGGCCCAGCTTTTCGCAGACATGTTCTTCAACGCGCGGATCGATATTGGCAAAGGTACCAACGGCACCGGAAACGGCACCGGTGGCAATTTCTGCACGGGCATTGACCAGACGGGTGCGGTTACGGTCCATTTCCGCGTAGAAACGGGCAAAGGTCAGACCCATTGTGGTTGGCTCGGCGTGAATGCCGTGGCTGCGGCCAATACGGATCGTGTCCTTGTGTTCGAAGGCGCGGGTCTTCAGCGCAGCCAACACGCGGTCCATGCCGGCAAGCAGAATGTCTGCTGCGCGAACCAGCTGAATGTTCAGCGTGGTGTCCAGCACGTCGGAAGAGGTCATGCCCTGGTGCACGAAGCGGCTATCAGGACCGACAAATTCTGCCAGATGCGTCAGGAAGGCGATGACGTCATGTTTGGTAACAGCTTCGATTTCATCGATGCGCTCAACATTGAAAGTGGCGCTGCCGCCTTTTTCCCAGATTGTCTCAGCTGCCGACTTTGGAATGACGCCAATCTCGGCCAGTGCATCACAGGCATAGGCTTCGATTTCAAACCAGATACGGAACTTCGTTTCCGGCGACCAGATTGCGACCATTTCCGGCCGGGAATAGCGAGGGATCATTGCTACCGCTTTCTATATGGTGAGAATTTGCAGCCCGTGTAGCAAAGTGTGACGCCAATCTCAACGCATTCGAAGGGAAAGGATGAAACTGGTTACGAACAGACACACGATGCCCACGGGAAAATACAGCCAAAGGCCGATGATGGTGAACTGGTAGGTTGCGCCAAGCGTGGTGAACAACTGCTGGAAAAACCAGATCCGTGTCAGGAACGGCTCATGCCACTGCGCATAAAAAATGCGGTACTGCAGGGCAAACAGCAGCGCCGTCACGCCGTAGGTGACAAGACAGAGACACAGCGCAAAGGCGCAGAAGCGGGCGGTGGTCGGTTTTGAAAAGGCCAGATACCGCGCCAGTACCAAGGCAGGCGTAAAGGCGATGAAAGCACCGGCGAAATAAAACGCCACGATCTGCCAAAAATGATCGGTCTCGCCCCGATGGCGCATATAAAGACCAATCACGCAGGAAAGCGCCATCGCTGCACCCCAGACGAATGGTCCGGCAAGTGCTGCGGTTTTTGAGGGCAGGGCGTGTTCAAGCCGCTGTTTCAATGGACTGCCCTTTCAAGGCACCGCTCATGGTCTGATGGGTACGGCGATCCAGCGTCCATTCTGCCCTTCAAAGCCATGTTGCAGCACCGTTACCAGTGCCATGTGCAGGTTGGAGCCAAAACCCTGATGCGTGACCACGCCACCCAGCCGGTAGCCGGTTACGCAGCCGCGGCTTTCCGGCGCGCGCTGCTCATCATAGACAATTCTATCACTGTTCTTACCGTCCTGCAGAAGCATTTTCAGCTTGAAGGTGGAACTGCGCTCGGTCCAGGAACTGCATTTTTCACCGGCCGGCTGGATAACCTCTTCCAGCGCGAGCCTGTAGGGTGAACCAAAGGGCGGTGCGGCGGCATAGGCGTAATAGCTGATCTGGTAGGGGTTGCCGCTGGCATCGCTGACCGGGTTGTAGGCGGCCAGCAGACCGGGATTGTCAGCCAGTTTGTGCTTTTCAATCAGCGGAGCTGCTTTTTCCAGCGCTTGGGCACGAGCCGCACCCACACCAACCGCCTCATCCTTCACCAGCACCCGTACGGGAGTGCCCTCGAGATAGGTGTCTTTGACGGTATCGATGACATAGATATTGGAATAGGCAAAACCGGACCCGTCCTGCACGCCATATTCCTCAAAGGCGTAGATGCCGCCGTCTTTGGAAAAGCCGATGGTCTGGAAGGCGGCGATGTCACCGGCATGGGCCGGGGCCGCAAAAAATGCGGCACCTGATATAATCAAGGAGAGAAAGAAGCCGGCCTTCTTCACGCACGACCGCTTTCTGCGGCCTGGCGAATGGCGGTGACAGTCTTGCGGTAATCTTCAACGCCGTCGCCCTTGTAAATGGCAGAACCGGCAACCAGCACGTTGGCACCTGCGGCAATGGCAGCCGGTGCAGTTTCAACCGTAATGCCGCCATCCACTTCCAGCTCGATCGGACGTGCGCCGATCATCGCCTTGGCAGCCTTGATCTTGTCCAGCATGGCGGGAATGAATTTCTGGCCACCAAAACCGGGGTTGACGCTCATGATCAGGATCAGGTCGACATCATCAATGACGTTTTCCAGCACGGAAAGAGGGGTTGCCGGGTTCAGCGTAACACCGACCTTCTTGCCGAGCGAGCGAATGGTCTGCAGCGAACGGTGCAAATGTGCGCCAGCTTCCGCATGCACGGTAATGCCGTCACAACCCGCCTTGGCAAAGGCTTCCAGATAGGGATCGGCAGGGGCAATCATCAGATGGCAATCAAAAAACGCATTGGTATGCGGACGAAGCGCCTTGATGACATCGGGGCCAAAGGAAATATTCGGCACAAAATGGCCGTCCATCACATCCAGATGGATCCAGTCCGCACCAGCTTCAACGACATCACTGACCTCCTGTCCCAGCTTGGCGAAATTGGCTGCAAGAATGGAAGGGGCGAGGCGGACGGGAAGGGACATGGAAAGCTCCGTACAGAGTGCATGAACGCGATGGCAAAGGGTTTGCACTCAGAGATTTGAGCACATGCGCTGCCATATCATTGTCATTGCCGCGGAACAACCGAGATCAACGCCTGATGCGGAGGATGACCTGCCGGTGCGGTGGAGGCTCAGCGCACTGCGCGTGCGGCCGGCACAAAGGCCTGACCATTCCACTGTTGCAGGCTGTAAGGATTGTTCTTCAACTCATGTGCCTCGTTAAAGGCAACGTCGCCAATGGCGGTGGTGAAGGTTGAGTCTTTTAATATGTCGAGAACCGGCTTTTTCTGCTGGTCTGCCAGACCAATGCCGTTGGCGGCAATCTGCACCGCGGCAAAGGCGGGCAGGGTATAACCTTCAGGAATTGTCACGCCCGCTGCCGTCAATACGTCAAGCGCGGCTGCGGCCTCAGGCAATGACGCATAATCAGGCAGTGTCACGGCAAAGGTGCCAGCAGTCAGTTGCAGCGGCGCATTGGCGGCATTGAGCGTATCGCCGCCCAGAATGGTCAGGGCAATGTTTTCAGAGGCGGCATCGCGCGCAACCGTCGAGACATCATTGCGGTCGGTTG
This sequence comes from Rhizobium sp. CG4, assembly GCF_023701965.1. Taxonomy (NCBI): domain Bacteria; kingdom Pseudomonadati; phylum Pseudomonadota; class Alphaproteobacteria; order Hyphomicrobiales; family Rhizobiaceae; genus Rhizobium; species Rhizobium sp. CG4. The sequence continues at coordinate 183,009 of NZ_JABAEG010000002.1, read as the reverse complement.
CCATAAACACATTGCTGATGCCAGCACGCGAAAGACGCCGTACCAGCGCCACCTGCTGTTCCTGCGCCGGGCGCAGCGTTTCCATGCGGGTTGGTTGCAGGCCTGCTTCTTCCAGCTTGGCACGAATACGGTCCACCAGTTCGCGGCCATGAATTGTGCCATCATCGACCAGAGCAAACAGTGACCCCTGCCAGTCCCGCAGAATAACCTCGGACAGCCGGTCGGATTCGGCGGTGTCTGATGGCGCAAGACGGAACACCGGCCAGCTGTTTTTGGCGGCATCTTCAAGCAGAATGGTCGAGCGGCTGGAAAGGGTAATCACCGGCGTGCCGGTTTCTTTCAGCGCGGGCAGGCTGCTGGCAAGGGTTTCCGAACACAGAAAACCGATGGCAAAGCTGACCTTGGCGGCAACAAGTCCGTCGGCAATCGCACCGCCGCCACTGTCGGTGCAATCCTCATTGATCTCCACCACATCGAGCCCAGCCTGCGCAGCTGCGGCCTTGGCACCCTGGCGGATCTGGTCGCCGAGAATTTTATAAGGACCGTCCTGTGGTGCGACAACGCCAAGTGTCGCGGCACTTGCGCCATGCGCAAACGCAACAGATGCGACCAGAAATAAAATGCGGCTTGTCAGCATTGAAAGCGGTTTATCCATATTAATTGGCTGTTGTTTAACATGTCAGACGCACGGAAAAAGGGAAAAATATTGCTGCGAACAATGTTTAGGCGGAAATTGTTCGGGATTTTCAAAAATGTAACTGTTCGGCTACATAATCGCCGCTGTCCGTGTGCCTAGCGGGCGGGTGGGACGTATTTAACGCACGGAGTTTCTTTTGACTGTATATAATGCCGTTGATGCGCATATTTACCGCGATGCCATGGCGCAATATGCCGGGCACGTCCAGTTGATCACCACCGAGCACGGCGGCGTGCGGCGTGGCGTGACGATTACGGCGGCGTGTTCCGTATCCGACAATCCGCCCACCGTGCTGGCCTGCCTGAATTCCGGCAATGAAAAAAATGCGATTTTTGCGCAAAGCGGCAAGTTTGTGCTCAACAGTCTCGGCCTGCGTCACCGCGCATTGTCCGATGCCTTTGCCGGTTTCGGAGGGTTGCAAAATGATGAGCGTTTCGCAAAGGCGAAATGGATGACGCTGGCCACCGGCGCGCCGGTGCTGGAGGACGCGCTGGTGTCGTTTGATTGTAATCTTGTCGATGTAAAACCCATGTCGACGCACCTGATTCTTTTGGGACAGGTTGAGGCAATTCACTTCGGCACAAAGGGTGATCCTCTACTGTATTTTAACCGTAATTACCTCGGTTCCCAATGATTTGCGGCGTCAATGTGAACATTGTGTGATCATTATGTGTGCAGCGATTTTTGCTGCATAACTTTTTTGCTGTTCTATAAGGTGCTGAATTTAAAGAATTTTATTCCCCATTTTTGCTGCAAAAATGAAATTTCTCTAAAAAATTCCGCAGATGCGAAGGGAAATAACTTGACGATTGGCCAATAGTTCGCTTCAATGGACTTGTTTCAGGGGACGACTGAAATTGGCCACAGTGGCCACGGGAAGTGTCCATTTATATTAAGCACTGACTCGTTTACACTGAATATATTTTTGATCACGAACAGGGCCGCTTTGGGAAACCGAAGCGGCTTTATTCGTTTTTGCACTCACGACATCAGGCTGCAAACCGACATTTCGACTGTCGGCAACCCGTGTGCTTTCCGCATAACGGGTTGAAAAGCCGCACAATATCTAAGCAAACACCAGGTTTGTCATTTGCGTTACAGGGAAACTGTCTCAAGCGGACAGTCCTTGAAGGCGGCAGCCTCTGCCCGGTAGGCTTCTGCCCGCTGGCGGTTTTTACGGTAAATGGCAAAGATGACCAGCGTCGCAAGGAGAACGCCAACCATGGCCAGGCTGAAGCCGGTCCAGGATGGCACACCGGCTGAAACCCCAACCGTGCCACCGGTGCCGAACAGCGCGCCTTGGTTGGCCAGTGTTGCGGCCTTGTCGCTGGCCTTATGGCCTTCAGCGGCCAATGTCTTGCGCGCCGCAGCGCTTGTGCCGGTCGCCGCCAGATACATGGCAACACCCTTTGCCTCAACCTTGGCAACACGGGCCGACCAGCCGTTTTTGTTGATGCTCCAGATTTTTAAGGAACGCATGAAGCTGAGACGCCGCGCACACAGCGACTGGATGTGTTTGACGCCGGCGGTCGCGGACTTGGTTATGGTTTCCGGGCCAATCTTGCCGTCCACCTTCGCACCGACAATCGCCTGCGCTTCACGCAGCGCCCGCGCGGGGCCGGAATTGACGCCGTAATCCCAGACGGCCAGATCAAAACCAGCCGGCAGACTGTCACCGCCCACGGCATCCCAGTAGCGTGTCTTGTAGAGTGGCTTCACATCGGAAAGGGTGAGGTTGGCAATATCGAGATGGGGAAATGACGCGGCAGAAATGCCATATTTGGTTCCCTTGAAGGTGCCAACGCCCACTTTACCGCCCGTCCAGTTGCCGGGGTCTTTACGGTCTTTCGACAGACCGCCTTCGGCCTGCAACGTAAAATCAAGGCATGCTCCATAATTGTCTTTTGCCATATCGCGATTTCCCTTGTTGATGAAAACGCGACATTTTTCCAGACAACGGTTATGGCTGTGGCATGACTAAATCTGAGTTGTCTCTGATTTCAGGGTAGTTTATTCAAATCCCTCCCAAGCCGTTGTACCAAACATGTGTGAGCCAGGAACGGCTATTCGCTCGGACAATTGGGATGCAAACCGCCTCCATGTCGACAATGGCTTGTTTGATCTGTTTGGATATTGCGTCATCTGAGGAATGCTCCCAAATGACTTCTTCAAAGCTACGCAGAGTCTCGAGATTTAAGCCGTTAGGGTTTTTATACAACGCTTGAGACCTCGTAACGGCAGCTGCTCGAAAACTTCGAAGAGCAGCATCGACCGATGTAAATGGTGCCACCGCTCTATCACCGAAAAGTGCCCGCATCCTGAAACGATAACCAAGAAACTCAGCCCAAAAATCATATTGCGCGTTGAAGCGTGCAATCGGTACAAAATTCAGATTTCTGCGGTTCGTTTCCTCTTCCGTTTCGTCGATCTCAGGCTTTCTGCTGCTACCTTCTTCGAAGTAGGACATAGGTGACCTTAAACGCGAGATTTTGTGTTCAGCCTCGTAGAACTTTTCGATGACTGTCTGGCAGAGTTCAATGTCGCGTCTGCCCATTGTTTCTCTGCGCCATGCGTGCAGACCACCTACTGCAACGTAAACACCAACCGCTGTAGCCGCCAATGTTGCTATATTTTGTAACACGCTAAGCATCGTTTCCTCCATCCCTTAAAGTTATGTACGGCACTGAATAGAAACAGTCACGTCTACGATCGGGCCGGTTCTAACTCAAAACACCTGCCCATATTGCGTGCCGCCCTGAATGGTCACGCCCTGTGCGACCATGCCGGTGCTCAGGCGTTTCAGCTGGATATTGGGCATGGATTTCAGCCGTTGCGAGAAGGTGTTGACCGGTGGCAGGAAGCTTTCCTTGTAACCCTGATCGACCGCCCAGGTCTTGAAGTCCTCAAACAGCCGGCTGGTGCGCAGCCAACCGCCTTGCGGCTCAAACGATGCTGGAACAACGCGGATATCGAACCATTCATTGAGCGGATCTAGCAGCAGCCAGGAATTCAGCGCGTCTTTTGAGCTTTCGGGAATGGAATAACCGCCATTCTTTTTCAGCCGGATGGCGCCGGCCACCGCAAAACCCAACAGCAGATCCAGCTCTTCCGCCTGAATGCGCTCGGCAATATCGGTAATGACCTCGCTCTCGGGGATGGTGCGGTTAAATTGCATGACCACCAGACGGCGGCGCAGGCCGCGATCAATGCCGCCATTAAAGCGGGGCAGGGTGTTGGTGGTAAAACAGTGCAGGGCGCGGGGCGAAAAGCTCACGACGTTTTTATAAAGGCTTCGGCCTTCAATAGGGTTGCCGGTGACCGCCGCCTTGAATTCCTCACCGGCAATGGCCGCCGCACTCAACTCGTCCGCGACATTGGCAGCCTTGCCAGCAAGGTTGATGATGCGTTTTTCATCGTTGAAAAACGCCGGTGAGATCGACGACACCGCACCGTCGGGCAGAAGCGCGCGAAACAGTGCGGCGATGGTGGATTTGCCGTTGCTGGCGGTTTCGCCCAAGAGAATGAAGGCTTTCGGCTGTTTGACGCGTGTGGCAAGGCCGAAGGCAGCAGCCCCCAGCATTTCGGAAATCAGATGGATTTTGCTGTCCGCATCGACATCACCCTTGAAGGCACCGGTCAGCAGGAGGTGCAGCAACGAACCATCAGGCGGTTTGCTGTCGGTGTGCAGATGATATTCGGCATCGATGGTGAACCGAAACCGGTCCTGCGGATCATGGTCACGGCAGGTCACCTTTCCGCTGTCATCAATGGTAATCGTGCAGTTTCTGGCATTCATGCCGACCACGGGGTTCTTGAAAAAATCATCATCACAAACCCGGGTGCCGAGTTCATTGAGAATGCCGTCAATCATCCGTTTGCCCAGCTTCAGCGGTATTGCCTTGGCACCAATGGCAACTGCGTCAAGCGCATGCACCGCAAGGCGAATTTTTTGGTCCGGTATCGGTCGCCATGCCGACGGACCAAAGGCCCAGAATTTTCCCTCTGCCCGTACGATGTCGCCGCCACAGGCCTGTTTCAACGCCTGCTGAAACTCACGCGCCAGCCAGACCTCGGACCCGTAGCTTTGCGGCGGAAAATGCTCTGGCATGTCCTCAATACCGTCAACGCCACGCGGTTTGCCCTGTGTTGTGATTGCCGATTTGCCGATTGATGATTTACCGTGGGCCGATGGTACGACTGCTGTCACGGCCGGTTTGCTGTCTGGCGGGGCAGGTGGCAGATAGGGACGCATCGTCTGGCGCATGAATGTTTGCAGCCTGGCCTTTGTCCAGCCGGCATCCACCGCATCGGCACAGTCCCAGCCACGACTGGGCAGGTTTCCGGCCTGCCAGTCCGCATAGGAGAAAACCTCTGCCTCTGAGGCCTTGTCTGTCTCGGTAAACCCGACCAGCTGCACCTTGGCGGCGAGTGCCGTCAGGCGCTGCGCAATATCGCTTGATGTCGACAGGCCCGACACATCGAAATCCGGCCAGATGAGAATGTCGCGACCTGCCAGGGGTGACCAGTCGGTGTGTTTGGCGCCTTGCGTGCCGCCCGCCCATGACACAACGCTGTGTCCGGTCGCCTTGCGCAGGCTGTCGCGGCATTTTTCGCCTTCCACGACAATGACCTTGCCGCTGTCAGGCAGTTCCTGCAGGCCATAGAGAGGTCGTGGTTTGGGGAAGGGGAAACGGCACCATGTCTGCGCGCCGTCTTCCAGCCGCACAAACATCACCATCGGCGTTTCCTTGGTGCCACCGGGCAGGTCGTGCCGCAGCACATATCCCATCAGCGAACCATCGCGGTGGCGATAGGGAAACACCATTGAAGGGGCAAATGCGCCCCATTCCGCCCGTTTGCTGCGGCGTTTGGGATTATAGAGCCGCACGCGCCGGCCGGGCAGCAAGGGTTCAACAGGGGGTGCCAACGGCACAATACCGTCATAGGCATCCGTGGCGGGGGTCTCAGCGCGCGGGATGTGGTGATGGCTGCTGTCACCACTGCCCAGCAGGCGCATCGCCTCAGGCAGGCTGACGCCTTTCAGTTTGCGCACAAAATCCAGCACGTCACCATGTTCACCACAACCAAAGCAGTGAAACCGCTCAATGCCGTCCTGTCCGGCATAAATTGTAAATGATGCCGTGTTCTCTGCGTGGAACGGGCAGCAGGTTTGGTATTCGCGACCGTTGCGCTGCAGCCTGTAACCGTAGCTCGCCACGGTAGAAGACAGCGACACGTCGCGGCGCAGCCGTTCGACATCAGATGACATATTGTTGTGACTCATGTTGAATTATGTTGCGATTATCGCAACGTATTCGACGTAACGCAAGCCACCGGCCGCGAAATATTTGCGGTCAAAGTGGTTTGCGGGTTTTGGGGATAGGGACTTGCGGCAGGGTTTAGGCTTTGACAAAAAGAGTTATGTCTCAAAGCGATCACGAGGACGCCAGGATAATTCACCGCTCAAACATGTTCGAGCCGCTGTTACTCGCCGACCCCACCTTTCGGGAGCCTTGGGAAAGGCTCCGGCGCGAGCAGGAATCTGACGAAGAGGTGAGTGGCTATTTGATTGCTGGGGAATTCGCCTGCCATTTGATCCGATGTCTGGAAGCGGGTTATACATCGCGTTTTACCGCTGTTTTTCAGGTTGTAAAAGACTGGCATACCCATGGCGTCCAGTACGTGAATGACGCAGCAATCGTCGGTTTTCTGGAAGATTTGCAGAACGAAAATCTGCACAACACGACCAAACCGGATGATTTTCTGCCATGGATGCACCCGGAAACAGTGACATGGTGGCATAAGGTACGTGACTTCTGGGAAAAGGGAGTGCCTTTGGGCTGAGCGATGGGAGACGTCTTCCACTGCGTAGACGCGCGCCACTGGCTTCCCTCTCTGGCGTCATCCCAGGGCTTGACCCTGGGATCTAACCACGTATCCGCAACCGCGACATATCTGGTCAACATGATTAGATCCTCGCCTCAGGGGCGAGGATGACGTGGAGTGAGTGGTTGGGGCGTTGTTTGGCGCTGAGGGTCCAACAAACGCTCCTCATGCCTAGTGCTTGTCACAGGCATCCAGCCGACGCGCGTCGGCGCGGCGAAAAGAGTCTATTCATCCCCAAGACTGGGGATGACTGGATCTCTGTGTCATCCCTCGGGTCAAGCCCGAGGACAGAGATGAGGGAGGATGTTGCGCCGTTCAGCACAAATAGCCGGTCATGGTCGGGCGTGCATACTTCCAACACCTGTACTTACTACATGTAGCCATTCATCCCACTCAGGCCGGACTGTCCGGCGATGTGGCCCTGTCACCCAGAATAAGCCGGTACCCCTGTCGGTAACCCACCGTTTCAACCGAAATGCCGGAGCCTTCCAGCTTGGTGCGCAGATGGGACATGGCCACCTTGAAAGCCAGGTACATTTTTTCCTGCGTCGGTCCGCCATCTGGATCGTCGGCATACATTTCGGAAAACACCCGTTCCATGTGTACGGGTTTTCCCTTGCCGCTCCAGATGGCGCGCAAGATACGGGCCTGCTGTTCGGTAATGCCATAGACCTGTGTCGCGAGATCTGCGGTCATCACCTGCACACCTGCGCCGCAGCACGGGCAGTTCACGCCATATTTGCTTTCAAGCGGTTGTGGTGCCGGGGCCGGCTCCGGCATCTCCTCCTGCGGCAAAGGCCCGGCAAAACCGATATTGCCAATGCGGTCATTCAAATGGTCGCCATCCAGCGGCCGCAAGATGCGGTCTGTCTTGCCGTAATGCCAGTTCCAGACCAGATAGCAGCGCATGTAACGACGCACTTCCTGGCGACTGCCCAGAGAAATTACCCAGACGGGATCGCCGCCGGTGGTCTTGCGCATCAGCTCGGAACCGGCTTCCGGGCGCCGGCGACCGACCATGTTGCGCCAGTACAGCTTGCCATCGCGGTAATCAAACAGCGCGCGGGCGCGCTCCTTGTCGATCTGGTTGAAGGTTTGCCAGCTTGGAAAACGGTCCAGCGGGTTTTCAATTTTCCTGTAGCTGCTGAGACGTGGTTTTTTGACGAAAATGTTCATGATAAAGCACCCTGACTGACGGTGTTTTCCAGTCTGCATTTGGCTGAGCAGGCAGGCACCGCCGGTTTTCTGGCAAGTTGCCGTTTGGGGACTTTGCGAAGTGTGTTGCCACGCCTGCGATAACCGGTGCGAACCTGCCCGTGGCGGCGCTCGCGGTTATCTGCTTCAAGGCGTTTTGGCCGAAGCGGCGAGGGGAAAGATATGTTGCTCATCGCGATTTCACCATCCCGTCGGGGCGGCCCTGAACATGCGACAGGCGCCTGAGATGATTGGCGAGCGAGATGAGGTTCTCTGCGGTCTGGCCGGTGATGACGAGAAGTGTTTCTTCAGCAACCACGCCACCGCGCATCACGCAACGACCGACAAGACGATCAATCATCTCTGCCTGATCCAGCATAGACAGCGGCGACTGGCGTTTCGCCATCGTGTCCGTGTCTTGCTGAGGGTTGTCGCGCATGGTGTTCATCCCGGTTAATTGCTTATGTTGTCGTAATCAACAATATGTTGTGATTATAACAACGTCAACAGATAACAACACTGATAGGCAGAAAAAATGAAGCGGCTGGAAGCGTGTGATTATCGGCAGGCCGCATCACTGGAATTATCGATATATTACGGTGCTTTGAGCGTGCAAAAATGCCTGGCTTCTCATGCGATGAAGACTCGCAAAACGCCGCAATAGTGATCGTCTTTTCCATGCGCTCTTGCAAAATGTTGTGAAATTTGCAACAAATGCACAACGCTGCGCATCCAAGAGAGAATTTTATGGCCGAGATTGATGGCGAATGGTTTCACAACAGGTTGAAGGATACCGGTAAATCGCTGCGTGCGCTTGCCCGGCACCTGAGCTCTGACCCGTCTGCCGTGTCGCGCACATTCTCCGGCAGCCGCAAGATGAAGATGGAAGAGGCGGTCCAGATTGCCATCTTTCTTTCCGTGCCGGTGTCAGAGGTGATCAAACACGCGGGCATCACATCAGAGGCTGATGCCCTGCAAGCAAGAATTCTGCTGGCAGCCACCATTGATGAGGATGGCGCGCTGCATATGCTGCCGGAACCCCGGCCGCTGCCGCAAGCGGTTATCGAAAAGGCGCAACTGGCCGCCAGTGGCCATTACACACGGCAGATCATTGCCGCGCAGATCCGCGCATCCTCGGGCACTTTGGCAATATGGGATGATGCGGTGGTCCTGTTTAGCCAGTCGGAACTGGTTGATCCGGCCGCGATTGGCGCGCTGTCCATCTGCGGGCTGCGTGATGGCAAGCAGATTTTGGCCAGGGTGGAGCGTGCGCGAAAGACCGGGGAAGCAGACCTTGTTTCACCGGCCGGCAAGATCGAAGACGCCATTTTGACCACCGCCACACCTGTCATTGCGCTCATCCCCTGAGGGAACATAACCCAAGGGGAGGTGGCAGATCAGCTTTGTCTTCCATGTTAGGGATACGCATAGCGCCGCTTTTGCTGCTGAAACGTCAGCGAAGGCATCGTTGGTCGTGAAGACCGGGCGGGTGTGAAATGTCAGGAAAACGACTGGCACCGGCTGAAGGAGTTTCGCAAAGTCCGGAGTATTCAGCCCCCAACCCATCGTTTTCCTGATGTTGATAAAATAGCATCATGTTGTGATAATGTCAACATTCACGTTAATCTATTTACCGATCTTTATCGTTTCAGTCGACGCGCCAGCAGCGCACCGGCATCGCCAATGACAATTGCCGGGATCAGCACCAGTGCCATATCATTGATATGTTTGGGCACATCGACCACCACAAGTGACAGCCCAAACCACGGATTGATGATCTGCACACAATAGATCGCCGCCCACCACAGGCCAAACGGCACCACGATCAGCAACCGACCAAGACGCGTTGCGCTCCAGCGATCTGCCGCTTCTGCAACGGCAATATCACGCGCCGCCTCAATGCTTTTGATTGTCTGTTCGGCAGCCAGCCGGTCCCTGTCGGTTTGCGCTACCAGTTTGGCCTGATAGGCGGCAAGAAGGGGGCTGGTGAACTTTTCCACCACACCGCCCAGCAGAAGTTTGCGCAGCCATGTCATTTTGCCCAGCCAAACCTGTGCGCCAGATAATACCAGCCTTCCGCGACAAGGGCGGCCACCATGCCGAAAGCCAAGTGCAAACCGGTCGCAAGGTCCGGGTCATTGGACAGGATGTGCCCCATGTCAGGCGCAATCAGCCCCTTGGTGACAAGGATTGCCGCGACATAGCGCAGGAAGATGCGGGTGAAGACGAATGTCATGTTTGCCACCTCGATTGAAGATGGCGGCAGCATCGGGCAGGGATGGTTGTGGTGGCGAACCCGGAGCGGTCATAGGTAACGCAAGCCGGTCACCACTTTCATTGGAATTAGAGATGAGCAGACAGCGCGCCGGAGGCAAAGGCTTTTACCAGCAGCACCGCAAGCGGGGAGAGAACGAGTAACAGCAAGGCCCACAATGCGTTGCGAATGCGGTCTGCCAGTTTGCCGACACTGCCTTCAATGCGCAGAAGCGCGGCATTGATGTGTGGCTGCTGCGCCTCCAGCGTCACAATCCGCTCCCTCATGTCGTTGATCCGCCCATGAAGCTTTTCAAGTTCGCCTCTGGTGACTTCATCCATTGTACCGCTGCCATGTTGATCGTTTGGCGACAGGGTACGGCCGTGATGGTTGCCCGCGAAAATCCAAGCCGTGTCGGACCATAGGCAAGACAAGAGCGGTTTAAAGAGTGGCGTTATCCGCTTATGATGTGCGGTACGAACCGCGAAAGATTGGCTGTTATCAGCGATTTGTCTTCACGAATGCCAATTCCGCAGGCCTGATCGCCGACAATCCAGCTGCCCAGCACCGCGTGTCCGGCCTCACTTTCAAACAGCGGTGCATAGGCCTGCACGATGTAACCCTCGTCACCGTAATCGCCAGGGGCTGCCAGCAGTTCACGCCCGTCACGAAACAGGCTGACATTTTCGCCTTCACGCGACAAAAGCGGTTTCACCACATAGTCGGACAATCCGGCGGCGTCCGCATCATCGGCAAAAAAGCTGGGCAGAAGATTGGGATGGCCGGGGTAACGCTGCCACAGCAGTGGCAACAACCCCTTGTTGGACAACACGGCCTTCCAGGCCGGTTCAACGAACACCTGGCCGTTGTCGATAAGCTGCTCGGCAAAGGTCTCGCGCAGCATAAACTCCCACGGGTACAGTTTGAAGCAACGCTCGATGACGCGGTTCTGCAGGTCGGAATAACGGCCCTCGGCGTCAATGCCAATTTCCCTGACATCAAGGAACTGTGCCCTGTGACCGGCCTGTATGGCGCAGTCCATCAGATAGGCCGTGGTGCCGTAATCTTCGGTGCTGTCGGAGATGGCGGCGAAATGGAAAATCCGGTCCTTTGAGAACTGACCAAAGGCATCGACCAGCTTTTCCTGCACGGAGTTGAACTGGTCCGTATCCGGCGAAAGGGCGCCAAGGGCAATCTGGTCGATCAGCCAGTTGTACTGGAAATAGGCCGTTTCAAACAGCGAGGTCGGTGTGTCGGCATTGTATTCCAGCAGTTTGGCAGGGCCGTTTCCATCATAGGCCAGATCAAAACGGCCATAGAGATGGCGGTCGCGCCGTTCCCAGGAATTTCGCACCACATCATGATACTCACGGGGAATGGCCAGCCGGTGAAGCGCCTGTTCGTTTTTGACGATATCGCCGACCAGATCCATGCACATGTCGTGCAGTTCCTGGCTTGGGGCTTCGATCTCGTCTTCTATCTCTTCCAGCTCAAAACAATAGGCCGCATCATCCACCCAATAGGCTTCGCCATACATTTCGTGAAACCTGAAACCAACGGCTTCGGCTTTTTCACGCCAGTCCGGGCGGGGTGCTAGAGAGATGCGGCGCATAGCTCAGCCTCCCAACCTAAAATGGCTTCCGCTACCGGCACTATGTCCGCTGCCAAAGCCGCTGCGGCTGGAGGTTTCAGTACGAGGGTTAAAGGCGCGGGAGTCATAGGGCACCATGCTGATCACATCTCGCAGCCCGCTCTGCTTGGCCTTGGCGCGTGCTTCAAGGTCCGGAACAACATTCTCACCATTTTTGTTGCGATAGATCGTTCTGCCGAAACTGCTATATCCACCTCCACTTGTGCTGGTGCCGGGTGGCGTTTGTTGCTCTTCTTCCATACGCTTGCGGTATGCGTGATAAGTGGCCAGCGAATATATGCCCGAAGGCAAATAAAAGCCTACCAGTTTGGGGCTGAAAACATCGTTTCCGGACGGATTGTTGGCAGGGTTTGTCGGCAGCATTTCACATGCGCGAGCACCATATTCCATTTCACATGCGGGCATATTGATGAACCGCGGCGCAGTCGCAACATGGTCCTTTTTCGCATCTTCTATTGCAACCTTGCACACATCCTCACTGTGGGTTTGTGACAGGCAGCGATCAAGAGAGTCGATGATGGTCTGATCTTTGCTGCAACTCGTCATCATAATCGCACCGGTGGCAAGCGTACCAAGGGTAAGAAAGGGATGTTCTCCCATCAGACGTCTGACCATGATGGCACCTCAATACGTCATGCAGGCGGCATTCAAAATGCCGATAACAACTGCAATGCCACCACCCCAGATACCGGCGGCAATGTCACCATTGGTGATCTTGCCGTGCAGATCCTTCATCGTGAAATTGGCGATGTAAAAGGCAATGACCTGAACGATGATGCCGATCAATGCCCAGAGCGCATAATCGATCAGGCTGACGGAATGCGCAGCAGCCGAGGCCAGCGGCAGGCTGAAACCGAGAAGCGCACCCAGAAATGCCACGATGGCCGCGAGATTGCCTTCGCGGATCAGCCGGGATTCCGTGTGCGGTGTCAGCAGCGTGTAGATGAAGATAAACAGCCCGTAGCAGGCAAGACCGGTAACGAAATAGGTGAGGAAAGCCGGAAGGCCTGCCAGATATGCGGACATCTAAAATAACCTTTGTGCAGAGAAACCGGGAAAGACCTGATGGTGACGGTGCGCTTCAATCAGCGCGGCGCACACCTGACGGGGCGAGGGCATTTGCGGGATGTTTACGGTGTGACGGGATGCCCGTGGCGCGCAGGAAAGCCAAACCCGTGCGTAGAGGTGACGGGGAAAAACGGCAAGGTGGGCATGGGGGGCACATCCGAATGAAGTGGGTCAATCAACAGAATCGGACGCTAGCGTTTTTCGCGTATGAGTTGAAGTGGTTAATTGACGCTGCACCTGAATTATCGTCAGGAAAACCATGTCCCTTGACCGGGCCGGTCCGACTGATGGCGCGATGGCATTGTGACGATTGCACCAAAAAAAGTGCCCAACCCCGAGGAGGTATCGGGGTTGGGCGTAGCTGCCCGTTTCGGGGACAGGGCGGGCAGTTTGCGTTTAGTGCGACTGCAGCTGTTTGACTTGCGGTTCGGCCATTTCCGTTTCCGTCTCATCCGCTTCCGGACGCTTTGTCCGCAGCAGTTTCAGCACGAAGACGAAGAATGCCGGTACAAAGAACACCGCCAGAATCGTCGCCGAAATCATGCCGCCAAGAACCGCGGTACCGATGGCGTTCTGGCTTGCAGCACTGGCACCGGATGCGATGGCCAGCGGCACAACGCCGAGTGTGAAGGCCATCGAGGTCATGATGATCGGGCGGAATCTGAGGCGGGCAGCCTCGATTGCCGATTCCAGCAATGGTTTGCCTTCGGCGTAGTTATCCTTGGCAAACTCGATGATCAGGATGGCGTTTTTGGCTGACAGACCGATAATCGCGATGAGACCGACCTTGAAGTAGATGTCGTTCGGCATGCCTGCCGCCATCACCGCCAGCACGGAACCAATCACCCCGAGTGGCACCACCAGCATCACCGACAGCGGGATCGACCAGCTTTCATAGAGACCTGCCAGGAGGAGGAACACGAACAGCAGGCTGATGCCGAACAGGAACGGTGCCTGCGAGCCGGACTTGATTTCTTCAAGCGACTGGCCTGTCCATTCAAAGCCGATACCATCTGGCATTTCGCTGGCAAGACGTTCCATTTCCGCCATCGCAACACCAGAGGAATTGCCCGGTGCCGGTTCGCCGGCAATACGCACGGTCGGATAACCGTTGTAACCGACGATCTGCGGCGAACCCTTTTGCCACTGTGCAATGGCGAAGGAGGAGAGGGGAACCATCCCGCCGCTGGCATTGCGCACGTTAAGCTTCAGCAGATCCTCGACCTGAAGGCGGTTACGATCCTGTGCCTGCACGATAACGCGCTGCATGCGGCCCGCATTCGGGAAGTCGTTGATATAGGACGAGCCGAGATTGGCGGTGATGGTGTTGTTGATGTCAGAGAAGGTTACACCAAAGGTGTTGGCCTTTTCACGGTCGATGACCAGCAGAACCTGCGCGGCATCTGGCAGACCTTCCACACGCATGCCCGAGAGAACCGGGCTCTGGCTGGCCTTGCTCATCAGGTCGCCAGCAGCAGTGGCAAGTGCAGTCTGGCCAACGCCGTTACGGTCCTGAAGGCGGAAGGAGAAGCCGCCGGTGGCGCCAAAACCGTCAATGGCTGGAGGCGACAGCGCAAAGCTGGTGGCATCCTTCAGACCAAACAACTGCATGTTCACACGGTCGGCGATTTCCTGTGCGGAATTGCCGTCACCACGTTCACTCCAGTCCTTCAGCGTCACGAACATCAGGGCAGCATTGGCACCACTGCCGGAGAAGCTGAAGCCCTGAATGGCAACAATGTCTTTGACCGCAGGTTCTGCACGGAAGATCTTTTCGATCTGCTCAATGGATGCGGTTGTGCGGTTGGCACTGGCTTCCGGTGGGCCCTGAATATCGACAATCAGGTTGCCCTGGTCTTCCGCCGGAACGAAGGACGATGGCAGGCTGATGAACAGGTAACCGAGACCGGCAACCAGCGCGAGATAGATCACCATCATCCGGCCGGCACGTTTTGCCATGCCGCTGGTGACGTTGACATAGCGGTTGGTCAGGCCGTTGAAGTTACGGTTGAACCAGCCGGCCAGACCCTTCTTTTCGTGATGGCCCTTCTTGATGGGCTTGAGGAAGGTAGCGCAGAGCGCAGGCGTAAGCGACAGCGCCAGGAAGGCCGAAAAGGCAATCGACACGACCATGGTCAGCGAGAACTGACGATAGATGATACCCGTGGAGCCCGGGAAAAACGCCATGGGAATGAACACGCAGGACAAGACAAGCGTAATGCCGAGGATCGCCCCGGTAATCTGCTTCATGGCTTTGCGTGTGGCGGCCTTGGGCGAAAGCCCTTCTTCCGCCATGATACGTTCAACGTTTTCAACAACCACGATGGCGTCATCAACCAGAATACCGATGGCCAGAACCATGGCAAACATCGTCAGCACGTTGATGGAAAAGCCTGTCGCATACATGACCGCGACCGTACCCAACAGGGCAACCGGCACCACCAGTGTCGGGATGATGGTGTAGCGGAAGTTCTGCAGGAACACGAACATCACGACGAACACGAGAACAACCGCCTCGATCAGCGTCGATACCACCTTGTTGATCGACGCGGAAACGAACGGGCTGGTGTCGTAAGGCGTCGCGTATTCCACGCCGGCGGGGAAGAACTGCGACAGCTCATCCATCTTGGCCTGAACCGCAGCAGAGGTTGACACGGCATTGCCAGTTGAAGACAGCTGGACACCGACGGCGGCGGTTGGCTGACCGTTCAGGCGGCTTGTAAAGTTATAGCTTTCCGCGCCGAGTTCGACACGCGCCACATCCTTCAACAGCACGGTGCTGCCATCCGGATTGGCACGCAGAATGATCTCGCCAAATGCCTTTGGATCGGACAGCTGGCCCTGAACTAGCACGGTCGCAGTCAGATCCTGCGAAATCGGGTTGGGGGCGGCACCAATCTGGCCGGCAGCAACCTGCGCATTCTGCGCCGAAATGGCGGCATTGATATCTGACGCCGTCAGATTAAGGCCAACCATCTTGTCCGGGTCGATCCACACGCGCATGGCGCGCTGGGCGGCAAACAGCTGGGCACGGCCCACGCCATCGAGACGACGCAATTCGCCCAGAACGTTACGGTTCAGGTAGTCACCAAGTGCCACCTCGTCCATGCTGCCATCGGTGGAGGTGAGGGTAACCATCATCAGGAAGCCGGAGGCGGCTTCTTCCACATTGATACCCTGCGATGTCACGGCAGAAGGCAGGCGCGATTCCACACGACGGATGGCGTTCTGCACATCCACCGAGGCCTGGTTGATGTCGGTGCCAGCCTCAAAGGTTGCGGTGATGCTGACGGCACCAGACGTATCGGAGGTGGACTCGAAATACATCATGCCGGAAACGCCATTCAGTTCCTCTTCGATCTGACGCGTCACACCCTGATAGATCTCCTGCGGAGATGCGCCGGGATAGGAGGTGGAGATGGTAAGCTGTGGTGGCGCGACCTTGGGGTACTGCGCAATGGGAAGAAAGGGCAGGGCAATGATGCCTGCAATCGAGATAAACAGGGCAAAGACCCAGGCAAGAATCGGCCTGCTGATAAAAAACTGTGCCATCTTGTTACCTTACTGGCCAGAAGTTGCCGGGGCCGGCGTTGCTGGTGTTGACGTTGCCGCATCCTGCGGCTTCTCGGCTTGGTTTTCGCTGGCGACCCATGGTTCAGGAACCACCTTGCTGTCCGGCTGCACCTTCTGCACGCCATCAACCACGATCTTTTCACCGGCCTTCAGGCCACTCTCGACCACCCATTCCTGGCCGGTCGCCTGACCCAGTTCGACAACGCGCACCTTGGCGGTATCATCACCTTCGACCACATAAACCTGCGCCTTGCCATCCTGGCTGCGCACCACCGCACGCTGCGGCACGGTAATGGCGTCCTGTCTGACGGCCTGTTCAACCTTCACCCGCACATACATGCCCGGCAGAAGGTCACCATTCGGATTGGGAAATTCGGCGCGCAGCGTGACCTGTCCGGTGGTGGAATCGACATTGGCACTGGAAAACAGCAGCTTGCCCTTTTCGCCATAGACATCGCCGCCATCAAAAACCAGCTCGACGCTGGCCTGTCCCGGTGCCGGGCTTTCAAGGCGACCGTCATTGACGGCACGGCGCAACGCCAGCAGGTCCTGTGCCGACTGGGTAAAGTCGGCGTAAACAGGGTCGATCTGCTGGATAAGGGCGAGGCTGGATGTGCCATCCGCCGTCACCAACGCACCTTCGGTAACAAGTGCACCACCGATGATACCGCTGATTGGCGCACGCACCTCGGTATATTCAAGATTGATCTTGGCTTCTTCCAGTGCGGCCTGCTGCAGCGCGACGTCTGCTTCTGCCTGCGCCAGATTGACGGATGCTGTGTCATAATCAATGCCGCTGGCGACATTGCGTTCACGCAGTGTCGTCTGGCGGGCCAGCTGAACCTTGGCATTGTCTCGGGTTGCCTCGGCGCGGCGCAACGAGGCTTCAGCACTGGCGACCCGTACGCGGAACAGTTTCGGGTCGATACGGTAAAGAACATCGTCCTGTTTGACGAAGGTTCCCTGTTCAAAAACGCGTTCCTGCAAAATGCCGGAAACACGGGCCCGCACTTCCGACACGCGGGTTGCGGCCACACGGCCGGGCAACTCGTTGATGACGGGAATGGGGTGCGCCTGCAGTTCAAGCACAGCAACGGCCGGCGGCGGCATGCCTTCCTGCGCCAGTGTACTGGTTGCGGTCAGGGCCAAAAGAGAAGTGGCAATAAGGCACGCCTTCAGGCGCGGCAAATATATGCTGCGGTACATAGTGGTTCCTTTAATATCGGGATCAGGCCTTAAGGCCCAAAATTACGTCTGATCGGGATAGGATGTGTAAATCGTTCGCACACCTTCAAGGATCTTGATCTGGTCTTCCGGGCTCCATTGGTAAAAGCCAAACAGCTCGGTGACAAAAAAGCCGCACAAAGCGAGATAGGACATTAGCGCCGCATGCGGTTTCGGTCCGTCAGCCATCGCCTTGATGTCGGTCAGCGTCCACTCGCGCATCTGCCGCTGCAGTTTTTCTTCTGAGGAGACTGACGCGCAGACAGCAAGGGCAACCGCACGCTCCGTGTCATCGACCACCCGTGATGCAGCGTTGATACGCCCGTACAATTCCGGGTGAGGGGTGTCCGCCGCCGCCTCAACGGCCGCAGACTGCCGTTCCAGCTCCATATTCATCCGGCGATCAATCAGTGCTTCCAGCAGTGCGCTTTTTGACTTGTGGTCATAAACCACCGTCGATTTGCTGACGCCGGCTTCCTGCGCAACCGCATCAATGGACAGGCCGGCTGCGCCAAGCCTCACGACGACACGCTCAGCGGCATCGAGAATATCGTCCTTCATGATTTTTCTGGTGCGACCCACAGCGCTCTCCGGATTGTTGTGGGTTTTGATTTACGAACGATCGTATTTAAAAGCAATAGAAAAACGACCGTTCGTATAAAAATTATCATTTATCAGGGTGTGGTGAAGTGTCGACAGTTGCGCAAGGGAAAGTCGCTCGATGGGCCGTCTCATCAGATTGTAATGCCGATGTCCCGATTTGGTTAAGTCCGGAATGGAGCCGATCCGAACGGCGAGAATCTGTGCTTAAGGCTCTATTTTCAGATGATGTTCGAAGATAATATTGATATACGCGCCGGGTAGATCTGGGGGATCATATGCCGACGCAAAGAATTGATGTGATTGATGGCTTGAGAGGCCTCGCTATTCTGATGGTGATCTATCAGCATGGTTACTCAATTAAGGCACGCGATGTGTATACATTCTTCACTGGAGGATACCCATGGATTTTGGGCCACGGTTGGATGGGTGTCGGTATATTCTTCATTTTAAGTGGGTTTGTTCTCGCTATACCTTTTGCCTCAGGTAGGTCGAAATTGGCCAGCAGCGAGGATATTAGAAACTTCCTCAGACGAAGAGCAAAACGTCTTTTGCCACTCTTCATCTTCGCAGCGTTCGTCAGTTATGGCTTTTCGATGCACGCTGGAGCGCCGCAAACAAGGTCGCTCTTACTAACGCTGACCACGCTGACTATGTTTTCTAAGACCAACTTCTTTCCACTCATAAACGGCCCGTTCTGGTCACTCGCTGTGGAAATATGGTTCAGTATACTTTGCCCCTTCATCCTAGCTTATATGTTCCGGCACAATATTGTACGCGCGCTGTTGGCTATCTGCCTTTTTTCTCTCTTGGTACGGATCGCAGGAACCTATTTTCCTTTCTCCAATTTGCAGGTAAATCCTGTTAAGGATTCTGTTTTTGGACGACTGGATGATTTCGCGATTGGGATCGCAGTCGCAATAGCTTTCGTCAAAGGAAAACTGCCGAAATGGGGTGACATGCATGCTTTTGCTGGAATCTGCCTAATCTTAGGAACCGCTGTTCTGTGGGATTTTCAGCTCCAGATGCCAAAGTTCGCTACCGCATTTTTCAACTTAGGCCTTCAGGCTGGAGTTGTTTTGATCGTAGTAGCAGCGCTCGGTAGCGCGCGATTTACACAAGCCGTGTTATCAATGTGGTTTCTCAGGTTAGCCGGAGCTATGTGTTTCTCTTTGTATTGCTGGCATGGCCTCTTGATAGGTCCGACAATGCAGGCTAATCCGCTGAAATTCCAATCGATCGTGTCGTTTTGGTCTGCGCTGGTCGTGATATCCTGCTTCAGCTACAGGTTCATAGAGTTCCCAATGAAAAGTGCGCGCGAAATATTCTTGCTGAAGAAGGCACCATAACGAGGCAACAAATAATTTAGACGAAACGTAATTCCCCTATGACGCAACTTATTCCTTCCACATCGATACACGCGAGTTGCGCAATATCTCAAAACCGTCTTCGTCGGATGACATAAGTATGACTGATGGAAAGCGCTTAAATTTTTTAACCGGTATTCGAGGATACGCTGCGCTCGGCGTGGTCATGATTCATATCTTCGGAATATTTACATCGCTGGGTCGAAGTTCCAGGAATTGCGGGCGGTCGAGCAATTGTTTCGTGGATTGAGGAAAAACGGCAGGGCCGCCAATCTTTCAAAAAAGCAGACCTGAGCAGAGGGGCACTAAGAGGAAGGCTGCATTTATCAGTGATACAACCATATTGTGCATTAAGCTTTTTTTGGACGCATTGTAGTGCTTGTCGAGTTTGCCTTGTGACGACATCCTGCTAAGGGATGATATGGGCAAAATTCGTTACCTTGACGGCCTCCGTGGCGTTGCAATTCTTCTTGTTTTTATGATCCATGCTGGCGGCTGGGGTCTGCGATCGATTGGCAACATCGGAAACTCTATTGCGGACCACGGTAAATACGGCGTCACTATATTTTTTGTTGCCTCTGCCTACGTCATTTGCTTGTCAGCTTCGAAGGCTTTCGAGGGCGAGGATTACAACTGGAAAGCGTTTTACGTCAGGCGGTTTTTCCGTATCGCCCCAATGTACTTTCTTACCTTGGTTGTCAGCCTCCTATTGCGTCAGCCGGATGCTTGGCCGTCAACCGCGTCAATCATTTCGCACTTTACCTTTTTGAATGTGCTGTATCCTCGATACGCCAACGACATTCTGTATGTAGAATGGTCGATAGCTGTCGAAATGGCTTTTTATGCGATATTCCCGCTTGTACTTATAGCAAGCCGAAGAAACTTGACCCTCATAGCTGGTGCAGCGATATTTTTTGCATTGCCATCACTGCGCCACGGGATCTACGCCCTAATAGGTGGAGACCTATTTGAGTTCAGGCACTATACGCTGCCGTGGCACGCTTATGCATTTTTGTGCGGAGTTTTGGCTTTCCACTACCGGGAAACCCTAAAGAACCCGCAGTATTTTTTTGTTGCGCTTGCTGCTCTGGCAATGCAGTTGATCGTTGGTGAAGGATCGTGGAGCGGTCCGGTATTTGCTGCGGTCACTGCCATCGTCGTTATTGACGGTCATCACAACGGCTGGTCAGAAAAGGTGCTGTCGTTCAAGCCGCTCACATTCATTGGCAAAGTCAGCTTTTCTCTCTACCTGATCCACTCGATGTGTATATCCGTGCTTGGCCCATACCTGTCGGTACCGGCGGCAATTTTGCTGGCTTACATCGGGCAAAGATTTGTTGAGGCGCCATTCCAGTCTTGGTCAAAGACCATGTTCAGGAAGCCGTCATCGTCTTCGGCGGCTCCCTGAATAATATCAAACCTGCATAGGCTGGGGCGTGCGGCATCAATCTGAGGATTGGCCGCGCCGGTTATTCGTAATGATCCTGGACGTAAAGCCACAGTGCATCCATTTGCTCAGTGGGCAAGTCTAATAGCCCTGACAAACGCACGACCAGTGGATCATCCCGTCGATACGACTTTCGTCCCTCGACATCGAGTTCTGCAAGATAACGTTCGTCCGGGTCTTCGATTGCGGCATAGACGTCAGCCTTTTTTAATGAAAGCAACTCCCATGCAGCCTTCCAGAAGGGCACAGGCTCGATCGACAAGAATGGCGTCGGGGCTTGTAGAGCTTGCTCCTGAAGTGCGTTGAACTCCGCATACTCAGCGGACGTCATTTCACGAAAAACACCGTCAATATATGTCTTTTCCATATCAGCCCCTCCTGCCTTCTACGAGAAGACGTCCAGTAAAATTGCCGGAACTCATGTAGATCCGCAGTCCGTTGAGAGCCGCTGATGTAGAATGGGCGCCGCCGACCAGAAGGCTGAAATAGGCGTTTCCGCTATCAACCCCCACGGCCTGTCCCTTGTAATATTTTGATTGCGCCTTGGCCTTGTTGAACTCGAAGATCATGCCTTCGAAATTCATATCGTAGGTGTTGGAAAGACCGCGGTAGCTGGGCGTCATTGCTCCAACGCCTGACGTGCCAGCATCATATCCAGCACTCACGCCAACCATGCCGCTGGCTGAGATATAATAACTGGAGTTGATCCACGTCCCTCCATTGTCTGGACTGAATATCAGACAGGGAACGGCGTTGTTGGAGCTAGGGCGAAGGATACCGCTGATCCTGATCTGGCGAAACGCATCAAGCCCCGTCCTGGTATAGGCGGCGACGTTGGTCAGTTCTCCGGTATCGTCGACAAGCTCCCATCCCTTCGTGGTCTCAAGTGTTGCAACGCGGGTGCGCGCGTCGGCCACGTCATTGACCAGTTGAGTGGCGTCAAGCGTGGCTTTATCAAACGGAGCATCATAGGCCTTAATAAACCAGGTGACGGTGATGTTGGCTGGACGAGTTTCAGACGCCATTCTACCATCTGGACTATCGGTATAGGCAATCGTCGTAGTTGTTGCTGTTGATCCAAACCCAGCGACTACAGAAGACACAACGTTTTTTATGCCAAAAATTGCCCAAGGCGACTGCCCCGATGTAGGCATAGCGTGTCTATGATCTTGTAACGCATCCGCCTGAACCGAGCCAAAAACTCGTCCTGCATCACGAAGTGTCTGACTTGCTCTCCACTGGCGTTTGAACAGTGCGTCATCAGTGGCAGGGAAGACCGGGTTGCCAGCACCATTGACGGACCAGCCGTTCGCCAAAGCCCATGTCCGCAATTCGGGATAGGCTGTGGTAATTTCAAGGCCCGGAATAATCTTGAGATAGCCCGGTGGTATCGTGGTGCCGTTGCCGTAGACATCGATGATGGTGCCAATGGGCACGCCACCATTCAGATAGGCTTGGTTGGCCCAATATTTGGCGGAGTGCTCAGTTCCATCCACAACCCCATCTAATTTGACAGCCCAATCCTGTGCGCGTGCCGACCATTGCGCGGCCGTCGCTGCGGAGCTTGCCGTCTCAACGGCTGAGGTTTCGGCATCCTGTGCGTGGCCTTGCGCGGCATCGCGCGCCTGATAGGCTTGTGTCGCATAACCAGCGGCATTGACGATCATGCCGGAATTTGGCCCTTTGCCCAGCAGGCCGCCGACCATCATCAGCGTGTCGCCTTCATCAAGATTATTGGCAATTTTTAAGCCGGACTGGCCATAATCGGCCAGAATGGAGCGGTCGGTCTGCTCCTTGAGTTGCTGGATCTGCATTGTCAGCAGATCCATACGCACCTCGACCGTCTCGGCGTAATAAGCACCCTGGTTTTCGAGATCGGTATCCTGCGTAAACGGCACACCGCGCAGCAGCACGATTTTCTGGCCATTGACTGGTGCGACATTCAACACGGCATTGCCGCCGGAATCGTCCGCGACACCGGTGACGATAAAATCGTGCTGATGGTTGAGAACAGTCTCGCTGCCATCGGTATCGATAAGAATAACCCGCAAATGTTCGGGTTCATAAATCTTGAACTGATATTCAAATGCCGTTGTGACGCCGTTACCATTGTAAGGGCCAGAGCGGTTCACTTCGCTGGGTATCGTCATTGTTTCTCGCGCCTATGGGATTTGGCGAACCATAGGCGCAAGAAGGTTGTCAGGCTGATTTGGTGGTCAGAAGCTGCATGAGTGAGGTTTCTCCGCCCTTTGTCTGCGGCATGCGTGCCTCCACCACCTGGCTGATCTGTGTCGCTGGCAGGCCAAACGACAGGCCAGTCGTGTTGAGAGTTGCCATCAAACCGGCCGTATCAATGTCGTTAAGGACACCAGACGCACTGATCATGCCTGCCAGTCTTTTGGTGCCATTGTTGTCGTTGTAACGCTGTGCTTTGCCACGGCGTGGTGCTCCAGTTTTGGGGCTTTCAGCATCGCGGAAAAACGGCATGGTCTCGGCAATAGAGAGAGCTGATACTACATCACCGACTGGAGACTTGCCATGCGCAAGAGCCTTCAACACGGCATCAGTGTGAAACACCGCGGCAATATCAATCGCCAGGGCGATACCCTCGGCAGCATCGTTACTGACCGGCATTCCACCTTGCGGAACACTGTTTTCGCCCGTGCGGGATTTGGCTGTCATCAACGAGCCAAGCGCTGTCAGCAGGGTTTCAACCTCTCGTTCTTGGACGCTGGTCATCGCATTGTCGGAGGGTTTCCCATCACGCGATGTCTGCAGGCGTTTCACCAGCCTGTCGGCATGGCTTATGGCCTTGGCCTCGTTGCGTCGATATGTGTCCAGTCCTTGATGATATCCCGCCAGCCATACCGGCACTTCCACCATCTGATAGTTCAGTCGTTGCATCACCCAGCTGGAAAGCCCATCAAGCGAAGTGTTGCCTCCGCTGGAGTTTTCGAACGTGCCTTGTCGGCTGGACATAAAGGGTGACAGCGCCGCCACACGGCGCATCACGCCCGGCCGCAGGGCAGTTTGCAGGTTATCGGCAAACTGCTGCTGACCGATGCTGGTCATGGCCTCGGACAGACCGGACATCTGTGTCATTGATGACCCGAGTTCCGTGGCAAGGCGAGCGGCGGTAACATTGTTCTTTGCGAAACGCGCCGTACCGCTCAGCAACGCGGCGCCGGATGTGTCTCCGGTCGCGGCATCGCGCAGCCAACCCTGCAACATCACATGGTCTGCACCTTGACCGGTCTGGATAAAGGCGGCCTGAATACGCTCGTCCCGCAGCAGGCGGCCAGTGTTTGCCAAGACTTCACTGAGTTCCAGATCATGGACCAGCTCGTTGACATGGCTGTGAAGCACGGACATATCAAGCTCAAGCGGCACGGCCGTCTGGCCTTGCTGCTGCCCGCCGTGAAGGCCGCTGGTATGCGCCTTGGCAAACTTGCCGGCAACAAGCGCCTGTGGCACATCATCTGTGTTGTCGCGCAGCGGGTAATAACCGCCTGCCAGTTTTTTGCCACCAATCATAACCGGCGTCGCTTCCACCCATTGTGGTGTAACACCGGTTACCCGTTTTTCGCGGGCAGCAATGTCCGGCTTGAACGAAGCGGTATAATCCCAGACGGATTGGACAAAATCCGCGTCACGTGCGTCCAAGTATTTCAACACGGAAACAACCTGTTGCTCGCTGAACGCCCCGGCAATGGTTTCATCTGTCAGCTGTCTGCGGTTTTCCGCAGTGCCGGTGTTCAGCGCAATGGCAATCATGTCCCATTTGGAAATTGACGTTCCAAGTGCCGGCACATGCACGCGCCTACCCATGTCCTGACGCTCCGCGGGGGAGTAGACGTCATAAAGTGCGGCCAGATCACTCGCGGCCTTTTGTTTGCGTGCCAGTAATCGCCCAGACGCGGCATCGACAGGTGCCTTGATGGCAGCTTGCACGGTGCCCGCTTTTTTTGATCCATCGAGGTCGCGAAGCACAAGGTTGGCATTCATGGCCGGGTCAAGATAAGGGCGAGGGCGCCCATAACCCTTAGTGCCGGCGGTACCCCCAGTGTCTGCAGAGAACGGCGCCGTGTCGTTCCCGATAGCCTGCTCAGCGCCCGTTGGTGTGCGGGTAAAGGCGCCCAACACGCCCGAAACGGTCTGTTCAAAGTCGCGCGTCTGCTCGGCATCCACCAGCTTGCCGGCCCGCATTGCTATGTGTTGCAGGTTACGGATGCTGTTGACCACGCCACGAAGCGATTGCAGCGGCAGTTTTCGGTACGGTGTGCGCATGGTGGAGGATATAACCTCGTCGGTTATTGCCAACTCGTTTTCACGACCTGCCGCCTTCATCTGTTCAATAAATACGTCCAAGCCACCCGTTGCACCTGCCTGCCTGCCTGCCCATGTCCCGAAGTGGACATTGGCCTGCATGGACTGTGAGGCGTTCAGCTCGTAACGGCCAAGCAGGTCGTCCATGGCGCTGTTGTAGTTTATGCGGCCATTATCGTGGAATGATGCGAGGGCAAACTGTTCCCGCCTTGCCGGGGTGTCAACGCTTTGAACATAGCGTTCCATCTCTTCCACTTCGCGGGCGATTTTTCGGCTCTCGACATAAAGCGCGTGGTTGAGCAGCTGCCGCTTTTTGGCGGTGTAGAGCTTTTTCGCAGTCTCGTTGTTATCAGCGGATGTGCCGGTTGAGATATCTGCGTCAACGGCGGCGTCACCATTCTGCGTCGTCGCTGATGTCGCTGGGTCGACTATTGATCCCGTGGAAAGCTGCAAACCAAGACGCTCCGCTTCCTCTGCTGCACGTCGCTCGGCAGCCAGAAAACGTCTGCTCTCCATTGCGTCTGCCACGGACATGGTCGACATCATGGATACAGCAGATGCATGGGCATCTTTAAGGGTCGTGTTTTGTGTCGTGTTGGACAATCGGCCAACCGCTTTCAGCTCTATTTCCAGCCATTGCCCTCGGCGATCGTTATGAATGGCGTCCATGGCTTTCAGGTCGGCGGTGCCGTCATAAAGCGGATCGCCATGGCGCTCGCGCATAATACGCGCTGTCTCGCTGTCAATCCGGTCGTTGCGGCTCGGCGCCATCACCATGAAACGCAGTAATTCGTCGCCGGAACCATAACCGAAAATGCTGGCGACATCATCGGGATCAAGACCACCTTTGTCCGTATAAACGGTCTGGCTGCCCCGCGGCAGCAGGCCCAGAATACCATCGCCATAGTGTGCGACCAGCATTGCTTCGTCAAAACGAATATCGGCCAGATGATCAGGCATCTCGCCGTCGCCAAGCCAGCGGCGGTTGCTCATCAGCTCCGTCGCCCGGTAGTGTCCTTCAGTGTTAACCTGCTTCTCCACCTGGGTGCGCACCGTTGCCTTCTCTTGCGCGTAGGCTTTGTCCTGTTCACGCCGCACCGGCTGCATCACGCTTTGCAGCATTTCCGCACTTGCTTCGTCCTCGCTTTGTCGGCGTGCGGCCGTAAAGTCGGCATATGCCGCCTCGGAAAGCCCCATGGCTTCTGCGGAGGAAAACACAGGGCCGCTTTCGCCAGCGTCCAGACGCGCCATTTCCAGCTGGCCGTCACTGACCAGCATGCGGTTAAACACTTCCGCGACCTCAGGGCCTGTTCGCCCGCCGAAAGTAGTCACGGTCCGGTAGGCCGTCGTCAACCACTTTCGAGCGGTTTCAAATGTATCGGCAAGTTCGGGCGAGGGTACTTTGCCCTCCAGCAGGTAGGTTTCAAAGGCTTGGCTGAAATGTGTTTGTAGGCCGCTGTCGACTACCGCCGTTTTTGCCGTGTTGTCGGTCGAAGCCGTTCCAAGAATGGTCGCGCCATCGGTCGCGGCAATGTCGTTGTTATCAACTGCTTGTGCGCCAGCGTCTGCAACGCTCGTCGCGCTTTGGCCCCACCAGTCATTCAGCTGAGCCATGGCTGCCATCGCTGTCGGCTCGCCCTCGTTCGCCATGTCTCGGATATGATTGGTGAACTGACCAACTACGCCTGCAAGACCAGCGCTAGAGAAGGCCGTGATGCCACCGGCTCCCATCCCCCCTAAAGATCGGCCTTCCGATGCGGATGCGCGTTTGCCTCCGGCTTTATTCTGCGGCAAGGGTTGCACATCACCATTTTCCTGGGGCAGGGCATGGGCTTTGCCGTCTTCACTGGGCAGTGGTTGTGCATCGCCTTTTTTGACCGGCGTCAATTTAACGTTGTCACCGTTCTTGGCGCGCACATCGGACAGCACCGTTTGTGAAACAGCGTCGAGATCCTCGCCAACTGGATATCTAGTCAGTGCGTCAACGGTAAATGTCTTGGGGCCAGTCTTCGTCTGCTGCAGATAAAGCGTCTCGCCATTGGACATGTGTTTGATGTAGCCAATAATTGGCTGACCGAGTGCATTCTCTGCACCGGAAACTATTCGGTCGGCTGATGATATGATGTCAGGGATTACCTGAATATCTGCCTTCATGACAGGTAATTGTGTGTCTGAAAGTGTTGTGTTGTTGAGACTGTCACGAATAGTTTTGGTGCTGAGAGAATGTTTGGCTTTGGAAATGTCAAACCCCGTCGCATCCTGTACCGCCTGCACCACGCTGTCACCAGCACGACCGACATTTTCCTTTGAGTTTTTGCCAGGTGGAAATTGCTCGCTGCGGCGCAGTAGGGTTTGGGTTCTACGGTAATTTCGTTCTGTATTGAATTTAGCGGCGGCGTCTGTTGTTTTAACGTCTATCCGGCCATCATTTAGTGTCTGATCAAAATATTTTAGATAATCTTTCGCCTGCGCGGTGGAAAATGCGTCCGGTGCAAAACGTATATGGCTCTTCAACAATATTTCTTCTGGTGTAGATACGACTCTACTCGCATAAACGGCAGTCAAAACTTTTATGTCGCCACCGCTGTTGCGAGCTGCGTCCAGTTGCTGTCTGCTTATGCCCAATGTCGCTACGAAGTAATAAGGATCAATATCCTTCGTTTGGAGCGCGTCAAAAATATTCTCTACGTTGAAATATATGGTCTCAAGCGGCTTGCCTTTGAGATGCTGTCCTAGAATGGTTTCAAACTCTCTGGGCGAGCTTTCTCGCAGCTTATTAGTCGATGCCAGTGTGGATATATTGTCGATTACTGAACTTGTTTTTTTCGCCTTAAGTGCTTTCCCTATGCTGCGTGTCAGGTGGCTCAAAGCACTCTTCGACACAGGCATTGCTCGCTTTGAACCAGCCTTTGCTAAATTAAACAGCGGTGCAAGTGCGAAGCTGGTTATGAAACTTTTCACGACGCCGTCGGAAAGTTCCTTCTCAGGATTGTAGAGAAAATGTTCAATGGCGTTATGTGAAAACTGCGAAAGAGCTTCTTTCGCGCCTTCCTCTGTGGATTTTCCTAAAAGGGATAAGAATGCATTGTCCAAAAAAGGAAATCTCGATTTGAAAGGCTCAGCGAACTTCCCAAAGGACAGGAGATTTAGTGGACCAACTGCCAAGCCTAGCGCTGCAGCCTGAGATTGAATCTCCTCGCTTTGTCCAGCTTTTCGGGCAGCGCTTACCCTTTTACCTCCTGATTCAGCGATAACATAAGTGCCGCCAGCAACGGGATTGACGGCAGTGAGTATAAAGGCTGGCAGCATTGATCCGGCTGCTGCGCCGAGTGTTCGTCCCATACTGTCTTCCATGCCGGGAGCGGCTGGAAAAAGTTTGTCTCCGTAATCTTGGACCGAGGCGCCTGTGCTCTGCAGCCACTGCGATACTTTCTTCAATCCGGAATTGTAATTTGGTCCAAATAACTCAAGAACTTCTTCTGGAGAGGCACCGCCGCTAATGACTTCAGAAAGCATGTTCTGGGCAAAGTCTTTGTTAATAACACTTTGATGCTTAATGTCTTCCCTCAGCCGTTGGTATTCTGCATCAGAAAGATACGCACCAAAGGCAATTCTTATTGCCAGAGCTATACGTTGAGTGTCGTCAACAGGAGTTAATACCTGCCCGGCCAACTCAACTACCATTCCCGTCGAAGAGGTTGCGTTGCCTGGCAATGCTTTAAAAAACTCTCCAGTGTGCTGCCCAAAAGTGGCGGGAGGAGATACCGTCGGCTCGCGAGATCCGGAGTCTTCAATTGCGGAAAGGTCAACTACAGCTTTCTCCCAACCCGCATAGTTTGGAAGATCGCCGTCTATCAATACTGCTTTCTCGAGATTTCCATTGCGCCAATTATTGAGCTCCGGCGCATCCGCTAGAATAGCGGCGCGTCTCGCTTCGTCTAGCTCGGACTGAAATTCATCCTCATGTCCAATCAGGAGGTAGAGCGGCGGTTGCTGTTTTCCGGTCACTTGCGCATAGTCTTGTGCGAGCTTGTGCTGTCTCATTATGACATCTGGACTTTCGTCTTCATGTCCGTTTTGGAAGTAGACCGGCCGTCCGTCGATGTATCTTACTTGGATATATTCTAGTGGCTCCGGGCGTTGCCTTGCTACGACATCTGGACTTTCGTCCACTGGTTGCGTAGCTGTAACTGGCCCGATGCTGGCTTGCGTGTTTTGCTCTTGCGTTTCCGTGTCTGGCTTATTTTCCAAAACATGCCTCTCCTGTTTAAATGAGGCATGATTACCGGTGTGATGGTTGTGGGGACGAAGGGGTGGGTATGGCAGTCGCGCGCAGTTTTATGGGCTGGTTTGCGTTATTGATTTATGCGCTGGCGACGCCGGCATTTGCGCAGTCGGCGCCGGGTGTGCCGCCAGAAGGGTACAAACCTCCAGAATTCTGGAACGGCGTGCGTGCGGGTGACAGTTACGACAAGGTCAAGTCTTTGGCCGGCTGGTATCAGTGTGGTGAGATGCCGCGACCGAAATTGTGCACTGACATCAAGGGGCCGGACAGCAAGCCTGAAGTGTACGAACTGGAGTTTCAGAATAACAAGGCATTCCTGGGTGCACATTATATTCTCAGTGCGCCGCCGCTATGGTCCACCTACAAGCGGTTTAATCCCGTGCAGGACGCCAACACCACCCTGTTGGAAATAGGTTCAAATCCAGATTTCATTGATTTTATCAGCGAGAATTACCACGGCGGGGCATCCGGTATTGTCTCCAAAGCGGCCAGACTTCTGGCACCAGAAAATGACGACAAAATTTACAGCATTACTTATGTCAATCGACCTTTTGTAACTGGAGATTACCGCGATCAAATTGCTTACCGGGAAATACTTCCTGCTGAAACGTTCGTGATGAGAGTGGAGAAGTTTCTCTGGAAATCGCAGCCAGCTACTCGTCTTCGCGTGACGTTAAGTCCTGCGGATAGGAAAATACTGTTCCCTGAATATTGCATAGACAATTGCAAATCATGGAAATTGCGCTGAAACGACAGGTACGTTGTTTAATAATGCCAAAAAATGGGGGAAGCATCGATGAGTGATATGGCTGAAGACATCACAGCAAAAAGAAATTGGAGAGCGGCACGACGCGGAGTGTTGTTGAAACTCGCTGTGTTGGCGGCTGTCTCACAACTTGTTGTCATGGTTGTCGTAGGACATGTCCCGGCCAATTATCCCAACATGGGTAGGTATCTGGGAAGTCAGGTAGGCTCGGCGATTGCTTTCTTTCTCTTCGGTTTTGTTGGCTTCCTTATCACGCGGTGTATTCGCTACCGTAGCGGCGTGGCAGATGCTGGCCTAATTACCGGCGCAATATTCACTGTCGTCAGTGCCTATGCGGCAATGCAGGGCATGCTGAATGATTAGGCACTCATTTTAAATGGCCTCGGACAGTGGTGTCCAAGGCCGTTGAATGTTGGGACGTGTTGTGTCGTCCGGGTAGGGGATTTGCGGGTATTTGTAGCCAATAGGCGCGCTACGTCCTGCTGTTATCCAAATACATCCGCCGCAACAGGTCATCCATAAATGTCCTGATGTTTTTGTTTTTGCTGATGCTATCCTTGTTTACTGCTCCCATTTCCGCAACGTAGCCGTAAAGCTCCCGCTGAAAGTCGATGACGCGCTTGTAGTCTTGCTCCGTCATGTTCGCCGGAACTTTGACAAAACCGCCATCTTCAAGTCTCTTGAATGTAGTCGCCAGAATGCGGCCATGCTCGCGCGCTTTTTGCGGGTCGCTGCGTGCCAACTCTTTCCAGCTTGTGACAATTGCCCAGTCTTCGTTGGAAAGATTTTGACGATCATTGAACAGATCAGACTGTGCAAATTCCAACGGGTCATTCGCAAATTGGCGCTGCAATTCGTAAAATCTGCGACTGGCTGTTCGTGGTTGCCCGTTTTTCTGTACCGTGTCGCTGTGTTCCTGAAGCAATTTTATGCCAAGAGGACCGATGAAAGATTGATCTTCCGGCGACATTTTCAAAGGGTCAAATCCGTCGTTTGCGGAAATCTGGGCCATGGCAGATTGCATGAGGTCTTCACGTCGAACATCAATCTTTTTCTGCGCGGTGGTGTAGTTTGTATCAATTGTTTTGCCCGTGGCGGCTCGCTCCTCGGCACCACCAATCGCGTCCAGACTTTGGCCAAGATAGGTAATTCCAGGCATATTGTAATTTGGCAGATCCACCCGCCGAGCGTCGACATTGCGGGCAGACCGAAAACTCAGCAGCTTCTGGGCTTCCTTCACCTTTGTCGACACTTGGCCAGGTTGGTCCTGTCGTCCAGCAATCATCAGAATATTGCCATTCGCATCATGACCTTGAAAAAAGCCGACCTCGGGCGAGCCTTGCTCGCCGGATACAACGACAATATCGCCTGGGCGCGGACTATTGGTTGCCACGCCAAAATTTAAAAATGTCTTGGCTGAGGTAGTCTCCGTGCCATCTGCCGAGGTCGCACCAAGAACATGATTGACGATCTCGATTGACCATGGCGTTGGCACCGTGTTGCCCGTCGCATTCTTGCTGAAGTTGGCAAGCGCTTCGAGTGCAAGATGGCGGCCCGATGTGTAACGTAGGTAATCCACTGTCGTGGTTGGGCGAAGCAGTGCAGGGCTGTCTGGCGGCAACGGCGCGCTGCTGGCAATGTCGGCGGAATTGCGCGTTGCTTTTGCATTCAACACAGCGGGTTTCATCCGCTCCTGCAGGGCAGTTTTGTCTTTTTCCAAAATGCGTTCTGAGTGATCCTGCATGTATTTTTCCGCCGCGATCGGATCTGTCTCAGCAATACGTGTGACGATCCTCGTGAATGCGTCGGACTGATACTCCGCTTTTTTCCGCTCAATGGTTTCCTTGTCCCAGTTCAGCAACGCGCCAGCTGTATCGACTGTATCCGCAACCTTTCCCAGTCTCATTTCGAGTTTACGGGGCACCAGCCTGTCTTCAACCGCATCATTGATATGACTTTCGATACTGCCGTCGAACGCGTCGATGACGGCGGTTTTCTGCTGGTCAAGGGCATGGTTGATTACCGTTCCTCCAGTGTCCCGCCGTGTCTCCTGTGAAGCCTGCTGGTAAATGGCGCGTGCGCCCGGCGGCAATCCTTTGCTGATGTCGCCATGTTTCTTCTCGGCTTCCTTTTCAAAAGCCGGCCGTGCTTGGATAGCCGCCTTGCCGGTGAGCGATAGAAAACCACCGGGACCGTGCAAAGCATTCCGGTTCCAGTTCGAAAATTCGGTCATTGCCTCTTTTGCCCTGGTCTCGTCATCAAGCTTTTTCAGGCGAAGGGCGGCTGCTTCATTGAGGTTGGTGGCTGCGGTTTCCATGCCCTTGCCAAGGGCCTGCATGCCACGGCCAATGCCCGCACCAAATGCATCGGCATCGGCGCGGGTGGTAAAATTTTCAGAATATTCAGGGCGAAGCGCAACGCGCTGTTGTGTGTCCTGGTAAAGAGGAACAGTCGGCATTTAAAACCTCACTTAATAAGACCTACTTTTACGGCGTGTTTGTAGGCATCACTGCTGCCGCCCAGAATGGTGCCGCCGGCAGACAGGAAACCTTCCTTCTTGGCGGCGCTGGCGCGCATGCGGTCCAGTGTTGCGCCGGCGCGCTGGTTGGTTGCCTGCATGTTGTAGGCATAGGCCTCGCGATGGGCATTGGTGCGAATGTTCAGCGCGTCGATCTCGCCCATTTTTGCGGTGTCGATAATCGTGTCGAGCGGAGAGCCGAAGGTCAGGTCAACGCCATTGGCGGCCATTGCGGCACGCTGGCGGCCTGCAAGCTGCGCGGTCTGCATGCGTTTCTGCTGCTCTTCCTGCTTGCCGCGCTCCAGTGCGTCCTTCGCCTGTTTGTCGGAAATTTTCGCATTCATTTCCGCAATCTGGGCGTTGTAATTACTCGCCGCCGCAGTTGCCTTTGATTGCTGAATTTGCCCCGCGGCACCCATCAGGGTGGACCCGATCATTAACGTTAGTCCAAGATCACACATCGGCTGCCTCCATTTCGAAAAGCCGGAATTGGTGCCCGCCAATGTCGACCGGCTCGAGCAGCCGGAAACCCAGCCATTCCAGCCAGCGAATGGAAACCGTGTTGCGGGCATCCACAAAGTTTCTCAGTACGGAATAACGCTGCAACAGTTGGTTTGGCCAACCGCTGGAAATGCGCAGAAAGGCGCGGAAATTTTGCTCCACCGCGTCGGTGCCCAGCAGCCAGGGTGCGCCAACACCGGCCAGAATGTTGATGTCGCCTACGCCGCCCATTACCTCCGGTTTGCCGTCGAAAAGTGCTGTCCAGCAGCAGGAGGATTTCCGGTAGGAAAAGGAGAGGGCGGCAAACGGTGTGTGGCCGGATGCGGCAAAAACCTCATCACGGTCTGCCTGGCGCATACGTGCGGCAATGCTGGCGACATGGCAGGGTGCAGCCTGGACTATCTCGACATTAGCGGCCAAGGGTCACGTCCGGCATCAAGGCAAGAATGGTCATGGGCAACGGGTCAAACTGCTTCACCCACAGGCTGCCGCTGTTGTTCCAGTCCCAATAGGGGGTAATGCGCACATCGCCGGTGTAAAGCTGAATGGCCTCGTTCCAGGCCTCGTCACGGCGTTGTTTATATTCCACCAGCTTGTCGCTGTTGCGGTCACCATCTTCCGGCCCGGTGAAAATGCCGCGTGTATTTTCCACACGCATTGTCACTTCACTCACCGTCTTGGCGCGGCCCTGCACGGTGCCAAGGCCCTGTACCTGGCCAAGGTCCAGATCCAGCGTTTCAATCGCTGCCGTCATCGGCAGGCCAATATGAACCTTGGCGGCGGCGTTCTGCAATCTCACCGTTCCACCTGTCACGGTCAGATTGCGCACCACATTGCCGTCGGCAAGCGCCACCACCTGCTGTCCTTCCAGATGGGACAGTCCGCTTATCGTCTGCGTTGGTGCGCCGCTGTAGGTCAGGCCGCAATCGACAAAAAATGCGTCTTCCACACCGCTGAAAGAACGGGAATGCAGTCGTTCTATGTAACGTTTTGTCTGGCCGTTGATGGTCCGGCGTACAATGAAATAGGGAACGTCTTCGCCGTTTTCCTCAATGACAGTCACATCTTCAAAATGGGCATCGCCGTGAGCGCCGCTTTCATGCCGTGTCCAGGCCCAAACATCCTGTTCCTTCATATAGGTCAGGGAAACCAGCGCACCGTCATCCAGCACCACCCACACAATGGAATCCGGTGCCTGGGCATAATCCCATGCGGCAATTTCCCGGTCCTTGAACAGGTGGCGGGCCAGAATGGTCAAATCCTTGCCCACATAGCTGTCCTGCGTATAGTCGTAGGAAAAATCTCTGATGACCCCGCCCAAGCGCTGCGCAAACAACACAGTGTTGCCCACGACGATTGGCTGCACACGGGCCGCACCACGGTATCCCTGGTTATCGAGCTTCAGGGCGGAGGGCGAAATCGCATCGGCCGCAGAACCGCCCGTAACGATCCATTCGGAACCGGAGGTCAACAGCAGCAGACCGCGCACTGAAATCATCGAGCGTATTTCGTTGACCTGCCGTGCACGAATACGGAAGGTCACTGCATCGCTGGCCTTGGCCGGAGACGACACGCCGAAATTCTCATAATTGGCCGATTGGCTGAGCCACACCGCCTGCGGATCATTTTTGGTGGAGGCAAAGGCCAGCCGCTGTTCGATAAAGGTCACACAACGTGGATAGCTGCCAGCCTCGTTAAACGGGTTTCGACCGGACTGGGGCGTGTCGGAAAGGTCGGGCGTGATGTTTTCATCATCAAAGGAAACACCGGTCGTGCCACCAATATAGCCATACACACCATTGTCATTGCGGTACACGATGTAACGCACTGCTTTGGGTACAGCGGTCCAGGCCACGCGGTTTATGCCACCTTGCAGTGACAGGTCGTTGACAACAGAACCGGAGGCGGAAGGCAGGCTTTCCTCACCGCTGTCTGCCACGGCGGACACTACGTAACGATAGGTGGTCGCCACATAGCCGGTCTTGCCCGCCGTATTGCCCGGTGCCGTCACGGTAATTGCGCCTGCTGGCGCATTGATCAGCGGCTTGAACTCAACCGGTGTCAGCGTCCAGTTATCGTCCGCAAGGCGGCCAAGTTTTCGCACTGGGTGGTCGACATGGCACAGGTAGAGAACATCGGCTTCCTGAACGAATACCAGATTTTTCACCTCGGCGGATGTGTAGGTCGTCGCCACTTCATAAGGGATCGCACCGGAGAGAATGAGGCCACCGTCGCGGAAAATCCGGATGTAGGTGTGGCCAAATTCCAGGACATAGGTCTGTTCGGTATTGAACTGGAATTTGATCAGCCGCGCCGATTTTGCGCTGTCGCGTATTTCGTGCACGAACTCAAATCCGGCCCGGTTGGACACGCCGCCATGCGGGTGCACAAATACATTCAGTGCCGTGCGAAGGCCGCTGGTATATTTGGCCAGATCGTTGCGGGCGCCAAGGGCAGGGGAAAGCTCACCGCCGGTGAACGAGGGTTGATAGGCGCGTAAATCAGCCATGGTTGCGCACCGTCAGGAAATCGGTAGACGTGTCGGATGTCTGGCGCACCTGGTTGACATCAGCCTGTTCGGCCGCCGCCTGCATGGTTCTGGCAATAGTCAGCGCATCAGCGCGGATCTTGGGGTCGCGCGTCAACGGCATCGCCAGTCGCACCGCCAGGTGCCAGGAAAGCGCCTCGATGAACAGCGGCGAAAACCGTGTCGGGTCCGCCAGGCGGGAGGTGTAGCGCAAAAGGCAGGGCGACAAATTGCAATACAGCGTGTCACCCTCAATCTCGTAAGGATACTGCGCTTCGCGCTCATGGTGCGCGCCGACAAAGGCCATATCCGGCGCACCGTCATCTGCCGCGTAAACCGGCCTTATCCAGCGCACCTGCAGGCAGTCGGAAGGCCGCATATAGGCATGTTGCCACACGCCCGGCTTGTCATTGGTTATCTCGCCCAAAGAAAGCGTTTTTCGTGCCGCCTTCCAGGGGTAGGATTGCAACAGCATATCGCGTGTCTGCGTATAAAACTGGTTGCAAGCGCGGGCTTCCGCGCTCTTTTCCGTTAAGTCATTGATGTTGTCTTTGCCCACATTGGAAAGGGCAAGATTGCAAATAGAAACGACCGAAGCCATGGACCAACCTCTTTTGTTGGCCCATGCTTACAAGCGCAATGGTTGTCACGCTGACATTGAGGGAAATAGAAAGTTCAAAACCGGGGCAGGGCTCCAGTCAGGCAAAAACGCAAACGTGCCAAATGAAATCGTGACCCGCTGAAAACGGGCCTGATGGGGACAGCCGCAAGCCTTGCTGTCAGACGTAATTGCCAATCTGCCCGATCTTGTACTTGATGTGCAGGTTGGGGATAACGCCAGCCGTGTGCGCTGCGCGGTAGACATCACGTGATACGTGATAAACACCGCCCCAGAACAGGAGGCAGGACAGGGTTGCAATAATGTAGACCTGTAACCGCATTTGCTTATCTTTTCTGATATCTCCGGCAGCATTGTGATGCTGTGCCGTCAATATCTCTCCTCGCCCCAATGTCAATATCTGGCGAAATCCTCCTCCCGCCAGTATTAACCAGACTCATAGCGGTTTATCGGCCAAATTGCACGAATAATATGTGCCAAATTGGCACATACTAAAGAATAGGGTTAGCGTCTAAACTTCATGCGGGCATGGTGTTAGTCGCTACACTTGCTGGTTTCGTGCCGCGTAGATGGCCTTGTTGGCGGTAACCTCAAAACGTAGCCACGCTGGCACCGGCCGACGCTGGCCTGAACACCGCCTCCAAGGTGCAGGTCTTAGATATCTTCAGCCAGCGCCGTGCAAACCTTTTCGCGTTCGACAGGGTCGCTGTGTAGCGTGGATCATAGTCATCGCTACACAGCGTGATATGGTCGTTCAGACGCCAAAATTTACGGCCAAATAGCGCAATGACAGCAAACACCGCGTGACAGAGCAGCAGAAACATTATCTTGATAAATCGAACCAAGCGTGCCTCGTGATGTCAGGGTTGCATACAGCAAAACATCAGTTTGATACGCTAAACTTGATCGCAAGTCGCCTTGCTGATCACGACGTCGCCAGCGGGCTTGCTGTCTTCTAACGTTGAAACCAGCCGCAACGTCAAGCCGATCGACAGCATGGCCTTGACGTAAGGTGTCTGGCACCAGTTTTTCTCCACGTCCCGTCTCGTTTTCTCAGACAGATTGGCGGGTACGGTGAAATGTTTGATATATGTCTTATCGCGGTAAGTGGCGTGGGTTAAGGTTACGCCATCGCCCGTCGTTTGCTGGTTCCCGGACAGTTGCCGTGTTTCGTCCGCAGCTTTTTCCTCCATTCTCTTGTCGAAGGATGTGCTCCATTCCTCGCACAATGCGGGATTGGCAGATACCTCTCCCAGGGCCTTGCCCTCGGTGTCTACAAGCACGTTCGTCCTCGTCAGGCCCAGTTCAAAAAGCAATGTTGGGCTTGTCGGACTACAGGTGTTGAACATCTGAAAATCCATGACGCTTTCACTCAGCGTGAAGTCGGTGCTCGATATCTCATAAACAGATATCAGCCGATCGGCCTCGGCCTCCATGCGTATTAACGTCATGAGATCACTGAGTTGCTGTGGCACTGGGGTTTGCAGCACAATCTGTTTCAGCATCGGTTCGAAGTCGAATCTGCCTGCCTGCCCGTTGCTGCCACTGTTGCTAACAGTGTTGCTGACAGGCTTATCAACCGTGTCACTCGCTGCGTCCTTGGCGGCGTCGCTGCTAGTATCATTTGTACTGTCAATGTTTTGGACTGCGGGTTGCTTCTGGGCAGTCTTTTTGACTGTCATGCCAGTATTATTGGCTGTCGTGCCAGTCTCGGCGGTCTGGCTAGCAACCTCCGAGAGGTGCTTTTCCATGGTTCTGCCGGTGGAAAATAACACAAGCCCGATGAAAACGATGGCTGCATTCGCAATAAACCCGCCTGAGCCAGTCTTTTTCGGGGTCATGGATTTGGCGAACAGAAGAAAGAGGTTCGCAATAGGAATAATAGAAAGAAACCACAGACCCCTCGTGTCATAGGCATCATTCGCGCGTGCCGCTGAAAATATGCCAAGCAACCCGCCAGCCAGCGCGGTACACACGAAATAGCTGCCAATTATTTGCCCGGAATAGCCGTCCCGTATCGCAGTCGGCAAATCAGTCAGGATCGAAACGCTGCCGGCCATCAAAACAAACGTAAAACCAAGCGACAGAAAATAGGGGGCTCTGTGCAGCTTCCATTCGAGTTTGGTCGCCGCGACCGCAAGCCCAGCCGAGGCCGCGAATATTACCCAGACCAGCATATAGGTGCCGGTCTCTCCCAGCGTCATTATTTGATAAGCCAGTTCTTCCATGCCGCCAGTCCCCCAATTCAAGGTTGTGGTAATGCCTTGCCTAAAAAAGTGCAAGACCTTGAAAACAATGGGCTGTTGTCTGGTGATGCGCATATGGTGTGCGGAAAAACAGCTCTTGTGTGCCGGCCGCTTCAATGCAGACCTTGCCAGGGAAATGCAGAATGGTGTGGCAGCACCGTATTAGCCGAAATAACAACGTGGTCAGCCATATTTCAGGTTGCAATGCAGATTGACTATCGCGCGATCCTGTAGTGTAGATCGGTCGTTATGCCATGTGACGACATGCGATAGGGCAAGCATGTCGCGCAAAATGCTGAGTGGTCTTAGGGCTACGGCAGTGTGCGAACAAAGAGAAATGGCGGGTTGCGCAGAAATGATCAGACGCAGCACGTTTCGAGAGAGTTGGGGGCTAAATGAAAAAGTTTGTGATGGTGCTGGCTTGCGGGCTGGCCGTTTCTTCCTGTGCTAAAAGACCTGATGCGATTGTGCCGGTGGACATTCCAATGGCCGCTTATGGCAATCTGGATTGCCAGGGACTTTCGCGCGAATACCTGCAAGAACTTGAAGTTCTGGCAACTGTATCAAAACAGCAAAATGACGCGGCCACGGGTGATGCGTTTGGCGTGTTCCTTATTGGCGTCCCAATGTCCAGCGTGGCCGGTGGAGATAAGGAAGGCAAGGTTGCTGTCGCCAAGGGCAAGGTTAATGCGCTTGAATCCAGCATGAAAGCTAAAGGCTGCAACGTACCTGCTGCGCCGAAGTCTAAAGGCACAAGACCTGCGACGCACAGGACTTAAGATCTGCCATTGGCAATGACGGGCGATGGATTGCAACGCAAATTCATGCCCGTTTACCGCCGGCTGTTTCATTCATTTGGGCTGGTTTCCCTTATATTCGTTAGTCTTGATGCCTGCGACACCGCGTTTCCGAGCAGGAAAATTCCGCGTGATCTCCCCCTTTACAGGTCCCGATAAAAAGCTAATGTATGCAACTTAAGGGCGATTTATTATTGTCGAAAAAGGTTGTTTACGTGTATTTGAGATTTGTGCGCCAGACATCAATGCCGGGAGCGAGAAGCCGTGAAGGCTTTTTTGTTGCCGCATATGAATTGTCCAGAAACACCAATCTGGATGAAACCACATATAACCACGTCACCGAACTTCTCGTGTGGTTTGGCGGAAATCTCGCGGCACCCAAAAAGTTCAGCCGCACCACCTCAAAAGGGCATTACCGCCGCATGGACACGCCGGGCCTCAGCTGGTTCAAGCCGAGCGCGCAGCTGCATGTGAAAAAGGCATTTGAACTGAAAGCCTTGCTGGATGAACACGGCCACGCAATCGAGGTCCTCAAGGCCCGCCGCCCGGGTTATGTGGTGTTTGAAGACAGGCACCAGATCGTGGCCGAACCTTTTGCGGATGACCACTGGTTTGCGTAACACATCGCGTTGGTTGGGTATTAGCTGGTGGGTGAGGTCACGCTGAAATAGGCGACAAAGTCCGGGTCGCTGACCCTGTTTCCGGCATCGTCGGTATAGATGCCCGGTTCTGCTCTTTCAAAAACTTCAAGCAACGGCGGCAGGTTGAATTCATCTTCTTCGTCATCACTTTCGGGCTTGAGTGTTATGCCCATGTGGCGATCAACGGTTCTAATGTAGCCGTGAATTTGCTGTTCTCTGGTCACTTTGCCGTCCGGTTCCCGGTAGGTAATGCCAATAACAACCAATGACCCAAGCAGCTCGTCGGCAAACTCCTGATCCCAGTCGTCATCCGTATCTTCCGTATCGTCGGTATCAACCCAGCCTTCGCGCGACATTCCAGATTCCTGTTTTCTGTGCAGCTATATAGGGTTGCATGGTTGCTTGAATTGATCAACCTCTGCGGTTTCAACACCGCCAACGCTCATGCCCGGTTGTTTGCATGTTCTGGCCGGGATAACAAGTCCAGCTGCAATTAGGATAATGCAATGCCTCCACTTTCGATCCAGCCCCGCATCAAACTGTCCCGTCTAAGGGACATCGGCTGGACCCATTGGGATCCGATCGGCCTGCTGGTCGAGGGAAAACACTGGGATGACGAGGATGCAAAACCGTTTGCAGATGAATATGACAGCTATCTGATTGCTGCTGCGGGAATGATTAGACGTGGCGCGCCAGACCAGGAGGTCGTAGCCTTCCTGCTGCAGATCGAAACCGATCATATGGCGCTGACAGAACAGCCAGATAGTCTCGCCAGAGCAAAAGCAACCGTGGTCGCCATCAAGGCCGATGATGAACTCTGGACATATCCCGAATAAACAACTCCTTTGCCGGGGCAGATTGCCTAAAACGGCTTAAGGCCAACCAGCAGCACGATCACGGCCTCAAGCACGATTATGGCCGGTGCCGCATGTCGCAAAGTGCCGGGCAGGGTGCGCCCAGGGTCGGCCACAAGACGACGCAAATTGCCGGACAGCGTGCCGTGTATTCCTGACAGGACAAACACCAGGATAAATTTGGTAATGAACCAGCCGCTGGAATACCAGCCACCCATGAATGCCAGTGTCAGCCCCAGTGCCCAAACGGCAAACATGGCCGGTGTGGTCACACGCCGGTCCCAACGGTGAATGGCGGCGAAAAACGCCGGATTGCGTTGCGCACTGTCAGTGCCGGCGGAACGCAGCGTTACCGCAACAACCAGCATGCCGCCCGTCCACAGAATGACGGCAATGATATGCAGAACCCGCAGCCACAAATAGTCCATTGCCCACCACCTTCAAACCGCACCTGTAAGCATCGCCTGTCGGCGCGCTAACATACGCTCATTCATAAAAGCGCCAAAGTGTCTCATCGCCGCGTGGCATATTCCGAACTCATGCGGTCGAAAGTTTGCGCCACGTCGCGCACGCCGGTGTGCATCATCTCAAGAAATTTGACTTGTGTTTCACTGTCGGATTTTTCCGGCAGGAATTTTTTGTGAATGAGTATTGTGAGTGCAGCCCATGTAATGGTCACGTCGCTATCAAGAACCTGTCTTCCATGTTTCTTGGCTTCGTAGTTGCGCACTTGTCCCAGCACATTCTCTACTTGCCTGAGATCATCGATCGTCATCACGGTCAGTTTCTGGCCATGCCGTTTGATGAAACCCTTGACCTTTTGTTCGGTACTTTTGACTTCCAGCAACATGTCGACGAGTGCCTGATATTGTTTTGTATAACGAAAGTCAGGACCACATGCTTGGTCAAAAAATGACACAGCGCAGAGATAGGCCAGTTGGCATGTCAGCTTCTCCAGAATGAACTGTCGCATACGCGCCATTTCTCTCGTCGTCTGGTGTTGGCTGTCGAGACCACCATCGTCTTTCAGAGAGGGGATAACCTCTGGCAATGCCTCCAGAAAATGCGCGCGTAAACGCGTGACACTTGGAAAACCGACTGCCGCCTGCGCATTCAGCAAATGCAAATACGTCTCGTGTGCGATGAAAATCGTCTCGCCAGGCTCGATCTGATCCGACGCGCCAGGCTCGACCTGATCCAACACGGCAAGCTTGACCTGATCCGAGGCACTAAGCTTTGGAAGTTCGGGAAGGTATTTGTGGTAAGAATCCCGCAGCAGCAGCGCGTTCGTCAATGCCAGCATCATCCAGCAGAACAGGCCAAGCGACATATATGTGAATTCGTAGCGTAAGGTGACAATGGCTCCAAGCCCGCCCGCAGCCACAGTCCATAGTACAAACCTGCGGTCGACTGGAGATGTCTTGTTTTTCCTGGCCCACAAAATCGGCAGGATTGGGCCGGAATTCAACAACGGCCACACCAGCGGAAGCGCTGAATAGCTCTCTGGTCCCCAGATTTCGCCAGCGATCAAGTAAGCTAATTGCAAACTCAGGACAGCCCATGCTGCCATGATGAGATAACTAACGTTTACATTCCCGACATTAAACATTCCGCCCCCAAAGTCTCTCATCGCCGCACCGCATATTCCGAACTCATGCGCAAGAAGGTTTGACCTACCTCGCGCATACCGGTCCGCATCATCTCGAACATCTTGGTCTGCGTGTCACTGTCGAGTTTTTCCGGCAGGAATTGTCTGTGAACGAGTATTGTACGTGCAGCCCATGTCACGGTCAGGTCACTATCAAGAACCTGTCTTCCATGTTCCTTGGCGTCGTCGTTGCGCACTTGTCCCAGCACATGCTCCACTTCCCTGAGATCATCAATCGTCATCACGGTCAGTTTCTTGCCACGCCGTTTGATGACACCTTTGACCTCTTGTTCGGTGCTTTTGATCTGCAGCAACATTTTGACGAGCGCCTGATATTGTTTCTTGCCGCGAAAGTCAGGACCACATACCCGGTCAAAAAACGAGATGGCGCAGAGATAGGCCAGTTGGTACGTCAACTTTTCCAGCATGAATTGGCGCATACGGGCCATCTCTCTCGTCGTCTGGTGTGGGCTGTTGAGACCACCATCGTCCTTGAGAGAGGGGATAACCTCTGGCAATGCCTCCAGAAAATGCGCGCGTAAACGCATGACACTTGGAAAACCGACAGCTGCCTGAGCACTGAGCAAATGCAGATATTTTTCGTACTCGGTGACGATTTTCTCGAGATGCTCTGTATTTTCCAGTGCTTTAACGAGCTTCTCCAATTCCAACTGGATTATGTAGTCATTCCC
The DNA here is from genome assembly GCF_023701965.1 of Rhizobium sp. CG4. Taxonomy (NCBI): domain Bacteria; kingdom Pseudomonadati; phylum Pseudomonadota; class Alphaproteobacteria; order Hyphomicrobiales; family Rhizobiaceae; genus Rhizobium; species Rhizobium sp. CG4. Next base: position 139,628 of record NZ_JABAEG010000002.1, on the reverse strand, counting down.
TTTCGGCCATTGCAGCGCGCACATGAATGCCATCATCATCCAGCCGAAAAGGCCAATGGCCGTATAGATAAATTCGTAGCGCAGGGCGACAATGGCTCCAAGCCCACCCAAACCGACAATCCACATTACAAACTGCCGACCGGCAGGGGTTTTCAGGTCGGTACTTATCCAGAGAACCGGCATCAAAGGACCGGACATTAGGCCCAACCATATCCAGAACTTCGCAATGGAACTGTCTGGGCCCCAGTTTTCGATGGCGATGAGGTGAGCCAAAAGCAAACTCAGGACAGCCCATGCTGCCGTGATGAGATAACCAACCTTTACATTCCCGGCTTTAAACATTCCGCCCCCAAGCTGCTCTCGGGCAATATGAAGGCTGCTCCTTACAAATTCGGAAACATTGCAAGGGTTTACGCACCACAGCTCGCACATGCCTTTGGCAAAATCCCATGCCAGAATGGTAAAAGGCCCGCATTGCTGCGAGCCTCATTGTCTGGTTCACGCCGTCGTTCTGGCCTTGGCTCAGAACGATACTTTCCAGGCAGTTTTCACCCAAAGGCTTGGGTCGTTGCCCTGTGTGGAGGCATTCAGCATGAAGGTGGCTGTGCCGCCTGCCACGTCAAATTCCGCACCCACGCCGCCGCGCAGCCACACCCGGTCAGTATCCTGCCCATCAAAGCTGAAGCCGGACAGGCCGATGATTTCGCCTGTGGTGCCTGCCGTCTTGTCTTCAAAGCGGTAGGCCACTTCACCACGTGTCAGCACGCGGAACTGGTCATTCAACGGTGTTACACCGTCGACACCCAAACGCCATACAGTCGCATGGTCTGTGCTTTCGTCGAAACGGGCAGGGAAGCCACCACCGGTTTCGGTGTAGGCATCCATGCGGCTGTGGGCATAGGTCAGGCTGGTATAGGGCGTCATGCTGGTGTCTTGCAGCTTGAAAGCGTCCAGCCAGTCAAACCGCACACGGGCCGCCCAGCTATCCACATCGGTCTTGCCCTGCGAATAATCCAGCGCGCCGCCATTGAGATAACCGCGATCGATATGCAGGCTGGAAGAACCGTAGTAACCGCTGACGGTGGCATAAATCGCGCCAGTAACCGGCAATGTCACCTCAGGAGAAATGAACAGACCCTTCTGGTTGAAGTCGCCACCGGCCTCAAGGTTCTGGTCGGTGTAAAGGCCACCGGCCGCAATGCGCGCGGTAATGCCACCTTCAAAACCATAGGCATAGGTCAGGTCGGTAATCACAAGGCCGCCATTGGATACGTCACTCTTGTCATAACCGCCATCGGTGCTGATCTGCAGATACTGCCTGCCAGCGTCCAGACGGTTGCGCATTGGGTCACCATGCAGGCCGTTCAGCGCGGTGCTCGCCTGGTCAAGGCTGGTGCGGGCAGAAGGGGAACCAGAAAGGCTGCGTGCAAACTGCTCGACATCGATGATGCCGGATCCGGAACGGGCAATATACGCCGACGAATATTCTGTCGTGCCGACAATCACTGTTCCATCGGCGCTGATGCCTGTCGCATTCTGCGTGAAGTCGTGGGACACGCTGACACCGCTATCGCGCAACCACTCTTCAACGGTAATCATCTGGGTTTGTTCGGTCCAGACAAAACCTCTGTTCTGATCATCGGTGGCGGATTCGCCGACAATAATGGAACCGTCCTTGCTAAGTGCATTGGCTTTCGAGAAATGTCCGCCTTCAAGCGTGCCGAGGCTTTCCATTGTGCCGCCTTGCGTCCAGCGAAAAGCACGGTAATTATCACTTGTATTTGCCAAGCCAACGACAACAGATCCATCGCTACTGATCGCCTTGGCAGAGGACGAATACCCGGTTTGCAGACCGCCCAAATCCTGCATGCCACCCTCCGTTGTCCATCGGAAGGCATGGTTCACATTGTCATTGTTTTCAGCCTCACCAACGATGAAAAGTCCATTGTCGCTGATGCCGAGGGCTTTGGAGTTGCCTGAATTGTCGGTTCTAAGTGTGCCGAGCGGCGTTACTGTGCCACCACCGTCAGTGGTCCAGAGAAATGCACCTGAGTAACCGCCAATGTCTTGGTAACCGACAACGGCCGAGCCATCACCGCTGACACCAAATGCAAACGACGTATGTGCGTTAATGCCAGTCAAAGTTTGAATGCCACCGTCTGCCGTCCAGCGAAATGCAATATTGCCAGACTGCCCGACAATGACCGAACCGTCTGCACTTGCGGCATAAGCTGCTGAGCCTAAGGGTGCGAGGCCGGTTATTCCATCTGCTGCCGTCCAGCGGAACGCGTTACCTACCGAGCTGCCGACGACAGTCTTGCCATCCGCGCTGATGCCATTAGGACTTGCGTGGTTCCCAACAAGTGCACCAAGCTCCTCATAACCATCTGGCTCTGGTACTGTGCCGGGAGCAGCTGCCCACGCAGGCGCCATGGTCGCGCCAAGAGACAGAGCCGTGGTGCGGCCAAAGTCAGGAGAAATCTGTGCTGTGCCGCGGAGTGGCGGCTTTTATGGCGGGCGGCGGCGGGCGCGGTGCGGCTCATGAAATGTCCCTAGGAGTTATTTTGCGAAATAAACGACAATCGTAACGCGCAGGACATACTCGAATCATGCGTTTTGATTGTAATTTTCACTCTTTGGGTTGTGAAGCTTAACTCAGGCTTGTGGGCGATTTATTTTACAGCATTTGCGTTGTGCCGCGGTCTGCTTTGGCGCCGGCCACTTTATAGTCCGCGTTGCTTGGTTTGTCTGTAAATTCTGTTGGCGGCACGCCGTCAGCACAACTCAAGCAGGAACCTGAAAGGCGAAATAGGCGGTTGAGCATGCAACCGCCTCATCATTTCGTCAGACCGAACGCGTCAAACCACCATCCACCTTCAGGTTCTGGCCGGTAATGTAACCGGCGCCTTCGGAAACGAGGAAGGAGATCGTCGCGGCAATTTCCGCACTTGTGCCGTAACGTTTCATAGGCACGGCATCGCGGCGCTGTTCTGTGGCAGGCAGGCTGTCGATCCAGCCCGGCAGCACGTTGTTGATGCGGATGTTGTCAGCCGCGTAAGTGTCTGCATAGATCTTGGTGTAGGAGGCAAGACCGGCACGGAACACCGCAGAGGTCGGGAACATCGCCGCCGGTTCAAATGCCCATGCGGTCGAAATATTGACGATTGCGCCAGACTTCTGTGCCTGCATGATCGGGGTGACCAGTCGCACCGGGCGGATCACATTCATCAGGTACACATCAAGTCCGGTGTGCCATTGTTCATCGGTAATTTCGGTGATTGCCGCACGCGGCCCGTGGCCGGCACTGTTGACCAGCGCATCGACACGGCCCCATTTTTCCATGGTCGCATCGACCAGTCGTTTCAGGTCGTCATTGGACTGGTTGGAACCGGTCACGCCAATGCCGCCCAGTTCAGCGGCCAGTGCCTCGCCCTTACCGGAGGAGGAAAGAATGGCAACCTTGTAGCCATCGGCAGCAAGCCGTCTTGCCGCTTCTGCTCCCATGCCACTGCCGCCAGCGGTGATAATTGCCGTTTTTTCTACTGCCATGGTCGTTTTCCTTCCAGAACATGCGTGTTCATTGATATCAGTTGAAATGAGTTTTATCATTGTAAAGCTTGGGCGAGCCAATCAGTTCTTTTGAATTTTGACTGTAGAAAATCTATCGTATGAACAATCCATCCGGAAAACTTCCCTCGTTAAATGGCCTCAAAGCCTTTGAGGCCGCCGCACGCCATTTGAACTTTCGCCTCGCTGCGGAAGAACTGGGCGTGACGCAGGGCGCGGTTGCCCAGCAGGTGCGCGGGTTGGAGGCCGAGCTTGGTCTACAATTGTTCGAGCGGTTGCCGCGCACGCTGGCGCTGACGGGGGAAGGGCGCGCCTACATTGCCGATATCAGGCGGGCCTTTGAAATCATCACCCGCGCAACGGCGGACCTGCGCCCGCAACCGGTGCGGCTGGCCATCAGCACGACGCCGACGTTTGCTTCCAAATGGCTCATTCCACGCCTGCCGGAACTGACGGCTCGCCACCCGGAACTGGATATCCACATCGTCGCGACGGACCGTATATTGAATTTCCAGATTGATGGTGTTGATCTGGCCGTCCGCCACGGCGTGCCGCCCTTCGGGCCGGGGCTGGCGTCTCAACTGCTCTTCCGCCAGGAAATCATTGCGGCCTGTAGCCCGCTTGTCCTGCGGGAGCGCGGCGCACCCGCCACCATCGCTGATCTCTCCGCTTTTGCGCTGTTGCAGGACGCCCATAATTTCTGGCCGGAATTTATCGAACAGCATTTTGGTGCCGCCGCCGCTCCACATGACATGCAGGCTTTCCGCCGCATCAGCTTCAACCAGACATCGCATGCCATTGACGCGGCGGTGGCCGGGCAGGGCATCGTGCTTGCCACGCGCAATTTCATCACAACCGATCTCGTGGAAAAACGTCTGGTGCAGATTGGCCAGTGGGTGCTGCAAGGCCCATCGGATTTCTATCTCGTCTGGCCAAGACACCGCAAATCGGACGCCCTGGATGCGGTGAAAAACTGGATGATCTTAGCCGCCCAGTTGGCAGAATAGGCACCTCCAGCAATCAACACTTACCCGTTCGACAAACTACATATTTTTCCCAGTGTTGACTCATGGTTAGGCGCCATACTATATGCCGCCATATGGATATGCTTGAACAAAAACACGTGAGTCTACTGGAAGAGGCAGAGCGCCGTGGCCAACCAGGCCTTGGCAATATGCGATTGTGTTTTGAGGTGTTGTCGCTGGCCTCGGCCATTGACCGCTCTTGCGCGGTACGCCTTGCCGAGCACAACCTGTCGGAAGGCAAGTTCGTCTTGCTGTTCCTGCTGCGGGATTTGCCAGAAGGGTTGGCGCCACACGAACTGGCAGAGCGCGCTGGCGTCACCCGCGCCACCATTACCGGCCTCCTGGACGGGCTGGAGCGTGATGGATATCTCGCCCGCCACCACGATGCCAAGGACCGTCGCAAGATCTCGGTGCGGCTCAGCGTCAAAGGCCAGACACTGGCCGATCAGCTGTTTGATGAGCACAGCCGCTGGATCGCCTCACTGTTCGCCGCGCTGGACGCGCAGGAGCGGGCGCTGCTGGGCGGTCTGCTGCAACGGGTCTGGCGCACGCTGGACAATCCGGCTGCGGATAGTGACGTCAAGGAAACCGGTATAACGCCATGACGTCAGGTAAAACGGCAAAGCGGGTCGCCGATATCGGCCCGTCGCGGCTTGCTGCGCTGAATTCCGGCATGGCGGAAGCAACAACACTGACTGAATGTCTGGCGGTTGATTTTGCAGCACTCCTTGAAGCTGCTTTGCCTGACATGGGGCAGGGCGCGCTTGACCAGATGCGACACGCCGCCAAAGACGGCATTTCAAAACGTATGCCGCTCGCGGCGCGCCTGATCCTTGCTCGTTACGGCTCTCAAAAGGCCGACGAGCTTTCCCATCACCCATCCGATACGCTGCGTGGCTGGGCCTGTTTTATGGTCGGGGCGGTTGAAGGCCACGGCTTGCCACAGCGGCTGGACATGATCCGCCCCCTGGCAGACGACCCCCATTTCGGTGTCCGTGAATGGGCATGGATGGCGCTTCGCCCGCATGTCGTGGCCGATCTCGAAAACGCCATCACGCTGCTGACCGGTTGGACGGCCGAGCCGTCGGATCGTTTGCGGCGTTTTGCCAGCGAATTGACCCGGCCGCGTGGTGTCTGGTGCGCGCATATTGCCGCGCTGCGGGCCTCACCGGAATTGGCAATGCCAATCCTCGAACCCTTGCGCGCTGATCCCGCTCCATACGTGCAGGATTCCGTCGGCAACTGGCTGAACGATGCCAGCAAAGACCGGCCGGAATGGGTGCAGGCACTCTGCGCCCGCTGGCAGGCAGAGGGACCGTCACCCGCTACCATCAAGATCTGCAAACGTGCCCTGCGGTCCATCACCAGCAAGGCACGACATCAAGACCACACACAAAGGATATCGGTCATGACCCACTATCTCGCCGAACTTTATTCGCCAAAACCGCAATGGCTGGCGCTGGATCAGGCAGCCCGCTTGCAGTTCTTTGAAGCTGTGGGTGCCGGTCTGCAGGCACTGTCGGAATTGGGCGTTGAGGCCATCACGCTTGGCCAGACAGATGCCACCACGCTGCATGGCACGCAGCACACGTTCCTTGCGCTGTGGCGCGCGCCTGATGCGCAGGCCATCGAGGCATTGATCTCGGGCATCGCCGCCTCAGGCTGGCACGACTATTTCGACACCATCAATGCCAGCAGTGCGCAAGGCGATTTTCCCAGCCATCTGGCCCAGTTGATCGCAGCGTAAGGCCAAAAAAAAGCAGCCACTTCGGCTGCTTTTCTTGTTCTTGGCTGTCAGCGCCGTATTATTCTGCGGCCGGAAAAAGCGGGTTGTCCGCCAGCGTTTCCGGCAGAAACTCGCGTTTGACACCCTCATGGATCAGCGTCTGCGCCGCATCCCATAGGCGGCTCGAGGCTTTGCCAATTGGCGTCTTGCGCTCCAGCACCAGATCCCGGTGTACGCCGGGCGAATGCCATGTGCCACCGCTGGTGAAGAAATTGTGCAGCAGCGGCTGCAACCGGTCTATGGCGCGGGCAAAACGGGCGTCTGCCGTTGTGCGGGCTTCAAACTCGTCCCAATAGGCGCGAAACTCGGTGCACTGGTCGTCCGGCAGCAGGCCAAACAGCCGGTCGGCCGCCAGCTTTTCGCGCTCTTCCTGATCCTGCATCGCCACAGAGTCATAAATGAACGTGTCACCGGCATCGATCTCGACAACGTCGTGGATCAGGATCATTTTCAACACGCGCGTCAGGTCGATTGTCTCATCGGCATATTCGGCAAGAATGACCGCCATCATCGCCAGCTGCCAGGTATGCTCGGCGTCGTTTTCGCGCCGGGAAATATCCAGCAGCGGCGTTCTGCGCAGCACGGTTTTCAGCTTTTCAACTTCAAGAATGAAGCGTAGCTGCTTGGCCAGCCGGGCATCGCCAAACAATGCCTCCATGTCGGCATCGTCAAGCGACAGCGGTTTCAGTTTGGGATCGAAAGTCATGCATCACCTTGAATGTTTGCGCAGCAAGTAGGGGCAGGGCCATTGGCCAGATTTGGCGACCAAAAACTGGAGCCTATTCCTTGATTTCAATCTCTGCTTCAATGGCCGCAGCAATAAAGGCAAGCCTTGCTTCTTCAACCGTCTTTTTGCCTTTCAGCGCTGCTTCAATAACCAGCAGCGCCTTGTCCAGCGCTTCGCCTTCCTCCAGCGGCCAGTCTTCAATCAGCGCCCAGGATGCTTCCTGAAGGTTGCTGATGGTGGTGAATTTGCCTGGTTCTTCCAGTGCCAAAGTCACGCTCTTGTTCCAGTTTTTGCTCATCGGGTGGCCTCCAGTCTGATTTGAAATGCCCCATAGCATTGAATGGCAGTCGTGACGATGGGCAGCATTTTGACTGGATTATATTCTTTTACTGGAAAATGCCGCCATCATGTGAGCAAGCGATCATGTACGGGGTTATATGACCTTGACAGGAGAAGGTTCACGACTACACGACGGGTAATTGTATGACGGGAGTAGAAACGTGAAAACTTTAGCGTTGGTATCGACATTTGTCGGAAAAACATTCGCGGCATGGGTGGTTTTATTTGCGGTTCTTGGATTTTTCTTTCCAGACACCTTCAAGCAGATTGGACCATGGATTGTCACCCTTTTGTCCATCATCATGTTCGGCATGGGTTTGACACTGTCGATTGATGATTTCCGCGAAGTAGTCAAACGTCCATTCGACGTGACAATCGGCGTACTCGGCCAGTTTTTGATCATGCCGCTGCTTGCCGTGCTGTTGACGATGATCATCCCAATGCCGCCTGAGGTTGCCGCGGGTGTCATTCTGGTTGGCTGCTGCCCGGGCGGTACTTCATCCAACGTCATGACCTATCTGTCCAAGGGCGATGTGGCGCTGTCGGTTGCCTGCACCTCCGTCACCACGCTTGCCGCGCCCATCGTCACGCCGTTCCTGGTCTGGCTATTTGCCAGCCAGTATCTGCCGGTGGATGGTTGGGCCATGTTCATGAGCATCATCAAGGTGGTCATGGTGCCGCTTGCTCTGGGTGCAATCCTGCAAAAAATCCTGCCTGGCGTGGTGAAGGCGGCGGTTCCGGCACTGCCCCTGGTCAGTGTTATTGGTATCGTGCTCATTGTCTCGGCCGTGGTCGGCGCATCCAAGGCTTCCATCGTCCAGTCCGGTCTGCTGATCTTCGTAGTCGTCATTCTCCATAACGGCTTGGGTTATTTGCTGGGCTTCTTCGCAGCTAAGGCAACGGGTCTCTCATTGGCAAAGCGCAAGGCCATTGCCATCGAGGTTGGAATGCAAAATTCCGGACTGGGCGCGGCTCTCGCAACCGCCTATTTCTCGCCGCTTGCTGCCGTTCCAAGCGCCATCTTCAGCGTCTGGCACAATATATCTGGCGCGCTTCTGGCGAACTGGTTCTCCGGCCGCACGGAAAACGAAAGCAAATAGCGTTGCGACGCGGGTGACAAGCATCCGCGCCAACGCATGTGAGTGATCAGGCGCGCCGAATGCGGCGCGCCTTTTTCTTTGCCGCCAGGCACAGTCAGTCGATCACGAGACTGTTATTTGATCGTGATCACGGCTGCTCCGGTTTTTCTGGAAACCGGATAGGTGCTTGGCTATACATTTTCCAACAGTGCGTGCTGCGTGCGCTGCGGGATTTCCCCGAAATCGACGGAGACTAAGATCAACTTCCAACCAAGGGAGCGTGAACCTGTGTCTTCGACATTAAAGCAAGGTCGCATCAACTCTACCCTTCGTAAATTCCTCGACAGCGGGTCCTCCAGCGGTCTCGTGCTGATGGCGGTTGCCTTATTGGCCATCATCATTGCCAACTCGCCGCTGGCAGAGGCTTATTTCAGTCTGCTGCATGTCTATCTTGGGCCACTCAGTGTCCAGCACTGGATCAACGATGCCCTGATGGCGGTGTTTTTCCTCATGGTGGGTCTGGAGATCAAACGTGAGATGATGGATGGCCAGCTAAACAGCTGGCACCGGCGTGTGCTGCCGGGTGCTGCCGCCGCTGGCGGCATGGCATTTCCGGCATTGTTTTACGTGCTGTTCAATAAGGACAATCCGGCTGCATTGCAGGGTTGGGCCATTCCGGCCGCAACCGACATCGCCTTTGCCCTTGGCGTTATCTCGCTGTTGGGTTCGCGTGTGCCCGCTTCGTTGAAGATATTTCTTGCAGCCTTGGCCATCATTGATGACCTCGGTGCAGTCATCATCATTGCGCTGTTTTACACTGAAAATCTCAATCTGCTGGCCCTTGCCGGTGCATTTCTTGTCCTTGGCAATCTCTTCCTGTTCAACAGAATGAAGGTCAGGCAACTCTGGCCTTATCTGGCTTTGGGGGCAGTCCTGTGGTTGCTGATGTTTATATCGGGCATTCACGCGACGTTGGCCGGTGTCATGCTGGCGCTTACCATTCCGCTGAAACTGACCCCCGGTACACCAGAGGCAACACCGGAGGAATCACCACTCCATCGCCTTGAGCATGGGCTGCATAAGCCGGTGGCATTTTTCGTGGTGCCGGTCTTCGGTTTTGCCAATGCCGGTGTGTCGCTGTCTGGTCTCAGCCTAGGCGTGTTCAGTGAACCTGTCACCATGGGCGTGGCCGTGGGGCTTGTTCTCGGCAAACTGGTTGGTGTTCTCGGTGTTGTCGCACTTCTGGTCAAACTGCGTTGGGCACAACTTCCGGCGCATGCAAGCTGGGGCCAAATGACTGGCACGGCCTTCCTGTGCGGTATCGGCTTCACCATGTCACTGTTCATCGGCCTCCTGGCCTTTGATGATCCGGCTTTGCAGGACCACGTGAAGATCGGCATTCTCTTGGGCTCGCTGGTATCAGGCACGTTGGGCGCCACGCTGCTGGCCATATCTGGCCGGAAGGTCTCCGTCGCCAAGGCCGCCTGAAATCCGAATGAGTCGACCGCCCATGTCTACGGCATGCGGCGGTCGTTACCCGGTTGACGTCACCCACCGACCTCACAGAAATGTCAGGTCGACGTGACCGCAGTCTGAGGAACGAACAAGGCAACAGCGCATTGGGTTTTTGGATAGAATGAAAGGAGATCCCCATGCCAAACTCAAGACGAACCACTCTGCGCGTGCTTGATAATGCCGAAGTAGAGCTTGTCGAGGCCTCCCGCCATCCCTCCATAAACGAACTTTCCGACACTGAGCTGCAGCAGCTGCGCAAAAACCTGCGGGAACGCCGCGATCGTGCCCGCGACATTGCCAACCGCACACGCCGCGAAATGCGTGGCAAGTCGGCGCGCGATGATGGCAAGGCGGCCAAAACAGATACCGGCATTCGTGAACGGCTGTCTATTCTTGCCAATGCCGTGCAGCGCACCAATCAGGAACATGCCCGTCGTCAGCGTTTTGAAGGACGTGGTGAGTTGAAGCGTAACGCCGAAAAGGCACTGGAAATGCGCCGCGCCGCCGCAAGCCCCATCAACAGACCAACCTCGCGCCGAGCTGACAAGGGTATGCGCGCTATTCCCAATGAACGGGCGGAAGATCTGGTCAACCGCATGGAGCTGGGGCGTGTATCGCAATTTGTCCGCGACAGTCAGGCCAAGCGCGACAAACGCCATGAAGAGGCCGGTGTTTAATTGTCTGTGTAACCGCGCATCTGAACATGCGGCGCATTCGCTTCGCCGCCCATTTTTTCCTGGCAGTACATTACAGTCGTTCATAGCACAACTTTCACCCTGCATCTCCTTGGAGACGCAGGGTGACTTTTGTTTGGTGTGCATGTCACGCCCGCGTGGCGTGGCGTGTCCTGTGCCCGGTTTCTTGAGCCCGCGGCCCCAATACGCTACATGCAGCACCGTCCTGAAAAATCCCGCTGTCGAATGATGAAGGAGATGCCCATGAACCCGCACGATACCCGCCCGCGTATTCATCTGACAGGCGCATCCTGCTCGGGCGTTTCGACATTAGGGTCCGCTCTGTCGGCGCATTACGGCATGCCGCAATTTGATGTCGATGATTTCTACTGGATGCCGACCGATCCGCCATTCACCACCAAACGGCCGCCACAAGAGCGGGTAAAGCTCATTCAGGCGCAGCAGCGTCAAAGCAATGGCTGGGTGCTGACCGGGTCCTGCATGGGCTGGGGCAATGCCATGCTTGGCGATGTCGATCTCATCCTTTTCCTGCAAACGCCAACTGCCATCCGGCTGCAAAGGCTGGATGCACGCGAGGCCGCCCGTTATGGCACACGTATTCTGCCGGACGGCGACATGCATGTTCAACACATGGCATTTCGCGATTGGGCGTCCCGTTACGATGACCCGACTTTTTCCGGCCGCAACATTGCCCAGCATGAGGAATGGCTGGCAGAACAATCCGCCCCGATTCTGCGCCTTGATGGTGCCTTGCCCACCGCAGAACTGATGGCGCAGGTGACGCAGGCGCTGAAGAACACCGTGTGACACCCAAACTCTGACCCCGCGCAAGGATCGGGTGGCTGAGGCCACTTGGCCGCTCCTATAAGCAAACCTCCCAATCAAGGAGGTCTCTCATGGGCATGTTAGAAAACAAGGTCGCCATCATCACCGGCGCATCGTCAGGCATTGGCCGCGCCGCTGCCATGCTGTTCAGCGCGGAAGGTGCCGCCGTTGTGCTGAATGCCAGGCACGCACCGGCGCTGGAGGCGGTGGCGGACGAAATCCGTGCCAAAGGCGGTCAGGTGGTCACTGTGGCGGGGGATGTTGGCCAACAGAAAACCCACGAAATGCTGGTTGCGCGGGCCATCACGTCTTTCGGCGGCGTCGATATCGCCTTTAACAATGCCGCCACCATTGGTCCTCTGAAACCGCTGGCCGAGGTTGATGTCGCGGAATGGCAGGGCACGATCACCACGACACTGACCTCGGCTTTCCTCGCCAGCCGCGCGCAGATCCCGGCCATGCTGGCGCGGGGCGGCGGGTCGATCATCTTTACCTCAAGCTTTGTTGGAAGCAGCGTTGGCCTGCCGGGCATGGCGGTCTATGCCGCCGCCAAGGCCGGGTTGATGGGACTGGTAAAGGGCATTACAGCCGACTACGCGGTGAACGGCATCAGGGCGAACGCGCTGCTGCCCGGCGGGGTGGATACGGCCATGGCCGGGGATGAGGCACAAAAACAATGGGCAGCCGGTCTGCACGCCATGAAACGTATCGCCCAACCAGAAGAAATTGCCAATGTCGCGCTGTTTTTGGCCAGCCCCATGGCCAGCTTTGTTGCTGGCTCGGCGCTGTTTGCCGATGGTGGCAATGCGGCGGTGAAGTGAGGCCGCACTTCACCTGAAACAACACCGCCACCTGGCGTGGCGGTGTTTTCGCTTAATTGCTGGGCTTAATATCGCCAGCAATTCCGCATTCAATGACATTGACGTCAACCGTTTCCAAGGGACGTCCACTTTTGGTTTCAAATGCGCCGCGAATGGTCACTCCTTTGAGAAGCATCGATTTGTATTCTTCGCGGTTACACCAGTTTTTCCGCATCACGTCCTTTGCCAGAGCCGGGACGGGATCAGGGGAAAATATCTTGATGGTATAAACCCGGTTCGCATAGCTGGCACCGGATATGCCCAGCGCGCCATTGGTGGTGGCAAAGGTTTTTTCCGCCTTGGCACGTTCTGTCATTTCGGCATCGATTTTCAGGTTGTCGAGGTTGCACCCCACGGCGTCGGCATTGGCACTGCGCACAATATTGCCTGTGCGGTCCAGCAGCTCGCCTTGCAATGTCGCGCCAAATGCAAACAGCTCTTTATAGTCGTTTGCGTTGCACCAGGTAAACTCCGTCAAATCTTGCCATTGCTGCTGCTCGGCCTCGTTGTCGTTCCCAATCCGGTAGCGATAAATCAGGGTATAACCATCCGCTACAACGGCGGTCAGCCTGACGTTTTTGTCGAAGTTTTGTGGAATGGTGCGGGATGCCGCATAACGTTTCAGGGCCGCTTGTATCGCTTCGCTCTGTGTTTGAGGTTCTGGCGGCGGAGGCGGCGGTGGCGGCGGTTGTGCGGCCTGCAGCACCAGACTGAACTTGAATTGTTCGAAACGCTTCTCGGCAATACGATCCAGCTGCGTCGCAGAAATCAAAACGCCCAAACCGGCCAGCGTCATGATGATGTTTGTTAAAATCGTGTCGTCAATCGGCTTGGTTTTTTCCTGACCTTTGTCGAACACAAGCGCGAGATTGGCGACGGGCACTAGGCCCATCAACCATCGGTCATTTTCGCCATAGGCATCGCGGGAACGCGCTGCCGAAAAGAGGCCGGCCACAGCGCCAGCAAGCACCATTATGGCAACGTGTGTTCCAACGATAACATGGGCATAGCCATGTTCGATTGCCATCTGTTCCGGCAGTAAGAGCAGGGTAGAGGCGTAAAGTATGACAAAGACCAGACAGCAGCCGAAGAAATAGGCGCCACCGCCAATTTTCCATGTCGGTTTTGTTATCGCAAGGATTGCCCAGGCTGAAAACACCATCACGGGCCACGACCACAAAATCCTCATGAACATGCTGAGCTCAAGCAGCTCGCGTGCGAATTCTTCCATGCCCAGACCCCTCTATTCCCGGTTGTGTGGTACGGCCTCGCTCACAAAATCGCAAGACCAGGCAAAGCCGTGGCGAGAATTTCTGCGGCAGGGGTAAATCATTGCTTACGCTCGCGATTGTCATCCTCGCCCGTGAGGCGAGGCTCCAAGCCGGTGCCTGATATGCAACGTGGTTGGATTCTCGCCACAAGGGCGAGAATGATGACGGCGATTGTGGTCTCTGGCACTCGCGGTCGGGCTCGTAGAGAAGACGGGCTTCAACAGAAACGGGCGGCCTTGAACAAGCAAGCCGCCCGTATGGAACTGTGTCTGCAGGCACTGGTGCCTCAGCCTTCGTCACCCTGCGCAGGCAGCCAGTCCGGTGGTGGGCCGCCCAGTGCTTCGGCAACGCCGTTGCCCTGCGGCTGTTCGGCTCTCGCGGGTGCTGGCTTCGGTTTCGGCTTTGCCTTTGTGGTCTGTGGCACCGTCAACGACTGCGCATCAGCGGCATCCACCCATTTCGGGCGTCGCTTTTCATCCTGCCAAAGCGCGTCGGAAATCGTAAAAACCTCGCCGGTTTCGCGGATTTCCCCGTCAATGTAACCACGCGTGTTGGCAACCACTTCAACCATTCGAAGGGTTGCCCATGGTCACACCGGCGGTAATGCGGCCGGTGGTCGGCGCCGTGCCTGTCACCGTGTAGTTCAGGCGTACATACCGTTCCGCCGTGCCGCGCGGCAGAAAGTCCGGCAAAACGACCTTGCCCGCTTTCAACTCTGCCACCGGCACGGCCTGCGACCACACGACCTTGGGCGAGGCGAAGGCCGGTGCGTCATCGGTCTGCAGCGCAATTGTCAGCGTGGTCAGGTTGTTGAAATCTTCCACCACCTGCAGGCGCAGTGGCACCGGCTTGCCCTGGCCAACATCGCGTACAACGCCGCCAGCAATGGGTGAAAGGTCGAGAATGTTGGTCGAGGCTGCCGTGGCAGTAATCGCCTGCGCATTGGACAGCAGGCTCTGAGTATCGAAAATCATGCGTTTTCCCCGTGATAGGTGTCAAAGCAAAGGAAGGGAGAAGGTGCCCGCCGCCCTTGGCGGCAGGCCTTACGGGTGCGTTTACAGCGCCACTGCCGGTACAGGCGCTTCTGTGCTGAGCAGCGAGTCCGCAATCCGGATTGGAATGTTGCGGTAGGTGGTCACTTCTTCGCCTTCCAGCGTCGCAGATTTCAGCGGCACGGTGTTGGCGCGTCCCGTCGTCAGGCCACGGTCGGTGGACTGTTCGTCGAGAATTTCCATGACCTGGCGGTTCATGTAGCACACGGTGCGGCCGCCCTTGGCGTTGATGCCGTAGGTCATGTACAGGCGGTAATAGGCCTGTCGCAGCAGCTTCCACAGATCGACATTGCCGGCCATCATCTCGGACACATCGATATTGGCAATACGCGCCATGTAACGATAATCCTTCACGAAGGCACCCATGTGCCATTCAAAGGCGGTGACCTTGGCGTAATAGGTATTGCCGTCATCGTCTTTTACCGGCTCTTCGCCCTTGTCCATCACTTCCACGCCGGCCTTTGTGCCTTCAGGGTAGAGCAGGGATGCGGCATGGTCTGCCCATGTCACGAACCAGATGGAGGTGTTGTCGCCGCCGGTGCCACCGGCATTGATCACCTGGTTGGCGGCATTCGGCCGCGTCGGGTCGGGAATGTTGCTGTTATAGGCGCTGAAACGCGGCGCAAACCCCTTGAACTTCTCCGGCGTCTTGTCCGTGTCGTGGTAGAAAAGGCCGGTTGCCATTTCCTGGTTCATCGCTTCCAGGAAGGGGGCGCTGTCCACCAGTCGCTGCTTGGCCGGGTCCGGCGCCAGCTTCAACAGGCGAGTGTCGATTTCAGAGCGCGCTTCCAGAAAACCGGTGGTGTCATCCACCTGCTGCAGCGTGCTCTTGGATTTCTGCACACCCTTGTACAGTCGGCCCCAGCCAGCGGACGGCAGACCGGTGCGAATGGAGTGACGGTGAATGCCCTTGAGGTTGCACTGCGTGGCAATCGCATCTTTCAGGATGGGGTTGTTCTGCGCCAGCAGTTCAAGAACGATGCCCTCGCCAGAGGCTTTGTGGGCGTCAATGAGGGTAGGTACGGTGCTACCAATGATAGCCATGTGTTATTTGCCCTTCGGTGCGTCGTTTGGAAAAAGAAGGTGAGCGGTTTCGGCCTTTCTGCCCCCGCCGTCTGCGCCTCCCGTTGGTGGGTTGTCCTCCCGGATCATCGATCCGACCTTTGCGAATATGCGGATAAGCTCGGGATGGTTGCCGCCGCCACTGGCGTTGAGGTATTCCCTCAAGGCGGGCGTGCCGAGCGTGGAAAGTGCGCGCTGGGCGCTGGAAACTGTGCCCTGCCATTTGTGGCCGCCAATGTCGCGGTCGCGTCGGGCCTCGTCGGCCCAGCCCTGAACACGGTTGGCCCAGTTTTCCGCCTGCGCCGCACCCCGTCGTGATTGTGTTTCAATGAACTTGTCGGCCAGTTGCTGCGCCTGGCGTGTCGTCAGGCCCAGCTCCTTGAAGTCGCTGCCCATCGCATCCAGCAGCTCCTGGTCCACTTCCACGCCGTCTGGCATGGTCAGGCTGTATTTGCCGTCATCGGGAACCGTATCGTCAGGGCCTTTGGTGGCATCATCCTTTGTGCCGTTGTCGCCATTACCATCTGATGTATCGCCGAAATCATTGTCGCGATCGTCGTCATCGAAGTCGTCAGCCGTATTGGCCTTATCATCGGGAAACAGCACGGCCTCGGGTGAGGGCGCATTGGCCTCGTTACCACTGCCGCCAAAGCTGTCGCCTTCGGCATTAAACAGCAATGCGGCGCGGCCCAGCCACCTGTTACGCATCAACGTCATAGTCTTCGCCTTCCGCGCTGTCGGCACGGCGTTTCGCCGCTACCTTTTCTGCTTCCTTGAAATCAGCGATCGCCAGCAACAGCTTCGGGTACATGGTGGGGTCGATGCTATCGAGCTTGGCGATCAGCGTTCGCCCGGCCCCCTGTCTGCCGAGGATGTAGTTCGTTGCGTTGGTCAGTTCCCCCGAATAGGCATCGCGGTAAACAGCGCATTGTTCCAGCATCCAGAACAGCACACGCTTGCCGGCATCGAGGGCAAAGACGTCACGAAACGCCGTCGTGATTTCATCACGCTCCGGGGTATGGGGGTGAGAAGGTTGTTCGTTAAAATGGTCCATTAGCCTAGTCCAAGCTGGCGCAGCAGCGCGTTGCCATTGGGGTTTTCGTTGGCGCTGGCCAAAAGTTCTGCGGCCTGTGCGCCCTGGTTCAGAGCCGGTGCCATGGTGGCGGCCATTTCGGCACTCTGCTGCGCCTGCGCCTGTTGCGCGCGCTGTTCGCGCAGCGCCGCCACCTTGTCATCGGCAAGGATCATCGAAGGCGGCGCACCGATAGCCTCGATGTAAAGGTCAATCGCCTCGTCAGCATCCAGCTTGTCCAGCGCTTCCGGCCGTGCCCCGGCCAGCTGGCCAATAAAGGCCACGCCACGCTCAATCGGCCCGGTGGAAACTGCCTGCTGCGCCTGCGCCAGGGTGGAGATATATTCCACCTTCAGTTCCAGCCCCTGCAACTCCTCCGGTGGCGGCGGCAGTTCGTCGCGTGCCACCAGAATGTCATAGGTCCGGTCAATGGTTGGGCCCAGCTGGTCGCCAAACACGTTTTCCAGCACCGGACCCAGCTGCAGCAGCTGTTCTTCCTTGCGCTGCGTCAGTTCAAACTGGTTGCGCGGCTGCACGCCTTCCATGTTGGTAATGGCAAAAAACAGATCGGCAAAAAACGTCCTGTCAATGCGGATCTGCGTTTCGCGGATGTCCTCGCGCAGTTCGGAAAGGCTCAGGTTCACTTCCATTGCCGGGCGAAAACCCTTGCCGGCGGGGTCGTCGACATAGTTCACCGCACCCGGCAACAGCGAGTTGGGGCTGTTCTGC
Source organism: Rhizobium sp. CG4 (assembly GCF_023701965.1). Classification (NCBI taxonomy): domain Bacteria; kingdom Pseudomonadati; phylum Pseudomonadota; class Alphaproteobacteria; order Hyphomicrobiales; family Rhizobiaceae; genus Rhizobium; species Rhizobium sp. CG4. The sequence goes on along the minus strand of NZ_JABAEG010000002.1, from coordinate 122,024 downwards.
ATGGAGGTCGGCGCGTTCATCGGCGGGCGCACCTTTTTGTCGATGCCCTCCAGCTTGCGCATCTGTTCCAGCTGCAACATCTTGATGTCGGCCAGCGCCTTTTGCCCCGGTGAAAGGGAGTAATGGTCGTCGTCGGAAAGCTCCCAGGCCGGCGCAATGATCGGGTTGCTGTCAAAGCCGCTTTCTTCCAAAAGCTCGGTGCCGATTTCATCCACCCAGTAATTGGAAAGGAACGGCTTGTTGCGCTTGTCGCGCATCGTCTCGTCCCGGTCGTAACGCGGCTCAATGGCGTGGTAGACATCAAAACATTCCGAATATTTGGCCGTGTCATACAGGCCACGAATGCGCTGCGGCACCTGCTCGTAACCGAAGCGCTCGACAATGCGCTGCACGTTCCAGCGAAACACCCGGTACAGCGTCGTCGCGCGGCCCTTGTGGTTGCGCGCCAGCCAGAACCGGCCATGCACCAGCTGCTGCACGCGAATAACCGTTTCCTCGTCTTCCACCAGAATGGCAACCGACTGGCCAAACTGGCCAAGGTCGCCATACCCCACATGGAAGGCGCGATAGAGGTTGGAGGCGGCAAATACCTCGCGCATCTTGTCCTGCACGGCGGCCAGATAGGCCTTCACCGCATCTACCTTTTTCAAGGCGGGATCAAAGGTCGTCAGCCGGAACCACGGCCGGGCAGGCGAGGTCAGGCCGGAGTGCATGCCGGATTTCAGCGTGTCGCAGGCATGTGTGCCGGTGCTGTCAATAATCTTGGCGCGGGTGCGCGGCCCCTCGCGGTCGCCACCAAGGCGCAACCGGGTCGGCTCAATGTAATCGGCCAGCGCTCGCCATTCCGCTTCCCAGGGCTGACGAAGCTGCTTCAGCTCTTCCAGGCGGCGACGGTGGTAGGCAATCTGGGTTTCGTCGGTTCGGCGGGTGTCTGCCATGTCTCAGGCTCCAAGCAATGTCTTTTTGCCATCCATGCCGGAAAGCGTCGGCGACAGCGTGTTGGCAAAGGTGCCAACGCCGGTACCGGAGGTCAGGATGGTGCTGGCAGAACCACGAATGCGGTCGGAGGTGCGCCGCGCCGCAGAACTCTGTCCCACGGCATAATCCGGCGTCTTCTGCTGCGCGTATTCCGGCGGCGCCTGAACAGTCGGGGTTTTCGGGGTCTTGAACATGCACATGAGCGTTATCCGATGTTGAGAAGAATAAGGATGAACACGGCAACCGGCACACCGGTATTGATGCCGCAAAGGGCCGCATGCAGGGCGCCATGCGCCCGCTGCCCGGATGAAATGTTGGGGAGGTTTGCGGGCGATTTTGCAGCCAGATCGTCAGCCGCCGCAGCACCGGCAACGGGCAGGGTGGAAAACATCGCAAGCCACAGGCAAAAATTGTCGGGGCTGAACAGCCACAACAGCAGGCACACGCAAAACAGCATCACGCAGAAAAGCCGGCCATTGGCGGCGGCATTCTGCCGACGGGCAATACTCACCGCCAGCACGTCACGCACTGCAACCGGACTCTTGAATTTTATATCAATGTTGCTGCTGCTGTCTGACTGGCCGCTATCAGTCTGGCCGCTATCAATGGCCTGCCCATAATCCATAAATCCCGCTCCACCGGCCACATCGACCATCGGGTGGAGTGTTAGCGGTCAATGGTTGTGAGGGTGGAATGGGTGAGGCTATGCGTTTAAATAAGTCCTGAAGCAGCAGGCAATGATCAACTCGGCCAAGGGGAAACAGGATTTGGTTATCATTTGTTGAGCGACGAGCCCTGAACTGAACATCTAGTACAATTAGTGCAAAAAATCGGACGTCTCTAACTTAAGTGCGCTTCCTCACGTTGTTCAAAAACATCTCGTGAGTAGACGGAATTCCGAGAACTTTCGTTCGCGTGGGCGTGCTTGCGCCAACAAGCATTCTCAACAGAGCCGACTCATAGTCGCTGATTTGTCTATCGATGTATCTGTCTAATTGTTCGAACGGCTGTGCGTCGGTGCAGAAGGCAAACGCCTTTTGCCAGCCGTATATTCGCTTTCCAATTGCATCTAATGTCGCCGTCTTGGAGTTTTTAGGATGGAATGAGTTTCCCTTCTTCAAGAACGCCTGAATAGCAATTTTCGATTCTGAAATAGCCTTTGTAACGTCTGTCTTTAGTCGTTCCGTTGATGCTGTACTCGGGACACATCGTCGCGGCTGGATGGTGCATCCAAGAAAATTTATGGCGTTACTGCATTCGCCACTCGCAGCTTTGTCACTACCCTTGGCTGGTGCGTATAAACCAAAGCCGAAGCTCTCAAGTGTTTCACCAGCGTGGGAAATTGCCGCGTCCAATACCTTCTTATCTTCTCCCACCATGAGGATGTCGTCGATGTACCTTACCGCAGTCACACCCATTTTGTTTAATTCATGGTCTAAGTCATAAAGTAGTACATTGCCCGCGAATGCGGACAGCGATGAACCTTGGGCGACACCGATACCTCCCTTAGGGAAAAGTGACGCATAACTTTGCAACTCTTCTTCATTGTCTAGATGAAGCGCTAAAGCATACTCAAAAAGATCTGAGAGAGCGTCGTCTTGGGTTTGGGTTCGCACAAATTCAACGACGGTCTTGGTTGGTATGCGCGTAAAAAATGATTTGATGTCTGACTGATAGAAATATTTGGATCCACCATCGATCGCTTCTCTTATCAACCTAATTGCGGGCTCAACTCCGCCATATGGATGCATTAGCCCGCCTACGCCGTACTTGGACTTATTGACCTCATTGATGGCACCCAATCTCTCGTCCCGTTCAATCCGATAACGGGTATTCACATCCTTGGAATCTATCGCTGTCCTAGGTTGCAATATTTGCAAGATTGCGCGCTGTACGATCCGGTTCTTTAATGTAGCAATGGCAATAGGCCGTGGATCTTTACCTACAGCAATCCTTTTCTTTGCATCCTTCAAAACCCCAGTGACAGGATCGAATTTAAAGCGGCCTTCGCGGAGTTGTGTGATAATTCGGCGGATATGTCGTTGATGGGAGTGCTCAAACTCAGTTGCAGCACCTCGAATATCCCCGTTAGCGGAACTCATTGCACTTTTCTTGACGTGCCGCCAGGCGGAGAAAACATTCTGTTCTGACCGGACGTTTTCGAAAAGCGATGCCATATTTTCTCCGCTCGGGTCCCCGTACATACTGTCCCGACCGTTGATAGGTACCCATCCACTGCGCACGGCAGAGCCGCGACTCCAGACACCTCGGCAGCAAATGCCACCTGGGCGTGGTGTCCGTGGCGCGTGATCCGCATGGACAGGTCCAGCTTCACGTCCGACGCCATGGCAACCATGAACGCTACGACCAACGCGAGTCCGCAAAGGCCGGTAAGCCGACTCCCACGAGCCGGTTTTTCGAGGCAGGTTCACACAATTCTTCACCCTCCACCTTAGCAGGTTTTTGGCAATGTCAAGCGATTCCGGCCCCGGCCGCGCCCGCCGCTTAAATTGGCTATCTGCTGCTTGGGGACCGCCTGATGACGGCGTATTCACAGCTTCCAAACCAACGGTCAGGTACGACACATCCACTGCGCACGGCAGAGCCGCGACTCCAGACACCTCGGCAGCAAATGCCACCTGGGCGTGGTGTCCGTGGCGCGTGATCCGCATGGACAGGTCCAGCTTCACGTCCGACGCCATGGCAACCATGAACACTGCGACGATATGGTTTTTTGCCGGAGTTATTCAAGTGTCTTCACGCATCCCAGTCTAAAATTTTTACTTAAAGTTGTCTAAATTTGCATCAAGTTTCAGATACGCTCTTTTAGAGCGGCTTAGCTTATGGGGGCGGAGTTGCGTACGGTCTAAATTGGGTCGAAACTCACTTGTCCAAAGACGCCAATTTTCGAGAAAAATAACCGATAAAGAAATCACCCCGGTGCCATTTCTCAAATCCTAAAACAGCTTTCGTGCAGCGAAATGTCGGATGGGTTCCTTACCTACCCATCACCACCCCTTGACTCCACCACAACATATCCAATAATCCGGATGTATGGATAACACATCAGCAATCGCGGCGCTTGGCGCCTTGGCACAACCCACCAGGCTGGACACATTTCGTCTTCTTGTCAGGCATGAGCCGGAAGGCGTTCCGGCCGGTGAGCTGGCGCGTCTTCTTGACGTGCCGCAAAACACCATGTCCGCCCATCTGGCCACCCTGTCGCGGGCCGGGCTAGTGCGGGGCGAGCGGCACAGCCGCTCGATCATTTACCGGGCAGATCTGGAAGGTTTGAAAGAGTTGACCCTGTTTCTCCTGAAAGATTGTTGTGGCGGTTCTGCCGAGCTTTGCGCACCGCTGATTGCCGAGCTGACACCCTGTTGCGTGCCAGAGGCAAAACCATGCTGAGCAGGGGTTATACGGTTCGGGTTGCTGCGTTCGAACAATCTCACCGAAAATCACCTCACGCGTTTTGACGACGAGGACCCAACAGAAATCACCGCGCGCCGTCACCGCGGCGCTCATGGCCGTGTGTTCATTTTCACCGGGTCACGCTCTTTGCTGTGGCCCACATAACAACTCCGGAAACTCCGCCTGATGTCGACTTTTGAACGTTATCTCACCATCTGGGTTTTTCTCTGCATCATCGTTGGTGTCGCGCTTGGCCATCTGTTGCCCGGCGTGTTCCACTTCGTTGGCGCGCTGGAAGTCGCCAAGGTCAATTTGCCCGTCGCCATTCTGATATGGCTGATGATTATCCCGATGCTGATCAAGATCGACTTCCGCTCCCTGGCGCAGGTCGGCATCTATTGGCGCGGCATCGGCGTCACGCTGTTTATCAACTGGGCGGTTAAACCATTTTCCATGGCACTGTTGGCATGGCTGTTTATCGGCTGGCTGTTCCGGCCGTATCTGCCGGGCGATCAGATCGATTCCTATATTGCCGGGCTTATCATTCTGGCAGCCGCCCCCTGTACCGCCATGGTCTTTGTGTGGAGCAACCTCACACGCGGTGAACCGCTGTTCACGCTGTCTCAGGTCGCCGTCAATGACGCGATCATGATTGTGGCTTTTGCGCCCATTGTCGGCTTGCTGCTGGGCCTGTCGGCCATCATCGTTCCGTGGGACACGCTCATTCTGTCTGTCGGCCTTTACATCATCGTGCCTGTTATCATCGCGCAGCTTCTGCGTGCCCGCTTGACGCGGGATGGAACGACCACGGCACTGGATGCGACACTTGCAAAGCTGCAGCCGCTGTCGCTCATTGCCCTGCTGGTTACACTTGTCCTGCTGTTTGGTTTTCAGGGGCAGCAGATCATCGCGCAGCCCATGATCATTGCGCTGCTGGCCGTTCCCATCCTCATTCAGGTCTATTTCAATTCGGCGCTGGCATATTTTTTGAACCGTCTGGTGGGTGAGCGCCATTGCGTTGCCGGCCCATCGGCACTGATTGGGGCCAGCAACTTCTTTGAACTCGCGGTTGCCGCGGCCATCAGCCTGTTCGGGTTTCACTCCGGCGCAGCACTGGCAACCGTGGTCGGCGTGCTCATCGAGGTTCCGGTCATGTTGACCGTCGTCTGGGCCGTAAACCGCAGCAAACACTGGTACGAGGCTTCGCCCGCCGTCAGCAGAAACAAAGCTTGAAAGAAGGACAAAATCATGGACGCCAAGATTTATCACAACCCGGCCTGCGGCACGTCCCGCAACGTGCTGGCCTTGATCCGCGCTGCTGGCATTGAACCGGACGTGATTGACTATCTCAGCAACCCGCCATCGCGCCAGCAGCTTGAAAAGCTCATTTCGGATGCCGGCCTGACCGTCCGTCAGTCGGTGAGAGAGAAGGGCACGCCATACGCCGAATTGGGGATGGATAATCCAGATGTGACCGACAGTGATTTGCTGGATGCCATGCTGCAGCATCCCATTCTCATCAATCGTCCTTTTGTCGTCACGCCCTTGGGCACACGGCTCGCCCGGCCGTCCGAACTGGTGCTGGATATCCTGCCGAACAGTTTCACCGGCGCTTTCTTCAAGGAAGATGGCGAACAGGTTCTCGATCAGGAAGGAAAACGTCTTGTCTGATCTTTTCCCCGCTTTGCAGGCCCAACATCTTCATCAGCCAGACCTTGATGCCCTGCGTCCAGCCTTTTCCACGCACAAGCCGCGCATTCTTATCCTTTACGGCTCGCTGCGCGAGGTGTCCTACAGCCGCCTTTTGGCGAAAGAGGCTGGCCGCCTGCTGGCGGAACTGGGCTGCGAGGTCAAAATCTTTGATCCCGCCGGTCTGCCATTGCCGGATGAAGCGCCGGTCAGCCACCCCAAGGTGCAGGAATTGCGGGATTTGACGCAGTGGTCGGAAGGCCAGGTCTGGGTCAGCCCGGAGCGTCACGGCGCCATGACCGGCATCATGAAGGCGCAGATAGACTGGATACCGCTGTCGCTTGGCTCCATTCGCCCCACGCAGGGCAAAACCCTTGCTGTCATGGAAGTGTCCGGCGGCAGCCAGTCGTTTAACGCGGTCAACCAAATGCGCATTCTCGGCCGCTGGATGCGGATGATCACCATTCCCAACCAGTCATCGGTCGCCAAGGCCTATCAGGAATTTGACGCCGATGGCCGCATGAAACCATCGTCCTATTATGACCGGGTGGTGGATGTCTGCGAAGAACTGGTCAAGTTCACGCTGCTCACGCGGGATGCCTCGGCCTACCTGACAGACCGTTATAGCGAGCGCAAGGAACAGGCGCTGGAACTGGAAAAGCGCGTGTCGCTGAAGTCAATATAGGCAAACAGTGTCAGCCGGCACCTGATCTGTTCAGATGCTGGCGCGCGGGGTGCGCGGCCACCCTTCGCTCCAGCCGCCTGTCAGATGGTGCTTTTGTCGCGCACAGATGCGGCAACTGCCATGAAGGCGATGATGCCAAGCGCGCCAATCATTGAAATCACGAACAGGGATAGGGTGGTTCCAATTCGGTCCATGGCGGCGGCAAATAAAAATGGTGCCGCTGCTCCCGTTGCCAGCCGCGCACCGGCCATCTTGCCGGTTATTGCGCCGTAACCGGCAGATCCGAACAGATAAAGCGGCAGACTGCCTTGCGCGATGCTGTTGATGCCGGAACCAAGCCCGAGGCAGATTGCAAAGGCTACAGCGCCGGGCAACCAGTCGCCAGACAAGCCAAGAACAACCACACCAAGCACGATGAAGCTGGCGGAGACTATCGCCAGTGCAGGCGGCGCTAAACGTTGCCCAAAAACCATGTTGATCAGGCGGCTCAACACCTGTGCAGGGCCAAACAGCGCGCCAATAGCGACCGCAGCACTTCCAAGGCCGATTGCTCCAAGCATTGGCACCATATGGGCAAGAATTGCCGCAATGGTAAAACCCGTCAGAGAAAAGGCAAGGGAAACCAACACAATGCCGCGACGTCGGGCCTGTGGCGCAAGCGCGCCGGGCACTGCGTCGCCGTTTCCAATTCTGTTCTGCTGGTCGTCCTTCTTTCCGCTTCGTTTTATCCAGTAATGTAACGGCATACACACGGTGAGGTTCAGAACGGCAAAAACCACATAGATTTGCCGCCAGGATAGATAGGCCGTCAGCATGGCGGCAATCGGCCAGAATATGGTGGAGGCAAAACCGGCCACCAGTGTCAGGTAGGTGATGCTGCGCGAGGCTGTGCGGGGCTGGCTTTCCACAAGCGTTGCAAAGGCGGCCTGGTATTGGACCATGCCTGAAAACACCTCCATCAGCACAATCGTCAGCGCAAAAATTGCAACGGACGGCGACCATGCGCAGGCTGCAAGGGTCAGCGCTGCAAGGGCAGAGCCCAGCGTCATCACGCTTGCCGCACCAATGCGGTCCATATGCCTGCCAATGAACGGGGCAGACAGGCCGCCAATGAACAGGGCAATGGAGAAGATCGCAAACACCTGCTCCAGGCTTATGCCCAAATCACTCGCCATTGCCGGCGCCAGAATGCTGAAGGAGTAGTAAAGGGTGCCATAACCGACGATCTGCGTGACACCAAGGGCAGAAACAAAACCTGCCGGAACCCTGTTTGCGGCCAATGACCTATTCCTTTGCCGGTTTATAAGTCGTTGGAATTAGAGACTGGGGCCTGCTCGAACGACCCGGCAATGTCCGGATTTCCCGCGCAGCAATCCTCCAGAAGAAAACGCGCTAGCCCGCTCAGCGCATCAAAACGGGCGGTGTAGATAATGGAACGGGCCTCGCGTTGTTGCGTAATCAGCCCGGCGCGATCCAGCTCTTTGAGATGAAAGGACAGGTTGGAGGGCGATACGTCCAGCCGCTGGGAAATTGCTCCGGCTGCCATGCCCTCAGGCCCGGCCACCACCAGCATTCGCACAATCTTCAGCCGTGTTTCCTGAGACAAAGCCCCGAATGCGGCCAGCGCCTGCATTTCTTCCATTTTTCAATAATCCTTGAACTATTGAAATGAGATTTAGCGAAGATGATGGTCTTCGGCAAGTGGCCGATGGCTTGGGCTCAAGCAATTTCAGGAAACAAAAAACCGGGGCGAAATCCGCCCCGGTTTCATCTCTCAAACCGCCACTTGGTTTAGTGCAGTGAGGCGCTGGCCGCTTCGCGCTCCGCCTTGTCGTGCAGGGCGTAGCGGTCAATCATGTCAGCGCTGGCGCGGTTAAAGCCGATAACTTCGACATCCGTGCCGTTGCGACGGAATTTGATCACCACCTTGTCCAGTGCGCCAACCGCGGTAATGTCCCACAGATGCGCCTGGCTCACATCGATTTTCACCTTGTCGGCCGGTGTCGCAAAGTCGAATGCGGATATGAAACTCTCCGCCGAGGCAAAGAAAATCTGCCCTTCAACCGTATAGGTTACGGTGCCATTTGCGTCTTTCGGTGACGCCTTGACGCTGAACAGTTTGGCGACCTTTCCGGCAAAGAAAATGCCTGACAACATCACGCCCACAATCACGCCCTTGGCCAGATCATGGGTCATGAGAACCGTGGCCACGGTCGCCAGCATCACGATGGAGGAGGAAAGCGGGTTTTTCCTGAGGTCCAGCACCGAGCGCCATTTGAAGGTGCCGATCGATACAATGATCATAACCGCCACCAGTGCGGCCATGGGGATAATCCGCACCAGGTCATTCAGCGCCACGATCAGAAACAGCAGAAACGCACCGGCCACAAAAGTGGAAAGGCGGCCACGCCCGCCGGAAGACACGTTGATGACCGACTGGCCAATCATCGCGCAGCCACCCATGCCGCCAATAAAGGCGGACGCTATGTTGCTGGCACCCTGGCCAAGGCATTCTTGGCTTTTGTTGCTGGGCGTGTCGGTCATGTCATCAACAATCTGCGCCGTCAGTAGGCTTTCCAGCAGGCCAACCGCCGCAAGCGTTATGGAGTATGGGAAAATGATCTGCAGCGTTTCCAGCGTAAACGGCACATCCGGTATCATGAAGTGAGGCAGGCTGTCGGGCAGGGCACCAAGGTCACCCACCGTGCGCACATCCATGCCGGTAAACCACACGATGAGCGTAATGATGACGATGGAAACCAGCGGCGAGGGCACCGCCTTGGTGACGTAAGGAAACAGGTAGATGATGGCCAGTCCCCCGGCAATCATCACATAGGTGGCAACAGGCACGCCAATCAGCTCCGGCAACTGCGCCATGAAGATCAGCACGGCCAGCGAATTGACAAAACCCGTGATCACGGAGCGGGAAACAAAGCGCATTACCCGGCCAATTTTGGCAAGCCCGGCAATGATCTGGATGATGCCCATCAGGATGGTGGCGGCAAACAGGTATTGCAGGCCGTGTTCTTTCACCAGCGTCACCATCACCACGGCGGTTGCGGCGGTGGCGGCAGAAATCATGCCCGGGCGGCCGCCGGTAATGGCGCTCACACAGGCAATGGCAAACGAGGCATAAAGGCCAACGCGTGGGTCAACGCCGGCAATAACGGAAAAGCCGATAGCCTCTGGAATAAGCGCAAGCGCCACAACAATGCCAGAGAGAATATCGCCACGAATGTTCGAGAACCATTCCCGACGGTAGGCTGAAAAATTGATCATGATTTTGGTTTTCACAGTAAGGGGCAACGGGCCAAACCGAAGTCGGGTCCATAAACAATGATGAAGTTGCGTTGCTGTGTTGTCTGGCGGATCGGCGGCCAGAAGAGCCACCCGGAATTTCACCGGGTCCTTGTGGATGTGCCTCATTAGCGTGGATCACGGGCGGATGCAACAAAGCGTGTGCAGACCGGCCGTCAGTTCACCATGGTGTTTTTCACACGCACTGAGGCGCGTGTGTACCAGACCCAAAGACCGCCAAAGAAGACCTGTGGAAACAGCTCGCGGAGTTCGCCTACGGTCAAGAGATCGGAAAAACTACCGCCCAGCAGGCTACCGGCAATGGCAAGGCCGAGGATGAACAGCACTGGCGTTAACAGCCATTGATAGAAAAACAGATCAACGAAGATCCGCTTTTTGTTGAGGCCCGCCCAAAGAACGGTCAACCCAAGCGCCAGCTGCACAATGTTCATGGCAACGTCGGTAAAAATGACAAAGCTTATGTTGGGAACGTCCCACAGTCCGTCATAACCTTTGAAATTTAGATGCGCCGAAAGTACGATGTTCAAAATGCCCAAGGTCTGCAGCACCAGCAAGACAACCAACCAGCCGCCAATACCCTCAAGCTCCGAGTTGACTTTGGTGGGGTCCGTATTGTCCGTGGCCCGCGCGCTGCGCGATTTTCTGACAATCACCGCTATGCCGCCAAGGATGGCCAACAGAATGATCCAGTGCCAGATAGAAAAAGCGCCCATGATTCCCCCGAAATTATCAGCGCAACCATCTATTGCAACCGTGAATAAAACACAAACGTGCGGATGTGTTTGGCGCGGGTTCGTGCGTTATCAGACCGATCGTTGGTTCAATCCTTGGTTCAGGCATGTACGTGGCAATAGGCCTCAAACTCCCGTGCCACGGCCGTTCTGTGCCTTTCCTTGTGGCGCAGCAGCGTAAAACGGCGTGGCGGCAGGTCAAAATCCAGCACCTGCAGTTGGCCGTTTTCCAGGAAAGGCGACACGATCATCTGCGACAGCGCGGTCACGCAGCCGCCTTGCAAAACGGCGGTTAATAGCGCCTCGTTGGAGGGCAGCACGAAACGAATGTCCAGCGCGTGCGGGTCGATGGCCTGCTCTTTCAGTGCCTGTTCCAGCACGGACCGTGTGCCGGAACCCTGTTCGCGCATGATCCATTTCAGCGACGTCAGCGCATCATCTGGTTGGACAGCGCCGGCCTTGGACACCACCACCAACTTGTCGCTGGTGATCGTGGCGGTGGAAAGCAGCGGCTCATCAAGCGCACCTTCTATAAAGCCCAGCTCCGCATCGCCGTTGATCACAGCTGCCGCAACCGTTGCGGTGTTGCCAATCGTCATGTTCAGTTGAATGCCGGGATAGCTGGCGGAAAAACCAAGCAGCCGCGAAGGCAGCCAGTAATTGGCAATGGTCTGGCTGGCCTGAACATCCAGGCTGCCGGTGTTCAGCTTGCCAAGCTCCGCCAGCACCGACTCGGTTTCTTTCACCCGCGCCAGCGTTTCCTTGGCTTCTTTCAGCAACACTCTGCCTTCTCGGGTCAACTGAATGCCGCGGCCGACCCGGTCAAACAGTTTGACGGCATAAAACGTCTCCAGCGCCTTGATGGAGGCACTGACGGCAGAGGGCGTCAGCCGCAGCGCATTGGCGGCCTGCGTCAGGTGTTGCCGTTCTGCGGTGGCGACAAAAATTACCAGCTGTTCAAAGGTCATGACCAATCGTTCGTTTTTATCGAATGAAATGTCAAATATTATTCGATATACGCAAACGAATTGGACGAATATTCTCTCAGATGTAAGTGGTTTGGGGGTTTATTTTGTCTGTTCGGTCTATGTTGGAAATCGGTCCCGGTCTTGTTCTTGCTGTTGGCATCACATTTGCCGCGCAGGGGCTGGTTGCGGTTGAAAAGGCCGTACTGGGTCATGAACTGGTGGATGCCCTGGTCATTGCCATCGTTCTTGGCACGCTGCTGCACACCTGTTTCGGCCTCGCGCCGTTCCTCAAGGCCGGGGTCGATTTCTCCGCCAAGTTCGTATTGGAAATTGCCATCGTGCTGCTGGGTGCGTCGGTCAGCCTTGCCACCATTGCCGATGCCGGCAGCCTGATGATTGGCGTGGTGGCCTGCACGGTCATCCTGTCGCTGATTGCCAGTTACAGCCTCTGTCGTTTGCTGGGCCTGCCGGACCATCTGGCAACGCTGGTTGCCTGCGGCACCTCCATCTGCGGCAATTCGGCCATTGTCGCCGCAGCCCCAGTCATTGGTGCAAAGTCGGATGATGTCGCAGCCTCCATTGCCTTTACCGCCGCGCTGGGTGTGGTGGTCGTGCTGCTTTTGCCGTCGCTGTTTCCTATTTTCCCGGTCAGTGAATGGCAATATGGCGTTTTTGCCGGCATGACGGTTTACGCCGTGCCGCAGGTGCTGGCCGCCACCGCACCGGTCGGTGCCGCCAGTGTGCAGATCGGTACGCTGGTCAAGCTGATGCGCGTGTTGATGCTGGGGCCGGTCGTGCTCCTGTTGCGCCTGTTTAAGGGCGGTGCCGCCATGCAGGGGGAACGCCTGTCACTTGCCCGTCTGGTGCCGTGGTTCATCATTGGCTTTTTCCTCACCATGTGCCTGCGCAGCCTTGCCATCATTCCTGATACTGCCGTGGATGTCGCCAAGGGTAGTTCGGCCATTCTCACCACAGTGTCGATGGCGGCGCTTGGCCTGTCGGTTAACATGCGCACGGTCTTTGCCTCTGGCGGCCGGGTGCTGGTGGCTGGCATCCTGTCGCTTGCCGCTTTGGGTGCACTGGGTGTTGCAGGCCTGATGATGTTTCACCCGCAATAAGCGCATCTGAAACAAGGGCAGGGGCGATCGGCCGCCCAGGCGGAATTGACAAAGTCAGGGGAAAATGGTTTTCCGGTGGTCAAGGTTTCGTGCACCTGCCGCCTGCAGACGTAACGTCCCGGTGAAGCCCGATTTTAAAACCCTTCTCACCCTCGATGCATTTCGTTGGTGGCAACGCAGGCTCCCATCACATATCGAAATGCCTCATCTGAGGAGTGAGTGATGTCGCAAAGACCATCACCGGATAATCATTTCCTGACCGCGCCCTTGGGCAAGGTCTTCGCAACAACAGCCATTCCCATGGCTGTGGTCATGACCATGAACGGCCTGCTCGGCATCATCGATGCCGCTTTTCTCGGCCATTTTGTCGGGCCAGAAGCCATTACCGCCATTGGCATATCCTTTCCCGTGCTCATGCTGGCCATTGCCCTGTCGACACTGGTCAGCAGCGGCATGTCCAGCATGTTTGCCCGCCAGCTGGGGCGTGGCGCCAGGGCAGACGCCGCGGCCACCTTTGCAAGCGCCCACGGTCTTGCGCTGGTTCTCGGTCTAGCACTTGCGCTGATGTTTCTGCTGGGCGGTCCGGCATTTGCCCGCCACATGGCCGGTGCAGATCCCGTCGTGGCAGACATGGTCTGGCAATTCCTCATGATATCGCTGGCTGGCAGCCCGGTGCAATTCGTGCTGGCACTGCATGCCGATGCCTGGCGCAATGAAGGGCGGGCCGGCAGCATGGCATTGCTGTCGCTGGGTGTCACCGCGCTCAACATCCTGCTCAACTACGTGCTTATCGTGTTGTGCGGTTTGGGCGTGGCCGGTTCGACCGGCAGCACGGTGCTGGCGCAAATCATTGGCCTTGCCCTGTTGCTGGAAGGGCGCAGGCGCAGCCCCACCTTGCTGCCGCTTTCCGGCCTGTGGCAGCACGGCTGGTTCGGCAGCTGGCGGCAATTTGTGGCGCTTGGCGCACCGGTCAGTCTCAGCTTCATTGGCATGGCCTTTACCGCAACCTGTGTGCTGGCCGTATTGTCGCAGCAAAGCGCGATACAACACAGCGAGATACAACAGGGCCAGGCGCAATTGCACACCATGGCCGCCTATGGTGTCATCACTCGCATTCTCGGTTTTGCCTTCCTGCCCATGATGGCGCTTGGCCTGTCCATGCAAAGCATCGCCGGTAACAATGCCGGTGCCGGGTTTTATCAGCGTGCCAGACGCGTGGCGGCCATTGCCGCCGGCACGGCCCTTGTTTACGGCGCGGTGGTGGAACTTGTGCTGCTGTCCCAATCCCATGTCGTGGCGTCAATCTTCATGACGGACATGCAGGTTATCGCGGAAGTCAGCCGCATAGTGCGGCCAATGATGGCGCTTTACATGCTGTCAGGGCCAGTCTTTATGTTCGGGCTTTATTGTCAGGCCATTGGCCAACCCGCCCGGGCTGGCCTGCTTACCCTGACCAAATCCTTCGTCCTGTTGCCGGGTCTCATCATAGCTTTGGCCTTGTTGACCACGGCAAATTCCATCTGGTTTGCCTATCCGGCAGCAGAGGCCATCGTCACGGTAATTGCCATCTGGCTGCTTGTAAAAACATACCCTAAAGCCGCACGGCGCGGGGCTGTCAGCTAGCAGAGCGGCTGGATTTGACCTCCGGCGGCGGTTCGCTGCCGCCGGAACCTGAGCCAATCCCTGCGGCCAATTGTCAACCGCCACCACCTGCCATTGCGGGCGGTAAAAAATAGCTTATTTTGCAACGTCTTAAATCTCCATAATGAGTCGTTAAACAGTGCCTGACCAGTGCCTGACCAGTGTCGAAGCGGCTGATATCGGGTATGGTTTTCTGTCGGTACGCAGGATTACAAGGTGCAGGGGTGATCAAGGTCTGCGGTGACAGCACGCATTCCTCCTGCTAACAAACTTTATACAATCGGCCACACATGAGCGGCCACGGAGCGCCACTGCTAGATGAATACATCAGACGCGGAAAATAACGGGCAGGACGATGTCTTCGCATTCATGGGGGCAGGCGGGCTGGCAGGTCAACTCATCCGTTCCAATGATTGGCGGACAACATCGGTCGGAGATGTGTCCATATGGCCCGCGGCCTTGAAGGCGGCTTTGTCAATCTGCCTCGGCTCCAGCGCGCCTTGTGCGGTGTTATGGGGCGCAAATAACATACTCTTTTACAACGACGCATATGTGCCGGTGCTGGCCGAGCGCCATCCCGCCGCCATGGGAAAACCTGCTGCCGATGTGTGGCCGGAATTGTTTCCTGCCGTGGGCGAAAGGCTCAAGCGCGTCATGGCGGGTGAAGGACTGAGCGAACGCCGGCAGCCAATGACTTTCAGCCGGTCAGGCAAAAGCGTTGAAACCTTCTGGGACTACGCCTACACGCCGATCAGAACCGAAACCGGCAGCATCGGCGGTATCTTCATCAATGTCTCTGACGTCACGGATGTTGTGCTGAATGAACGTCGCCTAACGCAACGGGCGCAGCAACAGCAGACGATGTTCCAGAAAATGCCGGGTTTTGTCGCCGTTCTGCGCGGCGAAAACCACATCTATGAATATGCCAATGATGCCTATCGCGACATTACCGGTGGACGGCACCTCATCGGCCTTCCGGCAAAGGAGGCACTGCCTGAACTGGAAGGACAGGGCGTTTTTGAGGTCTTGGACCGAGTTTATGCAGAGGGCAATGCTTTTTCCGCCACCGGAATGAAGGTCAGGCTTGCAGGCGAGACAAAGGATCGATTTATCGATTTCGTCTTCCAGGCGCTGCATGACGAAACCGGCCATGTCACCGGCATTTTTGTTGGTGGCCACGATGTGACCGCCCATCTGGAAGCCCAGCGCGCTTTGTCCGTTCGTGAAAGTGAACTGCAAACACTCACCGATGCGCTTCCGGTTCTGATCTCCTATGTCGACAAGAATGAGCGCTACCAGTTCGTCAACAAGTTCTATGAAACCTGGTTTCCAAGAAAGCGGGAATCGCTCATCGGCAAGACCCTACTGGAAGTGGTCGGGCCAGATGCTTACGCCAAGGTCAAACACTGGATTGATGCAGCACTGGCTGGAGAGCGACTGCATTTTGAACAGCGCATGCCGTATTCCACGACCTCGCACCGCGACATCAGCGTTGAGTATATTCCGCGTGTCAGCGGCAGTGGCAAGGTTGAAGGCTTTTACACGCTGGTGCAGGACATTTCGGAAACCAAGGCGGTGGAAGCGCGGCAACGGGAACTCACCAACGAGCTTTCCCATCGCATCAAGAATTCTCTGGCCATGGTGCAGGCCATTGTCAGCCAGTCTTTGCGCAATGCCGATGACACCAGCCTGGCACAGGAGGTCATCTCCGCACGGCTTTCTGCCATGTCGCGCGCGCAAGATATCCTGACCAATACCAACTGGGCATCGGCAGATATCCGCGAGGTGCTGGATATGGCGCTGAAACCCTATCTCGGCGGCGGTGACCGCTTTTCCTTTGTTGGCCCGTCCATCCGCCTTTCGGCACAGCAGGGGCTGGGATTATCGCTGGCCATTCATGAGCTTGCCACCAATGCCACCAAGTATGGCTCGCTGTCGGTCATTGAAGGAACCATAGAAATTCAGTGGTCGGTCAGCGAGGATGGCGATTTCGTCTTCGACTGGGTGGAAGTGGGCGGTCCCACCGTCGTTGCACCGAAGAAAAAGGGCTTTGGCTCGCGGCTGATAGAACGCAGCGTCGCCCCGTATTTTGAAGGTGCCTGCACCTTGTCCTACTTGCCGTCAGGTGTACGATTTAATCTGGTCGGCAAAATCCTTCACGAATGATCTTGGCTGACGGCCGATGTCGGAGAAACTGTCATGAACGAACCGCAGAGCGGCCACCGGTTAAACGATGCGGTGAAAACGGACATTGAAAACTCCGTTCTCTGCTGGCTTGCCACTGTCGACGCCGATGGCACGCCCAATGTCAGCCCCAAGGAAATCTTCGGCTCTTATGGGGACGACCATATTGTGGTGGCAGATATTGCCTCCACCAACACGGTGCGCAATCTCCACGCTCATGCAACCGCCTGCGTCAGCTTTGTTGATGTGTTTCGCCAGCGCGGTTTCAAGATTGTCGGCACAGCCAGAATAATTGCGCCTGATGACCCGGATTTTGCTGATCTCGGCGCAGACTTGCTGCGCATGGCGGGCGATGATTTTCCCATCCGTCATGTCATCGCCATCAAGATCAGCCGCATTTCCCGCATCTGGGCACCCAGCTACAAACTGTTTCCGCAACGCAGCGACCAGCAGCGCATGCAAAGCGCCTACGACACCTATGGTGTCGCGCCCATCCAGAAATAAGCACTGTCTTCTGGCAGGCCTAAAAGAGGAAGGATTACGGTAATGACAACACCAGCCCCACAGGATGATGGCGCAGCGTCCCATCTTAAGGGCATGGCCGTGCCTGAACTCACGCTGCCAGCCACCGATGGTACAAGCGTTTCCCTCAACCAACCCGGCTTGACGGTCATCTATGCCTATCCGCGCACCAGTCCGCCGGATGGCGCAGCGCTTGATGGCTGGGACACCATACCCGGCGCCCGGGGCTGCACACCGCAATCCTGCGCCTTCCGGGATCATTTTGCGGAGCTGAAACAACTCGGCGCATCAAGGGTGTTTGGCCTTTCAACCCAAACAACGGACTACCAGAAAGAGGCCGCCGAAAGGCTGCATTTGCCATTTCCCTTGTTGTCGGATAGCGGCCTGTCTCTGGCGGATGCCTTGCGTCTGCCAACCTTTGATGCGGCTGGCCTGACACTTTTCAAACGTCTGACCATGATCATCGAAAATGGCCGCATCGCCCATGTGTTTTACCCGGTCTTTCCACCGGAGAAAAACGCGCATGACGTCATCGACTGGCTGCGCAGCCGTACGTAAGAGACATCCCATGCCACGAAAGCCTGTCACCATCTCCTTGAAGGAAATCCTTCAAAATGAGCAGTTTTCCGCTCCTGCCGTCCGAAGGTCATGACAACAACGCTTGTTCTCGGCGATGAATATGACCAGCATTTGCGCGCCGTGCTCGTGCAGGTGATGTTGCAGTTGGGTGCTGTGCTGGAAAACCGCAACTGGGTTGTCGCCGGGTCGCAGGAGGTTGAAACCTTTCTCTGGCAGCTCGCCGGTCAGGACATCACCGTTGAGGCAGAGACCTATATGGGCCTGTCCATATCGGGGGATGAAAACACCATCAACGATATCGCGCAGCGTGTTAGCCAGGCCGTGCAGGCTGCCAGCTGACTATCCGGCGTTACGATGGCCATAGGGCGACGGCCGGTACAAACGATCAGCCAGGCTGATTGTCGCTGCCAAACTGGACCGGTATTTTTCTTGCCAACTGGCTCTCATATTCAGTCCAGTGCTGGGTCATAAGAACGGAGGCGCGGGCGTCGCATCTACGATTTCTTTCCTGCGGACCACGCCTGATCAGACCATGATGGAGATGAATGTGAATGTTTGAACTGCCTGTTATCGATAGCCGCATTAGCACCATTGCCCCTGGTTTCAGGGCGGTCAGCATTCTGGTTGATGCCGTGTCCGCAGGGCGTGGCGCGCTTGATCCGGAAATCTTGCAGAGCGCTTGCGCTTCTGTGGTGGCGGGCGGCCCGGACTGGGCAGAGCCGCACCTTGCCAGTTGGGCGGATGCCTATCAGCGTTTTGGTGCAAAACCCAACCGCACACCGTGTTCGGCGCAGGCACTGCGCAAACGGGTGCTGAAAGATGGCGGCATGCCGTCCATCAATCCTGTCGTGGATCTCTATAATGCTGTTAGCCTGCGTTATGCCATTCCGGTGGGTGGTGAAAATGCGCTGGCCTATGTCGGCCATCCCTTTCTGACATTGGCGGATGGCACGGAGGTCTTTGATACTGTCATGAATGGCGAGGCCACAACCGAACATCCCGAACCGGGTGAGGTGATCTGGCGTGATGAGGTGGGTGTGACCTGCCGCCGCTGGAACTGGCGTCAGGGCGTGCGCACGCGGCTGGACAATACGCATGGGTACATGTGGTTCGTGCTGGAAAGCCTCGATACCATGCCGCAACAGGCGCTGGATGATGCCGCGTCCATGCTGGTGGATGGCCTCAAGGTGCTGATGCCAGGCTGCAAGATTTCCCGTACACAAATCGGCATTGGCGCTTGAGCCACCATTCCTGCTTCATCTGCGATGCTCCGTTGCACGCAAAGCCACATCCAGAATTATTCATTTTTCAGGATGAGAGTGTCACGCTAAAGTCCGGCCATAACACCTGATATCTGGCCTTTCCGGCCGATCAGACCTCAACTCTTGCCATCAGGGAAATTCACGCCTTGGCCTCTTATCCCTTGCTTCTCATTCAAGTCGGCACACCACCGGATGATATCAGAAAGCCGCTGGGCGATCTGCCGCTATGGTTTCAGCGTGCCGTAGGCCCCGACACAGAAACCCTTGCGGTCATCAGGGTGTTTGAGGGTGAAAGCCTGCCAGCGCCCGATAGCGTAAAAGGCGCCATCATCACCGGCTCTTGGGATATGGTGACAGACCGTCTGCCATGGAGCGAGGCAACGGCAGAGTGGATACGGCAGGCCATGGCCATCGACCTGCCGCTGTTTGGTGTCTGTTACGGCCATCAGCTGATTACCCATGCGCTGGGCGGTGAGGTGGACTATCACCCTGAAGGCCGCGAAATCGGCACGCAGACGGTTCGCCTTTTGCCGGGTGCTGAACGGGATCCGCTGGTCAGCGCCATGCCAGCGCAGTTTCCTGCCCATCTCACCCATATGCAGACGGTCATCCGCCTGCCGGAGGGCGCGCAAGCGCTGGCCGCTTCCAGCCATGATCCGCATCAGATCGTACGTTATGGCCGCAACGCCATTTCCACGCAATTCCACCCGGAATTCACGCCGGAAATTTCTGCGGCCATCATACGCATGCGGGCAGATGTGCTGCGTGCCGAGGGGCGTGATCCCGATCGCCTGCTGGCCGGCGTTGAGCATGCGGGCGAGCCGCTGGCGCTGCTGCGCCGTTTTGTTGCCCATGCGCTGAACCACCAGCCAACGACTGAGCCAGCCTGACAACAACAGCGCAAACGAGGTTTTGAAATGCCCTATGTCAACATCAAGGTCACCGGCGGTTCCGAAGCACCAACGGCCGAACAGAAAGCCGAGCTGATCCGTGGCGTAACCGATCTTTTGCAGCGGGTGCTCAACAAGAACCCGGCCACGACAGTTGTCGTCATTGACGAAGTGGCTATGGACAATTGGGGCATTGGCGGTGAATCCATCACCGTGCGCCGGCAAAAGGCCAAGGCGCAGAACCCGGCGTGATCAGCGCTTTCCGGCCATGGTGAACGAAATCCGTTTCAAGGTGGAGGTCAGACCTCGTCGACGTTGCGCGCTTTCAGCCACAGGCCGAACTCCTTGACAACGCTGACCACGTTTTCCAGACGTTTGCCATCTTCGGTCAGGGCATATTCCACCTTTACCGGCACGGTGGGATACACCGTTCGCTGAACCATCGTGGCCTCTTCAAGCGTGCGCAAATCAAGGGTCAGCATGCGCTGCGAAATGCCCGGTATCAGTCTGCGCAATTCGTTGAAGCGCTTCGGGCCATCCACGAGGTAGGAGACGATCAACAGGCGCCAACGCCCGCCAAGCAGATGCATCGCTTCTTCAACGGAACAGCCGGATACCGTGTCTTTCATGGGGCATGACCTCTTTGCCATACCAGGTATAATTTATGTACCTAGATGACAAACTTTTGCGTTCTTACGTTTATATACCACCTGAAATACATAGAGTCCGCACCTTCTGCAAGCGCAAGGATGGTGTTGAATTCTATGGAGAATACCAGCAATGAAACTTTATTATATGCCCGCAGCCTGCTCGCTTTCGCCTCACATTGTCGCAAACGAACTGGGTCTTGAGGTCGACTTCATAAAGGTGGATCACAATGATCACACCACGCAGCAGGGCAAAAACTTTCACAAGGTCAACCCGCACGGTTACATTCCGGCCCTTGAACTGGCAGATGGCACTATTTTGCGGGAAGGCCCTTTTATCGTTCAGTACCTGGCAGACTTGAAGCCGCAGGCAGGTTTGGTGCCGCTAAATGGCAGTTTTGAACGGTACAGGTTGCAGGAAATGCTCAGCTTCCTGTCAACGGAAGTCCACAAGGGCTTCATCCCGCTGCTTTATGCGCAGCAGGCGGGTGATTACATCAACACCGCGCGGCCAAAGCTGGAAAAACGGTTTTCATGGCTCAACGACCATCTCGCAGAGCGACCATTCCTCATGGGGCAAAACTTCTCGGTCGCGGATGCTTATCTGTTTGCCCTGACCGGCTGGGGGCAGGCGCCCTGGTTGAAGTCCTATTACAATGCGCCAATCCATTTTGATGGTCTTCAGCATCTTCAAGGCTGGTACCTTCGCGTCAAGGCGCGCGACGCGGTTGTAAAGTCCCTCTTGGAAGAAGGTCTGGACCTGAACTGACCACGGTCCCGCCAGGCGCTTGGCAGAAAAACAGCCGTTAAACTGCATTCTAGCTGCTTCGCGTCGCTTTCTGCGCCGCAGCGGCATGGACGCGGGCCAGCGCCAGAAAGGCCTTGAGGCCTGCTGACAGGTTTCGCCGGCCAGGGTAATAGAGGCAAAGGCCGGGAAAGGGCGGTGTCCAGTCGTCAAGCAGCCGCGTCAACCGTCCAGCCTCGATGTCTGCCAGCACGCTTTGCTCCAAGAAAAAGCCAATGGCGGTATGTTCCAGCACGGCGGTGCGTGACAGGCTGGTCTCATCAAGAATGATCGGCCCGCGCACATCTAGCTGCACGATCTCGCCATCTTTTTCTAGCCGCCACCGAAACAGCGATCCATCCGGCAACCGCACCCGAATGCACGGATGGTTGAGAAGGTCGGGCGGCACCAGCGGCACGCCATGTTTCTCCAGGTATTCCGGTGTCGCCACAACGGCATAGCGTTGCGGGCGTCCAAGCGGCACGGCAATCATGTCGGTGGGAATAAGCCCGGCAACACGCACGCCAAGATCAAACCCGTCGGCCACGATATCAACCAGTCTCCCTTCGGTGACAATGTCGACTACCATGTCAGGGTAACGGCGCAGAAACTCCAGCACCAACGGGGAAATGATCTCGCGTGCTGCAAAGGGTGCGGCATTGATGCGTATGGTGCCGGAGGGCGTGTCGCGCTCCGATCGTACCGCCTCCAGCCCGCTTTCAATGCCTTGCAGGGCGGGGCCAACCTGCTCAACGAACAATTTGCCTGCACTGGTCAAAGACAGGCTGCGGGTGGTGCGGTTAAACAGCCGCACGCCAAGGTTCGCCTCCAGCTTGTTGATCGCAAGGCTAAGCGCTGTCGTTGACATGTTCAGGTCAATGGCCGCCGCACGGAAGGTGCCGCGTCGCGTTATCGCCATCACTGCATTCAGATCCGCAAGGCTGGTTTTTTCCATCATACCAAAATTCAATTGTCCCGATATTGGCAATTCCTCATCCCGGTTTGTCCCACTTATCGGCATAAATGTCGAGTGTTACGTTCACTCCATCGGAAACACGCACCGGATGAAGCCCTGAAATGCCGGGCAATTTGACCTCATCGGTGCCGCTTACAGGAGATGACAGCATGACCGAATTTCTAACCTTGCGCGGCAAACGCGCGCTGATCACGGCTGGCACCAAAGGTGCAGGCAAAGCCACGGTTGATCTGTTTCGCCAGTTGGGCGCGCAGGTTCTCACCGCCGCACGCACCAAGTCGGATGATCTGCCGGAAGAGCTGTTTCTGGCCGCCGACCTGACGACGGCGGAAGGTGCAACGGCACTGGCGCAGGCCGTGCAGCAGCGCTTGGGTGGCCTTGATATCATCGTGCATATGCTCGGCGGTTCATCCGCACCTGGCGGCGGCTTTGCTGCTCTGGGTGATGATGATTGGAGCCGCGAGCTTGATCTCAACCTGTTTCCGGCCGTGCGCCTTGACCGGGCGCTGGTTCCAGCCATGGTCGCCCAGGGCCACGGGGTGGTCGTGCATGTCTCATCCATTCAAAGGGTGCTGCCGCTGCCGGAATCCACCACCGCTTACGCTTCCGCCAAGGCCGCACTTTCCACCTATAGCAAGGCGTTGTCGAAGGAAGTGTCGCCCAAGGGTGTGCGGGTGGTGCGCGTGTCGCCGGGCTGGATTGAAACCGAGGCATCGGTGCGTTTTACCCATCGTATCGCCGAGCAGATCGGCGGAGATTACGAGGCCGGCAAACAGAGGATCATGGATGGGCTGGGCGGCATACCGCTGGGGCGTCCTGCAAAACCGGCGGAGGTCGCAGATCTCATAGCCTTTCTCGCCTCGGACCGCGCTTCGTCCATTACCGGCACCGAACACATTATCGATGGTGGCACCGTGCCCACCGTCTAGTGGTCGCGACCAGGAACACACTTTGCCAAACCGCAATACGTCACGAATGCTTGAAAGGAGAACACCATGTCAATTCAGCTACCAAAGGCAATCGCCACCTACTTCGCAGCGGATAGAGAGGGTAATGCTGCGGATATCGCCAATTGTTTCCTTGATACCGCCTTTGTCCGGGACGAGGGCCACACCTATCTCGGCCGCGATGAAATCCGTCGATGGAAGGAGGAGGCGTCAACAAAATACCAATACACCGCCACGCCGTTCAACATCACAACGGATGGCGCCCGCACCGTGGTCACCAGCCACCTCAGCGGCAATTTTCCCGGTAGCCCTGTGGACCTGCGTTACGCCTTTGTGCTGAGTGGCGATCTGATCGAGCAACTGGAGATCACGCTGTAGTCGGTTCGTTGCAGCGTGTTGCAACAGATTATCGCTTTGTCAGACCAAGACGGTGCTGCGCTACCGCATCGGCGAGGCGTTTACGGATTTCGAAAAAAAACGCCTCGGGGACCATTCCGTAGTCCACTCGTGACGGATCTTCAGGACGCGGGCGTAATTCCGGACCGGGCCATTCGAATTCATTGACCTCTGAAACTCGCACCCAGTTCCTGTCGTTGTCCAAGCCGATCTCAGCACAAATTTCGGGTGGGATTTCGAGTGAATAGTCTTCTTGTCCAGGCTCGGGATATGAGTGCGAGATAGGCACAACCAATGTTTTGTTGGTGGCCTTTGTGTAAAGCACAATAGCACAAGGCCTCTCTTTATTGCTGGTAGAGAGGCCTTTTTGATGGTCAATGTCCCACAGATAATCGAAGCGGATCACCAAACCCGGTACAGGATCGGGATAATTCACTCTGATGCTTTACCGTATTCTGCGTTCATGATTGCGCCCAGCATATCGTCATCCATGTCACTTGCATGAATGACACGGCGCTCCTTGCTTTTCAGGCGCTCATAATTTTCGAGCTCCTTCATGCTGATATAGGCGCCAATTGGACGACCGTGAGACGTAACCTCAACGCCGCCGGAAACCATCGCTTCGTCGCTATATTTGCCAAACTCTTTTGCGAAGGTTGTCGCGGCAACCCGAATTGCGTAAGCCATGGCCAAACTCCTTATGTTCTCTTTAAAATACGGAATTTCCGTAATTTGTCAAAGGTTGCAACAACCTCATGCCCGTGGCAGGTAATTGAAGCTCGGTGATAAACCCGGGCGCAATGCCTGCCGCATGGAGCAGATATGAAACGTTTACTCATCAGCCTGCTGGCCATGGCAAGCATTCCCTTCGGTGTCGCCACCGCCAGTCCCGCGACACCCCAAGTGGACACGGTCCGGGCTTTCCACGATGCGGTTCACGAAGGCAATGTTGCCGAGGTGCGCGCCATGCTGAAAACCAATCCGGCATTGGCCACCTCTGAGGACGAATACAAGTTTCAGCCCATCCACCTGATGGACATGTATTTCGAGCCGGACATTCTCGATCTGCTGCTAACGGCCGGTGCCGATATAAACGCAAGAAATGATGAGGGCGTCACCATTTTGCATATCATCACCGATCCTGATGCCGTCAGCCTGCTGGTACAAAAGGGCGCAGATGTTGATGCACGCGATGCCAATGGCTGGACACCGCTGATCATGCAGGCCAACAATCAACAAAACGGGCCGGATGTGGTTGCAGCCCTGCTGGAAAACGGCGCAAACCCCAATGCGCAAGGTAATGGCGGCGAAACCGCGCTGTCCTTTGCGCTTGAAACCGGGGATGAGGATTTCATAAAGGTGTTGAAGGCTGGCGGCGCGACCAAATAGCCTCGCGGATTTTCAGCCAAGGGAGAGGGGCATTTACAGTGGTTTGGAATATCAGGTCGTCACGCATCACCTACAAGAACCGCTGGATGGAGGTCCGTGAGGATGAGTTCACCCGTGAGGACGGATCACCGGGCCTTTACGGCGTGGTCAGCAAGCCGGATTACGCACTGATTGTGCCGCTGGACAATGATCATATCTATCTGGTTGAACAATATCGTTATCCGGTGTCGGGCCGTTATTGGGAGCTGCCACAGGGCAGCAGCGAGGCGGAACCGGACAAGGACCCGGAAGAGCTGGCAAAGGCGGAACTGGCGGAAGAAACCGGCCTGACGGCACAGAGCCTGCAGCATGTCGGCCATCTGTTTCAGGCCTATGGTTATTCCAGTCAGGGTTTCAACATCTTCCTTGCGACCGGTCTTACCCAAGGCAAACAAGATCTCGACCCGGAAGAACAGGGGCTGGTCTGCAAGGCTTTTCCATTGGCTGAGGTCCGCCAGATGATTGAGGCTGGCAAAATCAAGGATAATGCAACACTTGCCGCCTTCGGCCTGTTGCAGATGAAGGGCCTGTTGTCTTTCGCTCCTTGAATACACCACGCGCTGATTTGCGCTGCTGCCTGGCGTCTACGGGCGGTGACAATACCGCCTTTCATGCTATCAATGTGTCATAACAACCGCTTGGCGCTTGGGAGGCATCCATGGCAACCAGTCCTGTAAAAGGTCCCGCATCCTACTTTCCATCCATCGAGGCCAAATACGGCCGTCCGATTGCCGAGTGGAAAGAACTGATCCGCAGCCAGGGGGCCGAGAAACATATGGAACTGGTCAACTGGCTGAAACAGGAACATGGCATGGGCCACGGCCACGCCAATGCGCTGGTGGCAGACACGCTGCGCGAACCGTGATTGCCGGCCGCTCAAGATCGGCCTCACGTCCCCTGTTTTGTTTGTTCGCGGGAACATTGCAAAGTGCGCATTTTTGGAAGCTTTAAGTCGGATTGGCTGCCATAGCGCAATAGCTTGGTTAGTGAGCCCGTACGCGACTTGATTCCGCTGTTGCAGAGCGTGTCATAAAGCTACATTTAACACTTATGGTTGATTCGATATGTCTAATCCGTGCCAGTGGAATGCCGTTAGGTGTCGATAGGGAAATATAAGCTCAGAGAATCATGCACGTTAAAGAAGCAACAGCACGTCTAAATGAGATTCGTGTGCAAGTGGTAGCGCAATGGCTTGGAATCTCGAACCTTCCTGAATTCGGATCTGCTCGGTGTCCGTTCCCGGACCATCCTGATAAAAAACCTTCCTTTGCAATCCAACGAGGCGGTTTGCGATGGAAGTGTTACGCTTGTAATCGCCATGGCGGAACAATAGATTTTGTCGCTACATATCTAAACACTGATTTTAAACAGGCTCGAAAGTGGCTTGATGATCGAGTGGGGAATCCTCGCGTAGCTGCTCCATCTAATAGGATTGTTCAGCAGGTTGTTGCAAAAAGCCCTGCGACGAACACTTTGGACGACCTCGAACTTTATAATGCGTTACTTGAAAAATGCCCTTTGAGGAATTCGGGGCGCAGTTATCTCGAGTCTCGGGGATTTACCAATGAGACAATTTCTCATTTTCGAGTAGGCCAAATACCAGATGATAATCTTCTCTCGAATTTGCTTGAAGAGTTTGGTTTTGAGCGACTAGAAGCTGCTGGCCTTCTCACCAAAAAATCTACTCAACTAAACAGCCGGCTAACCATTCGTCCAGGTTATTTGATGTTTCCGATAATCAAGGGCGAGGATGTGGTTTCTGTACAGGGAAGACAAGTCGGCCCATCTGACGGGACTTCTAAGTACATCTACCTGACGGGCAGAAAGCCAAAAACGTACAATCTAGATGTTCTTGAAACTGATGCCCGCGACATTTGTATATGCGAAGGAATTCCCGACACAATGTCTGCCCACCAACTTGGCTTTAAGGCGATTGGTTTGCTTGGGATATCCAACAATTTGAGCTCGAACGAAATCGCCAAATTAAAAGGGCGACGCGTTAAGCTTCTGTTGGACTGGGATGAGAAAGGCGAGTCTAAAGCACGGAGTCTACGTTCTGAATTAGCATCGCACGGAATAGTTTGTGAGCGGAAATCAAGGCCTCATCCGCAAGTAAAAGATTTAAATGAATTCTTGATGCTACGGAGCAGCAATGACGCTTCTTGATGATTTATGCTCTCTGGATAACTTAAACTACGCATGGCGCAAAGCAAAGGTACTCTTCAATCGGGCAGATGGGTATGTCGATAATGGCGAGATAACAGCTTTTGAGCTCAACCTTGCCAATGAACTTTTGAACATCCAACATGGATTTCGCGCCCTATCGTATGCTCTGAGTCCGTTGCGTCCTCTTCCTAGGCCCAAAAAGCTGGAAAATGGAAAAGCTCTAGATCGCCAATATTTTCATGTTCCTGTACGAGATCAGGTCGCTTGGATTGCGATGACAAATATCCTCGGCCCCCGGCTTGATCCTTTGATGCCTGCCTGGAGTTATGGCAATCGCATTTATCGTACAGCTTGGTTTGGGACCGTAGAAGGTCGCCAGTCGAAGAAATTGGAAATTGGTCCTTATCGCCATGCGAGCGGCCATCTTTACCGCAGGTTCCAGCACAGTTGGCCGTTGTTCCGTCGCCATATAGTTAGGACTGCGCGTCTCATGGCTGGTATTCGCTCTGAAGGGCCGACGATAACGGAGGAAGATCAGGCTGAAGAGAAAGCCTTCTTTGTTGGCCAAGCTGATAACCTTGCATATTTTAAACCTAATTTTTGGCGAAAACCGAAAAGTCCCCGCAGGCAAGAATTACATCACGCCTCAATAGATCTGGAGAAGTTTTTTCCCAGTATTAGCCGAACTGCAATCGTTGCAGCGTTGACCTCGATTTTACCAGAAACTGACAGACATAATTTCCATATACTTCTGTCGAAAATGTTGGATTTCACTGTTAGCATTGAAGATATTCCACCCGATATCATTGCTCGCGTTGAGCCGCTGTTTTCTGATTTTTGTGGCGACAACGGTATCCCAACAGGTTTGTTCGCCGCTGGCTTTTTAGCAAACGCAGTGTTTTTGCCAATCGATCAGGAGGTTGAAAAACGCCTCGGTAAAAAACGGCGGATTGCACATTTCCGTTACGTCGATGA
Source organism: Rhizobium sp. CG4 (assembly GCF_023701965.1). Taxonomy (NCBI): domain Bacteria; kingdom Pseudomonadati; phylum Pseudomonadota; class Alphaproteobacteria; order Hyphomicrobiales; family Rhizobiaceae; genus Rhizobium; species Rhizobium sp. CG4. The sequence continues at coordinate 93,729 of NZ_JABAEG010000002.1, read as the reverse complement.
CCACACGATAATTGCGTATGACTTCGATGACTTGTGTGACTGGATCCGCGAATATTGTGATCTGATACGTACGTCAGGGATTGGTGTTGACGTAAACAAAGAAAAGTTCGATCCAAAATCTCTTGGGGCGTATCTCAGTTTTTTGGAAAACAACACACCCGAGCAGCAACGTGAAATGCAAGATCTGCGTACAGAAGCGCTCAACGATACTCGTATAGACGGCACCAATCCTACGAAGTTGTTAACGAAAACTCTTGGTCAGGTTTCTGCCGTTGCTGCCGGCAACGTCCACATTATGGATGACGATGATCTCAAAGACAGATTGAAGCTTCTGGAATGGTTGCTGCTCGCGGACATTCCGGACAGAGAGATCCGACCGGATACGCGAGCCGCATTTGCCGCTGGGCAGATTGCAACGCTTGTTCCGTTAATTGCGCAAAGCGGTGATGGTATTGTTGATAAGGCTCGAGAAATAGCGGAGCTTGAACGAGAGTTACGTTCGCTGCGCAAGTTGGGGGTCCCTGACAATAAGCTCAAGATGACGACTGCTAAAATGAAGGCTGCGCAAAAAGAGCTCAAGAAAAAAGAAACCGACCAAGAGAAGCATGAAAAGGCACAATACAGCCATTGCTTTGATCTCCTGATGCGCGCCTTTAAGGAATTCCCCGGCAAGCCACGGCTGTTTTACAGGCTGTGTCATTACTGCTTGTTGACGGGGCATCCAGGTTTAAACGACATAGCTAGTTGGATTGTCGAACAGCGCCGAGAGCATGTCGTGTGGGCAGATTACTACGCGGGACTTGGCTTGCAAATTTTGGCGACAAATTTGTTCCGGGCTTCATCGATACTCGAAAATCCCAATGCACTTCGCTCTGATCAAGACGCAGCCAGAGCGCACATAGAAGATATCACCAGATTAGACGAGAAGGCGTTCGTTGTTCCTGGCGAGCGAGCTGCTTGGTTTCATAAAGTAGGAGAACGTGAGCTCTATGTGTCACTGATCTCAGTTGCGGCTCAATACGCCAAATCGGATGAAAGTACCCTTGTAAAAAAGCTTAACGACACTGCTACGCGATTGAATAGCCGATCTAATTGGGAAATCTCCACAGCGTCTTGGCGAGATAGGACGGAATGGTCCGCTGGCGTTTGGGCCGAATGGGCAGAAAAACAACTAAGTGTTGATGGAAAACCATCTGCTGCAAGAAGCGAGATGTTTGTATCACATCTGGTTGCTCATGAACCTTACGACGTGCTGGCCATGAGGCGTTATCCAGAATTGTTGCCGCATGACTGGTGGCAGGGATATCTGTCGATGCCTAGCGGCTCTATCCCATTTGATGACGCTGGCTGGTGGCGCGATGTCCTTTCAGGAAGAAGCAATTGGCGCGAGGATGCGAAAACTTCGCATCATGAAGCTATCAGGTCAGCCGCAAACTCTTTGAGTATCGCAGTCGATGAAGACCCTTCGAGGCAGGTGAATTCGTCCACTTTGCTGGATTGGTTGCAACATGTTAGCGGACTCTCAAAGTTTGATCCAAGAAGAAGCGAGTGGACCGCACTTCAAATCCTGAAAGGTGTTTTGGAGACAAGTAACGGAGACCTGTTCGCTAGTTCAGATTATCTCGACCGTCTTCATCCAGCAAATGTATTGATACCCAAAAGTTGGTTTGAAAATTTTCCTGTTACACCGAGTTGGGAAAGCTGGCGGGAGGTTGCTCGTGCGCAGAAAGCGAAAATTCGTGATCAAGAATCAAGTGTTGCCGACTATAGGTTCGCGCCATCGACTGCAGATACTAAAACCGATAGTTGGTTGGGGCAGCGTGTTGGTTTAGGGCGAATTTTATTAGGCCTCCTACAACTCGACTTCAACGGGCCTCGGATTTGGAACATACGCGGCAATGAACACGCTTATCCGTTAGCAAGGCGTTCTGCATATGAGAGGCTTTCGATATCTTCTCAGACATTGCTCATACTGGAGGGGTGTTTGTCAGCGCGTAGCAAAGAAAATTTTCAATTAACTGCGCAACCTGGACTGTTCGGTACGGATCATCCGCTTAAATTGTTCGATATTGATTTTGATGCACCACAACTGGACGGCCCCGATGCCGTTGTTGAAAGCATTATCAGGGCACAAACTGCACTTGTACTTAATCAAATTGCAGTTTCTGGAAATCAGCCACGACAGCTTATACCGTTTAGAATCGAAGATTTTGCTGTTGGAGAATTTAGTACTCATCAAGGAGACGGCGATGCTGAATGACAATCTCATTGTTGGTGTAATTCAGACATCTCTCGATGCAGACGTTGCTTGGGATAAAAATGAATCCTGGAAAAATGCCGTAAAAATTTCGAAGAACGAGGAAGCAAGGGCAAAGAAAGAGATACGTCACTATTTCTCGGCATTGCGGGGATTGGATAAAAAACCTGACGTAGTTCTTCTGCCGGAATTGGCAGTTCCAGCAGGGTATGAATCTAAGCTGGAGAAGATCGCCGAGGATTTGCAGTGTATCGTTATCGCAGGCCTTGATTACAATATAACCACAACAACACCGCCTACAGTGTCCAATGAAGCGATCGTCATTGTTCCTCGTATATTGAGAGGCACAAAAATTGCTGCCCAAACTGCGAAACGCCGTGTGGGTAAAACGTACGCGGCTCCTGGGGAGAGAAGTAAACTCAACAAAATTGCACAGCCAGTTGAGTTCCAACCTCTACCAACTGTTTGGTTGTTCGAGAGCGCTACCCTTGGTAATTTTGGAGTAGCAGTTTGCTACGATTTCCTTGATCTCGACAGAACCGTTTTATACAGAAAAAAAATCCAAACACTTTTTATACTTGCGTATAATCAAGACATTAACACATTCGATCATGTAGCTGAGTCAATCGCTAGAACGGTATTTTGCAATGTCGTCGTATGCAACTGTGGGCACTTCGGTGGCTCGATGGCGGTTGCGCCATTCAGAGAGCCATTTAGAAGGACTGTATATCGTCACTCCGGAAACAAGTTGGCAAATGTACAAGTAGTAGAGCTGCCTCTTAAGGATCTCGCCGACCACCACAACAACCAAGGACCCGATGGGTTGTTCAAAAGTCTGCCTCCCGGTTTCGACGCTCTCGAACATTTGAACGAAAGAACTCAAGCTATATGAGCTTGAGTGTTTTTCTAGCGGATGGCGGCTGAAAACCTGCCACCACCTTACCTCCATCCCCTGAAAATGCTTTAAAGCACCCATGACCAAACCCACGCCTGAACAGACAGAACAACTCACCCACGCTCTTGAGCGGTTTACGCGTCGTTTCAAGGTGGCCGAGGCAACGGCCGCCATGGACAATGCGTTAAGCGCGCTAGATGTGCAGACCCTGCTGTTCGTGTCGGATCACAAGGGCTGCGGCCTGGGCGATGTTGCCCGTTACCTGCAGGTGCCGCTGACCACCATGTCATCGGCCGTTGACCGGCTGGTGCGCAAGGACATGGTGTTGCGCCAGCGACCGGAGGAAAACCGCCGCGCCGTCGCATTGTCGCTGACCGAGCAGGGCGAGGGCGCAGTTGCCGGTTATATCGCCGGTTACGGCGCCACCTGCCGCGCCATGCTGGAGGCACTGGACCCCACCGAACGGGACGAATTTGTCCGGCTGACGCAAAAAATATCAAAATCCGAATATTGAATAATACGAAATTCGTAGTATTTGTCTGATCGATGAAACGATCAGGGATTTTACGATGAGCGATTTAAACCGCATCGCGCTGGTAACCGGTGCCAACAAGGGCATTGGCCTTGCCATTGCCCGCCAGCTGGGCGCGCAGGGGCATTCCGTCTGGCTGGGTTGCCGCGATCTTGCGCGTGGAGAAGCGGCCGCCGATCAGCTGCGTGCTGAAGGCATCAAGGCCCAGGCCGTGCAGCTGGATGTGACAGATGATGCGAGCGTCGCCAGTGCCGTCGCCACGCTGTCCCACCACACGGACCGGCTGGATGTGCTGGTCAACAATGCCGGTGTGATGTTTGCCCCGCCGCCATCCTTGGCCGAAGAAAGTCTCGATGAGGTCACGCAGATGTTCGACACCAACGTGTTTGGTGTGCTGCGGGTCACGCAGGCGTTTTTGCCTCTGTTGCGCAAATCCAGCGCAGCGCGTGTGGTAATGATGAGCAGTGGTTTGGCCTCCATCAATGACGCGATGGACATGCGCAGCGAAACCTGGACAGTCGGTTTTGGCGGTTATTGCAGTTCCAAAACCGCGCTCAACATGCTGACCGTCAAACTGGCGAAAGAGCTGGATCGTGATGGCATCAAGGTCAATGCGGTTGACCCCGGCCTGACCTCGACAGACATGACCGGAAACGGCCCCGGCCACCCGGTTGATGTCGGCGCACGCCCCGCTGTCGCGCTGGCCACAACCCATGCCTATGGCCCAACCGGCGGCTTTTTTGCCTGCGGGCCATCAGGTGAGCTCATCCAAAAAAGCTGGTAGTCGGCTCGGGACAAGGGGAGGCGTCGACACTGCCGCCTTCCTCTAAAACTTTAGCTGGGTCAAACGTCAGCAGGTCGTAAGACGCTACATCCTCGAAGCCCAGTTTTTTGTAGATCGGGTATCCGCTGCTGCTGGCCTGCAGTGTTGCCACATCAAGGCCAAGTTCACGTCCTGCCATGCAGGCCGCATGGGTCAATGCCGTGCCCATGCCACGGCAACGATGGCTTTCTTGCGTCGTGACGAGATAGATGCCGGCAACCCCTTCATGCACAAAAAGCTCTGATGTTCCTACGATTTCTCCGTCAGAGAATGCGGCAAAGCGCGTCAATTGGCCCGGCGCGTCAGAGCGGTTTTGCTCCACCCGCAGCATGGTGGCGATATCTTCTTTTCGAGCACCCACGGACTCGCTGTAGCTTTGAACCCAGGGGACAAGAGCAGCACCTTCCTGCAACCGCACGATCGTCCAGTGGGATGAGAGTGTCGGCCTTTGGGCGAGTTTATGTAGCTGAATTGCCATCACTGGCAATGTTGCGGTTAGTTTTGCACCGGCACTGATTACGTCCTCAGCGGCGGTTGGGTAGCTGTCCGGACCGATCCACCACACAGATGGCAGGTCGCTGAGTTGCGAGACAACCTCACGGATTTCGCCAGCGCTCGCCGCGCTCATGTGAATGACGCCGTTAAGCTGATGGTGCGGCACACCGGTGCGGTAAACGGCAATAGGTCCATCAGAGTGTGGAGCCTGCGAATAATTCAGCCAGTACTGCCGACAGTTGGCCAGCATCGCTGCCACGTCATATTGGTTTTGATGTGTTTTTAAAGCATGTGTCATCTTAAAGCCCATCGCTGCGTGATGAGGCATTTGGCACCATCGCCGTTGCGGGGCGGTATCAAAACGCCGTCGTCGGGTTTCAAATGCAACCTTGCAGCACTTGCCCGCATCTGTCGGCGAAGCGTTGCTCGCGCGGGATGATGCGAAACCGCCGAGACGCCACCGTTAATGCAAAACCCCGCCAAGACAGGTTGTGTCCTCGGTCAAAATTCTTATCCTCATGGCCAGACGTCCATGTTGTGACCACGCCGGGGGTATCCGATGCAGGCAACAGATGCTGACTACGCCGATGTCGTGCAGTGGCGACGAGACCTTCACGCCCATCCGGAATTGCAGTTTGAGGTTCACCGCACGGCAGCTTTTGTGGCGCAAAAGCTCACCGAATTCGGCTGTGATGAGGTCGTCACGGGCATTGGCAGAACCGGCGTGGCCGGCGTCATCAAGGGGCAAAAACAGGTCAGTGGCCGGGTCATTGGCCTGCGGGCCGATATGGATGCCCTGCCGATAGAAGAAGAGACCGGCGCACCGTGGGCCTCCAAAACCAAAGGTGTCATGCATGCCTGCGGGCATGATGGCCACACCGCCATGTTGCTGGGTGCGGCGCGTGAACTGGCACGCAGCCGCGCTTTTGATGGCACGGCCGTGGTCATTTTCCAGCCAGCGGAAGAGGGCGGCGGTGGCGGCAAGGCCATGGTGGAGGATGGCCTGATGGACCGTTTCGCTATTGATGAAGTCTATGCCATGCACACTGAACCCGGCTTGGCCGTCGGCCAGTTCAGTACGGCCACCGGGCCATTGGCCGCCTCTGCCGATGGTTTTCGCATCCGCATCGATGGCAAGGGCGCACATGGCGCATCACCGCATGTCAGTGTGGATCCGCTGGTGGTTGGCGCAAACATTCTGCTGGCGCTGCAAACTATCGTGTCGCGCAATGTGCATCCGCGCCAGTGCGCGGTGGTTACAGTCGGCTGGATGGCCGGCGGCAAGGCGGGCAATGTCATTCCGCAATCGGCCGAAATGGGCGGCACGACAAGAACCTTTGACCCCGCCACCCGCGACCTTATGGAAAAGCGCATAACCGACATCGCCACCCATGTGGCAACGGCCTATGGCGCAACGGCAACCGTGACCTACAAACACATGTTTCCGCCGGTGGTAAACCATGGCAAACAAACGGCTTTTGCGGTTGATGTCGCCAGGTCACTGGTCGGTGATGACAAGGTCAATGGCGCCATGGAGCCCCTGATGGGTTCGGAAGATTTCGCCTTCATGCTGGAGGCACGCCCTGGCAACATCATGCTGATTGGCAATGGCAACGGACCGTCGGTCCATGAAGCAGGCTATGATTTCAACGACGCTGCCATTCCCTTTGGCATCGCATATTTCAAGGCGCTGGTGGAGAGCGGACTGCCGCTGGTGTGATCCCAATGCTCCAGAAGCGTACTGAACAGGCCGAGCGGCTCCGCCTGTCCGGACCGACCCACCACACAGATGGCAGGTCGCTGAGCTGCGAGACGACCTCACGGATCGCGCCGGCGCTCGCCGCGCTCATGTGGATGACGCCGGTAAGCTGATGGTGCGGCATGGCGGCAGGCCGCTAAGGCACCGACCACCGAATTGCCAGCATTCTTCCCGTTCGCACGAGTTTACTTGATATTTACAGGAACCGTGTTATCACAACTTTCACGAGTGGATACCCGTGCAGACCATTGGGCACCAGGGGCGGTCAGTATGAGCTATCAAGACGTCATAGGCCTGCTGAATACGAGCATGTCTGCACTATTTTGCGCATCTATGCTCGTGCTGTGGCGCCAACACCGACACCTTACCTATATTCGGATCTTCGTTCTTTCATACGGGATAAGAGCTCTCTGTTTCGGTATATTTTATTTTGCTTTTGCGCTGGAGGATCCGGTGCTGAGGCTGATGGCCAACGTGTTTTTGATGTTATCAATGATATTGTTGTCTATTGGACTGTCCAACCGGAGCGGGCAACGCCCTCACTATCTCATCCTGTTGTGTATCGCCGCAATTGCGTTGGGCGCGCTCTATTACCACCAGTTTGTAGAGCAAAGCCTGCTATTACGGGTTATTTACCTAAATAGCGGTCTCGCTGCGGTCGGTCTTGTGATGCTGCTTGATCTTGCGAAAATTCCAGATCGCACGCCGGTCGAGCACGTGCTGATTGGCTTGATAAGCATTTCGTGTGTCGGCTTCCTTCTTCGTCCATTGTTTTTGCTCGCTTCAGCGAGCGCGGAGGGCGGATTCGAAGGAGCGTATTGGCTGGTTGTCTCGATCTCGGATGCTCTAATCTCCGCGATGACAGCGGTAGGGATTTTCGCGGTGATCGCGAGTGACGTGATGGAAAGGATCAAATCCGATGCACAGATCGATGCCTTGTCGGCATTATTGAATCGTCGCGGATTTGAAGAGCGAGCCATCAAGGCGTTGGGGCGGCAGACCACTGATGCTCGCGTCACGATGATCATGAGCGACCTCGATCACTTCAAATCAATCAATGACCGCTTCGGACATAGCAGCGGTGACAGGGTCATTCGAGCGTTCTCCGACGTTCTCAAGGATAAGGCTCCTCGTGATGCGATCATCGCCCGCTTGGGCGGAGAAGAATTTGCTATAATGCTTGCGCCGGGGCAGACCGCCGCTGCGCCTATTTTTGCTGAGGCCGCCCGGCTCGCTTTCAAGGAATTGGCGCCCAGTATCCTTTCTAACGAATTGAGCCCAACGGCGAGCTTTGGCATCGCGGTTGCAAACAAAGGGGACAATCTGCCGGCGTTAATGGATCGTGCAGATCGCGCGCTTTACCTGGCAAAAAACGAAGGGCGCGATTGTATCCGGCAAGTGGGCTAAAGCGGTTCCTAAACCTCTTCGATACCTCGCAGGAGTTCGCGCGGACTGCCGCTGGTGTCATGCCAATGCTCCAGAAGCGTGCAGGGCAGGCCGAGCAGACCAGCCTGTCCGGTCAGATCATGGCCTTACGCCTTCCCATGTTTTTTCACATATGCGTCGTGATATTCATCGGCCATCTTGCGCAATGACCGGCCAATTGCCGCATATTCAAACTCGTTGAGGTTGGCCAGCGAGGCGCGGCCGGATGGGTGTTGGGTGCCAAAACCCCGGCCGGGCAGAAGAACGATGCCGGTTTCATCGGCAATGCGGAACAGCAGTTCGTTGGCGGAAAACTCCTTCTTTACCCAGGCGGCAAACTCCTTGCCGTAAAGTTTGAGCGCAACCTTTTCCAGGTCGAGCAGCGTGTAATAATCAACCGCGTTTTCATCATTTGGCATCTCAATGCCCAGCTCCGCATAAAGTGCGGCCTGCCGGCGGCGTATCACACGTTTCAGCGTCGCCTTGTAACTTTCATGTTCATCCATAAGCGCAAACAGCGAAAACAGCACCATCTGCACCTGCTGCGGTGTGGAAAGCCCGGCGGTATGGTTCAGTGCCACGGTGCGGCTGTCTGCCACCAGACGATCGATGAATTTCAGCGCCGAGACATCGGTAATGATGGATGAGTAGCGTTTGTCGAGCGCGGATTTCACACCGTCGGGCAGGGCGGCAATTGCATCGTCCAGCACATTGTCATGGTGCATGGCAATGGTGCCAAGTCTCCAGCCGGTGGCACCAAAATATTTGGAGTAGGAATAGACCAGCACGGTGTTGTTGGGGCACAGCGCAAACAGCGATTGGAAGTTGTCGGCAAAGGTGCCGTAAACATCATCGGTCAGGATCATCAGGTCAGGCCGGTCATTTTTGACAATGTCCGCAATCCGTTGCAGGCTGCGCGCATCCAGCTTTACCGATGGCGGGTTGCTGGGGTTGGAGCAGAAGAAAATCTTGATATCAGGGTCTTTCAGCTTGTCCAGCTCAGCATTGGAATACTGCCAGCCCGCATCCGGGTCGGCATTGATCGCCACTTCCTCAAGCCCGTAGGTCTCCAGTTCGGGAATTTCGATATAGGGCGTGAATACAGGCATGCCGATGGCCACCTTGTCGCCCTTCGTCAAAAGGTGGTTTTTCTTCAGCGTGTCAAACACATAGGTCATGGCCGCCGTGCCGCCCTCGGTGGCAAACACGTCCACATCCTTGGCCGAGATGAGGCCTGCCGCCATTTCTTTCATCAGATATTGGCAGACGATCGTCTCGCTGATGCGCAACATGCGCGGTGGCACCGGGTAATTGCAGCCCAGAATGCCCTCGACCATTTCATGCAGAAAATCAGAGGCTGAAAGCCCTAGCTGGTCGCGCACATAGCTGATGGCGCGGCGCAGAAAATCCACGCCTTCCTGGTCGCGGTTGTCGGCAATGTAACGTTCAAACCGCGCCTCAATGCCCTCAATGCGCGGCAGGCCGCCCACACCCTGCTGCATGTAGGAGAATGACAGCTCGGATTCGGTTGCCGCAAACAGTCCCAACCGGAAAAACGCGCGGCGCGGCAGCGTGGCAAGAAAGTTCGGGTTGCCCCGTCCGGCATTCAGCATAACCATGCCGGCCTTGCCGGATGCCAGCTTGATAAGCTCGTCTTTCAGTTCAAACGGGCTGAGTTTGGTAAACTGCTTGTAATCGGTCATGACGTCTCTCCGAGGAATTATACGAACGCGACGATCAGCGGCCCCAGCAATGTCAGGAAAACATTGGCCAGGGCATAGGTAATGGCGAAGGGCGTGGTGGGAACAGAGTTTCCGGCCTTGTCGAGAATTTCACCAAAGGCGGGGTTTGCACTGCGCGAGCCGGACAGCGCACCGGCAAACACGGCAACATTGTCATAGCGCAGCACATATCGGCCAACCAGCATGGTAATGATCAGTGGCAGTATGGTCACAATAACCCCTGCCACAAAAATCGACAGACCGCTTTGCAGGATTGTGCTGACGGCCTGCTGGCCGGATTGCAGGCCAACCACCGCCACGAAACCGGCAAGGCCAAGGTCACGCAGCAGCGTGGAGGCCGAGGTCGGCAGGTTGCCAAGCGTCATGTGCCGGCTTCGGTACCAGCCAAACACCAGGCCGGAAAGCAGCGCGCCACCGCCGGAGCCAAGTGTCAGCGGAATGGAGCCGATGCGCACCACGGCAAGGCCAATCAGCAGGCCAAGCGCCACACCAAGCCCATGAAACACAAAGTCGGTCTTGTCGCTGGGTATGATTTCCGGGCCAACCCGTGTGGCCAGCCGTTGCAGATCTTCCTGCACACCGTGCACGGTCACAATGTCACCGGCCTTTATCAGCGTGTCATTGGCAAGTTGCTGTTTGCTGCCGCCACGTGTCACGGCCAGCACGTAAATGCCATGGCGCAAATCGCCGCTGGCGCTCAATATCTGTGCCACGGTGTGGTCGGCAAATTCCTTGCCCTGCACAACGATGTCGCGGGTGGTCACCACCAGTTCCATGCCTTCGCCGCTGGCAACCTCGCTGCCCAGCCGGTCTTCAAGGCCAACAACGCCATTGCGCCGCCCAACAATCAGCGCCAGATCGCCAGATTGAAGTGTGGTTGCGGCATCAATGCCAATGATCTTGCCGTCGCGTTTTATGCGCTCGATGGTCACGGTACCGCCGGGGCCAAGTGCTTCCGCTTCAGTCACCGTTTTGCCTGCAGCCGCCTCTATCTGGTACACGCGGCCAACAAGGTCGGGCAGGGCAGGCGCTTCGCCAACGCCGTAGACCCGCGCACCCCGCAGCATTTCCGCTTCGGCTTTCACGGCATCGTCGCGAATGCCGCGTTTCATGAACCAGGGCAGAAAGTTGACGCAGACGATGATCGCGCCGAACGAGCCGAAAATATAGGTCACCGCGTAACCAATGGCGACATTGGCTTGCAGGCGCTGCGCCTCATCTGCCGCCAGTCCCAGTTTTTCAATAGCCGAACCAGCCGTGCCAATGACGGCAGATTGGGTAAGCCCACCCGCCGCAATGCCGGCCGCCAAACCCTTGTCCAGCCCCATGACTTTTGCCAGCACCACCACGGTCACCAGACCGCTGATTGCCAGCACGGCCGCCATGATGATTTCACGGATGGAGTGTCGCCCAAGCGAACGAAAGAACTGCGGGCCGCTTTCAAAACCAACCGCGTAAATGAACAGCGCAAACAGCACGGCCTTGATGCCATTGTCTATCTGCACGCCAAATTGGCTGATCAGCACGGCGGCCAGCAAAGAGCCAGCAACACCACCAAGCTGGAATTTTCCAAACTGGAATTTCCCCACCCAATATCCAAGGGCGAGAGACAGGAACAAGGCAATTTCAGGAGAATGGCGGAATATATCTGCGATGAAGGACATGTGCTTTCCTTCTTGTGGCATGAGGTGGAGTAATGCGCGACAAGCGCAATCAGGTCATAGCTAGGCAAACAATTTCAGTTTTGTCTAGGTGCGGAACTTAAAAATTTCCCGACAAGGTTGCTGTAATCACCTTTCAAGACGGTGGAATGACATCAGGAGATCAGCGACATGCCGCCGCCGGTTCAAACTTGAATGCGCTTGATCCCGGTTGCGTGTCCTTCACTATTTTACTGCTTTGGCGCGAATATTAGGGGAGTGTTAAGCATGTTTCTTCATTGTTTGATAAACGTCATTTCCCTCGTGCCCCCTGGGTCACCATGCAAAAGCGCCACGCCTTCCGCACTCTTCGACCGTCCTGTCACCGTCTGTTTTTGTCCACCGCGCCGCTCGTTCTGGCCTTCGCGGCCAGTCCGGTCTCTGCGCAGGATGTCTATTGGAATGGCGGTGCTGGCAATAATGACTGGTTCGATGCCGGCAATTGGGATTTAGGTTCTGTGCCTGACACATCAACGGATGTGTATCTGCCTGTGGGCAATGTCAGCCTGTCTGGTGCTGCGCTCGCCAATAATGTCACCGTGGAAGCGGGAGCGACATTAACGGTCACGGGCGCCGGGGTGCTGGACAGTAACGGCCGCATCACCCTGAATGACGGCAGCCTGACGATTGAAGACGGTGGTCAGGTGTCCAGCGGCCTTGCCATTGTCGGAGAGTCTGTTGCGGGTGGCGCTGTTATCTCCGGCCCCACCGCCAGCTGGACCAGTTCCGACCAGCTGACCGTGGGAAATTTTGCCAATGGCACATTGCGCATTGAGAATGGTGCAACCGTGTCCAGCACGCAAGGGTATGTCGGTGCGGCAGCATCCGGTATCGGTAGTGTCGTGGTCACGGGGGCGGGTTCCAGCTGGCGTATGACTGACTACAACCTCAATCTGGGAAATTTTGGCACCGGTGAGATCACCATTGAAGATGGCGCTGAGGTTTACGCTCAAACGGGCGTCTGGCTCGGCATTTCCGCGACAGATGCGGTCGGCACCCTCAATGTAAACGGCACGGCTGGCGCGCGCGGCGTGTTGGAAACCCGCTTTGTGCGGGGCGGGGTAGGCACCGCTGACGTGACACTCAATGGCGGCATCCTGCGCGCCAATGCCAACATCGCCAATTTCTTCGTCAACTTTTCCAACAGGCAGGTCTTGCTTGGCGCTGACGGAGGTTTCTTCGACACCAACGGTTTTAACATCGGCGTTGAACCGGAATTGACCGGCGCTGGCGCGTTGACCAAACAGGGTGCAGGCACCCTGACACTGACAGGCGAAAACACCTATAGCGGCAACACCACCATTACCGGTGGCACCTTGAAACTGGGCAATGGTGGCACCACCGGCAGCATCGTGGGCAATGTCGCCAATGATGGAATTCTGGCCTTTGACCGTTCTGACGTGGTGACGTTCGGCGGCACCATAACCGGCTCCGGCGGCGTGCGGCAGGTCGGCTCCGGCCAGACAATTCTCACCGCCAACAATTCAGCCTTGCTTGGAACATCAGGCGTTTACGCCGGCATATTGTCGGTCAACAACACGCTGGGCGGCAGCATGGAAGTTCGCGGCGGGCGTTTACAGGGCATAGGGCAGGTGGGCACCACCACCAACTTTGCCGGCGGCACCATTGCGCCGGGCAACTCCATTGGCACCCTCACGGTTGCGGGGGACTATATCGGCAGTGGCGGCACGCTGGAAATTGAAACCGTGCTGGGCGACGATACGTCTTCCACCGACCAGTTGATTATCACCGGCAACACGTCTGGCACCACTAATGTGCGGGTCATCAATTTTGGTGGCACCGGCGACCAGACGGTGGAAGGCATCAAGATCATCGATGTCGGTGGCGTTTCCGCCGGTGCCTTCTCACTGCTTGGCAGTTATGTGTTTGAGGGCGATCAGGCCGTGGTCGCAGGCGCTTATGCTTACCGGCTGTATCAGGGTGGTGTCAGCACCCCGGCAGATGGTGATTGGTATCTGCGCTCTGCCCTGTTGTCGTCAGGCACGCCGCTTTATCAGGCTGGTGCACCGGTTTACGAAGCCTATTCATCGGTGCTGCAACGGTTCAATACGCTGGATACGCTGCAACAGCGTGTGGGCAGCCGCGTCTGGGGCAGCAGCGATACAAATGCCGGACAAGGTTCTGATGGTGGTGATTATGGCATCTGGGGCCGCATTGTCGGCCAGCATGACCGCCTGTCACCGCATTTCTCCACCACATCAACGGATTATACGGTTGATACCTGGCAATTGCAGGCCGGTACCGACATGGAACTCATGTCCTCAAGCGGCGGCAATCTGGTTGGCGGCTTGTCCCTGCGTTACGGCACCATTGATGGTGACATCACGTCGCCCTATGGCAACGGCGCCATCAGCAGCAGTGGCTACGGCCTTGGCAGCACGCTGACCTGGTACGGCAATGGCGGTTTTTACGTCGATGGTCAGGTCAACCTCACCTGGTTTGACAGTGACCTCAACTCCACCACCGCAGCCACCCGGCTTGCCTCAGGCAATAATGGTTTCGGCTACGCGCTGGGCGTTGAGGCAGGCCAGCAGATTGCCATCAGCCCCGGCTGGAGCCTGACCCCGCAGGCCCAGCTCAGCTTTTCCGGCCTGAGCTACCGTGACTTTACCGATGCCTTTGGCGCAAAGGTGTCTCTGGGCAGGGACAATGATCTGAAGCTGCGCCTTGGCCTGTCATCGGATTATGAAAACAGCTGGACGGGTGAGGCCGGCACCCGCAACCGCCTGCAGGTCTATGGCATTGCCAATCTCTATTATGACCTGTCGCCCGACGCCAGAACAGACGTGGCCGGTGTGGCGTTCCGCAATTCGCAGGAACGGCTGTGGGGCGGCCTTGGCCTTGGCGGCACCTATGCCTGGGACAATGAAAAATATGCCGTTCACGGGCAGGCGGGCATCAACGCAAGTCTTGCCGATCTCTCCGGCAATACCAGCCTCAGCGGCACGCTTGGGTTTACCGCGAGATTCTAGGGCGACAAGATTTAGGGCAGCGCAATTGCCTTGCGCTGTCTTTACGCTTCAAGGCCATCAAGCCATTGCCGCATCACCGTTACAAGTTCGTCCGGCGCTTCCAGCGGTATCATGTGGCCGGTCTTTTCTATTACCTGAAGGCTGGAGCCGCTGATGCCCTCATGCAGTTCTTCCGCTTCCGTGCGGCTGCGCAGCTTGTCCTGTTCACCTGCTAGAATCAGACAGGGGCAGCTGATATCGGCCAGCAAATGGCTCTCATCCACCCGCTCCAGCAGCGATTGCCGGCGAAACACATCGCTGCCCAGCCGCTGGCCCATGGCCTGAATGCGGGCAATCAGGTCCTGCCGTCCGGCATTGTCTGGGTGCAGTGAAGACGCAACGGCCGCCGTGCTCAGGCCCTTGAAGGAAACACTGTCCGGCTTGTTTGCCACAGCTTCCTTCCGCTGGCGCTGCACCTCCGTGTCACCACGCGCAGACGTGGCAATCAGCACCAGTGCTTTAACCCGCTCAGGTGCCTGGCGCACAATTTCGCGCGCCACATAACCGCCCATCGAAAACCCGACGAGGATGAATGTCTCCGGCGCCTGCGCCAACACGCGGCTGGCCATATCCTTGATCGCACCGTCCTCAAATAGATCGGCATGCACAAATGGCCCGAATTCACCGAGACCCGGCGTCACATCGCGCCACAGGTCGGCATCCAGCATGAAACCGGGTATCAGAAGCATCGACATATCTTGTCCATCGTCATTGCGTGGTTGCTCCTGAGTTAGCGCAACGCAGATGAGTTGGCTACTGATGCCCCGTAATTGGCGCAAACATTGCGATTGTCATCGATATGACTATCCTTGAGCGCTTCGAAATTCAGCAAACACCGCCACTCCACACGTGACTAGTGGTAAGTGGCATACATACACATGATGAGGTTTCGCATGGCGCAGAATATTTATGACAATCCGGCCTTTTTTGCCGGTTACAGCCAGCTTCCGCGTCAAGTGCATGGGCTGGATGGCGCGCCCGAATGGCCGGCCATTCGTGCCATGCTGCCGCCCCTTGCTGGCAAACATGTGGTGGATCTCGGCTGCGGTTTTGGCTGGGCATCCCGCTGGATGGCCGGGCAGGGTGCGGCCAGCGTTCTGGGGCTTGATCTCTCGGAAAACATGATCAACCGCGCCAGACGGGACACGTCCGCCAGCGCAATCACCTACGACATAACCGACCTTGAAACGCTGGAATTGCCGCAGTCGCAGTTCGATCTTGCCTATAGCGCACTGGCCTTTCATTACGTCAGGGATTTTGCCCGTCTTGTCCGCATGGTTCATACGGCCCTCAAACCTGGTGGCAACTTCGTGTTCACGATAGAACATCCCATCTTTATGGCGGCGGCCCACCCGCACTGGATTGAAGATGAGGACGGCCGCAAAACCTGGCCGGTCAATGGTTATTCCGTGGAGGGAGAGCGCCGCACGGACTGGTTCGCCAAGGGGGTGGTCAAATATCACCGCACCATCGCCACGACACTCAATAGCTTGATCACCTCAGGGTTCACCATCCGTGAGATCAAGGAATTTTACCCGACAGCAGAACAGATCGCGGAGGTTCCAGCCCTTGCAGAAGAGCTGGAACGACCAATGATGCTGCTGGTATCAGCGCACCGCGCCTGAACTGGTGGCGGTGCGGCACTCAAACCGTGCCAAACATCAGTGAGCGATGCACGCCGGCACCCGCCAGATTGCCATCACCCACCGCCAGCGCCACGGAGGCTATTGGCCGTGCGGCATCACCGCAGGCAAACACGCCGGGCAGGGAGGTTTCCTTCATTGCGTCGGTCTTGATGGTCGCGCCCAGTGGCCCTTGCTCCATCTCAAGCCCCAGATCATGGGCAATGGGGCTCGCCAGCTCAAACGGCGCCATGGCAAACAGGCCAGCGAAGGAAAGCGCCCGGCCATCGGCCAGGTTTATGTCGGCATGGCCGGTAATGGCGGAAATCGGGCAGCGTTCCAGCGTTGTACCGCGTGCTGTCAGCGCCGCCAGCTGTTCGGCATCCGGGGTAAAGGCATCGTTCAACAGCAGCGTTGTTGGCCCCCAATCCGGCAACATCAGCGCGTGGTGCATGGACAGTTCGGACCCGGCAATGACGCCAATCGGCCCCTGGTTCAGCTCATAACCGTGGCAATAGGGGCAATGAAACACCGCTTTGCCCCAGCGCTCAGCAAGACCCTCTATGGCTGGCAGCAAATCCTTCACGCCGGTTGCCAGCAACAGGCGACGAGACAGGTGGCGTGCACCCTTGGCGAACACTTCAAAACCCGCATCCATGCTGCTTGCCGCCAATTTTTGCGCGCTGTCGGCGCGGCCAGAAAGCGAGGTGATTGTCGGGTAGTTCAAAACCTGCTCGCGTGCTTTGGCGGCAATCACTGCCGGGTCGACGCCATCCTGCGTGATGAAACCATGCGAGTGGGCGGCAAACCGGTTGCGCCGGAGGCCTTCATCAATAATCAGCACCTTGCGCCGCGCGCGGCCCAACTGAATGGCGGCGGAAAGGCCGGCATAGCTGCCGCCAATGATGATAACGTCGTACATTGTGTCAGTCATGGAATACCTCATCAATCTTTCGTCGCAACATAAGTATCGTGATATTGTGAAGTCAATAGTCATGATACATTTGATGTGACGAATTGATGATGGGATGTTGCCCGTGCAGCAGGCGGTGTTTGAAATTCCCGTTAGGGCTGTATTTATCGGCTTCCTAATATCTACGGGATTGTGCAAATAGACTTGAGGCACGCGAACCGGGAGCGATGTAATCATGGCAGAAATACCCATCCGCAGTTTTGGCGTGGCCGTTGTCGTGTTGCGTGAAGTCGGCGCGGAAACACAAGTGCTGCTGCTGCGCCGTAACCACACCCTGGTTGGGGAGTGGTGCCAGATTGCCGGTGGCATCGAAGACGGTGAAAAGGCCTGGCAAACGGCACTGCGCGAGGTGAAGGAAGAAACCGGGCTTTCCTGCACACGGCTTTATTCCGCCGATATCTGCGAACAGTTTTATGAGGCGGACCGCGACGCCATCACGTTGGCACCGGTGTTTGTTGGATACGTGGATGCAGAGGCTGAAGTCGTGCTGAACGAAGAACACAGCGAGTTCTGCTGGACCTCGTTTTCAAGAGCCGTCGATATGGTGCCCTTTGCCGGCCAGCGCCACGTGTTGCGCCATGTCGAAGCCGAATTTGTGCAGCGCCAGCCCGTCAATCACCTTTTGCTGTTTGAAATGTCGCATTGAGTGCTGTGACAGGCTCAACGAAACGAAAACATGGGGGTATGATGCCAGCAACATATCGCGTGCCAGAGACTTTCAACACCGAACGTTTCGTTGTTCGCAAGGCGCTCGTATCGGATGCCATATCCGTGCACCGGGGCTGGGCGACCGACCGGGAGGTAACACGGTATCTGGCGTGGAAACCGCATTCCAGCATGGAGCAAACGGTAAGCTTTCTGGAAGGTGCGGAGCGTGCGTGGCAGGTGGGCACAAGTTTCCCGCTGCTGATTGCCCGGCACACTGCACCAGATGAGATTATTGGAACGGTGGAACCGCGCAGCCACCAGGCGCGGGTGTCCTATGGCTGGATTACCAGGCGTGACCATTGGGGGCAGGGCGTTGCCAGCGAGGTTGTTCGCTGGCTGGTTGATCATGCGCTTGCACACCCGGCAATTTTTCGCACCGAGGCGATGTGCGATGTCGAAAACATTGCTTCGTCGCGGGTCATGGTAAAGGCTGGCATGACCCGTGAAGCGGTGTTGCGCCGTTACATTCTTCATCCCAATGTCTCGCCTGAGCCAAGAGACGCATTTCTGTATTGCAAAGTTCGATAGACGCGATTTGAGGAGATCATGGCGTGACGGCGGTAACGCAACATTTCATTGAAAGGCACGATGGCGCGCGCGTTGAGCTGTTCTTGTCTTCGCCACCTGCCACAACAAATGGTGCCATCCTCTTTGTGCATGGCAATCAGGGCGGGCTGTTGCTGGGCGGCAAGGAATTCGCCGATAACGGCTCGCTTGTCCGTTTCTCCTCGCGTCTTGGCATTACCGCCGCGGCGGTCTCGCAGCCGGGCTTTGGTGAATCTGACGGGCCAGCGGATTTCTGCGGCCCAGCCACCCAGCACGCGATCATCGCAGCGCTGGCGTTTCTGCAGCAGCAACCAATGGTCGATCCTGACCGCATCGTGCTTTACGGCAACAGTCGTGGCGCTGTCGCATCGGCCATGGTCGCCACCAAAATTCAAACCTTGAGGGCGCTTATCCTGTCGAGTGGCGTTTACGACCTGCGAGACGCCTATGAGCGCAGCTCAAGAGGTTTGCAGCAGACCATCAAGACCGAGAGTGGCGCCACTGACCGCGCCTTTTCGGACCGCTCGGCGCTGCACCACGCGCAGCAGATCACGGCCGAGACCTTGCTGCTGCATGGTGTCAATGATGACCGTGCCCCTGTCGATCAAGCGGAGCGATTTTCCGCGGCTCTTGCAGAGGCCGGCGCGCCGGTCAGCCTGCATAGATTGGATGCGGGACATCGGTTGGCCGGTGAGCAGGTCATGCCGATCCTCAAGGATTTCCTGACACGGATATTCAGACCGGCTGTGACGCTTCACTAACGCCTGGTCGCACATCTTTCGGGCCAAAATACCCATGCAACGAGGACGGTACTCTGGTTGCAAACAGGTGTTGTCTTGTGCTTCACGCTTGCGGGCGTTATCGTTGCGCTGCCAATGTTAAGTGAATGGAATCAAGAGAAAAAACGTGAATCGTATTTCAGTGTTATTGATAACCGGCCTCAGCCTGACCCTCACAAGTTGCGGTTTCACCCGTGCATCAGAGCGTGGCCATGCCCGTGAAGTCAGCAAGATCAATGCGGTTGGCGTCAGCCTCGATACTGCACGCGAAATGGCTGTCAAAAAGGGATTTCTGTGTGATCAGAGCGTTGATAGGGGCCGTACCGTGGTGAGTGATGGCGTGACCAGAAAAACCGACATTCTGTCCTGCCACAAAAAATCTCTCGAGCTTATCTGCCCGCAGCGCAGATATGTGATTTTTAACGCTTATCCAGCAACCGGCAAGGTCTACCGTGTCGGCAACCGCATAACCGAGCATTCCTGCTTTTAAGCAGCGTCTCCATGTGGTGATATTGGTTTGGGCCCCGCGTGATTATGCGTATTGCTTCACATAAATCTCGGGATCAAAATCAACCCGCTTTGCATTGCCATCCGGTGTTTTGAGGATAAGTTCAACACCACCGCCAATCGAATGCATGTAACGCACGATAGAGGAAATCAGCACATCATCGGCGCTCTCGATTTTCGAGATCGTGTTCTGTGTCATGGCGGCGCGTACGGCAACATCCTGCTGGGTTGCATTCATGGCTTTGCGCACTTCCGCCAGAGCCTTGCCCAGACGCCGTGTTTCGCGTTTTTCATCAAGACGTGCACGAACATCTTGCGGCAGTTCGGCGCGCAGTGTTTTCCAGTCAGTGCTCATCTTTTTCTCCTTCAGCCACGAATTGAAACGCTGGTCTGCTTTGCCGATCAACTGTTTGTAAAACAGTTCCTGGCTCTTGCCTTGTTTAGCCGCCCCGCACAGAATAATGGCAGCCTGATCAGGATCGAAGGCAAAGGCAAAACGCCAGACCTGCTTGCCAAATCTTACGCGGATCTCTTTCATATTGGCATGACCGGACCCGGAAAGCGTATCCACCTCAGGACGACCAAGAAACGGGCCATCATCTTCAAGGTGGTCCAAAACCTCGCCAACCAGTTCTTTAAGTCCCATTTCCAAAGCCTTCCATTCTGGAACGAACTCACGATGGAACTTCACGTCATAGGACATTATCGACCTCAGAAATATATTTTCAAAGATATAAAGTCAAGATTTCGCAAAACATAACGCAACGCTATACGATCAGGTTGTCAGGATTGAATACGCTGAGCGCTGTTCGCGCACATTCAGAATGTGCCTGGAAATATTGTGTCCTTGAATTGGTGTTTGGAAACAAGACGTTTGACACTTCAATTGCAACCGCCCGCACATCGTCTTCGCCGCTTTCCCTGCAAAACCAGCTTGCCAGTTATTCTTCTCCTTGTTCATTTGCAGATATCATTTCTAACAATGGTTGCAAGTGGTCGCTGAATTCATGCGCTGTCTGCCCGTCAAAACGCCCCAAGCCAATGGCCCGTAAACCATTTGCACAATCTCCTTGGTGTCAGACGAAACCTTTCGCTGCTGAGGGGATTAAGCGTACAGATGTTAGTGTGTTGAATGCACGCTTGTTTGCGGAGGAAAATATGGCGGAGCAAGCCTACACAACGGATGATCCTGCCACCCGTCTGGAGCTGTTCGATTTTGCGTTCGATCACGCACCGATAGGCATTGCGCTTGTCGATCTTGAGGGACGGATCCTGCGAGGCAACGCCGCATTTGCAAGGCTGGTCGGTCTGCCTATAACGAAAGTCATTGGCACCCACTTCAAGGACTTCACCCACCCGGATGATATCGACGCAGACATGCACCAGTTCCAGCAGGTTTTGCAGGGTCGTCGGGATGGTTACACCATCGAAAAACGCTATGTGCAGCCTCTCGGTGACGTGGTTGATGTGATGATCCATGTTGCCGCCATGCGCGATGCCGAAGGCCGTGTGGTGCGCTTCATTTCACAGATCGAGGATATTACCCGCCATAAGGAACATGAGCGGCAATTGGCCGAACGCGCCGCACAGCTGGAACTGGCCATGGAAGCGGTGAGGGGTGGGTTCTGGCATATGGACATCCCTAGCGGCAAGTTTGAAACCTCGGATCGCCTAGCACAGTTCATCGGCGGGCAGACCGCCGCCCGGCTTGATCTTGAGCGCTACGTCAGCCGTGTGAATGTCAATGACGGCGCGCAGGCAGATCTCACGCCGTTGATCTCAGGCGAACTGGACCAGAATGTTGCTGAATACCGGCTGGATACCATTCAGGGAGAACGCTGGATGCGCTGCGACCGGCGCTTGCTGCGCGATGGTGATGGCCGGCCGCTGAAGATTGTCGGCATGGCCATTGATTTTACCGATGAGCGCCGCCGCATTGAACAACTGGAGGAAACCGCCAGCACGGATGCCCTGACTGGCCTGTTGAACCGTCGCGGCCTGGTTGGTGAATTTACCGCCCTGCAATCTGCCGATGGTTTTGTGGTGCTGGCGCTGGATCTGGATGGTTTCAAGCAGGTCAATGACGTTCATGGCCACGGCGTTGGAGATGTGGTGTTGTGCGAAACCGCGCGGCGCATCAAGGGCGCGGTGCGCAGCCATGATCTCGTTGCCAGAACCGGCGGCGACGAATTCGTGGTCGTGGTGGCCGGAAGCCGTGCTGCTGGCATGGCGGCTGCAGAACGTATCCTTGAAAGAATGCGGGAACCGGTGCTGATTTCGGGTGGTTCTACCCATGTGCGCGCCAGTATTGGTGGCATTTGGAGCGCGGCCAAACGGGATATAACGGCCCTGATCAACGAGGCGGATGCGCTGCTTTATGATGCCAAGGCATCCGGCAAGGATGCGATGCAGTTTTAAAGCCTCAAACGGCGGGGTCGGTTTTGTCCTTTTTCGCCCAACCGTAATGCGCGACAATGTTCTGCTGGTTGCGGATCAGGTGTCCGGCCAGGTCCGCATCACCACTGGTCATTGTCTCGGCGTCGGCACCGCACAGGTGCAAGAACATGCGCTGGTGAACGACGGCTGCAAAATAGTCGTAAGGCGGCGGGGTTTCCTGCGTCTCTACGCTCTTCCACTCTGCGGCAACTTGGCTGCTTGCTGCGTCCAGCGCCTCCAGCACCGTCTGCATCATCTGTGCACTGGCACGTTCGACAATGTCGTTGAGTTTGCGCTCCTCAGGCTTCAGCACGGGACAGGAATTGCTCATGTTGGGCTCTCTCATCAAACATAGCTTTTGCGGTCATGGCATCTGCCATGTGGTCATCATTCCTATGTTTAAATGGAAAAACAGGCAAAAAATTGCGCCTGCGACAATATTATGGGACCGCCCTCAGGCGGGATTTCGGTAATTCTCGACGCCGGGGCCGGATAAGTGTCGCCGCAGGAACCCCAGCATAGTGGCCGCGCAGCGGGGCGGCGGGACCGACTACGCCCGGATTATGGCGTCCCGCATAGATTAAACCACTTCATCTGCGAAACCCCATCATGGGAGGCCCAATCGCCGATCCCGCAGAGAAGCGCGGGCCGCGAATGTCGAACGCTATAGGTACCTTAACGACGACTTTGTCGAGCACAGATTTCGGCTGCTTTGCGCCTATTGCGGTCATTGATATGAACGAAAAATTCCGTAAACTTTCCGCTGCTTCAAGGCTCGGAGAGGAAAGTGGAATGAATCTCAACCAAGTCACTGTGACTATGCCGGACCTTGATGAGGGTTGGACATTCTATTGCGCTCTCGGCCTAGTGCCAGTGGTGGATGCACGACCGGACTATGTACGCTTTGTCTGCCCTGACGGAAACAGCACATTCTCTTTACACAAGGGCGGCGATGTAAGCGCCGGAACCACCGTCTACTTCGAATGGGACGATTTAGATGAAAAATATCATAGCCTAACCGCTGCAGGAATCGCGTTCTCGACCCCTCCGCAGGACCAGAGTTGGCTTTGGCGAGAAGCTGAACTTTTTGATCCTGGTGGAAATCGTATCCTACTGTACCTAGCCGGAAGTAACCGTATTAATCCACCGTGGCGGATCCAATCCGATCAGATTTAGAAGACATCAGACCTCGCTTTGGGCCAACTGTGGACGATACTCGACTCCCGACAGTTAGAAGATAGACGAAGAAGACTTCAGTCCGCCGATTATAACGGCCGCTATGGCAGGAAAGTCCCTTGGGTGTGCTGCGCACAAGTGGCGGTGTTTGTTACGCCGCCATTGCGTGCAGTTGCGCTGTCACGCGGTCAACGTCGTAGGGTTTTGAAAAGAACACGCTGCGTGCAGGAAGATCGTCATCGGCAACCTTGCGATGGCCGGAAACAATGATGATCTCCACCGGTGGCCAGCGATCGCGCACCATGGCCGCCAGTTTCATGCCATCCATGCTGCCCGGCATGTCGATATCTGTAAACACAATCCGGATGTCTTCGCGCGCGTTGAGTATCTCGATGGCCTCATCGGCATTGCGTGCCTCGACCGCTTCAAAACCTGCTTCTTCAACAAGGTCGACAGCAGCCATCAGCAGTAGCGGTTCATCCTCAACAACAAGGACGACATTTTTTTTGGGCGGATTGAATGTACCCATTAGTGTTCGGCCTGTTGGAGTTGGTGTAGCGTTGCTTCCATCCGGAGAATGAGTCCAGATGACTCATAACGAACGTCTACCTTGCCTGTTCCACCAAGGCCCATTTTAATCAGCTTCGATCCAAACCCCGCCTTGTCTACGTCGTGAACCGGTGGGCCGCCAATCTCCTGCCAGTCAAGGTGAAACGTTGTGTTCTCGCCTTCACCCGTCAGGTACCAGCGCAGCACAACCTTGCCTGTCGTGTTCGACAACGCGCCATATTTGATGGCATTTGTCGTCAGTTCATGCAGCAGCAGGGAAAGCGATAGCGTGCCCTTGGGGCCGAAGGTCAGGTCTTCGCCCTGCAGCACCACGCGGTCGCGCACGGACAGCCGGTCGAAGGTCCGTTCCATCACCTGCACAATTGCGGCGCTGCTCCAGTTACGCTCAAACAAAACATCGTGGGCGGTACTCAGCGCGTGAACGCGGCGCTCAAAGGCTTCCACATATTGCCGTTCCTTGACCGGCCGCAGGGTCTGCGTGGCAATGGCCAGAACCATGGACAGCGTGTTTTTCAGCCGGTGGCCCATTTCCCGGTGCAACAACTGTTGCTCAGACTCTGCCCGCACACGCGCAATCGCCGCCTGTATGCGGTCGCCAAAGCTGCGCACAAAGGCAATTTCTTCATTCGACCACTGGTAGGGCGTGTCATGGTGAACGAACACCACGAGGCTGAAATTGCCCTGGTCGATAACCGGCACATTGACCAGCACGCGAATGCCCAGATCAAGCAGTGCTTGTGCATTTGCAGCGGTGCGTGGATCCTGCGTCACATCAGGAATGACGACAGGATTGCCCATTTTCAGATCGTTGATAAAGCTGCCATAAGCACGGAAATGGTGCAGGCCGGTCACGGGCGTAATGCCAGGTGCGGTCCATTGCGGCTGCATCAACACGGTCTCATTGACAGGGTCTACAATGCCAAAACCGGCGCGGGTCGCATCAAGGGCTTTGGCCATCAGGTCTGCGGCGGCGGATGCCATGGACTCGATGTCGCTCAGCTGTGTCAGCCGGTCGCCCAGGTCAAGCAGCGCCTGTATGCGCGCTGCCGCACGCCGGGTCACTGTGACATCCTTCACCGCACCGATCATTTTCACCGGCAGGCCGTTTTCGCCGCGAATGAAGTTTGCAGTCCGGGAAATCCACCGCAAACCGGCTGGCGTATTGATGCGGTATTCCACATCAAGTGCTGCCGAGCCATCGGCGCGGTTGGCCTGTGTCGATTGCGTGCCCTTATCGTCAGAAAAAACCATCGTCTCAAAAACGGACGTTGGATATGACCGCGCCGGCGGCAGATGAAAGATCCGGTAAAACTCCGGCGATGCGCGCAATTCGTTGCGCGTCAGGTCAATCTCGAAAGTGCCAACACCACCAGCCTCCTGCGCGGCAAGCGTTTCTTTCGCCGCGTTGCGCAAACTGGCCGTAATGCCTTTCTGGCGGCGAAACAGGTCATCCTTGCGCTGGGATAATCGACGCGCTTCAAAAAGCGCAATGACCTGCGAGGCAAGCGCCTGCAGGCCGTCGGCCTGTTCCTCGTCCAGTCCTTCAGGCCGTATGACCGTATCGATCACGCACAGGCTGCCGATGATAATGCCGTCTGGGGTAATCAGCGGGGCGCCCGCATAAAATCGGATGAACGGTTCGTCCGTTACCAGCGGGTTGTCCTTGGTGCGCGGATCGGCCGTCAGGTCGGGTATTTCAAGCAAGTCGCGGCTCAGCAGCGCATATTGGCAGACAGACCCTGCCATTGGCGTCTCGCAGGGTTCAAAGCCGACACGGGCCTTGAACCATTGCCTGTTTTCTTCCACCAGGCTGATCAGCGCAACGGGTGTGCGGCAAATGACGCGGGCAATCTGCACAATGCCGTCAAACTCCGGTTCTGGCGGAGTATCCATGATATCATAGGCCTCAAGCGCCTCAATTCTCTCATGCAGATCAGTCTGGTCATCATAGTTGGTCTGTCGCAAGGCACTCTCGCAGTCACGTGGGTTAACCTATCTGTGCAGTTCCAGGACGGTTATTATCGCTATCCTTTGAGAGTGAACGCTGCCCATCGGGTTGATGAACGAGCAGTGGCAATTAAAGTTCCTTCACGCCGCATAAAATTTTCGTAAAAACAATCCCATATGCCCGCGGCAGGACACGCTGACGGGGCAGGGAACTCATGCATCTTATCCAGTGCGCTAACAGTTGCTGCTGAGGCCCGTAATCTTACAGTGCCGGCCCGGGGCGAATGGTATTTCCCGGTGCAAACCGCGACAGGCGGAAGCGGTGCAGGTTATGGCCGGTTTCATTGCCTTGAATAAGGTCTGCCATCACCCGGCCAATGCCCGGGCCAATGCCAAAACCATGGCCGCTCATGCCCGTTGCCACAAACAGGCCGTTGATCGCAGCAACCCGGTCAACCACCGGCACGACATCCGGCATCGCATCAATCATGCCCGCCCATGTGGTTTTTAACCGGACGGGTTTGGCCTGCGCAAACAGCGTGTTGAAACCACGCTTTATCGCCTGTAGTTCACGCTTGCCGGGGGCAGGGTTCAGCACCCGCATCCGCTCAAACGGGCTTACCTCATCGGCCGCCCAGTCGCGCGGTGTACCCCAGGCATCGGGATATCCAGAAGGGGCCATCGGCGCATATCGCGTGCCAAACGGATGTGCCTTGAGTGCCGGCATATATTTGGTTGCGTGGCGAAATGCGTCCGGCCCAACATACAGCAAGTTGCTGCCGCCGGCCGCCAGCGTGTAACCGCCATCCTGCCGGCGGCGAAAGGCAATGTCATCCTCTGCCACTGCACCTGCATGCAGTTCCGGCATCGGCTCTGTCGCCGCGACCGTCGCCCGCACGCTTAGCTGCGGAATGGAAACGCCATGTTTGCGCAACAACAGCGATGACCATGCGCCACCGGCCACCAGCACATTGGATGTCTCTATCTTTCCGTGCTCGGTCCACACTGCTTGCACCGCACCGGCAGCCGTATCAACTGCGCGCACCGCGCAGTTTTCGATGATGCGAACACCTCGGCGCGCCGCCAGCCGCGCCAGCGCCGGAACGGCCAGCCACGGCTCGGCCCGCATGTCGGATGGCGTCACCATCGCACCGGCAAAATTGCGCGCCATGCCCGGTATCATCTGCCGCACGGCATCACCGTCAATCAGCCGCGTGTCGAGCGCGTGCGCGGCGGCAATCTTCATGAAATCTTCAAAACCGGCCATGTCCTTAGGTGTGCGTGCAAGATAGGTCACGCCAGTTTGCTGCAAGCCAATGTCTTCACCGCATTCCTGCGCCAACTCTTGCCACAGGCGGCAGGCCTCCATGACGATTGGTAACTCGTCTGCATCGCGGCCCTGCTTGCGGATCCAGCCCCAGTTGCGGGAGGATTGCTCGGCCGCAATGCGCCCCTTTTCCAGCAATGTCACCTCAATGTTGTTGCGGGCCAGATAAAGCGCGGTCGACACGCCAATCACCCCGCCACCAACAATCACCACTTCGGATTTTTGGGGGATAGGGCCGGAATGCTGAACCGCATCAGCCTCGGAGAACGGAAACATCGCGCTTTTCCTGGATCAGAGTAATCACCAATCCTTAGCGGTGTGTAATTAGGTGTTCAAGGTGGTGGTGAATTGTGAGAGCGAGTTGGCTGTGACTGTTCAATAGCCTCCAAACCCTGCCTTGGGTCGGATCATTTCTCCAGGCGATCAAGGGGTGATTTGCGTTCAATGCAGAATTGTCTACCCTGGCATGGTGCAAATTGGAGGTGACTATGAGACAGTTTTTACCTGGTCTGGTTGGCGGTTTGTTTGCTGGCGCAATTGTTTGGATCGCTCAGAACATGGGCGCGACGTTTCTGGTTGCCGCGGTTCTGGCAGCCATAGGAGGATTTCTTGGCACCGTTGCGGGGCAGAAGTTGCAGCGTTAAGTGCCACGGTCATCTACCAAGGTTAGAGCTTGATCTGGCGTCGCCGATTGGCGACAGCCGGCTTCGGTTCACCTGCGAATGACAGTATCGAAACCTGTCGCTCAAAAAGGGTGGTCAGCTCCAGCCCCTCACGACACATTTGCGGTAACGAAACGGCGCAGCCTGTGGTATGGCAAGATTCACAGGGCAGAAGATGAGGCAAACCAGATGAGACAGGACAGCCGGTTGTCGCGCATGTTGCATGTGTTGATCCACATGGGCAGGCACAAGGGCGTCATGACATCGGACATGATTGCCACCATGCTGGATGCCAATCCGGTTGTCATTCGCCGCACCATGGCGGGCCTGCGTGAGCAGGGTTATGTGCACTCGGAGCGTGGCCATGGCGGCGGCTGGACATTGGCGCGGCCGCTGGAAGAGCTGA
The DNA here is from genome assembly GCF_023701965.1 of Rhizobium sp. CG4. Classification (NCBI taxonomy): domain Bacteria; kingdom Pseudomonadati; phylum Pseudomonadota; class Alphaproteobacteria; order Hyphomicrobiales; family Rhizobiaceae; genus Rhizobium; species Rhizobium sp. CG4. The sequence continues at coordinate 65,410 of NZ_JABAEG010000002.1, read as the reverse complement.
CGCTGCTGGATATTTACCGCGCGGTGGGCGAACCTTCGATTTTTGCGGTCGGCCCGGCCTATGACATGCCCGGCTGCCCCATTGAGAAGGCCGTCAACGCCACGCTGGAAGATGTGTTTTCCGATGCGGAAAAACGCCTGATGGACCGTTTTGCCGGCGTCACTCTGGCTGACATTGCCAAGACATTTGTCGCCCCTGAAGGCGCGCACCAGGACCAGTCCTGCAGCGCGTGATCTGTTGAGCCTGATCAGGGCGCGGTAAGCAAGTTTTAGCCAAAAAATAAAGATCGCCACTGGAACGAATTTTTGCGATGTATGGTTGTGCGTGTCCGTGCGTCACATCTTGATGTGAAGTTCGGTAAAGCGCAGCTGGCTGGGAAATCATTAATTTCCGGGAACCGGCCTTTGATTGTCGACTGTTGTCAGAGAGTGATGCCCGCAGATGTTACGCAATATCTTTTCCCGACTGCTCAATAAAACCGAGCCAGAGGCATCGGAAGGCCCGTCCGCCCATGACTTTGACAGCTGGAACCGCATTGGCCGCGCCAAGGCGCTGAATGTCTGCGCCGCGCTGGAGGCCATCATCGATCTTGATGAAAGTCCCGACGAAGATCTGGTGGAAGACGAGCGCGATGAAGAATTTGCCGATGCGGTGCTGGATGAGGTGGTGGCACTGAATGCCGCCGGCCATTGGCAGCGGGCGCGGGAGCGTTTTGACCCCGCCCACACACCTTTCACCTCGCATATGGGCGATGTCGGCTTGCATGCTGTCGTCATCCTGGGGCCGGACGCCTTTCTGGTGCGGCTGGATGATCAGGTCCTGCACATTGATGGCGGCGAGATCACCGAAGTGGATGGCGCCACCATGGTGGCCATTTCGCGCAACCGGCGCTGGATTGTTCTGGCCACCGGGCAGGGCCTTGCCATTTCCGAGGGCTTTGACCCCGCCACACAAGAAATCACCCCATGGCCTGAAGATATCGAGGTTGATGCCACGACGGTGCGTTGCCTTGAAATTTCAGATGACGGCAAAAGCGTTGTTCTGGCCAGTGATGAATTCGGAATCTGGCTGCTGCGCGGCAGCGACTGGACCCTGCTGGCACCACGCCCCGGCCATGTCGATGAAGACGACGAAGACGAAGACGAAGACGAAGATGATGAGGCCGGCGAAGACGACGCTGACACCACGGCGGATGAAGCCGAAGACGGCGTGCGCAATGTCGGCTCAGATGATTGCCCGGTTTACATAGGCAGCTACAAGGACATCAAGGCCAAGTTCGGCGGCCCGCTGGGCATTGATGCCAGCCATGTGGCAATCTCACCGGATGGGCACTACGTCGCCTATGGCTGGCAGGATGCGTATGGCGGCCATTATGTCGAGCGCATCACCGAGACCACCATTGAACCGCATGGCCGCATCGAGGCTGAGAGCGATTACCCCTATAATCTGCGTTTCACCGATGACTCCAAAAGCCTGCTGTCAAACTCCCGTTACGGCTCCAGCGGCGTTACCGTCTGCCGCGATCTGGCGTCACTGAAGGGTGATCATGACGAGGGCGAAGAAGAACCGCAGACAACGGATGATTATCTGCGCGCCTATGGCATGACGCAGCTGCCCGGCGAAGTTTATGGGCTGGGCGAACCGGTGGCGTGGATTGGTGGCGCAGGCTGGTCGCATGCCGCACCCTTAAGCGGTGGCAAGCCGGTGTTCACCCAGTTCCTCGGTTCGGCCTTGCGCGGCTTTGATTTTGATCCGGTCAGCGGCCGTGTCGCCGTCGCCAGCGCATCGGGTGTGCTGCATGTGCTGGACCCGTTTTCCGAGGCGCAGCCCGGCCGCGAACGCGGGTACCATCCGCGCCGCGAAGTGTTTCGCTGGATTTTCTGGGAAACGCTGGAAAACCCAATCCGCTGGTAGTACCGCGACGGTGTTAAATCCACGGCGCGCCATTGGCCCAATCGGCGCGCAACATCTCCACAAAACGCCGCACCTTGGGCGATACGTGGCGGCGCGTCGGGTACACGGCGCAGATCGGCGTTTCCGCGCGCACAAAATCCGGCAGCAGCGCTATCAGCCGACCCTGCCTGATGTCGTCACCGACAAGAAATTCACCCAGCTGCGCCACGCCAAGCCCGGCCAGAACAGCATCGCGTATCGCTTCGGTATTGCTCAGGCGTAGCGCACCTTGAACGCTGATGTCGCGGGCCACGCCACCCATCTGGTAGCGCCATGGCACCAGCCCGTTGGCATAGGTAAACACGATCTTGTCGTGCTGGGCCAAGTCATCCAGCGTGCGCGGCAAACCACGTCGTTCCAGATACTCCGGCGTGGCACACGTCACCAGCCGGTGAGGGGCCAAAACCTTGCGGATCAGGCCGCTATCGCTTGGTCCGCCAATGCGAATGGCCACATCGATACCGTCTGACACAAGGTCGCAATAATCATCAGAAAATGAGACATCGGCCTCCAGCTCAGGCCAATCCTGCAAAAAACGCTGCAACACTGGCAGCACGTGCAGCCGGCCAAAGGCGGTCGGCAGATCGATGCGCAAACGTCCCTTCGGGGTCTGGTTGCGCTCGGCCAGCGTTGCCTCGGCATCGTCCACCTCGCATAAAATCCGCAGCGCATGCTCGTAAAACAGCTTGCCTTCATCGGTCAGGCTGGCGCTGCGTGTCGTGCGCTGTATCAGCCGTGTGGCCAGGTTTTCCTCCAGCCGCGTTATGCTTTTGCCAACCGCAGACCGTGTCATGCCCAGCCGTTCGGCCGCGCGGGTAAAGCTGCCGCTGTCGGCCACCCGCACAAACGCCAGCACATCGCCAAAATGATCAAGCATTGTATCCGTTTCGTCCCATGTCTTGCCCTGTGTGGCCACTTTATCGGTTTTTCGGAACCAGTAAACAGCGTGTCTTCAACGGCGCGGCATCTTCGCCGCGTAAAGCGCAAAGGACAGGCAGGCTCATGCAACCGCATATTTCAGCGACAGATCAGGCAAAAGGCGGCGGCTGGCCTGCCGTGTTAACGGTGGGGCTGGCCACATTCTCCGTCGTCACCACGGAAATGTTGCCCGTGGGGCTGATGACTTCGATATCAACGGCGTTGGAAACCTCTGTCGGTACAGCCGGCCTGATGATTTCGTTGCCCGCGCTGCTGGCGGCGCTGTTTGCGCCCTTCGTTCTGCTGGTGGCTGGCAGTGTGGACCGGCGGCATATTCTGGCCGGGTTGCTGGCACTGCTGGTCGCCGCCAATGTTGCCTCGGCCCTTGCGCCCTCCATGGGCTGGCTGTTGGCGGCACGGATCATTGTCGGCTTTTGCATGGGCGGCATCTGGGCCATTGCCGGTGGTCTGGCGCTGCGGCTGGTGGCAAACCATGCGGTTGGTACCGCCACCGCCATCATCTTTGGCGGGGTGGCCGCCGCCTCGGTGCTGGGCGTGCCCATGGGCGCCGTGATTGGTGATTTCGCCGGCTGGCGCGCCGCCTTTGCCGCCATGGCGGTGTTCAGCGCCGTTGTGCTGGTGCTTAACCTCTGGGCCTTGCCAGCGCTGCCCATTCGCCAGTCCGTCAGCCTTGGCCAGTTCAAAACCCAGCTGTCGCGCCCGGTTGTGGTGTTTGGCCTCACCATCACGCTGCTTCTGGTGACAGGGCATTTCATGGCCTACACCTTCGTCAGCCCGGTCTTGCAGATCGTCTCGGGCGTGAAGCTGGAATGGGTCGGCGCGCTGCTGTTTTTATATGGGGCCGCTGGCATTGCCGGAAACTTTCTGGCCGGCATGGCCGCTATCAGCCACATCAGGCTCACGTTGCTCTCCATCTCTCTTGGGCTGGTTGTCGCCATATCAGGTTTCGTCTGGCTCGGCGCAACGCCAGCAATGGGCGCCACCTTGCTGCTGCTTTGGGGTGTCGCTTATGGCGGCGTGTCCGTCACCCTGCAAACATGGATGATGAAGGCGGCACCATCAGCCATTGAAATTGCCTCGGCGCTGTTTGTCTCGGTGTTCAACATTGGCATTGCCACCGGCGCCTTTATGGGCGGGCAGGTGGTTGATAGGGCCGACCTTGTTACCAATCTGGCGCTGGCAGCCATCTTGCCTGCGCTGGCGCTGCTGGCCACCCTTGTTTTTTCCACCCTTGTTTTTCCGACCCTCGTTTCTCAACGCAAAACCCATCTGTGAGCACTGACATGTCCCATGACATCTTTGAACTGGGTGACATCACCCTGCAGTCGCGCCGCACCATCCGGCAGGCAAAACTGGCCTATAAAACCTTCGGCACGTTGAATGCCGCCAAGGACAACGCCATCATCTACCCGACATCCTTTGCCGCCAGCCATGATGACACGGCCTGGCTGGTCGGGCCGGGCAGGGCGCTGGACCCTGCGAAATATTTCATCATCGTGCCTGACATGTTCGGCAATGGCTTCTCCAGCTCACCCAGCAACACACCGTCACCAACAGGTGATGCCAGGTTTCCTCACGTCACCATCCATGACAATGTGCAGCAGCAGCACCGGCTGGTGTCGGAACATTTCGGCATCACCAAACTGCACATGGCCATTGGCTGGTCGTTGGGCGGTGCACAGGCTTTTGAGTGGGCCGCGGCCTTTCCGGATAGGGTCGAACGGCTGTTCACCTTCCAGAGTGCGGCGCGCACCTCGCGCCACTTCCATCTGTTTTTTGACAGTGTGCGTGCGGCCATCGAGCTGGATGCAGATTTTCATAGTGGCTTTTATGTCAATCCGCCGCATCGCGGCCTGCGGGTTGCCGCCCGCATCTATGCGGCATGGGGTTTTTCGCAAGGCTTTTTCCGGCAAAGGCTGGATGAGACGGCGCTGGGTTACGCGTCGCTGGAAGACTTTCTGGTCGATTTCTGGGAAGGCTGGTTTCTGAAGCGGGATGCCAACAACCTGCTTGCCCATATCTGGACTGGCCAGCACGCCGATATCAGCGCCAATGTCAGATATGGCGGCGATCTCGACAAGGCGCTGGCGGCCATCACGGCAGACACCATCATCATGCCGTGCTCCAGCGACCTTTATTTCCCGCCTGAGGATGCCGCTTATGAGGCGGAAAGGATTGCCAGGGCCGAACTGCGCATTCTCAACTCACCCTGGGGCCATGTGGCCGGCGAAGGATTGAACGATGCCGACACCGTCTTCATCGAGCAGGCAATCCGGGATCTGCTCGCCCGTTAAGGGGCATGCCGCAAGGTAACATCCGCTTACGGCAGGTTGCCCGCACTTGCCGGATTGCGCGCTGCAACCTACCTTCCACTCCACGCGTTTGGTCGTCTGTCGGTAAAACAAGCGGACCAAACCAAACAGGCCTAAAATTGGCGAGGAGAAAACGGCATGGCAGAAACATCAGGCGATGGCCTAACGGTGCTCATTGTTGGTGCCACCGGGGTGGTCGGCAGCCATGTGCTGCAACTGGCGCTGGAAGACCCCGCCGTGGCCAAGGTCATTGCACCGACCCGCCGCCCTCTGCCGCCACATGAAAAATTGCTGTCACCGCAGGTGGACTTCAACCAGCTGCCAACCGAGGCCGACTGGTGGCGGGCAGATGCGGTTATTTGCACGCTCGGCACCACCATCGAGGCGGCCGGCTCGCAACTGGCCTTCCGCAGAGTGGACCATGATTACCCGCTGGATGTGGCGCGCCTCGCCAAGGCTTACGGCACCTCCACCTATGTGCTGACCTCTGCCATTGGTGCGGATGCCAAGTCGCGGTTCTTTTACAACCGCGTCAAGGGTCAGCTGGAAAAGGAACTGAAAGCGCAACGCTTCACATCGCTTACCATCGTGCGCCCCGGCATTATCGGCGGTAAACGGCCGGAGTTCCGGCTTGGCGAACGGGTGTTCCTGCATGCCATGCGGCTCATTGGCCCGCTTCTGCCACGCCAGTGGCGCGTCAGCCCGGCCGATAATATCGCCCGCGCACTTCTGACCGCCGCCATTTCTCAAAAACCGGGCGTGCATATCATCCCGGCCAGCGAACTGGCGTGAGGCTTGTATGTTTATGTAGGCACCTCATGCCTTGTGCTTGCTGTGGGCATCCAGTGCCGCGCGTCTGCGCGGCGAAAGGCTTCTTTTCATCCCAAAGACTTGGGCTGGACTGGATCTCTGTGACAAGCACAGAGATGAGGGGGAGTATGTTGGTTGCACTGAACGACATAGGATAGCGTTCATGGGTTGGGATCGTGCCCTTACCTCTACCCTTGTGGGAGAGGAAGAAAAATCATCATCTTAGCGTGCTAAGTGATAGATTTTTCAGGTGAGGGGTTGTGTTCTGCCGCATCGCGACCCGCCCACACGACGTCATCCTGGCCCTTGTGGCGAGGATCCAAGCCGGTGCCAAATATGCAACGTGTTTAGATTCTCGGGACAAGCCCGAAATGACGATGTTCGGGGTGAGGGCGGAAACGACCTGTGAAACATCGCTTAAGCGTTTTAGCCGAAATTCCTGTTCTGCGCGGCCATCCAGTCGACAAATGACTGCAACCGCACGGTGAAGGCTGCAGGTTCATCCTGCGGTGTCAAAGCCTGCGTCAGAAAATAATCGATATCGTCACGCATGAACGGAAAACGGTCGCGCAAGCGGTTGGCATGGGCATCCAGCGTATCCGGCCAGTCGATATCCTCATGATGCCGCAACACATTGGTGGAGCGGATCAGTTTGCGTGATGCCTCACGCATCAGTCGGGCAGCCGTACTGTGTGAAATGTCTCCGCTCAGTGATGTACGGTAGTGGCCGAGAATTCTCTCGAAGTCTCCATTCACCGCCAGCGCCAATTGCCGCGACGGGCGAAACAACCCGATACCAAGCGCCAGATCTTCGCCTAGGAGACAGCGGCAGTGGTGTCGCAGCCAATATTTCCAGGCTATCCCGGCCTCTGACGGCAAAACCTCACTTAGCAGGCCGATGTCGAAGTCGATCTTGCTCACCACCGGATAGGCGGTCTCTGCCTCACGGCGTATCTGTTCAAGGTCTGCCGCCTCATCGGAGGTGGGTGCGGCGTGCAAAATGATGGAGAGATCAAGATCAGAGCACCCGGCAACGGCTTGGCCCGTGGCAACGCTGCCATAGACATAGACGCTGTGAACGCAAGGAACGTTTGTCGGCGAAAGTTGCTGGCAAATATGGTCGAGCAGCGGGCGAAATGCCTCCTGAAAGGGTGGCGTGACAATGGTTTGGATAAACCCGTTCTGATCCACACCCATCACGTCACATCCAGCGCCGCGCTGCCAATTTGCGCAAGGGTGGTTGCGGCATAGGCCTCCACCAGCCGTGCCTCGGCTGCCGCGTGCGCCGCCTCGATCACCCTGTTGGAGGCGCGTTCCACCGGGCAGGACGGGTGGTCTTCAGAGGTTGGTGCGGTCAAAATGTTGCCGGCGGTCAGCGCACGTTGCACGTCCAACACGGTAATCTCGTCCAGCGGCCGGGTCAGTTTCCAGCCGCCGCCACGCCCACCTTCAGACTCCACAATGCCATGTTCGCGCAGCGCCCCCAACGTGCGGCGCACCACGACAGGGTTGGTGTTCAGCATCTGGCCAATCCGCTCGGAGGTTTCCCGGCCACCCAGCAACCCCATGTGAACCAGCACGTGCAACATTCTGGCAAGCCGACCGTCGGTTCTCATGAATGGCCTTTTCTGAAACAATAAAAGTTACGGTATATTGACATCTGGTCTAACGTGTAACATTTATTGTTACGCGATGAAAGGATGTGTGCATGTGCCGTCACCACTTTTTGCTGAAGGCGATGGCGCTGCTTACCACCGTTTCCGCACCCCATGCCCAGCCGTTTTTGCGGCAAGCCGCCAAGGAGCAGCCGATGATCGAAAAAACCATAAACACCCGCACCATCAGCATCAGCGTGCTTGAAGCAGGCGAAGGTCCGCTGGTTATTTTGTGCCATGGTTTTCCCGAGACAAAACGTGCCTGGCGGCATCAGGTTACGGCACTGGCGCAGGCCGGTTACCGCGTCGTGGCACCGGATCTGCGCGGTTATGGCAAAACTGACGCGCCAGCGCGTGACGACCAATATAGCGTGGTGCATGCGGTGGGTGATCTGGTGGCACTTCTGGATGCGCTTGGCGAACAGCGGGCTGTCCTGGTCGGCCATGATTGGGGTGCAACCATCGCCTGGCAGGCCGCACTGATGCGGCCGGACCGTTTTCGCGCCGTAGCGGCACTCAGCGTTCCCTTCATGGGCCAACCGCCCGTGCCGCCATCGCAGATTTTTCCGCAAAATGAACAGGCGCTGTTTTACACGCTGTATTTTCAGGAGCAGCAAGGCGCGGAGATCGAGTTTAACCGTGACGTGGCGCTCACCCTGCGCAAACTTCTGTTTGCCGCAAGCGGTGAGGCGGGGCCGCGCAAGGCAGGGGATGCGACACCCAATCCCTTTGGTATGGTGGACCGTAAAACAGGGCTGCTGCCCAGCCTGCCAGACCCGAAGACTCTGCCGTCCTGGCTGCCGCAGGAAGAGTTTGACCAGCTGGTTCACGCCTTTGAAAAAAGCGGCTTTGCCGGTGGCCTCAATTATTACCGCAATCTCGACCGCAATTGGGAACTGCAACAGGCACATATCGGCCAGATGGTCAGCGTGCCGGCCCTGTTTATGATTGGCGAACGGGATACCGGCCTCAGCATTCCCGGCATGGATCAGATCATTTCCGCCATGCCCTCTCAGGTGCCGGGTCTGCGCGGCAGCCATGTGCTTGGTGGTGCCGGTCACTGGCTGCAACAGGAAAGGCCCAAAGAGGTATCGGGCCTGTTGCTGGACTTTCTCAATACACTGGAAAACTGAGGTTTTTTCCGCTCCAGCCGTCATCCACCTCGCTTATGGCGCCGGCCTGACGCCATCATCGTCAGGTAGCGGCGTGTCGTCCTGTTGTTTTTCAGCGGCCTTCAATTCGCTGACGATAACACCGGCGACGATAAACAATGCGCCCAGCAGCGCCAGCGGCGGCAGCCGGTCGCCGGCCATGCGGCCAATAATGCCACCCCACACCGGTTCCCCGGCATAGATGATGGCGGCGCGAGACGCCGATACGGTTTTTTGCGCCCAGTTCATGGTGAACTGGATCAGCGCGCTGGCCACCGCCAGTCCGAGGGCCGCCGTCAGCCATACCCATGAAAAGTCGGGAATGCCTTCGCCAAACAGCGGCATGGCAAGGAAGGAAAGGGCGCTTGCCACAAAACACTGCACCACGGAAATACGGCCGCTATCCACCACCGTCGCAAAACGGCTCATCAGCAGTATCTCGACGGCAATGGCAAAGGCACTCAGCAAGGTGGCAATTTCGCCAGCCCCAAGCCCGACATGCAGCGCATCCGGCCCGGCAATCATCACCAACCCGGCAAAGGCCAGCGCCACGCCAACAAGCGTGGTGGTTTTCGGCGGCCGTTTCAACACCAGCCATTGCAGCAGCGGCACCAGCGGCACGTAAAGCGCCGTCAAAAAGGCCGACGTGCTGCTGTTGACCGTCTGCAAACCAAAAGTCTGCAAGGAAAACACGATGAAAATCGACGTGCCGATAACCGCGCCGCTACGCAGTTCGGTCAGGGTCAGATGCCGCATGCGTTTGCGGAAAATGACCAGACAAATGGCGGCAGCCCCCAGAAACCGCAGGCCGACAAAAAACAGCGGCCCGGTATGGCTCATGGCAGTATGAATGATCAGGAATGTCGCGCCCCAGACCACGGTAATGGCGATTAACGCCAGCTCCTGGCGGGAAAAAACCAGCTTGTATTTCGAAAGTGTGTGCATAATAATACGCAATATGAGCAATATAGTGCACAGTCAAGATGACCCATCCGATGTTCTCGCCCATGTGGCCGCCAATCTTCGCCGGTACCGCGCCGATGCGGGCATGAGCCAGGAAGCACTGGCCCAAGCCTCCGGCCTTAGCCGCCGCATGATCAGCAATCTCGAAAGTGGCGATACCAATATCAGCCTCAGCAAGCTGGCTTCGCTGTCGCGTGCGTTGGGTGTCGGCTTTGCGGCCATGGTGGCAAATCCGGCCGCCAGCACCACCAAGGTCGAGGAAATTGCCTGGCGCGGCGCAACGCGCAAAAGTTTTGCCGTGCTGTTGGGCACCGCGCCAGCCCGCAGCCTTGCCGAATTGTGGTCCTGGTCGATCGATGTTGGCGATACCTATCAGGCAGAGCCGGACCCGGTTGGCTGGTATGAAATGATATCCGTGTCGGCCGGTCGCCTGCGCATCAACAAACAGGATGGTTCGGTGGTGGTCAAAGCCGGGGACTTCACCATTTTCGACAGCGCCCAGCCTTATTCTTACGAAAATATCGGGGATGAGGTGCTGCATTTTACCCGCGTGGTGGTCTGCTAGACGCAGCCCTGACACCACCCCAATTTCTGCCTTCCAGCATATATCGAGCATGATCATGAGCACCACAAAGACCTTCACGCCATCAGGTTATTCGCATGTCCAGCCGGGACATATTGCCAGTGTCGTCACCTGTCTGGAAATGACCGAAAACTCTGCTGCGGCGGAACCGTCCTTTGCCGGTGACATCCGCCTGGACCGTATGGAAAAGCCAGATCTGGAGGCGTATCGCACGCTGTACCGAAAGATTGGTGCAGAATGGCTGTGGTTCTCGCGCCTCATCATCAGCGATGAAAAACTGGCCTCGATCATCGGCCATGACGACGTCGAGGTCTATGTGCTGCGCGATGGTCAGCAGGACATCGGCCTGATGGAACTTGATTTTCGTCAACCGAATGAATGTGAGTTGGTGTTTCTGGGCCTGACCGAGGAAGTAACCGGCAAGGGTCTTGGCCGCGCGCTGATGAATGCGACGCTGAAACGTGCCTGGCAGAGAGATATCAAACGCCTGCACCTGCACACCTGTACGCTGGACCATCCCTCGGCGCTCGGCTTTTACCTGCGCTCCGGTTTCCGGCCCTATGCTTTTCAGGTGGAAACGCAGGCCGATCCGCGCCTGACCGGCCACCTGCCACTGACGGCCGCACCGCATGTGCCACTGATCCAGCCGCAACAGCAGAAGGCCTAACGCCAGTCATCCGACCTTGCCCTTGTCACACGTTTGCCAGGGGCAGGGGCTTGCCGTGCATTCATCACCCAACGCCCTTGCCATAATCGATAGTCATGTTATGTAATAACGTAACTTATGTTGTCTGTCGGTCGATCCACTGCCCTTACCAAAGCGCGGCTTGGTAACATTGACAGTGATATCTGAACGTGTAGCTTGTCTGGGTCATGGTTCTTCCACCTCTGGGTGGAAGCTAAGAGGGAATTCGGTGCAAAACCGAAGCTGTCCCGCAACTGTAAGCGGTTAGCCGTTTGTCCAACATGTCACTGGCAGAAATGCCGGGAAGACGGACAACGGCATTGACCCGCAAGCCAGGAGACCTGCCTGACGAGATACGATTCCGTGGTCGGGGTGTGCCACAGGAATGAGTGTGTGCGCGGCCTTCCTGCCAGACATGCCTTCATTTTTGCTGCCTCCTGTATTCGAGATTTTGGCAGTGAATGAAGACGTAGAACTTAAGAAAACCCCACCCATGCGCCCGTCACGGCGCGCCATTCTTCTCATCGCAAAGTCTGCCTTTGCAGCATCTCCGCATCTGGAAATGCAGCGCCTTGCCGAAAAACTGGCTGAACATATTGCGCTGTCACACCCCGGAGACATCGTGCAGTTTGCCTTTACGGAGCAGGGCACGCCCTCGCTGCGCGACGGGCTGTTTTCCCTGCTGGAACAGCAGCTTGACCATATCACCATTCTGCCGCTGGTTCTGCCGGTCGAGCCAAGTTTCCGCAACTGGCTGGTCAAGTCGATGAAGCGCTGGCGTGCGTCAGCCACCCAGCCATGGCCGGAAATTTCCATCACCTGCGATATTGCCTCTGCGGGCCTGATGCTGCCGCTGATGAGCGAGCTTCTGGAACAGGCGCAGGCGCTGGAAACCATGCCCGGCAAGGCAGTAGCGCAGGAAGGGTCGCTGGTGCCTGCGCAGAAATACCGCGTTCTCGTCTGTTCCGGCGGTGCCTGCAACAGCGCAGGCGCCGATACGATCTGGAACCACCTTCGCAACCAGCAGGAACGTTTGAAACTGCGCGTCACCGGTGCTGGCACCATGACGGCCAAATCCACCTGTCTTGGGCCGTGCAATCTGGCGCCGGTGCTGCAGGTGTTTCCCGATGGCACCTATTACGGCGGCGTTACCGAACAGGCGGTCGATGACATCATTGCAGGCCATCTGCTCGGCAACCCTGAGCTTGGCAACCATGTGGTCGAAACACACGCCTACCATCCAACAGGCCGCAAGCAGCGGCTGCGTATTCCCCAAAACTGATCCGAGGAGATAAAATGTCATCCAAATTCCTGTCGCGCCTTGGTGCGACCTGGCTTGCCACCGCTGTCATATCAACGGCGGCTGCCGGTTTTGCCGCAGAGCCGCTGCGCGTTGGCGCAACCTACATCACCTCGGGCACAGATCCGGCCAAGGGTTCCAACGGTTGGGCACTGACCAGCCACGGCGTTGGCGAAAACCTGTTTACCGTCGACCGTGATGGCAAGCTGGTGCCGGAACTGGCTGACAAGGCAGAGCGCAATGACGATCTGACCTGGACGATCACCCTGCAGCCCGGCCGCGCTTTTTCAGACGGTTCGCCCGTCACCGCCAAGGCGCTGGCCGCCGGATTTGACAATACCTTCGCCAACAACAAGGCGGCGCTTGCCACCGGTGGCAAGCTGAGTTTTGCCGCGGTCGATGACCTGACACTCAAGGTCACGACGGAAAAGCCGGTTCCCTATATCCAGGCGCTGTTTGCCGAATGGCCACTGGTGGCCTACACACCGGCGGCCAATGGTGAGGCGCTGTTTACCGGCCCTTACAGCATTGCCGATTTCAAGACAGATGCCTCGATCACACTTGCACCCAACGCCCATTTTTCCGGTGCAGACAGCCGTTCTCCGGTTGAGTTCCGCAAGTTTGGAGACGCGCAAAGCATGACACTGGCGCTGGAATCCGGCGAGCTTGATCTGGCCTTCGGCCTGCCGTCGGAAGTCGTCAGCCGCCTGAAAACCAACCCGGACCTCACCATCAAGTCTTTCCCGGTCGGGTATCAATATCTGGCCTTCCTCAACACCACCCGTCCGCTGCTGGCAGATGTCAAACTGCGCCAGGCGCTTGATCTGGCCTTTGATCGCACGGAACTGGCAGCCGCGATCAATGGCGGTGAACCGGCAACCGGCGCTTACGCCGCCTATTTTCCCTTTGCCGGAAAAAATCCCCGCGTGACAGATCTGGATAAGGCAGCGGCGCTGCTGGAGGAGGCGGGCTGGACCAAGGGTTCCAACGGCACCCGCGAAAAGGACGGCAAGCCGCTGCGCCTGCTGGCCATTACCTATCCGCAGCGTCCTGACCTCGTAACCATGCTGCCGGTCGTCAAGGCGCAGTTGGCGCGGGTCGGCGTGGAGCTTGATACGCAGGTCGTCGAAAGCATCCAGCAGGTTGCCTCGGCAGGCGATTTCGATATTGCGCTGTGGGCACAACATACCGCACCAAGCGGTGACCCGGCCTTCTTCCTCAACTCGATGCTGCGCACCGACGCCTCGCTCAATTACGCCAAATATGCCTCGCCGGAATTTGACGCCATTCTCGACCGCTTCGCGTCGGAAGGTGAACCGGATGCCCGCGTCAGCATTGCACTGGATGCGCAGAACAAGCTGTTTGAGGACGTTCCGGCCTCGTTCCTTGTCTCGCCGGTCTGGTATGTCGGTGTGTCCAAGCGGCTGGAAAACTATCAGCCCTGGGGTTCGGACTACCACGTCCTGCGCGCCGATATTGGCGAAGCGAAATAGTCATGAACCTGATCTGGCCCTGCATCAGATCAGCCATTGGGCTGGCGGCGATTTCCTTCGCCGCCTTCGCAATTATTTCGATGATGCCGTCTGACCCCGTGGCCATTGCCGTGCATGTCTGGAACCTGCCGGCAACAGAGGCAACATTCGCGGCCTTGCGGGCAGAATGGGGGCTGGATCAGCCAATTCCGCTGCGCTACCTGCACTGGCTGCAAGGGTTCGTAGTCGGCGACTGGGGCCGGTCCTTCCGCACGGGTGAGGCGGTGTTTGCCGAGTTCGCCGCGCGCCTGCCGGTCTCGCTGTTCATGGGCCTGTCGGGACTTTTTCTCGCCATGCTGCTGGCCGTGCCGCTTGGCTTTTTTGCCGCAGTCAAACCCGGCGGCATCGTCGACAGGTTCAGCCGCAGCCTGTCTGTGTTCGTGCAGGCCGTTCCGGCCTTCTGGGCGGGGTTGGTGCTGTTATGGGTGCTGGGCGTGCAGTTGAAGTGGATCAGACCCTTCGCCAATGACACGGCCTCGATCGTCCTGCCCATTGTGTTGATTGCGCTGCATTCGGTTGCCGTGCTGGCGCGGGTTTACCGCCATGACCTCAGGCAAACCGCAACCCTGCCATTTTACGTCACCGCTTTGGCCAAGGGTCTGTCACCCCGCCAGGCGCTGTGGCGCCACGGCCACCACAGCGCGCTTTACGCGCTGCTGTCGGCCGCTCGCTCCGAGGCCGGTTGGGTCATCGGCTCCACAGCAACCATGGAAATCCTGTTCGGCCTGCCGGGCATCAGCCAGTTCTTGGTGCAAAGCATTGCCGCACGTGACCAGATGGTGTTGCAGGCCTATGTCGTGGTCATTGCGCTGTGGATGCTGCTGATGAATGCGACCGCGCGCCTTGCCATGGAATATCTCGATCCGCGAGCCCGCCTATGATCCGTTATCTGTTGCTGGCGCTGATCGCTTTGTTTTTCGTCACCGGTGGCCTCTGGCAACCGCATGATCCGGATGCCGTCAATATTCTGGCCCGCCATGCCGGTGCCAGCAGCCAGCATATTCTCGGCACCGACCATCTGGGGCGGGATCTGTTTTCGCGCATTCTGGCCGGCGGCTGGAGAACCGGCTGCGTCATCTTTGCCGTGGCCTCCATCGGTTTTGTTGTCGGCAGCATTCTTGGCACCACCGCCGCCATTCTGGGCGGTTGGCGTGAAAGCATCCTGCTACGCGCCTGCGAATTTTTCATCATGGTACCCACGCTCATCGTGGCGCTGACGGCCGCCGCGCTGTTTGGCCTGTCACCGCTCAGTGCCGGCATGGCATTGGGGCTTGCAGGCATTGGCCCGCATTCGCTGCTGGCCCATTCGCTCAGCAAACGGGTGCTGGGCCAGCCCTTCATTCTGGCGGCAAGAAGCCTTGGCGTGTCACCGGCCAGAATGATAACCCGCCACCTGCTGCCCAACACCTTGCCGCTGATGTTGACCTATGTCGGCAATCAGGCCGGCCTTGCCATCGTTGCCTATGCGGCACTGGCCTTTATCGGCCTTGGCGCAGACCCGTCAAAACCCGATTGGGGCTCCATGCTGTTTGAATATCGCGTCTTCATCTTCGATCATCCGATGTTGATGATCTGGCCGGGCATTGCCATTGCCATCACGGTCTCGGTGTTGAACTGGACCTTCGACAATTCCGAAATGGATCAGAAACGCCGCCGTCATATCTGATGCCAGCACAGGTTTTCGCGTGTAATTTTTTCCACAATGCAACTCGTTCAGTTTCGTGTCAGCCATCTGCGGCATCGCTGTTGTCACAAACAGGTCAGCCTCAGGGAACATGCCCATGCGCAGTTACTCAACCGTCCAGAAACTTCTCCACTGGAGTGTTGCAGCCCTCGTTGCC
Source organism: Rhizobium sp. CG4 (assembly GCF_023701965.1). Taxonomy (NCBI): domain Bacteria; kingdom Pseudomonadati; phylum Pseudomonadota; class Alphaproteobacteria; order Hyphomicrobiales; family Rhizobiaceae; genus Rhizobium; species Rhizobium sp. CG4. The sequence goes on along the minus strand of NZ_JABAEG010000002.1, from coordinate 49,686 downwards.
TTTAACCTGCTATTGCCGGATGGCATGAATGCCTGGCACCGTCTGGTCAAACACGGACAGGTGCCACAGCCCGCAGATATATCAGCGGCCAATATCCATGCGCTGGTTGGCATTGCCATTCTGTTTCTGGTTGCGGTGCGGCTTGCCATTCGCATCACATCAGGCGTGCCGCCACAGCCACTTGGCCAACCGCCCATCATCCACCGGCTGGCAGGGTTGGTGCATGGTCTGCTCTACGCGCTTTTGTTTGCCATGCCGATTTCAGGCATGATGGCCTATTACATGGGCATTGACGTTGCTGGCACGCTGCATGCCGAGGTGCTGAAAACAGCCCTTTGGCTGCTGCTCGGTGCCCATGTCGCAGGCGCTCTTGCCCAGCATTTCTATTTCAGATCTGACGTCTTGCGCCGCATGACTGTGTCTTGAGTGCATCGGCGCAGGGTTGCGCTGCCGTGCTGCCCCCACTAAGGCACGGCAGCGCAACCTGAAATCACGTGAGAACCTGAAGACGTTTCAGCCCACCAGCCCATACGTCCAGATCAGTGCCGCGCCATCATTGCCGGTGACAGAATTCAGTGTCCCAAAAATAATTATTGACTGATGTGTCAATAATGCTTAGTTTGATCCTATGGCAAGACCAAGAGAATTCGACCGCGACGCGGCGCTGGACAAGGCATTAAGGGTGTTCTGGGCAAAGGGATTTGCCGCGACATCGACCGATGATCTGCGCGAAGCCATGGGCATCGGCCGCCAAAGTCTTTACGGCGCGTTTGGTGACAAACGCACACTTTACCTGGAGGCGCTGGATACCTACCAGCGCCGCACCAATTCCGGCCATGTCAGACGGTTGACACAGCCTGCGTCACCCATTGAAGGCATCGAAGCCTTGCTGTCCGGCTTGGTCGCCGATGATGATGGCGAACGGGCGCTGGGCTGCATGGGTGTTGGCTCGGTGGGCGAATTCGGCGTGACGGATGAGGCGCTGAACGCCCGCCGGCAAAAGGTCGGCTCATTGCTGCACCAACGCATCAGAGAACGCGTGGAGGAGGGGCAGAAACTGGGAGAACTGGATCAAAGTCTCGATGTCGACCAAACGGCGACCTTCATCCAGATGACGATGACGGGCATGCAGTTGGCAGCGCGCGCTGGTTCATCTCTCAATGATCTCAAGGCCATGGCACGTTTTGCTGTTGCCCGCCTGAGACCCTGAAAAAACACCTCTCCAAGACGAGAGGTTTTATTGTGCATAATTATGGACAGATCAGTCAATAAAGGAGACACTGAATGACGATCAATGAACGTAAAACGGCTCTGGTATTTGGTGGTGCGCGCGGCATTGGCCGCGCTGCTGTCGAACGGCTGGTAGCAGATGGTTTTGATACCGCCTTTACCTACGTCTCACGGCCAGACAGCGCCAATGAACTGGTGGCCCATGTTGAAGCGCTGGGCGGTCGCGCCTTCGCCATTCAGGCAGACAGTGCGGACCCGGCGGCCATACAGTCGGCGGTTGCCAAAACGGTTGACCTCTTAGGAAATATAGACACGGTGGTGGTTAATGCCGGCATTTTGCGTCTCAATCCAGTGGACGCCGTCAGCCTGGATGAGCTCAACATGATGCTCGACATCAATATTCGCGGCGTCTTCCTGTCCATTCAGGCCACCGTGCCGCATTTGAAGGATGGCGGCCGGGTCATCACCATCGGCTCCAATGTCGCCATCAGCACAGGTTTTCCCGGCAGCAGTGTCTACCAGCTGACCAAAGCCGCGGTCGCAGCCATGGTCAAGGGTCTGGCGCTTGATCTTGCGCCGCGCCGTATCACCGTCAACAATGTCCAGCCCGGCCCAACCGACACTGACATGAATGCCGGTATCATCGACATGTTGTCGGCCAGAAGCCCGCTGAAACGTGTGGCAGATCCCGCAGAAATTGCCGGTGTAGTGTCTTATCTCGCCGGTTCCGGTTCGTCCTACATGACCGGCGCAAGTTTGACTATTGATGGTGGCCTTACCCTGTAGGCCGCCACCACCCACCATCACCGCACGGTCCCGGCCATTTGCCAAACCGTGCGGCAAACCGCCGATCACCTGACGCCGGACTGAGGCTATCTTGGTCTTCCCGATTTTTCATGAGCATCATTGACCAAAGCCATCGAAATACGCATATGGTTGCATGGTGCAACTATATTGAAAGTTCATGCCATGGCCGTTGAAGCCGCAAGTCAGCTGATTGATCACATCCGCGCCACCTCGCGCCATCTGGTGCGAGAACTCGGTTTCATGGGCGGTGATTTTGCCGGCACCAATCTGCCACCCTCGGCCGTGCATGCGTTGATTGAAATTGAAAAGGGCGGCATGACGGCGCGTGATCTGGCCGCCATCCTGCGTCTGGAAAAATCAAGCGTCAGCCGCATGTTGCGCAAGCTGGTGGAAGCGGGCGATGTGCGCGAAGCGGCCGGTGAAGAAGACACCCGCACCAAACGCTTGTCGCTAACCCCGGCAGGACAACAGCGCGTCGCATCCATTCACGCCTTTGCCCGTGCGCAGGTCTCGTCGGCGCTTGGCCGTCTGCATCAGGGGCAGCATGAGACTGTGCTGGAGGGCATGCGGCTTTACGCCGATGCGCTGTTGCCACGAGACCAGAAGCCACAATCAAGCCCGGTTGAGATTGTCACCGGCTATAGACCCGGCATCATTGCCCGCATCACGGAGATGCACGCGCTTTATTATGCCCGCACCAGCGATTTCGGCCAGGCCTTTGAAAGCCGGGTCGCAGGTGGGCTGGCAGAGTTCTGCGGCCGTCTGGAAAACCCGCAAAACCGAATATGGGCTGCGATGCGTGAGGGCCAGGTGCGGGGTTCGGTCGCCATCGACGGTGAAGATCTCGGGGAGGGCATTGCCCATCTGCGCTGGTTCATCACCGATGATACGCTGCGTGGCACTGGTGCGGGAAAAAAGCTGCTGGATGCCGCAATGGATTTCGTTGACGCCAGTGGTTTTACCGAAACCCATCTGTGGACGTTTGCCGGCCTCAACGCCGCCCGTCACCTCTATGAGACAAGAGGGTTTGTGCTGGTTGAGGAATATGCCGGCAGCCAGTGGGGCCGCGAGGTGCTGGAACAGCGTTTCGTGCGTAAAAACCCGCAAGCCTGATCCAACCGTCATTACCTGACATGATAAAGGCCACCGTATCAGCGGTGGTCTTTTGAAATTAAACTTGTGGCTCAGGCGTTGGTATTTACGCCTTGGCCAAATCGCCGTAACCGGGGCGTTTGTAAAGTGCGGCCTCGTTGGCTGCGATGTCGGGGCCGTAAACCGTGGTCTCCCATTCCGGTGGCTCTACCTCGGAAATGGCAACCGAAAGCGATGCATCGGTGGAGCCGAAAATCGCCTTGGCGGCTTCCACAACCTTTGCGGCAAATTCTTGCTTCTGCTCTTCAGTCTTTCCGGGAAACATCTTTACGGAGATATGGGGCATGGTCTTATCCAATCCTTCTTTCAGGTTTGCCACATCAATAGGACAGAAAACTTGGGGTTGCCACCGCTTTAAATTGCCGCCTGAAAACAAGGCCGGCCAACCTTTGTCGATGGTTGGCCGGGCTGTTTGGCTGGGTCTCAATCTTTCAATTCAGTTACGAAACTGTTCGTCTGTCACCTGATCGGACCAGGCAACATTGGCGCCGTTTTCCATGTAGGACAGGGCAATATGGCGCATCAGAGTTGTGTCGGTTGCGCCATGCCAGTGTCGAATGCCGGGGGCAAACCACACCACGTCGCCCGCCTTGACGTTGCGTTTTTCCGCACCGTCTTCCTGCACCCAGCCGGCACCTTCGGTAATGATCAGAAGCTGCCCACGCGGGTGCGAATGCCAGGCGGTGCGCGCACCCGGCGTAAAGGTCACCAGCCCGGTGCTGTGGCCATTTTGGTCATTGGCATCAAACATCGGCTCCACAAACACCGTACCGGTAAATTGCTCTTTCGAGGCAAGCATGGATTTCCTGGTGCTGTTTTCGGAGATGATGATGCCTTCGGCCGCAACCGGGCTGCCAAGCGCACTCAGTGTCGCAGCAATAGCGATGGTCTTTTTCATGGTTTTTCCTTTGAAATGGGGGTGTCGCCAGGTGGCGACAAAAACGCTGCGTGACGCAAATCAGATCTTGCGTCCGGCAGCTCAGCTTGGCCGGTTTTCAATCACGTCCTTGGCAACGGGCACGGCGGAAAATACGTTTGGCCACCCCGCGTAGAAGGCAAGTGTCGTCAACAGTTCCGAGGCCTCGGTGGCGGTCAGGCCATTGTCCATTGCCTTGTTCAAATGAAAACCGACCTGCGCCGACTGGCCGTTGGTAATCAGCGATGCCACCGTCACCAGACTGCGGTCACGCGGCGCAAGGCCTGGGCGCTGCCACACATCCTGAAACAGCATGGCGGTGTAATCGACAACGCCTTGCGAGATCGGGCCAACGCTTTCTGCAACGCTTTTTGCGCGACTGTCTTCCGCCGCCTGGTTTATGGGCAGCAGTTCCGGGTTTTCCGGTGGCAATTGGTCGGCGGTAATGCCGCGCGCTGCAAACACATTCTTGGCAACCGCAACGGCAGCCGTGGCCTGCGGAAAACCGGCATAAAACGCCAGATGTGTGATGATTTCCGACAATTCGCCAGCCGTCACGCCATTATCAAGCGCCAGCTCGAAATAAAATGGCATCTCGATTGTCTGGCCGCGTGCAATCAGCGCGGCAATGGTCACCACGCTTCTGTCACGTGGCGACATGCCCGGCCGTTTCCAGATTTCATCAAGCAGGATTGTCTGGGAATATTTGCCAAGGGCGGGAGAAACCGCCCGAATATCGGCAATCGTCAGCGGTTGCGCCATGTTGGCGCGTTTGGTGTCTTCAGCAAATGTCGGGGCGGCTGCAGAAAGCGACATGGACAATGCCGTGGCGGCAAGTTTCTTGTTCATACAGGAATTCCTTCAAAGGTGATGACAACCCTTCAAAGTTAGGTGCGAATTCCCCTGACATTAGAGGCCCAATTTCGATTGGACTTATCGGTCTGCAGCATAAATGCCGGCGCTTAAAACCCCATGATGGCGCGTGCTTCCTGCAGCGATCCGGCCTGATGGTGGGCGTAAAGGTCACGGCTCATCACCATGTCCGGTATCTGGATTACCTTTCCCACACCGGCGTCGATTGCGGCGCGCACGCCAAGGTCGCTGTCGTCAAGCGCCACGCATTTCTCAGGCGTCAGCCCCAAGGTTTCAGCGGCCATGATGTAGATGTCAGGCGCAGGCTTGCCACGTTTTACCATGTCCACGCCAATAACCGCGTTCATGCGGTGCAACAGGCCGGCATGTTGCAATTTCCATTTGGCGCGGTCCGTCTCGCTGTTGGTGGCGATGGCGCGTGGCAGTTGCTGCTCATCCAGCATATCGAGAAAGTCATGCACGCCGGGCCGCAGCGGAATGGCGTCACGCATGCGTTCATCCATGGCTTCATTCCACGCCCGGTCAAGGGCTGCGCCATCAATGTCACCGCCCAGTTCCTTGCTGATCATGCGGGCGCCGGTGGCGCGGTCCACGCCGACCAGTGCCTGAAAAAAGCTTGGCGCCACGTCAAAACCCATGCCTTTGAGCACGGCGGGACCGACTTCGAATTGCAGTCTTTCCGTGTCGAGCAAAAGCCCGTCCAGATCAAGCAATACGCCGGAAAACTGCAAAGCCATCATCAAATCCTGTTTTGGTTGTATGCTGGGTTTCGAATGTGCCCGGTCTATCCGACATGGCACAGCTAGTCCAGCTTACATGAGACATCTGCAGCAATGGATGGGGAGAGACTTACGGCGCCAGCCCGCCAGCGACCGTCAATATGGTGCCGGACACGAATTTCGCCTCCGGTGAGGCCAGCCAAAGTGCTGCATTGGCAATGTCATCGGGCTGGGCAATGCGGCCAAGCGGCGTCATCCGCGCCACCATATCCGGCCGGTCGGGGTTGCCTTCATGCTGGTGCATGTCGGTTGCCGTGGTGCCAACCCGCACCGCATTGACGCGGATACCGACCGGACCAAGTTCCTTGCCAGTCCCGATCGTCAGGGTTTCCACCGCACCCTTGGAGGCGGCGTAATGCACATATTCACCGGGGCTGCCCAGACTTGCGGCAACCGATGACATGTTGATGATGGCGCCGCCATCACCGCCCTGATCGGTGGCCATGCGTTTGACCGCTTCCTGAATGCAATAGACCATGCCGAACACATTGGTGCCGAAAGTGGCAATAAGGCTTTCCGGCTTCAGCTTTGTTATGGTGCTTGCACCACCAATGACACCGGCATTGTTGACGAGACAGGAGAGGGGCCCAAGCAGCTTGTCGCAACTCTCGAACATCTGCGCCACCGCATCACGGTCGGCGACATCGGCCTGCGCGGCAATGGCCCTTGCGCCCTCAGATTTGCAGCGTTCCACCGTCTCGGTCGCACCCTCGGCATCGCTGTTGTAATTGACGCAGACGTCATAACCGGCCTTGGCAAAGGCAACCGCCGTTGCGGCACCTATTCCCTTGCTGGCGCCGGTAACGAGGACGATAGGGCGGTTGGTCATGCGGCGTAACGTCCCTTGCTGATTGATGGACCATGGTTAGCAGCAACGCACGGCAAACGGAAGCGTGGGGTGGCACGGTAAGGCTTGCACCCCAACCTTCTACCCTTGTGGGAGAGGACGAAAAATCATCAGCTTAGCTTGCTAAGTGATAGATTTTTCAGGCGAGGGGTTCTGTGTATTTGCACGCAGTCAATTGATTGACACTGGCGATCCAACAAACTCTCCTCATGCCTTGTGCTTGTCACAGGCATCCAGCCGACGCGCGTCGGCGCGGCGTGAAGAGTCTTTTCATCCCCAAGACTGGGGATGACTAGATTCCCGCAACAAGCGCGGGAATGAGGGTGGTTGGGGCGTCACTCGCTGTGCCGCTAACCCAACTATGTCACCGCATAGTCACGCCAGATGCTGGCCGAAGAAACCGGCAATCCGGTCAAACGGGATCTTGTCCATCCGGTCATAGAGATCCGTGTGGTTGGCATCCGGCACGATCACCAGTTCCTTCGGCTCGGCGGCGGCGGCAAAAGCCGTTTCGCTGAAGTAACGCGAATGGGCGTTTTCGCCATGCACCAGCATCACCGGGCGCGGAGAAATCTCGGCAATATAGGTCAGGATCGGCATGTTCATGAACGACAGCGGCGTGGTGCGCGACCATGCATTACCGGAATTGACGGCACGGGCGTGATACCCACGCGGTGTGCTGTAATAATCATGGTAATCGATCATGAACTGCGGTGAATCCGCCGTTACCTCGGCATTATAGGCTGGCTGGTAGGCAGGGGTGCCGTTTTGTGCATCCAGCCAGCGCTGCTGGCCCAGTTGCTCCAGTGTCTGGGTGCGCTGTTCCAGTGTCACGCTGTCATTGTAGCCCTTGGACATGACGCGGGTCATGTCATACATGGTGCTGGCCACCACGGCCTTGACGCGCTTGTCCGCAGCAACTGCATTCAGCGCCATGCCGCCCCAGCCGCAAATGCCGATAACCCCAATGCGCCCGCGGTCGACGAAGGATTGCAGGCCGATGTAATCCACCGCCGCGCTGAAATCTTCAGTGTTGATATCGGGCGAGGCGATGTTGCGCGGCTCCCCACCGCTTTCACCAGTGTAGGACGGGTCAAAGGCCAGCGCTGCAAAACCGCGTTCTGCCATGGTCTGGGCATAAAGGCCTGACGACTGTTCCTTGACCGCGCCAAACGGCCCGCTGATGACCAGAGCGGCCAAAGGTGCGCTTGTGCGGTTCTTTGGCAGGTACAAGTCACCGGCCAGTGTTATGCCGTAGCGGTTTTTGAACGACACCTTCTGATGGTCCACATTTTCGCTTTTGGGAAACACCTTGTCCCATGCACTGTCCTGCGCCAGCGCTGGTGTCACGCCCGCCGCCATCGGCAACAGGCTCATGGTTGCCGCAGTCAGCGCGGTGACCTTCATCAGGTTTCGGCGGCTGGTATTGTGGCCATCGGTGGGTTGTTTGTGGTTGCTCATGGCAAGTCTCCTTTGTCGTGGAAGGGGGCAAAAGGGGTTGGATTTAACCGATGCGCTCAATGCGCAGCGCAAATTCACCGGGCACAAGAAGTGCCTCAAAACCATCATCAAAACGGCCAAGGCGGATCAGGCCCGGATGTTTGTAGGCACCGTGGAACATCGCCAGATTGCCCCACGGCATGTAATAACAAAGGTCAAACGGCTGTTCGTTGTCGAAGGGGCCATGACCTTCTGTGGTCAGCTTGCGTGGCAGATGGGCGATCTTTTCATTGCCGCCAAAATCACTGATTTTCAGGTCAAGCGGCAGCATGGATGCAAAGTCGCGCGCCGAGGCATTGTCATGCAGCGTTGCCGTCATGGTGCGGTTTGCAAAACTCAGCTTTATCCTCATACCCATCTGCTCCTGCTTGTTGGTCTCTTTGCCGGGGCTGCGCTGGCTGAATGCGCGACATGGGAAAGTGGAGGCGGCAAGAATAGTGGCCAGCAGCGCCCGTCTTTGGGTTTGAGAAATGCGTGCGGTCATGCTGGCCTCCGTGTCACCCGCCACGCGGCCAATGCCAACAGCGAAGAGCCGCACAGCAGCAGGGCACTCATCGAAAATGTCGAGCGCCATCCAAGGGCATCGAACACCAATCCGCCAAGCGATGCCCCGGCGGTGATCGCCAACTGAATGACCGCAACCTGAAGGCCGCCGCCTGCCTCGGCATCATCGGCCAGTGTGCGGCTCAACCACGTACCCCAGCCGACAGGCGCTGCAGTGCTGAGAAAACCCCAGCCAACAAGGCAGGCAAAGACCGCAACCGGCCGTTCTCCAAGGGCAATCATCAGCCCGGCAATGCAGGCCATCAGCAGCGGAATGGTGGCGAGAATGCTGAACAGGCGGCGTTGCAAAAGCCGGCCAATCATCCACGTTCCGGCCGCGCCCGACAGGCCCATGACCAGCAGGAACAGCGACAGCGTTTCAATTCTGACCTGCGTGACCTGCTCCAGAAACGGCCGCAGATAGGTAAACAGCGTAAACTGGCCCATAAACAGCAGCAGTATGGCCGCCATGCCAGTGGCAACAGGCACGCGCAACAACAGCCTGAAAACATTGTGCGACTGGCGGTCAGTGCGGGGTGCAAGGGCAGGCAGCCGCACCCACTGCCACAACAGGGCAAGCAGCCCAATCGGCACCACCAGAAAGAACGCGCCGCGCCAACCGATATAGGCACCGAGAAGGCTGCCAAGAGGCGCGGAAATGGTGGCGGCAATGGCATTGCCCGCATTCAGTAGCGCCAGCGCCTTTGGCACCTCGCGGGCAGAGACCAGCCGCATGACAATGGCTGTCGACATGGCCCAGAAACCACCGATCGACACACCGAGCAGTGCGCGCCCAACCATCAACAGGGTAAAGGATGGCGCAATGGTCACGATTATGCCTGATATAATCAGCAGCCCCGTCAGGCCCAGCACCACGACACGCCGGTCAAGCCTGCGGGTGAGGGAGGCAATAAACAGGCTGGTCAGCACCGCAAAAATGCCGGACACCGATATGGCCTGACCGGTCGTGCCTTCCGATACGCCAAGGTCAACAGCAATGGGCGTCAGCAGACTGACCGGCATGAACTCTGATGCAATCAGCACGAACACGCACAGCGTCATGGAAAGCACGGCACTCCACGCGGCGCGTCTGCCTTCAATGTCTTGATGATAGGTCAGTGTCATCAGATGTTGTCCTCAGCCAAATCCGCTCTCTTGCAGTGAGACAAAGATATTGGCGCAGGACTTTTCGAACAATCCATGCTAATCCGCATGGACTTATCGAAATTCAATATGAATTGAGGTCAGCAATGTTGCGCGAAGACATGAAGGATCTGCTGTGGTTTGTTGAAGTTGCCAGAGAGCAGAGCTTCACCAAGGCCGCCGCCACGCTCGGCACGTCACAATCCACGCTCAGCCACACCATCAAGCAGCTTGAGACGCGGCTTGGGGTGCGCCTGCTGACCAGAACGACCCGCAGTGTGGCCACAACAGAGGCGGGCGAGCGTCTGTTGTTATCGATCGGGCCACGGTTTGAAGGCATCGAAGCCGATCTGGCGAACCTAGTGGCGTTTCGGGAAAAACCGTCTGGCACCGTGCGTCTCACACTGTCGGATCATGCGCTGCAAACCACCGTCTGGCCAAAGCTTGGCAAGGTCCTGTCGCGATATCCGGACGTCAAGGTCGAGCTTTATAGCGACAATGGCATGCGCAACATTGTCGAGGAACGGTTTGACGCTGGCGTAAGACTGGGCGAAAGTGTCGACAAGGACATGATTGCCGTTCGCATCAGCCCCGACTGGCGGCTGATTGCCGTGGCATCACCGGACTATTTTGCCCGCCATGCCGCACCGGAAACACCCAAAGACCTTGTGGGCCACAGCTGTATCAATCACCGGCAGGCGACATGGGGTGGTCTTTACGCCTGGGAGTTTGAACAGGATGGGCGTGAACTTCGCGTGCGAGTGGAAGGACAACTGACCTTCAATTCATCAGTGGCGATGATTGACGCCACGCTGCAAGGTTACGGCATCGCCTATGTCCCGGAAAACCTGGTTGCGGACCATATTGCCGCCGGGCGTCTGGTCAGCGTGCTCACAGACTGGAGCCCGCCATTTACCGGTTACCATCTCTATTATCCCAGCCGTCGGCAGATGTCGCCGGCGCTGGCCGTTGTCGTGGATGCACTGCGCCAGCGTGGGTGAGGGCTGGTCGTCAGACCGCTCCACCCACTCCACGTCATCCCAGGGCTTGTCCCTGGGATCTAACCACGTCCCCACGTCAGCAACCTGTCTGGCTGGCGTGGTTAGATCCTCACTACCGCGGCGAGGATGACGCAGAGAAAATGGTTGGAGCATTGTTTGCGGTTGAGGGCCACTTCAGCCAACCCTTCATGCCTCGTCCTCGGGCTTGACCCGAGGGATGTCACAGGCATCCAGTCGACGCGCGTCTGCGCGGCGAGAAGAGTCTTTTCATCCCAAGGACTTGGGCTGGGCCTGGACCCCTGTGACGAGCACAGGGGTGAGGGAGTTCGGAGCACCCACCGAGCCAAATACGATAACCTCAAGGGTGGGGCGTCGCCACCAGCACCCCTACCTCTACCCTTGTGGGAGAGGAAGAAAAATCATCATCTTAGCTTGCTAAGTGATAGATTTTTCAGGTGAGGGGTTCTGCTGTGCCTCGCCCCAAACGCACTGTCATCCCACGGCTTTTCTCTGGGATCTAACGACATCATCGCAACCGCAAAATGTCACCCGTACAACCTTTTTGGATTGTGATTTCCACCCATGGTAGATAATATATGAGTTATTGAATCATGTATTACAGCTATGTCCACAGACTAGACTGGCTGAGTGGGGTTTTCAGATGTCTTATCCGCCACGCCGCCTGTTTTCCTTCGCTTTCTACTACGCATGGGTCCTATTGCTGACTGTCATTGTGTTCCGGCTGGACTCTTACAACAAACAACTGCTGGCCTTTCCCTTGTTCATAATTTGCTCCTACCAATATTGGCGTCACAAGAACAATGGGCCTGCAATTTCGGCGTTGTTTACGCGCTATTGCGGGCTGGCCACCGCGCGGTTGATCATGCGGGCCTTCAACGCTGGGCCAACTTCCGAACCGCCCACAGCAAGGCAAAGACTGAAAACCACGGCCGTTTCAACCATTGTATTGTCCGGTTTTACCGCGTCGCTGTATTTCTGGCACGCGGACCTGAACTGGTATGTTGTCGTTGGCATGCTGGTTTTGGCTGTCAACTATGTCGCCTGGGTGGCGGATTGGAACTGCCTGCAACAATCCGCGTGGTAGCGGCCAATCACGCACGACAAGTCTGGTGAGAATTACACAGCAATACAACCTCCCGTAAATTAAAGTTTGCTTGGGGACTAGACCAATTGCACGCTTTGCGTTAATTCTGAAACCTATCCTTGGTTGTAGGGGTATGTTACAATGTCACCTAAGGTCTATGCGGGTTTTGCCGCCTCTGTATTTATTGCGCTTTTCCTTATTTGTATAATTTTGATGGGCAACAACGCTCATCTGGAGCTTGTCCAGAACGGCTAATACGCTTTTTCGCTGCAACCTGTCGTAAACTACAATTTCTGCAAATTGTAGACCGATGGCGGGTCCTGGCGTTAGGTTGAAAATCTATCTTCGGTTGAGTGAGGTTGGTTTTCCATATGCCATCATGGCTGCGCCGCGTGCTGTCTTACGCGTTCTTTTTCTTCGCCGTTTTGGCAATCATTATCATGATGGCGGCCTTGGGTTTTCCTGTTGCCGTCTTGGCTATCATCCCCATTGGTTTCGCCTTTGTTTACAAGATCAAACATACGGCGACAGGTAAACTCATGCCGCAAGATGTTTTGTTGCAAAAAGCCCTGACACCAGTTCTCAAATTTGTGATCAGGACGTTTAATCTCAAGCCACGCACCAGAGCCCTGACGCGACGTGAACGCATTAGCGAAACCGTTGTCGGAAGTATCGTCCTGTCTCTGGTCGCGCTGATTGCTTATTTCCTGGAGGCGAAGTCCGGCGTTTTCGCGTTCCTCGCAGTGGCATGGGTCGCCTGCGTCGTCACGGTGTGGCTGGTCGGCAAGCCAAACCCGAACTGGCCGGATGAAACATCGTGATGGCACGACAGATATCGGATGAACCCCTTTTTGTGACGTCGGGCTTTTTGTAAATGCCAGTGTATGACCGCACGCTTTTGCCAGTTATTTTTGTCGTCGCCTTGGTTTCTGTTTTCAGGATTTGGCAGGGCCATAGCGGAGCTTTCGAGATTTTTCTCGTCGTGATGTTCTGCGGCGATGGCATCTTCTTGATAAAGTACCGCCGCAGGCTGTATTTTTTCATTGCCAAGAGGTCGGCCATTGGCATGGCGCGGCTGATCATGCGGGTTTGTAATCTCAAAACCTGCTCCGAGCCGCCGACTGCTGTGGAAAGTCTGACAACCACTGTTGTCTCGACCATTATCCTGTCTGGCCTTGCGATTACTGTCCACATCAAACAGTCGGACCCAAGCCGGTATGGTGTGCTTGCAGTCAGCGCCTTGACCATCAATGTTGTTGCATGGGTAGTTGACTGGACGGCATTCTCGCGTCGGGATGATGGGGTCTAATGCCGCCTCGGTTCATTTCCAACAACTGATGATTTGACGTTGACGTTGCTCCACCCAGCCCTCAAGCCTCGTGCTTGCTGAGGGTGGTTGGGGTTGCCCAATGCGCGTAGCGCTGAGGCAAAGAATTCACCCCTCACTTGCGATTTCTAACACTTGGCACGTTCGTCCCAAGATGTTGAAATCGCTTTCTCTCCCACAAGGGGAGAGATGGGTGGGCGCTGCACGCATCGAGCAAATCAGCACCCTCGGGCACGTCTTAAACGTTGCTGATGAAATGAAACGGTGAGGCTTGGCGCCTTTACCTCTACCCCTGTGGGAGAGGAAGAAAAATCATGGTCTTAGCTTTAGCTAAGTCATAGATTTTTCAGGTGAGGGGTCATTACCTCTATAACGACTATTGTTTGACACTGACGGTCCCACAAATTCCCCTCTAGCCTTCTGAGTAAGAACTTACTGTGCCTGCGCACTCTCCAACGCGGCCTTCACCAGCAACCGCGCATCGTCATCCAGCGGCAGGATCGGCAGTGGCGGGGCAAATCTGCCAAGGCCTAAAAGTTCGGCAATCACAAACATCACCCGAAAACTGCCAAACTCCTTGAACAGCGCCCAGAGCGGTGCAAAGGCGGCATTGAGCTGACCGGCCTTTACGCTATCACCATCCAGTGATGCCTGCGCCAGGGCCAGTGTTTCCACCGGTAGCAACCCGGCAATAACCGAATACCAGCTGTCGCCACCGGCCAAAAGCGCGGCGGCGCAGCCCCAGTCGCCGCTATATCCCACCTTGAAGGATGGAGGCGTGGCGGCCCTGATGGCCGCCAGTTCACCGGCGAAATCATCGCCATCGGGCAGGGGCATTTTCACGGCAACGATGTTGGGCAGTTCTGCCAGGCGCGCAATCAGCGCCCGTGAAAAGGTAAAACGTGTGGTGCCGGGATTGTTGTAGATGGCCATGGGCAACTGGCCGGCCTCAGCCATTGCTACAAAATGCGCGTAGACTTCCTCATCGCGCAGCGGCGTGTAGGACACCGGCGCCAGCAACAAGCCGTGTGCACCGGCCGCCCCGGCATCGCGCGCCAAGGCCTGCGCCTCATCGGTGCGCAACGCGCCAACCCCGACAATCACGGGAATGTCGTCGCCCACGGTGTCCATGGCACAGTCCACCGCCCGGCGGCGTTCTTCGCGGCTTAAAAAGGCATAGCCGCCGGTGCTGCCAAGCAGGCCAATCGAGTGCACCTTGGCGTCACGAATGCGGGTCAGAATGCGCGCCAGCGCGTCTGTGTCCACCCGGCCAGCTGCATCTGTGGGCGTGATGGGAAATGCCGAAAGGCCTTCAAAAAGCGACATGGGAGTTGGCTTTCAAATGCGTGACAGGAGAAGTTTCAAACCGGCAAGCCCGAAGGATAGCGCCAGCACCCCTTCAATCCAGCGGCGGGCGCGGCGGTACAGCCGCACCATCGGCCCGGTGGAAAACACGATGGCGTAACCGCAGAAAATCGTCACGCTGAGCACCGCGCAGCCGGCCAGAATAATCACCACACCCGTGGTCGAGGCCTGCGACCCCAGACCAAGCGTCATCAGTGCAATCCACGCCAGAATGGATTTCGGGTTCATCAGGTGCATCATCAGGCCGCGCCGGTAAAGCGCGCCCATGGAGGGCACCACCCGGTCACTGTCCAGCGACACCGGCCGGTCTGGCGCAGCCGCAGCGCGTGCCGCCTTGAAGGCCAGAAACAGCAGGTAAAGCCCGCCAAAAATCTGCAGGCCAACAATGGCGCCGGGATAGGTTTTTAAAATCGCCGAAACTCCTGACGCTGCCATCAGCCCCCAGAAAATCGAGCCGCTGACCACGCCGGATGCAATGGCCAGACCCGCCTTGCGGCCATCATTCATTGCAACGCCCATAATACGCATATTACTGGGGCCGGGGCTGCCGGCAGCAATGATATAGGCGGTAAAAACAATCAGAAGCTGGTTGATATCAACGGGCATGGATGCGTTCCGAAATCTGGGTGCAGGCTTTGTAGCAGCAATAAACAGATGGCTGGCAGACCAGAAGCGCCAGTTTTCGATAAAAATACCAGTCCAGTTGGCTGTCGGTCTTTAAAAGCTAGACTGCCAGCACCCGGCCCAGCAGCCGCACACCCTGTGGAATGTTCTGCACCGGCATGGTGGCGTAACCGAACACAAATCCGGCCGGCCGCTCAGCGGCGGCGCTGTAAAGCCGCGACACCGGATAGATGCCAATGCCGGCCAGCAAAGCGGCCTCGGCCAGCCTTGCCTCGTCACTGGTTTTCAAGCCGTTGAACCACACCACCACATGCAAGCCGGCCGAGGTGCCGACAATCTCCACCCGCGCGCCAAACACCTCGTGCATGACGTCGAGAAACGCCTGGCGCCTTTCGCCATTCAGCCGCCGCATCTTGCGCACATGCCGTTCATAGGCACCGCTTTCAATCAGCGCCGCCAGCGCATCCTGCTCAAAGGTCGGCGCTTGTCGATCGACCAGCTGTTTTATGCGGGTAAACGGTTCCACAAGGCCCGGCGGCAGCACCATGTAACCAAGCCGCAGGGTGGGCGACAGGGTTTTGGACACGGTGCCAATATAGATCACCCGGCCACGGCCAGAAAGATACAGCGGCGCAATCGGCCGCACGTCATAACGGTACTCGCCGTCATAATCATCTTCGAGAATATAGGCGTTGCCGCTTTCCGCCCAGTCGACAAGTTCGCGCCGCCGCCCGGCAGACAACACGCCGCCCAGTGGAAACTGGTGGCTGGGTGTCACAAAGGCCACCCGGTGTTGGCCGGGTTGCGGCAGTCGTGTGGTGTCTATGCCGTCACCATCACAGGCCACCGGCAATGGCTCCGCGCCGATGGTTGTAAACACATTGCGCGCCATGGCGTAACAGGGCTCTTCCACCACAACCCGGTCGCCGGGGTTTACCAGCGCCCGCGCGCACAGATCCAGCGCCTGTTGCGAGCCATTGACCACAACAATCTGCCTGTAATCGCAATTTATGCCGCGTGCCCGCCACAGATAGCCCTGCAAGGCCTGCCGCAACGCCTCGCTGCCGGCGGGGTCGCCGTAACCCAGTCGTTCGCGGCGGGTCAAAACGGCCGATGTCAGCGCCTTGCGCCATGCCAGTTTGGGAAAATCGTCAGGCGAAACATCGCCGTAACGAAAGTCGTAGCGCAGGCCGGGCCGGGCGGGCAGGTGGCTTTGCGGCAGTGTCATGGTGCGCTCGGCATAGGCGGAAAGCCCTGGTGTCGCGGTGCTGGCCTTGTGGGGCACCTCACCATCATCGCCGGCCATGTTGTCGTTGACCACCGGCCGTGCACCCTGGCGCACCAGCACATAGCCCTCCGATATCAGCTGCTCGAATGCGGTGGTCACGGTGGTGCGTGAAACACCCAGCTCTTCCGCCAGTGCCCGGCTGGATGGCAGGCTGGCACCTGGCGCATAAACGCCGCTGGCAATCTGCTGGCGCAGGCCAAGATAAATGCCGCGCGCCGTGCCCACCTTGTTGTTCCCTTGCACCAACTGGCCCACCTTTATCTCTATTGATGTCATTATACTTCACGCCAGTTGGCGGTGGTTGTGGGGGTAAGTCAAGCGCATGTTTGCGTAGAATTCACCCCTCACTCGCGATTTCTAACACTTATGGCTGCACCTTAAGATGTTGAAATCGCTTTCTCTCCCACAGGGGGAGAGATAAGCTGGGTGCCGCGCCCTTGAGGCACATCTTGAGCGTTCCTGATGAGGTGAGGTCGTGCCGCTGGCGCCCTTACCTCTAACCTTGTGGGAGAGGACAGAAAATCACGGTCTTAGCTTCAGCTAAGTCGTAGATTTTCTTGGTGAGGGGTTGGTGCTTTCCAAGCCTGCCAAGTCATAATTTTCCAAGCTTAGCCGATGTTGATTTCCGCAACGAAAGATTTCATCCTGCGCCGATACAACTGAGACCGACGCATGGCACATCATCACCAGCCACCGCCCGTAAACCGCCTGCGCGCCAGGACGATGCGCAAGGATTCGACGCTAGCGGAAAACATGTTGTGGCAGGTCATTCGTGGCGGCAAACTGGAGGGCTTGAAGTTCCGCCGGCAGGTGCCGATGCACAACTGCATTCTCGATTTCGTCTGCTTCGATGCCAGATTGATTGTCGAGGTGGATGGCTCTCAACACGCGCTAAGCGATGCAGACCGTCAGCGTGATGCATTTTTCCGTGAGCAAGGTTTTACGACCCTGCGGTTCTGGAATGAAGAGATAGAACGTAATCTCGACTTTGTTTGTCTTTCCATTCTGTCACATGCTTCAGGGCTTGTGAAATAGACCCCTCACTTGCGATTTCTAACACTTATGGCTGCGCCTTAAGATGTTGAAATCGCTTTCTCTCCCACAAGGGGAGAGATAAGGCGGGTGCCGTGCCACTGGCGCCCCTACCTCTCCCCTTGTGGGAGAGGAAGAAAAATCATGGTCTTAGCTTGCTAAGTCATAGATTTTTCAGGTGAGGGGTCCCGACCCTGACATCACCCTCAAATCTTCTCGCCCGGCAAGACACTCGCCTGTTTCACCCAATCGGTAAACAACGCCTCGTCAAACACGCCCGGCTCATCAATGTGCAGATAACGCACGCTGGCCTGTTTGGAGGTATGGTCAGGCACAGGCGTCAGCTCTGTACCCTTAAAAAACGCCACCTTGATATAGCGGGTCATGCAATGAAACGACAGGAAGGACGTGCCGTCGCCGATGCCATAAAAGGGGGAGTTCCAGCGCACCTTTTTGGCAACATTGGGCACCACTGACGTAATGATCGCATCGAGCTTTTGCCCGACGCCCTGTTTCCAGCCGGGCATGGCACTTATGTAGGCCTGCACCGGTGCATCACCGTCACCTTTTTCGATTTGCGGATTGCCGCCGGAAAGCAGCACGGGTGGTTTGTCGCTCACTGCACAATCCTTTGCGACTGTCGCCAGACATGAAAGTGGCTTGCCGCAGCCAGTCTCCCGCCACAAGTCTCTCACTGCAAGTCTGCCACACCTGAACGCCAATGATGAGCCAAAAACGCAAAAAAATGCGTGAGGGTCGCTCACGCATTCTCATGTTTTATCTGTCGCTGGTGTTAGCCGCGCAGAAGTGCTGCCTGAATGAGGGCGATGCTGGAATTGCCCATCGAAAGTCTGGCTGCAGACATCGCTTCCGAAGCCGAAGTGGCGAACGCCAACAGTTCACTGCGGTCAAGTGGCACAACGTCACGCACAGCAAGGCCTGAGCTTTTGGCAGAACTTGCCACGCTGTCTGTGTAGTTTTGCGTTGCTGCTGAAAGCGCGGCACCGTTGCTGGCGCGGGCTGCTGAAACACCGTCCTGAGCGTTGCCGAGCGCTGTCAGCATGCCGGCATAGTCGTCGGCCGTTGTCGATGCAGAAATACTGATGTCACGCGAACCGGCGGCACCCACCAGGCCGTAGGAGGCGCCATTTCCGCCGTCATAGGACTTGGACAATGCGTCGCTGCTGGTGCTACCAGAAAGGTTCTTCAACTCACCCTTGAGGTCGGAAAGTTCCTTGTTGATTGCATCGCGGTCGGTAGCGGATGTGTTGTTGCCGGCAGCCGTCTGAACCAGCGTGGTCATTCTGTTCAAAATCTCGTTCGCGTTGCCGAGCTTGGCTTCCTCGGTCTGCGTCTTGCTAACGGCTTCCTCGGTCTGCGTCTTGCTAACGGCTTCCTGCACTGCAGTTGCTGCGGAATTGTCGGCCTTTGGCGGCAGGACTGGGGCTTGTTGCGATGTGTTGACACGCAGGTTTGAAGACAAGCGCGACAGCGAGTTGGCAATGCTGGCGTTGCTGCGCTGAAGATTGGCCTGGGCGTTCAGGGATGGAATGTTTGCGGTAATGCTAGGCATGTCTGCTCTCTAAAAGTATTGATGAAGTATAGGGTTTAGAAAGTGGCTTCATGCCGGGTAGTCCACGCTCGTCATTCGCGTGCTGTTGAGGGCAATATGCCCACCATCAGTTGAAATGAGTTGTAGTAATTCACTACAATTTTAAGCGACGACGTTTTTCTTAAGTTTTGAGCGCAAAAAATGCGGGAGAACGAGTCTAAATGACACGTCTGTCCTGTTAGACCGTAGCAAAACGATACAAATCGCAACAAAAGGCGCAAAAATAGAGTTGCGCAGCGTGTGGCGTTTAAGAAAATATGCCGCGTTTAAACAAATCCTGCTTGTTTAAGCCTATCGACAAGAACTTCATCTGTGTCGTTACACAGTTCCAGCATGCCCGAATAGGCATTGCCATGGGTATGTGAAGCAAAACCAAGTGCAGCCCAGAAGGCCGGTTCGGTTTTATAGCCTTCACTGCGCAGTGACATGACCTTTGCTTTGAAAGTCTCGCCGCCCAAAGCAAGCATCCGCTGTTCAATGGTAAAGTGCCGCCATCCTGCCTGCTGTTTTACTGGCTGCGGGCTCGCATAGATTTCAAATTCCCAGCCTTCAGCGTGAAAATTGGCAATCAACGGCCGGTCACCGGACACCCACTGCCAACAACTGAACCCGGCGTGGTTGCTGTAGAGAGACACTATAGTGTCAAGAAACACGTCCGCGTCAGGCGCGCAGCACAATATATCAATGTCGCTGGTGTCGGTGTTCACACCAAGCGGCGGTGTGCCAGCCACATGCGGATCGTAAGCGATAAGATCCTCCAGAATGCCCAACCGTTGAATGGCATGGCTGTAGTGCGGCCGGTTCATGGTGGGTTCCAGTATTGTTGACCTGTTGATGTAAAAATACCGCGCCGGACTGTGCAACACAGTGTCCGGCGCGGTGTCTTGTCTTTTCTCAACCTGTCTTATCAGCAGGCCTGCGCCTGGGGAAGGCGGCGGCTGATCTGCACCAGCGCCAGTGCGGCAAGGGCCGCCACACCACCGGCCACCGGCACATAGGCGTAATCAACACCGGCATTGATCACCATGCCGCCAATGCCGGCACCAATGGCATTGCCAAGGTTAAACGCACCGATATTGATGGAGGAGGCCAGCCCCGGTGCTTCAGACGCCGCCTGCATCACCCGCATCTGCAACGGTGGCACAATGGCAAAGGCCGCCATGCCCCAGATGACCAGCGTAATGCCCGCGCCGATGTGCGTGCCCAGCAGCAGGGGCGACAGGAACATCATCAGCGACAGCAGCGCCAGAAACATCGAGGCGGCACCGGTCAGCGACCAGTCAGCGGCACGACCGCCGACATAATTGCCAATGGTGAACCCAACGCCAATCAGCACCAGCGCAATGGTAATGAACCCTTCCGATGCGCCGGTCTGGTTTTGCAGGATTGGCGCGACATAGGTGTAAAGCACAAACATGGCGCTGGCACCGAGCACGGTGGTGAACAGCGGCAGCAGCACGTCAGGCCGCATCATCACCTGCAGTTCACGGCGCACGTCAGGGCGCTTGCCAGCGGCGCTTTTCGGCAGCGCAAGCGCCAGACCACCCATGGTGATAATGCCCAGCAGCGCAGTTGCGCCAAAGGCCTCACGCCAGCCAATCTGCTGGCCAATCCAGGTGGCCACGGGCACACCGCCAATATTGGCAATGGTCAGGCCCATGAACATGGTGGCAACTGCGGTCGCCTGTTTTTCCGGCCGTACAAGGCTTGCCGCAACCACGGCACCAAGCCCAAAAAATGCACCATGGTTGAGGCTGGTTACCACACGCGCAATCAGCAATGTCCAGTAATCCGGCGCAAAGGCTGACAGCACATTGCCAAGGGTGAAAATGCTCATCAGCGCAATCAATGCCGTGCGTTTGCCGAAACGCGAAAACAGCAGCGTCATGAAGGGCGCACCCACCATGACCCCCACGGCATAGGCGCTGACCAGCAGCCCGGCCGACGGGATGGACACATCAACACCATCAGCAATAACGGGCAACATGCCCATGGGCGCAAATTCGGTAACGCCAATGCCAAAGGCGCCCACGGCCAAGGCAAGCAACGGCCAGTTAGGTCCGGTCTTTTCCATCATCATTCCTCGATCAAGGTATTTATCGCCACTTGGGAGGAGGCGAAGCGTTTTTGAAAGCCAAATATGACAGGAAAAATAGGGTGATACACCGCGCTTGACAACGCGGTTTCGCGGCATCACATCTATGAACCATATTCACAAATGGACATGACTATGGATAACCGCGCTGGCGAGATGGATGTATTTGTGCGGGTGGTGGAAACCGGGAATTTTTCCGAGGCCGCCCGCCAGTTGAACATCACCCCGTCCAATATATCCAAACTGATTGGCCGTTTGGAAGAACGGCTGGGCGTGCGCCTGCTGGAACGGTCCACCCGCCGCCTGTCGCTGACGGCAGAGGGCAGGCGTTATTATGAGCGCAGCCAGGGCCTGCTGGCAGAGCTGGATGATATTGAACGCGACGTGTCACGCGGCGCGGCCGCCAGTGGCGGCGTGGTGCGCGTCACCTCATCGGTTGGGTTTGCCACCGTGGCGGTAGAGCCGCTGCTGCCGCAGTTCTGGGCGCTGTACCCCAATATCGTGGTTGATCTGTCCTTGTCTGACGAGATTGTCGATCTCTATCTCGACCGTACTGATGTGGCCTTTCGCATCGGCAATCTCGGCGATTCCTCGCTCACCTCTGCCAAGCTGGGCACCGCGCAGCGCCGGGTGGTAGCATCGCCAGCCTATCTTAGAGAGCATGGCGTGCCGCAAAACCTGCAGGACCTGAAAAACCACCGCTGCCTTGGTTTTAATTTTCGCCGCTCGAAACAGATTTCCGCACCGCGCACCAGCCGCCGCATCTGGGATTATTCGCCGGGCGCCATTCTGCTCGGCAATAACGGGGAATCCGTGCGGCGCATGACTGTCATGGGCATGGGTATTGCACAGCTCGGTGAATATCACATCCGGGATGAGCTGCGCTCCGGCGCGCTGGTGGAAATTCTGCAACACGAGGTGGACGGTGACACCGAAGACCTGCACGCGCTGTTCATGGGTGGCGAACGCCTGCCACACCGCGTGCGGGCCTTTCTGGATTTCATGACCCCAAGGCTGCGCGCCTTTCTGGATGATGCCACGCAGACGTCGAGATAAAAAAACGGCGCCTGAGAAGACGCCGTTTTTTGAGTTTAGATCAACGAAATCGCGTCAGACGGATTTGAGCGTGATGACCGTCAGTTCCGATGGCACACCCAGCCGCACCGCAAAACCGATCCACAGCGCCGTGCCATTGTTGACGTAAAGCTGCATGTCACCCACCTGATAACGGCCAGAGACGAAGCCGTTGTTGAACATGGCAACGATGCGGTCAAAACCCCAGATCATGCCGCCATGCGTGTGGCCAGACAGCTGCACGTCCACACCCAGATCGGCTGCATTCTGCGCCATGCGGGGCTGGTGGTCCAACAGCACGACGACATTGTCAGGTGGCGAACCGGCCAGCGCCTTTTGCAGGTCTGGCCCTTCCTGGCCAAATGGCACGGCGCTGCGGTCGGTGACGCCAGCCAAAGTCAGGCTGGCCCCATCGCGCTCAATCAGCGTGTGCTGGTTTTCCAGCACCTGCATGCCCAGCGCCTTGAACTGCGCCATCCATTCCGGACGGCCAAAATAATATTCGTGATTGCCGGGAATAACCCACACACCGTCAGGCGCGCGCAGGTTGCCCAGCGGCGGCACATCGTTTTTGCGCGCCTCGATCGTGCCGTCAATCAGATCGCCGGTGATCACAATAAGGTCGGCCCCAATGGCATTGGCGGCGGTCACGGTCGCCTCGGCCCATTCCCGTTGAAACAGCCGGCTCAAATGCAGGTCGGTCAGCTGCACAAGGCGGTAACCGTCAAACTGCTGCGGCAGGCCCTTAATCTCCAGCGTCACTTCTTTCAGCGAAGGCACGCGCAGCGCCTGCGACACGCCGTAGCTGGAAAGTCCCAGCGACAGCGCAATGATGATGGCGCGTGCCGTCAGTGACACACGTACCTGCCGACGCTTCACGAGGGCAATCAGAACGGAGATGATGTCGCTAAGCAGCTGCATCATTGCCGCCAGCACGATGAACACGAAGCCGATATTGACTGATATCATCACCGCACGCGGCACCTCGGGCGAAAACATGTTGCCGGTGGTGATGCGGGTAATCAGGTGATGCTGGGAAATAACCACCAGCGTCACGGCGACGATGATCTTGACCAACCGCGAGGTCGGCAGCGGCATGATGGTTCTGACAATAACGTAAAGGCAAAGTGCCAGTTTAAACAGATCAAACACTTGGAACAAAAGGACATCATCCTGAAAAAAAACTTCCGAGTGGAAGCAGGTTATGGATTCTCAAATTGGCTCGTTAGCCGGATAGGGCGTTTGGGCTTGCCGGTCACATCAAATTTTTATGACTGACGTGTCGTGCTGTCGATCAGACGGGTGGCTGGATCACCGTTGTAGCGTGTAGGTGACAAAGGAAATGACGTTGCCATCGGGGTCTCTGATATGCAGATCCGTGCCGCCCCATTCCTGCCGGGTCGGCATTTGCGCCACGTCGACGGATTTAGCCTGAAACTCTTCATACAGGCCATGCACGTCAGTGACTTCAATCGTCGCCAGGATCAGGGATGGTTCTGTTGCCGCCAGCGCCGCAAAGTTTGGTGCACCAACATGGCGCAGGTGCAGGCAGGCCTGACCGCGTGAAACCGAACCGTAAAATGGTGGTGTGCCATAGAGAAAATCCACCACAAAACCCAACCTGTCGCGGTAGAAGCGGCTGCTTGCCGAGACATCACGCACGAACAGGATCGGCACAGCGGGTTTGAACAAGTTTTCAGGCATCAACATTTCCCCGTGTCATTCGCTTGCGGTCAGCATAGCTCATCTGAAGATGAATGCGAGATGACCTTCGCTGGAAACAAGAGCATGATCCATACTGGCCCTGTACCCCCGTAAAACTCTAAATGTTCTGGCCTTACGTGTTTTGGTCGTGGTGGCCGCGCTTTTGCTGTGCTTGACCTGTGACCTGACGTGAAAATTCGCAGTCGAGCAGGCTATGCAGATCAGTTGTTTGGTGGCAGGTAGAACGCTCGGAATTACCTGTCATGAGGCGCGCACTGGATGTTTGGTAGGCTTTGGCGAACCGTCAATTATTACCGGCATAGAAGTGAACTCTGGGCACTTCGCAGCAGTCGGGACTGGCCAAAGCAGCTCAGACCTGCTCCGCTTATGTTCGTTATGATGCTCTGGTACATGCTAGCCGGCGTCCCATTTGTTCTCATTATGCGCCTTTTGATCAATGGCGGGGTCAGCGAAGGGGTTGTTGTGGCCGTTATGAGTTTACCTGCCTTGGCATGGCTTCTGGCGGTAAGCCCGTGGTGTTTCACACTGTACTCTATCGCCCTAGAGATGAAGTGCGGAAATTTCCGCCCGGCCGAGGCCAGAGAGAAAAAGCTGCAGGAATGGATTGAAGCCTATCGAGTGAAGCGGCAACAGGCTTTGCCCTGACGCAGTCGCCCTTATGGAACCTGATAAAGACCAGGGGCAGGGCGTTATTTCAGCAGACGGAACAGACTTGCCATATAAGATTGCGCCGGTTTTCCCGCACTTGCACTTGCAGTTGCAGTCGGCGCTTGCTGCTGCGCGTCGAGTGACCAGACCTGCCGCGCGAACTCAATTGCATTTTCATCTGTCACCACACAAAGACACCTTCACACTCATGCACGATTGGTAAAACATCGTGCATTGATGTGCATAATTTCGCATGTTATTTCACGTTTGTGAACGATTCATCGTGTCATCCCGCAGCAATGCGGGTGCAGTTCCTTGCTTTGAAAGGCTGAAGTCTCATCATGCGTATTGCCCATACCGCACTCTGGACCCGTGACCTCGATGCCGCCGCTGCCTTCTGGCAACGCTATTTTGGTGCAGAGGTGGGTGATGCCTATCACAGCAAGCGCCGCGAAGGGTTTGTGTCGCGTTTTCTGAAACTGCCTGACAGTGGCGACCAGATTGAGCTGATGACTGGCCCCTGGCTGCGTGGCCGTCTGGACCATGATCATCTTGGCTGGGACCACATTGCCATTTCGCTTGGCAACCGCACCGCCGTTGATGCACTGGCCCGCCGCTGCGTGGAAGATGGCTGCCTGATGTCCGGTCCGCGTTTGACCGGCGATGGATTTTACGAGGCCGTGATCATGACGCCGGATGGCACGCCGGTGGAAATTACCGAATAACGGCCGCAACTTTTACCTTCGCCACCTCCGGAAACGTTGCAATTTCCTTGGCGAATGCTGGCGGCAGTCCCGGCTGCCGCCGGCACTTTTTTAATACTGCAAATTCTGCTCACGAATACCGTTTTTCAAATCAGGCCTTGCCATGGCTCGCCTGTCTTCCCATCGCGCTTAATCGCAAAGGGCAGGGCGCAAAGAGCGGGGCGCTTACTGAACAGACAGGGTAAACTCGCATTGCTGTTTGCCGATCCAGGCGGATCGCGTCAGGAAAAACGATACCTTATAGGAATTGTTGATCATGGTGGCTAACGGCACTGTTATCGGAAACTGCCCATATTTTGCGTAGTCGTGCTGGCCGGTGGTCTGTACTTCAACGCCGCAAATACTGTTATTGGCAGCAAATTTCAGCGTCACGGCTCTGGCGGCATCCGACGTGATGAGAAAGGATTTGGCATCACTGCCAGTGACGGTGCTTTTGAAGATTTGTGCTGCGCCGCCGCTAACCACAACTTCCGTTGCAGCCTCTCGTGCGTCGGCAGTCAGAGTATGCAGGGAAAGGGCCGCAAACAGGATGATTCGACGCATGGAGTTCTCCAGAAAATCCACACTGCGCAGATATCACCGCCAATAGCCAGTAAATTCGCGCTTAAGCACCTGTCATCATCACATGTCAGAGAAAAGCCGCTCCGCCCGCCGCTCTCCAGCCCGGAACCGAGACAGGATTGTGTGGCGTTGGCCCATAAGGTCATCCATTGATCGCCCGTGCTTCTGGCTCCATTGCAGCATCAGATCAGTCAGATAATCCACGTCGTCAAATTTGATCGGGGCGGACATCGCCATAAGGTCGGTATTCATAACATTTCCTGCCTGTTGCTGGTCATCTGTGCCGTGAACCTGTCGAGGCGGCTTATTGTTCCCGGTGTTTTCGGTAAATAAAACGCCCTGGTTAGCTGCCACGCAGTGGTGTGGGCCTCCAAACACACCGAAATTTTCTATTTTCTGGCCGCCAACCAGCGCCGGCTCACCCATAAGGGGGATTTGGCCGCGCCCCCCATCTGTTAGCGTTGGCCTCGCATGAAAAGGGGGCTTCCTATGCGTAAATTCATCACCACACTTGTTCTGTCAGTGGCATCGCTTGCACTGATGTCCACCACGCCGGCCTTTGCGCAAGCCAAGGCAACACAGGCCAAAACCGCCAAGGCCAACGCCTGGGATGGCACATGGAGCGGCACCAGCAGCGGCGGCGGCAGAAAAACCACCGTGAAGATCTCCAACGGCAAGGTCACATTCTGGACCAATAACGGTTTCCCACGTCCCAAGGTCACCGGTTCCGTATCCGGAAACACCGTCAAGCTGGATGACAACAATGGCTGGAAAGGCACCATGACGATGCAGGGCGAAGGCAAGGCCAAGATCAGCGCCGCCGGCATTGGCAACAATGGCAAACCGGCCCAAAACAGCGCGTTGCTGCGCAAGCACTAACCGCCAGCAAACAGCCAGCGACCGTCAACCCATTACCGACACCCACCACCCCGGCATGCAAACCGGGGTGGTGGTGTTGGCAATTTCCTGGGCCGCGACCGATAGCCATAGGCATCGCATCCCGTGCGCAGCGTATTTGGTGACACTTTTTTAAGCGTAATTTCCGCAGATGCCTCGTATTGAAGCAATGCGTGGCAGTGTGGTAATTTAGTTACATCTTATATTTCGGATCGGTGTAATATGACCTCATGAAATTTTGGAGAGGGTTTAGTATCATGAAGAAACTAGCACTGAGCGCAGCATTCATTCTGGCAGCGTCCTCCGCCATGGCTGCAGACGCTGTTTACGAAGTACCTGCAGCACCGGTGGCCGTAGAGACACCTCTATTCAACTGGACCGGCTTCACCGCCGGTGTGCAGGGCGGTTACGCCTGGAACAACAACGACGTTGATTTTGGCGGCGGTTTTTCTGCTGATTTTGACGGCGGCATCCTCGGCGGTTTTGTCGGTTACAACCATCAGCTCGACAATAACTGGGTCATCGGTATCGAAGGTGATCTCGAAAAGAACTGGGGCGATGACTCCTTGGCCATTGGTGGCATCACTGCCTTCAATTACGGCCTTGACTGGCAGGGCTCTGTTCGTGGTCGTGTCGGTTACGCCTTTGACCGTGCGCTGCTCTACGGTACAGCTGGCTGGGCCGTCGGCCGTGGCTTCCTTGACGTACCAGTCGCTGGCGTCGGTCAGAAAGAGACCTTCAATGGCTTCACCGTCGGCGCGGGCATGGATTACGCCTTCACCGACATGGTCTTCGGCCGCATTGAATATCGCTATACCAACTTTGGCGACAAGAACTTCGATTTCACCGGCGTCGGTGGCCCGGTCATCAATTCCGACCTTGACCAGCACGCCATCCGCATCGGCCTTGGTGTCAAGTTCTGATAACGCCACACGGAATAACAAAAAGCCCGGGCACGTCCCGGGCTTTTTTTGTTTGTGCGGATAACAGAGATCTCCACGACAATAGAGCGGTGGGTTTAGAGACGCGGAATATTCCAGCTCCTCCGCCGATTACCACGTCCCCATAATTATGTCGCAAAGCTGAATAAGTTTTGCTTGTATAAATGTCGCCATATTTGTCAATAACGATTGTGGATACTTGTAGTCTTCACGCTGGAAGTGTATCCGATTCCAATAAAGACAATTTCACTCTTGTGTTGTGTCGGACATATACATCGATTGGTAATACTCCAAAAGTTTATAACGATTTGAAATTTCAATAAAACTATTTCTTGCTACCCCCGCGTCTCGCGCAGGGTAGGCGATCACAGGAATATTTTCGAAAGAAGCCAGCAATGAAAAGTAAAGTGATCCGATTTCTGGGGAGGTTTCTTTATATTGCGCCGATGGCTGCGTTTGTTTCTGCAGTTTCGCCGAATCTATCTGCCTTTGCCAATGACACACCTTCTCTCTGGTTAGGGTTGGTAAATGAGAAGACCCAATCATTAGAATGGCCTGGAAGTGGCTTTGAAATCATATTCACTGGAAAGGCTGTGTCAGTCACTCTTGAGGATTCGGGAAAGAACAGCCTCGTAGTTGAGAATGATGGAAAATTGAGCAAGTTGCAGCTTGCGCGCGGCAAGAAGACCTACCAATTTGTCGCGGATGGTGGCGGGCAGCAGCATACGTTGAGGCTTATCCGTAGAACCGAAAAAATGTTTGGTCCGACCACACTGTCATCAATCAAAACGGAAGGTACGCTCCTCCCGGGAAAAAAAAGAAACAGGCAGATACTCGCCATCGGAGACTCGATCTCAGCCGGATACGGTATTGAAGGCAGCGATCAATCCTGCAAGTTTTCGGCGGATACTCAAAACCAATATCTGACCTACCCAGCTGTCGTAGCCAGAAGTGTCGGCGCAGACATTACGACCATAGCGACATCTGGCATTCGTGTGTCGCCAAAGTTCCCTTCTGATGTCACGACAATGCCGTTTGTATTCCAGCAGGCCGTCCCCAAGGGACGGGTCTTTGATGTCGTTATCGTCAACTTGGGGACGAATGATTTTTCGGAAAAGACTAAACCAGACAATTTTGTCAACGCATATGCTGCGTTCATGGCTGTAATTCGCGACCAAAGCCCTGATGCGATGATCTACGCTGCCTTGGGTCCGATGCTGACCGACAGTCAGTTTAGCGAAGCCAGCGCCGCAATTGAAGCCGCCGTTAAGCTACGACACCAACGGGGTGACGGTAAAATCAGGTTTCTTGCCCTCCGCACGAAAGCAAAAGGGTTTGGTTGCAACTGGCATCCCAATGCGGAAACGCACGCACGTCTTGCTGCAACACTTACCAAAACATTAGAGCACGATTTGAACTGGAAACGAGATGCGGCCAATTGATATGAACGAACTTCAAACACCGCCGCAGGCTCGGCCTCAACTGTACTCATTACAGGTCTTACGATTTGTGGCGGCATTTGCTGTCGTGCTCTTCCACTTCGGAAGTGGCTTGACGGTAGAATACAATCTCAGCACCAACTATTTTGGTATAGGTGCCGCCGGGGTCGATATCTTCTTCGTCCTGAGCGGATTTATCATTTGCTACTCTGCCAATCCCGCCCGCGGCTCGATCTACTTTTTCCGTCGTAGGATAGCACGCGTCGTGCCGCTTTACTGGTTGCTGACGTTGGGGCTGATCGTAATCGCCCTGTTTTGGAAAGGCCTTCTCAATTCCACCGTCATAGATGCTGAGTCTGTCATAAAATCATTCCTTTTTATTCCTTATGAGAAATCAAACGGCATGATTCAGCCGATCTTATTTCTTGGATGGACACTTTGCTATGAGATGTTTTTCTATCTTGTTTTTGGAATCTGCTTGCTGGCAGGCCGCAATGCATCATGGTTTGCTTCCGGCATTATACTGACGCTCGTGCTCATCGGACGAATTTGGCCAGAAGGCTCCGCGCCCTGGCGGTTCTACACAAACCCGATACTGGTCGAGTTTGTCATAGGGATGCTCATTTACAACGCCTACATGAGTTCCTCGCGCCTCAAAGCCGGCTCGAACGTGGTTGCGGTTTTGTTGCTCGTCGCGGCACCTGTATTGCACACATTGAGTACTAAGTGGGCTGGGCCAGGCGTAATCACGTCCGCCATCTTCGCGGCGACTATAGTTCTTGCATTCCTTGTGGTCCGAGTGGAAAAAAGCAACACGCTAATGTTCTTTGTTCTATTGGGTGATGCGTCTTACTCACTTTACCTCATCCATCCATATACCCTGCAGTTCCCTGTAAAACTACTCGGCAAACATTTGAGTTTCGAACTGCTGACACTCGTACTGGCCGCAACGACTGCGCTAACTGTTATCGTTTCAATCTATGTTTTCCGATGGATCGAGAAACCTGCACAAGACATCTTGCTTGGACGATTTAAGGGATTCACCAACCGTACCAGTCTCCAAAGCGAGACTCCTTCCGCGTTGGTTTAGCTACCGGTCGAATGACACGAAACTGTAAGTGAAAAACAAAAGCCCGGGCACGTCCCGGGCTTTTTTGTGTTTGTGCGAATGATAGAGGTTTTGACGATAAAAGAGTGGTGGAGCAGTCGCACGCGCTAAAGCAAACGTGAACCAAATTGGCTGGCTATTGCACATCATCTATGTGCAGTTGGCTTTTTTGGAGAGTTTTATGCGCAAAAGCCTCATTCTGGCGATCGTCTGTTTGCAATTTTCGCCCGCTATGGCGCGCGAAGCCAATAGGGAAATCAGCATTTCTGAAGGTGGTGTGGAGACGGTTTCGGGCGAAACCAGCAACGGGCAGTCAAGCACATTCATTATTACGCCGACAACCTCGAGAGCGCTCAAAATCAAGCTTGAAGCAGAAAACGGAACCTGCGCCGTTGAACTGCAGAACACCCGTCTGGTCAGCTACAGGAAGTTTGCAAGGTTTCCCATCACTGTGCCGATTGCCGGAATTGCGGGGGAGCCAGTCAAGTTGGCGTTCTACCCGACCCGGTCTGCTCTGAACACCAAAGATGACTGCGCATACACGCTAACCGTCGAATAGCGTGCAAAGCGTGAACGTTGGTGTTTCGCAAGGCCAGCCGCGTCCATGCGCTCTGCTTTTCATTGCCGCAGTGTGTGGGCCGCGCAGGCGCTGCTGAAAATAAAGAAATCAGTGAGTGGACATACCCACGGGTGGCGCTTACCCTGCCACATCGTCAGCAACCGAAAATGTAGGCGCTGATGACTGAGGGTTGTTACGTGCTCTTGCCTGCTGAACAGGAGCGCGCAACGTGAAAACCTCGTGCACTTCCATTCTCGACATAGACAGTAAAACAGCGGACGCAGCGCAAAAGCGTGCACGGTTCCTCGATATCAAGTCTCGCCGCTTGCTTGTCCTGTCACGATTTCGCTCTGGCGAAAGGCATCCACAAACGCTTTACGGTGGCCACTAATGGCGGGCAACCCGGCGTCGCCAGATCATCTCGATGATCCCGGTCACTTCGATGACCGATGGTGGCGCAGGCTTTTGTCCTTGGCGCATGCCTCGTTGGAATGGACAGTCGTGGGAAAAACAGGATGTGTGATGACCGACGGTTGATGGACGCCATCCACAAGCACGCCGACAAGGCGGATGCAAACCGGCTGCACTTTGTGGATATACGGGCCGTGGCTGTGACCTTGCACGCGCGTTTCGGTCATCGCAGTGAGGCTGATATTCTCGGCCAGTTGACCGATGTTTTCGAGGCGAGGGGTCTGTTATGGCAATGACCGGCCACAGCGTTGCAGTTGACCAACCAGCCGTTTGCTGTTCTCGCCGTCAATGCTGTGGTGTTGTGTCTGCGCTTTTAGGTCCCGCCCAACAACCTTGGCCGCTTGAAGGTGACCTCATGTACGGCACCCAAGCCCAGAAAAGGCGCGTCATCCGCATCGAAGATCGGCCGTGCGCGGGCGGCGATGATGCGGGTCGTTCCGTCGGGGCGGATGACCTTGTAACGCTGGTCAAACAGCGCCTTTTCGGTGATGCTGTCGATGATGGCACTGGCGACCCGGTCTCGCATTTCAATGTCGATGCGTTCGAGAATATCCTCGATTGTTACGCCCTGCGCACCCACTTCGGCTGAAAACCCATGATACCCAGATGTTACCTCATCCATGATGAGCCTGTTTTCGGTGATACTCCACATGAAGTAACCGACCCCACCTTCGACGCCTTCACTCTCTCCCACACAACCCCCGGAACATTTGTCATGGAATCAGGAATTTAACTCTTACATTGTTCTTCGCTTTATGAGTGTGGAATAATGTAATTCAAGGTGGGGTTTTAAACAGCTTTACCTCCGCGCCAAACAAAACCAGGCGCAGGGCGTTTGCCGTACGGCTTTGCCCTTCTGGCGAAATTAAACCGCCCCGTTACCCAATCTGGGTGATTACATCAGGCCCAGGTGGCGTAAAAACTGGCTTGGTGACCCCTTGAGTTCCCTGGAAATGATGGAGAGATGATGTTCAGCCTGTTGGCCCGCCTGTGCGCAATCGCGTTTTTAACTGTTGTCACCACGCCCAACATATCAGTCGCGCAGATATGGCCTGAAGGCGGCATGAGCTTCGACCAGCTTCAAGACATCCTTTTCAACCATCCTTACGCGCAGTCCACTCCGGAGTGCAGACGATACAAGGCAGATAAAGATAACCTCTATCGCCTCTGCGGTCCGGGCGGACCTCGTTACGGTGATGCTGCATACTGCAAGGGCCTGATCAATGCAGGCTCCGGTCTAATAGATAGTTGTTCCGATGCGGTTGATGCTGAACATAAAAGACAGGTCGCTGCCAAAGCCAATGCGGGACAAGGTTCCTCACAGGCCACCGCACAGGTTGGCCAATGTGTTGCTTTTTCAAAGGTGCAGCAACGTGACAGCTTTGGTAATCCGTCCTGTGGTATTCGCGCTGAAAACAATTGCAGCGTTGCCGCGCAGTGCCAGCTGGAAATGACCGGGGTTGATAGTCAGGGCAGGCGGCATCCGTCCCGCCAGGCCATCCATCTGCGTCCGGGCGAAACCGGTGCCAGAACCATCAACAATGTGCTGGCCTGCGAAAACCTGCAGGGGCAATGCAAACCGTGGACGCAATAAGGCGTGAGGTGGAGCACGTCACACCGTTAAGATGGGCGGCGGTTACCCGATCAGCATACGTAACAGACCGAACTTGCGGGGTTTCTCGGCCCTCGGTTGCTCATGCGCGCCCTTGGACCAGGCTGTAAAGTCCGTCACGAAAATGCCTTGCTCATTCCAGTCGTCGGGAAACAGATCGTGGCGCACAAAGGGAAAGGCGGCTTGCTCCGGCCGTGCCACCTCAATCATCCGGTCATTGTGCTCTACGATGCAATGTTTGGTGTAATAACCCGCGCCCTTCGGCACCCATCCACGGATAACCGTGCCACCGTTCCGGCGCACATAATCTGCTGCGGCCTCATGGCAGTTGGCGCGCTTGCTGGCCGCTTCTGCAGGTTCATACTCACGGGGAATAGTCTTTCCCTGATTAAATGCTGCTGTTAAACGCTCAGCAAAGTCACACATACACCACTCACTACTATACCGAGTGTATGTGCCTAGAGATTTGCAATCACCTCGTCAAACTGGCTTTCAATTTTGGGTTAACGAGAAAGGGTAATATCGATGTATTGTATGAAAGTTCCATTTTGTTTAGAATTCGCGTTAATTATACCAAGAAATAGCTATTGTCTTTGTCATAAACTATCTGGTAAAGTTGTTTTATATATTGTGAGATGTTTTGAGGGGTAGCATTTCAGCAGGCTTGAAACCTCGGCCATTCATCTGGTCGAGGTTTTTTTTGACCACAACATCAGCCAATAGTTGAAAATATTTGCAGTATATTTTTATTACTTGTGGTTGTTATGAATATCGACCGCGTTGCTGTCATTTACAGGATGGATACAGCAACGTTTCTAAACTGATGCCAGGGTATACTGTGGTGAAGTGGCGCTGTGGCCACCACACTAGCGCTCATCACGCTGTTACGCGCGCCGTTTGCCTGCGCAGCAGCACGGCCAGCAACAGGCACAGTGCCAGCACCGTTGCCGGTATCAGCGCATGCAGAAACTCGCCATTGATCAGCACAGTCGTCGCGGCTGCTACCATAAGTGCCGCACCGGCCAGCGCGCCGAACAGCCGGTAACGGGAAAACATCAGCGCACTTGCCGTCAGTTCCAGCGTGCCAGTCACGTAATGGAACCAGTCTGGAAACCCCCAACGCTGGTAATCGGCCATGATACCCTCTGTCGGGAACAGGTTGCCCATGGCCCCAAAGGCAAAAAATGCGGCCAGCAGCCAGCGAAACAGGGTGAGGCGGGTTGGTCTGCGCATGGTGGTGTCCCTCAAGGGTTGGATGGCTCGGTTGCGGTTTGGCCCGCGCCGTTTGCGGTTGCGTGGTAAGGCTGGTAGGCGCCGTTCAGGAACATCGTCACTGCACGGTCAACAATCTCGTCAATCTCTTCTGTGTCCAGCGTCGGCTGCAGGCCAACCAGTGCCCGCATCTGCGCGGTCGCTACGGTCAGGTTAAGGAAGTCTTCCGCCAACCGTTCCGCTGCAAAGTCGCCGCGCAGCAGGCCCGCGTCCTGGCCATCCTTTATCCAGCGGCTCAGCACCCGTTGCGCATTCATGTAGCCGGCATTCCAGATGGACTGGGCAAGGTCAGGGAAGCGGCCGCCTTCGGAAATCATCATGCGGTGCAAGGCAAGCGTACGCGGGTTCAGCACAATGTCCAGCGTGCTTTTGCCAAACAACCGCAGCGACTTTTCCGGGTCGGCGCCATCAATCACCATGTCGTTCAGTGGCGCAGACACTTCGCCGCACAACGCCACAACAGCCTCGGTAAACAGGCCGTGCTTGCCGCCAAAATGGTCGTAAACATTGCGGCGCGAACCACCCACTTGCGAAATCAGCGCGTCGAGCGATGCAGCCTGATACCCTTCCTCTAGAAACATGGTGATCGCGGCCTCCTTCAGGGCCTCGACGCGTTCCTTGCCTTTGGCCGTGCGGTGTTCAGTGCTCATGCTGGCTCCGGGAATCTCTATTGCACTTTGGTATGGTATTGTACCGTACCATTTTAAATAAGAAGGCGTAACCGTTTAACGTTGGTCAAATTGCCACAGCACATATGCGGGGCGTGGGCGGGCTGGAAGCAAGCGTGTGGGCGGCCATTCGCGGCGGGTCATCGGCGTTATCAGACACAAAAAAAGCCGGAACACCAATGACGGTTCCGGCCTGTTTTATCTCTGTGGTTTCGCTCACATCACGCTTCGCGGTATTTGGCGACATCGGCCTCGGTGATGGTCCTGATGATGCGGGCCGGGTTGCCGCCAGCCAGTGACATGGGCGGCACATCGCGGATAACGATGGCGCCAGCGGCAATCACGCTGCCACGACCAATGGTCACGCCGGGCAGAATTTGCGCGCCAGCGCCAATCCAAACATCGTCCTCGATCGTCACTGGGTAGGCATATTCCAGTCCCTTGTTGCGGCGTTCAATATCCAGCGGGTGGCCGGCGCAGCAAATATGCACATTGGGTGCCACAAACACGTTGTTGCCAATGGTCACCTTGGCGCAGTCAAGAATGCACAGATTGACATTGGCGTAGAAGTTTTCGCCAATCTCGATGTTGTAACCGTAATCGCAGTTGAACGGCGCTTCGATGTGAAATGCCCCTGCGGTTTTGCCCAGCAGTTTGCGCAGGATCTCACGGCGTTTTTCCAGCTGGCGCGGCGGCGTGTTGTTAAATTCAAACAGTGCATCCTTGGCGGCGTGGCGCTGTTCAATCAGCCCGGCATCATTGTTGGCATCATACAGCAAACCGGCCAGTGCCTTTTCCATCTCAGTCATGGTTTTATCCTTATGCCGTAGGTGTTACGACTTCATCTGTTGTGGCCAGCTTGCGCGGGCGCACCGCAGGTGCCGCCAGAATGGCGCACAGCAACAGCGCCAGCACCACCAGCATGGCATTGCGCAGGCCAAAGTTTTCGCCCAGCAGTCCCAGCAGCGGCGGGCCAACCAGAAATGCGACATAGCCACCAATGGTGACGATTTTCACCCGTTCTGCGGAATTGGCGCCGGAGTCACCGGCCGCAGAAATGGCCACTGGAAAACCAAGCGATGCGCCAAGGCCCCACAGCAGCACGGACGCACCGGCCAAGATGGGATGGTCAGCAAAAATCACGCAGGCCAGACCCAGCGCACCAAACACCGCGCTGGTGCGGATAACCGCCGAGCGGCCAAACCGATGCAGGAAATAACCGCCAGCAAACCGGCCAAAGGTCATGGCCGATGCAAACACCAGAAACACCAGGGAACCGGCCGTTTTGGAAAAACCGTGCTCATCCACCATCAGGATTGGCAACCAGTCATTGGCCGCACCTTCGGCCAGCGCCACCGCCAGCACGATAAGCGCAATGGCCAGCAGGCGCGGGTCACGCCAGTAATCGTCCTTCGGTGCGCCCTTCGTTTCCACCGTCTGGTTTTTGTCGGTCTTGGCGGTGCCTGCGGGAATATGGCGAATGAAATAGACAATGGCCGGCACGATAAAAATGGCAATGGTCGCCAGATGAACCTCGACAGGCACGGCCAGCGCATTGGCGCCCAAGCCCGCCAGTGCGCCCAGCACCGTGCCAAGGCTGAAACAGCCGTGAAGCGTGTGCATCACCGCCCGGCCGGATTCCCGCTCCACCATCGCGCCATCAATATTGACGGCAATTTCGGCCAGTCCCATGCCCAGCCCAAAACAGGCCAGCCCGACAGAAACGACAATCGGCTGCGCGGTTATGGTGCCAAGCGCCATGAAGGCCACACTGCTGGCCACCAGCCAGGTGCCGGCCAGCATGACGGCGCGGGTGCCAAATCGGCCAACGGCAAAAGCAGACATCAAAATGCCGCTCATCGACCCGATAGACAGACCAAGCAGAACCAGACCCATTTCAGCAATCGAAACATCAATCCGGTCGCGAATGGCAGGGGTGCGCGTGACCCACGAAGCCATGGCAACGCCTGGAATGAAGAAAAAAACAAAAAGTGCGAAACGTCTTTGGTTAAGCGATGGCATGATAGCTCTTGGTCCGTGAACGAGACCATGCGTATATGTACGTGCGTACACAAAGTCAAGAATTCGAGATTGGACATGACCAGAGAAAAAGCCCCAGCCAAAAGCCGCCGGCCTGCCAATGATCCCGAAAGGCGGGAAAAAATCATAACAGCGGCGCTGGAAACAATCGGCCGTGCTGGTGTGGCCGATACCACCCATCGGCGCATTGCCGAAACGGCCGGTCTGCCGCTGGGTTCACTCACCTATTATTTCTCCGGACTGGACGACATTATTGCCGCGGCGTTTCGCCAGTTGTCCGTTCAGGTGTCGGACCATCTCATGCAGATCATGGTGGCTGCGCCAGACCAGGCTGCGGCGCGGACCGCGCTGGTAGATTATCTGTGTGACGACGGGCCGGTGCGCACCATGGACCTTATTCTCAGCTTCGAGCTTTATGCCTATGCCTCGCGCCGCCCACTTTTGAAAACCGTCATGCTGGACTGGATGGCCGCCAGCCGCCGGGCGCTACAGCTGCATTTCACCGTGCAGCAAGCCAATGCGCTGGACGCGATGATTGAGGGAATCACCATTCACAACGCCATGAACCCTAAGATGTTGGATCAGCAGCATATACGGCTGATTGTCGAGCGTCTGTCGACCTAACCAGCGCGAGAATATTTGGCTGCCAGCACGCCGAAAACAGGTTGTTTCAAGGTTATTTTGTTGGGTCGTAAACGGTTATTTAGAAAAACGAAATAGTGTTGTGTTAATTTCGATCAATCGGAAGGCTGGTTCGCAGTCCAATACACGCCATGTGCAGATTAGCACATACGGGTGTTTCGGTGGCGGCCGTGTCGTCAGGTAACGTGGGAACGAAATTCTTTGTTTACGCAGCAGCAGTTGGCTTCCATCCTGTCTTCATTGCCAGACCCGGCGTTTATTCTGACGCGCAGTGGTCGTTACGCCGCAGTGTTCGGCGGCAAGGACGTTCGCCATTACCATGATGGCAGTGGTCTTGTCGGCATGAGCATGTTTGACGTGCTGAAACAGGAAAAGGCCCAGTGGTTTGCAGACGAAGTGGCAAAGGCACTGCGCAGTCGCGTGTTGCATATTGTCGAATATCAGCTGTGCGGCAGCGACGTGAAGGGCGCGGGCGATGGCCCTGATTACGCCATCAGTTTTGAAGGCCGCGTTCAGGCACTGGGTTTTCCGGTTGATGGTGAAGACGCCGTTGTCTGGGTGGCCAGCAACATTACCGAAAAAAACGAGGTGCAGTGCAAGCTGCGCCTGCTTAGTGAAACCGACGCACTGACCGGCCTTTATAACCGCCGCAAGCTTATTGAAACGCTGGATGACCGTCTGGCGATTTTCGAGCGGGAGCGCGACCAGACATCGGTGCTGGTGTTCGACCTTGATAATTTCAAACGCCTCAATGACGAAATGGGCCACCATGCCGGGGATGCGGCGCTGGTGGAAATTGCCCGCCTGTGTCGCCAGAACCTGCGCCAAAGCGACATGATTGCCCGTTTCGGTGGCGACGAATTCGTCGTCGTCATGCCCGGCACCCGCAAGCCGGACGCACTGGAAATTGCCGAACAGCTGCGCAAGAACGTGCCAATCACCTTCCGCCAGAACCTGCGCTACGAATCCACCATCAGCGGCGGTGTGAGCGAATTCGGCCTGCCGGACCGGCTGTCCAGCGAAATCCTCAAACGGGCGGATGAGGGGCTGTATCTTTCCAAACGCGCCGGCCGCAACCGGGTGTCTGCGCTGTAAGCACGGTTTGCTTGAGTGTGGGCTGCCTTTCCAAACGCGCCGGCCACAATCGGGTTTCTGCGCTGTAGGCGGTTGTTTTTTGGGCGGGCGTTTGGCTCACACCTGTCATTGTTTGACGTCGACGTCACCTCCAAACGATCCTCATTCCTGTGCCTGTCACAGGAATCCAGGCCAGCCCAAGTCCTTGGGCTGAATAGACTCTTTCCGCCGCGCAGACGCGCGACGACTGGATCTACGTGACAGGCACAGAGAAGAGGGAGGTCGTGGCACGCATCCAGTAAGCCAACACAACTTCGAGACTGAGGTGGTGCACGGCAGCGCAACTCGCGCCATACCTCTACCCCTGTGGGAGAGGAAGAAAAATCATGGTCTTGGCTTGCTAAGTGATAGATTTTTCAGGTGAGGGGTTTTGCGCACTGCTCATTATTTGCCACTGAGGGCCACCCCAACCACCCTTCATTCCTGTACTCGTTACAGGAATCCAGCCATCACGTGTCTGCGTGACGAAAAGACTCTTCCATCACCAAGACTGGGGATGACTGGATCTCTGTGACAAGCACAGAGATGAGGGAGGTCGCGGCATCCATCGTGGCTTATCCCATCTCAATGGTCTGGTAGATCGCCGCTTTTAAACCTGTAACCGTAATAATCAGCTTCCAGAAAGTTGGCGCCGCGCAAGTCTGCACCCAGGAAATTGGTGCCACAAATCGCCGCCTGATAGAACGTTGCGTTGGCCAGCTTTGCACCCGTAAAAATGCTGGTTTTGATGGGGCAGCCCGAAAAATCCGCTCCTTCAAGATTGGCATTTGTGAAATCGCCAATAAAGCGGCTGCCACAAAAGACAGCGCCACGCAGATCAGCGCCCGTTAAATCGTAATAGCAGTCATCGTCGTCGTCGAGATCCGAAAAGTGCCGTTCGCCCGCCGCGTATCGTTCCCGAATGTTGTGTGGTTTTGGGTAACAAGTCATAACCAAAGGTTTAGCAGGAGAGCAGCATTGCATCAATGCCGTGTGCGGTGGCGCCTATATCCACTGCCATCGTCATCCTAGGGCTTGTCCCTAGGATCCAACCACATATCAGCAAGCGCAACATGTTTGGCTGGCGTGATTGGATCCTCGCCACAAGGGCGAGGATGACGTCGAGAGACCTGCAGCCCAACCAAGCCGCACATCACCCACTCAACGGATCATAGTCCATCTGCGCGCGGGCAACGCCCTTGTCATAGACAACAGTCCCATCCGGCAGCATCACCGGTTTGGGGCCGCGTGTTTTCTTGGCCACCGGCTGGGTAAAGGTCAGCGCCAGCGCGTCACCCTCATTGGGCGATGGAATGCCGCGCGCCTTCATGTCCTGTTTGCTTTCCAGCTGGATTTTGCCATCCATGCGCGCCACGGTTTCCGGGCCGACAAGGTCCTGGTAAAGCGTTTCATTGTGCGGATCGATTGCCCCGCCAGCCTTGATCCAGCGTTTCATCTGGCCCCAGATATAGGCGCGGATGTTGTAATAACCGGGGTCGATTGTCTTGGTTGAGCCGAACCACACCAGCTGCCATGTGCGGCCCATGGTGGTGCCGGCGCTGACAATGCCGGTGCCATAACCGGCATCCACAAACACCGCATCGGCTTGATATTCATCCTCAAACCGTGCCACCAGCATGGCCACCTCCACATCATTGTCATTGCGCGGAATGGTGGCCAGCCGTTTGGAATAAAGCCCTTGCCGCAGCATGATGACAGTCGGGTCCTCACCCGTCCAGGAGGGGTCGACGCCAATGATCACGGGCGCAAAGGCATATTGCGCCGGCCGCAGATGCGTGGCACGCGCCCGATCCAGATCATCGGCCGAAATGAACTGCATGGCAGATTGCGAGGGAAACTGCCCGCGCACGCGCACCTTCACATAATCGCTGTCTTCGCCGTGGTCATCGACCATGCGCTGCAAAAACTGCTTGTTGGTGCCGGGCACCGTGCGGCTGTCAATCTGCCGTCCAATCCAGCGATGCCGGAACCGGCGAAAACATTCGCGAAAACGGCCGCTGTTGCGCGTCGGGTTGCCAAATACCACCCAGATGATGATGGTGTTTTCATCGGTCAGCGCGCCCTCGGCCACCTCCCACACCTTGTCGTGGATTTTTGAGGCCTCATCAAACAGCAGCAGAATGATCTTGCCCTTGTTGTGCAGGCCGGCAAAGGCTTCCGTGTTGTTTTCACTCCAGGAAATGAAATCCTGCCGCCAGCTTTCGCCACGCTCCGGGTCGCGGCTTTTGATTGCCATGGCCTGCACATCAAACCAGTGGGCGGTTATCGACATGCGAAACCACTTGCCAATTTCCGGTGCGGTTTTGGTGCGCAACTGCCCCTCGGTATTGGCCGTCGTCACAATCTTGCAGTCTTCAAAACATGACATCGCCCAGTTGGACAACATGCCCATGGCGGCAGATTTGCCAATGCCGTGGCCGGACGCGACAGAAATCTGCAGCGGCTGATAACGGCTTTGCGGATCCTGCAAATGCCGGGAAATAACCGCGTTGATATCGTCCTGCCAGCCACGCGGTCCGTCATAACCCTGCAACTCTCCCACGCCCCAGTCCCAAGCCAAACGGCTCCAGCGTCTGGGGTTAAACTGGCAGGCGGCAGCCAGCGTGATGATCTCATCATCGGGGTCAATACTGGGGTCCATATCATCCGTCATGATAAGTGTCTCCTGCTGGGGATATGGGCGGGAAATGCGCGGAAAATGCCAGCCAATGGTCGCTTGGTTAGGGCAAGTTTTACGGTGGTAAAATACTGTTTTAAAATGGTTTTTACAGCGGTTCACAATTTATCACCAACTGGTGATAAGCGGTAAAACAGGAGGTGCTTTAACTTGGAAAAAACGGGATGGTGATGGCACACAAACCGGCCATGTCCGGGCGGCGGCACGCGGCTTTCCCCGGTCATGGGTCTGCCTCGGCATCGCGCTTGCGGGCCCGCTCCAGCCGGTCGGCCAGTGATTTCAGGCCACGAAGTTTCACCACATCCTGAAACGCATTGACCCGCACATGTTTGCCAATCATTTCCAGGCGGCGGGTGCGGTCCACCAGCTTCAGTTTTTTCACATGGCCAACCAGCTTTCGCTCA
Organism: Rhizobium sp. CG4; assembly: GCF_023701965.1. NCBI lineage: Bacteria > Pseudomonadati > Pseudomonadota > Alphaproteobacteria > Hyphomicrobiales > Rhizobiaceae > Rhizobium > Rhizobium sp. CG4. Next base: position 7,811 of record NZ_JABAEG010000002.1, on the reverse strand, counting down.
TCGCCACGGCCCTCATAAACCGCGGTAATTTCCACGTCGGACACCAGCCCGGTGCGCCACACCGCCGGCCAGTCCTTGACGGGCAAAAGATCGCCATTGTCATCATAGAGGTCTGCAATGTCAGCCTCAGCCTGTTCGGCCAGCCGCGCCAGCACCCAGTCGGCATCAACGGCTGGCTGGGGTGAGGCGATTACGGGTTTAGCGTCCACCCCTATATCCGGCACGACCACCTCCGTTGCGACTGTTTCCGCTTCTGCTGGCAAGCCACTTGTGGCAGCGTCTGCGCTGAAGGCATCCGCGCCGAAAATGTCGGCCTTCTCATCATCGGAGAATATCGATGCCGACAGTGTCTGGCGGTCATCACCATCATGTTCGGCAAAACCGGCCTGATCAGCCGTCACATTTTCCATCGGGTCGCACGCCTCTTTTAGGCAGCAGCTCTAACGCGGCCATGGTTGCGGACGTGAATGGTGGTCCTGTGTTGTGCTGGTTGCAAAACCCCTCACTTGCGATTTCTAACACTTGGGTACGTTGCCCCAAGATGTTGAAATCGCTTTCTCTCCCACAAGGGGAGAGATGGGTGGGCGCCGCGCCGCTTGCGCCCCCTACCTCTACCCTTGTGGGAGAGGAAGAAAAATCATCACCTTAGCTTGCTAAGTGATAGATTTTTCAGGTGAGGGGTTGGGCTTGCCAACCCAAACCCCTCAAACCGCTGCTTTGTAACGCAGGTGGATAAGCGGGTAGGGTCGGCCTTGGCCGTCATGGGTGGAGCGGCCGGTGCGCTCAAAACCCTGATGTTCATAAAAGCCAAGCGCCTTGTGGTTCTGCTCGTTAACGTCGGTCGTCAAGGCCGGATGCTCGGCTACGGCACGCTGGATCAGCGCTTTGCCAATGCCTTTGCCGTGCTGATCCGGGTCAATGAACAGCGCCTCCATATGGCCGTCATGCAGGAACATGAAACCCAGCGGGGTATCATTGTCATCAACGGCCAGTAGCAGGCTGATCTGCGGGAAAAATGTAACCAGTTCCGCTTGGATTGCATCGCGATCGTCAGGTGCGAGAAAATCATGCGTGGCATCAACGGCACGGCGCCAGATATCCATGATGCGCGGCAGGTCGTCTTTAGTTGAGAGGCGAAAGTGAATCATACCCTCTCAATACTGAGGCTTAGGCGGCGGGTAAAGATGACGGCCTACGCCTTAGTGCCCAAGAGCCTCGATGATATGCCACGCTATCGATGGCACCCATGCTAAAAACGTCCCGACAATAAGACCGGCAAAGCCAAGACTGATAGCCCCGCCAATGCCGTGCATCTGCAAGCCCATATAGGCGCCGGCAAGTGTGGAGCTGGGAATGATGAACACACACCAGCATGTGTGAAGAAAGGTTTCGATACGTTCGAAGATACCCGGCTTCTTCTGGTCCATCTTAAACCTTCGGTTACAGCGCGCGGTCGGCACACTTGATACTATGCAGGTAGTGGTGCGTTTGGTGGTTTAAAGAGCTATTTGAAAAATAAGTTGTGTTTTTGGAGTTGCGCAACCTGTTTTCTCGTTGAAGCTGGTGATGATGAGGCCTCGGAAAAACCCCTCACTTGCGATTTCTAACACTTGCGGCCCTTCGCCCCAAGATGTTGAAATCGCTTTCTCTCCCACAAGGGGAGAGATGGGTGGGCGCCTTGCCACTCCAGCAAGTCAGCTCCCATTGAGACATATGGCAAACAGTGCTGGTGAAGCGAGGCCGCGCCACTCGCGCCTCTACCTCTACCCCTGTGGGAGAGGAAGAAAAATCATCACCTTAGCAACGCTAAGTCATAGATTTTTCAGGTGAGGGGTTGTGTACTTCACCACCAGCGGTCGCCACCCCACCACAAATCCTTGCCCCACCTCACACCAAGCATTAAAGCAAGGCGAACCACCGGAGCCTGCCATGCCAACCGATCTTTCCCGCCTGACACTAAAAACCCTTGATCGCAGCGAAGACCGCGCAGTTTACACCGCCGCACGGCAGTTTTGCCTTGAGATGATCCGCGACACCTACGCGATTGATTATAACCCCGTATGGCACGCCGATCTGGATTCCCTCGTGAAACCGGCGGAAGAAAACTGGTACAGCGCGGCAAACCGTGGCGCGTTCTGCGTGGTGTATGATGCGCAAAACCGGCTGATTGCCACAGGCGGTCTGCACGCATTTTCAGCCAAACCCGGCACGGCCAAACGGCTGGGTGAACGCTACCAAAACCACGACGAGGTCTGCCAGCTGGTGCGGGTCTATCTGCGGCCGCAGCTGCGCGGGCAGGGGCTTGGCACCCGCATCGTGCCCCTGCTGGAACAGCGCGCCGCCCAGCTGGATTACGCCACCTCTTATCTGCATGCAGATGCGCTGGCGGACGCGACTTTGCGCTTCTGGCAGCGTTGCAATTACCGGGAATTTGGCCAGTTTTCTTACCCCGCCGATGGTCGCACCGACACATCGGTCGATTTTGACAAACCACTTCTGCCCGCCTGAAAACCCGGCGTAGCTTGCACCCCGCCGGGCGTCGCATAACCCCGCCTCAGTGGCCGGGGTGCAGCGCATCATTCAGATACATGCAGGTCAGCATGGTGAACACATAGGCCTGAATGACCGCCATCAAAAACTCCAGCGCGGTAATCGCCACCGTCATCATCAGCGGCATGATGGCGCCAACCACACCCAGCGCCCCAAAACTGCCCAGCGACACCACAAAACCTGCAAACACCTTCAGCGTAATGTGGCCAGCCAACATCACCGCAAACAGACGCACCGAGTGGCTGACCGGCCGTGACAGATAAGAAATCAGCTCGATGGGAATGATGATGGGTGCCAGCACGGCAGGCACGCCCTCCGGCTTGAACAGCTTCAAAAAGCCAAATCCGTGTTTGTAAAAGCCGTAAAGTGTCACGGTCAGAAACACCATAGCGGCCAGCCCAAAGGTGACGATGATCTGCGCCGTCACCGTAAAGGCATAGGGAAACATGCCGAGCAGATTGGCGGTCAAAATGAACATGAACAGCGTGAAAACAAAGGGAAAAAAGTGCATTCCCTGTTTGCCAACATTGTCCTTTAAGGTGCGTGACACGAACTCGAACAGCATTTCCGCGCCGGATTGCCAGCGGCTGGGCACCAGCTGCCGGCGGCCGGTGGCCAGCAGCAGAAAACCGGTGGCAAGGGCAACCGTCAGAAACATCGAGGCTGAGGCATTGGTGAAGCTGATATCCACGCCACCAAGGCTGATTTCGACGATTTTTTTGATTTCAAATTGTTCAACAGGTCCGGCCACGGGGCTTCCTCTGTGCTGCGGCCATGGCAACGTGAACACGCAATTCGCCAGCGCCACAGCACTGCCGGGCGCGCACACACTGCGGACCAATGATTTGGATAAAAGGGGTGAAAATGCTCATGCGGGCGGCCTGTTTCCATGTTGGAAAAAGGGGCCGTCCCCGGAACGTTTCAGTGGCACGGGTCGTCCCGCGCGCTGGTGTCTTAACCGCAGAAGGGGCAGATTGCAACGGCCATTTGCCCCTGATGCCCTTACGTAACATACGCTTACGTTAGGCAGCGTTCATGGCCTCACGCGGTAAACAACATCAGCCCAAACACCGCAAACAGCAGAACGTGCAGCAACCCTTGTGCGGCTGACGTGCGGTGGCCAAGATAGGTCAGTGCCGTCAGGCCAATCGTCAGCGCAAACAGCACGGTTTCCACGGCGGAAATGCCCAGGATAACCACCTTGCCAGTCAACAGACCCACCGTCAGCACAGCCGGCACCGTCAGCCCGACGGTGGAAACAAAGGCACCGAGGCACAGGTTAATGGCACGCTGCGTTTCATTGTTCAGCGCTGCTTTGACGGCGGTGATCGATTCCGGCGTAAACACGATAATGGCAATCAGCACACCGCCAACCGCCACCGGCGCGCCGGCTTTCACCACGCCGTAGTCGATGATGATGGCAAGGTCATGCGCCAACAGAACGATGGGCAACATAAGCGCCACCAGCTTTATCGCATGGCCAAGGTTTTTGCGGGTATTGGCGGCGGAATTGGCGTCGTCACCACCCGTTGACCGGCGTGGCGCCTGCGCCAAAAGAATGGACATCTGGCCGGCCTCCGGCTGCATGTAATCGCTGCGATAACGGCCCATTTGCAGCACCAGAAAACCGCCGTAACCCGCCACCGTCAGCAGGCTGATCATGATGGCCTGCGCGTTGGTAAAGGTGCCGTCACGCACACCAATCACATTGGGCAGCAGCAGCGCAATGCCGGCCAAAACCAGGATCATGCTGATGAAGGTTATCGCGCCCGGCGCATTATATTCCTGTTCGCCATAGCGCATTGCGCCTGCCAGCAGGCAGATGCCGGTGACAAGGTTCATGATGATCATCATCACGGCGAAAATGGAATCGCGGCCAATGGTCGGGCTTTCGCCCGGTCCCATCATCACGGCGGCAATCAAGATCACCTCAATGGAGACGATCGACAGCGTCAGGATCAGCGTGCCATAGGGCTCGCCCAGTTGGTGGGCCAGTTCATCGGCCTCATGCACCACGCCAAAAGCCGCCATCAAAATCGTGGCAAACAGCACGGCAAAACTGATGACGGCGACAGTGTTGGACATGTCTGGGCCAAGCAGCGCGTGGAACTGCAGCTGAAACGCCGCAACAACCGCCCAGGCAATGATCAGCTTGGGGACAACGCCTTTGGTCAGGGTGAACCGGGAAAGGGAGGGGATACGTGGCATGTCATGCGACCTCTTTTGGGGCCGTCCCCGATCACACAATGCCGCATCCGGGCCGTCCCGGAGGGAGCAACAACGCTGTTGCTGGCGTTCACCTAGCACATTGGGGTGTTGCGGTCCAGCTTTGGGCGTCGCGCCACCGGCATTGGAATTCAGACGGCGCGCCACTCTCCACCTCATGCCTTGTGCTTGTCACAGGCATCCAGCCGACGCGCGTCTGCGCGGCGTGAAGAGTCTTTTCAGCCCAATGACTTGGGCTGGGCCTGGATCTCTGTGACATCCCTTGGGCAAGCCCGAGGACAGAGATGAGGGGGAGTATGTGGCTGCCACTCGCGCCCCTACCTCTACCCTTGTGGGAGAGGAAGAAAAATCATCATCTTAGCTTGCTAAGTGATCAATTTTTCAGGTGAGGGGTTCATGATCCCGTGTCTTGGTTGGTGCCGCACTTACCCCAACAACCCATTCATTTGTGAGCAATAAAGCCATCGTTTTTTAACGCTAAAAATCAGTTTGGCACACTCAGGCGCCGTAACAGGGGTTTTCCCCCTCCGCGATTTTCAAAACGCTAACCTTTGTGGCTGAGTAAATGGCCTCGGCTGGACTGTTTCGTTTGGGAGCATCCGAAACTGTCAACATTAGAGGGGTAGCTAAATCAATGTCCGCAGTTCTCGCGCCTGAAATTCAAACTACACAACCAACGCCGACCTATCGTGATGGCATTGTCATGCCACGCGACGAAGAAAAGCGTGTTTTCATCAATGGCGTGGAATTTAATGCGGAGCGTATCTCCGGCCGGGTTGTCGGCTCCCGCGTCAAGCAGCACAGCCAGATCTATACAAAACACCATAACAACTACATGGCCAACGGCGACAACCACGTTTATTCCACGGTTCAGAGCGAACAATGGGAAACCAGCGAAGTGCGTTTGCGCTTTGAAGATGGCAAGGAAAAGCTGTTCAAGCTGCCCTTTGCCGTCAGCGTTGGTGAAGACGATATGATGAGTGTCATCAGCCTCTACCGGCTGAAGGGAGATGGTTATACGGTCGCCGCCCAGAACCATAATATCAGCCAGCATTTCACCTATGACCGCAATGGTTTGCAGCGCGTGTGTTCCATGCTTGGCATATTCAAACCGCAGGTGTTCCTGACCAACAAGTCGTATGTTATTGCGCTGGCGCTGGTGGCGCTTGGCCTTTACGGCGTGTCCAGCAGCATTCTGCTGGCCTTGATCGGCGGCTTTGTCCTGTCCGGTTTTCTGGTTCTGGCCTACCAATATGTGGTGGTGCTGCCCTATGTGCTGGCCGTCTGGCCCAGAGTAAACCGCCAGCTGCAGGCGTTTTTCGACGATTTTGATACGTGGTGACACGCCACGGACTGTAAGGTTTTACGGAACCCGGATGGGGCTCCGTAAAACGCTGAGACATGTGCGGGGTTACAGTGGCATCAACCAGCCGGCCGTCAGGCCCAGAATGACGAGAGCGCCCACCACGATGCGGTAGATGACGAAGGGCATGTAGCTCTTGGTCGACACAAGTTTCAAAAACACCACGATGACGGCATAACCAAGCAGAAACGCCAGCAAGGTTGCAAGCGCCGTTGGTCCTGCTGCAACGGGTGTATCTTCTCCCATCGTCTTGAACAGCTGGTAGAAACCGGAGCCGAACACCGCAGGAATTGCGAGAAGGAAGGAATATCTGGCCGCCGCTTCGCGCGTATAGCCCATCAGCAGACCGGCGGTAATCGTGCCGCCAGAACGCGACACACCCGGAATAAGCGCCATGGCCTGCGCAAAACCGAATATGATGCCGTCTCTCCATCCAAGCGAACGAAGGCCGCGGGTTTTGCGACCGATGCGGTCTGCCACGCCCAAGGCTATGCCGAATATGATCAGCATGGCGGCGGTGATGTAGAGATTGCGCAAGCCATGCTCGATGTTGTCCTTGAAAAGCAGGCCAAGGATGACGATCGGCAGGGAACCGACAATCACCAGCCAGCCCATCCGGGCATTGTCTTCATCATAAGCGCCCATGCGAAACACCTGACGAAGCCAGGCAGCCGCAATGTTCATGATATCCTTCCAGAAATACACGATGACTGCTGCTTCGGTACCAATCTGGGTAATTGCCGTAAAGGCAGCGCCGGGATCTGCCCCTGATGGCAGAAACTCACCGGCAATCCTGAGATGCGCACTGGAGGAAACCGGAAGAAATTCCGTCAGTCCCTGCAGCAGACCAAGAATAGCAGCATCGGTCCAACTCACACTCATCAAATAACCTTTCAAAATTTGCTCAAGAAAAAAACGGTGCCATTTTCAATTTCGTAAAGCGAAGCATTGGAAACGGCGATCAGTCATATCGTTTGGATTGTTGAGAATATGTCCGCAGGCTCGCAATAAACCGCATCCGTGCAGTGTCTGCGCGAAGCACAGCCCGGACATGGAGATTGCATCTTATAAGACCTGAAGATCGACTGAGCCAGACACAGGAAGAGCAAAATTCAAGCCGTTATTGCATAGCCGGTGTTCTCTTCTGAGGGAGCTTTGATGATGTTCCGCTTACAGGGGGATGTCACAGGCATCCAGCCGTCACGCGTCCGCGCGGCGAAGGAGTCTTTTCAGCCCAAAGACTGGGGCTGGCCTGGATTCCCGCAACAAGCGCGGGAATGAGGGTGGTCGGGTTGCCGCTTGCGCCCTTACCTCTACCCCTGTGGGAGAGGAAGAAAAATCATCATCTTAGCTTGCTAAGTGATAGATTTTTCAGGTGAGGGGTAAGTCACCTATCGATGCTCGTCTTGCTCAAATATTGCGCCAACCGACCCTCATTCCTGTGCCTGTCACAGGAATCCAGTCGTCACGCGTCTGCGTGACGGATAGACTCTTTTCAGCCCAATGACTTGGGCTGGGCCTGGACTCCTGTAACAAGTGCAGGAGTTGTCTGTCCGATTTATGCTTTAATGCTTGAGAAGTTGGATGCTCCCCGAGGTGGCCACCCCGAGGAGCATGCGGTCGTGCGCCCGAACGGGAGTTGGTCTCATCGACCGTCCTCATAATGGGCCGC